>NZ_JAFCTP010000024.1:0-961 GCF_049896085.1 Brevundimonas sp. TWP1-3 | reverse complement strand
GCCCACGTCGACTGCCCCGGCCACGCCGACTATGTGAAGAACATGATCACCGGCGCCGCGCAGATGGACGGCGCGATCCTGGTGGTGTCGGCCGCCGACGGCCCGATGCCGCAAACGCGCGAGCACATCCTGCTGGCCCGTCAGGTCGGCGTGCCGGCCCTGGTGGTTTTCATGAACAAGGTCGACCTGGTCGACGACGAAGAACTGCTGGAACTGGTCGAGATGGAAGTGCGCGAGCTGCTCTCGTCGTACCAGTTCCCCGGCGACGACATTCCGATCACCAAGGGTTCGGCCAAGGCCGCGACCGACGGCGTGAACCCGGAAATCGGCGAACAGCGCGTTCTGGCCCTGATGGAAACCGTCGACGCCTACATCCCGCAGCCGGAACGTCCGGTCGACCTGCCCTTCCTGATGCCGGTCGAAGACGTCTTCTCGATCTCGGGCCGCGGCACCGTGGTCACGGGTCGCGTCGAAAAGGGGATCGTCAAGGTCGGTGAAGAAGTCGAAATCGTCGGCATCCGTCCGGTCCAGAAGACGACCTGCACGGGCGTCGAAATGTTCCGCAAGCTGCTGGACCAGGGTCAAGCCGGTGACAACGTCGGCGTCCTGCTGCGCGGCACCAAGCGTGAAGACGTCGAGCGCGGCCAAGTGCTGTGCAAGCCGGGCTCCATCACCCCGCACACCAAGTTCCTGGCCGAAGCCTACATCCTGACCAAGGAAGAAGGCGGTCGTCACACGCCGTTCTTCACGAACTATCGCCCGCAGTTCTACTTCCGCACCACGGACGTGACCGGCATCGTTCACCTGAAGGAAGGCGTCGAAATGATCATGCCCGGCGACAACGCCGAGCTGAACGTCGAACTGATCACCCCGATCGCCATGGACCAAGGCCTGCGCTTCGCCATCCGTGAAGGCGGCCGCACCGTCGGCGCCGGCGTCGTCGCCAAGATCGTCGAGTAGT
>NZ_JAFCTP010000023.1:0-1023 GCF_049896085.1 Brevundimonas sp. TWP1-3 | reverse complement strand
CGGAAGTTCTTGATGCCCGAAGCTGCCAGAGTACGAATCGGGCCAGCCGATACGCAGTTGACGCGGGTGCCGTCCGGGCCCAGGGAGCCGGCCAGGTAGCGTACGCCTGCTTCCAGCGAAGCCTTGGCCATGCCCATTACGTTGTAGTTCGGCATGGTGCGCTCGGCGCCCAGGTACGACAGGGTCAGCAGGCTGCCGTTGCGGCCTTTCATCATTTCGCGGCCAGCTTTGGCCAGGGCCACGAAGCTGTAGGCGCTGATGTCGTGCGCGATGCGGAAACCTTCACGGGTGGTGGCTTCGGTGAAGTCGCCGTCCAGTTGGTCGCCCGGGGCGAAGCCGACGGAGTGCACGATGCAGTCCAGGCCGTCCCACTTCTTGCTCAGTGCTTCGAAGACCTTGGCGATTTCTTCATCGCTGGCCACGTCGCACGGGAAGCACAGCTCAGGGCTCGAGCCCCAGCCTTGGGCGAATTCTTCAACACGACCTTTCAGCTTGTCGTTCTGATAAGTGAAGGCAAGCTCAGCGCCCTCGCGATGCATGGCGGCAGCGATGCCGGATGCGATGGACAGCTTGCTGGCGACACCGACGATCAGTACGCGCTTACCGGCGAGAAAACCCATGTGTTGCTCCTCTTTCAGGTTATTGCGCAGTGGCTGGTGCCAGAAAAGCGGCTTCCAGCAACTGCTGTGTATACGGATGTTGGGGGGCGGCAAAGATACTTTGCGCGTCTCCCTGTTCGACCACTTGGCCATGCTTGACCACCATCAACTGGTGGCTCAGCGCTTTGACGACAGCCAGGTCATGGCTGATGAACAAATACGTCAGGTTGTACTTGGCTTGCAGCGAGCGCAACAGCTCGACCACTTGCCGCTGCACCGTCCGGTCGAGCGCCGAAGTCGGCTCGTCCAGCAGGATCAGCGCCGGTTTGAGCACCAAGGCTCGAGCAATGGCGATTCGCTGCCGTTGCCCACCGGAAAATTCGTGGGGGTAGCGGTGCCGGGTTTCCGGATCCAGACCTACCTC
>NZ_JAFCTP010000022.1:0-1078 GCF_049896085.1 Brevundimonas sp. TWP1-3 | reverse complement strand
CTTCGGCTGCATCGCGCTGGGCGCTGAGAATGTCGACCTGCTTGCGTTCCGCCGCAAGTTTCGCGGTGGCGGTGTCGAGCTTGGCGCTGGCCTGATCGATCCGCGTACGCGCCTGTTGCGCGTTCTGCACCGTACCGGCACTAACGCCCGCGAGGTGGTTGTAGCGATTGAGTTCTTGCTGAGCAAAAGCCATTTCAGCCTTGGCCGAAACTACCGCAGCCTGCTCCTGGGCAATCACCGAGGTCTGGCGCTCCAGCGTCGCTTTGGCATTTTGCAATTGGGCGCGAGCGACCAGGGTTTGCGCATCGGCCGCCTCGGCGGCGGCGCGCAGATCGCGATCATCGATCAGTGCGAGTAACTGTCCCGCCTTCACTTGCTCGTTGTCCTCCACCAGCACTTCTTTGATGAAGCCCGACACACGCGGCACCACCAACGTGAAGTCAGCGGAAACATAGGCGTCGTTGGTGTTCTGCTGCGTGCGTTTGCCGAACAGACCCGGCACCGCCAAGTACAGCAACACGCCGACAGCCAGTGCAGCCGCCACGGCGACGGCGATTTTTTGCTTTGCTTGAGTCGTCATAAAAACCTTCTGTTTCGTGAAGCAATCAAGTCGGCGCGCGAGGCGGGAACATCCGCGTCGGCAGCCAGAAAATCAGCAGAATCAGCGCCAGTGCCACGCCGCTCATGCACAAGTAGAGATCCGAAGAAGTCAGCACCACGGCTTGTTCGTGCAAGCGATGGGCGAGACCGGCGTCTTGCGCGGCCAGCGGCGAGTTGCCGAGACGATCGACCAGCATCGTCGAATGGAAATGCAGCCGCGCTGTGGTCAGCGTTTCGATTACCCCGGTGGCGATCACGGCCGCCATGCCTCTGATAGTGTTGAACCACGCCGAGGCGAACGGCCCTTCCATCGGCGAGATGCTGCCGGTGGCGAGCATCAATAGCGGCAGCACCGACATCGGCTGACCGAAAATCTGCAGCCATTGCAGGACATAGAAATTGTCGCGAATCCATACCGAAGTAATCTGCGAACCGCCGAAGCACGACAACGCGAGCATGCTCAAACCAATCCCGAGCA
>NZ_JAFCTP010000021.1:542-1160 GCF_049896085.1 Brevundimonas sp. TWP1-3 | reverse complement strand
CAGGTTTTCCACGGCCCACGCCAACTCGCCGAGGATCAACGCGCGCACCATGCGTCCGCTGCCCTTCAAGGTGTGAAAGGCCCGACGCAGTTCGCTCAGGGCTGCGCGGTCGCGGGAATCGGCGAACCAGCGCGGCAGGTATTCACGCAGCACTTCGAGGACTTCGTCAGTCTCTTCGAGGAACACTTCGCGCAGTTCATCATCCACCGGTTCTTCATCGGCCGGCGGCGGCATCAGGCTGCCCGGAGTGATCAGCGCGGGCGGGTTGACCGCCGACACCGGGCTGGCCAACACGTCGGCCAGCGACTGCACAGTTTCCGGGTCCTCCAGCGCCTGCAGATCCTGCATCACCTGTGCTTCGTTGGGGCTGAGTACGTCTTCCAGCACCGGCACATGTTGCTCGCTGGGAAAGTAACCGAGACTGGCCAGACTCTTTTGCGCACCGTCGAGCAGTTGTTCACTCGGCGCTATCGGGTCATCCGTCAGGCGTTCGAGGTAATACTCAAGGCTGGTGATGACGTCGGCGAGGTTGTCCAGTTGCTGCCAGCCCGGCTCTTGCGGGTCGAGCAGCAAATGCTCGCGGATAAAGCCGTTGCAGGCCTCGACCAGATTCGCCGC
>NZ_JAFCTP010000021.1:0-532 GCF_049896085.1 Brevundimonas sp. TWP1-3 | reverse complement strand
GCCCGGCTCAGTCCGATTACGGCCAGCGCGCCGCGCACCTGGGTCAGCAGCGCGGGCAGCGGTTGCAGTTGCTGGCGATCCCAATCGGCGTCGATGTAGTCGACGATCATATCCTTGGCCTGTTGCAGGCAGATGCGCGCTTCCTTGATCACGATCTGATGAATCTGCGTCAGATCGGTAGTCGGCAGGCGATTGTCTTCCTGGCTCTCCGGTTCAACCGTGCCGACCATTCCGGCCAACGTGGCTTCGACGTAGAGCAAGGCGCCGGCGACGTCCATCAGGATCGCGTCGTTCGGCTCGCGCTGGCCCTGGACGAGACTCAGCACCACCGCCAGTTGATCGATAATGACCTTGCGCGGCTGGCCGAAACCGAGCACCGCCAGGGTATCGGCAATCTGCCGCAGCGGCGCCAGCAAACTGTCCAGATCCGAGGTGTGCTGACGGTCGCTGCGCACGAACAGGTCGAGGCGCTCTTTGACCCGCACCAGCTCTTCACATAACGCCTTGAGCACCGAGCGCATCGCATCGCGGT
>NZ_JAFCTP010000020.1:0-1234 GCF_049896085.1 Brevundimonas sp. TWP1-3 | reverse complement strand
GAGTACACCGCGTATGTCAGCTACACCGACATTTTCAATCCTCAGGAGCAGCGAGACGCCAGTCGCAAATACCTCGATCCGATTGTCGGCAGCAACTATGAAGTGGGTCTCAAGGGCAGCCTGCTGGAGGAGCGTCTGAATCTGTCCACGGCGGTGTTCTGGAGCAAGCAGGACAACGTCGCCGAAGTCGACGACTCGGTGGCGCCGGACCCGGTGACGGGCGAGGAGTTCTACAAATCCGGCGGCAAGGGCAACAAGGTCAACGGCTTCGAAGCCGAAGTCTCCGGCGAAGTGCTCGACGGCTGGAACATGACTGCCGGGTACACCTACACCCACTCGGCCAACGGCGAGAAACAGCGCAGCAACACCAATCAGCCGCTGAACATGCTGCGCCTGTCCACGGCTTATCGCCTGCCGGGCAACTGGCACGCACTGACGGTAGGCGGCGCGGTGAATTGGCAAAGTGAGGTTTATGGCAATTCCAACCGCCCGGTGGGGCGTGGCGCTAACGGGCGGATCATCACCGAACGCGCGCGCATCAGCCAGGACGCCTACACCGTGGTCAAGCTGATGTCGCGGTATGAATTCGACAAACACCTGTCGGCTTCGCTGAACGTCGACAACCTGTTCGACAAGAAGTACTACGACAACGTCGGCTTCTACAACGGCGTGTTCTGGGGCGATCCGCGCACCGTCACGCTGAGTCTCGACTGGAAGCTCTAAGCCTCGCCTCGCCCTGCGCGCGCGGCGTTCGTCCGGTTTCCGTAGGAAACAATCAGTAAAACCTACACTGAACGGGCATTAACCCCGAGTTAATGCCCTCGGTGGACACTGCGCCCCGAGACCTTGATTCATGGACGAAAGGCTCCGACATTTTTTCGTAGGAGGCACCATGAAAACCACGACTGCAATCCTTGCCGGTCTACTCACCCTCGCATCGGCCAGCGCTTTCGCTGAAGGCGGCGCCGAGCGCATGCGACATCACTGGGAAAACTTCCCGGTCCATTCCGCGCAAACCCAGACTGACAGCAGAGCCAGTGAGCTACGGGTTCCGGACGACCAGACCGCCCAAGTGACCGAGTCCTACCGACCTGATTGAAACGCTTTACCGATGAACCTTCGACGGCTCCGCTCTGGCCTCGGAGATGACAGTTTGGCGCCCTTCTGGGGCGCCTTTTTTATGCCTGCAGATTCTTGATCCAGAACAGCATGCGCCCGTGATCCGGGTCGAACA
>NZ_JAFCTP010000019.1:0-1272 GCF_049896085.1 Brevundimonas sp. TWP1-3 | reverse complement strand
GGTTAAAGAGATCTAGGCATCTAAAGGCAAAAAGCCTGGTCATGAAAAAGCCCCGCAGATTTTCATCTGCGGGGCTTTTCGTTTGCTCACTTTTTTGCAGGCAAAACAAAACCCCAACTGCTTTCGCAATTGGGGTTTCGGAATTTAATCTTGACGATGACCTACTCTCACATGGGGAAACCCCACACTACCATCGGCGATGCATCGTTTCACTGCTGAGTTCGGGATGGGATCAGGTGGTTCCAATGCTCTATGGTCGTCAAGAAATTCGGGTACTGAGTCGTGGCCAGATGGCCTCGCTTCAGCAAATTGGGTATGTGACAGCTTTCGGTGTTTTTGCGAGATCGAACTTTCGGTTCATTGCGTCTTCACACACCGCAATCTGGTTGCTCTGGTTTAGAGAGCCGACGCAAATTGCTTGGGTGTTATATGGTCAAGCCTCACGGGCAATTAGTATTGGTTAGCTCAACGCCTCACAGCGCTTACACACCCAACCTATCAACGTCGTAGTCTTCGACGGCCCTTCAGGGAACTCAAGGTTCCAGTGAGATCTCATCTTGAGGCTAGTTTCCCGCTTAGATGCTTTCAGCGGTTATCTATTCCGAACATAGCTACCCGGCAATGCCACTGGCGTGACAACCGGAACACCAGAGGTTCGTCCACTCCGGTCCTCTCGTACTAGGAGCAGCCCCTCTCAAATCTCAAACGTCCACGGCAGATAGGGACCGAACTGTCTCACGACGTTCTAAACCCAGCTCGCGTACCACTTTAAATGGCGAACAGCCATACCCTTGGGACCGGCTTCAGCCCCAGGATGTGATGAGCCGACATCGAGGTGCCAAACACCGCCGTCGATATGAACTCTTGGGCGGTATCAGCCTGTTATCCCCGGAGTACCTTTTATCCGTTGAGCGATGGCCCTTCCATACAGAACCACCGGATCACTAAGACCTACTTTCGTACCTGCTCGACGTGTCTGTCTCGCAGTCAAGCGCGCTTTTGCCTTTATACTCTACGACCGATTTCCGACCGGTCTGAGCGCACCTTCGTACTCCTCCGTTACTCTTTAGGAGGAGACCGCCCCAGTCAAACTACCCACCATACACTGTCCTCGATCCGGATAACGGACCTGAGTTAGAACCTCAAAGTTGCCAGGGTGGTATTTCAAGGTTGGCTCCACGCAGACTGGCGTCCACGCTTCAAAGCCTCCCACCTATCCTACACAAGCAAATTCAAAGTCCAGTGCAAAGCTATAGTAAAGGTTCACGGGGT
>NZ_JAFCTP010000018.1:0-1276 GCF_049896085.1 Brevundimonas sp. TWP1-3 | reverse complement strand
AAAAAGCACGACCATGACATAGTCAATATCAACACGATCGATACCAACTGCTTGGCCTTCTGCCCAGAGGTCGAGATACAGAGGGGAAGTCTGGAGAATCTGAGTTGTATGATCTTGGACATGGATATTGCTACAAAATTGAAGGTTGGCGAGCAAGGAAAGCCAAAGAGAAATTTGAGGCCGATTTTTCATGCAGTTCTTTCGCTAGATACTGGTGAGTCACTCACCCCTACGCAATGGAAGATCGCTGTACGACATTACCTGAAACTGATGGGCTTCAAGAGCACTACTAAGTACACATCAGTCCTTCATGCTGATACTGGCAACGAGCATGTTCATATCGTTGCGAATCGAGTTAGCTTCGAGCCAGGCTTTCCGATGGTTAGTGACAAAAATAACTATGAAAGAAACATTCAAGCGGTTAGCGAGATCGAGGATATGTTCGGCCTCAGAAAGGCCTTTAGGCCGGAGGAAACCTGGAACATCACCGTGAGCGGTAGGGAAGTGGAGGGTGCCGCAAGGGCCCACACCATGCCCTACAGATCCCGTCTGGCTGCAAGGGTGGGAGCTTGTATAGAAAGTACTAGGGAGCGTAATGGTGACATCCTCAATTTTGTCCGGGCCTTAAGGAGGCAACGCGTCCACGTCCACCTGCGATACGACACCGAAGGCCAGCCGAAAGGGATCGCTTATGAATTCGAAGGGCGTGTCACCGCTGGCAAGACTTTGAAAAAAGCTCGGTTTACCTTCCAAAAACTGACTACACAGGAAGGCATCAGATATGAGCCGCGCATGCTTCCGCAGCTACAAGCAGAGCTTTCAAAGCGAAATTCGGCGAGTAAAGGCAAGCCTAAACCAGTTCAGCACCGCTACTGGGTCAACCGTGGCTGGATCTATCTCTACTTCGTTCCTGCTAACACTGCCTGTTCACCCTTCCTCAAACTCAAAGTAAAAAGAACCGGGGCTCAGGTTAGACAGGAAATCGCTCACGAAGAGGCGATGGCCCTGATTAAGGCCGTCCTACAGATCCTAACCGCGCTTTTCGGTGTCGCTGCTAAGTACACAGCAAAGCCCGGCAATCCCAGAGTGAAAGGCTATACAGAGTACGATCAGGATGGGGTGTTCCCATTTCTTACCCCTGAGTTTGTCCCAATGTCACCAGGAACGACAGAGGCAGTAGACATCAAGCCATCGGATCGCTGTCGTGTGTGACACGACAGTATTTTTTTCGAATGCACATGCTGCATTAGGACGTGGGCAGGATGGTCAGCATGGC
>NZ_JAFCTP010000017.1:0-1291 GCF_049896085.1 Brevundimonas sp. TWP1-3 | reverse complement strand
GGCGGCAACGGTACATGCCGAGTGCAGGCGTAAAACAACAACTCCAGCGCAATCGCTGTGGCCGCCAGCGTTGCCAGCGCGGAAGCGAATGCCAGCGAACTGCGGCGCAAGCGTCCCTCCGGCATCCGATGAATACACACCCATGCCAACCACCGATCAGCGAACCGCCGGCCCAACGTCCACACCAGCCAGCCCAGCAGCACCAGAACGCCGGTGTAAAACCGCTGTTGCGGCCTCAATGCTTCGGCACCGGTTGCCTTGATTTGATCAACAAACCCCCCCAACCGGTGACGGTCGTCCCACGACGGCGCAACCAGCGGCGCCCAGAACCCGGTGCTCAACACACTGTGGCTGCGCAGAGTCAATTCGCTTTCCAGCAGCGTGCGCCTAATGCCAGCGATCTGGGTGATCAGCTCCGTCGCACTTTGCTTCAGCGTCGCGACATTCTTCAGCGCGGTATCGACCTTGTTCTTTTGCTCGGTCAAGGCCGCACGCTGCGCCACGATATCTGCCTGCTCGGCCGCCACCTCACCGACCGGTGCCGCGCCCAAAACACCAAGCTGCACGGTCAACTGCGCCTGCTGCGGCAACAACGAGGCCGACAACCGATCCAGGTCCAGAATAAACGCCTGCACCCGATCCTGCGGGCCTTCGAGCTGGTTGTAATTGTTCGCGGAGGAGATCTGCTGTTTGAGACCGTCAAGGCGCTGTTGCAGTGCCTGCAAATCGGTTTGAGTGACACCGGGGAGCGGGGCAGCGGTGTTGATCTCGGCCGTGCCCGGCAGATCGGCGGCCGACACCGACGCGATGGCTGGGCCGAGGAGGAGAAGCGCGAAGAAAAACAATAATGCTTTTTGCATGGGGGCTCGAACCAGGTTGATCACACAATCCTAAGAGGTTAGGTGATCGAAACGCGGAGCGAGGAAAAGTTTGGGGTGGAGTAGTTGAGCAAATGATTCAGATGCGGATTGATCGTGTCGTTGCGACATGGCGAAAAAACCTCATACCAACGGGTCACTCGCTAAATACAATTCCAGTGACTGGAGCCGATGCGCAGTTCCCCTGCGCCGTAATCAATGCCGGAGTCTTGCGACCAGAATGTCGGGAAACAGATCTTCATTTCGTCAACTCCACGTGCGGAACGGAATCTCATACAACGAGGCCTTCGACGCCACTTGAACGTGCTTTTGTTTGGCAGAGAAAAACTCAGTATCCAATGTCCCCAGCGCAATCGAGATCCAGTCGGCGTGTGCACCTGCGCTTGCGGACCAGAAGAGTGACGAGCCGCAAT
>NZ_JAFCTP010000016.1:0-1321 GCF_049896085.1 Brevundimonas sp. TWP1-3 | reverse complement strand
ATTTGCTTTTCGCACGTGGTGTACTCGTCGTCGAGGGAGATGCTGAAGCCATCCTCTTACCCGCGCTTGCCAAGCTCCTTGGACGTGATTTGACCCGACATGGCGTCTCGGTTGTGAATGTCGGAGGTGTTGGTCTGGGCCGCTATGCTCGGATCCTTCAACGTGCGCACCCAGAACACGGTGTTTTGAACATTCCTGTAGCCTGCATCTCGGACATGGACGTCATGCCGGATTGCGCACCAGAAATTCTGGGGTTGGTGGAAGGTGCAGACGATCCAAAATGGGAAAACACTGCACAGAGAAAGTGGCGCGCAACGCGCGATTTTGGTGGCGATGATGATAGCCGGCTTCTCGGCTTGGAGGAGCGACGCCGCCTGCGTAAAGCGAACGACGAGCAGAATGTAAAAACGTTCGTGGCGGGTCGATGGACACTGGAATACGACCTAGCCTTCAGCGGCATGGCACGTGAGCTTTTGGTCGCGGCACGATTGGCTGCGAAGGATGATGCCATTCATGCGGCTCGGGAAACGCATGATCGGGTGATTGAACTGGCAATGACCGAATATGAGCGGCTTGCCAGCTCGGGCATGTCCGCTGAGCAAATAAGTTCGACCATCTATGCCCTGTTCCACCGCAAGGTAGCCTCCAAGGCGATCACAGCTCAGTACCTCGTCGACATTTTTGAACAGCGCTACCGGGGGATTGTGGTGCCACGCGAGGGTCTGGAGGAAAGACTCCCCGGCTACCTCGTTGAGGCGATCACCTATGTGACTTCTCGCTTGGAAATACTCCACGAGCAACACCAGCCATCGCAACAGCAATCTGAGCGGCAGACACCATGATCACGTTCCGTGACCTGGTACCCGAAATCACCGACGAGGACATCGACTGGATCTCAGGCCTTATGAAGCTTGAGGGCCTGGATGAGCAGCGTATGGCGTTTCTTCGATCGCGAGAAACACTCGACGTATCGGCGTGTCCGGGAAGCGGTAAAACCACATTGCTTGTCGCCAAACTCGCCATACTTGCCCGCAACTGGAAAAGCCGCACTCGCGGGATTTGCGTGTTATCCCACACCAACGTAGCCCGCGAGGAAATCGAGCAGCGCCTAGGCGACACTGATGTTGGCCGCAGGCTGCTGAGCTACCCCCACTACATAGACACGATTCATGGGTTCGTCAGGCGCTTCCTTGCAACGCCTTGGCTGCTCTCCGCGCAACATCGCTTTACCGCGATCGACGATGAGCTGACTCACCGGGTGCGCTCAAAGTACATGTGGGAGGAACGAGAGGACAGGAGGATTCTGCGCAGCTTCCTACGA
>NZ_JAFCTP010000015.1:0-1346 GCF_049896085.1 Brevundimonas sp. TWP1-3 | reverse complement strand
ACAACTTCTACAAGCACGAGGAGTAGGCGAGAGAACAGCATCGACGTTGATCGTCGATGCTGTTTTCTCACCTGCTCCCCATACCTGTAGAAATTGTGGTTCTACTGTGGTAGATGGAAACGGGAAAGTAATTGTAGTGAAAAATGGGAAGAAGGAAACGATTGTCCGCTTTGAACAATACAATCACATGCCTTTGGTTATGCGCTTAAAAAAGCAGCGCTATACCTGTAAAAACTGTCGAACCCATTGGACGGCTCAAAGTTATTTTGTTCAACCCAGACATTCAATCGCGAATCATGTCAGATATAAAATTGCTTCTTTACTGACTGAAAAAGTATCTTTATCTTTTATTGCGAAAAGCTGTCAGGTATCTTTGACCACCGTTATTCGTACATTGAAAGAGTTTAAAAGCTATTTACCAAAGCAATCTAAGAAGATCCTCCCCAGAGTATTGATGGTTGACGAATTTCGTTCGCATGCTTCCATAGAAGATAAGATGAGCTTTATTTGCGCGGATGGCGAAACAGGAAAATTAATAGATGTTTTGCCTACGCGTAAATTACCTCGATTAACAAGCTATTTCTTAGGTTGTACCAATCCAGAAGAAGTAGAATTCTTGGTGACAGACATGAACGCCGCCTACTTCCAGCTCACCAAACGTGTTCTGCCAAATGCGAAAGTCGTGATTGATCGGTTTCATATTGTCAAACACATGAATCAAGCGTTCAATGAGTTGCGTATCCGTGAAATGAATGAACTTCGTAAAGCCGGACAGAAAAGCCAGGCAGAAAAACTGAAAAAGAACTGGCGCTTTTTGCTAAAAAATCGTGCAAACATCAACCATTATGAATACAAAACATGGAAAAGTTTCCGAGCACCAAAATACCCATTTCTTACTGAAGCAATGATGATTGATCGATTGCTTGAGTTTTCTCCGCCCCTAAAGGAGGCGTATCCCTTTTTTCATGAATTAGTTGAAGCCTTTCGAGACAAAGACCCTGACTTATTTTTCTCCTTATTGGCAGAACTTCCCGAAACGTTAGATGACAGCTTTCGGGAAAAGCTTCAAAACCTTCTGACCTATGAAGAAGGCATCACCAACGCAATGATCTATCCTTATTCCAATGGAAAAATAGAAGCGAAGAATACCCACATAAAGACAATGAAACGAGTATCCTACGGATTTAAATCATTTGAGAACATGAGAATTAGAATCTTTTTGATCAATCAATTAATCAATGTAAGATAACAAAAAATCTGAGCCAGAATGTGGTTCATTCTGACTCAGATTTGATTTTGCACAACTCATCAGTCCTTATTGACAAAGAGCCGTTTCTTTTTTCTTT
>NZ_JAFCTP010000014.1:0-1404 GCF_049896085.1 Brevundimonas sp. TWP1-3 | reverse complement strand
TTTCACTTTCTGATTATTTTATTACATAACGAGCGTAATCATTGTATTGATATGATGTTGTATTGCTAAAGTGAGCATTATATGTTAATTGTACACCTTTTCCTTGATTTGCAGCTCTTACAAAGACATTCATTGCATCAACAGCACTACTAAAAGCATTTGTAATAACCCATGTTCCAACTCCACCAATAGGAATAAAAGATGCAATTTGAGCAGGAGTCTTTAGCTTATTATAATTTTTTTTCAAATCTCTACACATTTTATTAGTAACATAATAGTTCATTTTATAGCAAGTAAATCCACGATGATTATGATTATATCGTGAACTTGCAGCTTCCACTTTTATACCTCTAGCACTAAAAGGAAACAGATTTAACGGAGTACTTGCTCCAACAATCATACCGAACAAAAATAGACAAGTAATAATTTTAATAATTTTATTTTTCATTGTTACTTCCTCCTTAGATATAAAATCCTAGGAAAGCGCTTTCTGTATATATTTAGAATAATCAGAAAATTAAATATTGTCAAGAGGGTTTATTTTATAAAACGTGTTATTTTAAAGGTTAGTAGACATAATGTCGAGTATGCCAAGTAGCCCTTGTATCAACCGATACAGGGGCTCACTTTGTGATTTTTAATTGGTCTAGGTAAAAAGCTCTTTTTAAGGCTTGATTTTCTGCAGTTGCTTCTTTCCGTTTCTTTGTGAATTTTTACCAGTCATTTTTTACTGGATTGTTATTTTTCATAAAATATGATAAATTTTTGGTAGCGCTTTATAAGCGCGTTGCTTTTTCAAGAATAAACACTCATTATTTTTTAACTGGCTGCTCGGAAGAGCAGTCTTTTTTATTATTTATCCGTTTCTTTTACAAACAATTCTTCGTTAGGACTGTTGTAATAATTTGAATTCAATTTAAGTTCTCTGTTGGAATTGTTTTTTCCAATTACGGATAATAGCATGGGGCTAAAACCTAATATTCCTAGAGAAATAGAACCCAGTACCAACACAGTTTTTTTTAACATAGGTTATACCTCCACTTTTTTTAACGCTACCACTTGTATACACATTTTAAATACTAGCCTTCAGTTTATCAAATGTTTAAATTGAACGGATATAAATCAAAATTAAATTTTCAAAAGTTGTTCTAAAAAATTTTTCTTTTTTGGAAGTTACTCTAACTTTTTTTGCTTGTGGTGCTTGGTATGTTTTCTCCGCCTCCCAGGTTCTTGACCATTTTCTCTCAACGTGGTAAAAATCCCACTTATAAGAGAAAATGGTCAAGAACCTGGGAGGCGGAGAATGCCCTTAATACCAAGCACCGCAAGCCTTTCCCATACTTTATTCGATGATCCCACGATGATCTCATAATGATTCTACAATGACCCTACGATGATCAAAAT
>NZ_JAFCTP010000013.1:0-1431 GCF_049896085.1 Brevundimonas sp. TWP1-3 | reverse complement strand
GCCGAGTACTTCGCTTTGGTCGGCGACTATCGCCAGGCTATTCAGCAACTAGATTTCGCCAAGCGCAAGGCGGGCAGCAACTTCCCGCTGTCATCGCGCATCGATGCTCGTCAGCGCGAGCTGATGGAACAGGAGCGCATGGTCAAGGACATGATGGGCTGAGCCTTTTCTCCAGATCGAGTAGGAGGCGGATTTACATCCGCCGTCCTCTCACACCACCGTACGTACGGATCCGTATACGGCGGTTCAAGCTATGCGGCTAAGCCGGTTTATCGTATCCAGTACCGAGACCAACCCAAGTTGATCCCATAGCTTCTTCGGCAGCGCCTGATTCATATGAGATGCTCCCGAGCTCCACCATGGGCCTCGGCCATTGAAGGCTGATTTGCAGGCGCGAGCTTCGCTAAGCCCCAGGCGCTTCAAGTTACGTGCCCTCGTTGAGGGCCGCTTCCATTGACGCCAGACGACGCAGCGAAGTTTACGCCGCACCCAGCCGTCAATTTCCTCAAGTGGCCGTTTGCTCTGACTGAGCTTGAAGTAGCCTGCCCACCCGCGTAGCACAGGGTTTATCCGTTCGATGACATTCGCCATCTTGTGGCCCCGCGCCCCGCGCAGCAGGTCTCTTAACCGGTCGTGCAAGCGACCCAGACTCATCGTCGCCACTCTCAGCCTCGGTTGCTGATGCCTGCTCATCCCATAACCCAGATAGTCGCAGACCCAAGGCCGTGCTACGTGGCTCTTTTCCCGGTTCAGCGTCAGTTTCAGGCGCTGATTCAGGAAACGCTCAACACCGGCCATCACCCGCGTGCCAGCTCGCTGACTGCGCACATAGATGTTCGCGTCGTCGGCATAACGCACGAAGCGATGGCCTCGCCGTTCCAGTTCGCGGTCGAGTTCGTTGAGCAGGATGTTCGACAGCAACGGCGAGAGCGGGCCGCCTTGCGGCGTCCCTTCCTGCCGTCGGCTGACGAGTCCGCCCGACATCGTTCCCGCTTCGAGGTAACGACGGATCAGCGCGAGCACACGCTTGTCTTCGATTTGACGCGCCACGCAGGCCATCAGGACATCGTGGTTGACCCGATCAAAGAACTTCTCCAGATCAAGCTCCACGCACCAGCGGTGACCCGCTGCCACGTGGTCGCGAGCGGTTTCGATGGCTTGGTGAGCGCTTCTACCCGGACGAAAGCCGTAGCTGTAGTCCGAGAACAGAGGATCGAAGATTGGCGTGAGCTGTTGCAGCAGTGCCTGTTGGATCAAGCGATCCACGACGCTGGGAATACCCAGTTGCCGTGTTCCGCCTTTGGGTTTGGGGATGTCAACGGCGCGTACACCCTGCGGGTGATACTCGCCGGCCAGCAACCTCACCTTGAGGGTCGGCCAATACTGTTTCACGTAGTCCGCCAAGTCGTCGACCGTCATGCCGTCGGCACC
>NZ_JAFCTP010000011.1:0-1620 GCF_049896085.1 Brevundimonas sp. TWP1-3 | reverse complement strand
ACAATATTCAAGTGCAGGTGCGGACTTATTTCGTCATTATGAATAACAGCATTATAAACAGCCAAATTAGGGTTTCTCTCTTGAAACTCCTTGTAATACTGAACCAAAATTTTATTGGCAATCACTCGATTTTGTTCAGCTTGTTGTTTCGATATGCCAGTAGAAGAACCATCTGCTCGATTTGTCTGGAAATCATCTAAAATGCCTATTTGCACAATAAATTCTCGTTGAGGTTCCAACTTTTTATCCTTGCGCACTTTCGCTAAATAGTCCTCGATTTTTCTATCGGCTCTTTTTTGTTTCGCATTATATTTTTCTACCACTTCGCCAAACAATTCCTCATATTTATCTGCTAGATTCGTCTGCTCTAAATAAATATTTTCATCCGATTTCGTGAAGTCAATATGCTTATGCCAATCATTGGTTTTCTGGCGATCAGTTAACTCACGATTATTATGAGAAATACTTGTATTCTTCGTTCCTTTTTTAAATGAAATACTAAACCCCAAGTTAAAACCCTCCTTCGCGCTGTCGCTAATAAAAAGATTGTAAACCTTTCTGTTACTCTTTGTCAAAGAGTAACATTTTCCTAATTGTGACATGGCTGTCACAATTCCAAATGCTCTCCGAGGGTATTCGCTGTCACAAGTGACAACGAAAAAAGGAGCCGAAAGCGTGTCACGCTCTCAACTCCTTTTACGCTTTATTTTGCTTCACGCAAAATAATCGCTTATCGTAAACTCACGTCATTAAACATTGACGTAAATTTACTCTCACTCATCTGACTTTTCTTATTCGGTATCACTTCTCTGTCACGTCCAAACCCAAAAGCCACGTGTCTAATTCTATTTTCAAGTCGTTTGCAGATTCCTTAAACGTCTCTCGTAAATGATTCGTCAACTCATCGTTTTGGCTTTATTCTTTCAACAATTTGCGCAATCTATATTTCAAATTTCTGCTAATATACGCCCACTCTGAATGATCTTGATTCAGCCCTTTTATCATAATTCTATCAACAGGTTTTACATCTCCAGGCAAGTAATGAGGACTTGCAAAGCTATCTAAACTTTCCCGAACCATCGCATGCCAATCTGTTGCTTTGCCACGTCTTAGCTGCATTTCTATACGCCACCATGTTTCGATTTCTTTTGGTACAATCTGTTTTTTTCGTTCCTGTTCAAGCTTTTTGTTGTACATCCGCACTTGTCGCTCGCTGGCACGACTACCCCAGTACGCTGTTTCTAATTTGCCAGAACGGCCATAAATTGGCTTAAAAGACACAGGGTCAACGATTCGATACTGGGTAATAAAATCATCAGGAACACAGAGAATATCGCAAGCAATATCTGCACGTGAGAAATGCGCATCCAGAAACAAATCATGAATGAATTGTTTCATCGACCCCTTTAAAAACTCGCCAATTTTATTTGGATTAAAATCAATACGACCTTTGTCAGGGTGAAATTTTAACATTTCGATATAGGCGATATCTTCTCCATATTGGTCAAATAATTGCCAACCATTTGTACCAACCGACTTCAAATACCCTTGATTTTCATTCAAACGCATTAATTGCTCAAAATTTCGCGCCATAGACCAGCGCCCCCGACGGCCGCGCCG
>NZ_JAFCTP010000010.1:0-1665 GCF_049896085.1 Brevundimonas sp. TWP1-3 | reverse complement strand
GATAAAGAATGCATCTGGCTCGACCGACGATAGAAACAAGCCTGCGCCTCTGGGTGACCCCTTCAAGTGTTCAAAACCATATCTCGGGGGGATGTTCAATGGCAATGCCGATTTCTGTCGTAAAGCCTATCGTGGGCGTGGATGTCGCCAAGAATGAACTGGTCATCTATCAGGCTGACCTGGATCTGCTCGAGACGATATCCAATGACAAGGCTGCCATCAAAAAATGGTTGAAAGCCTTGCCTGCACCGGTTGATCTCGCCATCGAATCAACCAACACCTATCACTTGGCGCTCGCCGATCTGGCCTATGAAGCCGGTTGCACGATTTACATGGTCGGCGGCTACGAACTGAGTCATTACCGCAAAGGTGTGAAAGTTCGCGCCAAAACCGACGCGCTGGACGCCAAACTGCTGGCTCGTTATCTGAAGAACGAATACCAGGAGCTTCACCCCTGGACCCCTCCATCGCCGTTATATCGCCGCCTTCTTAGTCTGTTCCGCCGTCGCGCGGCGCTGGTTCAGGCGCGAGTAGCCCTGGCGCAAAGCTGGGCGAACGAGCCGCTGCTCAAAAGCGCGTTTGCCGAGCACCTGACATCAATGCAGAGGCTTGAAACGCTGGTCGAGAAGATGATCAACGACCAGTTGAAAGAGGCCGGTTTGCTTGCCCAACTGAAGCGTTGCACGAAAATTGAAGGTATTGGCTTTTTGACGGGAGCCCGCTTGATTGCTGCGTTTCAGCGTGGCGACTTCAGGAATGCGGATGCATTTATCGCATTTTTAGGCATGGATTTGCGTGTGTCGCAGTCGGGACAGAAGGACGGGCGCCGAAGCCTGACTAAACGCGGAGACCCCGAAGCCCGGCGGCTTTTGCACAATGCGGCAATGTCGGCCAGCCGTACGCCGACATGGAAAGGATTTTATGAAAAGCAAAGAGGTCGCGGGCTCAGTACGACACAGGCCCTGGTGATCCTGGCCCGCAAGCTTGCCCGAGTGGTATTTGCACTGTTGAAGGGGGAGGACGAATACCAACCGAAAGTCGGTTGAGGGCTTCCCCTCAACCATAGAATCTCCCACAGGGATTGAGTACAGCTGGTAGGTATCGGTCGGCTGGCTGCCTGCTTTCTCGAGCAAACTCGCACCAGAAACGCAAACGCCAAAGCAACGCCCACCGCGCCCCGCCTCTGCTCCCCACCACTCAACAGGATGAGCGTTAGCTCGGCTGCAGCTTTTGATCTTGATGCACGGGCGACGTCGGAAGGCTGAGTGGAGGGATTCATCCGGGGGTGGGAGCGCAGCGACCGTTTGGCGAAGCCAAATGCATCGAGAGGAGGTGCAGCGCAGCAAACCGGAGGCGATGCCCCCCGGATGGATCCCGGAGCGAAGGAACCCGAGCCACAGCGAGGGCCGAACGTCAGGAATACAGCGTTTTGGTTACTTTTGGGCGTTTGCAAAAGTGACCCGCCGTAAGGGCGGAACCCTAACTCGCCATCACCAAAAAACGGATATACACCCAAAACCAAAAAAACCCGCAAAACAAAAAAGGCGCCCGAAGGCGCCTTTCGCTTAACAACAACAATGTCAGGCCATTTCCGCCGTAGTCTCGAAGTCAAACGTCAACTCACCATCCTTGATGTCGATGTGTACCACACCGCCATGCTCGGCC
>NZ_JAFCTP010000009.1:0-1679 GCF_049896085.1 Brevundimonas sp. TWP1-3 | reverse complement strand
ACTACTCACGGGCGCTGCTGGATCTGCGTCAGGAAGCGTTGGGTGAACAGGTTTATTCGAAGGGCGTGGCCAGCCTTGAGCATCAGCATCATGGCGCCACGGTGGCGGAGTGGATGATGCGTTTTGTAGCGCACAAGCCCGAGAGTGTTTAACGCTCAGAGCATCGCTAGCAGCTAGCTCCCACAGTGGATCTGTGTTTTACACAGGCCCCTGTGGGCATTGGTATCTACACATCTAAGTTCTTCGGCTGGCCATCCAGCCGATGGCTTCTTTAGCAAAAGCCGCCAGCTCCTCTGGGGTGTGTTGCTCCAACGTCTCACACATGGCCAAAAGCATGTATAAGCCCGCCAGCACCGCTGAAGCAGTAACCGGCTGTGAACGCTTCATTTGGCGGCCAGACAAGCGCACCAGAAAGTCCCGTGTTTGTTCAGCAAACTCACCTTCCGCCCGCATGATTCGCCAACTCACCGCACAAGCCTGACTGGCAATCAGCAGCCGTTTGAACACAGCTTCACCGCTTTCTTGCTGCCAATTTTCCAACTGATGCCCGCCGCCTTTGAGCAGCTTGAAGTAGGACTCGATGCGCCAACGCCAGTAATACCAAAGAGCCAATTGCTCGCCTGCAACCTGCTGTTCAAGATTGCTCAGCAAATACCATTCAGCCAGCAAACTACCGTCTGCGCCCATGATTCGGCTAATGATCAGCCGTGCCGGCAAGGGCTCTCCAGCCTTGTGCAGCGTCTTGCGCTCGGCCCTGTCTTTGAGAAACGGCTGCGCTTTACGGGTGAGTACGACTGACGCTTCCCCGACCCATTGAGTCGCCGGTTTCCCTTTGTATTGGACTTTGCGAGTTTCTGTGTAAACAAGCCCGCTACCAATCTTGCTCAACGGCTGGGATTGGCCCTCATAAGTGGCGGTGGAGCCTGCTTTTACGCGTAACAGCCAGTTCCAGCCCTCGGCCTGCCACCGCCTCATATGCGCTACTGAGTCGGCTTCTCGATCCACGATATGGACAAGTGGCTTGGCAAACTCTTGCTGCTCAAGCCAATCAATACGCTCTGTCAGTTCATCCAAGTGCTTTTCAGAAGCCAGCATTTGCTCGGCGCGGGTACTGAGCACGCCGTCCTTGGTTGCCAGGTTTTGCGCGGGGGTGCAGATCGGTGCACCGTCACGATCCGTCACAAGCAGGCTGCTTTGCAGCTCGTAACCGATGTCGCCCCGGTGGGTCATTTGCAAGCGGTCAGCTTTGCTGTGGTGGTGCATGTAATTGAGTCGTGACCAGTCATGCATGACCAGCGCGTAATCATCGCAACCCTCGCGGCAGCCCTCGTGCGCCAGGGCTAGCAGCGGTTTGACCAGATCAACAGGCTTGATCCGGTCATTACTCAGAAACCTCCAAAGCGCCTGTGTCTGTGCAAATGCCTTGTCCGTTCGGGGCAGGGCTTTCATCCCTGCCGCCAAAGCCGGTAGTCCATTACTGTGTCCCATGACTAACTCGTCGTATCGTTTTATCAGGCGGGCATCTAGCCCAGTCATTTGATATCCATGCCGTCCCTTTATAGACCAGGATCGGGAGATGTGTAGATACCAATGCAGCGATGAGGGCATCAGACTCAACATCATCGCTGTCTGAAAGTCCGCGATCGCTGGCAAGTCGACCCGTCGCACCGCAGCTCCCA
>NZ_JAFCTP010000008.1:0-1946 GCF_049896085.1 Brevundimonas sp. TWP1-3 | reverse complement strand
GACCCTACGATGATCAAAATTCTCAAAAAAAATAAACGAAATTTCAAACGATTTTTTTGAAATTTTGTTAAAATCACATTTGTTTTTTTATGACTTTTTCAACAAAATCGATTAGAATTTATTTTGTTTTTCCACCAAAAATTGAGTGAGATTTCAACCTATTTTAAGCAATAAGTCACCATATAGTTTGATAGTTTACAACTATAAACATTGATTGTTTACAGTTGTAAACTATTTTTTCTTTCTCATAAAAATTTGAGTGATCTCCCCATCAGGTAGTACAACTTTTTCCTCTACTATCCGAACTAACTTCTAGAAAATTTTAGAGATTGGTTCTATTAGATTTCCAAATTTGCCACCACTTTTTTTCAATAAGTGGTTGTGTATTGTCTGCTTTTTTTTCAGAAAAGGCAGTTGATTCGGTTGTTGGAGTTTCTTCTGTATAAGTTAAATGGAGCTGTTCTTGTAGGTTCTCAATTTGTTGGTTCGCTTGTAGAGTGAGTTGTTGTTGCTGGTCGAGTAATTTTTGCATTTGTTTTATTTGATTATCTTTTTCTTGTAGCTGTATATCTTTTCGATTTAACTGTTTTTCTAGGAAAGAAAGGAGTTTTAATTCGGAAACTTGGTTGGTGTTTTTATGGTTTTTGGTTTTTGATTTTTCGCCAACTAGTTTTCGATTTAAGTTTGCGTTATCGACTAAAAACATTGATTTTATAGCTTTTTGACCGGTTTCGTTAATCACAAACTTGTTTCCGTTTTTTGCAAACCAAAGTTTTCGATTTTTGTCAGAAACTTTTTTGTTAATTGCTGTTTTACTAACTCCTAATTCTTCCGCAAGTTCTTTGATTGTTTTATCTGCCATAAATACTCCTTAAGCTTAATCGAATAAGTTTTGTAAATTTCCTAGTAAATCTTGTTTGAGTTTGTTTGAAAGTTCTCGTTTTTCTGCCTGTTTTTCTTCAGTTTGTTGTTGTTGTTTAAAATCAGCTTCATGAGTGCCTAAGGGAAGATTTAGTATTCGATCTTTAGCGCGCCATTTTTCTTCTCGTGTTAATTCTCCATTGTGATCAATATTAAATAATTTTATACGTAAATCTTCTTGTTTCCCTTTGGAAAAATCGTCAGCATGGTTAATTTCAGCTTTCCAAGTAAAACGATAACCGATAACAGGTTTACCTCGACCTTTACCATATTTTTTACGAATAGTTAATCCTTTAAATAAGGGAGTGAGTTCTTCTTTAATTGGCCTTAAGATAAATTTGTCAATATTTGACGGACTATTCCAATAACTTTTAGGAATATCTAGTAAATCAAAAAATTTTTCTTTGGAAAATTCAGTCCAGCCTTGAGTTCGATATTGTTTTAATAATCGAAACATAGTTTTTGAATATGTGCTATCCAAATTAGTAAATTGCTCTAGATTAAATCTTGTCCAGTTCTTTAATTGATTAAAAAGTCCTTTAAATTCTGGATTAACTGAAATTATAACAAGTTGTTTATCTCGTATAATGCTATATTTTGTGAAAGCAACAAATTTAGTTAAAGTATTTCCATCATCATTCCAAGCATTAATACTTAATAATTTGTCATACGTGCTACTAAGATCTTTTATAAATTGTTCCCCACGTTCTGTATAACCGCTTAGTTTTTTCAAATCGTGAAATGAAAAAATAATCTCATCTACACCTTTTTCACGTACACGTGAAGCAATTGAAAAAAATAAGTTCATTTCACGACTATTAAATTTTCTCAGAGGAATATGATTTAATCTATTTTCATATTTTACAATTTCATTTGCCATAAGCTTCTCCTACTTTTATAAAGTATGAAATAAAAGTAACATACTTTATAAAAATACTCAATAATGTCGGAAAACCTACTTGAAAAGCGTAGAAAACCTACTTGGACAGCGTAGAAAACCTACTTGAAAAGCGTAGAAAACCTAC
>NZ_JAFCTP010000007.1:0-3111 GCF_049896085.1 Brevundimonas sp. TWP1-3 | reverse complement strand
AAACAACCTATTCCTTCTTCTTTTTATGACCCTCTAAACCTAAATAAATTAATGTGAAAACCAATGAATAAATAAAACTTTCTAAAAAGTCAAAAGGATTATCAAATAAAATCGAATTAACAAAATTAAAAATTAAAAATACAGATAATAAAATAATCAAAAAGTAAAAAAACTTATTCATATTAAACTCCTTTGTTTTTATATGTTAATATTATATTGAATTCATTTAAATAACAAAACAAGGGGGCATTTACAATGAATGCAATTCAAAACAGTATATCACTAAGAAAGATTTTAGTAGTATCTTTAAGTATTTTAACCATACTTTCAATGGTCTTGGATTTTAATTTCAAAGAAGCTCAAGCCCAAAACAAAAATAACATTGCAGATAAAAACGTTGAAACTTTAAACGAAAAAGAAATTGAAAAAGAACTAAAATACATATATGGCAAAATTATTATTTTAGATAAAGACGGAACAGCTAAAGATGTTAATCTAGAAAATGCCAAATCTCGATATGGATATGTTCCTGAAGGATTCCAAAAACTAAAAAACGACATAGAGAATAAAAAGAAAACTAGTTCAATATCACCTAGAGCAGTTGGTGGGAACTACAAAAATAGCGGTGACTGTTTCTATTCTGAAGTTTTAAACTCATATGGAGAACTTTTAACTGGAAACATAATCACAGCAGTTTTTGAAGATGTTAAAGCCAAAAACTTAAAGGGCGTAGCAAAAAAATTAGCTAAAATTGGGATAAAAGGAAACCTAGCTGGAATCGCAGCTACTATGGTTTCGAAGGATGTACAATGTAATCTTAAATACGGGTTACTTTAGATACTATTTATTCCAATTGCTTTATTGACGTTGAGCCTCGGAACCCTTAACAATCCCAAAACTTGTCGAATGGTCGGCTTAATAGCTCACGCTATGCCGACATTCGTCTGCAAGTTTAGTTAAGGGTTCTTCTCAACATCAATAAATTTTCTCGGCATAAATGCGTCGTCTATTTTTTATTATCTTCATGATAATCATATTTTTCTTCCATCTCGTCAAAAGCATCATCTTTATAGAAAAACAAAAAGTAAGCAACAACACCAATAGGAATAAAAAAACAGTGTGAAAACAAGAAGAAACTCGTTTCAAAATCCCCTCAAATATTCTAATTATTCTTTTTGAAATTCATAACCTTAACAACCAAATAAATAGCATTTATTCCCATCAAAATAACATACGGAATTAATATATATAAATTTTCCAAATGAGATATAAAAATTAATCCAAGTAAAAAGAAAACATTTAAAATAGTTGCTATAACGTAACCTTCATCTAACACTGTGTTTTTATTCAAAATAAACACTCCTTTTTTAAAAAACTTTATCACAAGACTTACTCAAATTATAAATACCTTTATTTTGAGTTTTAAGGGGGTATTTTAAAGGTTTAGGGGGTATCATATAGGTTTTTAACTTAAAAATATATACAAGCTCTTAAAACGCAAATATGAGCCAAATAAATATATGGTAATTTCACAAACAAAAATTTCAGCAAAACCAGTGACTAATTTTTTAACACTGCCCATTTACATGCAAATTAAAAATTAGCATAAAATCCTTTAAAACTTCCACATGTTTTTCTAAATTCCTGCAGGGCGTTTTTTATCAAAAATCGAGAATTTTTAATTTTTCTCTAAAAACTCCGTAAGAGCATAAGGAGAATTTGCTATCATTCAAAAATGATAGGTCTGGCAAAGCCAGAAATTCCAGGGGTTTTAAGGTATTTTAAAGTGATATCATACAAAGCTGTACTGTCTTATTTTTGTGACACAATATATTGCGTTTGTCTTATTTTTGTGACACTACATACAGCATTTGTCACAAAAATAAGACAGTACTTTTTTATAAAAAATCAACAAAAAAGACATTAGTCAACACTAATGTCTTAAATAATAATTTTGCTTTTCGAAATTCCAAATTGCGGTAATTGAATGTGCTTTTTCTTCTTCGTCTGTTGTTTTATCTTCATCACTTGCATTAATCAAATTACCATCTTCGACATCGTCTAAGTTTAAAATTTTATGTTTTTGTTTAAGCAATCCACCATAACTTAACATACGTTTTCGATACAAACCTTTTTCTAAATCACTTACAATTTCTTGATTTTTTTCATCATCATCAGTTAAAAAATCAGATGATTTAACCGAATATTTTGAGGTCTCTTTGATTGCCGATTCAATGTCTTTATCGCCTTTTCTATTCGGTTTGATCGCTTTAACATTAGCAACAGGTCGATAGTCAACTTGTAATGCTCTTTGCCATAAATTAACCCATTCTTCTTGAGTTATATAATTCTCTTTTTTTCTAAAATATGCATTTTCAACACATAACAAAACATGCATGTGCTGATTATAACTACCGTCATTTTTATTAACGGTAACTTCTGTTGAACGCATAAATCCAACAAGATTTTGTTTAACCTTTTTATATCTACTCAACCTATCAAATGCTTTAGTTAGATGCTTCAAACTTTGTTCTAAAGTATCTCCATCTATCGCATTTTTTGTTGAAAGTGTTAAAAACAACCAACGTGCTTTTGGCTTTTCCTTAATTACTTTTTCAATCACTTTTTGAGCTTGATAACTATTTTTCATAGCACGTCTCCAATTACAAACCGGACATAATTTTGATTTACAAAACCATGTCTTATGTAACTTCAAATAGCCTTCATCAGTTGGCTTAAATTCTAAAATATTACCACATTGTTTTACATTAAAAGCCTTTTTGATTTTTAAAATTTCTAGTATATCTGCATAGCTTACATTATCTATTTTCTTTTCTCTCCATGGGCGTTGTTTCCCACTTTTCGTCATATCTTTTAACGTTTTATTATCTTGATTTTCGGTTATACTTCTAGTAGTATTATATTGCATATAAAAAGACCCCCAGTATTATTTAAGATTCGACACCTTAATAATATAACTGGGGTTTTTTATTGTCAAATTTTCCTTTCACGCACAAAAACACGTTTAAACACTGTAATATCAACAGTTACAGCTATATATATAAAATCGAGTTATTTCTATATAGTATCAAGACAAGAAGAAACTCGTTC
>NZ_JAFCTP010000006.1:0-3276 GCF_049896085.1 Brevundimonas sp. TWP1-3 | reverse complement strand
TAAACTAAATCCATCAAATCGAAATCGACCAAAGAATCATCAAAAAGAAACCAGTCAAACAGTCACTTCTAGAAATTTCGACCCAACAAATTTTCTAAAACGATAAAAAACAGATAGGAGTTATTCCTATCTGTTTTTTATTTAGAAGCCCCATACAATATGCTAGAATGTACTAGCAATCTTAGTCGGTTGTAAGGGACTTGTCTACTTGCTTAATGTAAGGGGGGCGAGTTCTTTTTTATTTATTCTTCTAACCAGTTACGCAGAGAAATCTTTGGCAAATCTGACGTTAGGCTTGAAAAAGTAAATTCTAATTTGGCGATTTTATTGCCCTTTTTTGCTTTTATTTTTGTGACTTTAAGATCATTGAAGTATTTTTTTAGTTCTCGTAATGCAGGATTTAATACTTTTTGATCAATGTTACCCATTTGATAGTATTCTGGGATATCCATTAAGCTCCTAAACTCTTCAATACGAACTACATAATAACCAGTAGAACGGTACTGCATAAGCAGTCGGAATAGAGTTTTTGCATACGTAGAACGCAACGACGTGAAAGCAGATAATTCAAATCTACTAAATTCAGCTGTTAAACCATTAATAATATATTCTAGGTCCGGATTAACACTGACTTCAACAAACTTTTTTGTTTTATTGATTTCAAAACCAGTAAACAAAACAAAGTAGCGAATAGAATCCTCATCTTCAGTACGGTAAGTAAGATTAAGCATATCTTTATAGAGCTTTTCTAAATCACCGACAAAGGCTTTTGTAGCAGTCATCTTATAATCACTTAACTCTTTTAATTCCTCGAAAGAAAATCTAACTTTTTTCAAACCACGATCTTTCATACGAGCGCATAATGCAAAAAATAAATCCATCTGCTTAGCATTGAAATTTTTCAGCGGTACTAAATTCAATTCATTTTGATATTTGACTGTTAATTCCGTTTTTTCATCCATTCCTTTCTTCCCCCCTTACAAATAAATAATAACCTTTAACAACCAACTCGTAAATAGGTTGGTTGTTATTATACAAAAGGATATTAGTACTCAGATAAAAAGTTGTTAGTACTCAGATAAAAAGTTGTTAGTACTCAGATAAAAAGTTGTTAGTACTCAGATAAAAAGTTGTTAGTACCCTTCTGTATCCGTTGGGAGAGTAAGGCTCAACTGCCCCCTAAAAAGGGTTCTAAAAAATCTTTAAAAAATAAATAAAATAAACGCGCGCGCGCGAGCAAAATTTCCCGCCAAAAAATCACCCACTTTTTAAAATAAACAGGTTCGCGCATGATATTAAACTGCCAATCTAGCTCCCTATGGTCGCTGTAAGAAGGAGTGATCGCTACGCTCTCACATTTTACTTGCAGCAGTCGCCTTTAGGCTCCTTCGCCAAAAATAATTCATTAGGGACTCCTTTGTGGCGTCCTGAGAGCTCGTCTAAGCCGTTCTAAGACAAGATTCGATAAAAACTATGTCCTTCGTTCTAAAGCGCCTTACAGGCGGTCAGGGCAAGCCCTAACAACCCCAAGGCAATAAAAAACTTAGGCTTATTTTTGCTTTTTTATTGTATAATTGATTGTCGCCTATCCGACAGTCTTGCGACTGGAAGGAGGTGTGTTTCGTGTTCACTAACTTTATTTGCTCCCTTCTTGTTGGGCTTTTAAGCGCTTTGTTCAGTTACTGGTTGAATAACCGAAACAAGAAGTAAAACTTAATTAAGGCGACTCAGCCCACAAAAAAAGCCCCAGAGAATCCGACCTCTCTGGGGCTTTCGTGTGTTTCGTGTTCACTTATTTGCAATCAAATTATAACAGAAATAAATATTTATTTCAAAAATATCCTACAAAAGTCTAAAATCCGTAATTATTTCTTATATGCAACATTTACAAATAAAGTCGCTCTGAGAGCTCGTATTTTTCGATTTAAGACGTTTTATTTAGTTTTTGGTGTATTTCATTGGTCCAAGCTAAAAAACTCTTAGAAGCGATTTTAGAGCCATTTAAACCCACTTAATTATATTCTCCATGAAATTCGCTCCATGCGTCAAAAGCTGCGTCTGAAATTCCGCCGTCTTCGTTCACTAGTTGCATTAATTTTTCCAACGATCGTTTTCTTTCGGGTGTCATATTTTTATATTCCAACAATTTTTCGTCTGTTAAATCGAACTTGATTGCTTGAATTGCTTGCTCTAATTTTTCTAAGTTTTGAAAATATTCGTAAGGAAATTTTTCCATTTTTTCTTTCTCCAGTCTCACAATTTTTCTAGAAATAAAATCACTTCTTTGCCGTCTATACTCTCAAAAAAAATGTCGTTTGAAAAACTAAATAAATTTTTGATCGTGCATTTTTAAATTTGGTTATCGATTACACGTGCAGCACTCCCCCCCGAATTTTAAAGAGCATAAGGAAACGTGTACCCACTTTCTAAAAAAAGTGGGTAGATAGGCTGTGCCTATCACGTTTCTCAGAAAAAAATTTGATATCACTTTTTCGCCATCGTGGGTAGCTTATGTATAGCATTTTGGCAAAAAACAGCTATACAAATATAGTATTTGTATGGTATACATAAATTATACATAATTGCAAAAGGAGATTTTTTATGGACATTTTAGTTCGGAATATTGATCCAAAGTTTGTTGCAACAATAGACAAACGTTGCCAAGAACTCACGAATAAAACAGGAGAAAAATGGAGTCGAAATAAATATCTAAAAGTTTTAATCGAAAGTGATTTTGACCGTCAACTTACGACTTACAAAAAAGACCAATTCGATTTATTGCTCGATAAATTTATTGCTATCCAAACAGAAAATACTCAAATATTAAGCGAGTATGTCTACACAAATAATCAAATCATTGAAATGCTTATCGGAGGAATGATATAACCATGAGAAAAACTTCTGTCCAAAAACATGTTACTTTGTACCCTAGTCATGTTGACGTTTTAGATTCCATCATCGAAAAAAATCCAGATATCAATAACTACTCGGAAGCCATTCGCTTTTTATGTATGAGTTATGAACCCGATACCAACACGACCACTACCAGCAATCAGGCAAAACTAAATGCTATGGGAAAAGAAATTTCCATCATGACTGAAATCATCGCAGAATTTGCTGATTTATATCTAAAAGATACAGGCGTTCTTATTGGCACAAATTCTAAAGTATATCAAGAAGTGAAAGAAAAAATCGAAGCTAAACTAAATCCATCAAATCGAAATCGACCAAAGAATCATCAAAAAGAAACCAGTCAAACAGTCACTTCTAGAAATT
>NZ_JAFCTP010000005.1:0-3502 GCF_049896085.1 Brevundimonas sp. TWP1-3 | reverse complement strand
TACGTATTTATTAACTTCTCCTAGTATTAGTAATTATCATGGCTGTCATGGCGCATTAACGGAATAAAGGGTGTGCTTAAATCGGGCCATTTTGCGTAATAAGAAAAAGGATTAATTATGAGCGAATTGAATTAATAATAAGGTAATAGATTTACATTAGAAAATGAAAGGGGATTTTATGCGTGATGCTTTGTGGAGTATTTTGAAATATCTTAATTCAGGTGGAACGGATCTAGATGTCATTCGTGCAGAAGTAATGGATGGGATATATGAAAGCCGAATTTAAGAAGCAATAACGATTGTTTTGTTTACCGATTTTTATTACTTTTTTGATAAAGATGAGTTATAAAGATTTTTTTGATAAATAATTTTAGACAAGAGCGAAGCGAATTTTAACAAACACGCTTGACGGAAAAAGAGTACAGTTTCACGTAAGTGATCTGTACTCTTTTTTTAGCACAAACCTATCAATTTTTCGTAAGAAAAATTTGGTGGGTATAAGTGCGCCCTTAGTAAAAATCACTAAGGGAATATTTTTCAAATTAACTTTGTAGAAATGCACCCCTTATTTTTAAGGGCGCACTTATACCCCTAAATTTCATTTAGTGGTAATTATGCTATAAAACTTAATTTACATTTCGTTTTATCGTCAAGCGTGTTGGTTAAAACTCACGCTGTTCGTGTGATGTTATCGGCATATTTTTTTATCGTTCGTAAATAGTCGTGATAGGCTTCTAATTCCTCTAAAGATAATTCAAATAAATTAATTTGGTTCATGTTTGATAATTGTTTTAATAAATTTACTTGTAGGTTTGTAGAATCGCTTTTATCGAGTTCATTATTTAAAACATAGTTCAACATTTTTGAGTGAATCGCTGATTGAAATTCATTGATTATCTCAATTTCAAATGTTTTTCTGTAATCTAATGTCATGTTGTTTGCTCCTTTCTGGTTTCGCTTTGCTCAACTAAACATTTACTTTTAATTAAACAGACTTCGCTAGTTTAATCAAAAGTAAACGTGCGAATAAAAAGCAAATCATTTTTAAAGCTCATAAAATGCGTTCTAAGGCGTTTTAATTCTTCTAGGCATATTTTATACTGTTTTGTTTTTAAAAAGCCTGTATCAGCCTAAAAATGCGTTCTAAGGCGTTTTAGCGTTTATTTCGTTTAGTTGTCGGCATAATCGTTAAAACAGCGGTTCTCGTAACGTAAAAGCCCTTGAGCGTAGCGTGGCTTTGCAGTGAAGAGGTTCGCTGTTAGATTATGAAAGCCGATAACTGAATGAAATAATAAGCGGTAGCCTACCATTTCGGTAGGAAGAGGCTCAAGGGAGTTTGAGGGAATGAAATTCCCTCATGGTTTTATGGTTTTAAAAATTGCGTGCAATTTTGCCGAGCGGTAGCGCTGGAAAATTTTTGAAAAAAATTTGGAATTTGGGAAAACTGGGGGGCGAGGAAGCGAATTTTGCTTCCGTACTACGACCCCCCATAAAGTGCCGAGTGCCAAATTTGTTAAAAAATCGATTTTATCCTTACTCTCACAAGGGTTACAGCCTGCAATTTTTCGGCGACATTTTAGCGACATTTTAGCGACATTTTAGGTTGTGTTTCGTTATTTGGTAAAAAAAATTGACAATAATGTGTAAAAAAAGTAAAATAATTGAAAACTCGTAGTTAGGAGGAAGAGCGATGGCTGAAAGTAAGAAACGAGTGTCTATTGGTTTGACTGATAAGCAGTTTGAACTAGTTGAAAAAATAGCAAAGGAAAAGGGGTTCTCAAAATCTGCTATCTTTGTTTTAGCGTTAGAGGAATATGCAAGAAAGGAAGCAGAGCAAAAAAAATAAGCAAAAACTCGTGTTTTTTTGAAAGGAAACGAGTTTTTGCTACTGGTGTTCTGTCAAGGTGATTATAGCAAATGAGTAAAGAAAAGGCTAGATACTTCACTTTTCTTCTGTATCCAGAAAGTATTCCAGAAGATTGGGAAGAAAAATTGGAATTGTTAGGTGTCCCTATTGCGATAAGCCCATTGCATGACATGGATGAAAAAACGAATAAAGCAAAGTGGGCGAGTGATGATGTTGTTAGAAATGGTAAGCATTATAAAAAGCCGCATTATCATGGTATTTATGTTTCGAAAAACCCTGTAACAGCTGATAGTATTCGCCTGAAATTCAAACGATTGTTGGGAGAAAAAAGTGTTAATACTGTTCAGATTATAACTACAAGCATTCATAATACTTACTTGTATTTAACGCATGAATCAAAAGATGCTATTGCTAAAAATAAATATAAATATAAGAGTTCTGATATAAAGCTATTTAATAATTTTGATATTGATCGCTACAATACACTTGACGTCGAAGAAAAGGATGAACTTTTTGAAATAATCTGTGAAATTGTCGAAAAATATCAGATAGCTAATATTTTAGAGTTAGGTAAATTTGTAAGGAAGTATGGGTCTATTTATGGGCTAAATAGTATGAGAGTAGTTAATAAAGTTATTGTGTCTAAAACGGGTTTGATGAGAATTTATTTTGATGGAGCATATCAAGCGCGTAAAAATGGTATTCAAGAGATTGAATTAGATGTCGATTTAGAAACTGGTGAATTGAAAGGGAATGAGAATAGTGAATGGACCAATAATAATGACTAGAGAAGAAAGAATGAAGATTGTTCATGAAATTAAGGAACGAATATTGGATAAATATGGGGATGATGTTAAGGCTATTGGTGTTTATGGCTCTCTTGGTCGTCAGACTGATGGGCCCTATTCGGATATTGAGATGATGTGTGTCATGTCAACAGAGGAAGCAGAGTTCAGCCATGAATGGACAACCGGTGAGTGGAAGGTGGAAGTGAATTTTGATAGCGAAGAGATTCTACTAGATTATGCATCTCAGGTGGAATCAGATTGGCCGCTTACACATGGTCAATTTTTCTCTATTTTGCCGATTTATGATTCAGGTGGATACTTAGAGAAAGTGTATCAAACTGCTAAATCGGTAGAAGCCCAAACGTTCCACGATGCGATTTGTGCCCTTATCGTAGAAGAGCTGTTTGAATATGCAGGCAAATGGCGTAATATTCGTGTGCAAGGACCGACAACATTTCTACCATCCTTGACTGTACAGGTAGCAATGGCAGGTGCCATGTTGATTGGTCTGCATCATCGCATCTGTTATACGACGAGCGCTTCGGTCTTAACTGAAGCAGTTAAGCAATCAGATCTTCCTTCAGGTTATGACCATCTGTGCCAGTTCGTAATGTCTGGTCAACTTTCCGACTCTGAGAAACTTCTGGAATCGCTAGAGAATTTCTGGAATGGGATTCAGGAGTGGACAGAACGACACGGATATATAGTGGATGTGTCAAAACGCATACCATTTTGAACGATGACCTCTAATAATTGTTAATCATGTTGGTTACGTATTTATTAACTTCTCCTAGTATTAGTAATTATCATGGCTGTCATGGCGCATTAACGGAATAAAGGGTGTGCT
>NZ_JAFCTP010000004.1:0-47216 GCF_049896085.1 Brevundimonas sp. TWP1-3 | reverse complement strand
ATCGCGCCGTCCATCTGCGCGGCGCCGGTGATCATGTTCTTCACATAGTCGGCGTGGCCGGGGCAGTCGACGTGGGCATAGTGACGGTTGGCCGTCTCATATTCCACGTGGGCGGTGTTGATCGTGATGCCGCGGGCCTTTTCTTCCGGCGCAGCGTCGATGTCAGCGTAGGCCATAGCCTTCGCGCCGCCGGCCTTCGCCAGCGTCATCGTGATCGCAGCCGTCAGCGTCGTCTTGCCGTGGTCAACGTGGCCGATCGTGCCGATGTTGCAATGCGGCTTGTTCCGTTCGAACTTTTCCTTGGCCATTTTCTAGCTCCTAAGGTCCCCGAACCGGGGTTCCTGCAGTTTGGGGGTTAAGGACGCCCGGTCCTTACGGTCCGGGCGCATATAGGTCCGCTTTCCGAAAAGGGAAAGCTTAGGCGTACTTTTTGATCACTTCGTCGGCGACGTGTTGCGGCACCGGCTCGTAGTGATCGTATTGCATCGTGAACTGGGCGCGGCCCTGCGACATGCCGCGCAGCGTGTTCACATAGCCGAACATGTTGGCCAGCGGCACGAAGGCGTTCACGACGGTGGCGTTGCCGCGCATGTCCTGACCCTGGATCATGCCGCGACGGCCGTTCAGGTCGCCGATGACCGAACCGAGGTATTCCTCGGGGGTCACGACCTCGACCGCCATGATCGGCTCAAGCAGCTTCGGAGCGCCCTTTTCCTTCAGTTCGCGGAAGGCGGCGCGGGCCGCGATTTCGAACGCCAGCACGCTGGAGTCGACGTCGTGGTACTTGCCGTCCGTCAGGGTCGCCTTGAAGTCGATCAGCGGGAAGCCCGCCAACAGACCCGAGTCCTTGATGGAGTTCAGGCCCTTTTCGACGCCGGGGATGTATTCCTTGGGCACTGCGCCGCCGACGATCGAGTTCTCGAACACGAAGCCCGAGCCCGGCTCGCCGGGTTCGAAGGTCAGCATGACGCGGGCGAACTGGCCCGTACCGCCGGTCTGCTTCTTGTGCGTGTAGTCGATGTCGACCTTGCGGCCCAGCGATTCACGATAGGCGACCTGCGGCGCGCCGATGGTGGCCTCGACCTTGTAGGTGCGCTTCAGGATGTCGATCTTGATGTCGAGGTGAAGCTCGCCCATCCCCTTCAGGATCGTCTGGCCCGACTCGTGGTCGGTCGAGACGGTGAAGGAGGGATCTTCCGAAGCCAGCTTGGCCAGGGCGACGCCCAGCTTCTCCTGGTCGGCCTTGGTCTTGGGCTCGACCGAGATCTCGATGACCGGGGCCGGGAACTCCATCTTCTCCAGGATGACGGGCGACTTCAGCGGATCGCACAGGGTGTCGCCGGTGCGGGTGTCCTTCAGGCCGGCCAGGGCGACGATGTCGCCGGCGTAGGCTTCCTTGACGTCTTCACGGTTGTTGGAGTGCATCTGCAGCATCCGGCCGACGCGCTCTTTCTTGTCGCGGCTGGAGTTCAGCAGGCTCATGCCCGTTTCCATCTTGCCCGAATACAGGCGGCAGAAGGTCAGCGAGCCGACGAAGGGGTCGTCCATGATCTTGAAGGCCAGGACCGACAGGGGCTCGTCGTCCGACGCCTTGCGAACGACGGGCTCTTCGGTCTTGAAGTCGATGCCCGGCGTCGGCGGGATGTCCAGCGGCGACGGCAGGTAGTCGACGACGGCGTCCAGCAGCGTCTGCACGCCCTTGTTCTTGAAGGCCGAGCCGCACAGGATCGGATAGAAGGCGCCGGTCAGCACGGCCTTGCGGATGCACTTCTTCAGCACTTCGACCGAAGGCTCGGTGCCTTCGAGGTAGGCTTCCATCGCCTCGTCGTCCAGTTCGACGGCGTTGTCGATCAGGTACTGGCGGGCTTCATTGGCCTTGTCGACCAGGTCAGCCGGGATCTCGCCGACAGTGAAGTTGGCGCCCAGGGCGTCGTTGTCCCAGACGACCGAACGCATTTCGACGATATCGACCAGGCCGGTCAGCGAGGACTCGGAACCGATCGGGAACTGGATCGGCACGGCCTTGGCGCCCAGGCGGTCGCGGATCGACTGGACCGAGGCGTCGAAGTCGGCGCCGATCTTGTCCATCTTGTTGACGAAGACGATGCGCGGCACCGAATATTTGTCGGCCTGACGCCAGACGGTTTCCGTCTGCGGCTCGACGCCGGCGTTGCCGTCCAGCACCGTCACGGCGCCGTCGAGGACGCGCAGCGAACGTTCGACTTCAATGGTGAAGTCCACGTGGCCGGGGGTGTCGATGATGTTGAGGCGCTTTTCTTTCCAGAAAGCGGTCGTCGCGGCGGACGTGATCGTGATGCCGCGTTCCTGCTCCTGGTCCATCCAGTCCATGGTCGCGGCGCCGTCGTGGACTTCGCCGATCTTATGGTTCTTGCCGGTGTAATATAGGATCCGCTCGGTCGTCGTCGTCTTGCCCGCATCGATGTGGGCCATGATGCCGAAGTTGCGGTAGTCCTTGAGCGCGTGCGTGCGGGCCATGAAAGCGTGCCTTGCCAGAAATTCGGACGCCACCGGCGCCCTTTGGGAATGTTCTCAGGACGCGGACAGCGCCCTCGGGAGATCGGTCTGTGCGGATAAGCGAGCGCGGGCGATTTAGCTCAAACCGCCCGCGCCGGATAGTCTTAGATAGTGACCGCAGTTGGCGGTTTTAAGACGCTTACCAGCGATAGTGGCTGAAGGCGCGGTTGGCTTCGGCCATCTTGTGGGTGTCTTCGCGCTTCTTGACTGCCGTGCCGCGGTTGTTCGAGGCGTCCAGCAGCTCGGCGGCCAGCTTTTCCGTCATGGTGTTCTCGCCACGCTTGCGCGCAGCATTGACCAGCCAGCGGATCGCCAGGGCGCGACGGCGCTCGGGGCGGACTTCGACGGGCACCTGATAGGTGGCGCCGCCGACGCGACGCGAACGGACTTCGACCGACGGTGCGACGTTGTCCAGGGCGGCGTGGAAGGTCGCGACCGGCTCTTGGTCTTTCTTCTTGTCGGCCAGGATGTCGAAGGCGCCGTAGACGATGTTTTCGGCGACGGCCTTCTTACCTTCGTACATGACGTAGTTCATGAACTTGGTGACGATCAGGTCCCCGAACTTGGGATCCGGCAGAACTTCACGCTTCTGGGCGCGGTGACGACGCGACATAGATTATTCCTTGCAGTGCCCGGCGCACGCCGGGAAGATCTCGAAAAGGCCTCCGGGCGCGGCGGCCCGGAGAGGAATGGCTTACTTCGGACGCTTGGCGCCGTAGTGCGAACGACGCTGCTTGCGGTCCTTGACGCCTTGCGTGTCGAGCACGCCGCGCAGGATGTGGTAGCGAACGCCGGGAAGGTCCTTCACGCGGCCGCCGCGGATCAGAACAACCGAGTGTTCCTGAAGGTTGTGGCCTTCACCGGGGATGTAGCAAACGGCTTCGTAGCCGTTCTTGGCCAGACGGACCTTGGCGACCTTACGCAGAGCCGAGTTGGGCTTCTTCGGGGTCGTGGTGTAGACGCGGGTGCAGACGCCGCGACGCTGGGGCGAACCCTCCAGAGCCGGCACCTTGTTACGGGTGGGCTTGGGCTTGCGCGGCTTGCGGATCAGTTGGTTGATCGTAGGCATTCGAAACTTATCTCGACTTCTGATGGAGGCGTGTGTCTTTCGACCGAAGCGCCTCTCGCCTTCTTGTGAACGGGGGACCATCCCCTCGCCCGGGTGTCATCGAGACTGAGAGCATGACCGCCCAAACAGAAAAACCGGAACGCGCGCTTTGGGCGTTCCGGCGGCGCACAGGCCGTCCGTTAAGTTGTCACGATCTCAGCAACCGGCGAACCGGCCACGCCTCGAAAGTGGGCGGCTTCTACGCGCGATAGGGGCCAAGGTCAAGGAGGCGGCGTTAACACCTCGCCACCGCCGCCCAGTCCCTCAAAGCTTGGCCGTCTCCATTAGAACCGCAAGTTGCCTGAAACCCGCCACGCTTCGCGTCCAGCTTGATCCGAACGAAGGGTGACGGGGCGATGACCGCGACTGCAATCAGTCGAACGGGGCGGGCACAGCTAGACTGGCGCAAGGCCGGGCTGGCGGCGACCGCCGTGGGCCTCAACGCCGGCGCGATCGCCCTGCTGTCCCTGACCGACCTCGGTCCGCGCAATCGGCCGCTGCGAAGCGAACCGATGATCGTCTATCTGGATGACGCCTGGCCACGGCTGGCGCGTGCGCCGCAAGCAACGGCTCACGTCGCTGACGGGCCTGCGTCCGCCACCCCGCCTCGCGATATGACGCCCACGACGCGGAATGATTCGCCGGGATCGGAGATCTCAGAAACCGCGCCGGCCTCCGCGCCCTCGGCCAGTCCCGCCGCGGATGAAGCCATCGACGCTAGGTGGCGGGTCGGGTCGGTCACGCCGGGATCAGGCGCCGGGATCCTGTCCTGCGACGCTCCTCACCGACTGTACCCCGACGCGCGACGCCGCTGCGAGGAACGCTGGGCCGGACGCGAGAACGCGCGCGCCATCGTCGAGACAGGGAATGCGGAGCGCGACGCGACCTTCACCCGGCACGGCGCGCGCCGTCTGGCCGCGTGGGAGGCGCAGCGCGCCATGCCCGTCCGAGGCGATCCGCCGTGCGAACGGCCCAACCCGGTCGCCGGTTGTGAAGGCGTGAACGTGCAAGTCGAGCTATTCTCCTCGCGGGACGGCTTCCTACCCAATCTCAGAAAGCGCCGCGAATGACCGCCCTGCCCCCGCCCCGCCCCAGACGACCCGACTGGCGCAAGGCTGGGCTGGCGACGGCCTCGGTCGTCATCAACACGGCCCTGATCGCCTTCCTGTCGTTCACGGCGCCCGGCATCAAAAAACCCGACTTCGTTTCAGAGCCGCCGCCGATCTATGTCGACATCACGCCGCGCCCTCTCCTGCCCGACGAGCAGCCGCGCATCCCGGTCCAGACGCCCCCCGCCAGCGACGCCACGACGACGCCTCGCAACGCCCGCGAAATCGTCGCCGCCCCGTCTACGCGCCCGAAGACGCCGCAGGATGTCCGCCCCGCGCCCCTTCGCCCCCGGATCGCCGCGCCCTCGCCCCAGGGCGTCCCCGCCCCGCCCGACGCCTGGACGGTCAATCCGAACGACCGTTCGAACGCCATGGCCCGCACCCTGCGCCAAGGCCTGATCGGCTGCTCAACGCCCCAGCAACTCAGCACTGCCGAGCGCGCCAACTGCCGCGACGACGCCATGCGGCGCGGCCTGAACGCCGCCCCCATCACCGGCACCGGCGATCCCGAGCGCGACGCCGCCTTCGCCCGCGAGGGTGCGCGTCGTCTGGCGGAATGGGAGCAACGCCGCCGCCCCTTGTCCGGCGGCGTGGGCGTGGTTGGCCCGGCGGACTGCGTGGGATCGAACTTTGGCACGGGCTGCGCCGGCGCCCAGCTGCCCAGCGTCCCCGGCGTGGATATGCGCCAAGGCGCCGAGACGACGATCAACCGAGGCGAACGCCGCCGTCAGCCATAGAAAAAGGGCGGCGCCGTTTCCAGCGCCGCCCCTTCATGTCTTCGCCTCCGAAACGGAAGATCAGCTTTCGCTGCTCTCCAGCTCCAGTTGCAGATCGGCCGGCAACGGCTCGATCGAGTCTTCGCGGGCCTGGGTCAGCTCTGCGTCGCGATCGTTGGCGATCTTCTGCAGGGCGCGCAGGTAGGCGCCGGTGCCTGCCGGGATCAGTCGGCCGACGATGACGTTTTCCTTCAGGCCTTCCAGCATGTCCTTCTTGCCGTGGACCGAGGCGTCGGTGAGGACGCGGGTGGTCTCCTGGAAGGACGCCGCCGAGATGAAGCTGCGGGTCTGCAGCGACGCCTTGGTGATGCCCAGCAGGACGGGCTGGGTGGTGGCCTGACGGCCGCCACGCTTCTCGACCTTCTGGTTTTCCAGAACGGCTTCGGCGACTTCGACGGTGTCGCCGCGGATCAGGGTGGTTTCACCCGAATCCAGGACTTCGACCTTCTGCAGCATCTGACGCACGATGACTTCGATGTGCTTGTCGTTGATCGGCACGCCTTGCAGTCGATAGACCTCCTGCACTTCGTTCACCAGATACTCGGCCAGCGCCTCGACGCCCTGGATGCGCAGCAGGTCGTGCGGATCCGGGTTGCCATCGATGATGTAGTCGCCCTTCTGGATCAGGTCGCCGTCCTGGACGGAGATGTACTTGCCCTTCGGGATCAGGAACTCGACCGGTTCGGCCTGCACGCCGTCGGCGTTGACTTCCGGCGTGATCTTGATGCGGCGCTTGTTCTTGTAGTCGCGACCGAATTCGACGCGACCATCCATTTCGGCGATGACCGCGCAGTCCTTGGGACGGCGAGCTTCGAACAGTTCGGCGACGCGCGGCAGACCGCCGGTGATGTCGCGGGTCTTGGCGCCTTCGGTCGGAACGCGGGCGATGATCTCGCCCGGCTTGACCTCGTCGCCGTTCGACACGGACAGAACCGCGCCCACGGGCAGCAGGTAACGAGCGTCTGAGCCTGAGGCCAGCTTGGCGTAGCCGTCACCCAGGGTGACGCCCATGGCCGGACGCAGGTCCGAACCGCGCGGGCTTGCGCGCCAGTCGCTGACGACGCGCTGGGCGATACCCGTCGCTTCGTCGGTTTCTTCCTTGACCGACAGGCCTTCGACCAGATCCTCGAAGCGAATGATGCCGCCGACTTCCGTCAGGATGGGGGTGGTGTAGGGGTCCCACTCCGCCAGACGTTGGTTCTTCTTGACCTCGCTGCCTTCCTTGACGCGGATGCGGGCGCCGTAAGGGGCCTTGTGCGTCTCGCGGTCCTTGCCGTCCACGACCACGGTCACGATGACGTTGCGGCTCATGGAGACCAGGTCGCCGTGGGCGGCGATGACGGTCGGGCCGGTGATCTTGGCCACGCCTGCGTTGGTCGCCTCCATGAAGGAGGTTTCCGCCACCTGCGCCGTACCGCCGATGTGGAAGGTCCGCATGGTCAGCTGGGTGCCCGGCTCGCCGATCGACTGGGCGGCGATGACGCCGACCGCTTCGCCGATGTTGACGTTGGTGCCGCGCGCTAGGTCACGCCCGTAGCAGTGGGCGCAGATGCCGGCTTCCGCCTCGCAGGTCAGGGCCGAACGGACCTTGACCGACTGGACGCCGGCGGCCTCGACGACCTCGGCGACCTCTTCCACCAGATAGGTGTCGGCGGGGAACAGGACGTTATCGGTGCCCGGCTCCTTGATGTCCTCGGCCGCGTAGCGACCCAGGATGCGCTGACCCAGCGAGACCAGCACGTCGCCGCCTTCCATGACCGCCCGCAGCGTGATGCCGCGCGTCGAGCCACAGTCGATCTCGGTGACGATCGAGTCCTGCGCAACGTCCACCAGACGACGGGTCAAGTAACCCGAGTTGGCGGTCTTCAGCGCGGTGTCGGCCAGACCCTTACGGGCGCCGTGGGTGGAGTTGAAGTATTCAAGGACGGTCAGGCCTTCCTTGAAGTTCGAGGTGATCGGCGTCTCGATGATCTCGCCGGAAGGCTTGGCCATCAGGCCGCGCATGCCGCCCAGCTGCTTCATCTGCGCCTGCGAGCCACGGGCGCCGGAGTTGGCCATCATGAACACCGAGTTGATGTCGGGGTTTTCACCCTCGATCAGCACGCGCGGTTGCGCGATCTCGGCCATCATGGCGTCGGCGATCCGATCCGTCGCCTTGGACCAGGCGTCGACCACCTTGTTGTACTTCTCGCCGCGCGTGATCAGGCCGTCGGCGTACTGTTGTTCGTACTCCTCGACCTGGGTGCGGGTCTCGGCGACCAGTTCGACCTTCTTGGCCGGGATCACGATGTCGTCCTTGCCGAACGAGATGCCGGCTTTGGCGGCTTCGCGGAAGCCCAGGCCCATCATCTGGTCGGCGAAGATCACCGTCGCCTTCTGACCGCAGTGGCGATAGACCACGTCGATCAGATTGCCGATTTCCTTCTTGGTCAGGTTCTTTTCGAGCAGGCGATAGCCGACGTTCGGATTGCGCGGCAGCAGAGCCGCCAGCTTCATCCGGCCCGGCGTGGTGTCGATCACCTTCGTGATCTCCTTGCCTTCGGCGTCCTGTTCCGTCCAGCGCGCCTTGATGCGCGTGTGCAGGGTGACGACCTTGGCGTCCAGCGCGGCGTCGATCTCGCCGATGTTGGCGAACAGCTTGCCTTCACCCGGCTCGCCGTCCTTGACCAGCGACAGATAGTACAGGCCCAGGACGATGTCCTGCGACGGCACGATGATCGGCTTGCCGTTTGCGGGCGACAGGATGTTGTTCGTCGACATCATCAGGACGCGCGCTTCCAGCTGGGCCTCAAGGCTCAGCGGGACGTGAACGGCCATCTGGTCGCCGTCGAAGTCGGCGTTGAACGCCGTACAGACCAGCGGGTGCAGGCGGATGGCCTTGCCCTCGATCAGCTTGGGCTCGAACGCCTGGATGCCCAGACGGTGAAGCGTCGGCGCGCGGTTCAGCAGGACCGGGTGTTCGCGGATGACCTCGTCCAGGATGTCCCAGACGGCGGGTTGCTCGCGCTCGACCATGCGCTTGGATTGCTTGACGGTGCCCGACAGGCCCTTGGCGTCAAGGCGCGCATAGATGAACGGCTTGAACAGCTCCAGCGCCATCTTCTTGGGCAGGCCGCACTCGTGCAGCTTCAGTTCCGGTCCCACGGTGATGACCGAACGGCCCGAATAGTCGACGCGCTTGCCCAGCAGGTTCTGACGGAAGCGGCCTTGCTTGCCCTTCAGCATGTCGGCCAGCGACTTCAGCGGACGCTTGTTGGCGCCCGTGATGACGCGACCGCGACGGCCGTTGTCGAACAGCGCATCGACGGACTCTTGCAGCATCCGCTTTTCGTTACGGATGATGATGTCCGGCGCCCGCAGCTCCATCAGGCGCTTCAGGCGGTTGTTGCGGTTGATCACGCGGCGATACAGGTCGTTCAGGTCGGAGGTCGCGAAACGACCGCCGTCCAGCGGCACCAGAGGACGCAGTTCCGGCGGAATGACCGGCACGATGGTCAGGATCATCCACTCGGGCTTGTTGCCCGATTCCAGGAAGGCCTCGATCAGCTTCAGGCGCTTGGACGCCTTCTTGGCCTTCATTTCCGACGGGCTGTCCGCCAGCTCGCCGCGGTGCTTTTCAGCCTCGGCGTGCAGGTCGATGCCCATCAGCAGGTTGCGGACGGCCTCGGCGCCGATCTCGGCGGTGAAGCCGTCGTCGCCGAACTCTTCCTGGTAACGGTAGAACTCGTCTTCCGTCAGCAGTTGGTTCTGCTTCAGCGGGGTCAGGCCCGGCTCGGTGACGATGTAGTTCTCGAAGTACAGGACGCGTTCCACGTCCTTCAGCGCCATGTCCAGCATCAGCGAGATGCGCGACGGCAGCGACTTCAGGAACCAGATGTGGGCGACCGGGGCGGCCAGGTCGATGTGACCCATGCGCTCGCGGCGAACGCGAGCCAGCGTGACTTCGACGCCGCACTTCTCGCAGATGATGCCCTTGTACTTCATGCGCTTGTACTTGCCGCACAGGCATTCGTAGTCCTTGGTCGGGCCAAAGATACGCGCGCAGAACAGGCCGTCACGCTCGGGCTTGAACGTGCGGTAGTTGATGGTTTCCGGCTTCTTGATCTCGCCGAACGACCACGACCGAATCTTCTCCGGCGAGGCCAGGGCGATCTTGATCTGGTCGAAGGTCGGGGTGACCGGGACCGGGTTGAAGATGTTCAGGACTTCCTGGTTCATCTTGTTTTCCTTCTGCGGACTTGCCGCGAAAATTCAGAATGGAGACCCACCAATCCTCCCCCATCGGGGGAGGTGGCGCGGCGCTTCTTCGCGCCGTGACGGAGGGGGCCCGCCGCAAGTTCGGTGTCTGGGGCTAGCCCTCTCCACCGCTACGCGGTCCCCCTCCCCCAACGGGGGAGGATTTCTCCCCGTCGCCTACGAGTTCCCCAGCTCCACGTTCAGACCCAGCGAACGCATTTCCTTGATGAGCACGTTGAAGCTCTCGGGAATGCCGGCCTCGAAGCTGTCGTCGCCGCGGACGATGGCCTCGTAGACCTTGGTCCGGCCGGCCACGTCGTCGGACTTCACCGTCAGCATCTCCTGCAGGGTGTAGGCGGCGCCGTAGGCTTCCAGAGCCCAGACCTCCATCTCCCCGAAGCGCTGACCGCCGAACTGCGCCTTGCCGCCCAGCGGTTGCTGGGTGACGAGCGAGTACGGGCCGATGGAGCGGGCGTGGATCTTGTCGTCGACCAGGTGGTGCAGCTTCAGCATGTAGATGTAGCCGACCGTGACCGGACGCTTGAACTGCTCGCCCGTTTGACCGTCGTACAGGATCGACTGGGCCGACTTGTTCAGACCAGCTTCTTCCAGCAGGCGTTCGATGTCGCCGATGTGCGCACCGTCGAAGACCGGAGTCGCGAAGGGCACGCCCTTGGACAGGTTCTTCGCCAGCTCGATCAGTTCTTCCTCATCCTGCGGCAGCGGGGTTTCCGGGCCGTAGATATGCGTCAGACGATCGATCAGGGCCTGCTTCTGACCACCACCCTGCCAGGCTTCCAGCAGACCGGAGATCTGCTTGCCCAGGCCGGCTGCGGCCCAACCCAGGTGGGTTTCGAAGATCTGGCCGATGTTCATGCGCGAGGGCACGCCCAGCGGGTTCAGAACGACGTCCACGTGCGTGCCGTCTTCCAGGTGCGGCATATCCTCGATCGGCAGGATCTTGGAGATGACGCCCTTGTTTCCGTGACGGCCGGCCATCTTGTCGCCGGGCTGAAGCTTGCGCTTCACGGCCACGAAGACCTTGACCATCTTCATCACGCCGGGGGGCAGTTCGTCGCCGCGTTGCAGCTTCTCGACCTTGTCTTCGAAACGACGGTCCAGTTGCTTGCGAGCGTCTTCGAACTGGCGCTTCATCGCCTCCAGCTCGCCCATGGCCTTTTCGTCGTCCAGGGCGATCTGCCACCACAGACCACGGCTGACCTCGGCCAGCTTCTCGTCGGTCAGCTCGCCACGGCCGATGCCCTTGGGCCCGGACACGGCGTTCTTGCCCACGATCAGCGGCTTCAGGCGGCCATAGACGTTGCGCTCAAGGATCTTGAGCTCGTCGTCGCGGTCCTTGCCCAGGCGTTCGATCTCGGCGCGTTCGATCGCCATGGCGCGCTCGTCCTTGTCGACGCCGTGACGGTTGAAGACGCGAACGTCCACGATCGTGCCGGCGACGCCGGGCGGCAGGCGCAGGGAGGTGTCGCGCACGTCAGAAGCCTTCTCGCCGAAGATGGCGCGCAGCAGCTTCTCTTCCGGGGTCATCGGGCTTTCGCCCTTCGGCGTCACCTTGCCGACCAGGATGTCGCCCGGCTGGACTTCGGCGCCGATGGCCACGATGCCCGCTTCGTCGAGGTTGCGCAGGGCTTCCTCGCCGACGTTGGGGATGTCGCGGGTGATTTCTTCCGGGCCCAACTTCGTATCACGCGCCATCACTTCGAACTCTTCGAGGTGGATGGAGGTGAAGACGTCGTCGCGCACGATGCGCTCCGAGATCAGGATGGAGTCTTCGAAGTTGTAGCCGTTCCAGGGCATGAAGGCGACGAGGGCGTTGCGGCCCAGGGCCAGTTCGCCCAGGTCCGTCGACGGGCCGTCGGCGATGACGTCGCCGGCCTTCACCTGGTCGCCCACGCGCACGATCGGGCGCTGGTTGATGCAGGTCGATTGGTTGGAACGCTGGAACTTCGACAGGCGGTAGATGTCTACGCCCGAGCGGGCGGCGTCCACGTCGCCGGTGGCGCGCACGACGATCCGGGTGCCGTCGATCTGTTCGACGACGCCTTCACGACGGGCGACCACGACGGCGCCGGAGTCCACGGCCACGACCGCTTCCATGCCGGTGCCGACCAGCGGCGCGTCCGACTGCACCAGAGGCACGGCCTGACGTTGCATGTTCGCGCCCATCAGTGCGCGGTTGGCGTCATCGTTTTCCAGGAAAGGGATCAGGGCGGCGGCGACCGAAACGACCTGCTTCGGCGACACGTCCATCATGTCCACGGCGTCGCGGTTCAGCAGCTGGGATTCGCCGTTGATCCGGCCGGGGACCAGGTCCTCGACGATGCTGCCGTTCTTCAGTTCGATGTTGGCCTGGGCGATCGTGTATTTCGACTCTTCCATGGCCGAGATGTAGACCACCTCGTTCTGGGCCACGCCGTCCTTCACGCGACGGTACGGGCTCTCGATGAAGCCGTATTTGTTGACGCGCGCGTGGGTGGCCAGCGAGTTGATCAGGCCGATGTTCGGGCCTTCCGGCGTTTCGATCGGGCAGATGCGGCCGTAGTGGGTCGGGTGCACGTCGCGGACTTCGAAGCCTGCGCGCTCACGCGTCAGACCGCCCGGGCCAAGCGCCGAAAGGCGACGCTTGTGGGTGATTTCCGACAGCGGGTTCGTCTGGTCCATGAACTGCGACAGCTGCGACGAACCGAAGAACTCGCGAACCGCAGCGGCGGCCGGCTTGGCGTTGATCAGGTCGTGCGGCATCACCGTGTCGATATCGACCGAGGACATGCGCTCCTTGATGGCGCGCTCCATCCGCAGCAGGCCGACGCGGTACTGGTTTTCCAGCAGCTCGCCGACCGAACGGACCCGGCGGTTGCCCAGGTTGTCGATGTCGTCGATCTCGCCGCGGCCGTCCTTCAGGCCGACCAGGATCTGCAGCACCTTCAGCACGTCGTCCTTGCGCAGGACGCGGATCTCGTCGGAAACCTCGGGGGTCTCCAGGCGCATGTTCATCTTGACCCGGCCGACGGCCGACAGGTCGTAGCGTTCGCTGTCGAAGAACAGCGAGTTGAACATGTTCTCGGCGGCTTCCGGGGTGGGCGGCTCGCCCGGACGCATCACGCGATAGACGTCGAACAGGGCGTCCTCGCGGTTGTCGTTCTTGTCCACCCGCAGGGTGTTGCGCATGTAGGCGCCGACCGTGACGTGGTCGATGTCCAGCACCTCGATGGTGGTGAAGCCGTTTTGCTCCAGCACTTCGATGGTGGGGGCGTCCAGCTCGTCGCCGGCCTCGGCGAAGATCTCGCCGGTCTCGAAGTTGACGGCGTCATTGGCCAGATATTTGGTGACCAGGGCGTCAGCGGCCAGCGACAGCGACGTCGTGGTGTCACCCAGCTTCTTGGCGGCGCGCGCGCTGATCTTCTGGCCGGCCTGGGCGATCACTTCGCCGGTGTCGGCGTCGACCAGGTCGAACTCCGGCTTCACACCGCGCCAGCGCTCGGCCTTGTACGGCGTGACCCAACCCTCGCCGCGCTTCTCGTAAGGCACGGTCTCGTAGAAGGTCTTCAGGATTTCTTCGCCGTCCATGCCCAGACCCATCAGGAAGGTCGTGGCCGGCAGCTTGCGGCGGCGGTCGATGCGGACATAGACCACGTCCTTGGCGTCGAACTCGAAGTCGAGCCACGAACCGCGGTACGGGATCACGCGGGCGGCGAACAGCAGCTTGCCCGAGCTGTGCGTCTTGCCCTTGTCGTGGTCGAAGAAGACGCCCGGCGAACGGTGCATCTGCGAGACGATCACGCGCTCGGTGCCGTTGACGATGAAGGTGCCCTTGTCCGTCATGAGCGGGATGTCGCCCATGTAGACGTCCTGCTCCTTGATGTCCTTGACCGAACGGGCTCCCGTTTCCTCGTCGGTTTCAAACACGATCAGGCGCAGCTTGACCTTCAGCGGCGCGGCATAGGTCATGTCGCGCTGGATGCACTCCTCGACGTCGTACTTCGGCTCTTCGAACTCGTACGAGACGTATTCCAGGATGGCGCGTTCGTTGAAGTCCTTGATCGGGAACACCGACTTGAAGACCGCCTCGATGCCCTGCTCCTTGCGGACGCCCGGACGGACCTCACGCTGCAGGAACTGTTCGTAGGAGGCGCGCTGGACTTCGATCAGGTTGGGCATCGCCACCGCTTCGGGGATACGCCCGAAGGATTTGCGGATGCGCTTCTTGCCGGTGAACGAGGTGGCGGAAGCGATCTGACCGTTGATGGCGAGATCGTGGGCGACGTCAGTCATTCAGTGTTTCCCATGGCGCACGATCCGGGAAAACCGTGCGTGAAATGCAGCAGCCACGGCGCGCGTTTCCGCGTCCGCAGCCAGGGTTTCGGCATCCACCCTCGGCCCGCTGCCGAGCCAGGACGCCTGAAATGTACCGGCTCCCTGGGAAGGAGCCGCGCCTTCGCTCGGTCGGAGGGCGACGGACCGGGCCTCGGCGCTTGCGCGCAGACTCATATGGAGTGTTGCGGAGCGCGCACATATACGCGCATTCGCGACGAAATAAAGGCCCCGAGGAACCTTTTCATTCCCGCAGCCCAATACCGTTGCCGCCGACATCGACGTCATCTAGCGTCGCCATATGACACGCACCGCCCTGCCCCTGCTCGCCCTTCTCGCCCTGTCCGCCTGCGCCACGCGCGGCGAACCCGTCACCTACGCCGAGACCGCCTCCGCCGCCGCCCATGCCGCGGCCGCCGTAGCCGGCCAGGGCGGGCAGACCCCACAGGAAGCCTGGGACGCCGGCAACACCGCCTATCTGGCCTGGAACGGCGCGCGTCACGGCTGGACCACCACCGAAAGCGGCCTGCAATACCGCCGCGTCGGCAAGGCCCACCCCGAGGGCGTCCAGCCCTCCGGCTCCGACACGGTCAAGGTCCACTATCGCGGGACCTTCATCGACGGGCGCGAGTTCGACAGTTCCTATTCCCGCAACGAGCCAGCCGAGTTTCCCCTGAACCGCGTCATCAAGGGCTGGACCGAGGGCGTCGCCCTGATGCGCGTCGGCGAGATCTACGAGTTCGTCATCCCCGCCTCGCTGGGCTACGGCTCGCGCTGGGTCGGAGGCGACGAGCTTCCGCCCAACTCGACCCTGCGCTTCTCGGTCGAACTGCTTGAGGTCAAGCCGGCCGGCTGACCGGACAACGGGTCGCGGGGCGGAACGCCGCTCAAGCCTTTACCGTTGGCCTCGTCATGATCCGCACCCTCCTCCCCGCCTTCCTCGCCCTCCTCCTTGCGGCCACAACCGCGTCGGCCCAGGACCATCCGACCTACGGCCCCCGACTAGAGGGCTACGACTACCCCTTCCCGGTCCAAACCTATGCCTTCACCTCCCAGCGTCAGCCGCTGGAGATGACCTATATGGACGTGGCCCCGACCGGCCCGGCCAACGGCCGCACGGCGGTCTTGCTGCATGGAAAGAACTTCTGCGCCGCCACCTGGGCCCCGACCATCCGCGTCCTGGCCGAGGCCGGTTTCCGCGTCATCGCCGTCGACCAGATCGGCTTCTGCAAAGCCTCCAAGCCCGCCGCCTATCAGTTCAGCCTCCCGCAACTGGCGACCAATACCAAGGGCCTGCTCGACAGCCTGAACATCGACCGCGCCGTGGTGATCGGCCATTCGATGGGCGGCATGCTGGCCAGCCGGTTCGCCATCCAGCATCCCGACGCCGTCGAGCATCTGGTTCTGGTCAATCCCATCGGTCTTGAGGACTGGCAGGCCGAAGGCGTCCCCTACGCCCCGCTGGACGCCGCCTACGCCAACGAGCGCCGCACCAGCTTCGACAGCATCAAGGCCTATCAGCAGAAGGTCTATTACGACGGCCAGTGGCGACCCGAATACGACGAACCCGTCGCCATGCTGGCGGGCATGTACGCCGGACCGGGCGGCGACGCCGTCGCCTGGAACCAGGCCCAGACCTCGGACATGATCTTCACCCAGCCGATCGCGCACGAGTTCGCCCGCATCGCCGCCCCGACCACCTTGATCATCGGCGGTACGGACCGCACCGCCCCCGGCACCAACCGCGCCTCGCCCGAGATTCAGGCCCGTCTCGGCCAATATCCCGCCCTTGGCCGCCGCACCGCCGAGGCCATTCCAGACGCGACCCTGGTCGACTTCCCCAACCTGGGCCACGCGCCCCAGACCCAGGACCCCGACCGCTTCCACGCAGCCCTGCTGAAGGCGCTCAATTAGCGCGGCATCGTTTGGTGCGTTCGGCTTTCGCCTTATTTGCTCTCGGGCGTCAGGATCGCTACATCCGGGCCAACTCCCCAATCAGACGAACCCGAAGGGCGCACCGCACCTCATGGCGCAGCAATATATTTTCCAGATGCAGGGTCTGACCAAGACCTTCCCCGGCGGCCGCAAGATCTTCGAGAACATCTGGCTCAGCTTCTATAACGACGCCAAGATCGGCGTCGTGGGCGTCAACGGCTCGGGTAAATCCACCCTGCTGAAGATTATGGCCGGCCTGGACACCGAGTTCACGGGCGAGGCCCGAGCCGCCGACGGCATCAAGCGCGGCTACCTCGAACAAGAGCCCAAGCTGGATGACAGCCTGAACGTCCGCGAGAACGTCGAGGCCTGGTGTGAAGAGAAGCAGTGGGTCAACCGCTTCAACGCCATCGCCACCGAAATGGCCGAGAACTACACCGACGAACTGATGGAGGAGATGACCGCCCTCCAGGAGAAGATCGACGCCGGCGATGTCTGGGACATCGACAGCCGCATCGAAATGGCCATGGGCGCCCTGCGCTGCCCGCCCGACGATTGGGAAACGGCCAACCTGTCCGGCGGTGAGAAGCGCCGCGTGGCCCTGGCCCGCCTGCTGCTGTCCAAGCCCGACATGCTGCTGCTCGACGAACCGACCAACCACCTGGACGCCGAATCCGTCGCCTGGCTGCAGCATCACCTGGAAAACTTCCCCGGCTGCGTCATCCTGGTGACCCACGACCGCTACTTCCTGGACCTGGTGACCAAGTGGACGCTGGAGCTGGACCGCGGCAAGGGCCACCCACACGAGGGCAACTACTCCTCGTGGCTGGAAGCCAAGACCAAGCGCGTCATTCAGGAAAACTCGGAATCCGAAGCCCGCCAGCGCGCCCTCAGCCGCGAACTGGACTGGGTCCGCTCGGGCGCCAAGGCCCGTCAGGCCAAGTCCAAGGCCCGTCTGGCCGCCTACGAGCGGATGGTCGACGAGCAGGAATCGATGCGCGGCGCCCAGACTCACGCCCACATTCAGATCCCGCCTGGCCCGCGCCTGGGCAATGTCGTGCTGGAAGTCGAGGGCCTTAAGAAGTCCTATGGCGACAAGACCCTGTTCGACAACCTCACCTTCAAGCTGCCGCCCAACGGCATCGTCGGCGTCATCGGCCCCAACGGCGCCGGCAAGTCGACCATGTTCAAGCTGATCACCGGTCAGGAAACCCCTGACGGCGGCACGGTCAAGGTCGGCGAAACGGTCAAGCTGGCCTATGTCGACCAGTCGCGCGACGACCTGAAGCCGGACGAAACCATCTGGCAGGCCATCTCGGGCGGCACCGAAGTGATGATGGTCGGCAAGCGCGAGATCAACACCCGCGCCTATGTCGGCAGCTTCAACTTCAAGGGCGGCGACCAGCAGAAGAAGGTCGGCCAACTGTCCGGTGGTGAGCGCAACCGCGTCCACCTGGCCAAGACCCTGGCCTCGGGCGGCAACCTGATCCTGCTCGATGAACCGACCAACGACCTGGACATCGAAACTCTGCAGAACCTCGAAGAGGCTCTTGAAGGTTTCGCGGGCTGCGCCGTGGTCATCTCCCACGACCGCTGGTTCCTTGACCGTCTGGCCACCCACATCCTCGCCTTCGAAGGCGACGGTCACGTGGAATGGTTCGAGGGCAACTTCGAAGCCTACGAACAGGACAAGATGCGCCGCCTGGGCGCCGACAGCATCATCCCCAAACGCATCCAGCACCAGAAGTTCGGGCGCTGATCGCCTGATCGAACAAGAGGAGCCGCTGCATGACCCAACGCCCAGCCGTTCTCATCATGCAGCGGCATCTCGCCCCGCTCTCGGGCTTTCTTGAGAGCGCATACGACGTCTATCGCTTCTGGGAAGGCCCGCCGATCGAGGCCGCCCACGACATCCGCGTCATGATCGTCGCTGGCGAGGCTGCGCTGGACAAGGCGCTGATCGAACGCCTGCCCAACCTCGATCTGCTGGCCTGTTTCACCTCAGGCTATGACGGCATCGACATCGACTGGTGCCGGGCCCGGGGCCTTCCCGTCACCCACGCCCCCGGCGTCAATCACGAGGACGTCGCCGACCACGCCTTGGGCCTGATCCTGGCCGCACGCCGCCAGATCGCCTCGGGCGACCGTCAGGTCCGCGCCGGCGATTGGACCGCCGAGACGCGCACGATCACCGCTTCCCTCGGCGGCCAGAAGCTTGGCATCGTCGGCCTCGGCCATATCGGCAAGGCCGTCGCCGACCGCGCCGAGGCCTTCCGCATGGCGGTCAGCTGGTGGGGGCCCCGCCCGCACGACGCCGAATGGCCGCGCGCCGACAGCCTGTTTGCGCTCGCCAAGGCCAGCGACATCCTGGTCGTCGCCTGCAAGGCCGACGAGACCAATCGCGGCCTGATCTCGCGCGAAATCCTCGACGCGCTCGGCCCCGAAGGTCTGCTGGTCAATGTCTCGCGCGGTCAGGTCGTGGACGAAGACGCCCTGATCGCCGCCCTGAAATCAGGAAGCCTGGGCCAGGCCGCGCTGGATGTCTTCATCAAGGAGCCGACCGACCCGAACCGCTGGGCCGACGTGCCCAACATCGTCCTGACGCCCCACACCGCTGGGGCGACGACTGCCGGGGTGCAGGGCATGCTGATGCTGCTGATGCAGAACCTTCAGGCGCATTTCGCGGGCGAACCGCTGAAGACGCCCGTGGCCTGACTTCAGCGCGGACGCTACGGGCGTTCGTCCGCTGTCACGACGCCGTCGCCGTTCTTGTCCAGCGTCTTGAACTGGGCGTCGACGCCGATGTTGAACTCGTCTCGCGTCACCCGACCGTCCGCGTCCGCATCCATCCGCGCCAGCATCCGTCCGCCGCGCGCATTGGCCAGTTCGTTTGCATCGACCAGATCGTCATCATTGGCGTCCAGCCGGTCGAACATCTGGGTCATCCGCGCCTGCATCTGCGCCAGGTTTTCGCGTTCCGGCGGCCGCATCCCGCCCATCTGGGCACCCATCGGCGGACCGGACATCTGCGGCATCGGCGGTTTGGGAAAGTCGCTCTGGGCCAGCGCCGGACCGGCGGCGGCGAGAGCGAAGGCGGTGATCAACAGGCGACGCATGGGACTGCTCCAAAAGGGCTGTGAACCCTTGAACGCACGCACGAACTATTCCCGTCGCGGCCTAGCCAAGGAACCGATTTCGCTTGCCAAATCATATAAGGATATCTTTATATGAGTATATGAGCTTGTCCGCCGATCAGACTGTCGAAGCCCTGCGCGCAGCCGGAGAACCCACCCGCCTGCGCATCCTGTCGCTGCTTGCCGGCGAGGAGCTTTCGGTCATGGAGATGTCGCGCATCCTGGACCAGAGCCAGCCGCGCGTGTCGCGCCATCTGAAGCTGATGACCGACGCCGGCCTGATCGAACGCTTCCCGGACGGCGCCCGCGTCTATTACCGCCTGTCGCACGACGCCCAGGCGCGCCGCCTGATCGACACCGTGCTGGACATCCTGGCCGAGGATGCCGGCGAGGCCGATCACCGCCGCCTCGACGAGGTTCGCAGGGATCGCGAGGAAGCCGCCGTCACCTATTTCGAACAGATCGCGCCCCAGTGGGATCGCCTGCGCTCGCTCTATGTCAGCGAGACCGCCGTCGAAGCCGCCCTGGAAAAGGCCGTCGGCCCCGGACCGTTCGAACGTGTCGTCGATCTGGGCACCGGCTCGGGCCGGATGCTGACCCTATTCGGCAAGAAGGCCAAGATGTCGGTCGGGCTGGACCTGAGCCAGAACATGCTGAACATCGCCCGCACCAATGTCACCAAGGCTGGGCTGGACAAGGTCGAGCTGCGTCACGGCGACATCTTCGCCACCCGCCTGCCCGCCGCCAGCGCCGATCTGGTGATCGTGCACCAGGTTCTGCACTACCTGTCCGACCCGTCCGCCGCCGTCGCCGAGGCCGCTCGCCTGGTCAGCCCGAACGGCCGACTGGTCATCATCGACTTCGCCCCCCACGACTTCGAACACATGCGCGAGGCGCATCAGCATCGCCGCCTGGGTTTCGCCGACAGCGAGATCAACGGCTGGCTGCTGGACGGCGGCCTGACGCCGTCCGCCCCCATCGCCCTGCCCCACGACGCCGAGGGCCTGACCGTGACCATCTGGACGGCGGAACGCCGCGTCCAGGACAGAAAGACCGCCTGATGGCTTCCTTAGCTGACGCCCGCGCCCTGCTGCTGTCGCCCCTGGGCCCTGTCGCTCGCGCCGGGTCCAACCGCGACGACGTGCGCGTCTCGTTCGAATTCTTCCCGCCCAAGACGGACGAGGCCGAGGCCAATCTGTGGAAGGCGATCCGCCGGCTGGAGCCGCTGAACCCCGCCTTCGTCTCGGTGACCTATGGCGCTGGCGGCTCCACCCGCGAGCGCACCCATCGCACGGTCCAGCGCATCATCACCGAAACATCCTTGCGTCCCGCCGCCCACCTGACCTGCGTCGAGGCCAGCCGCGACGAGGTCGATGAGGTCATCGCGGGCTACAAGACCATCGGCGTCGATCACATCGTCGCCCTGCGCGGCGATCCGCCGGGCGGCTCCGGCATCGGCGGCGTCTATCAACCCCGCGCCGACGGCTACGCCAACGCCACCGAACTGACCCAGGCCATAAGCCGCGCCGGCGGGTTCGACGTCACGGTCGGCGCCTACCCCGAACGCCACCCCGAAAGCCCCTCCATCGACCACGACATCGAGGTGCTGAAGGCCAAGGTCGATGCAGGCGCAACGCGTGCGGTCAGCCAGTTCTTCTTCGACATTGACGCTTTCCTGCGCTTCCGCGACCGGGTGCGGGCGGCGGGCGTGACCATTCCCCTGATCCCTGGCGTCATGCCGGTGTCCAACTTCGCCGGTCTGACCCGGATGTCCGGCGCCTGCGGGACCAGCATTCCCGACTGGCTGAAGGCCCATTTCGACGGTCTGGACGACGACCCCGAGACCCGCAAGCTGCTGGCCGCCTCGGTCGCCGCCGAGACCTGCGCCCGTCTGCAGGAGGAGGGCTTTTCCGACTTCCACTTCTACACCCTGAACCGCGCCGATCTGGTCTATGCGATCTGCCGCGTGCTGGGCGTGCGTGAGGCCTCGCAATGACGCCGACGACCAGATCCTCCCCCGCCTCTTCGCGGGGGAGGGGGACCACGAAGTGGTGGAGGGGGCGATCCCAGACATCGGCGTGTGAAGTCGCCCCCTCCACCACCCTTCGGGCGGTCCCCCTCCCCCGCTTCGCTTCGCTCGCTGTGGAGGATCAAGTATGAACCGCGCCCAACGCATCGCCGCCCTGCATCAGGCGGCCAAGGAACGCATCCTGGTCCTGGACGGAAGCTGGGGCGTGATGATCCAGCGTCGCGGCCTGTCCGAAGCCGACTTCCGCGCCGACCGTTTCGTCGTCGCCAACGGCTATGACGAGAAGCACCAGATGAAGGGGAACAACGACATCCTCTGCATCACCCGCCCGGACATCATCTCGGACCTGCACGACCAGTATTATGGCGCCGGCGCCGACATCTCGGAGACCAACACCTTCTCCGGCACAACTATCGCCCAGGAGGACTACGCCCTCGACGCCCAGGCGGTGTGGGACATCAATCTGGAAGGCGCCAAACTGGCCCGCGCCGCCGCCGACCGCTGGACGGAGAAGGAGCCGCACAAGCCGCGCTTCGCCGCCGGCTCCATCGGCCCGCTGAACAAGATGCTGTCGATGTCGTCCGACGTGAACGACCCCGGCGCGCGGCTGGTCACCTTCGATCAGGTCTATGAGGCCTATCGCCATCAGGTGAAGGCGTTGAACGAGGGCGGCGTCGATCTGTATCTGATCGAAACCATCACCGACACGCTGAACTGCAAGGCCGCGATCAAGGCCATCAAGGACCTGGAAGACGAGGGCATGGACACCCTGCCCATCTGGATCAGCGGCACCATCACCGACCGTTCGGGCCGCACCCTGTCGGGCCAGACGGCCGAGGCCTTCTGGAACAGCGTGCGCCACGCCAAGCCCTTCGCCGTCGGTTTCAACTGCGCCCTCGGCGCCGACCTGATGCGGCCCTTCATCGCCGAACTGAGCCGCGTCGCCGACACCCTGGTCGCCGCCTATCCCAACGCCGGCCTGCCCAACGCCATGGGCCAGTACGACGAGGAACCGCACGAGACCGCCCACTTCATCGAGGAATGGGCGGCGTCCGGTTTGGTCAACATCGTCGGCGGCTGCTGCGGCACGACGCCGGACCACATCCGCCACGTGGCCGAAGAAGTCTCGCCGCTGAAGCCGCGCGCGATCCCGGAACGGCCGGTGGCCTTGCGGCTATCGGGGCTGGAACCGTTCGAGATGGTGGCGTGACACGCTCCCCTCCCCGCTCATCCCCGCGAAAGCGGGGACCTAGTCCTTTGGGCGATAGCCATCACCATGATGTCTTCGCTCGCGATCCCATGCACCGTGCCTCCCAAAAGCACTGGGTCCCCGCTTTCGCGGGGATGAGCGGAAGTCTGTAATGCGCCCCACCTTCATCAACGTCGGCGAACGGACCAACGTCACCGGCTCGGCCAAATTCCGCAAGCTGGTGGTCGAGGGCGACTATTCGGCCGCCCTGGACGTCGCCCGGCAACAGGTCGAGGCCGGCGCCCAGATCATCGACATCAACATGGACGAAGGCCTGCTGGATGGCGTCGTCGCCATGCGGACCTTCCTCAACCTGATCGCGGCCGAACCCGACATCGCCCGCGTGCCGGTGATGATCGACAGCTCCAAATGGGAGGTGATCGAGGCAGGCCTGAAGTGCGTCCAGGGCAAGCCCATCGTCAATTCGATCAGCATGAAGGAGGGCGAGCAGGCCTTCCGCGACCATGCGATCAAATGCCTGCGCTATGGCGCCGCTGTCGTGGTCATGGCCTTCGATGAGGTGGGCCAGGCCGACACCGCCGCCCGCAAGATCGAGATCTGCACCCGCGCCTATAATATCCTGGTCAACGAGGTCGGTTTCCCGCCCGAGGACATCATCTTCGATCCTAATATCTTCGCCGTGGCGACGGGGATCGAGGAGCACGACAACTACGCCGTCGACTTCATCGAGGCGGTGAAGGTCATCAAGGCCACCCTGCCCTACGCCCGCATCAGCGGCGGGGTGTCGAACGTCTCGTTCAGTTTCCGCGGCAACGAGCCGGTGCGCCGGGCCATCCACAGCGTCTTCCTGTACCACGCCATCCAGGCGGGCATGGACATGGGCATCGTCAACGCCGGCGACCTGCCGGTCTATGACGACATCGACCCGACCCTGCGCGAGGCGGTCGAGGACGTAATCCTGAACCGGCCGCAGCGGACCAATGTCTCCAACACCGAGCGGCTTGTCGACATCGCGCCCAACTACAAGGGCGACAAGGGCGTCGCCCGCGTCGTCGATCTGAAATGGCGCGATCAGCCGGTCGCCGCCCGCATCGCCCACGCCCTGGTCAACGGCATCACCGAATATATCGACGCCGACACGGAAGAAGCCCGCCTGTCGTTCGAACGCCCCCTGCACGTCATCGAAGGTCCGCTGATGGACGGGATGAACGTGGTCGGCGACCTGTTCGGCTCGGGCAAGATGTTCCTGCCCCAGGTGGTGAAATCCGCCCGCGTGATGAAACAGGCCGTGGCCTGGCTGGAGCCCTTCATGGAGGCCGAAAAGGCCGGCAAGCCGCGCGAGCAGGCCGGCCGAATCCTGATGGCCACGGTCAAGGGCGATGTCCACGACATCGGCAAGAACATCGTCGGCGTCGTGCTTCAGTGCAATAATTACGAGGTCATCGACCTGGGCGTCATGGTCCCGGCCGACCGGATCCTGGACGCCGCCGTCGAGCACAAGGTGGACATCATCGGCCTATCCGGCCTGATCACCCCGTCGCTGGACGAAATGGTCTTCGTCGGCGCCGAGATGGAACGGCGCGGCTTCGACATCCCCCTGCTGATCGGCGGCGCCACCACCAGCCGCACCCATACGGCGGTCAAGATCGAGCCGGCCTATCGCCGGGGCTCGACCACCTATGTCGTCGACGCCAGCCGCGCCGTTGGCGTGGTCTCGGGCCTGCTGTCCAAGACCGACCGGGCCAAGAACGAGGCCGCCACCCGCGACGAATATATCCGCATCCGCGCGCAATACGCCCGCGGCCAGGAGGTCAAGGCTCGCGCCACCCTGGTCCAGGCACGCGAGAACCGCTTCCGCATCGATCCGTCCCAGCCCCTGCCCGGCAAGCCGTCCTTTATCGGCGTGAAATCGTTCTACGCCTGGGACCTGCAGGATCTGGCCGACCACATCGACTGGACCCCCTTCTTCGCCAGTTGGGAGCTGATCGGTCGCTATCCGCTGATCCTGGACGACGAGATCGTCGGCGAGGCCGCGCGCGACCTGTTCGAGGACGCCAAGGTCATGCTGAAGCGGATCATCGACGAGAAATGGTTCACGGCGAAAGGCGTCGTCGGCTTCTGGCCCGCCCGCGCCGTCGGCGACGACGTCATCGTCTTCGCCGACGAGAGCCGAAACGAAGAGATCGCCCGGTTCCACACCCTGCGCCAGCAGATCAAAAAGTCGAACGGCAAGCCGAACCTGGCCCTGTCCGACTTCATCGCCGAGGACGGCGAGGACTATATCGGCGCCTTCGCCGTCACGGCAGGCCATGGTGAACTTGAAGTCGCCAAACGGTTCAAGGACGCGGGGGACGACTATTCGTCCATCCTGGCGACGTCGCTCGCCGACCGCCTGGCCGAGGCCTTCGCCGAGCGGCTGCACAAGGAAGTCCGGACCCAACTGTGGGGTTACGCCGCCGACGAGGCGACCGGGATCGACGACCTGATCACCGAACAGTATCAGGGCATCCGCCCCGCCCCCGGCTATCCGGCCCAGCCCGATCACACGGAAAAGGCGACGCTGTTCCGCCTGTTACAGGCCGAGGACAACGCCGGCATGGCCCTGACCGAAAGCTATGCGATGACGCCCCCGGCCTCGGTCTCGGGCCTCTATTTCGGCCATCCGGGCAGCCACTATTTCGGCGTCGGCAAGATCGATCTGGATCAGGTCGAGGACTACGCCCGTCGCAAGGGCTGGAACGTGGCGACGGCCGAACGCTGGCTGGCGCCCATCCTCAACTACGATCCCTATGCCGCCAAACGCGAAACGGCGGCCTGAGCCGAAGCTCAAGCCGCCGTGTTTGTCAGATAGGTCGCGCGATCCCGTCTAGTTGATGCCGACGCTTTCCAGCGTGGCGGGCGGCGTCGTGACATTGTTGCGGATACGCCGTGCGGCATGTTCGCAACGGCCGGGCAGACCGAAGAACAGGCCGAAAGATTGGCTGCGCGCTTCGGCGTCGGGGTTGCTCATCAGCGTCGCCCACTGGGCCTTGACGCCGGCGACGGCCTGTTCTGCCTCGGCCTTGGACGCTGCTGACTGACGCGGCGTCGCGACGACCAGAGCGCTGCGGAAATCCTGAGCTTCCAAGCGGCCCAGACGCACCAGTTCCACATCCTCGGGCGCCTTGGTCGGCAGCGTGTCGCCTAGATCGGCATGCCCCGTCACCAGCGCATCGCACCAGGCCACCAGCGGATAGTCGGCGCTGGGCGCGCCCCGCGGCAGCGGCCGTGCATAGGCGATGGCCTCGCGGGTCTTCAGCGCGTCGGCGGTCTCGCCCGAACGATTGCCCGTGACGATCGGGCCGTCCTGGGTTTGGGCGACGACAGAGCCTGCGGCCAGCAGCGACAGGGCCGAGATACCGGGAACGAGGAGTTTGAGCATGGTCTTCCTTCAGGAGCGCCGCGAACGGGCGACGATCATCAACGCTCGCCCACGCCGATGGTTTTTCTACGGCGGCGCTTAAACGAAAAAGGCGGCGGAGCGTTGCTCCGCCGCCTCAGTCTCGTGTCGTTGACCGGCCTTAGAACTTGGCGGTCAGACCGACATAGTAGCGGCGACCCAGCACGTCATAGGTCGACGGGTCGGTGTTGGCCTGAACGCCCGGGACGAAGACGTTGGGTTGTTCGTCGGTCAGGTTGTTGACGCCGGCGCGCAGGGCGACCGTGTCGTTGACGGCCCACGAACCGTTCAGGTCGAAGTAGTCGATCGAAGGCAGAACTTCGGTGGTGTTGATCACCGTGACTTCGCCGACCCGGCGCCAGCGCGCGCCGACCGAGAACGGACCGCTGGCCCAAGTCACCGAACTCAGAGCTTTCCATTCGGGGAAGGTTTCTCCGAACGAGCTGTCGATGGTGCCGGTACGGTCGGTGAAGACGCCGCCTTCGACGACGTTGTCTTCATAGTTCTCAAGCCAGCTGATGACCGTGTTGAACTTCAGACGGCCCCAATCACCACCACCGATGTCGGCGATGTTGAATGCCCAGTCAGCCTGCAAGTCGATGCCCGACGTCTTGATCATGCCGAGGTTGGCCTGGTTTTCGATGGCTCCGACGATGTTGCCCGACAGCGGATCGCGACGGAACAGCTGGCAATAGCTGTTGGAAGCGTCGAACGTCGGGTTTTCGCCCGTCACGTTGAAGCAACCCGCCAGCGAGTCTGGGGCGCCAATGGAGCCGATCGCGTCGGTGATCTCGATATTGTAGTAGTCGATCGAGGCCGAGAAGCCCGACAGCCACGGCGAAGCGAACTGCGACTGATACACCAGACCGGCAGACCAGCTGTCCGAGGTTTCTTCGAACAGGTCCGGGTTACCGCCTGTGCGGCTTTCGACCTGGTTGTTCGAATAAGTATACTGGTCGATTGCCTGAGACGAAACGCCTTGAGCCAAGCAGAGAGCCCGCACTGCGGCTGCGTTGGAGCCTCGACGGAAGCTGCTGCGGATATCGCAAGGATCGCCGCCAGTACCGGTTGCAGAAGGCGCACCGATGTTCGGGAAGTCGGTGCTGGCGGTAGCGAACAGCTCACCGATCGAAGGCGCACGAACCGAGCGGCTGTAACCACCGCGAGCGCGCAGACCGCCGGCGACGGTCCAGTCCAGTTCCGCACGGTAGGCTTGGGTGCCGCCGGCCGTGCTGTAGTCGGCGTAGCGATAGCCGAGGTTCAGATCCAGTTGCTCGATGAAGGGCAGGTCCGCAAGCAGCGGCACCAAGGCTTCGATGAACAGTTCCTTCGAGTTCGTGCCGCCGCTCAACGAAGGCGTCGGGTTGAAGCCGGCGATTTCCGAACCGCCGACATTACCGCCATCCGGCAAGCCATTGGCGCCAAGGTGAGGCGTCACAGCGTTCTGTTGTGCGAGCGAGGAATCGGCGCCGAATGCGAAATCATCCTGGCGATACTGAGCACCAAGAGCGACGCGAACTTCACCGGCCGGCAGATCAAACGCCTTGCCTTGCAGCGAGGCTTCGATGACGCGCTGTTCCGTGACAGTGGAGTTGCGAGCCGAGCGACCGATGTAGCTGTTGCACTCGGCCGACAGGGTCGTCACGCCGAACGGATCAAAGCCGCCTGCGCAAAGGCTGGCGCCGCCGTCCGCCGCGTCCAGCAGGCGCTGAACCGAAGAGCGCGACACGTTGCCCGTCTGCGTGGTCGTGTTCGAAACACGACCATACGAACCGTACACGTCATAGGTCCAGCTGCTTTGCGGAACCTGACCACGGACGCCCGTCGTGATTTGGTAGATGTTGTACTCTTCCGTCGAGTGACGGCCGCCCAGCGAGGTGAAACGCTTGTTGAGCAGGAACGAACCGTTCGGGTTGGCGCGGGTGTTCAGCAGGCCCCGCAGATCAGCAGTGATGAACGGGTTGGTCGCGGGAACGCGGAAGCCAGTGCCGCTGGCGGCAGGGCTGGCGGCCAGTTCGGTGTCGGCGATGTACTGTGTGAACAGTGCATTCACATAGACTTCGGCGTTTTCGTTGATCTTGTAACGACCGCCGCCGTAAACGTTGTAGCGCTCAAGCGGTAACTGCAAGTAGTTCAGCGGACCGGTGTTGAACGTATAGTCAGCGCCCGGAGCCGTGTATTCGTTTCCAGCACCAGCCGGATTCTTGACGTTCAGCTTGCCTGTATACGAGAATAGCGAGTTGTCGTCATTGAAGCCGAAGGCGCCAGTGTTAGACAGGGTCGCATTACCGAAATAGGCGCGAACTGCAGCGAGGCTGGGCAGGTTGTTGCCGTCGAAGATCGTCGAACCCAGCGGCGAGGTGCCCGAGGGACCCGAGATAGCGGAGAACTCACGAGCGGCGTTGAAGATGACATCACGGGTGGAGCGCCCCAGCGACAGCACCATGTTGCCACGGTCATCGTCGAAGTTGCCGCCGACGGTGACCGAGTAGCTTTCGGTCTTGCCGTCGCTGCGGTCGGTTTCGCCGTATTGGGCGTCGACCTGAACACCCGAGAAATTTTCATCGAGGATGAAGTTGGCGACGCCGGCCAAGGCATCCGAACCATAGGCGGCCGAGGCGCCGCCCGAAATGACTTCGATGTTCTTGATCAGGGCGGTCGGGATCAGGTTGACGTCGACCGAACCGTCCGAGTTCGACGGAACGACGCGGCGGCCGTTCATCAGGACCAGCGTACGGTTCGAACCCAGGTTACGCAGGTTGATGTTGGCTTGGCCGCCGTTCGACGGGTTATTCGAAGTCGAGGAGATCGACGGCGTGAACTGTGGCAGGTCGTTGATGAGCGTGTCGATGGTGACGGAGCCCGTCGCCTGGAAATCCTGGGCGGTGACCGTGACGATCGGGCTGGTCGAACGATAGTCCTGACGCGCAATGCGCGAGCCGGTGACGACGATCTCGCCGACGTCGGTCGCTTGGTCGTCAGTCGACTGTGCGAACGAGGGCGTAGCGGCCATCGCCAGAGCGGCGCCGCCGATGATCGTGGTCGCCAAAAGGCCGCGACGATATCTGTTGGTGTTCAAGGCTTGTTCTCCCGGGAAGAGCTAAGTCGTTAAGAAACGAACCGCCCAATCAATAGCCATTTGCCGACCATGCGATCGGTTGACCGGGAGAGCATACCAACGCCGATCCTAAGTCCAGCGAGAAGGCGGCGCTTGAACACATTGGAGACACGCCTGTCGCAAAGACGACACACAGCGGTCGCCCCAGAGACATCGGGCGCGCCTTGATTTCTAATGATATACTTGGACGAGACGCTAATTTCACGAGAACATAATGACCCACATTAGCCGGACAACCGGATCAAAACTCGCAATCATGTCAGCAATTGCGGCGAGTTTGGTCGCCGGACATGCGGACGCGCGACAAAATAACGCGACCACCGGAAACGACCTGATCGGACCGGTCACGCGTTGCCGCCAGATCGAGGCCGATGTCGCGCGATTGGCGTGCTTCGACGCCGCCGCAACCCGATTGGCGGCCGCTGGAGAAGTCGCCGTCGTCAGTCGGCAGGACGTCGAGCAGAATCAGCGCCGGTTGTTCGGCTTCAACGTCTCGGCGCTGAACCCGTTTGAGAATTCGGGTCGGGCGGACAACCTGGAATCCATCTCCGCCACTATGACCTCGGCCAGGAATCTCGGCAGGGGCGAATGGTCGATCATGCTGGATGACGGATCGACGTGGCGAAAGACTGATGGGGTGGAGGTGCTTTTCTCGGCCAAACGGCAGTATCCGGTGACCGTGCGTCGGGCGGCTCTGGGAAGCTATATGATGAAGGTGGCGAACGATCCGCCCTTCCGTGTCCGCCGCGAATAGTCGCGTTCAGCGCTCGATCACTGCCCGCGCCGCATAGGGCGCGGGTTCGGGGCTGCAGGAGGCGGCGATCAGTTGCACCGCGGCGAGACAGAGGAAGACGGTCGCGACGAGCGGGAGCCGATTTGATACAGCGAAGGCGATCGAACGGGCCATGGCGGGCGCTCCAAGCATGATTACCGAGGCGTTAACGCAAGCTCTGCGCCACACGGAGCCGTCGAGATGATCCCCTTCGTCCGGGCGTTCGACTTCGCCTATGGGCGGCGCAATCAGGTCTCGCCGTTGATCCAGCGCGTGATCGCCGACAATCCGGGGCCGTTCACCTCCACCGGGACGGGGACCTATATCGTCGGGCGGCCTGGCGCGGGGGCCGAGGTCGCGGTGATCGATCCGGGGCCGCTGGATCAGGCGCATCTGGCGGCGTTGATGGCGGCGGTCGAGGGACGGCGGGTCAGCCATGTGCTTGTGACGCATACGCATCGGGATCATGCGCCGCTGGCGAGGCCGTTCGCTGAGGCGACTGGGGCGCGGGTTCTGGCGGCCCGGCCTCCGGTGCGAGAGACGCATGCGTCGGGCGCCCTGGACGAGGATCACGATGCCGAGTTTGCGCCCGATGTCGTGCTGACGGGAGGCGAAGCGATCGAAGGCGACTGCTGGACGATCGAGGCGATGCTCACGCCGGGTCATGCGTCAAATCACATGGCCTTCGTCCTGCGCGAGGAGAACGCCCTGTTCTGCGGCGATCATGTGATGGGCTGGTCGACGACGGTCGTGGCGCCGCCCGATGGGAATATGCGCCAGTATCTGACCAGTCTGGACGCGGTCATCGCGCGGGAGTTCGACGTGCTGTGGCCGACGCACGGGGCGCCGGTGACTGAGGTGCGGCCGTTTCTGGAGGCGTATCGCGCCCATCGGCTGGAGCGGGAGGCGCAGATCGTTCGGAGGCTGGCGGCGGGGGATCGGACGGTCGCCGAGATGGTGCCGGTTCTGTACGCCGCCGTCGATCAGCGGCTATGGCCGGCGGCGTCGCTGTCGGTGCTGGCCCATCTGATCAAGCTGGTCGAGGACGGGACGGCCCTCAGCGACGTCGAGCCGGGCCTGACGGCGCGCTTTCGTCTGGCCTAGCGTTCGGCCTCCAGATTCCGGGCGATCTTGGCGGCGAGGCGGCAGGTGGCGCCGCCGTCGGGGCGGGCGTCGCGGGCGGCGACGCGGATGTCGGTGCGGCCGGGTCGGATGCGCACGACGGCGTCGGTGACGAAGCCGAACCAGGCGCCTTCATGCACGGCCTCGACCTGGAAGGTGGTGGCGCGGGTGATCACGAAACCGGCGTCCACCAGGGCCGAGGTCGCCTGCTGGGCCAGAACCTGGGTCGGGACGGCGCTCAGGTCGGGACAGGTCTGGGGCGTCGATCCGCGATGCTGGGCGGCGCGCGAGAAGGCCGGCGGCTCCTCGACATGGGTGGTCACGTCGCGCGGGTTCGGCGCGGCGTACTGGCCCTGACGCAAGACGAAACCGGCCACCGTCGCGCCGGCCAGGATCAGGGCGGCCAGGGCGTAGAGCCCCCTGCCCTTCAGATCGCGCAGCGCCAGAACCGCCGCCGCCAGGGCGCCCGCCAGACCGATCCAGGCCAGGATGCGCGCCACGGTCCAGGTCAGCAGATCGTAGCTGACCGACAGATCGACGCCGCCGAATCGCGTCGCCGCGATCGCCGCCACGATCAGCACCACCGGCGCCGCCGCGAGCGCCGTCAGCCACGGCAGGACGGCGGGGACAGGCTTTCTGGTCGGCATTCAGGCTCCGGTTCGGTTAGACGACGGCGGGCAGACGGTAGTCCTTCATCCGCTCCCGCAGAAGCTTCTTGTCGATCTTGCCCGTGGCGCCCAGCGGGATGTCCTCCACGGCCACCACGTCGTCCGGCATCCACCATTTGGCGATCTTGCCCTGCAGGAAGTCGAGATGCTCCTGCTTGTCCAGCGCATGGTCGGGCTTGAGCTTGAGGATCAGGACCGGCCGTTCGTCCCATTTGGCATGGGCGGCGCCGATGACGGCGGCGATCTCGACCTTGGGGTGGCCGACGGCGATGTTCTCGATCTCGATGGAGCTGATCCACTCGCCGCCCGACTTGATCACGTCCTTGGCGCGGTCGGTGATCTGCATGAAACCCCTCTCGTCCACCGTGGCCACGTCGCCCGTGTCGAAGAAGCCTTCGTCGTCCAGGATCGAACCTTCTTCCTTGAAATAGGCGTTGCTGATGGTCGGTCCCTTGACCATCAGGCGGCCGAAGGTGGCGCCGTCGTGCGGCAGTTCGGCCCCGGCCTCGTCCTTCAGCTTCAATTCGATGCCCAGCGGCGGCGTGCCCTGTTTCAGGCGATATTTCATCTGCTCGTCATAGGGCAGACGCAGGATCTCGGGCGGCAGGTTGGCGATGGTGCCGATGGGCGAGGTCTCGGTCATGCCCCAGGCGTGGGTGACCTCGACGCCGAAATCGTCCTGGAAGCCCCGGATCAGGCTTTCGGGGCAGGCCGAGCCGCCGATCAGCACACGCTTCAGGGTCGAGAAGCCCAGGCCGTGCTCTTTCATATGGGCGAACAGCCCCTGCCAGACGGTGGGCACGGCGGCGGAGAAGGTGACGCCTTCCTGTTCGATCAGTTCATAGATCGACTGACCGTCCATCTTGGCGCCCGGCATGACCAGTTTGGTCCCGGCGGCGGGGCCGGCGAAGGCGATGCCCCAGGCGTTGGCGTGGAACATCGGCACGACCGGCAGGATCACCTCCTTGGGCGTGGCGCCCATGACGGTGGCCTGAAGCCCCATGAAGGTGTGCAAGAAGTTGGAGCGGTGCGAATACAGTACCCCCTTCGGATTGCCCGTCGTGCCCGAGGTGTAGCAGAGGCCGCAGGCGGTGTTTTCCTCGAAGTCGCCCCAGACGACGTCGGTCGACTGACCGGCGATGGCGTCCTCATAGGCCTCGGCCTTGGGCAGCTTGGTCTGCGGCATGTGGGCGGCGTCGGTCATGATGACGACGCGCTCGACCTTGGGGATGTGCGGCAGGATGGCTTCCAGAAGCGGCACGAAGGTCAGGTCGACGAAGATGATCCGGTCTTCGGCGTGGTTGATGATGTAGATCAGTTGTTCCGGGAACAGGCGCGGGTTCAGGGTGTGGCACACCCCGCCGATGCCCATGATGCCGTACCAGGCCTCGATATGGTTGGCGGTGTTCCAGGCCAGGGTGGCGACGCGGTCGCCCGGCTGGACGCCCCAGGCCTTCAGGGCGCTGGACACGCGTTTGGCGCGTTCGTGGATCTGGGCATAGGTCGTGCGGACGATGGGCCCCTCGACCGAGCGGGTCACCACCTCGCGGTCGCCGTGCCAATGTTTGGCGTGGTCGATGATCTTGTCGACCGTCAGCGGCCAGTCCTGCATCAAGCCCAGCATATCGTTTCCTGTTCCTTGGTTGCGTCTGATTGGATGCGACGCTTGGGCGGACGCTAACATCGGTGATCGGCGATAAGCAACGTGACGTAACGTCAGCCGCCGCGCGACGGATCGTCCCCCGTGGCGTCGGCCGCGCGACCGCACTAGAAGACCGCCCATGACCATATTGATCGCGATCACGGGGGGCTCCGGCTCCGGCAAGAGCACCCTGGCGGAGGCGCTGGTTTCGGCCTTGCCGCAGGGGTCGGCGGTGCTGGTGCGCGAGGACAGCTATTACCGCGACGCCGCGTCCCTGCCCGGCTTCGATGCCGCGACCTTCGACTTCGACGATGTGGCGGCGCGCGATCACGACCTGATGATCGCGGATTTGAAAGAGCTGAAGGCTGGGCGCACGGTGACGGCGCCGGTCTATTCCTTCATCCACCACGGGCGCGAGCCGGGCGGAGAACGGATCGCGGCGGCCGAGGTGGTGATCGTGGAGGGCACCCATGTTCTGTGCACCCCCGACCTGACCGCCCTGTTCGACATCCGGGTGTTCGTGGACACCCCGTCCGACATCCGCTTCATCCGCCGCCTGTTGCGCGACCAGGCTGAGCGGGGGCGGTCGGCGGATTCGGTCGTGGCGCAATATCTGGCCACCGTGCGGCCCGGCCACGAGCGGCTGACCGAGCCGTCGCGCACCCACGCCGACTTCATCGTCGCCGACGCCACGGCGGCCGTGCGCCTGGAAGACCCCCAGGCCGTGGTGCGTCTGGCCGCGCCGGTCCTGGCCCATCCGCTGCTGCAGGGCTTGCTGGACGACTAACGAAAAAGATCCCCGACCCGGATTTCTCCGGGTCGAAGCGCGGCACGCTCGACCGGCGGGTGGCCATTGAGAGCCCTGATGCGCGCGCGTTCGGCGGCCTCCGCCCGTTTCTCGACCAGGATGGCGTCCAGACGGATGTATTCGATTTCCAGTTGGGCACGGAGCCGTTCGTCCTCAGCCTCCTCCTCGGGCGTTTGTCTGTAGGGCGGCGGCAGGCCGCGACCGGGTTTGGGACGGCGAGGTTTGGGGTGGGCCATGCGGGTCTCCGGACAGGGGTGATCAGCCTCGCGCTTTCGCTGCGAAGTTTTGGAGGGCTGGGCGGAGCGCCGGGCCTTCGCCCGGAGTGTGAGTTTGTAAGTACCGTTTCGACGAAGGGTTGACGCTCCGCGCGGAAGGTTGGCCTGCAAGCTCGGGGCGTCGAGCGGTGGCGGTCTTATCGCCTAACCCCATAAGCCTGCGACGGGTCGGCGGGGTCTGCGAAACCCCGTCCCGAGTGCGATCGAGTATCCCCCTCGACCCTCCGACACCGCTCCATAAGTCGATGTCAGCGCGGAGGGATTTCACCCCGGCTCCCGTTCCATCCGCTCCCGCCGCCGCAAGGTCGCAGGCCAAGCGAGCCCTTCCATGCAACGGGACGGGTCTAGAATACGCCGGTTTCGAAGGGGGGATGGGAGAACGGGGACATAAATCGGCAAGCGATTGGATTCGCTGAGAATGGACCAGCGTCATTGTGATGGCTGGGGCCAAACCAGCGCTACGCGTTCCTTCTCCCCTTGGGGGAGAAGGTGGGGCCGGAGGCCTCGGATGAAGGGTATCTGTCCGCCTCGAAACGGTAAGAGCGAATCTGCGGAAACAGCCCCCTCATCCGTCTCGCTCCGCGAGCCACCTTCTCCCCCGAGGGGAGAAGGGACTTCGTCAGATCAGCCCCGCCAGCGGCGACGACGGGTCGGCATACATCCGCTTGGGCATACGCCCTGCCAGATAGGCGTCGCGGCCGGCGATGACGGCGTGTTTCATGGCGCTGGCCATGCGGATGGGGTCCTTGGCGCCGGCGATGGCGGTGTTCATCAGGACGGCGTCGCAGCCCAGTTCCATGGCCAGGGTCGCGTCCGAGGCCGTGCCGACCCCCGCGTCGACCAGCACCGGCACCTTGGCCTGTTCGACGATCAGGCGGACGTTGATGGGGTTCTGAATGCCGAGCCCTGAGCCGATGGGCGCGGCGGCGGGCATGATGGCGGCGGCTCCGGCGTCTTCCAGCCGCTTGGCCATGACCACGTCGTCGGTGCAATAGACCATGACGTCGAACCCGTCCTTGATCAGCAGGTCCAGCGCCCGCAGCGTCTCGATCATGTCGGGATAGAGGTGGGCGGTGTTGGACAGCACCTCCAGCTTGACCAGGCTCCAGCCCCCCGCCTCGCGCGCCAGGCGCAGGGTGCGCACCGCGTCCTCGCCGGTGAAACAGCCGGCGGTATTGGGCAGGAAGGTGAACCGGTCGGGCTTCACATAGTCGACCAGCATCGGCTGGTTTGGATCGGTCAGGTTCACCCGGCGCACGGCCACGGTCACGATCTCGGCGCCCGCAGCTTCGGCGGCGGCGGCGTTCTGGGCGTAGTCGGCGTATTTGCCGGTGCCCACGATCAGTCGCGAGTTGAAGGTGCGGCCGGCGACGGACCAGGTTTCGGAGGCTGTATCGGTCATGGGGCCTGACCTACGCGCCCCGGCCGCGAAGCGAAAGGCCGGATTGTTGCCGCCAGCGAGCGCTTAAAATAGAATACTCAAAATCAGGTGCGCTGGAGCGACCTTATGAAGATGATCGACATCGAAGACGCTAGGACTCATCTGTCTCGACTGGTCGATGAAGCCGCCGAGGGTGAAGTCTTTATAATCACCGTGAACGGCGAACCGATGGCGAAGATAGAAGCGCTAGACGGCTCTGAAACCCTCACCTGATCAACCGCCGCCGACGAACTGGACCAGTTCGATGCGGTCGCCCTGTGAGACGGGGGTGGCGGCGTGCAGGGACTTGGGCACGATCTCCAGATTGCGTTCGACCGCGACCTTGCGCGGGTCCAGCGACAACTCTTCGACCAGGGCCAAGATCGTGGCGGCCTGGACCTGGCGGGGTTCGCCGTTGAGATGGATCTGGTGCACGCGTCTGATCTCCTGGCGCTGGCGGCGTCTGGGCTGAGATAGACGCTGAAGGCCGGGTTCGCCAGACCGGGTCAGCCGGCCTCGAACAGGAAGGCGCCGATGGCGACCGCCACGGCCGCAAAGGCGGCCACGACGGTGCGAAGGATCAGTTTGCCGTCCTGGCGCATCGTCTGCGCTCCCACAGGCTGTCCCGGCCGGGGACGAATAAGGCCTTGGCTGCGAAATCCGCGCCACGCGGCGTGACCTTGGGTAAAGTTCGATGCGGGGACCGTTTGACCCAGGCCCTGCGTCGGCTAAAAGGCCCCTCTTGTGCTGCGAAGCAGCGCCCGATTCCGGAAACCATGGCCGAAACGCTCGTCATTCATGTGCTGAACGGCCCCAATCTGAACCTGCTCGGGGTTCGGGAGCCGGACATCTATGGCCGCGACACCCTGGCGGACATCGAGCAGCACTGCGTCAAGGCGGCTGCCAAGGTAGAGGGCGGCGCGACCATCGTGTTTCGTCAGACCAACCACGAGGGCGTGCTGGTGGACTGGATTCAGGAAGCCCGTGAAGGCGCGGACGCCCTGATCATCAATCCGGCCGCCTATGGGCATACGTCGGTGGCGCTGCACGATGCGCTGAAGACGCTGTCGATCCCGGTGATCGAGCTGCATCTGTCCAATCCGGCGGCGCGCGAGGCGTTTCGCCATCACTCCTATGTGTCTTCCGCAGCGACCGGCGTCATCGCAGGCTTCGGCGCGGCAGGCTATGAACTGGCCGTCCAGGCGGCTCTCACCAAGGTTCGGGAACGCGGCTGACGCCCGTCCCGTTTACTCAAGACCACGAAAGACAAGGCGCAAATCCAATGGCCGATGACAAGAAACACGCCGAAATCGACGCCGCCCTGGTTCGCCAGCTGGCCGACATCCTGAACGAGACCGACCTGACCGAGGTTGAGGTCGAGCGCGGCGACCTGCGCATCCGCGTCGCCCGCGAGATCACGGTCAACGCCGCGCCGGTGCAATATGCCGCTGCGCCGGCTGCAGCCGCCGCGCCGGCCCCGGTCGCCGCACCGGCCTCCATGCCGTCCGATCCCGCCACCATCGTCGCCCGATCCGGCGAAGAGGTGAAGTCGCCCATGGTCGGCACTGTGTATCTGCAGGCCTCGCCGGAAGCGCCGGTCTTCTGCCAGCCAGGCGACAAGGTCAAAAAGGGTCAGACGCTGCTGATCGTCGAGGCCATGAAGACCATGAACCCGATCCAGGCCCCGCGCGACGGCGTTGTTCTCGACATTCTGGTCGGCGACGCCCAGCCGGTCGAGTTCGGCGAGCCCCTCGTCCTGCTGGAAGCCTAAGGCGCCCTGATGTTCACCAAGGTTCTGATCGCCAACCGCGGCGAGATCGCGCTGCGAATCCATCGGGCGTGCAAGGAGATGGGCATCTCCACCGTCGCCGTGCACTCCGAAGCCGACCGAGGCGCCATGTGGGTGCGCCTGGCCGACGAGAGCGTCTGCATCGGCCCCGCCTCGGCCGCCAAGTCGTATCTGAACATCCCGTCGATCATCGCGGCGGCCGAGATCACCGGTGCCCAGGCGATCCACCCCGGCTACGGCTTCCTGTCGGAAAATGCTCGCTTCGCCGAGATCGTCGAAGCCCACGGCATGACCTTCATCGGTCCCAAGCCCGAGCATATCCGGGTCATGGGCGACAAGATCAGCGCCAAGAAGACGGTGATGGAAGCCGGCATCCCCTGCGTTCCCGGCTCGGACGGCGAGGTCGAGACTATCGAAGCCGCCATCGAGGCGTCCAAGTCCATCGGCTTCCCCCTGATCGTCAAGGCGGCGGCGGGCGGCGGCGGACGCGGCATGAAGGTGGCCCTGACGGCTGACGACCTGGTCGAGGCCGTCCAGACCGCCCAGTCCGAGGCCAAGGCCGCCTTCGGCAACGGCGCCGTCTATATGGAGCGCTATCTCCAGAAGCCGCGCCACATCGAGATCCAGGTCATCGCCGACAGCCACGGCAACGTCGTCCACCTGGGCGAACGCGACTGCTCGCTGCAACGTCGTCACCAGAAGGTGCTGGAAGAGGCCCCCTCGCCAGCCCTGTCGGCCGAGGGTCGCAAGCAGATCGGCGAGACGGTCAACAAGGCCATCGCCGCCATCGGCTATCTGGGCGTCGGCACCATCGAGTTCCTGTGGGAGGATGGCGAGTTCTTCTTCATCGAGATGAACACCCGCCTGCAAGTCGAGCATCCGGTTACGGAAATGATCACCGGCGTCGACCTGGTGCGCGAACAGGTCCGTATCGCCGCCGGCCTGCCGCTGTCGTTCACGCAAGAGGACATCGAGTTCAAAGGCCACGCCATCGAGGTGCGTATCAACGCCGAAAACCCGGAGACCTTCACCCCGTCGCCGGGCAAGATCACTGACTTCCACGCCCCCGGCGGCCTGGGCGTGCGTCTGGATAGCGCCATCTACGCCGGCTATTCGATCCCGCCCTATTATGACAGCCTGATCGGCAAGCTGATCGTCCACGGCCGTGACCGCGAAGAGGCCATTGCGCGCATGAAGCGGTCGCTGAACGAGATCGTCATCGGCGGGGTCGACACCACCATCCCCCTGTTCCAGAAGCTGTTGCAGGAGCCCGACATCCTGTCCGGCGACTATGACATCCACTGGCTGGAGAAGTGGGCCGCCCGTCAGAAGGGCGACGCCTGACAGATCCCGATTTCAGCGCCAGCGGGCCTTTCGGCGGTTTCGGCCCCGAGGACCTGCTGGCCTGTTACGCCCGGGGCGTGTTTCCGATGGCCGAGGCGCGCGACGATCCGCGCGTCTTCATTATCGAGCCGGAACAGCGGGGCGTCATTCCGCTGGACGCCTTCCACATCCCCAGCCGCCTGCGTCGCACCGTGCGAGGCGAGCCGTTCGAGGTACGGGTCGATACCGCCTTCGAAGCGGTGCTGGACGGCTGTGCGGCGGCGCAGGGACCGGATCGCGAGGACACCTGGATCAACGGGCCGATCCGGCGGCTGTACGCCGCCCTGTTCGCCATGGGGTTCGTCCACTCCATCGAATGCTGGCGGGACGAGCGGCTGGTGGGCGGCCTGTATGGCGTGTCGCTGGGCGGGGCCTTCTTCGGCGAGAGCATGTTCAGCCGCGAGCGGGATGCGTCCAAGGTGGCGCTGGTGCATCTGGTCGCGCGGTTGCGCAAGGGCGGCTGGACCCTGTTGGACGCGCAGTTCCTGACCGAGCATCTGAGCCAGTTCGGCGCGGTGGAGACGCCTCAGGCGGCCTATCTGGACCTGCTGTCCCCCGCCCTGTCGGTCAGGCCGGATCAGGCGGCGTTGCGTTCGCCGCTGACCGGCGTCGAGGCGGTGGCCCTGGCCACGGCATAATGCCGTCCGCCTGATCTGTCCGGACACGATTTTCGGCTTGTCCCGACAGGTTCCGATTGGCGTCGGCGGCGGGTCTGGCGGTCAATGGCGGCATGACCCAGACCCCATCCGTCTTATCCAAGGCCCCGCCCCGCTCGCCCGTCCTGCGCGAGGTGCGAGAGATCGCCGTGACCCTGGTCGTCGCCCTGATCCTGGCGACCCTGCTCCGCATCCTGCTGTTCCAGCCCTTCACCATTCCCTCGTCGTCGATGGAGCCGGGGCTGGTGACGGGCGACTATATCGTCGTGTCGAAATATCCGTATGGCTGGAGCGCGGCGTCGCTGCCGTTCGACCCGCCCATGGCGCCGGGGCGGATCATGGGGCGCGAGCCCCGGCGCGGGGACGTGGTGGTGTTCCGCCTGCCGCGCGATCCGAAACAGACCTGGATCAAGCGGGTCGTGGGTTTGCCGGGCGACACGGTTCAGGTGCGCGGAGGCGTGGTCTTCGTCAACGGCGATGCGGTGCGCCAGACAAGGCTGGATATCGTCGCCGACCATGATGCGCCACAGCGGCGGGTGCAGCAGGTGCGCGAGACCCTGGCCGACGGTCTGACCTATGTAACCTATGACGGCGGGCCGGACCTGCCCGGCGACGACACGCCTCTGCGCCTCGTGCCGCCGGGCCAGTATCTGATGATGGGCGACAATCGCGACAACTCGCTGGACAGCCGCTGGCCGGCCGAGGTCGGGGTCGGCCTGCTGCCCGCCGAGAACATCATGGGTCGGGCCGAGATCGTGCTGGCCTCATGGAAGCCGGGCGCGAGCCTGTTCAAGCCCTGGACCTGGCTGAACCTTCAGCGGGACCGGTTTTGGGTCCGCATTCAGTAGGTAGCGGTTAGAGTAGCCCCTACACCCCCGTCACCCTCGGGCTCGTCCCGAGGGCCCACCGTTGAAGCAAAACTCAAGCGCACGATGTTGCAAGCGGCGGCCTAACGCCATCCATCACCACACCTGCATCCGCCGTGGGCCCTCGGGACGAGCCCGAGGGTGACGGATTGTGGGGTAAGACCTAGCGCGCGCGGTATTCGTCGAAGCTGACGACGCCGTCGTGATTGCGGTCCATCCGGTCGAAGGCGGCGCGGCTGGTCGGCGAAGACTGGGCCAGGGAGGGCGCGGCGACGGCGCCCAGGGCCACGCCGGCGACGGCGGCGGCCAGCAGCGGACGCCAGCCCAGGCGGGGCGGCGAACGTCGCGTCGAAGACGTCTGGCTCAGTTCGGCGTCGATGAAGCGGCGGATGGCGTCGCTGGCGGTGCGGCCCTCGGCGCGGCAGCGAGCCATGAAGGCGGTCTTGGTCGCGTGGGGCAGTCGGATTTCGACCGTTTCGCTTTTCTTGAGCGGCTTATCGCGATCCATCTTCAGCCTCCTCGCGGCGGTCAGTTCTTACAGCCCACGACCCATGCGTCGTAATAGGGGTTCTGGACGCCGCTGACGGACGGCGACGAGGCGAACATCCAGCCGCGGAAAATCTGGCGCGGCGCGGTCTCGCGGCCGCGCGGCTGAAGCGACACGTCCATATAGGCGATGGCGTCTTCGGTCAGTTCGTCCGGCGTCGTGACCTCGCAGGCGCGGGCGGCGAAGATCAGGTTGCGGTTGAAGCGCACGGGGCGACCGCCGACCTCGACCTCGAACTTCATCGACTCGGCCGTGACCTTGTCGATGGCCTGGATGATCGCGAACTTGCGACGCTGGCGGCGGGCCGGAGTCGCCGGCTGTTCGATGGCCTTGGTCGCGACGGGCCGCTCGGCCTTGACCTCGTCCTCGGCCTTCTCCTCGACGGCGGCGTCCTCGGCGATGACGATGGCTGGCGGCGGCGTCACCGCGACGGGCGAACGCGGCGCAGGCGCGCCGGCCGGCGGCGTCTCGGTGGGCACGGACGGCTGGTCCGGCGTATTGCGCAGGATGTCGCCGATCGGATCCTGGACCGGGCGAGCGTCGCGCGGCGCATCCTGCAGCACGCTGGCGGTCACCGCGCCTGCGCTCAAGACGCAGACGACAGCCGCCGCGCCCAACAGGATGCCGCGCGTTTTCACTCGGGGGTCCAGGCCTGATAGTCGCCGGTCGCAGCCGGGCGTTTGGCCTCGTTGGCCAGCGAGCCAGGCGGACGCCAGGCCAGGGGCGTGCCGGTCATGTTGGGCAGGTGATCCTTTTCCCAGGCGCGACGCGGCAGCGGCTGCTCGGTCGGGGGCAGGTCGAAGGTGTAGTGCAGCCAGCCGTGCCAGTCGGGCGTCACCTTGGACGCCTCGGCATAGCCGTCATAGATGACCCAGCGACGCTTGCGGCCGTCGTAGCTGACGTTGTCGCGGCTCTCGAAATAACGATTGCCGTTCTCGTCCTGGCCGACGAAGCGACCGCGCTTGGCGATGGTGAAGCGGGTGCCGATCGTGGCGCCCTCCCACCAGCCGAAAATCTTGCTCAACACGTCGTGGAATCCAACCGTAAGGGGTCGCCGAAAAGGGAGGCGGCGTCTGGCGCGGATCATAGAAACCCGCGCCCGCTTCGTCCAGCGTTCAGGCGGAGGCAGTTGAATCGATATCTTGTGGGCAATACGGCCTGAGCACACCAGATGTATTGGCGAAGCGGCGCGCGACCGCCTAGGCTGGCCCGAACCTTTCGGAGAGACGCCGCCATGCGCTTTCAATCCGGCTTCGCCGTTCGCGCCGAACGAGTCGCAATGGAGACCCGCGCCGTCGAGCGCCCGGCCAGCGTACAGCCCGTGCTGGCGCCCGCCGGCTGGTCAGACGCCCAGATCGAGGCCTGGCTGGACTGGATCGAGGCGGCGGGATTCGCGACACCGATGTCGGGCGACTGGCTGAACGGCGGCGTGGACGCCTGGGTCGAGCGGTTGGCCGCGACCGGCGTTGCGGAGGGTGTGTTCGACCGGGCCGAGTCCGCTGTGTTCGCCGCCGAACTGTCGGGGGCCTTCAGGCTGGGCCTCGCGGCGCCGGCGGGATCGGGGCCGGTCGCGGCCGGCGTCGTCGATCTGAACGACCCCGGCGCGGGCGCGACTCTGAGGACGCACAGCGGCAAGCGAGCCGCCGCACGGCTGGGCGCCCAGGCGGCGCGGGCGCTGGCCGAGGCCCTGGCGGGGGTGGCTGATGCGGTGGACCGTTGCGAGGGGCCGCGTGGCGACTGCGGCGATCCCTCGCGCAATCCGGCGCTGGGTCGGGCGGCGGCGCTGGCGCGACGGTGCGGCGCGAGCGACGCCGACATCCTGAGAGCCGTCGACGGCGAACGGCCCGCCATGGCGCTGGAGCTGACGATCGAGGGCGCACCTCTGGTCGCCCTGGCGGACCGGACGCAGATCGCGGCGGGCGCGCCGGAGGCCCTGCTGGCGGCCGAAGCGACGCTGGACGGCGGGCTGATCGTCGCCTTCGACCCGCGCGATGCGGAAACCGCGACGATGGCTGCGGGTCGGGCCGTGATCGACCTGGGCGCCGTGCTGGCCCTGAGCGGCGACGCGGCGACCGATCTGGCGGGCCTGACGCGGTTGTTGACGGTGGCTCTGGACCTTCAGGCGGCGTCGCCGGGCGTGATCGCCCTTGGGCTGGACGGGTTGCTGGAGGCCCTGGCGGCGGACGATGATCGAACGGCTCGGGCGCAGGCGTTTGCGGGACTGGTCGCGGCGACGGCGGCGCAGACCTCGGCCGAGTTGGCGAGCGTGCGCGGTCTCTGCCCCGATTGGGACGACCTGAAAGGCGCCGCCGCCGAAACCCAAGCCGCGCGGCGCGATGTGCTGAAGGGGGTGAGCCATCCCCTCGCCGCAGTCGCGTCGAAAGCCTTGGTGATCGCGCCCAAGGCGCGGCGGCACTCGGCCATCGGCCTGTTCGTCGAGGATGCAGAGGCGCGGCTGCGGCTGGGGCTGGGCCGGATCGCGGCGATCGATGTCTTCCAGACGGCGGACGGCGAGATCGGTCGCCGGCTGAACCCTGCCCTGGCGGCGGCGATCTCGGCGGCAGGCGGCGATGTCGAGGCGGCGGAGCGATGGACGTTCGGGCGGCGCACCCTAGTCGAGGCGCCGGGCATTGATCATGCGTCGCTGCGCGCGCTGGGCTTCACCGATATCGAGCTGGCCGCCATCGAGAACGCCCTGGCCTGGGCCGAGGATTTCGACACGGTCTTCGCCGCCCCGGTGCTGGACCCCGGTTTCATCCGTGACGTGCTGGGCGTGGAGGACGGCGACGGCTTGCTGCTGACCCTGCTGGGCGTGTCCGAAGAGGCCGAGACGGCGGCGACGCGCTGGGTCTTCGGTCATGGCGACCTGAGCGGTTGGCCCGAGGCGCCGGCGTCCGTCGCTGCCCTGCTGGCCGATCCGGCGGCGGTCGCAGCAGACCTGCGGCGCGCCATCGAACCGTTCAGCGACCTGGCCGACATCGCGGTCGAACCGATGGACTGGCGCACCACCTCGGCCCAGGCGGCAAGACTGCTGAGCCAGGGCGCATTGGACGGTCGTCGCGCCATCCGCCTGGCCCGCGCCGCGCCGCCGGCCGGCCCGCTGCTGCCATTGCCGAACATCGACGCGGCGCGGGCCGAGCCTGTGCGCGAAGCCCCCCGCCCCGCCCCGACCGAACGGGTGGTCGAACGCGTGATCGAGCGGGAACGGGCGCGCCGCAAACTGCCCGACCGGCGCAAGGGCTATATCCAGAAGGCCGCCGTGGGAGGGCACAAGGTCTATATCCACACCGGCGAATACGAAGACGGCGAGCTAGGCGAGATCTTCATCGACATGCACAAGGAAGGCGCCGCCTTCCGCAGCCTGATGAACAACTTCGCCATCGCCATCTCCATCGGCCTGCAATACGGCGTGCCGCTGGACGAGTTCGTGGACGCCTTCGTCTTCACCCGGTTCGAGCCGGCCGGGCGCGTCACCGGCAACGACTCCATCAAGTCCGCAACCTCGATCCTTGACTATATCTTCCGCGAGCTGGGCGTCTCGTATCTGGACCGGCACGAGCTAGCCAACGCCGGGACCGACGACCTGAACGCGGACGGCTTGGGCGAAGGAAAGCCCGACGCCAACGAGGCCGTGCCCGCCGCCCGCTTCATCTCCAAGGGGTTCGCGCGGGGATCGGCGCCCGACAATCTGGTGGTCCTGCCCTTCGGCAAGAAGGCCGAGCCCGAGCCGCGCCACGTCGCCAATAGCGAAGCCGTCGCCTGCCCCGCCTGCGGCGACTTCAGCCTTCAGCAACGCGGCGCCGCCTGGGTGTGCGACACCTGCGGGGCCGAGCCGAAGGCAGTCACGCCTTGAATTCGAAATGGTGGGCTGCGTTAGCGAACATCAGCCCAATCTGGCTATCGCTGACTGCAATCGCGGGAATATTTGTCGGGTTGATGAATCATGGCGCTCCCACAACTTGGGGCGCAGCATTCTTTATCTTTGCTATAGTTCTGCAATGGGGCTGGATCTACGGCGTCCATCGGATCGCACTCTACCCATTCGATACGAGGTCTTGGCTCTCGCGTGACTGGTCTTACTTGTTGGGTTTCGCCTTTCTGGTTGCGAACGTCACCCTGACGCTTGGGCATCCAAGAGATGGAACGTGGGTCAGCGACCTGAACGATTTTGTCGGCTTTTCATTCATGCTGTTCGCGTTCGGTACGGCTTCGAATGCGGCTGGCGCAGTTTCAGATAGCTCGCCACGTCTTCGACCCGCCTTCTCTGATCGAACTGTTCTAGCGATTGGCTTCATCGCAGCACCTATCGGCGCATGGCTTTTAAAGCCAAGGTTAGATCAACTTCGCGCGGCTTCGGAAGTCAGGGCTAGGTTAAGGGTTATGGCCTAGGGTTTGCTGCAAGACGATCGAACGTCGGAGCCCATTCCATGAAACGTACACTCTCTCTCGGCCTGATCGCCGCCCTACTGGCCGTCGCCGCGCCCGCCCTGGCCCAGAACGCGGGCCAGATCGCCAGCGTGAAGCGCGGGTCGTCCTGCGCCGGATGCAACTTGTTCCAGGGCGACTTCTCGGGGCTGGAGGCGCGGGGCCTGAACCTGTCGGGCGCGCGGCTGCGTCAGGCGGACCTGAGCCTGAGCGTCATGAACCGCACGCGGTTTTCCAACACCGACATGCGCGATGTCGAGGCCTATGGCGGCGTCTTCTCCGGCTCCAACTTCTCGCGCGCCAACCTGACCAACGCCAGTTTCGTCGGCGCCTATCTGGAGGGCGCAAGCTTCTCGGGCGCGACCTTGTCTGGGACCAATCTGTCGGGCGCCCAGCTGACTCGGGCCACCGGCCTGACCCAGGGTCAGTTGAACCAGGCGTGCGGCGACGAGTCGACCGTCCTGCCGCGCGGGCTACGCATTCCCGCCTGCTGAGGGCCTCCGACCTTGCCCGGATTTCATGAAGTTACCTCGATTTAAGTAGGTATGGCAGGGGTTTCGGGGCATTCAGGTCTCGTGAAACAGATCGCTGAACATATCCGGGTCAAACCCTCGCTGGCGCTTCTGGCGCTCTGCACGGCTTGGGGGGCGGCGCTCATCGCCTCGCCGGCCTTCGCCGGGGTGGAGATGTCGATGCAGGACCGCGACGTGGCCCGTTCGGTGTCGCTGGGCGGATCGTGCAATCGCTGCGAACTGTCCGGCCGCAATCTGACCGGCGCGACCTTCACCGGCGCCAGCTTCATGAACGCCACCCTGGTCGGGGCCAATCTGCGCGGCGCCGAGATGATGGGCTCCAACTTCACCGGCAGCGACTTCAGCCGCGCCAATCTGTCAGGCGTCGAGATCGTCGGGGCCAACTTCACCTCCGCGAACTTCACGGGCGCCCATTTGAACGGGGCCGAGGCGCAAGGGTCGTCCTTCGTCCGCGCCAATCTGACCCGCGCCGACCTGTCGGGCGGCGAGATGCACGGGGTGAACTTCAACGGCGCGACCCTGGCGGGGACCAACTTCTCCAACAGCGAACTGTTCGGCGCGACGATCACCAACGTCCGCGCGGCCGGCGCCAACTTCTCCAACGCCGAGGTCAACGCCTCCAACCTGTCGGGCGGCGACTTCTCGAACGCGGACTTTTCGAACGCCAGCCTGGACGGAGCGCGACTGAGCGGCGCGAGCTTCTCCCGCGCCGATTTCTCGAACGCCTCCCTGCGCCGCACGGACATTCGCGGCGCGGACCTGTCGAACGCGCGCGGCCTGACCCAGGACCAGATCAGCGAGGCCTGCGGCGACGGCTCGACGCGCCTGCCCGGCCGCCTGACGCCTCAGGCCTGCCGCAGCACCTCGATCCGCATCATCCGGACGCCCGCCACGCCGACACCGCCGCGTGTGCGCAACTTCGTCAACGCCGGAAACTGAACGGCGCGGTGACGAAAGCCGTTTCTGAGCCCTGACGGCCGGCTTTCCAAACTTCCCCATCCCTTCCCTCTCCCATGGGAAGAGGGCTTGAGCGCCCGAGAGCGCAGCGATCGGTCTTGCGCAAAAGGGTGAGGTTACGCTGTGCGACGCGATCAGCACCGCACCCCCTCGTCCGGCTCTGCGAGCCACCTTCTCCCCATGAGAGAAGGGAAAAGATCAGTCGGACAAAGCAAAACGGCCCCAGGATTTCTCCGGGGGCCGCTCTGTTACGCTTACTCTTTTGTCCGGCCTATGCTCGCCTCGCGGAGGCTCGCGACTTGAGGCCGGGTCCTAACTACTCGACGATCTTGGCGACGACGCCGGCGCCGACGGTGCGGCCGCCTTCACGGATGGCGAAGCGCAGGCCTTGG
>NZ_JAFCTP010000003.1:0-176867 GCF_049896085.1 Brevundimonas sp. TWP1-3 | reverse complement strand
CCAAGGCCTGCGCTTCGCCATCCGTGAAGGCGGCCGCACCGTCGGCGCCGGCGTCGTCGCCAAGATCGTCGAGTAGTCGACGAATCCTTTTGGTCTAACGCGCTCACGCGCTGCTTGAGGCCGAGAGACACAGTAAGCGTAACAGAGCGGCCCCCGGAGAAATCCGGGGGCCGTTTTGCTTTCAGGCGCACCGGATGTCGGCAACGCGGCCTTCCTTCAGGCGTTAGGATCGTCTGCCGAAAAGCCAAGGTTCCCGATGCGTCTGATCTCGTTGCTTGCCTGCCTTGTGGCCCTGTCGGCCTGCGCGACCCATCCCGGCAAGGTCGATCATGTCCGGTTCGCCGGCGATGCGAAGACGGTGTTGGCGACGACCGAGGATGGCGTGTTGCGCGGCGTGGACGGGGCGAGGACGCGGGCGTTCCTGGGCGTACCGTTTGCGGCGCCTCCGGTCGGTGATTTGCGCTGGCGCGCACCGCAGCCGGTGGAGGCGTGGAGCGGGGTTCGGGATGCGACGCGGATCGCCAAGGACTGCACCCAGGCCATCGGGCGGCGCTCGATCCTGGGCGGTGGCGGGGGGATCGTGGTGGGGTCCGAAGACTGTCTCTACCTGAACATCTATGCGCCGGGCGGGCAGGCGGCCGAGCCTCGGCCGGTGATGGTCTATATCCCTGGCGGCGCCTTCACCGTGGGGTCGGGGGCCAACTACGATCCGTCGAAACTGGCGCGCGACCAGGGGCGGGTGGTCGTGACGATGAACTATCGGCTGGGCGCGCTGGGCTGGCTGGCCCATCCGCAGTTTCAGGCGACGGGTGAGGGGTTCGGCGGCAACTTCGGCCTGATGGACCAGCAGGCGGCGCTGCAGTGGGTCCATCGCAATATCGCGGCCTTCGGCGGCGATCCGTCCAATGTCACCCTATTCGCCGAGAGCGCGGGGGCGTGGACGGCCTGTTATCTGATGGCGTCGCCGCAGTCCGAGGGGCTGTATCAGCGGGTCATCATGCAGAGCGGCGGGTGTCTGGAGCCGTCGTCGCTGGTCAGTGCGCAGGATGCGGCCCAGTCCGGGCCGATGTTCGCCGAGCGGCTGGGCTGCACGGGCGAGGATCAGATCGCTTGTCTGAAGGCCTTGCCGGCGTGGCGGCTGTCGCGTGCGGCCTCGCTGAGGGCGGGCATCAATGGGCCAGGGTCGTGGGGGCCGGTGCATACGGATGCGACCGTGCCGGAAAGCCCGGCGACAGCGATCCGCGAAGGGCGGTTCACGCGCGTGCCGGTGATCGTGGGCACGAACCTGGACGAGGGGCGGCTGTTCGCCAATGAGGTGCAGGACATGGATCGCTATCAGAAGGAGACGATCTGGATGTATGGGGACCAAGGCGAGCGGGTGCTGGCGCGGTACCCGGTCGGCGAGGACGGACCGGCCTACGCCATCGCCACCAACTTCACGGATCAGAGGTTCGCCTGTCCATCACAGGCGCTGAGGCGACTGTTGGCGCAGCATGTGCCGGTGTGGGGATATGAGTTCGCGGATCGCGGAGCGCCGTTCGTGCTGCCGGACTGGATCGTCGGTCTGGACCTGGGGGCCTATCACGCCAGCGAACTGGCCTATGTGTTCGGGACCAGTTGGGTGTTTGCGGACGTGAAGAAATTCACGCCGAAGCAGAAGGCGCTGTCGGAGCGAATGCAACGGCTGTGGGCGACGTTCGGAACGACGGACTTCGCCGTAGAATGGCCCCGCATCGAGAGTGCGGGGCCGGTTCGGGTGTTCAAGCCAGAGGGCGATGCGATGGACGACGACTTCTTCGCGCGCCACCACTGCGACTTCTGGGACGGGACGCCGTTCGGCGCCGTCCACTGATCCTCAGATGAAGCGGACCGTGACGCCGGGCTTGACCTTGTCGGCCAGCATCCAGGCGTCCCAGTTGGTCAGGCGGACGCAGCCGTGCGAAGCGGTCTTGCCCACCAGGTGCGGGTCGGGCGTGCCGTGGATGCCGTAGCTGGGCTTGTTCAGATCGATCCAGACCACGCCGACCGGATTGTTCGGTCCGGGTTTGACGATGACCTTTTCCTTGCTGTCGCCATAGCTGAGCTTTGACGGGTCATAGGTGTAGTCGGGGTTTCGGGCGACGCCGTTGACCTTGACCGTGCCGGTCGGGGTCGGGTTGTCGCCGCTGCCGATGGTGGCGGGGAAATAGGCGATCAGCTTGCCATCGGCGTCGAAGGCCTTCACCGAGCCTTCGCTCTTGTCGATGTCGATGTGATCCACGTCGGCGGGCAGGGGCGTGGTGTTGACGGCGGGCACCAGCAGCGCCTGACCGGCACGGTTGAAGTCGGCGCCGGGGTTCATGGCGCGCAGCAGCGCCTCGGTGACGTGGAAGCGTTCGGCCAGAGCCTCGACGATATTGGCGTAGCCCATGTGCGCGGCCTGGCCCTGGGCCTGCAGCTCCGTGGGAACGACGCCCAGATAGGGACCGGCGATGTCCTGCTGGGTGATGGCGTAGGTGGTGGTGATCGCGCCCGGACCGGCGGCGGCGCGCAGCCGGCCCATCACGTCGGCGTCGAGTTCGCCGGTCACGGTCATGGCGTTCGCCTCTTGGAAGGCGGAAATGGCCTGACGCATGTTCGACCCCGCCAGACCGTCGATGGCGCCGGGCGAGAAACGGGCGCGTTCGAGCAGAACCTGGGCGCGGACCAAGGCAGGTTGAGCCTGGGCCTGAGCCTGAGCGACGCCGGGCTGAGGCGACTGACCGGCCTGCTGGGACGTCGACTGGACGGGCGGCGTATAGGCGGTGTTCTCGATAGCGTCGCGCGAGAGGGGGCCGGTCGCGCCCACCTGCACCGCCGGGGCCGAGGCCGGCGCCTGCTCCTCCCTGGGCGAACATGCGGACAGAGACAGGACGGCGAGGGCTGCGATGCAGGCGGATCGGTTCATTGCGGACTTTCGAGGCAGGCGGGACAGGCTGGCAGAATGTGTGGGCGAGATTAGTTCTGTTCGCCCGTGGCGGGATCGGTTTCGGTCTCGCCGGAGTTGGAGGAGCCTTCCGAGCCCTTGGGTTCGGTGGCGGGGCGCGGCGGCTCGCCGTCTGCGTCCGGACGCAGGTTTTCGTTTTCGACGCTTTTGCTGTCGGGGCGTTGGTCGGTCATGGTCGTCTCCCTTTGGATCAAGGCAACGCGCAGAGAGCGGGGCGGCTCCGTCAATGCGCGTTCACCATGCCGGTGAACCCTGATGAAACGCGCGTGGTGCAGGGTGCGGTCTGGAATGGACCTTGCTGCACGGGGTTCAATGAGGATGCGTATGGCCGGAATGCTGCAGGTCGAGATCATGGACGCGGGGGCGCTGGACGCCGCCGCCGTCGCCCTGTGGCGTGAGTGGACGGACGGCAATCCGGAGCTGGCCAGCCCCTATTTCCGCTGGGAATATGCCGAGATCGCCTCGCGCGTTTGTCCGGGCGCGGCGATCGCGGTCTTCCGGCGCGACGGCGAGATCGTCGGCTTCTTCCCGCATCAGTGGCGGGGCGGGGCGGTGCAGCCGCTGGGCGCGCCGATGAATGACTATCACGGCGTCATCGCGCCCGCAGGCGAGACGATCACGCTGGAAGAGGTGGCGCGGCTGCTGAAGGCCAAGCGGCTGAACGTGCCCGGCTGGATCGGCGCCGGCGAGACGGGGCAGGCGCGCGAGACGGTGCAGGTCGTCATGCCCGAGACGGGATACGACGCCTGGTACGCCGAGCGGCGCTCGACCTTCGGCAAATATTTCAAGGACAAGGAGCGGGCGCGCCGCAGCCTGGAGGCTGAACTGGGGCCGATCCGGGTTGAGCGCGGGCTGCGCGATCCGGTGCTGCTGGATCACCTGATCGCGCTGAAGGCGGCGCAGTATCGGCGGTCGGGCCTGCACGACATTTTCGCCTGCGGCTGGACGCGGGATCTGCTGCACGCGCTGATGAGCGAGCCACGCGCGGACTTCGGCGCCTCGATGGCGGCGATGCATGCTGGAGACAAGTTGGTGGCGGTGGAGTTCTCGCTGCACGCCGGGCGGCACTATCATTTCTGGTTCCCGGTTTATGAACCTTCGCTGGCGCGTTGTTCGCCGGGCATCCTGCTGAGCATGGACACGATGCGGCTGGCGGCGGCCGAGGGGTTCCGGGTGTTCGACTTCGGGTTCGAGGGCGAGACCTACAAGAAGTATTTCGTCAACGCCCGCCAGACGGTGCGCGAGGCCGTGGTGATGCGGCCCGGCGTGACCCAGGTGCTGGGCGACGTGACGGTGGCGGCGCTGAACCGCGCGGGCGGACGGGGCGAGGCGGTCAGGGCCTCGCTGCGCCGACGCTGGGCCACCATCGAAGCCTGCGAGGCGACACCGGTCGGGCGGTTGAGAGGCGCAGCGGTCGCGGCGCGATCCGCCGTTCAGAAAGCCGCCGCCAAGAAGAAGACGCCGGCGCGCGTCGCCCACGTCTGAAGGAGAGGCCGTCATGACCGAACGCCGCACCCGCTATCCTGGGCCGATCATCGAGGCGAAGACGCATGCCCATACGTTGATCGATCAGGGGTTCGCCGAGGACGCGGCGCTGGCGGCCGTGCTGGATCGCTATCCGGCCGAGCTGTTCGACATCAACCTGTATGACTACGACGACGAGGGGCAGGTCAGCTTGCGCACCGGCGCGCGCGGGCGTCTGTCGGGCGAGGAACTGCTGGAGGCGATCAAACAGGGACGGCTTTGGGTCAATCTGCGCGGGGTCGAGACGGGCTGGCCCGAGCTGTGGGCGGCGGCCATGAAGGACTTCGCCGCGATCCAGGCGACCTATCCGGGGATGCGGGCGGTGCGGAATGCGGGGCAGTTGATCCTGTCGTCGCCCAAGGCGCGGGTGCCCTATCATTTCGACGCGGCGGGGGTGGTGCTGTTCCACCTGCGCGGGCGAAAGCGGCTGTTCGTCTATCCGGGCGACGAAGGGCATCTGCCCGAGCGCAATATGGAACAGGTGGTGGCGCGCCAGACGACCGAGGAACTGCCCTATACGATGGCGTTCGAGGCCGACGCCCAGGTTATGGATCTGGAGCCGGGGCGGGCGCTGACCTGGCCGTTGTATGCGCCGCACCGGGTGGAGAATCTTGATCGGTTCTGCGTCAGTCTGTCGATGGATTTCCAGACCTGGCCGTCGCGGTTCAGGAATGGGGCGCTGTTCACCAATGCGGTGATCCGTAGCCGGGGCGGCCGGCCGCGCTTCACCGACGGCATGACGACGCCGGAGCTGGCGGCACGCTGGGCCGCGTCGCTGGCGCTGAAGAAGGCGGGGGCGATGAAGAGCAAGATCGCGAACTTCGAACGCGATTTCGAACCCGAGGTTGGGGCGGCGGACGGGGCGGGCGTCATTGGCCGCCCATCCTGAACTCGGGGCGTTAATTCGAGTTCATGACCTCGAGTTAAAATGACTTCGGCGCGGGCGGCGCGCACCTTCTCCTTACATTCGGGAAGGGAAGCCGCACATGAAGACCGCACTGATCGCCGCCGCCGCAGCCGCCGCCACACTGACGGGACTGGCCGCCGCGCCTGCCTCGGCCGCCGAAGTCGAAATCCGCAACGCCGTGGCGCGCGTCGTCGTCATCGTCGAGGACCGCAACGACATCGGCGTCGAGGTCACGCAGGGCCAGACGCGCCTGCCGGCCATACAGGTCCGTCGCGAAGGCGGCGACGTGAAGATCGACGGCGGCCTTCGTCGCAACGGCATGTGGGGCGGTAACGACGGCATCCGCAGCTGCAACTCGGGACGGTCGGACGCCGCCCAGCCGGGGCAGGGCGCGACGGTCGAGGTGCGCGACCTGGGGCGGATCCGTCTGGAAGACGCGCCGCTTATCGTGGTGCGCACCCCTCGTACCGTTGATGTCAGCGCCAGCGGCGCCGTGTTCGGCTCGGTCGGGCGTGGCGCGCGGTCGGTCGAACTGGACAACGGCGGATGCGGCAATTGGAACGTCGCCAATGTGGACGGCGACCTGGAACTGGGCCTTGGCGGGTCGGGTGCGATCCGCGCGGGCACGTCGCGTTCGCTGGATGCTAGCGTCGGCGGTTCCGGCTCCATCGCCGCCGGACCGACCGGCAGCCTGAAGGCGGCCGTCGGCGGTTCGGGCAATGTCGACGTGGCCAGCGTCAACGGCCGGGGCGAGCTGTCGATCGGCGGCTCTGGCGGGGTGAACGTGCGCCAGGGCCGGATGGACAAGCTGTCGGTCGCCATCGGCGGCTCGGGCGATGTCCGCTACGGCGGCGCGACGCGTGATCTGGATGTCGCCATCGCCGGGTCGGGCAGCGTCCGCGTCGCCTCGGCCACAGGATCGGTGTCTCGCTCTGTCGTCGGATCGGGAACCCTGCACATCGGGCGTTAAGACCCGTTTCTCCGCCGCGAGAGGAAAGGCCCCCGGTCGTGGAACCCCGGGGGTCTTTTTCGTGCGCGGCTTCAGCCAAGAAAAAGCCCCGGCGGATCGCTCCGCCGGGGCTCTTCGTTTTAGATCAGGCGTCGAGAATCAACGCAGGCCGAACAGCTTGGTGACGCTGCCCAGGTTGCGGCCCAGGGTGCCGCCGGCGCGGTCGCGCGATTGCAGATCGCCGCCGAAGTTGTAGCGAACGCCGACTTCGAAGGAGTCGATCGTCAGATCGGCATCTTCCAGCTCGGCGCGGTCGTAGCCGGCGAAGACGCTGTAAGGCGTCGCAGCGAAGGCGTATTCGGCGCCGACGCCGGCCGACCAGCCGTCGGTGCTGACGCCAGCGAAGTCCACGTCCGAATAGGAGGCGCGAGCGGCCAGACGCAGGGCGGGCGTGGCGTAGAAGGCGGCTTCACCACCAACGGTCCACAGGTCCGCGTCATCGACGGTGCCGTAGGACACGACGCCAGTCAGCGTGGCTTGCTGGAAGTACTTCTGACCTTCAGCGCCGAACGTCATCAGCGTATTGCCGCCGGCGATTTCTTCAGCGCCGACGAAGCCGCCGAAACGCATGTCTTCGATGGCCTTGGTCAGGTGGACGGCGCCCGACAGGGTGGTCTCGTCGCCGAAGTCGTAGTCCGAATAGGTGCCGGCGGCGTTGAAGGTCGCGGTCCAGTCGCCGAAGGCGGGGGTGGCGACGACGCCGGCGACGGTGGCGCCGTCCAGGTCGGCTTCAGCGCCGAAGGCTTCGGCCTCGGAATGGTTGTAGGCGACGCCGACCGAGCCGACGGCGTCTTGCGCGAAGGCCGGAGCGGCGAACAGGGTAGCGGCGGCGGCCGAGGCGAGGAGGATCGTCTTCATTTTCTTTTGTCCTTAGCAGTCTGTGCCCGGATGGGGGTCCAGGGAGGGCGGCTGCTATCAGGATGTGTCGAAGCTGAGCAATAAACCGCCGTTACACAAATGTCTTGAAACTGTCGTGTGGCGGATCAGTCACGCCTTGTGGTTAGAATGTGTCAGTTCGGCGCGCTTCATGGGGCAAGCGGTTAACAGCGACAATCGCATAAACATATAAGCATATCCTTATGTGTATTGACGGTGGCGCTTGGTTGATGCCATGTGACGGGGTCGTGGTCTGCACGCGGTCTTCGGAGCGCGTGGAGCTAAGAGGGAAGCCGGTGTGAAACCGGCGCTGCCCCCGCAACTGTAAGCGGCGAGTCGAGGGTCCATCTCGTGTCACTGGCGTTCGCGCCGGGAAGGCCGGGCCCGAGGCGTCGACCCGTGAGCCAGGAGACCTGCCCCGACAGATAACGTCCTCCGGCGGGGTGCCCGGTCAGGCCGCATGCGCGCCGCCGGACCTTGCACGTCCGCGTCGGCGTCCGCGCGACCCTGTCCGAAACCTGGCCACAACACAGGTTTCGAATGTCATGACCGGCTACACCGTCCAGGTCGCCACCCTCGGCTTTCCCCGCATCGGCCCCAAGAAGGAGCTGAAGACCGCGCTCGAAGCGCATTGGGCCGGCAAGATCGATGCGGAGACGCTGCTCTCCACCGCCGCCGAGCTGCGCGGCCTGACCTGGGCGCGGCAACGCGATCTGGGCGCCGACATCGTGCCGTCCAACGACTTCTCTCTTTATGATCAGGTGCTGGACCTGACCGCCATGGTCGGGGCTGTGCCCGCCGCCTATGGCTGGAGCGGCGAGAGCGTCGATCTGGCGACCTATTTCGCCATGGCCCGTGGGTCGCGGGGCGATGACCAGGTCTGCGAGCATGGCCATGTCCATGCGTCTGGCGAAGGCGTGCCGGCCATGGAGATGACCAAGTGGTTCGACACCAACTACCACTATTTCGCGCCTGAGTTCACGGCCGACCAGGTGTTCCGCCTGGGTTCGACCAAGGCGCTGGACGAATATCTGGAGGCCAAGGCGCAAGGGATAGAGACCCGGCCGGTGCTGCTGGGGCCGGTGTCCTATCTGTTGCTGGGCAAGACGCGCGGCGAGGCCTTCGACGTGCTGAGCCTGCTGCCGCGCCTGTTGCCGGTCTATGCCGAGGTGCTGCGCTCGCTGGCCCACGCCGGGGCGACCTGGGTGCAGTTGGACGAGCCCTGCCTGGTCACGGACCTGAGCGACGAGGCCAGGGCGGCCTATGACCAGACCTATCGCGTGCTGACGGACGTGACGCCGCCGATCAAGGTGATGCTGACAACCTATTTCGGGGCGCTGGGCGACAATCTGGAGACGGTGCTAAAGCTGCCTGTGCAGGGGCTGCACATCGATCTGGTCCGCGCGCCGGAACAGCTGGCCCAGGTCGCGTCGGCGGCGCGGGCCGATCAGGTGCTGTCGCTGGGCCTCATCGATGGGCGCAATGTGTGGAAGGCCGATCTGAACGCCGTGTTGGACCGGGTCGAGCCCCTGGTGGCGGCGGGGCGTCAGGTGGTGATCGCGCCGTCCTGCTCGCTGCTGCACACGCCGATCGATCTGGAGCGGGAGACGGCGCTGGATGCGGAGATCAAGGACTGGCTGGCCTTCGCGGTGCAGAAGGTCGCCGAACTGGCGATCCTGGCGCGGGCGCTGAACGAAGGTCCGGCGGCGGTGAAGACCGAACTGGACGCCTCGACGGCCTCGGTGGCGTCGCGCCGCACCTCGCCGCGCATCAATGATCCCAGGGTGCAGGCGCGGGCGGCCGATACCGATCCGGCGCTGGCGAACCGAAGCTCCAGCTTCGAGATCCGCCGCGAGATGCAGCAGCGGCGGCTGAACCTGCCCGCCTATCCCACCACGACCATCGGCTCGTTCCCGCAGACGGCCCAGGTTCGCAAGGCGCGGGCGGACCACGGCAAGGGCGTCATCGACGATGCGGCCTATGCCCGGTTCCTGCGTGAAGAGACCGCGCGGACGGTGAAATGGCAGGAGGACCTGGGGCTGGATGTGCTGGTCCACGGCGAGTTCGAACGCAACGACATGGTCCAGTATTTTGGAGAGCAGCTGTCGGGCTTCGTCTTCACCAAGGCCGCCTGGGTGCAGTCCTATGGCTCGCGCTGCGTGCGGCCGCCAATCATCTATGGCGACGTGTCGCGGCCCCGGCCGATGACGGTGGAGTGGTGGCGTTACGCCCAATCCCTGACCGACCGGCCGATGAAGGGGATGCTGACGGGGCCGGTGACGATCCTGAACTGGTCCTTCGTGCGTGACGACCAGCCGCGCAGCACCACATGCCGCCAGATCGCCTTCGCCATCCGCGACGAGGTGACGGACCTGGAGACGGCCGGCGCGGCGGTTATCCAGATCGACGAGGCGGCGCTGCGCGAAGGCCTGCCCCTGCGTCGCGCGGACTGGGCCGGGTATCTGGAATGGGCGGTCGAGAGCTTCCGCATCACGGCGTCGGGCGTTCGGGACGAGACCCAGATCCACACCCACATGTGCTATTCCGAATTCAACGACATCATCCAGTCCATCGGGGCCATGGATGCGGACGTCATCTCCATCGAGACCTCGCGGTCCAGGATGGAGCTGCTCGACGCCTTCTCCGACTATCGCTATCCGGCCGAGATCGGGCCGGGCGTCTATGACATCCACTCGCCGCGCGTGCCGTTGGTGGAGGAGATGGCGGCCCTGCTGACGGCGGCAGCGGGCAAGCTGCCGGCGGATCGGCTTTGGGTGAACCCGGACTGCGGGCTGAAGACGCGAGGTTGGCCCGAGACCGAGGCGGCGCTGACGAACATGGTCTCGGCCGCGAAAGCCGCGCGGGAAGAGACGGCGCGGGCGTGAGCGTCACGCTTATCGACATGGTGTTCCCTGGGGACGCCAATCACCACGGGACATTGTTCGGGGGCGTCGGTCTGGCGCACCTGGACAAGGTCGCCTTTCTGGCCGCCGCGCGTCATGCGCGGCGGCCGACCGTGACGGCGGGGTGCGAGCGGATCGACTTCGCCGCACCGGCCCGGATCGGGGAGATGGTGGAGGCGACGGGCAGGGTCGTGCGCGTCGGGCGCACGTCGATGGGCGTCGAGGTCGAACTCTGGGCCGAGGCGCCGGTCAGCGGCGAGCGGCGGCTGTGCACGCGGGGCGTCTTCAACATGGTCGCGCCGCGAGAGGAAGGGCAGGGCGACCTGGCGCCTCTACAGGAAGATATGCCCGAGGACGACGGCTGGCTGAGGGCCGTGGAGATGGTCTTCCCGACCTGGACCAATCACTACGGCACGCTTTACGGCGGTGACGCGCTGAAGCTGATGGGCAAGGCGGCCTTCATCTGCGCCACGCGAAAGGCCAGGGCCGTCATGGTCATGGCGGCGTCGAACCGCATCGATTTCTCGTCTCCCATAAGAGAAGGCGACATGATCGAGCTGGCGTCGCGCGCGGCGAAAGTTGGTCGGACGTCGGTGACCATAGAGGTCGAACTCTGGGCCGAAGGGCTGCTGACCGGTGAACGCCGACGGTCTGCAGCGGCAGAGTTCATCATGGTGGCGGTGGACGAAGCCGGACGGCCCAGGCCGATTTAAAGGCCGGCGTCGGCGCTTGAGATCGCCTGACGAAATCCTGTGTCAGCACGGGTTTGCGCGCTTGACGAAATCAGAATCGGTAGGCATAAGCCACCACTCTTGTTGGACCGGCTGTGCAGTTCGCTGCAAACGCGGTTCGCAGGAACGACCTAAGTCACTGTTCTTTGCAGCTTCTTGGGACTTCAGCGGCCTTCGCGGGTAACTGCGTGGGCCGATCGTTTTTGCGGATTTGCGTTCCCTGAGGGCTTTTTGCCCGAAGGCCTTCGGTCTTTGAAATGGTTCACAGGGACGCGGTCCTCCGACCGCATTGGAAGTAAGCACCGATATGGATCAAAGCATCCGCATCAGGCTCAAGGCCTTTGATCATCGCGTCCTCGATTTCTCGACGCGCGAGATCGTCAATACAGCCAAGCGCACCGGCGCGACCGTTCGCGGTCCGATTCCGTTGCCGACCCTGATCGAAAAGTTCACCGTGAACCGCTCGCCGCACGTCGATAAGAAGTCGCGTGAGCAGTTTGAAATCCGCACGCACAAACGCGTGCTCGACATCATCGACCCCACCCCGCAGACCGTGGACGCGCTCATGAAGCTCGACCTGTCCGCCGGTGTGGACGTCGAGATCAAGATTTAAAGTAGAAAGAGGCGGGATCCGATGCGCACGGGCGTGATCGCCAAGAAGCTGGGCATGACCCGCGTGTTCGCCGATGACGGCGCGCACGTACCGGTCACTGTGCTCCAGCTCGACGGCTGCCAAGTCGTCGGCCAACGTACCCAGGAGCGTGACGGTTACGTCGCCCTCCAACTGGGTGCTGGCACGAAGAAGGCCAAGAACACCAACAAGGCTCAACGCGAGACCTTCGCCAAGGCGGAAGTCGAGCCGAAAGCCTATGTGACCGAGTTCCGCGTCGATGCGGACGGTCTGCTGGACGTGGGCGCCGAACTGTCGGCCGAACACTTCCTGGTAGGCCAGAAGGTCGACATCCAGGGCGAGACCATCGGTAAGGGTTTCGCCGGCGCCATGAAGCGCTGGAACTTCGGCGGCCTTCGCGCCACCCACGGCGTTTCGGTCTCGCACCGTTCGCACGGTTCGACGGGTAACCGTCAGGATCCGGGTCGCACGTTCCCCGGCAAGAAGATGGCCGGCCATTACGGCACGGAAACCGTCACCACCCAGAACCTGACCGTCGTCCGCGTGGACGCCGAGCGTGGCCTGATCCTGATCAAGGGCGCTGTCCCCGGTCATGACGGCAGCTACGTCAAGGTTCGCGACGCCATCAAGAAGGCTCGTCCGGCCGACGCTCCGTTCCCCGGTGCGCTGAAGTCGAGCAAGTCTGCTGCTCAACCCGCCTCGACTCCGGCTGAAGAAGCCCCTGTCGAAGCGACCGAAGGCGGTGAAGCGTAATGAAACTCTCTGTCATCCAACTCGACGGCAAGGCTGCTGGCGACGTGGAACTGTCGGACGCCGTCTTCGGCATCTCCGACATCCGCGGCGACATCCTGGCCCGCACCGTCAACTGGCAACTGGCCAAGCGCCGCGCTGGTACGCACAAGGTTCAAACCCGCAACGAGAACTCTCGTACGGGCAAGAAGATGTACAAGCAAAAGGGCACCGGCGGCGCTCGTCACGGTTCGCGCCGTGCACCGCAGTTCGTTGGTGGTTCGCGCGCCTTTGGTCCGATCGTTCGCGATCACGGCTTCTCGCTGCCGAAGAAGATCCGCGCGCTGGCCCTGCGTCACGCCCTGTCCTCCAAGGTCAAGTCGGGCGACCTGATCATCGTCGACACCGTCTCGGTGAAGGAAGCCAAGACCGCCTCGCTGCGCGAGACGCTCGGCAAGCTGGGCTGGACCAAGGCTCTCATCATCGCGGGTCCCGAAGTCGACACGAACTTCGGCCTGGCCGCACGCAACATCCCGCACATCGACGTGCTGCCGAACGCCGGCCTGAACGTCTATGACATCCTGCGGGCTGACAAGCTGGTGCTGACCAAGGCCGCCATCGAAGCGATCGAAGCTCGCTTCAGCGATAAGGAAGCCGCGTAATGGCCGCTCAACCTACCGCCAAGCACTACGACACGATCCTCTCGCCGATCATCACCGAGAAGGCGACGATCCTGTCCGAGCAGAACAAGGTCGTCTTCCGCGTCGCCGACACGTCGACCAAGGACGAGATCGCCGCAGCGGTCGAAAGCCTGTTCAAAGTCAACGTCCTGAAGGTCAACACCCTGGTTCAAAAGGGCAAGACCAAGCGCTTCCGGGGTATCCTGGGTCGCCGGGTCGACATCAAAAAAGCGATCGTGACGCTGGCCGACGGCCAGTCGATCGACGTCACCACGGGGCTCTGATCAGATGGCCTTGAAACATTACAATCCGACCTCGCCGGGCCGTCGCGCCCTCGTGCTGGTCGACCGTTCGGAGCTCCACAAGGGCCGTCCGGAAAAGTCGCTGACCGAAGGCCTGACCAAGTCGGGCGGACGCGGGCAGGGCGGTCGCATCGCGGTCCGCTTCCGCGGCGGCGGCGCCAAGACCCTGTACCGCCGGATCGACTTCAAGCGTCGTAAGTGGGACATGGTCGGCACGGTCGAGCGCCTGGAATACGATCCGAACCGCACGGCCTTCATCGCCCTCGTGACCTACGAAGACGGCGAGAAGACCTACATCATCGCGCCGCAACGCCTTAAGGCCGGCGACACGGTGATCGCGGGCGAAAAGACCGACGTGAAGCCGGGCAACGCCATGCCGCTTCGTTCGATGCCGGTGGGTACGATCATCCACAACATCGAAATGAAGCCGGGCAAGGGCGCTCAGCTGGCCCGTTCGGCAGGCGCCTACGCCCAACTGGTGGGTCGCGATCAGGGTTACGCCCAGATCCGTCTCGGCTCGGGCGAACTGCGCATGGTCCTGGACGGCTGCATCGCCACGGTGGGCGCGGTTTCGAACCCCGACCACATGAACCAGAACCTGGGCAAGGCCGGTCGCAAGCGTCACATGGGCTTCCGCCCGCACGTTCGCGGCGTCGCCATGAACCCGATCGACCACCCGCATGGTGGTGGTGAAGGCCGGACCTCTGGTGGTCGTACCCCGGTTACACCGTGGGGCAAGGACACCAAGGGCACCCGTACCCGTAAGAACAAGGCTACGGACAAGTACATCATCCGTACCCGCCACGTTAAGAAGGCTCGCTAAGAATGGCCCGCTCCTCCTGGAAAGGCCCGTTTGTCGACGGGTATCTGCTCAAGAAGGCCGACGCCGTTCAAACGTCGGGCCGCAAGGACGTGATCAAGACCTGGTCGCGCCGTTCCACCATCCTGCCGCAGTTCGTCGGTCTGACGTTCGGCGTCCATAACGGTCAGAAGCATGTGCCCGTGTCGGTCTCGGAAGAGATGGTCGGCATGAAGCTCGGCGAGTTCGCCCCGACCCGGAGTTTCCCGGGTCACGCGGCGGACAAGAAGGCCAAAAGGAAGTAACTGATGGCCCAGACAAAAAATGAGCGTCGGGTCGCCCCGACAGAGGCCCGCGCAAAGCTGGTCAACGTACGCATCAGCCCGCAAAAGCTGGGCCTGGTCGCCGCATCGATCCGCGGCATGCCGGTCCAGAAGGCGCTGAACGAGCTGGAATTCAGCCGTAAACGTATCGCGACCGACGTCCGCAAGGTCCTGTATTCGGCGATCTCGAATGCCGAGAACAACCACAACCTCGACATCGACAACCTGATCGTCGCCGAGGCCTATGTGGGCAAGAACCTGGTGATGAAGCGCTTCGCGAGCCGTGCTCGTGGTCGTTCGTCGCGCATCCTGAAACCGTTCAGCGAGATCACCATCGTGGTCCGTGAAGCCGGCGAGGCCGCCTGATGGGTCAGAAAATCAATCCGATCGGTCTGCGCCTCGGCGTGAACCGTACGTGGGACAGCCGTTGGTTCGCCGCCGGCGCCGACTACTCCCGCCTGCTGCACCAGGACCTTAAGTTGCGCGAGTGGCTGCGGGAACGTCTGGGCGCCGCCGGTGTGTCGCGCATCATCATCGAGCGCCCTCACAAGAAGTGCCGCATCACCATCTACGCCGCCCGTCCGGGCGTCGTGATCGGTAAGAAGGGCGCTGACATCGAGAAGCTCCGCAAGGACATCTCGGCGCGCACCGAAGGTGAAGTTCACCTGAACATCATCGAAGTCCGCAAGCCGGAAACCGATGCGCAGCTGATCGCTGAAAACATCGCGCAACAACTGGAACGCCGCGTGGCCTTCCGTCGCGCCATGAAGCGTTCGATGCAGTCGGCGATGCGTCTCGGCGCCAAGGGCATTCGTATGAATGTCGCTGGTCGTCTGGGCGGTGCGGAAATCGCACGTATGGAATGGTACCGCGAAGGTCGCGTGCCGCTTCACACGCTGCGCGCCGACATCGACTATGGTTTCTATGAAGCCAAGACGACCTACGGCATCATCGGCGTGAAGGTCTGGGTCTTTAAGGGTGAAGTGCTGGAGCACGATCCCATGGCGCAGGACAAGCGTTGGGCCCAGGAAGCGTCGGGTCCGTCCTCGAACGAAGGCCGCGAACGCGGCGGCCCCCGTGGCGACCGCGGTCCGCGTCGCGACCGGGGACGTGAGAACTAAGTCATGTTGCAACCGAAGAAGACCAAGTACCGCAAGGCCTTCAAGGGCCGGATCCATGGCTCGGCCAAGGGTGGCTTCTCGCTGAACTTCGGGTCGTATGGCCTGAAGACGCTGGAGCCGGAACGCATCACTGCGCGTCAGATCGAGGCGGCTCGCCGCGCGATCACGCGCCAGATGAAGCGTCAGGGCCGCGTCTGGATCCGCGTCTTCCCCGACCTGCCCGTCACGGGCAAGCCGGCCGAAGTCCGGATGGGTAAGGGCAAGGGCGCCGTGGACCACTGGGCCGCGCGCTGCCACCCTGGCCGTATCCTGTTTGAAATCGACGGCGTTCCGGACGATGTCGCCCGCGAAGCGCTCCGTCTCGGCGCAGCCAAGCTGCCGGTCCGCACCAAGGTGGTGACCCGCATCGACGCCGGCGTCGCTCATGTCGAGGTAGCCGCCTGATGACCAAGATCGCCGACTTGCGGTCGCAAACGACCGACCAGCTGTCCGACGAGCTGCTGAAGCTCAAGAAGGAACAGTTCAACCTGCGCTTCCAGGCGGCCACCGGCCAAATGGAAAAGACTCACCGCGTTGGTGAAGTCCGCAAAGACATCGCACGCATCTCGACGCTTCTGCGCGAGCAGCGTGCGGCCTCGTAAGGAAACGAATATGCCCAAGCGAATTCTTGAAGGCGTGGTCGTGTCCGACAAGGGCGAAAAGACCGTCGTCGTGAAGGTGGAGCGCACGCTGCTTCACCCCGTTCTGAAAAAGATCGTTCGTCTTTCTAAGAAGTATCACGCGCACGACGAAGCCAACGCGCTCAAAGTCGGCGACATCGCTCGCATCGTCGAGTGCGCCCCGAAATCCAAACTGAAGCGCTGGGAAGTCCTTTCCAACGCCTCGGCCTCGTAATCAGAAGGATCTGATCTTATGATCCAGATGCAAACTAACCTGGAAGTGGCCGATAATTCGGGCGCCCGCCGGGTCATGTGCATCAAGGTGTTGGGCGGCTCCAAGCGCCGCTACGCCTCGATCGGCGACACAATCGTCGCCTCCGTGAAGGAAGCCATCCCTCGCGGCCGCGTGAAGAAGGGCGACGTCGTTCGCGCCATCGTCGTGCGCACCGCCAAGGACATCCAACGCAAGGACGGCTCGGTCATTCGTTTTGACAAGTCGGCCGCCGTCATCGTCAACAAGCAAAACGAGCCAGTCGGCACGCGGATCTTCGGCCCGGTTCCTCGCGAACTGCGCGCCAAGAACCACATGAAGATCATCTCGCTGGCTCCGGAGGTCCTGTAACATGGCCGCCAAGATCAAAAAGGGCGACCGCGTCGTCGTCCTCACCGGCAAGGACAAGGGCCGCACGGGCAACGTGCTGAAGGTCCTGCCTACCGAAAACCGCGTCCTCGTCGAAGGCTGCAACATGGTTCAGCGCCACACGCGCCCGAGCCAGGCTGACCCGCAGGGCGGTATCAAGAACAAGGAAGCCTCGCTTCACCTGTCGAACGTCGCGATCGCCGACGCCAACGGCAAGGCGACCCGCGTCGGCTTCAAGATCGATGGGGACACCAAGGTCCGCATCGCCAAGACGACGGGAGACGTCATCTGATGGCTACCGAAAAGTACACTCCGCGCCTCAAGGACGAGTATCACGCTCGCATCCGCCAGGTGATGAAGAAAAAGTTCGGCTACACGAACGAAATGCAGGTGCCCAAGCTGGACAAGATCGTCCTGAACATGGGCATCGGTGAAGCCGTCGCGGACTCCAAGAAAGCGAACACCGCCCTCAAGGATCTGACGGCCATCGCCGGTCAGAAGGCCGTCGCCACCAAGGCCCGTAACTCCATCGCCGGCTTCAAGCTGCGTGAAGGCATGGTCATCGGCGGCAAGGTCACCCTGCGCGGCGACCAGATGTACGAGTTCCTGGACCGGTTCATCACGATCGCGCTGCCGCGCGTGAAGGATTTCCGTGGTCTGAAGGGCACGTCCTTCGATGGTCGCGGCAACTACGCCACGGGTCTGAAGGAACACATTGTGTTCCCCGAGATCAACTACGACCAGATCGATCAGATGTGGGGCATGGACATTGTCGTCTGCACCACGGCCAAGACCGATGAGGAAGCCAAGGCTCTCCTCACCGAGTTCAAGTTCCCGTTCGTGAAGAACTGAGCGGGAAGGGAAGAGCACAATGGCTAAGAAAAGCGCCGTAAACCGTAACGAAGCCGTCAAGGCCCTGGTTGCGAAGTATGCCGCGAAGCGGGCCGCCCTGAAGGCGACCGCCAACGACGAAAACCTGCCGCTGGAGGAGCGCTTCGACGCGCGCCTGAAGCTGGCTGAACTGCCGCGCAACTCCGCGCCGAGCCGCATTCGCAACCGTTGCGAAGTGACGGGTCGTCCGCGGGCGTTCTATCGCAAGCTCAAGATGAGCCGGATTGCGCTGCGTGAACTCGGCAACCAGGGCCAGATCCCTGGCCTGACGAAATCCAGCTGGTAAGGGGAGCGAACAGACATGATGATCAACGATCCCCTGAGCGACATGATCGCTCGCATCAAGAACGCGGCGACCCGCAAGCGTTCCAAGGTGCTGACCCCCGCTTCTCGTCTGCGTCAGCGCGTCCTCGACGTGCTGCAGGACGAAGGCTACATCCGCGGCTACAACCTGGTTCAGAACCCGGGTGAGTTTCCGCAGTTCGAGATCGAGCTGAAGTACTTCGACGGTCAGCCCGTCATCGCCGAGATCGCTCGCGTGTCCAAGCCGGGCCGCCGCGTCTATTCGGCGATCGGCGATCTGAAGCCGATCAAGAACGGCCTCGGTATCTCGATCCTCTCGACTTCGAAGGGCGTCATGTCCGACGCCTCCGCCCGCGACGCTAACGTCGGCGGCGAAGTCCTCTGCAGGGTCTACTGATATGTCCCGTATTGGCAAGAAAACCATCGCTGTGCCGAAGGGCGTGACTGTCACGCTCGACGGCCAGAAAGTCACCGTGAAGGGCCCCAAGGGCGAGAGCTTCTGGACCGTCGCCGAAGAAGTCGAAGTCACCCAGGAAGGCGACGACCTGTCGCTGGGTCTGCGGTCGGACACGCAACGCGGTCGTGCGATGTGGGGCCTGTCGCGCACCCTGGTCGACAACATGGTCGTCGGCGTCACCTCCGGCTTCGAAAAGTCGTTGGAGCTGGTCGGCGTGGGTTACCGCGCCGCCATGAAGGGCGACGCCCTTTCGCTGCAACTCGGCTTCTCGCATGAAGTCGATATCGCTCCGCCGGCCGGCGTCAGCTTCGCAGTGCCGAAGCAAACCGAGATCAAGGTCTCGGGCGCTGACAAGCAAGCCGTCGGTCAGATCGCCGCGGTCATCCGCAAGCTGCGTCCGCCGGAGCCCTACAAGGGTAAGGGCGTCCGTTACGCGGGCGAGAAGGTCCGTCGCAAGGAAGGCAAGAAGAAGTAAGTCATGGCTCTTTCTCTTCGACAACAAGCCAAGCGCCGCTCGGAGCGCACTCGTCGCCGCCTGAAGGCTGTCGCCAACGGTCGCCTTCGTCTGTCGGTCAGCCGTTCGGACAAGAACATCTCGGCCCAGATCATCGACGACGCCCAAGGCGTGACCGTCGCGTCTGCCTCGTCGCTGGAAGGCGGCAAGGGCAAGCGTGGTTCGGACACCGCTGCGGCCGCCGCGATCGGCAAGCTGATCGCCGAACGCGCCATCGAGAAGGGCGTCAAGGACGTCGTCTTCGACCGTGGCGAGTACATCTATCATGGACGGGTCAAGGCGCTGGCGGAAGCCGCGCGTGAAGCCGGCCTGAACTTCTAAGGGACGCGACAGATGGCGCATCAACCCCAACGTGGCGGCGGCGGCAACGACCGCAACCGTCGTGACAACCGCAATGGCCCCCAAGCCGATGGTCCGGATTCGGACATCGTCGAGAAGCTGGTCCACATCAACCGCGTCGCCGCCACCGTCAAAGGCGGCCGTCGCTTCAGCTTCGCAGCCCTGATGGTCGTCGGTGACGGCAAGGGTCGCGTCGGCTTCGGTCACGGCAAGGCGCGCGAAGTGCCGGAAGCCATCCGCAAGGCGACCGAAGAAGCCAAGAAGACCATGATCCGCGTTCCGCTTCGCGAGAACCGCACCCTGCACCACGACGGCAACGGCCGTTGGGGCGCCGGCAAGATCATGATGCGCGCTGCCCCTCCCGGGACCGGCGTCATCGCAGGTGGTCCGATGCGCGCCGTGCTCGAAACCCTCGGCGTCCAGGACGTCGTGGGCAAGTCGACCGGTTCGTCGAACCCCTACAACATGATCCGCGCGACGTTCGAAGCGCTGAAGGTCCAGTCCTCGCCCCGTCAGGTCGCGTCCAAGCGCGGCAAGAAGGTCGCGGATCTGATGGGCCGTCGCAACGACGGCGCTTCGACGCCCGAAGCTGTGGAGTCCTAATCATGGCCCCGTCCAAGAAGACCGACGCCAAGACCGTCACCGTCAAGCAGACCGGTTCGCCGATCCGTCGCAAGAACGACCAGCGCGCCACCTTGGTGGGCCTGGGTCTGAACCGCCTGGGCCGTGAGTCGACCCTGGAAGACACGCCTTCGGTTCGTGGGATGATCGCCAAGGTCGCCCACCTGACCGAGATCGTCGAAAAGTAAGCCGTTTCGCCCTCTCCCGGACCCGGGGGAGGGCGTTTCTGCACTTGCGAATACCCCAAGGGTCGCCTATCAGCGGCCCTTAAATTTTTACAGCCGAGTCCGGATCAACGATCCGGGCGCTAGCACCCGAAAGGATCAGGCATATGAAACTGAACGAAATCCGAGACAACGAAGGCGCGCACAAGAAGCGCATGCGTGTCGGCCGTGGCCCCGGTTCGGGCAAGGGCAAGACCGCTGGCCGTGGCGTCAAGGGTCAGAAGTCGCGTTCGGGCGTCGCCATCGGCGGCTTCGAAGGCGGCCAAATGCCGCTGTACATGCGTATGCCTAAGCGTGGCTTCAACAACGCCAACGCTCTGAAGCTGGCCGAAGTGAACCTGTGGCGCCTGCAAGACGCCATCGACGCCGGCAAGCTGGACGCTAAATCGGAATTGAAGGGCGACGCCCTGGTCGCCGCCGGCGTGATCCGTCGCGTCAAGGACGGCGTGCGCCTGCTGGGCACCGGCGAGCTGAAGCAAGCGCTGAACCTGGTCGTCTGGTCGGCCACCTCGGGCGCCATCAAGGCCATCGAAGCCGCTGGCGGTTCGGTCGTGCAAGAGCGCATCGCCGCCGAAGCCAAGGCCGCTGCCCGCGTCGAGAAGCGCAACCTGGCCAAGGGCAAGGTTCCGCCCGCCAAGGCACGCCTGGGCGACGAGAACAAGATCTCGGCCCGCACCAAGCGCGCCGCCGCCAAAGCCTGATCAACGCGTCGTTGCGGCTGATTGGGCCGTGGCCTGAACACATCGCAGCGACGAAAGAACGGAAGCGGCCTCGCAAGAGCGCCGCTTCTCGCCTATCTGACGACTCAATCAGTCGTGGGGACGCATAATGGCTTCGGCCGCAGAACAACTCGCCGCCAATATGAACATGGGCTCGTTCGCGAAAGCGACCGAGCTGCACAAGCGCCTGCTGTTCACGCTGGGCGCGCTCCTTGTTTATCGGATTGGGACGTACGTGCCGATTCCGGGCATCAACTCGCAGGCCTTCCTGCAGTTCTTCCAGGACCCGTCGGGTCAGCGCGGCATCCTGGACATGTTCAACATGTTCTCGGGCGGCGCGGTCGAGCGTATGGCCATCTTCGCGCTGAACGTGATGCCGTACATCTCGGCCTCGATCATCGTGCAGCTGATGGGCACCGTGTACCCGCCCTGGGAGAAGCTGAAGAAGGAAGGCGGCGAAAGCGGCCGCAAGCAGCTGAACCAATACACCCGCTATTTGACGGTGTTCCTGGCGCTGGCGCAGTCCTTCGGCATCGCGGCGGGCCTGAACAGCACGGCCGGCCTGGTCGACAATCCGGGCGTCTTCTTCATCGCCTCGACGGTCGTGACCCTGACCGGCGGCACCATGTTCCTGATGTGGCTGGGTGAGCAGGTGACGGCGCGCGGCGTCGGCAACGGCATCTCGCTAATCATCTTCGCCGGTATCGTGGCGGTCCTGCCTTCCACCATCGCCCGCCTGCTGGGCCTGGCCCAACAAGGCCAGATGTCGGCCTTCGCCCTGTTGTTCATCGCTGCGCTGGCGGTGGCGACCGTGGTCTTCATCGTCTTCATGGAACGCGCCCAGCGCCGTCTTCTGATCCAGTATCCGAAGCGCCAGGAAGGCAATCGTATGGCGGGCGGCGAGCGTTCGTTCCTGCCGCTGAAGGTCAATACCGCAGGCGTGATCCCGCCGATCTTCGCCTCGTCGCTGCTGATGCTGCCGACGACGGTGGCGACCATGACGGCCAACGCCGACCTGCCTAGCTGGATGAGCTGGCTGCCGCTGGTGACGGCGCAGCTGACGCACGGCCAACCGCTGTTCATGGCGCTGTACGCCGCCCTGATCGTCTTCTTCTGCTTCTTCTACACCTCGATCACCTTCAACCCCGAGGACACGGCCGAGAACCTGCGCAAATACGGCGGCTTCCTGCCGGGTATCCGTCCGGGCAAGCGCACGGCGGAATATCTGGACTATGTCCTGACCCGCCTGACCGTGATCGGGGCGGCCTACATCACAGCCGTCTGCCTGCTGCCTGAGTTCCTAGTCGCCCAGATGGGCAACAGCCTCTACTTTGGCGGAACGTCTATCTTGATCGTCGTGTCGGTCACGATGGACACTGTGGCGCAGATTCAGTCCCAACTGCTGGCGCACCAGTACGAAGGCCTGATCAAGAAGGCGAAGCTGCGCGGTCGTGGCGGTCGTGGCGCGCCCACGCCTGTGCGCCGCTAGGTCTTAAGCTGACAGACGCCCAGGGGAGGGCTGAAGCATGAACTTGATCCTGTTCGGACCGCCGGCGGCCGGCAAGGGCACCCAGGCGAAGCGGCTGGTGGAAGAGAAGGGCATGGTCCAGCTCTCCACCGGCGACATGCTGCGCGCGGCGATCGCCTCTGGCTCGGAGCTGGGGCTCAAGGTCAAGGACGTGCTGGCGCGTGGCGACCTGGTCACTGATGAGATCGTCATCGCCCTGATCGAGGATCGCCTGACGGAGGCCGAGGCCGCCGGCGGAGCCATCTTCGACGGCTTCCCCCGGACCGTGGCCCAGGCCGAGGCGCTGGACGAGATGCTGGCCAAGCGCGGCGTGCAGATCGACGCCGTCGTGCGGCTGAAGGTCGATGACGCCGCCCTGACCGAACGGATCGCCAAGCGGTTCGCCGAGCAGGGACGGCCCGACGACAATCCTGAATCGTTTAAGGTTCGGCTTGAGGCCTACAACCGCAACACAGCGCCGCTGCTTCCCTATTATGAAGCCCAGGGCAAGCTGACCGAAGCCGACGGCATGGGCACCATCGAGTCTGTGGCCAAGGCCATCGACGAGGCCCTGGCCTGATTTGCGATCTCGGGCGTTGATCGCCTGATGAACGAGCCTGCCGATCCCGGACCTGAGAAGAGCCGCCTGCGTCGCTGGCGCATGGCGGGCATCTTCGTCGCCGTCGCCGTCGCCGAGATCGGACTGTTCCTGCTGCTGGGGCGGGTGAGGGGGCCGGCGCAGACGCCTGCGGTCGAGCCGCCGCCGTTCGAGGTCGTGCTTTACGATCCTCCGCCGCCCATTTCCAACGAACCGCCTGCGCCCGAAACGGGCGGCGGCGCGCCCGCGGCCCCCTCGGTCATCCACACGCCTCCACCTCCGCCCAAGGAACGCCCGCGCGAGGTTCCGGCGCCGCCCGTGAAGGCGCCCGAGCCTGCGCCCGTCGTGGGTATCGCGCCCGCCCCGTCGCCCCAGCCCGGTTTTGGCCAAGGCGGGCAGGGGACCGGCAGTGGTTCAGGCGTGGGATCCGGCAATGGTCCCGGCAGCGGCTCGACCGGACCACGCCTGGTCACCGGCCCCACCATCGGCCAGATTCGCGCCAATCACCCGTCGAACGCGCGCAGCCGTTATGGTCGGGTGGAACTGTCTTGCATAATCCGCCTGGACAGCCGTCTGGACGGTTGCCGCGTGGTGGACGAGTCGCCGCCCGGTATGGGCTTCGGCGCGGCGGGCCTTCAGGTCTCCGGCTTCTTCCGTTTTCAGCCCCCCACCGAGGACGGACGACCCGTCGAGGGACAGCGCGTCACTGTTGGTGTGGACTTCGGGCGTCCGCCGAACAGAGATTGACGAAGGCCGTGATGGATTTCATGGTGGCGGCGGAGGGAAGTATGTTCGCCGCATTACATTTTTCTTCGCCTCGACGCCGCAGCAGTCGGCTCCTGACGGCGGTTCTGGTGGCTGCAATTCACCTGGCAGCCCTATGGCTGCTGGCGACCACGGCGACAAGAATGGTCGTTCCTTCCGAACCTCCAGTTTTCAATGTTGTTTTGTTTCCTCGCATCGACGTCGGTGCGAACAGCAATTTGAGCACGTCGGGAGGCGCTCCTGCGGCGCCATCTCGTATCCACACGCCTCCGATCTTTCCTGATCTGGAAGAAGAGATCGCGGCCCCGCGCGCCCAAGACATCGCTCAGCCGTTGGTGACTGGCTTTACTGATGTTCTAAGCCCCGCTCCTGGGATGGGTGAGGGCGGCATCGGCGACGGGCTAGGCGCGGGGCTGGGATCCGGCAACGGGCCAGGAGATGGAGGGGGGAGCGGCCCGACGCTGATCCAGGGGCCTGCTCATTCAGTCATATCGGAATCCGTGTCTAGAGCCGCGCTTTACGACAGCGCCGGCGCGCATGTCGTTTTGCGGTGCCAGCTGAGGATATCCGAGCGGTTGGAACGTTGTCGTGTGATCGGAGAGCACCCGCGACCCTCTGGTCACCGACGAGAAGCTCTTGCGCGTGCAAGGGAGTTTCGAATTAAACCTCCTACGAGAAACGGAATTGCGATGGATCGTCACACGATGACGGTTGCCCTGGCTTTTCCGCTTCCAAAGGAAGAGGCGGACCAGCCCTCTGGTTGACGCCTCGTGAATCACATGTATAAGGGCGCCTTCCCGCGAAGGGCGCCACGCTCCTGGTCTGTTGACCGGAGCGTTTGTTGCGTATGACTAACGCGTATCTGGAGAATTTCGTGGCCCGTATTGCTGGCGTCAACATCCCGACCAACAAGCGCGTAGAGATCGCGCTTCAGTATATCCATGGCATCGGCCCCGCCGCCGCCAAGGACATCACCGAGAAGGTGGGCATCGAGTCCGCCCGCCGCGTGAACCAGCTGACGGACGCCGAAGTCCTGTCGATCCGCGAGACGATCGACAAGGATCACACCGTCGAGGGCGACCTGCGCCGCGAGACGTCGATGAACATCAAGCGTCTGATGGATTTGGCCTGCTACCGCGGCCTGCGTCACCGTAAGGGCCTGCCGGTCCGCGGTCAGCGCACCCACACGAACGCCCGCACCCGCAAGGGTCCCGCCAAGCCGATCGCCGGCAAGAAGAAGTAAGACAGACACATGGCCAAGGAACCGGGTCGCGTAAAGAAGCGCGAGCGCAAGAACATCACCTCGGGCGTCGCCCACGTGAATGCTTCGTTCAACAACACCATGATCACGATCACAGATGCCCAGGGCAACGCGATCTCGTGGTCTTCGGCCGGTCACATGGGCTTCAAGGGTTCGCGTAAGTCGACCCCTTACGCCGCCCAGATGGCCGCTGAAGACGCCGGCAAGAAGGCTCAGGAACACGGCGTCAAGACGCTGGAAGTGAACGTCTCGGGTCCGGGTTCCGGTCGTGAGTCGGCTCTGCGCGCTCTGCAGTCGGTCGGCCTGACGATCACGACCATCCGCGACGTCACGCCGATGCCGCACAACGGTTGCCGTCCGCCCAAGCGTCGTCGCGTCTAAGCGATAGCGTTCTAAGGCACCCCCCATCTCCGTCCGCTCCATCATGGCCTCGTCGACAAGGCCGGAGCAGGCGAAACCCGTTCGAGGGACAAAATGATCGAAAGAAACTGGCAAGAGCTGATCCGTCCCGAGAAGCCGCAGATCGAGATCGGTTCCGACGCCCAGCGCAAGGCGCGCCTGGTGGCCGAACCTCTCGAACGTGGCTTCGGCGTGACGCTCGGCAACGCACTCCGTCGCGTTCTGCTGTCCTCGCTGCAAGGCGCGGCTGTCACGGCCATCCAGATCGACGGCGTCGTTCATGAATTCTCGTCGCTGGAAGGCGTGCGGGAAGACGTGGTCGACATCGTCCTGAACATCAAGCAACTGGCGCTGCGCATGCACGCCGAAGGCCCCAAGCGCATGACCTTGCGCGCCACGGGCCCCGGCGTCGTGACGGCCGGCCAGATCGACGTGCCGGCGGACATCGAGGTTCTGAACCCCGATCACGTCATCTGCACGCTGGACGACGGCGCGTCGGTCCGCATGGAACTGACCGTCCAGAACGGCAAGGGCTACGTCGCCGCCGAACTGAACCGTCCGGAAGATGCGCCGATCGGCCTGATCGCCGTCGACGCCCTGTATTCGCCGGTCAAGAAGGTGGCTTATCGCGTCGAGCCGACCCGTCAGGGCCAGTCGCTGGACTACGACAAGCTGCTGCTCGAAGTCGAAACCAACGGTGCGGTTACGCCGGTTGACGCCGTCGCTTATGCGGCGCGCATCCTGCAGGACCAACTCCAGATCTTCATCACCTTCGAAGAGCCCAAGAAGGCTGTCGAGCAGTCGGACGGCAAGCCCGACCTGCCCTTCAACCCGGCACTGCTGAAGAAGGTGGACGAGCTGGAACTGTCGGTTCGTTCGGCCAACTGTTTGAAGAACGACAACATCGTCTACATCGGCGACCTGATCCAGAAGACCGAGGGCGAAATGCTTCGCACCCCGAACTTCGGCCGCAAGTCGTTGAATGAGATCAAGGAAGTTCTCACGACGATGGGCCTCAGCCTCGGCATGGATGTGCCGAACTGGCCCCCCGAAAACATCGAAGACCTGGCCAAGAAGTTCGACGACCAGATCTAAGTTCAACCCTCCGCCCGTCTCCTTCGGGAGATGTCGGGGCGGTTAGAAGATTACGGCGTCAGGTCTCGCGAGAGATACCTTCGCCGGAGTAGGAGAGACCCAGATGCGCCACGGCGCCGCCCATCGTAAACTCGGTCGCACGAGCAGCCACCGCACCGCCATGTTCGCGAACATGGCCGCCTCGCTGATCAAGCACGAGCAGATCACCACGACCCTGCCCAAGGCGAAGGAACTGCGTCCCTTCGTCGAGAAGCTGGTCACCCTCGCCAAGAAGGGCGACCTGCACGCTCGTCGTCAGGCCATCAGCCAGGTTCGCGACGTGCCGCAAGTCGGCAAGCTGTTCGAAACGCTAGGCCCGCGCTACAGCGAGCGTAACGGCGGCTATATCCGCATCATGAAGGCGGGCTTCCGTCACGGCGACAACGCCCCGATGGCCGTCATCGAGTTCGTCGATCGCGACGTCGAAGCCAAGGGCAAGGACTCCGGTCCGGTCCTGGCCTTCGAAGGCGGCGACGAAGACTAAGATTTGGTCGCAGGACCAAACGCCGGAAGGGCGGTCGGAGCAATCCGACCGCCCTTTTGCTTTGCGCGGACACGGGGCATGAGGGGTGAATGAGCGTTTCGATCGTTGATTATCGTCCCGACCACGCCGCCGTCTGGGCGCGCTTGAATACATCCTGGCTGGCCGAGGGCGGGTTCGCCGTCGAGGCCAAGGATCGGCTCGCCATTGACGATCCGCAGGGTGTGTTCCTGGGCAAGGGCGGGCGCATCTTCATCGCTGAACGGGATGGCGAGGCCGTGGGGTGCTGCGCCCTGGTCCCGACCGACGACGGGGTCGAGGTCTGCAAGATGACGGTCACGCCCGCCGCGCGAGGTCTTGGGTTGGCGAGACGCCTGCTTGAGGCCTGCGAGGCGGCGGCGCGAGAGGCCGGCGCCGGGCGGCTCTATCTGGAGACCAACAGCGCGCTGACGCCGGCCATCGCCCTGTATGAAAGCTTCGGCTTCATCCATCTGCCGGCTCGGCCGACGCCCTATGCCCGCGCCGATGTCTTCATGGAAAAGCGGCTCTAGCCGTCGAGCATGGCGGTTAGCGCCATGCCCCATATGAGCAGAATGCACAGGCCATAGGCGATCTGGTCCTGGCGTGAGGGGCGGGGCGGTCTTGGCGGCGGGTTTGGGAGCGGCATCGCCAAGCTTGAACCCGATTTCCCAAGGCGCAGAAATCGATTAAGCGGGTCGGTGTCTGTGAGGGGAGGTCACATGTCGAGCCGGGCGCCGCCACCGCTGAATGCATTGCGAACCTTCGAGGTCTTTGGCCGGCACAGGAGCATGACCCGTGCGGCGGCCGAGCTGTGCGTGACCCACGGCGCGGTCAGCCGACAGATCGCGGCCCTGCAGGCCTCGCTGGGCGTGACCTTGGTCACCGGGCCGCGACATGCACTGACCCTGACTGACGCGGGCGCGCAGTTGGCCGAGCGGCTGACGCCGGCTTTTGTGGCGATCGCCGATGCCGTCGAGGGCGTGCGGCAGGGTGCGGCGCGCGAGATCGAGATTTCCTGCCTCGGCACGTTCGCGCTCAAATGGCTTATCCCGCGCCTGCCGGGTTTCCTGGAGACCCACCCTGAAGTGCGGGTCAGGTTGTCGGAATCCTATGCGACGGTCGATTATCGGCGCGATCGGTTCGACGGCGCCATTCGCATCGTCGAACAGGATCAGGGTCATGCGCGCACGGAAGCGACGCGCTTTCTGGCTCAGTATCAGGGGCCGGTCGGGGCGCCGGCCTTGATGGCGGGGTTGCCGACGCTGGAGGCCGTGGCGCATGCGCCGCGCCTGCGCTCGGCCACCTTCCGGCGTGCCTGGCCTGCGTGGTCGGAACTGGCGGGCGTGGCCCTGCCGGTGGCGACGACGGAGCGGGAATTCGCGCACAACCATTCGCTGGTCGAGGCGGCGATCTCGGGACTGGGCGTCGCCATCGCGCCATGGGCCTTCGTGGCGCCGGATATCATCGCGGGACGTCTGTCGGCGCCGTTCGGCTTCGTGGAGCGGCCGTCGTGGTTCGCTTTCCTGCGGCCGGAGGAACGCAGGGATGCCGCGGTGGACGCCTTCCGCGACTGGCTGGTCGCGGAAGGCGCGCGCAGTCCGCCGCCGCCTATTCCTTCGACAGGTCCTGGCGGTTGAACCAGGCGACCGAAGCCGCGAACGGGACGCCGATCCACAGGGCCAGGCTGATCACACCCTTGGCGAGGGCGTGATCGGGCAGTTCGGCCGCCGCCATTCCGCCCTGGATGACGGCTTTCAGCAGGTCCGTGGCCAGGCCGGGCGACAACAGGGGCATAAGCCAGCCGTCCGGCGTCACGCCCATCGGCAGCAGCAGCTGGGGCAGGAAGAACTGGGCGATGCCGATCACAAGAGGCGCGAACAGGGCCGCCAGCAGCGACCGTGTCACCACGGCGCCGAGCAGGCCCAGCATGGTGAACTGAAGGATGCGCGCCCAGGACGTCAGGGTCAGCAGGCCGAAGTCGGCGGCCGCCGCGCCGGTCATCGAGAAGGTGACGGGGCGGCCGAACACCGCCGCCTGGATCAGGCTGGCGATCACGTCAGAGATCAGGGCGGCGAAGGTCGCCAGCACGATCACCAGGGCCACGACCGCCACCTTGCCGATCAGCAGGTTCGGGCGCGTGTTGCGCGCGCTGATCAATCGCCAGGTCTCCCAGCGATAATCGCCGGCGTAGATGGTCGCCGCGCCGATCAGGACGAACATCAGGATGGCGGGGTTGGCGAAGTCCCCGGCGCTCTTGACCAGGGTCAGGCCCAGGTCCAGCGGACCGCCCTTCATCAGCTCGGGCGGCAGTTTTCCGGCCAGCTTGGCCTCGTTGGCCTTGGCGACCACGAAGCCCAGGGTGGAGAGGAGGATGCCCATGATCGGGATGAACAGCACGCTCCAGAACAGGGCGGTGCGGTTCTTGGACAGGCGGTAGGTTTCGGATCGGATTGCGTCAGCCAGCACGGTTTTGCTCCTGCACGCCGGTCCAGCCGGTTTCGCTCATGAAGACGTCTTCCAGGTCGGCGCCGATCCAGCGGGCTTCCTCGATATCGACGCCGCCTTCGACCAGGGCCTTGATGGCGGCGGCGGCCTCGGCGCGCGGCACAGCGGCCACCACGGCGTCGCCGTCCAGGGTGGCGCGGTCGCCCAGCACCGACAGGGCCTTGGCCAGGGGCGTGACGGACAGGCGCAGACGCTCGCCCGAGGCGGTCAGGTCGGAGACCTTGCCCTCGGTGATCACCTTGCCCTTGTTGAAGATGGCGACGCGATCGCAGACGCGCTGAACTTCCTGCAACTGGTGGCTGGCCAGGATGACGGTGACGCCGTCGTGGTCGGCCAGGCTGCGGATCAGGGCGCGCATTTCCTGGATGCCGGGCGGATCCATGCCGCTGGTCGGTTCATCCAGGATGACGAGGTCCGGCTTGGTCATCAGGGCGGCGGCGACGCCGAGGCGTTGCAGCATGCCGACCGAAAAGCCCTTCACGCGCCGGTTCGCCGCCTCGGTCAGGCCGACGCGTTGCAGCCAGTTGTCGATCTCGGCCGAGGTCACGCCGCCGTGCGCGCGGGCCAGCCATTCCAGCACCTGGCGGGCGGTCATGAAGGGGGGGAAGCGCGGCGTCTCGATCATCGAGCCCATGCGGCGCATCGACGCCGGATCGCCGATCCGCCCCCCCATCACCGTCGCCTCGCCTTCGGTCGGACGAATCAGGCCCAGCAGGGTGCGGAACAGGGTGGACTTGCCCGCGCCGTTGGGGCCGAGAACGCCATAGACCCCGCCACGCGGGATCGACAGGGTCAGGCCGTCCAAGGCCCTCACCGTCCCATAGGTCTTGGTCAGGCCGCGAATGTCGATGACGGTTTCCATGACGCAAGCTTGGCGCGAGAACCCCGTTCCCACAAGCCGTCGCAAGCCTGTCGTCCATTAAGTTTAGGCAATGGTTCGATGTCGCCTGTGAGTAAGCTTATGTCCCGTCTTCCCGCCTCCTGCCTGGCCTTGGTCGCCGCCGTTGTAGTTGCGTCCTGCGCCGCAACGCCGGTCTCGAACCCGCCAGCCTCGCAATCCCCGGTCGTTTCCACCTCGGCGTCGCAGGCGGCGCGACCCGATCTGGTGATTCTGATCTCGATCGACGGGTTCTCGCCGGATTATATGGGCAAGGGTCAGACGCCGGTGCTGGACGCGCTGGCAGCGGGCGGCGCCTTCGGGCCGATGCGGCCGTCGTTCCCCAGCGTGACCTTCCCCAATCACTATACGCTGGTGACGGGCCTGCATCCGGATCACCACGGCGTCGTCGGCAATCGATTCACGGACGCTCAACTGGGCGCCTTCACCATGGCCAGCAAGGAGACCGGCTTCTGGGATCAGGGCGAGCCGATCTGGGTCACGGCGGAAAAGGCCGGCATTCGCACGGGCACGATGTTCTGGCCGGGGTCGGAGGTCGAGATACAAGGCGTGCGGCCCAGCCATTGGATGCCCTTCGATCAGTCCATGCCGGGCGACGCGCGGGTGGACCGGGTGCTGTCGTGGCTGGACCTGCCGGCGGATCAGCGGCCGAAGCTGGAGACCCTCTATTTCGACATCGTCGATACGGCCGGACATCGCCATGGTCCCGACGGCGCAGAGACGCGTGCCGCCGTGGCCACGGTCGATGCGTCCATGGGGCGGCTGGTCGAGGGGCTGAAGGCGAGGGGGCTTTATGATCGGGCGATGCTGGTGATCGTGTCCGATCACGGCATGGCCGCCACCTCGCCGGACCGGGTGGTCTGGGTCGACGATATCATCGACCCGGCGGCGCTGAAGATCGGCTATGGCGGGGCGGTCCTGACCGCCGACCCGGCGCCGGGTCGCGAGGCCGAGGTGCAGGCCAAGCTGGTCGGTCGTCATCCGCATATGGAATGCTGGAACAAGGCCGATGTGCCGGCGCGGCTGGTCTATGGCTCCAATCCGCGCGTGGCCCAGATCGTCTGCCTGGTCGAGACCGGCTGGCTGGCGGCGACACGGGATCGGCCGGTCACCCGCGCGGGCGGCGCCCACGGCTATGACAATCAGGCGCCCGAGATGGCGGCGGTCTTCATCGCCCACGGGCCGGACGTCGTCGCGGGGCGGCGGCTGACCGATCTGGACAGCGTGGACGTTCAGCCCTTTTTGGCGCGGATGCTGGGCCTCAGCGCGCCTGCGGGCGACGGCCGGGCCGCAGACACCTTGCCCGTCACCACGCCCTGATCGGGTGCCCTGATTGGATAATTGGCGAGGCGGCCAATTAGGCGCACAAAGGTCGGCAAGCGGGGGAGGCGGGAATGCGCAAGGGTCTGTGGGTGGCGACGGTTTCGGTCGCCTGTCTGATGGCGCCGATCGCGGTCGCCGACGCCACGGCGACTGCGGCGACCCTGGCCCTGATCGCCAATCCCCAGGTCTGCGGTCGCGTGGACGCGGTCGGCGATGTCCAGCCCACGGCGGACATGGTTATGGTCCCCGGCTTCGGAGACGAGGCTTTCGCCGTCGATACCAAGAACCCGCAGGCCCAGGCCTGGTTCGACCATGGGGTGCGGCTGCGCTGGGCGTTCGAACATTCGGAATCGGTTCGGGCCTTTCGCAAGGCGCGGCAGCTGGATCCGGCGTGCGGCATGTGCGCCTGGGGCGAGGCCTGGGCCATCGGGCCGAACCTGAACGGCGGTGGGAACGACCCTGAATCCATCGCCACGGGATTGAGAACGGCGCGCGAAGCCCGGCGGCTGGCCGGCGACGCCACGCCGATGCAGCGCCAGATGATCGACGCCCTGATCCAGCGTTACTCAGGCAAAGAAAACACCCGCGCCCTGCGCTTCGCACGCGCCATGGACCGGATCTCCAAACGCCATGCCGACGACGTCTCGGTGGGGTCGATCACCGCCGACGCCTGGATGCTGCAGCCCGAGGGCGAATGGTGGGACGAGAACGGCAAGGCGACCGATCCCGCCGTGACGCGCGCCATGGCGATCCTGGAACACAGCCTGACGGTCAAGCCGAACGATCCGGCCTCCATCCACCTCTATATCCACCTGACGGAATGGTCCGAAGATCCGCATCGGGCGCTGGCCTATGGCGAGCGGCTGGCGCTGCTGGCGCCGGGCGCCAGCCATCTGGTGCATATGCCGTCGCACACCTTCTATCGCGTCGGGCGGTACAAGGACGCGATGATGTCCAACGTCAACGCCGTGGCGCTGGACAAGACCTACGACCGGCTGGCCAGCCCGCCAGGCGGTATTCGTGGCATGCGGCTTCACGCCCACAACATCCATTTCGGCATGGGCGGCGCCCTGATGGCGGGCGGGGCCGAACGAGGGCTGGAGTTGGCCGACTGGTATATGGCGACCTATCCGCAGCTGCTGGGCGCGCCCGAACCCGGTGACGACGGCTATGTCGTTTATCGTCAGATCATGGCGGCCGACGCCTATGCGCTTTACGGCCGGTTCGGATCCGACGCCCAGGTCGCGGCCTTGCCCGAGCCGGACGTCGGGCGGCCGCTGATGCGGGTCGGCTGGCGCTATGCGCGCGGCGAGGCGGCGGCGCGCAGAGGCGATGCGGCGGCTGTGCGGATCGAGGCCCAGGCCATCGCGGCCCTGCTTGCGGACAAAGCCTTCAAGGGCGCGATGGCGGATCGTCAGATCGGATTCGCCGAACTGTTCCAGAAGGTGCTGGAAGGCCGCGCGGCCATGATCGACCAGGATTATCCGACCGCCATCGCTGCCTATGGCCGGGCGGCGGCGATCCAGGCGATGAATCCCGAAGGCGGCGACCCGCCGATGATCTGGTATCCGACGCGCCGCAGCCTGGCCGCCGCCATGCTGGCGTCGGGGGATGCGGCCGGGGCCAAGGCCAAGATCGCCGAACTGCTGACGGACTGGCCCAGCGATCCCTACAGCTACTATGTGCTCTATCGCGCCGAGCAGGCGCTGGGCGACGAGGCTGCGGCGAACGACGCCCTGCGCCATGCGGGCGTCGAATGGATCGGCGGGAAGATGACGCTGGGTGAGGCCTGACGACTTTTCCTTCTCCCGTTGGGAGAAGGTGGCCCGAAGGGCCGGATGAGGGTTGGCCGGTGGGCCAGTTCGCACCACCCGACCCTCACCCTTTCGCGCCAGAACGACGGCTTCGCCGCCGTGCGCTCAAGCCCTCTCCCAGCGGGAGAGGGTTATTTCTTGGCCGCTTCGATCAGTTTGGCGATTTCGGCGGGGTCGATGCCGGGGCTGGCCTTGCCGTTGATGAAGAAGGTGGGCGTGCCGCGCAGGCGCAGGGCGGCGGCCGTGGTGTGGATGTCGGCGATGTGGCGTGTGGTGTCGGGCGCGGCGATAGCGGCCTTGGCGCGGGCCATGTCGACGCCGTTGGCGGCCAGGATGGCGTCGATGGACTCGATCGACAGGGCGCGCTCGGTCATCAGGGCGTCGTAGACCTCCAGATACTTGCCCTGCTGATGCGCGGCCAGGGCGGCGCGGGCGGCGTATTGCGAGGCGATGTCGTCGCCGCGGTCCAGGATGGGCCAGTCCTTGAAGACGAAGCGGACCTCGGGGTGGGCGGCCATCAGGGCGCGATAGTCGTGGGCCACGGCCTTGCAGCCGGGGCAGCGGAAGTCGAAGAATTCGACCACCGTGACCTTGGCGTTCGCCGGACCGAAGGCGGGGTCGCGGGCGTCGGGCGCCAAGAGGCCGGCGTTGGCGGCGGCGGCCTGGTTGGTCTCTTCGACGCTGGCCTCGGCTTCCTTGGACTGCAGCGCCAGCTGCGTCTCCTGCAGCACCTCGGGATGCTCCAGCAGATAGGACCGGACGTCGGCGCCACCGGCGCTGAAATAGGGCGCGACCGAGAACCCCAGGGCGATGACCGACAGGCCCAAGGCCAGATAGCCGGCGCGCGCGCCGTTCCGCCACGCAGGCTTGGCGGTCTTGGTTTCGGGCGCAGGCGTGGGGGCGTCGTCGGTCATTCAGTCTCGCAGTTGGAAAGGTTAGTTGAGGGTTGTCGGTCGGCGCGCGGCGTCGCGACGGTCCAGGTCGTTGAGATCGTCGGGCGTGGCGCCCGAGGCCAGGACGATGTCCACGGCCCTGCGCCATTCCATGGAGCCGGGGTCCAGCATGGAGCGGGCGCGAAGGGCGAACTGGGTCGCCTGCTGCTCGCTGCCGGCCGCGAAATAGTATTCGGCCGAGGCCAGGCGCGCCTCGCCCTCCTTGCCTTGCGAGGCATAGGCCTGGGCCAGCAGGCGCCAGGCCATGGTGTTGTCCTTCTCAGCGACCACGGCATGTTTCAGCTGGTCGATGGCCTCGTCCAGATTGGCCTTGTCGTTGGTCTCGATCAGGGCGTGGGCCAGGTTGACGCGCAGCAGGGGGGCATCGGGCTTGAGCCGCACGGCCTCGCGATGGGCGGCGACGGCCTCGGCCGGACGGCCTTCCTCGAACAGGATCTGGCCCTTCAGTTCCTGGAAATAGGGGTTGGTCACGTCGCCGGCGATCAGTTCGTCCACCGCCGTCAGCGCCTTTTCGGTCTGGCCGTCGCGATACCAGGCGATGGCGCGGGCATAGCGGCCGGGCAGGGAGGTGTTGGTCGACGGATAGTCGCGCAACGTTCCATTTGGCGGGTCCATGAAGGCGTGAATCTTGGCCAGGATCAGGGCGTGCTGGGCCATCCGCTCGGGGCTGTCGCGGTGATCGTAGTGCGGCTGTTCCTGCACATAGCGGCGCAGGGTCTCGATCCGGTTCGACGACAGAGGGTGGCTGCGGAAATAGGGATAGCGACGGGCGTCGGAGAAGACTTCCTGCGAACGGAAATTCTCGAAAAAGGACACCAGGCCGGCCCCCGATTCGCCTGCGCCTTCCAGCGCGCGTGCGCCCGTTATGTCAGCCTCGCCTTCCTGGCTCTGCATATAGTGCAAGGCGCCCAAGGCGCCGAAATACTGGCTGGAGCCCAGCAGGGCGACGCCGGCGTCGGGCGCGCCGGCGGCGATCGCCAGGGCGCCCAGGGCCATGGTCATCAGCATGGGCTGGCGGCCGGCGTTCTGGGCCCCGTCGCGCAGGGTGTGGCGGTTCTTGATGTGGCCGGCTTCGTGCGCCATCACGCCCAGCAGTTCGCCGGGCGTCTTGGTGCGCAGGATCAGGCCGGTGTTGACGCCCATGATCCGCCCGCGCGTGGCGAAGGCGTTCAGGTCGTCGTCATTGACCAGCAGGACCTGGATGTCGGTCGGGTTCAGCCCCATCGAGACGAAGACCGGGTCGGCCCATTCGCGCACGATGCCCTCGACCTCGGTGTCGCGGATCAGGCTCTGGGCCGAGGCCTGGCCGGCGGCGACGAGAGCCATAAGGCCCGCCGCCGTCGCCGCCAGAACGCGAGATGCAGATCGGGGAAGCCATCTCATGGCTCTACTCCAATAGCGACCGGCCCCCGCCTGCATCCTGACAGTCTAATCGTGACCGATCAGCGGCGCCACCACCCACGCTTGGGCTTTTCAGGCGGTGCGACGATCTGGTTCGGATCTTCGGCGATGATCGCCTCGACATCAATCTCGGGGACTGGCGCGACGAATGGCTCGGCCAGAACAGCTTCTGCGACCGGAATCGGAGCCGGCTCCTCGACCGGCGAGACCTCGACCGGCTCAGCCGCCAGGGCCTCCTGCGGGGTCACGTCCAGTTCGACCGGCGCGCCCTCGACCGCAGCCTCGTTCGGCTCGATGGCCGTGTCGGGATGCGGTTCGGCCGCGATCTCGACATTGGCGCTGGCCGACTTGCGGCGAACGCGACGACGTTGCGGTTCCGGCGCGACAGCCGGGGTATCGATTTCGGTCGTCTCGGCGGGCGTATCGACCATCACGGCCATCGGCGTCTCGGGCGAGCCGTCGGGCGGCATGCCTTCGTTGGTGGCGCGGTTCTCGACCTTGATCTCGTGACCGACAGGCGCGTCGCCACGACCCCGACCGCGACGACGGCGACGGCGCGAACGGCCGCCCTCTTCGCCGGCGCCTTCACCAGCGACAGCGTCCAGGCCTTCGACCTCGGACTGAGCCACAGCGGGGCGTTCGACGCGCTCGGGACGCTCGGCACGTTCGGAGCGCTCAGTACGACCTTCCGACCGGCCCGGATTCAGCGGGTCGAACCAGACATAGGGGTCGTCCAGCGACGGCGTGCGACCGCGGACCCAGGTGTAGACGTCGCGCTCGCCATCCTCGCGGACCCGGCGCCCGCCACGGCGCCCACGGCGACGGCGACGGCCGTTCTCGTCTTCCTCGTCGTCCGAGGCGTCGTCGACGTTCAGCGTGTCGGCGGCTTCGACGGTTTCGGCGACCTCTGCGGTCTCCTCGTCGCGACGACCGCCACGACGGCGGCGATTGCGGCCCCGACCGCGATCGCGATCACGACCGCCGGACTCGGCGCGTTCAGCCCGTTCGCGCGGCTCATCGTCGTCGCTGTCCTCGCGGTCCAGCGCCTCGACATCGTCGTCATCGTCGCCGACGATTTCCTCGTCGTCGTCCTCATCTTCGTCTTCGTACAGCGAGGCGTCGAAGTCGTCGTCGAGATTGGGCATCTCGATCTCGGGCGCGACGAAGTCCTCGTTGGTCTCGGTGCGCTCGATATTGTGCTCGCCCTGGCCCAGGCTGTCGTCGATCTGGACGATGACGTTCAGGCCGCGACGTTCCAGCAGCGACTGCAGATAGGCGCGCTTGTGGTTCAGGATGTACAGGCCGACGGCGGTGCAGACCTTCAGCACCACGACGCCGGCACCGTTCTTGCCGGCCTCGATATCGACCGCGCGCAAGGTCATCAGGGCGGCGGATTCGGCCGAGCGGATGCGGCCGGTGCCCTGGCAGTGCGGGCAGGCCTCGGTGGCGCCCTCGATCACGCCCAGGCGGCGACGCTGGCGGCTGATCTCCATCAGGCCGAAGGGGGAGATGCGGCCCATCTGGATGCGGGCGCGGTCGGAGGACAGGGCCTCCTTCAACACGCGCTCGACGGCGCGGTTGTTCTTGCCCTCATCCATGTCGATGAAGTCGATGACGACCAGGCCGGCGAGGTCGCGCAGGCGCAGCTGGCGAGCGGCTTCTTCGGCCGCTTCCATATTGGTCTTGAACGCCGTCTGCTCGACGTTGCGTTCCTTGGTGGCGCGGCCCGAGTTGACGTCGATGGCCACCAGGGCCTCGGTCTGGTTGATGACCAGATAGCCGCCCGACTTCAGCGGCACGACCGGCTGATGGATCTGCGTCAGCAGTTCCTCGATGCCGTTGGCGGCGAACAGGGGCCGCGAGCCGCGATACAGGTGAACCTTGTTGGCCTGGGCGGGCATCAGCACGCGCATGAAGTCGCGCGCTTCCTTGAAGCCCTCGACGCCCTCGACCTGGATGCCGTCGAAATCCTTGTCGAACATGTCGCGCACGGCGCGGCGGACCAGGTTTTCCTCCTCGTAGATCACCGAGGGGGCGTGAGAGGCGAGGGTGGTCTCGCGGATCGTCTCCCACAGGCGCAGCAGATACTGATAATCGCGCTTGATCTCGGCCTTGGTGCGCTTGGCGCCGGCCGTGCGGATGATCAGGCCCATGCCCTTGGGCACGTCCAGAGCCGAGACGGCGCTCTTCAGCCGGCGACGGTCGGAGGTGTTGGTGATCTTGCGGCTGATGCCGCCGCCCTTGCCCGTGTTGGGCATCAGGACGCAGTAGCGCCCGGCCAGTGACAGCCAGGTGGTCAGGGCCGCGCCCTTGGCGCCGCGCTCGTCCTTGACGACCTGAACCAGCAGGATCTGGCGGCGCTTGATGACGTCCTGGATCTTGTAGCGACGCATCAGGCGGCGCTTCAGACGTTCCTCGTCGGCCAGGGCGCCTTCGGGATCGACGTCGTCGCCGGTCGATTCCCGATCCAGATCGTCCTCGTCCTCATCGTCGTGCGCTTCGGCCATGATGGCTTCGCGATCGGCGACCGGGATCTGGTAATAGTCCGGGTGGATTTCGTTGAAGGCTAGGAAGCCGTGGCGATTGCCGCCGTATTCGATGAACGCAGCCTGCAGGCTGGGCTCTACGCGTGTGACCTTGGCGAGGTAGATGTTGCCGCGAAGCTGGCGCTTCGCACGGGATTCGAAGTCGAATTCCTCAATTTGGCGTCCGTCCACGATGGCGACCCGGGTCTCCTCGGGATGCGCCGCATCGATCAGCATTGTCTTTGACATGGATAGTCTCTCTCTGGCGCGCGCAGGCCGACCGTCCCGGAACACCGGGCAGGGTCATGGCGGCTCGCCGAATGAAGGTGAGGGCCGGCGCGCGCGACATCCCCTCGCCGAGAACGGCGAAGCGGGCTTGATCAAGCCGTTGGGGAACGCAGGCGGAAAGGCCCATTGAAGTCGTCGGTCCTGAACCGGGCGCGCCAATCCCTTGGGAAGGCCGCGTCCCTGGTCCGCTCTTCGAACCATCGGCGATGCCGGGGCGGTTCTCGGATTGGTGAAAGTCAACGCCGCGAGGAGGGCGCGCCAAGATCCGCAGAGGCGAAATCGGCGCGATCGGTTCGCGAGCGGTCACAGCATAGTCACGCAACTGGAGAATTAAAAGGCGTTCGCCTTAACCCCCTGAATACGAGCGTCTGGCATGATGACGGCCTAGTAGGCTTTATTTGGGTTTGGCGTCGCAATGAGCGGTCGCGTTTTGACAGGTTTGATGCGCTGGGGCGCGAAGGAATGGGCGATGACCGCCTTGGCCTTCGTTGTCATCTGCATGGTCGGTCTGTCTGCGACGCGCGGTTTCGCCTGGGGCGCCCAAGGCGACGTGCTGGCGGTGCGCTTCGGCGCTGACGGCGACCGAACCCGTGTGGTCATCGATCTGGACAAGTCGGCGCAAGGGCGCGTCATCGACGCGGGCGGCGAGGGCCGCGTAATCCTGGCCCTGAACGGCGTTGCGCCGGGACGGGGACTGAACGGCGGCGGATCGGGCCTGGTAAGGTCTTACGAGGTGACCTCGTCTGGGGGGGCGTCGCGGGTTCAGTTGGAGCTGGCGCGCGGCAGCGAGATCGAGCGCCGTTTCCTGCTGCCGCCCGGCGACGGCGTCAGCCACTATCGTTATGTCGTGGATCTGAAGGCGACCGGCGCGGCTGCGCGCGCGTCCGCCGCGCCTGCGCCGCGCCCCAGCGCGCCGCCGCGCCGGGCCGAACGGCCGCTGATCGTCATCGACGCCGGCCACGGCGGCAACGATCCCGGCGCCAGCGGCGCTCGCGCCAAGGAAAAGGAAGTCACCTTGGCCGCCGCCCTGGCGCTGAAGACCGAACTGGAGAAGAACGGTCGTTACCGCGTGCGGCTGACGCGGTCCGACGATCGGTATGTCGACCTGTATCGCCGGGTGTCCATTGCGCGTCAGTCGGACGCCGACCTGTTTATATCCCTGCACGCCGACGCCGGGGCCGATCCTGCGCTGCGCGGGGCCAGCGTCTATACGCTGTCGGAACAAGGCGCCGGCCGGGCCGTGCGCGAGTTCACGCGCGGCGACAACTGGCACCGCGAACTGCACCTGCCGGGCCGCGACCCGTCGGTGGACCGCATCCTGCTGGATATGACCCAGCGCGCGACCCAGAATCGCTCGGCCCAGTTCGCCCGCGTCCTGCTGACCCATCTGGAAGGCTCGGACCAGCCCCTGCTGCGCCGCAGCCACCGCGATGCGGGTCTGGCCGTTCTGCTGGCCCCCGACGTGCCGGCCGTGCTGCTGGAGATGGGCTTCATCACCAATCCCGAGGACGAGCGGCTGCTGACCGACGAGCGCGCCCGCCGTCGTTTGATGAAGTCGGTCGCGGATGGCATCGACCGCTATTTCCGCGAACCGTCGGCGCCGATGATGACCGCCTCGAACAGCGGGGCGGCGGGTTAAGGCCGGCGCGGCGCAACCAAGGCCGTCTTCGCCGGTTCCAAGGCCATGAGAAAAGCAATCGTTACGGGCGGCGCAGGTCTGATCGGATCCGGCGTCTGCAAGGCGCTGGCTGCGCGCGGGTGGGAAGTCGCGTCTTTCGACCTGAAAGCCATCATGGCCGGCACGCGCCAGATCCTATGCGACATCGGCGACGAAGCCTCTGTGGCCAAGGGCTATGAGGAACTTGGCTGGTCGGAACTGGACCTGCTGGTGAACAACGGCGGCGTGGCTGATCCGGTCAACGGGCCGCTGGCCGAACTGTCGCTGGAGGACTGGCGCAAGACGGTCGACAGCCATCTGACGGGCGCCTTCCTGATGACCCGCAGCGCCATTCCGCTGATGGCGAAGGGCGGGAGCATCATCAACATGGCCTCGACCCGCGCCTTCATGTCGGAACCGGAGACCGAGGCCTATGCCGCATCCAAGGGCGCCATGGTCGCCCTGACCCACGCCCTGGCCATCAGCCTGGGGCCGAAGACGCGGGTGAATGCGATCGCGCCGGGCTGGATTTCCGGCGACGACGACCTGCGTCCCGTCGATCACGACCAGCATCCCGTCGGCCGGGTGGGGCGTGTCGATGACATCGCCCAGGCCGTGCTCTATTTAGCCGATGCGGGCTTCGTCACAGGTCAGGTGTTGACGGTGGACGGCGGCATGACGCGCAAGATGAACTACGCCGAATAGGCGATCAGGCCAGGCCGGCTTTCTTCAGCGTCTTCCAGGCCTTGATGACCCGTTGCAGCTTGGCCTCCGCGCCCCGGTCGCCGTTGTTGGTGTCGGGGTGAAACCGCTTCAGCAGGTCGTGGTACTGGGCCTTGATCTTGGCCTTGTCCGCGCCGGGATCCAGATCCAGGTCGGCCAGGGCGGTGCGTTCCAGCTTGCCGATGCGACGATCCTCGGTCGGAGACTGGGGCGCCTGGTCGCCCTTGCGCCCGAACAGGCCAAAGCTGTCGCGCCATGAGCCGGCGCCGGTGGTGTTGGACGTGCCCATCTTGGCGGCGAAGGCGGCGGCCTCGCGCGTGAACTTGCCGGCCTGCATTTCCCAGGTCGGGCGGCCGCCGGTCATGGCCTCGTTTTCCTGAAGGTTGCGAATCTGGCCTTCGCTCATGCCGGCGTAGAAGTTCCAGCCCTTGTTGTACTCGCCGGCGTGGGGCTGGCAGAATTCGTAGAAGTCGTTCAGCCGCTCGCGCGACTTCGGCGCCTTGGCGGCCGCGGCCCTTCGGCAGTCGGGCCATTGGCACGGCGTCTCGCCCGGCTTGAGGTGAAGGACGTCGGCTTTCGCCGCCTCTTCATCGGGCTTGGGCGGCTTCACCCGAATGTCGGTGAAGCGCGGCTTGTATTGAAAGGAGGCGGACATCAGCCGAAGTGTAAGGCCGAATGGGACAGCATCAAGGAATCGATCATGTCAGAAGGCCCGGTTGCGACGATTATTCGTGCAAAACTTACCGATGGGCTATCGCCGCAACGGCTGGAGGTCGAAGATGACAGCTGGCGACACGCCGGGCATCACCATGAAGGCGGGATGGACGCCAAATCCGGTGGGGAAAGCCATTTCAATCTGGTGATCGTTTCGGCCGCTTTCCAGGGGCAGTCGCGTCTGGCGCGACAGCGTGCGGTCAACGCCTTGCTCAAGGACGAGATGGCCGGACCCGTCCACGCCCTGTCGATCAAGGCCTTGACCCCCGAGGAGGCGGGAGAGAGCGCCTGACGGAAAAACACCGTTCACATCGTCTTAGAACCTTCGTCTTAGCGTCACGCGACCAAACAGAACGTGGGGATCTGGGCTTATGGTGGAATCCGACGGCGTCGCGAAGGCGTTTGAAGGCGATCAGCGCGCCGGCGATGCAGCCCAGGCCCTGACGGCCATCCTGCAAACGCAATATCTGCGCTACCTGATCATCGCCTCGTGGGCTGTCGGGCTGCTGGGCACGGTGGGCCTGTGGCAGGCGGTGCTGTGGTTCGGCGTGACGGTCGCGGCGGGTGCGGTGCGTGGCTTGGTCGAACACCGGCTGAGCCATCGCGTGGGCACGAACTGGGGGGTGATCTTCCCCATCGTCGCCACGGTGACGACCGGCGCCTGGGCCATCGCGCCCTTGCTGGCCTGGTTCTCGCCTTCCGATTTCGGACGACCGCTGGCCCTGGCCCTGATCATCTCCGGCTATGTGCTGGTGTTCGCCCAGCTGCGTAGCTCGCCCCGTCAGGCCCTGATCATTTCGTCCCCCTATGGTGCGGCGGCGGCGGTTATTCTGTTCAGCCTGTGGGGCTCCAGCGATTTCTGGTCGATGCTGGCCGTCCTGCCGTTCACGGCGGCGGGGCTGTTCGTTCTGGTGACCATGACCCTGCTGCGCGAAGAGCGCATCCGCGCCTTCCAGTCGCATCAGTCCCATTTGATCGAGGAACTGGAAGCCGCGCGCGACAAGGCCAACGCCGCCAATGACGCCAAGTCGAACTTCCTGGGCGTGATCTCTCACGAGCTGCGCACGCCGATGAACGGCGTCCTGGGCGCGGCCCAACTGCTCAGCGCCACGCGTCTGGAGGCGACGCAACGCGAGTATCTGTCGATCATCCGCAACTCGGGCGACAACCTGCTGTCGCTGCTGAACGACATCCTCGACATGACAAAGATCGAGGCGGGCAAGATGAACTTCGAGGTCGTCGATATCGCTGTCGACAGCCTGCACAAGCGGATCACCGGACCGTTCGAAGCTCAGGCCGAAGCCAAGGGGCTGGAGTTCGTCTCGACCCTGGAAGGGGAAATCCCGACGGTGGTGCGTGGCGATCCGCTGCGGGTCTGCCAGGTGGTTCAGAACCTGCTGTCGAACGCGGTCAAATTCACCGAATCTGGCCAGATCCATTACATCGTGCGCGGTCATCGCGTGTCGGACCAGCGGGTGCGGTTCGAGTTCATCGTCAAGGACAGCGGCACCGGCATTGCCGCGGCGGACCTGGAGCGGCTATTCCTGCCCTTCACCCAGGTCGACACCTCTTCCACACGCCGCTTCGGCGGCACGGGCCTGGGCCTGACCATTGCGCGGCGCATGGCCAACATCATGGGCGGCGATATCACCGTCACCTCAAGGCTGGCGGAAGGGTCGTGCTTCACCCTGGAGATCGAGGCCGAGGTGGTCGAATGGGCCAAGCCGGTCGCGGCCGATGAAGTCCATGCCGAGATCGCAGGCGGCGAATCACTGCGCGTCCTCGTGGTCGAGGATCACCCCGTGAACCGCATGATCCTCGAAGCCTGGATGAGTTCGGCCAGCCACGTCACCTCGACGGCCGAGAACGGCCAGATGGCGGTCGAGATCGCCCAGGAACAGCCGTTCGACCTGATCATCATGGATGTGAACATGCCGGTCATGGACGGTCTGACCGCGACCCGACTTATTCGCGACGGCGGGGGCCAGAATGCGGGCACGCCCATCGTCGTCCTGTCGGCATCCGCCCGGAACGAAGACCATGAGGCCGGCCTGGACGCCGGCGCAGACGCCTATCTGAACAAGCCCATCGACTTTGGCGCACTGGCTGCGCTGATAGAACGGGTCGGGGGCGGACGCGAGGCTGTCGGAGAGATGGCGCTGCCGCCGTCCGAGACCTCCGTCGCCGCCTGATTGAGGCCGAGACGTGTTCCTCATGTGAATGTAAGCCGATGACGGCGGTTCAGACACGCCTCAGCCGGCAGGCTCCATAACTGCGATCAAGTCGAAGCCCTTCGACGCAGATGGAGACACGATCATGAGGAAGATCCTTACCGCTACGATGGCCGCCCTGATGGCCACCACCGCCCTGGGCGCCGCCGGCGCCGCCTCGGCCCAGTCGCGCGGCGATCATCGCTATGAGCAACGCGAAGACCGTCGCGATCATCGCCAGGACCGTCGTGACGACCGCCGCGAGTTCCGTCAGGACCAGCGCCAGGACCGCCAGGAGTATCGCCAGCAACAACGCGCCTATGACCGCTGGCAGCGGGCCGAGCGTCGCTATAACGCTCCGCGCTATGCCCCGCCTCGCGGCTATGCAGTGCGCACTTGGAGCTATGGTCAGCGGATGCCGTCCTACTACCGGACCAACGCCTATGTGGTGAACGACTACAACCGCTATGGCCTGCGCGCCCCGCCCCGCGGCTACCAATATGTCCGCAGCGGCAATGACGTGGTTCTGGCCGCCGTCGCCGGGGGTCTGATCACCGCCGTGATCGCCGGCCTGTTCAACTGATCCCCTAAGATCGAAGACGCGCCCCGGAGGGAAACCTCCGGGGCGTTTTTCGTTCTGGTATGCGGCGACGCTTCGAGCGCCCAAGATGGATGACGATGCGCGCCTTCGCCGAGCTTCTGGATCGTTTGTCCCTGACGGCTTCGCGCAATGCGAAGCTGGTGCTGGTCAGGGATTATCTGAGGGCGACGCCCGATCCCGACCGGGGATGGGCGCTGGCGGCGCTAACGGGCGATCTGACATTCGACGCCGCCAAGCCGGCGATGATCAGGAAGGCGGTCGAGGGGCGGGTGGACAGCGTACTGTTCGGCTGGTCCTACGATTATGTCGGGGATTTGGCCGAGACGGTGGCCTTGATCTGGCCCGTCAGCCCCGATCACCGGCCCAATCGCGAGCCGGAGCTGGCCGAGGTGGTCGAGGCGTTGCGCACCGCCAGCCGCGCCGAGGTGCGAGGCCTCCTGGAAGGCTGGCTGGACGCGCTGGAGCCCAAGGGCCGTTGGGCGCTGCTGAAACTGATGACCGGGGCCTTGCGTGTGGGCCTGTCGGCGCGGCTGGCCAAGACGGCGGCGGCGATGATGCGACCGGACGCCGTGATGGACCCGCCGTCGCCGGACGGGGACGAGGCGCAGACGACGCTGGACGCCATCGACGCATCGGCGATCGAAGAGGTCTGGCACGCGGTCGAGCCGCCCTATGCCGACCTGTTCGCTTGGCTGGAGGGCAGGGCGGAACGACCCAGCCCCGATGCGCCCGGCCGGTTCCGACCCGTCATGTTGGCAGTCGCCATCGACGAGGCGGTCGATCTGCCCAAACTGTCGCCCGCCGACTACGCCGCCGAGTGGAAGTGGGACGGCATACGGGTTCAGGCGGTGCTGGAGGGCGATGTCGGCAAGCTGTATTCCCGCACCGGCGACGAGATTTCGGCCGCCTTTCCCGATGTGATGGAGGCCCTGGCGTTCCAGGGGGCGATCGACGGCGAACTGATCGTGTGGCGCGACGGGGCGGTGGCGCCGTTCGGGGATCTGCAGCAGCGGCTGAACCGCAAGACGGTGGACGCCAAGTCGATGCAGGCCTTTCCGGCGGCGGTGGTCGCCTATGACCTGCTGGCTCAGGACGGCGAGGACTTGCGGACTTTACCTCTGCGCGACCGTCGCGCACGACTGGAGACCCTGGTGGCGAGCCATACGGGCGAGCGGCTGCATCTGTCGCCGGTGGTCGACTACGCCGACTGGGATCAGCTGGCGCAGCTCCGGGCCGATCCGCCGGTCGGGGCGGCGGCGGAAGGCCTGATGCTCAAACGCTGGGACAGTCCCTATCTGGCGGGACGGCCGAAGGGGCCGTGGTTCAAGTGGAAGCGCGATCCCCACGTCATCGACGCCGTCCTGATGTATGCTCAGCGGGGGCATGGGAAGCGATCCAGCTTCTATTCCGACTATACCTTCGGGGTCTGGACGCCGGAGGGGGCACTGACGCCGGTGGGCAAGGCCTATTTCGGCTTCACCGACGAGGAGTTGAAACAGCTCGACAAGTTCGTGCGCGACCACACCATCGACCGGTTCGGGCCGGTGCGGTCGGTGCGGGCAGAGCGCGACTTCGGCCTGGTGCTTGAGATCGCTTTCGAGGGGTTGAACCGATCGACCCGGCACAAGTCGGGCGTCGCCATGCGCTTCCCGCGCGTCAGTCGTATTCGCTGGGACAAGCCGGCGCGGGAGGCCAACACCATCGACGACGTGATGGACCTGCTGGACGCCATCGAAAGCGGCGGCGGACGGATCGCCAAGGCCTGAAATCGGGCTTCGGGGGTTCCAATCGGCGCGTCAGGCGTTAGACCCGGCGCATGTCTTCGCCCCTGCCTACTGACGTCACCCCTATCGCCGAAGCGGTCGCCGCAGGCCGCAAGGCCGTATCCGTAGACGCCGCCGTGATCGCCAAACTGACCGACATGGCCGGTGATTTCGCGATCAACCTGACCATCGCCATCCTGATCTTCGCCGCGACGGTCTTTGCGGCGAAATGGGCTTCGAGGGCGGCGCGCAACGGTCTGTCGCGCGTCAAGGGCTTCCGTCATGATCCAACGGTCCTGAGCTTTGCGGTTCAGGTCGTGCGGGTGGTGGTGTTCATCATCGGCATGATCGCGGTGCTTCAGCGTCTGGGCGTGCAGACGACCTCGATCATCGCGGTCTTGGGCGCGGCGTCTCTGGCCGTGGGGCTGGCGCTTCAAGGCACGCTGTCGAACGTGGCGTCGGGGATCATGCTGCTGGTGCTGCGGCCCTATCGCGTCGGGGACGTCGTGGACGTGGGCGGCATGTCCGGCACCGTGCAGCGGCTGGACCTGTTCACCACCCAGCTTTCGAACGCCAACAACCACAAGATCGTCATCCCGAATTCCAAGGTTCTGAGCGATCCTTTGACCAATCTGACGGGACAGCAGACGCGCCGGATCGAGATCAACTTCACCGTCGGTTACGGCGACGACCTGAACCAGGCGCGCTGCGTTCTGGCCGACATGGCCGAAGCGCATGACAAGGTGCTGCACGACCCCCATCCTTGGACCGGGGTGACGGGCCTGCTGGACAGTTCGGTCCAGGTGACGCTGCACGCCTGGGTCAAGGTCGGCGACTGGTGGCAGACCCAGGCCGATCTGATGCAGGGCGGCAAGGAGGCGCTGGACGCCGCGGGCATCGAGATTCCGTTCCCGCATCAGGTCGCCGTGCCTTATGGCGACGAGGATGTGATGCCGGTGGTCCGTGTGCGGACTGTCGAGGATGACGCAGCTGATTTGAAGGCGACGGCCCGCTGATGCGCTACGATTTCGGATCCGACAACACCGCCGGCATGGCCCTGAGCGCCATCGAAGGCCTGGTGCGCGCCAACAAGGGGTTCGCCCGCGCCTACGGCGGCGACGACGTCACCGCGCGCGCCGCCGATCAGATTCGCCAGCGGCTGGATGCGGACGCCGAGGTGCGGTTCGTCTTCAGCGGCACGGCCGCCAACGCCATCGCCCTGTCGATGCTGGCCCAGCCCTATGAGGCGGTTCTGGCGCACAACGCCGCCCACATCTGCACGGACGAAACCGGCGCGCCGGGCTTCTTCGGTCATGGCGTCGGCCTGATCGGCCTGCCGGGTTTTTCGGGCAAGATCGATCCGCTGGCCCTGCAGGCGCATCTGGGCGAGGCCGAAGTCGGCCACCGCCAGCCGCCGGCGGCCCTGTCTCTGACCCAGGCCACCGAGTATGGCGCGGTCTATACCGAGGAGGAGCTGCGCCACCTGATCGAGCCGACCAAAGCGCTGGGCTACGGCGTCCATATGGATGGCGCGCGCCTGACCAATGCGGTCGCCTCGGGGTTCGATCTGAAGGACATCCCGCGCCTGGGCGTGGACGTGCTGGTGTTCGGCGGGGCCAAGGCGGGCGCCAACTGCGCCGAGGCCATCGTCCTGTTCGACAAGCGTCTGGTGCGGCGTCTGGACAATCGTCTGAAACAGGCGGGGCAGACGGCTTCCAAGGCGCGGATGCTGTCGGGACCGATGCTGGGACTGCTGGAAAGCGGAGACTGGGAATCGGGTGGCGCCCACGCCAATCTGATGGCGCAGCGCCTAGCGGCGGGGATCGCGGTACGCACGCCCTTCGTGTTGGCGCATCCGGTCGAGGCCAACGCCGTCTTCGTGCGGATGTCGCCTGAGGCGCACGCGCGCCTGAACGCCCTGGGCTGGGCCTGCTATCCGTTCGACGATGGATCGGTGCGGTTCGTTTGTTCGTGGGCGACGCAGGAAGCGGCCGTGGACGAGCTGATCGAGGCGATCGTCAGCCTGGGTTGAGCGACTAATCCCCGGTCGCGCGCCAGCGTGGCCTTTCCCCGGTCGCAATGGCTTTCCATATGCGGATCATGGCGATACGAGGCGAACGCTCCGGCGGCAGGCGTGACCCGATGGTCAAGGCGCAGCAGGCAGGGAGCCTACAGGACAAGACGGACGGACCCCCGACGCTAACGGCGTTGGCGGACCTCGCGCGGCTGGTTGCCCGTTCAGGTGCGCCGCACCTGAAACTGAGGCTGATCTTCGCCATTATGCTGACGCTGGCGGGCAAGGGACTGGGCGTGATGGCGCCGCTGGTGCTGGGCGCGGCGGTCAATCGGCTGGCGGCGTTGCAGGGCGCGGCGACGGCCGTTGGTCTGGGCTTTGCAGCCTTCGCCATCGGCTGGACCTTTGTGCGGTTCCTGTCGGCCGCCTCTCCCTTGATTTCGGACGTGGTGTTCGCGCCCGTGCGCGCCGCCGCCCAGCGCACCACGGCGGCCGAGGCCTTCGCCCACGCGTTGAGCCTGTCGCTGGACTTCCACCAGACCAAACGCTCAGGCGCCCTGTCGCGGACGATGGATCGCGGGTCGCGCGCGGTGGACTTCCTGCTGCGTATCCTGGCCTTCAACCTGATCCCGACCGGGGTGGAGCTGGTGCTGGCGGCGGGGGTGCTGGGCGCGAAATACGACTGGCGGTTCGCGGCCGTCGCCGTGGTCGTGGTGGTGATCTACACCGCCGCCACCTTCGCCATGTCCAACTGGCGGCTGGAACATCGCCGGATCATGAATGCGGCCGATTCCGAGGCCGCCGGCGTGTCGGTGGACGCCCTGCTGAACTATGAGACGGTCAAGTCGTTCGGCGCCGAGACGCGTGCGGCCCAGACCTATGACCGGGCGCTGGGCGACTATGCCGAGGCCTCGCTGAAGGCCAACAGCTCGCTGGCCATGCTGAACGGCATGCAGGCCCTGGTGATGAACCTGGGTCTGGGTGTCATGGCGGTGATGGCCGGGTTCGAGGCGGCGGCCGGGCGGATGGGGCCGGGCGACGTGACGGCGGCGGTTCTGATCATGATATCGCTGTATGCGCCGCTCAACATCCTGGGCTTCGCCTATCGGGAAATCCGCCAGTCCTTCATCGACATGGAGGAGATGCTTAAGGTGGCGCGTCAGACGCCCCAGGTCGCCGATGCGCTAAACGCTGTGGCCCTGCCGCGACCCGTCGATGCGCGGGGGGCGTCGGTCGCGTTCGAGGGCGTCGGCTTCCGCCATGATGCCCGCGCGAACGGCCTGGAGGACGTCAGCTTCTTCGCGGCGCCCGGCACGACGACGGCGCTGGTCGGGCCGTCTGGCGCGGGCAAGTCTACCATCGTCAAACTGGCGCTGCGGCTGCTGGATCCGCAGGAAGGGCGCGTGCTGATCGACGGTCATGATGCGCGTCAGGTGACCCAGGCGTCGTTGCGCGCCGCCGTGGCCCTGGTGCCGCAGGACGTGGCCCTGTTCAACGACACCCTGGGCGCCAACATCGCCTTCGCGCGACCCGATGCAGACGCGGCCCAGGTGTGGGCGGCGGCCGAGGCGGCGGAACTGGCCGACTTCATTCGCGGCCTGCCGGACGGGATGGAGACCAAGGTCGGAGAACGGGGCCTGAAGCTGTCGGGCGGCGAGCGCCAGCGTGTGGGCATCGCGCGAGCCTTGCTGGCCGATCCCTGTATCCTGATCCTTGACGAGGCGACCAGCGCCCTGGACAGCCGCACCGAGGCGGCGATCCAAAGGACTCTGCAAAAGGCCCGACACGGCCGCACGACCCTGGTGGTGGCGCACAGGCTGTCGACCGTGGCGGACGCCGATCAAATCCTGGTGCTGAAGGCCGGGCGGATCGTCGAGCGCGGCGGGCACCATGAGCTTGTGGCGCGTCAGGGCGGGGAATACGCCGCCCTGTGGCGCAAGCAGACGCGCGCCGGCAAGGCGTCTCAGGTCGCGGACTGATCGCTCGCGGGCAGCTTCTTGCGAAGGACTTCGTGCAGATTGGTCAGGATGGCCGTTCGCGCGGCCTGTTCCTCGGCCGGCAGGGACAGCAGCAGCTTCATCGCCTGGGCGTGAACGGTGGCGATGCGCCAGTCAAATCCCCCCTGGCGCGGCGCGGCGTCCAGCAGGTCGCACAGACCCTTGGCCGCCGTGCACAGGTCGTCCATCGCGAACGGGCTGGCCGCATCGATGATCTGGCTGGAGGCGGAATAGGCCAGGTCCAGCCGCATCGGTTCGATCAGGTCGGGGTCAGGCTTGGCCAGCAGGACGGCGATATTGTCGGCGATGATGGCGCGGGCCTGATCCTGCAGGGCGTCCAGATTGGCCCTGGCCTGGGCCAGGGCGACGCCGACGCTGACGCCGCCGGGGCGATCCAGCATTTCGGACAGGCGCGACTTGCGCTGGGTGTGGGTGATGACGGTCATAGGGCCAGGCTCTCCATCCCATTGGCCTTGCGCAGCATGTCGGCCCGGCGTTCGACGCCCTCATAGCCGCTGTGTCGGAACCGGCGATCCGGTCCCAGATAGTCGCCGACCTCCAGAAAGGGCCGGCTGTCGCGCGCGACCCACAGGATGCGCTCCAGCAGCATGGCGGGGCTGAACGGTTTGGTGACGACGAAGTTGGCGCCGCAGTCCCGGGCCTCGGCCACACGCCCGCGCCGGATATGGCTGGCGGTCATGATGACGGGGGTGAAGGCGTTGGGGTTGGGGCCGGATCGACGCAGCCAGCGCACCAGTTCGAACCCGTCGATGTCGGGCATGTCGGTGTCCACGACCAGTAGGTCGATGGGCTTGTCGGTCAGCAGCTTCTTGGCCTGGGTTCCCGTGCCGCAGGCGAAGGCCGGGCGGATGCCGAACCCGGTCAGGGCGTTGGACGTCAGCGTCAACGAGAAGGGCGAATCGTCGACGATCATCGTGATGGCGCCGCCCAAGTTGAAGACAGCGCTTTCGCGCAGGGATTCGCCGCCGCTCATGCCGGATTGGCCCGGTTTGGTCGCGCCGCAATGGTCATGGCCGGTCGCAAACCCCGTGGATGAAGGAGCAAGCTTGGCAGACGATGGTGGACGCTGCGTTAACGCTGTTCGGCTAGAGCGCGCCGATGGCGTAGAAGCGGTCGGCGCGGCGCTTCTTGATCTGCTGGGGCGACAGGCCCTCGAAACCCTTCAGCTCTTCGGCCAGCACGTCGCCGACATTGGCCATGGCCGCGTCGCGGTCGGTGTGGGCGCCGCCGACCGGTTCCTCGATCAGGCGATCCACGATCTTTAGGCCCATCAGGTCCGGGCCGGTGATCTTCATCGCCATGGCCGCGTCCCGGGCCCGCGCGCCATCGCGCCACAGGATGCCGGCCGCACCCTCGGGCGAGATGACCGAATAGATCGAATGCTCCAGCATCAGCACGCGGCTGGCCGCCGCGATGGCGATGGCGCCGCCCGAGCCGCCTTCGCCGGTGATGGTGGCGATGGAGGGCACGCCCAGCGTCAGGCAGCGCTCGGTCGAACGGGCAATGGCCTCGGCCTGGCCGCGCTCCTCGGCGCCCAGGCCCGGATAGGCGCCGGCCGTGTCGATGAAGCTGAGGACCGGCAGGCCGAACTGCTCGGCCATGTCCATCAGGCGCACGGCCTTGCGATAGCCCTCGGGCCGGGCCATGCCGAAGTTGTGGGTGATACGGGTGGCGGTGTCGTGGCCCTTTTCATGGCCCATGATCACGACCGGACGGCCCCGGAAACGGGCCAGGCCGCCCAGGATGGCCTGGTCGTCGCCGAACTGACGGTCGCCGTGCAGCTCGTTCCAGTCGGTGAACAGGCTCTGGACATAGTCGATGAAGTGCGGACGCTGCGGATGGCGCGCGACCTGGGTCTTCATCCAGGGGTCCAGACCGGCGTAGGTCTTCTTTCGCAGCTGCTCGGCCTTCTTGCGCAGGCCCTCGATCTCATTGTCGAAATCGCCCGAGGCGTCGGACAATAGCGACAGCTCCTCGATCTTGGCTTCCAGATCGGCGATCGGCTTTTCGAAGTCGAGATAGTGCGTGGCCATCAGGGCGTCCGGGAATTGCGAGCGGGCAAGAGCGCCCTTAGGGAAGGCGGGGGAACCTAGAGAGGTCAACGCCGCCGGGCAAGCGGCGGTTCAGTCGTCGCGCGCCAAGGGGTGGTTTTGCTGGACGACCTGGGCCAGGCGGTCGGTGGCGACGTAGGTGTAGATCTGGGTGGTGGCGATGTCGGCGTGGCCCAGCAGGGTCTGGACGACACGCAGGTCGGCGCCGCCTTCGAGCAGGTGGGTGGCGAAGGCGTGGCGCAGGACGTGGGGGCTGACGCGGGCTGGGTCTATCCCGGCGACTATGGCGGCCTCGTCCAGCAGTTGGGCGAAGCGGCGCGGGGTCAGGTGGCCGGTGCGGCCTGAAGAGGGGAACAGCCAGGGACTGTCAGGCGCCTCGGGCTTTCGCCCATCTTTGCCCTTGAGCTTGGCGTCGCGGGCCGTCAGCCAGGCCTTGACGGCCTCGCGGGCGGCGGTATTCAGGGGCGCGAGACGTTCCTTGCCGCCCTTGCCGCGCACGATTAGATAGGCGGGGTCGCGGCGGATGGCCTCGACCTTGAGCCCCAGCAGCTCCGACACCCGCAGACCCGAGGCGTAGGCCATCTCGACCAGGGCGACCAGGCGCAGGCCCGCCGCCGCATCTCGGCTGGCCGAGGCGGTCAGCAGGGCGTCGATCTCGTCGCGGCTCAGCACCTTCGGCAGGGACCGGCCCTGTTTCGGCGCGTCGAGGCGGCGCGACGGGTCGTCGGTGCGCCAGCCCTCGGCCAGGGCGAAACGGTAGAACTGGCGCGCGGAGGATCGGCGACGGGCGGCGGTGGCGGCGGACAGGCCGCGCCGCGACAGGTCGGCGAACCAGCCCTCGACGGCCTCGGCGTCAGCCTTCATCAGACCGCCGGCGTCCGACAGCGCCGTATCGGCGTCGGCCAGATCGCGGCCATAGGCGGACAGGGTGTGGGGCGAGGCGTCGCGTTCGACGGCCATCATCTCCAGAAAGGCCTCGATCTGGGGCGTCATCGCACCGTCCGTCCTTCGAACGGATGGCGTGGGAGCGGGCTTGGTGTAGAGGTTTGATCGATCATGCCTGCCTGCGTCGCCGCCTTCGCCGTCCTTTCGACCGACCGTTCCGCCGGAGCCGCCGGATGAGGCGGCGCGCGAATCCGGGACCGACCCGCACCATAGCCCTGGTCGGGCTTATGGGGGTGGGCAAATCGTCGGTGGGGCGCCGGCTGGCCAACCGGCTGAAACTGCCCTTCGCCGACGGCGACGTTGAAATCGAATCGGCGGCCGGGATGACGGTGTCGGAAATCTTCGCCGCCCTGGGTGAGGCCGAGTTCCGGGCTGGCGAGGCGCGGGTGATCCGCCGCCTGCTGGAAGGGCCGCCCATCGTGCTGGCCACCGGCGGCGGGGCGATGATGAACCCGGAAACGCGGGCGCTGTTGAAAGCGCGGTCCGACACGGTGTGGTTGAGAGCCGATCTGGCGGTGATTGCGGAGCGGGTGGCGCGGCGTGATACGCGTCCCCTTCTGCGGGGCAAGGACCCGCTGGAGGTGCTGACGAGCTTGGCTGAGGCCCGCTATCCCATCTATGGCGAGGCCGACGTGACGGTGGACGTCGGGCAGGGCTCGCACGGCCAGGCGGTGGACGCCATTCACAAGAATCTGCGCCGGCACTGGCGCCACAGACGGCGCGCGGAGACGAAGACGTGACGATCATTCCGGTCAGCGGCGGGGCCTTCGCGGCCTATGACGTGGTGGTGGGACGCGGGCTGCTGGCTCAGGCGGGTGCGCATATCGCGCCGCTGGCCAAGGGGCGGACTGTCATCGTCACCGACGAGACGGTGGCGGGCATCCACGCCGAGGCCCTGACGGCGTCGCTGACGGCGGCGGGCGTCAAGAGCGAGGTCGTGACCGTGCCGGCGGGAGAGGGATCCAAGTCCTTCGCCGAGCTGGAGCGGGTGCTGGACCGGCTGCTGGAGATCGGGCTGGACCGCAAGGATGTGGTGATAGCCCTGGGCGGCGGGGTCGTGGGGGATCTGGCCGGTCTGGCGGCGGCGCTGTTCATGCGCGGCATCGACTTCGTGCAGATCCCGACGACCCTGCTGGCCCAGGTCGACTCGTCGGTTGGCGGCAAGACCGCTATCGACACGCCACGCGGCAAGAACCTGGTCGGCGCCTTTCACCAGCCGCGTCTGGTCCTGGCCGACATCGACGTGCTGGCGACGCTGCCGGCGCGGCAGGTGAAGTCTGGCTGGGCCGAGGTGCTGAAGCACGGGCTGATCTGCGACGCGGCATTCTTCGACTGGCTGGCCGGCGAAGGGGCGGCGGGTGCGACCGGCGATCCGGCGGCGCTGGAGCGGGCTGTGATCCGCTCTGTCGAGATCAAGAGCGCGGTGGTCGGGGAGGACGAGAAGGAAGCCGGGCGGCGCGCCCTGCTGAACCTGGGCCACACCTTCGGCCATGCGGTCGAGACCGAGGTCGGGTTCGACGAAGGCGCGCTGGCGCACGGCGAGGCGGTGGCGCTGGGGTGCTGCATGGCCTTCCGGTATTCGGCGCGCGAGGGGTTGTGTTCGTCGGCTGATGTGGCGCGGGTCGAGGCGGTGGTCGCGGCGGCGGGCCTGCCGATGCGGCTGGAGCAGGCGGGATCGTTCGCGGTCAACCGGCTGCTGGCCCTGATGGCCGGCGACAAGAAGGCCGAGGGCGGGGCGCTGACCCTGATCCTGGCGCGCGGCATCGGCCAGGCCTTCGTGGCCAAGGGGGTGGATGCGGACAAGGTCCGGGCCTTCCTGATCGAGGAAGGCGCGACCGCGTGATGCGGATCGCCACGGTCCCGCTGGAGGATCGGTTCGTGCGGCTGGAGCCGTTCGAGGACGGGCTGAAGGCCGACATGCGGACGGCGCTCGATTGCGACGCCGCCGCCTGGGACATCATGGTGGGTCCGGCCTATGGCGAGCATTTCGACGGCTGGTGGGACAGCGCCCTGGCGGCCATGCGGGCCGGGACGCGGATCGCCTATGCGGTGCGGCGGCGCTCAGACGGCGCGGTGGTCGGGACGACCAGCCTGTATGAAATCAACCCGGCCTATCGCCGCTGCGAGATCGGCTCGACCTTCTATCGACCAGAGGCCCGGGGCGGGCCGATCAATCCATCCTGCAAGCGGCTGTTGCTGGGCCACGCCTTCGATGCGGGCGCAGTGCGAGTCGAGATCATCACCGACGCCGTCAACGCCCGGAGCCAGGCCGCCATCCTGAAGCTGGGCGCCAAGGCCGAGGGCGTGCTGCGCAAGCACAAGATCACCTGCACCGGCCGGGCGCGCGACACCGCCATGTTCGCGGTGATCGACGACGACTGGCCCGAGGTGCGGGACGGGCTGGATCGAAGGCTCGCGGCGTTTCGGGCCGATTAGTCAGGGCTTTCAAGCCTTTCGCCCATTACCAAAGCTTCACTGGCGGCCTGGGGATTGAAGTGGTGGGTTGCCGGCTTCTCGAACGGGGCCGGCATCATGTTTCGACAGCTTACGGCGACACTGGCGATCGTCGTCGCCCTGACCGGCGCGCCGCTCTGCGCCCTGGCCCAGACTTCGACCAGCGCGGATCTGGACGCCTGGGCCCAGCGCCAGATGAGCCTGCGCTCCATTCCAGGCATGCAGATCGCGGTCGTGAAGGATGGGCGGATCGTCCATTCGGGCGCCTATGGCCTGGCCAATCTGCAGACGCCGGTCCCCGTGACCGAAGAGACCGTCTTCTCGATCAACTCGGCGACCAAGACCTTTACCGGCGTCGAGATCCTGCGGCTGGTCGAGCGCGGCGAGGTGGACCTGGATGCGCCGGTTTCGACCTATCTGGCGGACTTGCCGCAAGCCTGGCGTCCGATCACCGTGCGTCAGTTGCTGACCCATATGTCGTGTCTGCCGGACATCATCACGCCGGACGGCGGCTACGTCGGTCGGGACAGGGCGAGCGCGCTGGCGGCCCTTGCGGGCCTGCCTTTGAGGTCGGTTCCGGGCGAGCGGTTCGCCTATAACCAGACCAACTATATGCTGCTGCAATGGATCGTCGAACAGGCGCAGGAGCGTCCGTTCGAGGCGGTCTTGGGCGAGGACGTCTTCAAGCCGCTGGGCATGACCCATTCGGGGTTCGGCGATTCCCTGGATCTGATTCCCGGCAAGGCCGACAGCTATCGCTTCAGTCGTCCCGGAGAGGGCGAGGCGCCGCGCCTTCAGAACGTGCACGAGCTGTTTCCGTCGTTCGCCCGCGCCGCCGCCGGCATCAACAGTTCGGCGCCCGATCTGGCGCGGTGGTTGATCGCGCTTCAGGCGGGCCAGATTCTAGCGCCGGCGACGCTGGAGGCGCTGTGGACGCCGGGACGCTTCAACGACGGCAAGGCGGGCGAGTGGGCCAATGGATGGCTCGTCGTCGAGCGCCAGGATCATCCTGCGGTCGGCATGACGGGCGGCGGCCGATCCGCCTTCTTCGTTTATCCGAAGGATCGGGTGGCGGTGATCATCCTGACCAATCTCGCGGGCGCCTCTCCCGAGGAACTGGTCGATTCCGTCGCGACCCGCTTCATTCCCGGCATGAAGTTGACGGGTGTGGCCGCGTTGCAGGAGCGGCTGGAAGCGGAAGGGTTCGATCAGGCCGAGCGGGTTGCGGCGGAACTTGCAGCACGGGACGGCGCCGGCGCGCTGCCGGAAAGCGATCTGAACAACTGGGGCTACCGGCTGCTGTCCAGGGGCCGGGTCGCAGACGCCCTGACCTTGATGAAGCTGATCGTCAGCCTCTATCCGCAAAGCGGCAACGCCTACGACAGCCTGGCCGAGGCCTATGCAAAGTCAGGCGACCGTGCGCGGGCCAGGGAGAACTACCAGCGCTCGCTCGCGCTGGATACGGCCAACGCCAACGCCGTCGAGCAACTGCGTCTGCTGGGAACCGACCCGTCCTAGAGGCGTCAGGGGATCAGGCGCTCGGCCCTGAGTTGCTTGAACAGGGCGAAGAAGGCGTCGTCGGTGGGCTGGTAGTCGAGGAAGCCCAGGCGGCGGCTCTTGCCCATGTCGGTCACCACCTCGATGGGGCGGCCGAGGTCGGCGTCGGTGTGCCAGGGCGAGGCCAGGCGGTCGAGGTTCGGCTCGACCAGGTTTTTGCGAGCGGCGAGGCGGCGCCAGACTTCGCGGTCCTCAGCCATCTGGGTCTCCAGCGGCGTGATCGTCCCGTCAAACGGGGCGGGCGTCAGGCCGAACCAGTCGGCGATACGGCCCCACATCCACTTCCAGCGGAAGACATCGCCGTTGACGACGTTGAAGGCTTGGTTCGCGGCGGCGGGCGTGGTTGCAGCCCAGACCAAGTGACGCGCCAACTGGGTCGCGCTGGTCATGTCGGTGAGGCCGTTCCACTGGGCCTCCGAGCCGGGGAAGCGGAACGGGCGGCCCGTCTCGCGGCACAGGCTGGCGTAGGCGGCCAGGGTGGTTCCCATGTTCATGGCGTTGCCGACCGCCTTGCCGATGATGGTGTGTGGGCGGTGAAAGCTCCAGGCGAAGCCGTCGCGTTCGGCGGCGGAGAAGACCTCGTCCTCCTGGGCGTAGTAGAAGTTGTCGATGTCGAGCCGGCCCTGTTCCTCGCGGAACGGGGTCTGGGGCAGGACGCCCTGGCCGTAGGCTTCGAACGGGCCGAGGTAGTGTTTCAGGCCGGTGACCAGGGCGACATGACGCACCGAGGCCGCCGGGCGCACGGCGTTCAGCAAGGTGCGGACCATGGCGGCGTTGACGCGGATGTTCTCCGCCTCCGTGGCCTGGCGCGCCCAGGTGGTGAAGAAGACGGCGTCGGGGCGGGCGTCGGCGAGGGCCGCCGCTGTCGCCGCCGGATCGTGGAGGTCGGCGACAATGGGCGTGACGCCCGCCTGCGCGACGGGACGGCGGGCGAGGCCCAGCACCGACCAGCCCTGGGCTGCAAGCTCGGCCGCGACCGCGCCGCCGGCGATGCCGCTGGATCCCACCACAAGGGCTGTTTTCGACATGGTCGTCTCCTCTTCGTTCGCCGCATCACCTAGTGGGGCCGATGCAGGGTCGCTAGAAGGCACCATTTGGGGACCTGGTCCCGGAAGGCGAGCACCATGCAGGCGAGCGGCGAAGACGAGGACTGGCGCGAGGACTGTGCGCCCCGGCGGGTGCTGGAGCTGTTTGCGACCAAATGGACCAGCATGGTGATGCACACGCTGCATGCGCGTCATGGCGGCTGTGCGCGGGCCGGCGTGCTGCTGCGCAGCCTGCCGGGGGTGTCCAAGAAGATGCTGACCCAGACGCTGCGCGAGATGGAGGTCAGCGGCTTGATCAGCCGCCATGTGCTGGAGACGATGCCGCCCGCCATCGAATACCGGCTGACGGACCTGGGCGCGCGGTTCGTGGAGCCGGTCGAGCTTCTCTATGCCTGGGGGCGTGACAACGCGGAGGCGCTGGATCAGCTCGCGCCGCGACCGACGTCGCGACGGGGCTAGGCTTTTAGTCCACCGCCCGGCACTGCGTCGGCTGACGGCCTTCGACGGACCAGGTGGCGAGGACGCCCTTGCCGCGCAGTTGGACGTTGGAGGCGCGGTACCAGATGCCGTCGGCGGCGCGTTCCTGATACAGGTCGATGGCCTCGCCGGACGAGTTGCGGATGGTCGCCATCTGGCGCGGATTGTCGAAATCGACCGACAGTCGCTCGCCGTTGTCGCACAGATAGACGGTGTGGACGACGCGGTTCAGGGTGCGGTCCTGGATCTCGGCGCCGGTGCGCTGGCGGGCGGTCTGGGCGTCGATGGCGCGTTCCTTGACCTCGTCGCCGGTGGTGGGCGCCTTGTCGGGGTCGGGACCGCAGGCGGTCAACAGAGCAAGCGCGGCGAGGCCGCTGAAGACGATCGACTGCGGCAGATCCGGCTTGAACAACGACATTCCCTCCACGGCGACGCCAAACAGCGCAGCTTTTCGCGGCGTTCTAACGTGCGCCGCCTGCCGCCGTTCCCCGCCTTTGACGGAAGAAGGATTTGAGCAGGGTGGACGCCTCTTGCCCCAGAAGACCTGAGTCCGTCGCCGGGCGCCAGTGGCAGGTGGGTTGTTCGAACAGGCGCGGGCCGTGGATGACGGCGCCGCCCTTGGGATCGTCGGCGGCCCAGACGACGCGGCCGATGCGGGCGTGGCTGATGGCGCCGGCGCACATGGCGCAGGGCTCCAGCGTCACATAGAGGGTCAGGCCCGTCAGGCGGTAGTTCTCCAGCGCCGTCGCGGCGCGTCGCATGGCCACGATCTCGGCATGGGCGGTGGGGTCGTGTGACGCGATGGGACCGTTGGCGCCGGTCGAAATTACCTCACCTGAGACAGGATCGACAAGAATTGCACCCACAGGCACCTCTCCTGCGTCCGCCGCCGCTTGCGCTTGGTCCAGCGCCATGCGCATGAACCGCTCATCATGGTCCGCCATACAGACGACAACGACAAGAAGCCCCGCGCCCGTCAAGACGAACGGTCGCCCCGGCCCTTTAAATCCTCCGGTCCCCGCAAGAGCGGCGACGGGACGAAATCCTATGGCGACAAGCCACGCAGCCCTCGCGAAGACGGCCCCAAGCGGTTCGGCGACAAGCCTGATCGCGGCGACAAGCCACGTGCCGGCAAGGACGGAAAGCCGTCCAAGACGCCCGACACGCCCCTGCGCGCCGAGCGAATCGCCAAGACCATGGCCCGCGCGGGCATCGCCTCGCGCCGCGAGGTCGAGCGGCTGATCGGCCTGGGCAAGGTGGCGGTCAACGGCCGCATCCTGGACACGCCCGCCACCCTGGTGACGCGCGACGACGTGATCACGGTCGACGGCAAGCCCATGGGTTCGACCCAGGCGACGCGCGTCTGGCGCTATCACAAGCCTGCGGGCCTGCTGACCAGTCACAGGGATCCGACCGGACGCCCGACGGTGTTCGACGCCCTGCCGGCCGGCCTGCCGCGCGTGATCTCGATCGGACGACTGGATCTGTCGACCGAAGGCCTGCTGCTGCTGACCAACGACGGCGAGCTGAGCCGGGCGATGGAGCTGCCCTCGGCCGGGCTGGTGCGTCAGTACCGGGCGCGGGCGCGGGGCAAGATCACGCAAGACCAACTGGACGAGCTGAAGAACGGCGCCGTCGTGGAGGGCATCTCCTACGGTCCCATGGTGGCGACGCTGGACAAGGCCAAGGAGTCCAAATCCGAGGACGGCCGGACGCCGAGCAACCTGTGGATCTCGGTGTCGATCACCGAGGGCAAGAACCGCGAAGTCCGCAAGGTGCTGGAGTCCGTCGGTCTGACGGTCAACCGCCTGATCCGCCTGGCCTATGGTCCGTTCCGCCTGGACGTCCTGCCGGTCGGCTCGGTCGAGGAGATCGGGCCGCGCGTGATCCGCGAGCTGCTGGCCGACTACATCCGGCCCGAGAACCTGCCGACCGGCAATACGGTCGAGACGCCTGCGCCCATTCCCGGTCGTCGGGTGTCGACGCCGATCCTCAAGGGAAACTCGGGCTCGGCCATGTCGGACCCGTCGCGCAAGCCCAGCCGGGTGCGCGCCGCCGAGACGGCCCAGGCCGATGCGGTCGAGCGCCGCGAGCGGCCACCCAAGAAGGAAGGCTGGGCCAAGGCGACGCCCCGCACCGTCCACCCCAAGAAGACCTACAAGCCCCGTGAGGACGGCGAACGCCCGGCGCGCGCCTACACGCCCCGCGAGGATGGCGACCGTCCAGTCCGCACCTACACGCCGCGCGAAGGCGCTCCGGCGCGCGCCAGCGACGGGCCCAAGCGCGAGTACAAGCCGCGCACGGCGGCTGGCCCAGAGGGCGCCAAGCGCGACTTCAAGCCGCGCGGCTTCGGCGCGAGCGGCAGCAGCCGTGAGACCCGGCCGCCCCGCACCGGCGGCGGCAAGCCGGCTGGCCCGTCGGGCACCAGCGGTCGCGCGCCGGGGGGCAAGCCCCGCACGCCGCGCTAAGGGGCGAATGGAGACCTGACGATGGATGCACGCCTGTCCGGCCGGTGCCTGTGCGGCGCGGTGACCTTCACCGCCACGCCCAACGGCGGCATGCACGCCTGCCATTGCCCCACCTGCCGACGGCAGTCGGGCGGCATCCTGTTCAGCGTCGACTGCGGCGACAGCGTCGAGGTGCAGGGGGATGTGGCGACCTACGCCTCGTCCGAATGGGCGACGCGGCAGTTCTGCCCCGCGTGCGGGACCGGCCTGTTCTGGCGCGCCAACGACGGCGGGATCACCATGGTCTCGGCCCAGGCGTTCGACGATCCGACGGTCTTCGCGCTGGAGGACGAGTTCTGCATCGAGAGCAAGCCGGACGGCTATGCGCTGGCGGGCGACCGGCCGCGCCTGACGACCGAACAACTGTGGGCGCAGTTCGCGCCGTCGCAGGCCTGACGCCGTGCGGATCGTCGCCGGGAGCCTGAAGGGCCGGGCCATCGTCGCGCCGGAGGGGCAGGGCACGCGCCCGACCTCGGACCGGGCGCGGCAGGCGGTGTTCAACGTGCTGGAACACGCCGCCTGGGCCGAGAGCCTGCAGGGCGCGCGGGTCATCGACCTGTACGCCGGATCGGGCGCCCTGGGGTTCGAGGCGGTCAGCCGGGGGGCGGGCTTCTGCCTGTTCGTCGAGACGGACGACGGCGCGCGCGGCGCCATCCGCGAGAACGCCGACGCCTATGGGGTGATGGGGCGCACGCGCGTGCATCGTCGCAGCGCCACGGACCTGGGCGTCAGGCCCGGATCGGACGGCGAGGCCTTCGACATCGCCTTCCTGGATCCGCCCTATGGCAAGGGGCTGGGCGAGCAGACGCTGTTGCGGCTGCTGGAGGGGAACTGGCTCAAGCCCGGAGCCCTGGTGGTGTTCGAGCGCGGGTCGGACGAGCCGGAGATCGACACGCCCGGCTATCAGCGGCTGGACGCGCGCGACTATGGCGCGGCGCGGGTGCTGTTCCTCAAGGCCCTGACCCCAACCGCCTGAGCGGGAAAAAGTGCACTCCAAATTTTTTGAGTGCACTTTCGTGCAGATTTTTGCGAGCGGATCGCAGCGGGATCAGTCCTCAGGCGGCGGACCCAGCAGGGCCTCGTCCTCATCCTCGATCTCGCGGCGTTCCCGTTCCAGAAAGGCCTGGGTCTCTTCGCGGCTCATGCCCTTGAAGAATTCGGCGTCGGCTTCGCGGCACGCGTCGCGAAGTTCCAGCCACAGGCGCTGCCAGCGACGCGCATCGGTGGCGCGACCGGCCTCCGTCGCCTCTATGAAATGCAGTCGGGCGGTCCGGGCCAGATGGTCCATGCCGACGTCCTCATAGAGGCTCAGGTCGATCTCGCCGGGCGGCGGCTCGACCTGATCGCTGCGCCGCCAGCCGTATTTGCGGGCGCGACGGCGGAAAGCGGACAGGCCCAGGTCGTGGCGGCGACACACGGCCTCGGCGCTGAGGCCGGACAGATAGTCGGCGCGGGCCTGGGCCCAGGTTTGAGCGGCGCGGATGCGATAAACGTCGGTCATGACCGCAGCCGTAAACCAACGCTACGTCAAATGCGGACGTGGGGTTTTGCTTCCTTCTCCTGTTGGGAGAAGGTGGCGCGTAGCGCCGGATGAGGGTCGGCTCCATCCGTCGGCGTCAGCCGTCGCAGGGGCTCGGGTCCAACATGCGACCCTCACCCTTTGGCTGCTTCGCGCCGCCCTTCGGGTCGCGCGAAGGCCGATCGCTCGCGCTCTCGGGCGCTCAAGCCCTCTCCCAACGGGAGAGGGTGTTAGAGTTTGGCGACCAGGCCGCGCGCGGCGGCCGTCACCTCGGCCCAGGTGATCTCGAACCCGGCGTCGTCGCCGAAATAGGGGTCGGTCACGGCCTGGCCCTCGCGGCCGGGGACGTGGTCGAGCAGCAGGCTGAGGTCGGCGGTCGCGTCGGCGGGGGCGATCCGGCGCAGGTTGTCCAGATTGTCGTGGTCCAGGGCCACCACATGGGTGAAGCGATGGAAATCGGCCTGCGTCACCTGCCGCGCCCGCAACCCCGAGATCTCGACCCCATGCCGCCGCGCCGTCGCCTGCGCCCTCGGGTCCGGCGGCTCGCCCGCATGCCAGTCCCCGGTCCCGGCAGAATCGACGATCAGATCGAGGCGGAGCCGCTCCGCCTCGGCGCGCAGGGCGGCCTCGGCGAGGGGAGAGCGACAGATGTTGCCGAGGCAGACGAAGAGGATGGAGGGCTTATTGGGCATGATATCCCCAGAATACACGTCTACTTTGTTAACAGTATCAATTTCCCCGTTGACCGATCTCTGCCTCGATTGCCCGAGCTAAGGCATCTAGAGTGCTGCGAAGTTCTTCAAGAACAACACGGGTTGGAGCACCTGTTTTGAGGGCGTCATTAACTCGACTAGTGACCCCAGATAGAGGCTCGTTCAGTCTTTCGCCAAGGCGATAGGCCAAGTCTGGGCTATTAATCTGAATTGCAGTTAGCCAGCGAAAAATAGCTGCGATTTGCAGGTTGGCTTGCGCGTAATGAGTGGTCAGATCATTTAGCCCATGGGCTGGAAGCATTAGGTTTGTGACGCCAATGCGAAGCGGCGCGTTATAGAACTGGTCGTCGCTGTCAGGTGAATTCCGTTCAATGCTGCGCTTAAGTTTATTCATTGTAGATTCGAGAGTCTCAACGTGACCCTCGAGATGCGATAGCTGCTCAAGCTGATGTGGCCTTAGATGAGGCTTGGCCGCCGGAGCTGGATTGGGCCAAACTGCTTTATAGGCTTGCACTGCGCCGAACACGACGCTGATCGCGCTCATCGCCAAACTGGCAATAGTAAATGGATCTGGATCTATGAGCTGTGAGTTTTGGCGGTTCGTCACGACGATGCTCCCATATTAAAACTTTTCTGCAACGCCATTGCAGCAATTACCGCCGCCCGAACAGCTTCTCCAGATCGTGCAGCTTCAGCTCCACATACGTAGGCCGTCCGTGGTTGCACTGGCCGCTGTGCGGGGTGGCTTCCATCTGGCGGAGCAGGGCGTTCATCTCGGGGGCCGAGAGGACGCGGCCGGAGCGGACGCTGCCGTGGCAGGCCATGGTGCCGCAGATGGCGGCGAGGCGTTCCTTGAGCGACAGGGCCTGGCCGTGTTCGGCCAGATCATCGGCGATGTCGCGGATCAGGCCCTGGACATCCGTGTCGCCCAGCATGGCCGGGGTCTCGCGCACCAGGACGGTGCCGGCGCCGAAGGCCTCGATGATCAGGCCCATCTCGGCCAGTTCGTCGGCGCGCGAGGCGACGCGTTCGGCCTCGGCGGGGTCCAGATCGACCACCTCGGGCGTCAGCAGGGCCTGGCGGGTCACGGACCCCTCGGCCATCTGGGCCTTCATCCGCTCATAGACCAGCCGCTCGTGGGCGGCGTGCTGATCGACGATGACCAAACCATCGTGGGTCTGGGCCACGATATAGTTGGCGTGCAGTTGGCCCCGCGCGGCGCCCAGGGGGTAGTCGAGGGGGTCCTGGGGGGTGGGGTGAATAGTGAGTAGTGAGTCGTGAGCGGACGGGTCGCGCGCGGCCGGCTGCTGGGGCCATGAGGGGCCGTCCCAGCTGGGTTCGACGCGGGCACTGCGTTCGTTGAGGCCGGGGATGATCTGGGCGGCGGCGGCGGGCTGGGACCAGCCGGTCCAGCCGCTGAAGCCCTGGGCCGAGGGGGCGCTGGGGCTGTAGGCGGGGCCGGAGCCTAGGCCGGTGTGGGGCTGGAAGCTGGACAGCGTATCGGCGGCGACGGTGGTGCTGGCGCGGTGGCCGGCGGCGTGCAGGGCGTGCCTCAGGGCGCCGACGATCAGGCCGCGCACCAGGGCCGGATCGCGGAACCGGACCTCGGCCTTGGCAGGGTGGACGTTGACGTCGACATAGAGCGGATCGATGTCCAGGAACAGGACGGCGGCCGGGTGCCGGTCCCTGGCCAGGAAGTCGGCATAGGCGCCGCGCAGGGCCCCTTGCAGCAGCCGATCCTTCACCGGGCGGCCGTTGACGAACAGATACTGATGCGCCGCATTGCCGCGCGAATAGGTGGGCAGGCCGGCGTAGCCCGACAGGCGCACCCCGTCGCGCTCCTGATCGATCAGCAGGGCGTTGGCCTCGAAGTCGCGGCCCAAGAGGGCGGACAGGCGTTTCAGCCGGCCCTCGTCGCCGGGGTGTTCGGCGGGCAGGCGCAGGGTGACCTTGCCGTCCAGCGACAGGGTGAAGGCGACGGCCTCGTGCGCCATGGCCTGACGCTTGATCTCCTCCGAGATGGCCATGGCCTCGGACCGCTCGGACTTCATGAACTTGAGCCGGGCGGGGGTGGCGTAGAAGAGGTCGCGCACCTCGACCCGCGCGCCGTGCGGGCCGGGGAAGGGGGCGGGCGCCAGGGGACGGGTCTCGCCGCCCTCGACCGTGATGGCCCAGGCGTCGGTTTCTTCGCGGGATCGCGTGGTGATCGACAGGCGCGCGACCGAGCCGATCGAGGGCAGGGCCTCGCCCCGGAAGCCCAGGGTGTGGATGCGCAGCAGGTCCACGTCGCCGGCGTCGTCAGGCTCCAGCTTGGACGTGGCGTGGCGTTCGATGGCCAGGGGCAGTTCGGCCTTGGGGATGCCCTTGCCGTCGTCGGCGATCAGGATGCGCGACAGGCCGCCGCCGTCCGCCTGGATCTCGATATTGCGCCCGCCCGCGTCTAGGGCGTTCTCGACCAGTTCCTTGATGGCGCTGGCCGGCCGCTCGACCACCTCGCCGGCGGCGATGCGGTTGACGGTTTCGGGGGAGAGGCGGCGGATGGGCATGAGGGCAGGAAGATAGGGGGCGGGGGGGATTCGCGCCATGAGTCAGGCGTCCTTCTCCCCTTGGGGGAGAAGGTGGGGCCGCAGGCCTCGGATGAGGGGGTTCTGTCCGCCTCGGTACGGTGAGGGGGAGACTGCGTGTGGCAGCCCCCTCATCCGTCTCGCTGCGCGAGCCAACTTCTCCCCCGAGGGGAGAAGGGATTACTCGGCGGGCTTGGTCTTTTTAGCGGGCGCCTTCTTCGCCGGAGCCTTCTTGGCCGCTGGCTTCTTCGCAGCAGCAGCCTTTTTCGGGGCTGCGGCCTTCTTGGCGGCGGGCGCCTTTTTCTTGGGCGCGGCGCCGGCCTTGGCGGCGAGCAGGGGCAGGGCGTCTTCCAGGGTCAGGTCTTCGGGCGCCGTACCCTTGGGCAGGGTGGCGTTGATCTTGCCGGATTTGACGTAGGGACCGAAGCGGCCGGCCATGACGTGGATCGGCTCACCTGTCTCCGGGTGGGCGCCCAGGTCCTTGAGCGGGGCCGTGGCGGCGCCGCGACCGGGACGACCGGCGCGCTTCTCGGCCAGCAGGGCGACGGCGCGGTTCAGGCCGACCTCGAACACCTCGTCGATGTCCGAGACGTTGGCATAGGTGCCGGCGTGCAGGACGAAGGGCCCGTAACGGCCCAGGCCCGCCGTGATCATCTTGCCGTCCTCGGGGTGGACCCCGACCTCGCGCGGCAGGGCCAGCAGACGCAGGGCCTGGTCCAGCGACAGGGAGGCGGGCGACCAGCCCTTGGGCAGGGACGAGCGTTTGGGCTTGTCGCCCTCGGGCGGCGTGATTTCGACATAGGGGCCAAAACGACCGATCTTCAGCTGCACCGGCTGGCCCGTCTCCGGGTCGATGCCCAGTTCACGGTCGCCGCTCTCGGCCGACCCGTCTTCAGCCGACGGGCTGGCGACGGGGCGGGTGTATTTGCAGTCCGGATAGCGTTCGCAGCCGATGAAGGCGCCGAACCGGCTGGTCTTCAGGCTGAGCTGGCCGATGTGGCACAGGGGGCATTCGCGCGGGTCGGAGCCGTCTTCCTTGGCCGGGAAGATGTGGGCGCCGAGGCTTTCGTTCAGGGCGTCCAGAATGGCGGTGGTGCGCAGTTCGCCGGCGGCCTGGGTCGCGGCGTGGAAGTCCGACCAGAACTCGCGCAGCAGCACCTTCCAGTCCAGCTGACCGGCCGACACCTCGTCGAGGCGCGTCTCCAGCGCGGCGGTGAAGTCGTATTCGACCCATTTCCGGAAGAACTGCTCCAGGAAGGCCGTGACCAGCCGTCCCTTGTCCTCGGGATAGAAGCGGTTCTTGTCGACGCGGACATATTCGCGGTCGCGCAGGGTGGACAGGGTCGAGGCGTAGGTCGAGGGGCGGCCGATGCCCAGCTCTTCCAGTTTCTTGACCAGGGTGGCTTCCGAATAGCGCGGGGGCGGTTCGGTGAAATGCTGGTCGGTGCGGATGGCGTCGACCTTGGCCTTGGCGCCTTCCTTGAGCGCGGGCAGGCGGCTGGTGTCGTCGCTCTCGTCCTCTTCCGCGCCCTTCTGCTTTTCGTCGCGGCCTTCTTCATAGACGGCCATGAAGCCGTCGAAGGTGACGACTTGGCCGGTCGCACGCAGGCCGGTCAGGCCGTCGGGCGTCTCGATATCGACTGTGGTGCGGTCCATCCGGGCCGCCTCCATCTGGGAGGCGACCATCCGTTTCCAGATCAGCTCGTACAGACGCTGAAGATCGGATTCGAGGCGCAGACTGTCGGGGTGGCGGGCGATGTTCGTCGGCCGGATCGCTTCGTGCGCTTCCTGAGCATTCTTGGCCTTGGTCTTGTAATAGCGGGGTTCTTGCGGAACGAAGGCCGGGCCGAACGCCTGGCTGATGACCTCGCGCGCCTGGGCGATGCCCTCGGGCGTGGTCTGGACGCCGTCGGTCCGCATATAGGTGATCAGGCCGCCGGTCTCGTCCACGCCCTCATACAGTTTCTGCGCCGCCTGCATGGTGCGCTGGGCGGAAAAGCCCAACTTGCGCGAGGCTTCCTGTTGCAGGGTCGAGGTGGTGAAGGGCGGGGCCGGGTTGCGGCGGACGGGCTTCTTCTCGACCGAGTTGATGGTGAAGTCGCCGGCGTCGATGGCGGCGCGGGCGGCGGCGGCGGTCGCCTCGTCCTTGATGTCCAGACGCTGGATTCGCTTGCCCTCATGCTTGACCAGGCGGGCGGTGAAGGGCGGGCTGTCGGCGTTCAGGTCGGCCTCGACGGACCAGTATTCCTGGGCCTTGAACTTCTCGATCTCCATCTCGCGATCGACGACGATGCGGAGGGCGACCGACTGGACGCGGCCGGCCGAGCGGGCGCCCGGCAGCTTGCGCCACAGCACGGGAGAGAGGGTGAAGCCGACGAGGTAGTCCAGGGCGCGGCGGGCCAGATAGGCGTTCACCAGCTCCATGTCGATCTGGCGCGGGGCGGCCATGGCGTCGAGGACGGCGGACTTGGTGATGGCGTTGAAGGTGACGCGCTCGACGTGCGTGTCCTTCAGCACCTTCTTCTTGTTCAGCACCTCCAGCACGTGCCAGCTGATGGCTTCCCCTTCGCGGTCGGGGTCGGTCGCCAGGATGACGCGGTCGGCGCGCTTGGCGGCCTCGGCGATTTCGGACAGGCGTTTGGCGCCCTTGGCGTCGGCCTCCCAATGCATGGAGAAGTCGTCGTCGGGCAGGACCGAGCCGTCCTTCGACGGCAGGTCGCGGACGTGGCCGTAGGAGGCCAGGACTTCGTAGTCCGGGCCGAGATACTTATTGATGGTCTTGGCCTTTGCGGGGCTCTCGACGATGACGAGGTTCATATCTGTCCGGTCTCGGGAAGGGGCGCGAACGTGGTTGGAGCGGGGCCGTGTGTCAATCGCACCTGTCGTCTTACAGCCCAAGGTAGTTGTGTTTTAATGAAGCGCGGTTAGATTGTGAGGCTGGCAACGGAGGCGATCATGGCGACGGCACACCCCCAATCGGCGAGCGCGCCGGAGTTCCGATCCGACATCAAGGCGGCGGCCTTTCCCACGCGGGAATACATCGGGGCCATGGCGCTGGAAATGGCCCGGCTGGCGCGCGACGAGGGAGACGCGCGGCTGGCGGGGATGCTGGAACAGGTCGCGGGCGTGGCGGGGCATCCGCCGGTCTAGGTGGACGCCAGCCCGCCGGGCAGCAGGTCGGCGCGGCCGGTCAGGCTGAGTTCCAGCAGGGCGGCGGCGACCTGGGAGACGGGGATGTTGAGGGCGCGGGCGATCTCGTCACGCGGCGTCGGGGTCGGTGACAGCAGGGCGGCGACGCGGTCGAGGAGGGCGTCGTCGATATCGCCGTCGAATCGCATCGGATCGGCAGGCGGCTCGCGCAGGGTGCGCAGGGTGTTGAAGGCGCGGTCGATGTCCTCGATCCCCTCGCACAAGATGGCGCCCTGACGCAGCAGCTCGTTGGGGCCGCGCGCGCGGGGATCCAGCGGCGAGCCGGGCACGGCGAAGACGTCGCGGCCCTGTTCGGCGGCGAGGCGGGCGGTGATCAGGGAGCCGGATCTGATCTCGGCCTCGACCACCACGACGCCGCGCGACAGGCCCGAGATGATGCGATTTCGGCGGGGGAAGTCTCTAGCCTGGGCGCGGGCGCCGACGGGGCTTTCGGAAACGATGCAGCCCTGATCCGTCAGGCGGGCGTAGAGGTCTGCGTGTTCGGGCGGATAGATGTCGTTCACCCCGCCGCCCAGGACGGCGACGGTCCCGGTGTCCATGCTTCCTTCGTGGGCGGCGGCGTCGATGCCGCGCGCCATGCCCGAGACGACGACATGGCCGGCCTGACCCAGCTGTTGCGCCAGGCCGCGCGCGATCCGCTGACCGCCGGCCGAGGCGATGCGGGCGCCCACGATGGCGACGGCGGGTTGGTTCAGCAGGCCGGCGCGGCCGCGCGTCCACAGGATGGGCGGGGGCGGATCGAGGGCCGCCAGCAGCTCGGGATAGTCGGCGTCGCCGAGCACCAGCAGACGGGCGCCGATGGCGTCGCCGGCGGCCAGCTCACGCTCGACCGCCTCGACCGGCGGGGGCGTGGAGGCGGCGCCGGACTTGCGGATCAGATCGGGCAGGGCGTCCAGCGCGCCGGCGGCGGACCCATAGCGGCCGAGGAGTTGGGCGAACGCGACGGGGCCGATGCGGTCGGTGCGGGCGAGCCGCAGCCGGGCGAAGCGTTCGGCCGGGCTCAGGCTCACGCCTTCTTGGCCCCGATGCGCGGTTCCTCGCCCTTCAGCAGCCGGGCGATGTTCTGGTGGTGACGCACCCAGATCAGGACGGCGGCGAAGACGGTCAGGGAGAGGATGGGCAGGCCCACCGGCAGGCCGACCACAGCGAGCGGCAGCAGGGCCAGCAGCGGCGCGGTCGCCGCCGAGATCAGTGCCGCCAGCGAGGAATAGCGGAACAGGAAGGCGCTGATCAGCCAGACGGCGCCCGCCATCAGGCCCAGGGGCCAGGCGGCGGCGAGCAGCAGGCCATAGAAGGTGGCGACGCCCTTGCCGCCCTTGAAGCCCAGCCAGACGGGAAACAGATGGCCCAGGAAGGCCGCGCCGCCGGCGATGGCGCCCGCGACCTCGCTGTCGAACAGATGGCGCGCGATCAGCAGGGCCACGGCGCCCTTGCCGGCGTCCAGCAGCAGGGTGGCCAGGGCCAGATCCTTGCGGCCCGTGCGCAGGACGTTGGTCGCGCCGATATTGCCCGAGCCGATATTGCGCACGTCGCCGGCGCCGGCCGCGCGCGTGATCACCACGCCGAACGGGATCGAGCCGAGCAGATAGCCGCCCAGCGCGACGAGCGCCAAGGTCCCGATCGCGGGGCCCACCAGATCCTGCACGTTGATTCGCTCCCCGCGTGTCGTTGCGGCAAAATGCGTCGGCGCGCGGCGCGGAGCAAGCGCGATCCGACCTCTTGACCCGACGATCGGCGCAGCGTCTGGTCCGCCCGCCTTGCCGGAGACTGTCATGACCCGAATCCCCGCCGCCGTCGCCGTGATCCTGATGCTTTCCACGGCAGGTTGCGTCGGCGCGCCGCCTGTCGGTTCAACGCCTGCCGCAGGGCCGGCTTTGGCCGCCTATTTCGACTGCGTGCGCGACGGCGGCGTGGCGATCTCGGCGCATCGGGCGGTCTCGGCTATGGATCAACCCGAGAACTCCATCGCCGCCATCGAGGCGACCGGACGGGCCATTCCCAATGCGATCCTGGAACTGGACGTCGTCCTGACCAAGGACCGGCATCTGGTGCTGATGCACGACGAGACGATGGATCGGACCACCACCGGGCGCGACCGGGTCGCGGACCTGACCCTGGCGCAGGTGAAACAGGCGCGGCTGAAGGCGTCGAACGGCGCCCTGACCCGCGCCGCGCCGCCGACCCTGGGCGAGGCGCTAGACGCCGCCGGGCGCGTCGGGGGCATCGCCAGCATCGACCTGAAACCCGCCGACGGCGAGACGACCGTCGATCTGGCGCGGGCGGTGATCGATCAGGTGCGCCGCTCGCGGGCGTCAAACCGGGTTATCCTGATCACCTATAACGAGGCCGATGCGCGGGCCGTGGCGGCGATGGCGCCGGAGATGATGATCTCGGCCGGGCTGAGCGGCGTGGACGATCTGCAAGGGCTGAACGCGCCGCAAATCCTGGCCTGGACCGGGACGCGCGAGGAACGGCCGGCCCTATGGCGCGCCCTGCGCGATGCCGGCGTCGAGGTGCAGTTCGGCACCCTGGGCCGGGAAGGCGTGCGCCGCGACGACCGCTACGCCGCCGACGGCGACGTGTCGGAATACCGCGAACTGGTGCGCCAGGGCGTGACGGTCATCGCCACCGACACGCCGCTGGCGGTCAAGTCGGTGCTGGGCGCCGAACTGGCCAAGGCGGCGACGTGCGAGCGGGTGCGCTGATCTTCAAGGTTTTGCGGGGAGCACCGTCATCAGGGCGCGGGTGAAGCCGACGGGCGCCACGGTCAGGTGATCTTCGTCTGCCAGGACCGTCGATCTGATGGTCAGACTGGGATAGGCGCGCGATTTCAGGATGCGTTCCATCGTGCGGACATCGGCCACCATGTCTGCGCCTGACGTGTTGCGACGGTCTGAACCGGGGACTTCCCATCCGCCGATGTACATGAAGACGTCGGCGGGCAGGTCGCGGTGGGTGCGGGCGTAGTCGGCCTCCATCCCCATGATGTGGCGCTTGTCGTACCAGAAGGACGGGCTGCCCAGGACATAGGCGTGAAACAGGCCGGGGTCGGTGAACAGAATCTGCGCGCCCAGCAGGCCGCCGTAGGAATGGCCCAGCAGGATGCGACGCGTGGGATCGGCGCGGAAGCGGTTCTCGACGAAGGGAAGGGCCTGGGTCTTCAGATAGGTCTGATAGGCGGGACCGCCGCCGTGAACGAGAGAACTGGCGCTGCGCGGGCCGTTTTCGGTTGGCGTGTAGTCGCGATTGCGGCTGACCGTGCCGCTGTCGCCGCGCGAATAGGACAGGCCGACCAGGATGAACTCCTCGACCACGGGGCCGTCCAGGTTCACGCGCCGCGCGATCTGGCGGATGATCGGGAAGGCGTAGTCCGCGTCGGTGACGTAGAGGACCGTATAGCGACGCTGGGGGCTGGTCTCGTAGCTGGCGGGCAGGCTGACGAAGACCTGATAGTCGCGGCCGGAGACGGGGTCCGGCACGGTCCAGACCTGGGTTCCCGTCAGCACATAGGGCGCGCCCTCGGCCGGGGCGTCGGGGGCAGGCGAGGACTGGGCGTCGGTCTGTTCCGAACAGGCTGCACCGCCGAACGCGAGGAGAGCCAGACCCAGTGTGACCATCTTCATCGGCGAATCCTTCAAAGCTATGCTGTGGTCAGCCTTGAAGACGAATGAGGCGGCAAGTCGGCCCTAGAACATGAAATCCGTCACCCTCGGGCTTGTCCCGAGGGCCTACGGTTAGGCTGTTTCTGGCGTCAACTGTTCTACTCAGGCCCATGCCGCCAGACCGGTGGCGCATTCCAGACGAGGGACAGGTCGTCCCAGTTCGGATTTTCCCGCTCGATCAGGTTGAACTTCCAGTGGCGAAGATACCGCTTGATCGATTTCTCGCGTTGAATGGCCGTTGTGACGCGTTCGTGAGGCTCGAACCAGACGAGGCGTTTGAGGTCGTGATCCTTCGTAAAGCCGGGGATTGCGCCTGCCTGATGTTCGCTGACGCGCCTGTACAGATCGCTGGTTACGCCGACATACAGAGTGCCTCGTATGCCATTCGTCATGATGTAGACGGCGACCAGCCCTCGTTCCATGAGCGGAGTGTTGTCAGGCGTGGGCCCTCGGGACAAGCCCGAGGGTGACGGGTTTTTTTGAGTTCAGTGAACCTTACGACCACCGACCCAGGTTCCGATCACCTTGCCCTGGAGCCTGCGGCCGTCGAACGGGGAGTTCTTGGATTTGGAGTGCAGGGCGTCGGCGTCGACGATGATCGGCGCGCCGAGGTCGAACAGGACAAGGTCGGCGGGCGCGCCTTCGGCCAGGACGCCGGCGTCGAGGCCCAGCAGGGCGGCGGGGCCCTGGGTCAGGGGGCGCAGCACATCCAGCAGGTCCAGCCCGTCCTCGTGGTGCAGGGTCAGGGCGGCGGGAAGCAGGGTTTCCAGGCCGATGGCGCCGGGCGCGGCCTCGGCAAAGGGACGGCGCTTGTCCTCGGCGGGGGCGGGGGCGTGGGCCGAGGTGATGACGTCGATCAGGCCTTCGCGCACCGCCTCGATCAGGGCCTGGCGGTCCGCCTCGGATCGCAGCGGCGGGTCCAGCCGGTAGAAGGTGCGATAGTCGCCGGTGTCCACCTCATTGAAGCACAGGTGGTTGATCGAGACGCTGACGGCGACCTCCAGCCCCTTGGCGCGGGCCCGGGCCAGGGTCTCCAGCGCGCCCTCGGTCGAGATCTGATCCACCAGGAACCGGGCGCCGGTCTGTTCGACCAGGGCCAGGTCGCGCTCCAGCCCGATCCGCTCGGCGATGGCCGGGCTGCCGGACAGGCCCAAACGCGTGGCCAGTTCGCCGGAGGCGGCGACGGCGCCTTCCGTCAGCCAGGGATCGGACGGGCGGCAGGCGATCAGGGCGTTGAAGGCGGCGGCGTAGCTCATCACCCGTTGCAGGGTGCGGCTATTGACGATGACCTTGTCGCCGTCGGTGAAATACAGGGCGCCGGCTTCGTCCATCAGGCCGATCTCGGCCATCCGCTGGCCGTCCAGGGCCTTGGTCGCCGCGCCGGCCGCCCGGACATTGACCAGGTCCAGAGCGGCGCCGCGCCGCTGGATGAAGTCGATCATCGCCGGGTCGTCGACGGCGGGGTCGGTGTCGGGCTGGACGACGATGGTCGTCACGCCCCCGGCCGCGGCGGCCAGGCTGGCGGACTTCAGCGTTTCCTTGGGCTCGGCGCCCGGTTCGCCGGTCTTCACCCGAATGTCGATCAGGCCGGGCGCGAGGCACAGGCCGTCCGCGTCGATCACCTGATCGGCGTCGATGGGCGATGCGCCGTGAACGACACGAACGATGCGGCCGTCCGCGATCAGTACGCCGCCGGGACCGTCGTAGTCCGTGGCGGGGTCGAGCAGGCGGGCGTTGAGGATTGCGATCGTACTCATTTCCGTCACCCTCGGGCTTGTCCCGAGGGCCCACGGCGAAGGCGGCTCGGCTGTTGGATGGCGGAGACTGAGCGGCGGGCGCTCGTGTGGCGGACAGGTGGGCCCTCGGGACAAGCCCGAGGGTGACGGATGTTTTTGGGGTCCATCACTTGTCTCCCCAACGGGCGGAGAGAGAGGCCAGCACGGCCATGCGGGCGGCGACGCCCATCTCGACCTGATCCTGGATCAGGGAGACGTTCAGGTCGTCGGCCACGTCGGAATCGATCTCGACGCCCCGGTTCATCGGGCCGGGATGCATGACCTTGGCGTCCGGCTTGGCCCAGGCCAGCTTCTCGCGATCCAGGCCCCAGAAGCGGAAATATTCGCGGGTCGAGGGCACCAAGGCGCCGGCCATCCGCTCCAGCTGAAGCCGCAGCATCATCACCACGTCGCAGCCAGCCAGCCCCTCGCGCATGTCGTGGAACACCTCGCAGCCCCAGCGGTCGGCGTCGCCGGGCACCAGGGTCGGCGGGCCGATCAGGCGCACCCTCGCGCCCATCATCTGCAACAGGGCGACGTTCGACCGCGCCACGCGGCTATGGGTGATGTCGCCGCAGATGGCGACGGTCAGGCTGGTCACATCGCCGAACGCGCGGCGCATCGACAGCAGGTCCAGCAGGGCCTGGGTCGGGTGTTCGTGGCGACCGTCCCCGGCGTTGACGACGGCGCACCCGACCTTCTGGCTCAGCAGCTCCGCCGCGCCCGAGGCCGAGTGGCGGATGACCAGAATGTCCGGCTTCATCGCGTTCAGCGTCACCGCCGTATCGATCAGGGTCTCGCCCTTCTTCACCGAGGACGAGCCGACCGGCATGGTCACGACATCGGCGCCCAGCCGCTTGGCGGCGATCTCGAACGAGGAACTGGTGCGGGTCGAGTTCTCGAAGAACAGGTTCACGACCGTGCGGCCGTGCAGCAGGTCCAGGGCCTTGGAAGACTGGCGATTGAAGTCGACGAAGGCGTCGCCGAGGTCCAGCAACTGCGGCGTCACATACGGATTGAGGTCCGCTGCGGCGAGGAAGTGGGGTTTCGGGAACGGGACCAGCCGATCGCGGATGGTCTGGTCGGTGACGTCTGAGGGCTGGGTCATCGAGACGCGGCTATAGGCGTGACTCGGTCTGAACGCCAGTGTCGGGCGTCAGTCAGACGAAATGGAACAGCGCCAGAAGGATGGGGATGACCACGGCGCTGCCCACGGTGGTCAGGGCGATGACCCCGGCGATCAGGGGCGCGTCCCCGCCCATCTGGCGCGCCAGGATGTAGGAGGCGGCCGAGCCGGGCGCGGCCCCGCAGATCAGGGCGATGCCCTGGGCCAGGCTGTCGCCGCCCAGGGCCCAGGCGATGAACCACATCAGGGGCGGCATGACGCCCAACTTGACCAGGGTCACGGCGGCGATGGTGGTGCGGCTGCGCTTGACCTCGGCAAACGAAAGCCCCGCCCCGGCGACGATCAGCCCCAGCGGCAGGGCGGCGGCGCCCAGCAGATCCATCGCATCCGACAGGCCGGGGATCAGGGGCACGCGCAACAGGTTCAGCGCCAGGCCGATCAGGCAGGCCAGCAGGATGGGGTTGGCGATCATCGACTTGGCCAGCCCCAGGGCCGAGGGCTCGCGTCGCAACGACCCCCATTTGGCCAGCACGGCGACACAGGCGATATTGGTCACCGGAATGATGAAGGCGATGGCGACCGCCGCCATGGCCGTGCCCTCCGAGCCATAGACCGACTGGATCACCGGCACGAAGACGAAGCTGTTCCAGCGGATCACGCCCTGGAAAACGCTGGTGTAGGCCGGGCCGTCCAGGGTGATCAGCGGCTTGGCCGCCAGGGTCGCCGCCGCCACGATCAGGGTCGCCCCGACCGCCGCCGCGCCCGCGACGGTCGCGCCGCCGCCGGCCAGGTCCGCATGCCAGATCGCGGGGATCAGGAAGCTGGGATAGAAGATGTTGATCGACAGCTTCTCGATCGGCCGCCACGCCTCGTCGGGCAGGAAACCGGATTTTCGCAGCCCATAACCCAGGGCGATCATCAGAAAGACCGGCAGGACGCCGGCGATCAGGGCCGTCAAACCCAGGTCGCCTGATCCCGCACCCGATCCAGCGCCCCTTGCAGAATCCAGGCGGCGGCGGTGCGGTCCACGACCTGGGCCCGGCGCTTGCGGTTCAGGTCCAGGTCCTCGATCAGAAACCGCTCGACCGCGCTGGTGGATAGCCGCTCGTCCCAGAAGGCGATGTTGACGGGCCGCAGACGCTCCAGATTGCGGGCGAAGGCGCGGCACGACTGGGCGCGCGGCCCCTCGGTCCCGTCCATATTGGCGGGCAGGCCGATCACCAGGGCCGAGACCTTGCGATGGGCCATCAGCTTGAACAACTGCTCGGCCTCCAGCGTGAACTTGGACTTGCGGATCAGCTCCAGCGGCGAGGCGATCAGGCGCGTGGCGTCCGACACGGCGACGCCGATGGTCTTCTCGCCCAGATCCAGCCCCATCCACGGCGTGTCGGGCGGGCAGGCGGCGGGTAGGTCGAGGAGGTCGAGAACGGGCACGGCCTGCGGTTAGGACCGGCGCGGCCCTAAGTCAAAGGTTGTGGCTTCGGGAAGCGGCGTCAGGGGCGACAGTCGCGGCTGTAGGCCTCGTCGTAAGGCTTGTCGAAACAGGCGATCAGGCCGTCCAGGACGTCCAGGTTCATGGGCCACTTCAGCGTCACGCCGTACTTCTCTCCGAACGCACGGGCCGATTCTTCGAAGTACGCCGGCGCCGGCGTGGCGGCCAGCCGGGTGCGCGCGGCCTCCAGGCCGGCGCGATCACGGTTCAGAAAAGCGACGGTTCCCAGCGCATAGTCATGAAATCCGTCCGTCTGAAACGCCGGGTTCACACCGGCCATCAGCAGGCGCACCGCAGGCTGAGTCTGGCCAAGCGAGGCCCTCACCTGTCCCTCGTGCCAATAGTTGGTGTGAAGCTCGCTCTGGGTCAGGTCGCCCCAGTGTGCTTTGCGATAAGCCGCCAACAGATCAGCCGCCGTCTCGCGACATTCCTCACGGGCCCCCAACGGACGCCAGCCTCCCTCCATGTCCTGATCGAAAGCTTGAGGCGACAGGGCCAGCATCGCCTCCTTGTCATAGGTGCAGGGCGTGGGCGCGGGGGCAGACTGCAAGACGGCGGCTGCGATGGCGGCGAGGAGCATGGCGTGCCCTGTAGTTGCGCGAAACCAAAGCAAGACGTGTGACTGTGGCGCCAATGCGGCCGGACGTTTGGCGCTCGCCGCCCATGCTGCATCTCGTCCTGCTGGGGCGCAGACCGTGTCGGCGGAGCGACATGGCAGGCCCGGAATTTATTTGTCCATCATGCCGATGTACGGCGTGGCAAGGCTTTCAGGCTCATTTTGCGTGCCCAACCCATCGGCCTTCCTGGCGCGGCTATAGTGTCCGGTCGTAAACGCGGGAGGGTGCGATGAGGTGGATTTGGCAGGTTTGGCGCTTTGTCACCCTGTTTTCACGCCAAGGCGCCCGGCGCGACCTGGGTACAGGCGAACACCGCCTCGTTCTTGTGAATCCGCGCCTGTGCCGCTAATCCCGCCCCCTAGACCCCTTTATCGACGTGCATTGGAGGGCCGCATGGCCATCGACGCTGCGACGGTGCGCAAGGTTGCGCATCTCGCCCGCATCAAGACCCCCGAGGATCGGCTGGAGCCGCTGGCCCAGGAGCTGAACGGCATCCTGCAGTGGATCGAACAGCTGAACGAGGTCGATGTCGACGGCGTCGGGCCCATGACCTCGAACGTCGCCCAGCCCCTGCGCCTGCGCGAGGACGTGGTCACTGACGGCGGCAAGATCGACGCCGTCCTGTCCAACGCCCCGAAGTCCGCCGACGGCTTCTTCGTCGTGCCCAAGGTGGTCGAATAGTCATGAGCGACCTGACCAAACTGACCCTCAAGGGCGCCGTCGATGGCCTGAAGGCCAAGGACTTTTCCTCGGCCGAGATCACCCAGGCCTTCCTGACCAATATCGAGGCCGCCAATCCGACACTGAACGCCTATGTCGAGGTGACGGCGGACAAGGCCATGGACATGGCGCGCGCGTCCGACGCCCGCATCGCCGCCGGCGAGGGCGGGGTGCTGGAAGGCGCGCCGCTGGGGATCAAGGACCTGTTCTGCACCGAGGGCGTGCAGACCACGGCCGGCTCCAACATGCTGCGCGGCTTCGTGCCGCCTTATGAATCGACCGTGACCGCCAATCTGTGGCGCGACGGGGCGGTCATGCTGGGCAAGCTGAACATGGACGAGTTCGCCATGGGTTCGTCGAACGAGACCTCGGCCTTCGGTCCGGTCAAGAACCCGTGGAAGTCGGCCAACTCCAACGCCGAACTGACGCCGGGCGGATCGTCGGGCGGTTCTGCCTCGGCCGTCGCCGCCGACCTGTGCCTGGCCGCGACCGCGTCCGACACCGGCGGTTCGATCCGCCAGCCCGCCGCCTTCACCGGCACGGTCGGGATCAAGCCCACCTATGGCCGCGCCAGCCGGTTCGGCATGGTGGCCTTTGCGTCCTCGCTGGACCAGGCCGGCCCGATCACCAAGACGGTCGAGGATGCGGCCCTGTTGCTGCAATCCATGTGCTCGTTCGACGCCAAGGATTCGACCAGCCTGGACGTCCCGACGCCCGACTGGACCCAATCGGTCGGCAAGTCGGTCAAGGGGCTGCGCATCGGCGTGCCGCGCGAATATGTCGTGGACGGCATGCCCGCCGAGATCCAGGCCCTGTGGGACCAGGGCGTGGCCTGGCTGAAGGACGCGGGCTGCGAGATCGTCGAGATCAGCCTGCCGCATACCAAATACGCCCTGCCGACCTATTATATCGTGGCTCCGGCCGAGGCCTCTTCCAACCTGGCCCGTTACGACGGGATGCGGTTCGGGCACCGGGCGGATCAGTTCAGCTCGCTGGACGACCTGTACGCCACGTCGCGCGCCGAGGGCTTCGGCAAGGAGGTTCAGCGTCGTCTGACCATCGGCGCCTATGTGCTGTCGGCCGGCTTCTACGACGCCTATTATGTGCGTGCACTGAAAGTCCGTCGCCGCATCGCCGAGGACTTCGACAATGTCTGGGGCCAGGTCGACGCCATCCTGACCCCCTCGACCCCGTCGGCCGCCTTTGCTCTGGGGGACAAGCAGATCGACCCCCTGACCATGTATCTGAACGACGTCTTCACCGTGACGACCAACCTGGCCGGCCTGCCGGGCATCTCGGTCCCTGCCGGCGTGGACGCCGGCGGCCTCCCGCTGGGCCTCCAGGTCATCGGCAAGGCCCTGGATGAGGCGACGGTGTTCCAAGTGGGCGCGGCGCTGGAACGCGCTGCGGGCTTCACGGCCAAGCCCGGCCAGTGGTGGTGAATTAAAGAAAAGGGCCGGCGAGATCGCCGGCCCTCCGTTATTGATCAAGACGCCGGAAGCGCCTTCAGATCCGCGTCGATCGCCGCGATCTTCTCGTCGGTGATGTTGCCCTGGGAGTAGGGCGCGACCTGGCGAAGGGTCATGCCCTTGAACTGGCCATAGGCGGGATGCTTATCCATGCCGGGCAGGTGCTTCTCCAGCACTGCCTTGGTCGCCGGATCGTTGACCAAGGCCTCGATCGGGCTGTCGATGGTGGGATGCGCAGCGTGGTGCTCGTCATGTGCGTGTTCTGGCGCAGGGGCGGGAGCGGTCTGGGCGGAGGCGGCGCCGGCCAGCAGCAGGGCGGCCGCCGCAGTGGCGATCAGGGTCTTGGTCATCGGATTCTCCATTGAGGCGACCGATGTTGAGCGCGATTTCGCGACACCCTCAAGACACCCCCTTTCTCGCCGCCGACGACGGCGCTAGGACGAAGCCATGACCGACACTGTTCCGAACTCGAAAACCATCAAGGGCCGCACCGGCGATTGGGAAATCGTCATGGGGCTGGAAATCCACGCCCAGGTGGCGTCGAAGGCCAAGCTGTTCTCCGGCGCCGCCGTCGGCTTCGGCGCGGGGCCGAACGAGCAGGTGTCGCTGGTGGATGCGGGCTTCCCCGGCATGCTGCCGACGCTGAACAAGCACTGCGTCGAACAGGCGGTGAAGACCGGCCTGGGCCTGCGCGCGCAGATCAACAAGCGCAGCCAATTCGACCGAAAGAACTACTTCTATCCCGATCTGCCGACCGGCTATCAGATCAGCCAGCTCTATTACCCCATCGTGGGCGAAGGCGTGGTCGAGGTGGAGGCCGAGGACGGCAGCTTCTTCAACGTCGGCATCGAGCGGCTGCATCTGGAACAGGATGCGGGCAAGCTGATCCACGACCTGTCGCCGACCGAGAGCTATGTCGACCTGAACCGGGCCGGCACGGCGCTGATGGAGATCGTCTCTCGCCCCGACCTGCGCACGCCGGAAGAGGCGGTGGCCTACGTCAAGAAGATCCGGACCATCCTGATCTATCTGGGCACCTGCGACGGCGACATGGAGAAGGGCAATCTGCGCGCCGACGTGAACGTCTCGGTCTGCCGTGCGGGCAACTACGAGAAGTTCAAGGCCAGCGGCGATTTCAGCTTCCTGGGCACGCGCTGCGAGATCAAGAACGTCAACTCGTTCCGCTTCATCTCCCAAGCCATCCAGTATGAGGCGCGCCGCCAGATCGAGATCCTGGAGGACGGCGGCTCGATCACTCAGGAGACGCGCCTGTACGACCCTACGGCCGGCGAGACGCGCTCGATGCGGTCCAAGGAAGAGGCGCAGGACTATCGCTACTTCCCCGATCCCGACCTGCTGCCGCTGGACCTGGAAGAGGCCTGGATCGCCGAGATCAAGGCGTCTTTGCCCGAACTGCCGGACGACAAGCGCAAGCGTCTGATGGCCGACTACGGCCTGTCGCAATACGACGCCATCGTGCTGATCTCGGAACAGGCCAAGGCGGATTATTTCGAGGCCGCCGCTAAAGGGCGCGACGCCAAGCTGGTCGCCAACTGGGTCACCAACGAGGTTTCGGCGCGCCTGGCGGCGGACAACAAGGACTTCAGCGAGAACACGCTGCCTGCGGCCCATGTGGCGCAACTGGTCGAGCTGATCGAGACGAACGTCATCTCGTCCAAGATCGCCAAGGAAGTGTTCGATCACGTGTGGAACGGCGAGGGTTCGCCGGCCGAGGTGGTCGAGAAGCACGGCCTGAAACAGGTCACCGACACCGGCGCCATCGAGAAGGCCGTGGAGGAGATCATCGCCGCCAACCCCGACAAGGCGGCTGCGGTCGCCGAGAAGCCTCAGGCCCTGGGCTGGTTCGTCGGTCAGGTCATGAAGGCCACGGGCGGCAAGGCCAATCCGGCGGCGGTCAACGACATCCTGAAGGCCAAGCTGGGTCTTTGATGCTTGGGGGCTGCGGCCCCCAAACCCATAGCTGGTAGCTAACGCTCGCGACGCGGTCGCTCGCTGCTTGAGCGACGCGTTCAACTAAAAAGGCCCCGCGGATCGCTCCGCGGGGCCTTTTCAGTTCCGGGCTCAGGCCGACGGGGGCGTGGGCGGGGTCGGCGGTTCGGGGGGAGCCGGCGGTACCGGCGCATCCGGATCGGTGGGCTCCGTCGGCTCGGGGGGCGGCGGCGGCGCAGGTTCCTCGACGGGCGGGGGAGCCGGCGGCGCGGGCGGCGTTGGGGCGTTCGGATCCCACGTCGGCGGGGGCGCAGGATCTTGCGGCTTCTGTTGATCGACGGGGGGCGGCGGGGGAGGCGCGGTCGGGGCTTGCTGAGCCGTCGCGGCGCCGGCCAGCAACAGCGAGGAGGCCAGGGCGGTCAAGGCGATCTTCATAGGACTATCCTTTGCGTGAAAGTGCGTCTTGAAGGCGTTCGGGCGTCGTCGGGGATGACAACGGCAAGCAGGCTCGGACCCTAACGAGGCCGTTTTTCGTCCTCGGTCCGTGGAGTAGTTTTGGGGCGTGGATGTTGGAAAGCGTCTGACAATCAGTTGGCCAAATGCGTTCGTGTGGGGCGGGGATACATGCCGATGCAGTCGCGCATGAGGTCGCGACGCAGCCGTCCAAGGTCACGGCAGGGCCATGTTTGGGCGTTCGGAGACGCGCTGAAGGACGAAAAAGCCCGACAGCCGGGGGCCGTCGGGCTAAAGCTTCGAAATCGTCAGGCGATCACCAGCGCCAAGCGTCACGGATGACATCGACAATATAGCCGTCGTATTCGTCGATCAGATAGATGGTGTTGTCGACGGAAACCCAGCGCGTGCCCTCGGGCGGATAGCCCAGGCCATAGGTGCGCCAGTCGTTCAACTGATAGCGCCAGAAGGTGTCGGGCAGATACTGGCCGACCGACCATGTGCGGTTCCAATACGAGCGCGGGACGCTGTAATAGCCCCAGCCCGGCGCGAAATAGAAGCCGGCGCGGACGCCGCTGTAGCCTCTGAAGCGGTTGTCGTTCCTCCACCAGTCCGAGCGGTGGTTGCGATAGAAGTCACGCCGCCACCGGTCCCCGTTGAAGCGCTGGCGGAACTCGCGATGCTGGCGATCGCGGTCGCGGCCGGTGTTCCAGCCCGAGCCGGGACGGTCGGGGCGTTGACCGCCCGCGTTCGGACGGTCGGGCCGGTTCCATCCGCTGCCGGGACGATCCGGGCGTTGGCCGCTGGTGCTGGGGCGATCAGGACGGTTCCATCCGCCGTCAGGACGGCCGGGGCGTTGGCCGCCCGTATTGGGGCGGTCAGGCCGGTTCCAGCCACCCTCGGGCCGGTCGGGGCGTTGACCACCGGTGTTGGGGCGATCAGGACGGTTCCAGCCACCCTCAGGCCGGTCGGGGCGTTGACCAACAGTGTCGGGACGGTCCGGGCGTTGGCCGCCCGTGGTCGGACGGTCCGGCCGGTTCCAGCCGCCTTCGGGCCGTTCTGGACGTTGGCCGCCGGTGCTCGGACGGTCAGGACGGGTCCAGCCGCTGGGGCGGCCGTTGCTGGTCTGAGGCCGCTCCGGTCGTGCGCCGGCTGTCGGGCGTTCCGCTTGGCCCGTGCTGGTCTCGGGCCGGCTCGGGCGAGACGGAAGCGGCCGCTCGGATTGTTCCGGGGCCGAGGCGAATGGACGCGAGGGACGGTTCTCGCGCGAAATCTGGGGACGCTGCGGACGGTCGGCGTCGCGGTTCGGGCGTTCACGACGCGGCTGGTCTCGCTGTTCCTGAGCCAGGGCCTGAACGGGCGCCGCGAGCGGGCCGGAGACGGCGGCGATGGCGGTGAAAGCCATCAGGAGGCGTTTCATGGTCTTTGGTTCCTGCACGCCGGTTCTCCGGCGGCTTGAGACGATTATCGGCCGGTGGCGATGAACCCAGGCTGAACAACGTTCGCAATCAAGGTGCTGCACGAAAAACAGAACCCCGCAGACAAGGCCTGCGGGGTCCGAGACGTCGATCTGTCGTGCGGTCTAGTAGACGCCGGACAGGACGCTGGCGATCAGGCCGCTGGCGACGGCGATCAACAGGATGTCGTTGCCGGCGTGGACGTAGCGATAGCCGCGGGGGGCTTGGCGAAGGCCGTAGACGTAAGGATCGCGCACATAGTAGCTGCGATACTGGTGGGGCAGGTAGCCACCCGTGCGCCAGCGATAGCCGCTGTAGCGCGGCTCGACGCGGTAGTAGCCGTAGCTGGGCGCATACCAGTAGCCCGCGCGCGGACCATTGTAGCCACGGAAGTCGGAGCGCCCGCGCCACCAGTTGCTGTTGTTGCGATCCCAGCGGTCGTTGCGCCAGTCACGGCGGTCGTCACGGCGCTCGTCGCGATAGTCACGACGGTCGTCGCGGCGGTCCTGACGATAGTCCTGGCGGTTGTCGTAGCGGCCGTTGCGCCAGTCGCGGTTATCGTTACGGCGTTCCTGACGGAAATCGCGGCGGTCGTCGCGGCGATCCTGGCGATATTCGCGGCGGTCGCGATCCTGCGCCTGGACGAGCATCGGCACGGCCGTGGTCGACAGGGCGATGGCGACGACGGCGGCCTTGGTGAGGCGGTTCATCTTCGTGCTCCATTCTGGGCCGCCGACGGAGATGCCGAACCGACCCGTTAATGACGTTGAAGGTCGGATTCCGCGCCTGAACGCCCGCTGAACGATCGCGTCAGGTTTGCACGGCCGCGTCGCGGCGGGCGCCTGGGCGATGCGGGCAGTCGTAAACGAAAGATTTCCGAGAGATTTCCGAAGCCTGAAACCCGCCGGAAGTATTCATTCCTGCTTTACTGAAAAGTCCGCAAGGGCCATTCGCCCGTTAACTTTAACTTCAAACCACGGGTATTTGATGGCGTCTCAGAGGCGGGCCCAGAATGGCGCCCGATCAGGAGATACGGTGATGACCGCGCAAGAATTGGCGCACGACCTGCAGGCCCCGCAAGACGGTCTGCCGCTGCCGACCCCGGACATGTCCGGCGACGACCTGTTCAAACTGGGCATGATGTATTCGGCCGGTTCGGGCGGTTGCCCGATGGACCGGGTGTCGGCCCACATGATCTTCAACCTGGCGGCCATGAAGGGCTCGATCGAGGCGCGCGTCTATCGCCGCGAGATGAGCATGGAGATGGAGCGCGAGGAGATCGCCGAAGCCCAGAAGGCCGCGCGGCGCTACATCGACCAGGGCGTGGTTCAGCTGGTCGCCTGAAGCGACCCGTTCAGAACTGTGCGAAGCCGCTGCCGTTCGATCCGTTGATCGAATAGCTGAAGCCGATGGGCAGGGCGGCGCGCACCTGGGTGAAGAAGGCCGCCAGTTCGCCCAGGGTCGAACGCGGCACGAAGATGATGTCGCCCCGGCGCAGGGGAACGACCTCGCCGCGACGCGGACGCAGGTCAACGACGCGCATCATGCGCGACCCGCCCGGACCACGACGGATCAGGGCCACGCTGTCCTGGCGTGACGTGGGCGCGAAGCCGCCGGCCTGGATGACCGCCTGATAGGCGTCCAGATCGCCGATCATTTCGAAGACGCCCGGCGTGCGAACCTCGCCATCGACCCAGACACGGATCGGGCCGGCCTGGCGCAAGGTCAACTCGACCGTAGGCCGCACCAGTTGCGGCGCATAGGCCGCCGAGACGACCTGCTGCAGCTGGGGCAGGGTGCGATCCGCCGCCATGACCGATCCGATCAGGGGCAGGGCGATCCGGCCGTCCGGGCCGATCCTTACCGTGCGGGTCAGTTCCGAGGCCGTGGGGGTGGCCACCTCGATCTCGTCGCCGGGATAGAGCAGATATTCCGGCTCCTGATCCGTCCAGTCGGCGAAGGGAATGCCGGGATAGTCGCCGTTCATCGGGCGTTCGACGCGCTGCGGGCCGCTGGCGCACGCCGCCAAGGACGCGGCGAGGGAGGCTGAACCCAGGGTCAGCAGGAACAGGCGGCGATCTGACAGCATGAGAATCGGTCGGCCTCGACGAGGAGATTTGAGGCAACCTCGCCGGTTATGGGTAATCATCGGTTAACGCCGGTGGGCGAAGGGTGGCGAGAACAAGCCTTTCAAGGGATTCGGCCCGCTCTATGCGTTCCACGGCACACGTCACGGCAAGACCACGCTACGGCGTGCTGGACGTCATCGGCCTGCTGTTCCGCGAGCTGTTGCTGATGATCGTGGTCTTCGTCGTGATCCTGGCCTTGGGTTTCGCGGCGGCGATGACGCTGAAGAAGAGCTATACCGCCACCGGATCGGTCTTCGCCGGGGTGGGGCAGGAATACGTCTATCAGCCGCGCGTCGGCACAGCCGAGCGGGGCCAGGCGCCGCAGGGCGACGAGGTCGCCAACTCCGAAGCCGCCATCCTGGGATCGGGCGCGGTGCGTCAGAAGGTGGTCGAGGCCCTGGGCCCCGCCGCCATCCTGGGCGAGGCGCCCAAGGTCGGACCGCAGAAGGCCGAAGCCGCCGCGCGGCGCGTGATCGGAACCAGCCTGGACATCGCCACCGCGCCGGGCAGCGCTGTGATCCGCCTCAGCTACAAGGCCGACGATCCCGAGCAGGCGGCGCGGGTGCTGAATACCATCATCGAACAGTATCTGGTCTATCGCCGCGAGGTGTTTCAGGACAAGACGCCGGCCATCGCCAGTCAGCGCGTCGCTTTCGAGGACGAGCTGGGCAATGCGGACCGGGCCTATGAAAACTTCCTGATGTCCAACGACATCGGCGATTTCGCAGCGGCCAAGGCGACGCTGGCGGCGACCTATCAGACGATCTTCACCGACCGGATGTCGACGCAGAGCCTGTTGAACCAGACCGCCCAACGGCTGAACACCCTGGTCGCGCAGCAGGCGGGCACGCCGGCGGAAGTGGCCCTGCAACAGGATCTGAACATTTCGGCCCAGGATCAGGTGCTGCAACTGCGCACCGAGCGCGAGCAGCTGCTGTCGCGCTATCAGCCCGACGCCCAGCCGGTGAAGGACATCGAGGCCCGGATCAGCCAGCTTCAGGCCTATGTCGCGACCGGCACGGCCGTGGGCGCCAAGGAAGTCCGCACCGGACCGAACCCCGTCTGGACCGAGCTGGAGACGACGCGGATCAATACGCGGGCCGAGCGGGACTCGCTGGCGGCGCGGCTGGCGGTCCTGGATCGGCAACTGAACGACATTCGCGCCCGCCAGACGCGGCTGACCGCGCTGGAGTCCGAGAACTCGACCCTGGCCGGCAATCGCGAGGTGCTGAGCGCCTCGATCCGCGAGTTCCAGCAGCGCGAGACCCAGAGCCGCGCCGACAACGCCCTGGTCGCGGCCGGCGCCGACAATGTCACCGTCATCGAACGCGCCCAGCCGCCGTCGACGGGCAAGAGCCTGAAAATTCCACTGCTGGCGGCGGTCTTCCTGTTCGCGGGCTTTACCGCCTTGTGCATCGGCCTGCTGCGGGTCTTCACGCGGCGTGGCTTCACCACGCCGGCCTCGATGAGCCGGACTCTGGACATGCCGGTTCTGGCCGTCGCGCCCGCCAAGGCGGCGTAACCAAAGCCGTGCTAGGCTGAGGGCTTAGGGAGCGCCTTGGCGATTCGATGGTCGATCTGACTTCAGAAATGGCGGGCCTTTGGGCGGCGCTGGGACCGGCGCCGGCGCATCGCGCGCGCGTGATCCAGTTCGCCTCGGCCGCGACCGGCGAGGGCGTCTCGACCGTGGCGCGCGAGTTTGCGCGTCTGGCGGCCGTGCGGGCGAGAAAACCCGTCTGGCTGATCGACGGCGACCTGGCCCAGCAGGGACAACTGGAGACCGTCTCGGCCGAGCCGGATCGGTTCGGTCAGGTCGGCAAGGCGGCGCAGGCCTCGCCTGACGGATCCAGCTTCTACGCCGTGACGCCGCGCGTGACGGGGCGCGACGGCAAGCCGGTGCCGGATTCGCGGTTGCTGACGGCGCGATCGTGCCTGGGCGGACGGCTGTGGGTCACGCATTTTCACATGGAGGCGCTGCGGTCCGGGCACCGGGTCGAGGCGATCGGAGAGCCCCGCTACTGGGAGGCGCTGCGGCCCCATGCGGACACCATCGTCATCGACGCCCCTGCCGCCGACCGCAACGACATGGCGATCATCCTGGCGCCCTTTGTGGATATGACGGTGCTGGTGGTCGCGGCCGAGAGCACGGCGGCCAGCGCCCCGGTCATCCTGCGCGACGAGATCGAGGCTGTGGGGGGGCGGATCGCCGGGGTGGTCATGAACCGCTCGACCTACAAGCCGCCCAGCTTTTTGCAGCGGCTGACGGGCTGACAGTGTACGATTCCGCAAGTTCGCGTAGGAAATTAGTGGGTTGAGCTGAAAGCTGACGGATCTGCGGCGCCTTTGCGCGCGTCGCGCATTGTGGGGGCCATGACCACGTCAATCGCCTTCGTAGGAGCCGGGCCGACAACCCTCTATGCTCTGCACGCCCTCCTCGCTGAGGGCGCCGGTTCGGCGCGCATCACCGTCTTTGAGGCAAACAAGGTCGCCGGGTGCGGCAGTCCTTACAGTCCGGACTGGAACGATCGGGCGATGCTGTCGAACATCGCCAGTATCGAGATCCCCCCTCTGTACGACACTCTGGCGGACTGGCTGGGCGCACGGACGAGCACCGAGCTTGAGGCGCTGGATATCGACCGCGCTTCGCTGGACGAGCGCACCTTCGTGCCGCGCATCGCCCTGGGCCAGTATTTTGAAAGCCAGTTCGCGATCATGGTGGAACGGGCCCGGGCCGCGGGGGTCATGATCGACGTCAAGACGGGCTGTCGCGTCGTCGACGCCGCGAACAGAAAGGCGGGCGTGGAGTTGTCGTTCATGTCCCCGCCCTCGCGGCGAACGACCAAGGCGGTGTTCGATCATGTCGTTCTGGCGACCGGTCATCAGTGGCCATCTCGCCAGCATGCCCAGCCCGGCTATTTTCTCAGCCCGTGGCCGGCCTCGGTCCTCGCGGAACTTCCAGCGACGACCGTCGGCATCCGTGGCTCGTCCCTGACAGCCATCGACACGACGGTCGCGCTGGCCACGTCGCATGGCGAGTTCGTCCAATGCGACGGACGGCTGGTTTATCAGTCGATGCCGGGGGCGGACGGCTTTCACATCACCATGATGTCGCGCAAGGGCCTTCTGCCGGAGGCCGATTTCTACTTCCCCTTGCCGCATCCGCCGCTTGAGCATTGCACCCCCGAGGCGGTCGCGGCCGCAGTGAACAGAGGCCCGGCGGGGCTGCTTGATGCGGTCTTCGATCTGTTTCGAAGGGAATTGATCCAGATCGATCCCGGCTACGCCGCCGAGACAGGACTGGACCAAGCCACGCTGGAGACGTTCGCCGAGGCGTATTTCGCCCGGCGCGCAGCGGTCGATCCCTTCGTTTGGGCCGCCGCCAACCTGAAGGAGGCGCGGGCGAACCACACGGCTCAGGTCACCGTGCCGTGGCGCGACGCCATCCTTCGCATGCACGAGATCGTCGCCGTCATCGTCCCTCATCTGGATACAGGCGAGTTCGACCGTTTCAGCCGCGTGTTCAAGCCGATCTTCGTCGATATCTATGCCGGCGTGCCGCATGAATCGATCGAGCGAATGCTGGCCCTGCACGCGGCGGGCAAGCTTGAGGTTCTGGCGGTCGGCGACGACTATGCGGTCGATACGCGTTGCCCTGAGGGCGGGGCGCGCGTGACGATCGGTGGGGCGACCCGGCACTTCCCCGTCTTCATCGAGGCGACGGGACAGCCGGCGCTGGGCGGCATCCAGTTCCCGTTCCTGTCGCTGCTGGAACAAGGAATCGTCCGAGACGAGGTCGCCAATGACGCGCCGGATGTCGTCAGGGGGATCGCCGTCGATGATCTGTTCCGCCCGGTCAGTGCGCCGCTGCCCATGGACCGACTGTTCTGTCTCAGCCTGCCCTTCCTGATGGGGCGCTATCCCTTCGCGCAAGGCATCACCAGTTCGCACGAGATGGGCGGGATCGTCGGTCGGCGACTGGCGTTGATCATGAATACCGCAAAGCCTGCGGTCGATCTCGCCGAGACGGCGGCCTGACGTGAGGATAAATGAGACTTTTTGCGATCTATATCGGCGGAGAGCATCCGGGCGCGAACATTGAGGTGCATGACATGCGTTTCATCGCCGCGCCGACAATCGAGGCGACGCATGAGACATTGCTCGCCCAGTGGTGGGGGCGTGAGGGTACGCTGCACATCGACTGCTGGTCGGAGCTTTCGCAAGCGGACGGCTATGAGATCAGCCTTCTGCCCGAGCCCTACGAGGGCAAGGAAAAACTCTATTACGTGAACCTCGGGGGCTATGACGGCGTGGCCTTCGCCGAGCAGCACCGGAATGTCTTCGTCGTCGCCGACAGCCTGCCTGCGGCCAAGGCTCGCGCCATCAAACAGGCGACGGGATGGACCGACGCGCATCGCGACGAAATGTACGAGGCAGAGCAGGCCTTCGCACTGGACGATGCCGCTCAGGCCGAACGGCTACATATTCACCTGAAGCCGAGCCTGATGACCGGCGATCCAAACTTCACCTGCCATTATACTCCGATCCGCTGAACCGCGAGGTCAGGCTTCAGGGCGGCCGAGCATCGCTGAGCCATAGAGTTTCGGCTCGAATCCATTGGTCCAAAGTACCTTGCCGAGGCCCCGGGCGCAGCGGTCGTAGGTGTGTGCGCGGTCGGGGCGGCGCAGGAGGGCGGACGCGAGCGACAGGGCGCCCCAGACGCCGGTCTGGGCCAGGCCGACCAGCATCCATTTGACGACGCCGGGCCAGTCGCGGCGGGCGGCGGCCATCTGGGTCGGGCTCTGGCCATAGGCGAAGGCGCGGGTCAGGGCGTAGTTCAGGGTGGCGCGGTGGGGCGGGGCGAACTCGTCCGCCCAGGCCTCGGCGGCCCAGCCGAACCGGCCGCCACGCGCCGAAACGGCCGTGAAGAGCCGGTCGTCCTCGCCCCCCGTCTCGTTCATGGCGATATCGAAGGGCGCGTCGCCGGGCAGGGCGGTCGCGCGCACCATCAGACTGTTGCCGCAGCCGTGGATGACGTCGGTCAGGCCGGTCTCGCGCGGGCCGTCACGGCCGAAGAACCGCTCCAGATAGGTGGTGGTCCAGCCGGTGTCAGCCGGCACACGCCCGCGAATGGGGCCGAAGACGACATCGGCGCCGGTCTGGCCTTGCGCGTCCAGCAGGGCGGCGAGCCAGCCGGGCGAGGCGGCCTCGTCGTCGTCCAGGAAGGCGATCAGGGGCGCGTCGGTCGCCGACAGGCCGATGTTGCGAGCGGTCGCCACGCCGGGGACGGGGGCGTGGACGTAGGTCAGGGGGACGGGCGCCTCGCCGCGCAGGCGCTCGATCAGGACGGCGGCGGAACCTTGCGGGTCGTTGTCGGCGATGACGACGGCGGCGACGCGGTCCAGCGATCCAGTCTGTACGAAGACGGAGCGCAGAGCGCGCTCCAGGCTGTCGGGGCGGCGCAGGGTGGGGATGATGACGGCGACATCGCGCATGGTCAGACGGCGTCCGCATAGACGGCGGCGCGGTAGAGCCTGAGCGCGAAGGCGCGGGCCTTGACCGGCAGGACCGTCGTCAGGGCGGCCTGTTTCATCAGGCGGCGCGCCAGGGGCAGGGCGGGCAGGCGTTTCAGGGCGCGCGCGGCCTTGTAGCTGGGATAGGTCTGGACGATGGCGGGATGCAGGGCGACGACGCGGGCGAAGTTGCCGGCGCCCTGGTCGAACTTGCGCGCCAGATCCTCGACGGTATCCAGGCCCATGTGGGTGGCGGGATTGTCGATGTGGACGACGGGGAACCGGCGCGAGACGCGCATGGCCCACTCCACATCCTCCCAGCCCCAGCCGCTGAAACCGGGATCGAACGATTCGGCGGCGAAGACGTCGCGGCGCACCAGCAGGTTGGAGGTGTAGACGTATTTCTCGGGCGTCAGGGCGCGCTGGGACGCCGGCAGGCATTCCGAGGCGCCGGACAGGGCGCGGTGGACGGCGAACCGCGCGTCGGTCGGGGCCTGATCGAGAGAAAAGCCGCCAAAGGCCACGGCGGGCGCGTCCTGGGCGAACAGGCGCAGCCAGGTTTGAAGGAAGATCGGGGTGTCGGGCCGCATGTCGCTGTCGAGGAACAGATAGGCTTCGCCTCGGGCGGCGGTGGTGAGGCGGTTTCGTCCCCTAGCCCGGCCCTCGTTGGCGACCAGGCTGATCAGGCGCACGGGCAGTTCTAGGGCGTCGAGGGTCGCCTGAAGCCGCGCCGTCAGATCGGCGTCGGCGGTGCCGTCGTCCAGCAGGATCAATTCGACCGCACCGGACAGGGCGGAGGCCTCGGTGTCCAGCCGGCGCAGCAGGGCCTGGGGATCGTCGCGCAGGAAGGGGATCAGGACCGAAATGGTCGGCTTCGCCTGCGACCAGGCGGCGTTGTCGTGGATATGGGCGCTCATGCCGTCACGCTCAGGCGCGCGCGGATCAGGCGCATTAGCACGTCGCGGACGCCTGCGGCGTTCAGCGTCAGGGCGACGACGGCATAGACAACTCCACCCACGCCGGCATCCAGCATCAACTCCACGAACCCGCCGATGGGCGGCAGCAGCCAGACCACCCCGGCCATAACGGTGGAGGCTATTCCACACCGAATCAGCGCCTCCCACGGCATCGGCAGGGCGATGGCGCGGCGGCTGAGTAGCAGGCAGGCGATCAGGCCGATGGCGAAGCTGGCGGCGGTGGAGACGGCGGCGCCGAGGACGCCCAGCCGGGGGATCAGAATCAGGTTCAAAGCGACGTTGCACAGCGCCGGAATGGCCATGGTGACCAGCAGCAGGCCGGTCTTCTTGCCCAGGGTGAAGCCGAAGCCGAAATAATAGGCGATCATGCCGGACAGGAAGGACGAGGCCGCGATCCACGGCGTGACCAGCGCAGCGGCGGCGCGCAGATCCTGGCCGATCATCAGTTCCGCCATCGGTCGTGCGACCATCGACAGACCGACGGCGGCAGGCAGGCCGATCAGGATCAGGGTCGATCCCTGCTCCAGCGCCGTGCGACGCAGGGCCTCGCGGCCCCCGCGCTCCAGCGCCATGACCATGGCCGGCGCCCCGGCCGCGCCCAGCCAGATGAAGATGACGTCCAGGGTGCGGTTCGCCAGGCTGTAGCTGGCGTGATAGGCGCCGACCGCCCCGGCATCCATGAAGGCGGCCAGCAGGAACCGATCCGTTGAGGCCAGCACCACGGCCAGCGTCAGCGACGCCGCGATGGGATAGCCGTAGGCCGCATAGGCCTTGAGCCGCGCTCGATCAACCGTTCCGCCGGTCGCCTGGCGCAGCTCGCCGGGCAGGATGAAGGGCAGGGCGAACAGGGGGGCGATGGCCAGGCCCAGCAGGGGCGAGGCCGCGCCGGCCCCGGCGACGGCGAACCCTGCGCCGACCAGAAAGCCCAGAATGGAGACGCCGATGTCGACACGGGCGGCCTTGGACACCTCGCCTGCCGCCCGGAAACGCTCCTGCGCCAGCTTGGCCAGGTTGCGGACCGGCGCGCCGGCCAGGCCGAAGGCGACGGCGATCTTGAGCGCAGGCGGCAGGGGCGCCAGCCACACCACCAGGGCGGCGATGGGGGTGAAGACGGCGATGATGGCGAAGGAGGTACGGTACAGGCTGGCGAAATGGGCGGCCAAGCCCTGGGGCGTGCGCTCGGCCGCCCAGAAGCGGGCCATCGACGCCTCCAGCCAGCTGAAGGTCACGGTGTGGGCCAGGGTGGTGACCGAAAACGCCAGGGCGTAGTGGCCGAAGTCGTCGGGGCTGAGCAGGCGCGTGAAGACGAAGATGGTCAGGAACCCGACCACCCCCTGGACGATCTGGGCCGGCAGATAGCCCCAGACGCCGCGCCAGAACATGCGCTGTTCGCTCAACGCACGGCCGCCCGGTCGCCCAGCAGGACGGGGATGGTGACGGCGATGACCCACAGGTCCAGCCAGAAGGACTGGCGTTCGATATATTCGATGTCCAGCTGGACGCGCTCACGCACCTGGGCCTCGGTGTCCACCGGCCCGCGCGATCCCTTGATGGCGGCCCAGCCGGTCATGCCGGGCTTGATGCGGTGGCGGTGGGCGTATTCGGCGACCAGCAGGGCGGACTCGGTCTCGCCGGTCTTCATGCCGATGGCGTGGGGGCGGGGACCGACCAGGGACATCTCGCCCGACAGGACGTTGAAGATCTGGGGCAGCTCATCCAGGCTGGTGGCGCGGATGAAACGGCCCACGCGGGTGACGCGGTCGTCGCCGGGGCAGACCTGGCGGCTGGCGGTGGCGTCGGCGGCGTCATGACGCATCGAGCGGAACTTCCACACCACGATGGTCTCGTGATTGAAGCCGTGGCGGCGCTGGCGGAAGAGGATCGGACCCGGGCTGTCCAGACGCACCGCCAAGGCGACCAGGGCCATGATCGGGGCGGCGACCACCAGGGCGACCGCGCCGATCAGCAGATCCTGCATCCGCTTGTTGAAGGCCCGCCTATCGGAATCGGCCGGCCCGTCCAGCGACGCCAGCGGCGCATTGGCCAGCCGGTTCAGCACGCCGTCACGACCCAGTTCCGAATCGACCAGCACCGTCAGCGGATTGGGCAGGGCGTTCAGACGTTGCGTCAGATCGCGCACCCGCTGACCCGCATTGGGATCGATGGCCAGGACAATCCGGTCCACATAGGGGGTCATGCGATGGGTCAGCAGGGCGTTGGCGTCGCCCAGCACCGGCACGCCGGCGACGCTGTCCGGCGAACGGGCCAGCCGATCGTCGAACACGCCCAGCACATTCATGTCGCGCCGCTCCAGCGCCCGCTCGATCAGAGTCTGGGCGTTCCGGGTGGCGCCGACGATGACGATATTGGGCGACAGGGCGCCAAGACGCCGCCAACGGGCGATCACCGCCAGCCACAGCCCATGCAGCACGATCAGGGCCGCTGTCGTCGTCAGCGCCCAAGGCGCGACGATGTCCAGAGCCGGTCGATCCAGCAGCCATCCCAGGATCAGGGCGACGCCGGCCGAGACCACGCCGACCCCCGCAACCCCTGCCAGATGCAGGGTCCAGGGCGTGTCGCGACCGAATCGATAAAGCTGCAGCGCCCGCATCGACACGAGGACCAGCACTGCGCCTCCGATGACGGGTGCGGCGTCGCCGACGGTGATGTCGGCCAAGCCCATGGGCTGGATCGCCAGGATCGCGCCCAAAGCCAGACCGACGACCACCAGCACATCGACGAGCCTGAAATAGTGGGCCGACAGCCGCACGGTCGACCGCTGGCGCGCATTCAGCCACACCTCAGGGCGGAACGGCCCACGCGAGGCCCGCCCCTTGGGCGGCGCGTCGGCGGCGAGACTGGCGGGGCGGTCGAGCAAAGGGCGATCCAGAGGCGAAGAACGGCCGCGACATTGCCGGTATCGCCTCTATGTCGCGTTAACGTGGACACTTTCGCCCGAACCGGATTGCGCGACGCATCAGCCTCCGCTATCGACGCCGTCGCAGGAGACGTGGCCGAGTGGCTGAAGGCAACGGTTTGCTAAATCGTCGTACCCCGTAAGGGGTACCGAGGGTTCGAATCCCTCCGTCTCCGCCATTTTCTTTTAAATACAATGAAATCAACCGCTTAAGGCGGGTGGGCGGGCGGCTGTGTGACGCTTTGTGTGACACGTATCGCTTAGCCGAGGGCCTCTGCGATCTGCTGCTGATTCCATCGGGCGTCGATGAAGGGGCAGGGGTAGTTTGGCCCTACTTCATCCTCTTCAGCGCTTGCGAAGAATGTCCGCGCTGCCTCATGTAGATTTGCGGGGATGATCAGGAAGGCGACATCATCGGATGTGAATCGAAGGTCGCCTATGTGCCGCCATTCGCGTTCCCATTCGAAGTTGTAGTTGCCTCCAACAGCATCGACGAATGGCGTCATTGACCAGATGGGCGCGTTAGGATTGCCTCGTCCTGCGGCCATGAGCGCATGAACGCTGTGATATAGCGGCTGATCTCGGTAGGCGTAGAGAATGGGGTTGCCGCCACGAGAGACAATGAAGCTCTTGCGAAAAACGATGCCTAGTTCGGAGCGTCTATTTGCGATCCGTCCAAGGTAATGGAGCGGAGTTTCGCTGAAGCACACGGTCCTTTGTGAGCTAGGATCAGGAGCATTTTCCCTCGCGATGCCGAAACTGTTGAATGCCCGGATCACTTGTCCGCTGAGGATGCCCATAATCGTGTCGTAGTCTGAGCGGCCATCATACTGTTTGGCAAAATGCACCACGTAGTCGGACATATCCGGCCACGACGGATTGTTGGTCTGAACCAAGTGGGCGGAACGGTTAGCGACGGGAACGATAGCCATAAGGTATCATGACCTATCCAAATCGGCCCGCCGAGATGGAAAGTGGATAAGTGAACAAACAGGCAACATTTGTCTTTGAGCGATATGGGCCATGTGGTTTGCTTGCTGTCGGTCGTGGCTGACGGAGGCGAGAATGAACCTGGACGAAGAGACTGCCCGCATCTTGGACACTCTCAAGGGAGTGGACCTGTCGAGTTCCGATGGTCGTGCGGGGATTGGTAGACTGCTGGCAGAAATCGAACGCCGCGCGCCTGGTGCTATCCTACAATCGGCGTCCCGGATCGAGCTGCGTCGCGTCGTTCGATGCAATGTCGCTGCGATAGAGCATGAGGCGAACCTATGATGGTTCCGAAGGAATGGCGGGCTGTCATCAGCCCGTGGACGCCGGATCAGGACTTGGCGAGGGTGCTGATGCTTCGCGCTTCCATCCTATGGAGCTACAGCCACATTGAGCAGAAGCTGACCTATCTGGCGATCCGCTGTTCGCATGAATCGGAGTATCGCGACCTTGCAGAGAAACCGCCATTCACCCCGGCATCAAGGATCAAGTTCCTTCGCAGAGTGCTGGATACGCAAGGCCCTCTTTCAGCAAGCCGATCCTTGGGCCTTTCGATCCTTGATCGGTTCGATCAGGGCCGGGACATTCGGAATCAAATGGCCCACGCGGACATGAGCGTGCTTCCCGGAATAGCCCGTTTCGATGAAATCGTTATCTCGAACGGCGAGATCGTCCACCGGGACACGCCCTATTACGCGGGCCAGCTTGAGCGGATAGCCATCAAGGCGGCGAGGTTCAGTAAGGCGATCCAGCGCATCCACTACAAGCTGTTTCAAGATACCCCTCTGTCATCAGATGAGGAATCGGAAGGCTAAGCCGAGCCGTTTCAAGGAACCTTCGCGTTGACCTCACTTTGAGCATCTTGGATGCCACCAAGGATGTCTACGAGGCTTGTTTTAATGAACTCGCGCAGTTCCACAGTTTCTCTCCCGTTTAGCTTACGGCGGTATATGTGGCGTTGATCGCGTCGGCGAAAGGGTCCCCGCCTTTCGATCCACCCTTTGTCACATCCCGGCTCTTCGCGGCCATGCCGAGTTTGATCGCGGTCGCTTCGGCGCTGACCTGTAGAACGGGACCGAGTTCGCGCCACAACCTTTGACGCGCCACATCGGCGAGGTTCGGGTCGTTGAGCGCGCCCACTTCCTGAGCGGCCAAACGTCCACGACGGCTGAAGTCAAATCCTGCGACCCAAGCCGCATCAGGGAAATTGTCAGGGAATCATAGCGCCGAAGATTTCGCGCCACGCCGACAAGACGGTCGCGCTGACGTGATCATTCTTGGAGACAGGGAGCGGGTTTTTTTTCATTTCGACGCCGATAATCGTGTCGTAGGGTCCAGCCCTGCTTCAAGCACTCTTTCGAGCAGCGTCGATGCAAGCGGCTGGGTCATGGTCGGGCTCAATTCTGAACGCTACAGCTTTCCGGTGGAATTCCTACAAGGGGGCTGAGCCAATAAGCTTCAGTGTTGCGCCGCCAAGATAAGAGCTAGATTCTAGTTTTGGCGAACAGCTTGTGCGGCCGACTGGCGTCGAGTTGCTAACAAGCAATTACCGATGTCTGGAAACCTACCAATGTCCGGTCCTGGCGCTTTTCCGAAATGAGAGTGCAGGGCGATTTGCGCCTAAGCGGCATTTGCGGAGATGGGACCGGTCGCTGAAATCCATTCAGCTTCGCCGAAAACTTAGGCCAATATCCTTAGGTAAGAAGTCGAAAGACAATCCCTCCAACTAGGCCAGATCTCTTCCCGCCGCGATTGCACAGTTTGAACTGCGCGCCTTGAGCTTGGGCCAAGGTGTGAACGATCGCCAGGCCGAGGCCGGAGCCGGACGCTTGAGATGAGGCGGCGCGGAAGAAGCGGTCGGTAAGGTGGGGAAGCGTGGCTTCGTCGACGCCTGGGCCGTGATCCCAGACGCAGACCGCACCCGTCGTTTGAACATGCACGATCACAGGCGGTTCGCCGTGGTGGAAGGCGTTGTCGATCAGGTTGAGGATCTGTTCGGTGATGAGGTCTTCGGCGCCGAGGACGGTCACCGGTTCGGCAGGAAGACGAAGACGCATGGCGCCGGCAGGAAAGCTGCGACGCTCACGGGCGGCCTGGCAGGCGCGGCGTGCGGCGCGGCCGAGGTCGGCGGAAGACTCGATGCGGGCGCCGTCGGCGCGGGCCGTTGACAGCAGTTGTCCGACGAGGCGCGTCATGCCGCTGACGGCGTCGCGAGAATCGGCGAGCAACCGTCTCTCCTGATCCGTCCAGGGACGAGAAGAGCCTGCGAGAAGTTCGAGATTGGCGGACACCACCGACAGCGGCGTGCGCAGTTGATGCGAGGCGTCGGCTGCGAACCGCTGAATGCCGGAGGTCGAGGTCTCCAGCCGCGCGAGCAGATGGTTGAAGGCGTTCAGGACCGGCCAGAATTCGCGCGGGGCCAGATCGACATTGGTCGGGGCGAAGTCGGCTGAGGGGCTGGGCCGTCGCGTCAGGTCGTCGATCAGACGTTTGAGCGAGTTCAGGCCCCATTGCAGCGCTGGCCAGATCAGCAGAGCGGCCAGCACGACCAAAAGGCCAGGGAGAAGCAGCATGCTGCGGTAAAGCTCGCGCAGGCTGGCGCGGCGGGAGTCCAAACTTTGGGCGACCGAGACGCGGATGGGGGCGTCGCGGCCGGGGATGATCAGTGTCTGTTGCGCCATCCGCACCGAAACGCCCCGGACCGACAGGTCTGCGAAGACCGGGCGGTCCGCTTGGGCCTGAGCGAGGTTGGGCAGTTCTGGATAGCCAGTGACGAGCCAGTCGCCTTCGCGGACGCTGTAGAAGACGGCGTCACGCTCGGGGCCGTCCAGGAGGGCCAGGGCCCAAGGTTCCACGTTCACGGTGATGCGGTCATCCGCGACCGACACGGTCTCGCGGATCGTTTGCAGCGCGCCTGCCAGCAACCGGTCTGCATTGCTCGCCACCACCCGCTGGGCCGTCCAGGCGCCGACCGCCAGAACGACGACGGCGAAGATCGCCAGCGGAACCACCTGTGCGATCAACAGGCGCGTGACCAGGCTGTGGGAACGGGCAGGCCGGGCGCGGCTCATGGATCGAGACGATACCCGCGACCACGAATATTGGTCACCGCAGGACCGTCGGGCTGAAGCTTGCGACGCAGCCGTCCGACGTGGATTTCCAGCGCATTGAGGGACGGTGCCTCGTCCTGCGGGAAGACCTCGGCGGCCAGCAGGTCGCGGTCCACCACCTGTCCCGGCCGAGACGCAAGGACGCGCAGGGCGGCCCATTCGCGGGGGCGCAGAGCAAGGTCTCGGTCGTTGACCAGGGCGCGGCCGGTGCGCCAGTCGCAGAAGAGGGTTCCGACCACGACCGCGCCGGCGGCCTGTCCCTGACGCCGGCGCACGATGGCGCGCAGGCGCGCGACCAGTTCCGACGGAGCGAACGGCTTGACCAAATAGTCGTCGGCCCCGAGGTCTAGGCCCGCAACGCGGTCGCCGAGCGCGTCGCGCGCCGTCAGCATCAGAACCGGCGTCGACGATCCTCGACGCCTCAGGGTTCTGAGCACTTCGAAGCCGTCGATGTCGGGCAGGCCGATGTCCAGGATGGCGGCGTCGAAGACCTCTGCGCTTTCGAGCTGCAAGGCCTGTTCACCGCTGTCGATACAGCTTGCCTCGAACCCCGCCTCGTGAAGACTGGCTTCAAGTGAATGCCGCAGCGCCTTGTCATCTTCGACGACGAGTATTCTCATGGCGACGGAATGGGGCGACGGATCATGCGCGACACCATAGCCAGAAAGCCGGAGCGGTGAAGACGGATCGACGACATCTGCTGATGGGTCTGGCGGGAGGCGTCGCCGGATTGGGCGCCGCCGCCTGTTCGTCGGAACCGGAGGGGGCGGGCACCGCGCAGCGGGTCCGCTGGCTGGCGCGTCGCGAAGGGGCGCTGCACATCCTGACCAACACCAGCCTTATGGGGCCGGTACTGGAGGCCTTTCGTCGTCGCTGGCCCGGGATCAGCGTGCGTCTGGAAGACATAAACTCCACCCGGATCGCCGAACAGGTTCGCGCCCTGGCGGACGCTGGGCGGGACGGGCCGGATCTGGTCTGGAGCACGGCGATGGACGTGCAGGTCAAGCTGATCAACGACGGCTATGCCCAGGCCTACAAGTCCCCGCATCGGGCGGCGATGCCAGACGGGTCGGTGTGGCGCGACCAGGGATATGGGCTGACCGCCGAGCCGATCGTGTTCGCCTATAATAAGGGCCAGCTTGCGGGCGATGTCGTGCCCCGCAGTCACGCGGATCTGCTGCGGTTGCTCAGGACGCGGCCTGACGTCTTCGACGGACGCGTCACTCTCTATGATGCGGAACGCAGCGGCGTGGCCCTGATGCAGTTGTCGGCGGACGTGCAGATCTATCCCGACGCCTGGCCGTTGATGGAGGCGCTGGGCGCGCAGCGTCCGCGACTGGACACCTCGGGGCAGAGGATGATGGGCCAGATCGCCGATGGGCGGATGGTGTTCGCCTATAATATGAATCGGTCTTACGGCGAGTCCTGGGCCGAACGTGTTCCCGAGATCGGGCTGATCACGCCTGACGACTATCATCTGTCCGTTTCGCGGGTGGCGTTCATTCCGCGCAACGCCGCGCATCCGAATGCCGCGCGGCTGTTCCTGGACTTCCTGCTGTCGCGCGAAGGCCAGCGGGTGATCGGAGCGCTGGGTGTTCGGCCGGTGCGCGACGATGTCGATGCGCCCCTGCGACCCGCGTCGCCCGGCGTTCGGCCTATCCGTGTGGGGCCGGCCCTGCTGGCCAATCTGGATCAGGCGCGCCGCGCGACCCTGCTGACGCGATGGGACGCCGCGATGCGTCTTGGCGTCAGGGCGCCCTCGGATCCCGCCGCGCCCTGAGCGTTCCTGTGGATAAGTCCACAAAGTCCTAAACCCGCCTTTCTGTCACGCCGCCGTCACCGCCCCACGAGCTGCCGTTCTAGCGCGACCATAAACGATGCGCGCCGATCTTGAAGAGCAACGAAATGCGAACATGGCGCTTGTTGCCGCAATAAAATTGCGGTTTTCACGTATTTGACACCAGTCGCGGGGTCGATCTTACTCAGCTTCAGCAAGGCGGGAGAGATCGGCTCCGGCCGACGCCGAAGGCGCAACCGCCCCGGAAACGCTCAGGCAAACGGACCGTCTTGCTGAAGGAACGCTGGAGAGAAGGACGGGTCCGGGGGATCCGCCCTCGCCGAAGGAGAAACGGGTCGCAAGGCCCCGAAGCTCTCAGGCCTGATGACAGCGGGGGCGAAACGACGCCGCAGAGCGTCGCTCGCGTCAGACACCCCTGGGGAGGGGCGTCATCTTTATGAGGACCATCGCCTTGTCTCGTCTCAACCGCCATCTGACCACCTGCTGCAGCGCCATCGCCCTTCTGTCGTGCGCCGGGATCGCTCACGCACAGGACGCCCAAACCGCTCCAGAGGCCGCCGCCTCGGTGGACGACATCGTCGTCACCGCGTCCCGGATCGACCGGGCCGGCTTCCAGGCGCCCACGCCCACCATCCATCTGACGGCTGAGGATCTTTCGGTCGGCGCGCGCCAGAACATCGCCGCCGCGCTAAACGACATGCCTCAGTTCAAGGCCAGCAGTTCGCCCCAGACGACCGGCACCAACACAGGTGCGGGCAATGCGCCGGTCGATCTGCGCGGCCTGGGGATCAACCGCACGCTGGTCCTGATCGACGGGCGTCGGGTGTCGAGCGAAAACGACCTCAACAGCATTCCGTCCGTTCTGGTGAAGAGCGTGGACGTCGTCACCGGCGGCGCATCCGCAGCCTGGGGTTCGGGCGCCGTCGCCGGCGTTGTGAACATCGGCATCGACCGCTTCTTCACCGGCGGCAAGCTGGGCGCCGAATACGGCATCTCGTCCTTCGACGACGCCGAGCAACAGCGGTTCGAGGCCGCATGGGGCACGCCGTTCGCCAACGGCCGCGGTCATTTCGTGATCGGCGGCGAATATCTGGACAACGACGGCGTCGTTCCCAAGACCTCGCGTCCGGCCATCGGTCGCTGGGCTCAGGTCTCGAACGGCGCAGGCGCGTTTGTCACCGTTCCCAACGTCGGCTTCTCCAACGCAGCCTACGGCGGTCTGATCGTGTCCGGCGTGAATGCTGGCAAGGTGTTCAATCCCGACGGCACGCTGCGCGCCTTCAACTATGGCACGGTGGTCGGCACAAATACGGTTGGCGGCGAGGGACCGTCGAACGACGATCTCAGCCCCCTGGTCACGCCCCAGCGTCGCTACGCCGCTCTGGCCAGCGCCACCTACGAACTGGCCGACAAGCTGCGGCTGACGGCCGACGTCCGTCACTCGCGGATGTGGAACAACTACATCTGGTTCGGCGATCACAACCGCGGCAATCTGACGATCAAGAACGACAACGCCTTCCTGTCTGCGGCGATCAAGCAGCAGATGGCGGCGGCGGGCCAGACCTCCTTCACCATGGGCCGCTTCAACTCCGACCTGTCCTATTCTACGATCGATTTCGAGCGTGTCACGACCCAGGCGACCATCGCCCTGGACGGCGAGTTCGGCGACAACTGGCGCTGGGGCGCCTACTACAGCCACGGCGAATACGAGAATAATATCGACACGCCGGGCTTCCTGCTGACCACCAACTACGCCCAGGCGGTCGACTCGGTCATCAGCCCCGTCACCAATCAGCCCGTCTGTCGCGTGACCCTGACCAACGCCAACTCCGGCTGCGTGCCGATCAACCTGTTCGGCCTGGGCGCGCCGTCTCAGGAAGCCATCGACTATGTCACCGGCACGCCGCAACAACGGACCACGACGAAGCTGGATGTCGCCGGCGTCAGCCTGCGCGGCGAGCCCTTCAGCCTGCCGGCGGGGGATGTCTCGATCGCCGTCGGCCTTGAGGCCCGCAAGGAGCAGACCGATCAGCGCGTGGGTGAACTGGACGCCGCCAAGGCGTTCCAGACCTTCAGCTTCTCGGCCATGTCGGGCGAGTTCACCGTCAAGGAAGCCTTCGGTGAAATCCTGGTGCCGATCGTTCGCGACCTGCCGGTGTTGAACAATCTGGAATTCAACGCCGCAGCGCGTATCTCTGACTATGACACCACGGGCTCGATCTGGTCGTGGAAGGTCGGCGCGACCAACGAGTTCTTCCCCGGTTTCCGGGGGCGCATCACCCAATCGCGGGACATCCGTTCGGCCAACCTGACCGAACTCTACACCACCACCACGACCGGCTATAACAACATCAACGACCCCTTGAAGGGCCAGACCGTCTACACGCTGAACAACGGCGGCGGTAACCCGAACCTGGCGCCGGAAACGGCGGACACCCTGACGCTGGGACTGACCTATTCGCCCCCGTCGATCCCCAGCCTGAACATGTCGGTCGACTACTACAACATCAAGATCGACGATGTGATCACCACGATTGCGCCCCAGGATCTGGTCAGCCGCTGTTTCAACGGCAACACCGCCCTGTGCGCCAATGTCGATCGTGACACCTCGGGCAATCTGATTCGCACGCGGTCCACCTATGTGAACCTGGCCGAGTATCACACCGACGGCATCGACGCCGAAGTCTCCTATTCGTCCCCGGCGGACCTGTGGGTTCCGGGCGCGACCGGACGGGTGCAGATGCGCCTTGTCGGAACCTGGGTGAACAGCCTGACGACGGACGACGGCATCTCCGAGATCGAATACGTCAAGTCGCAGGGTTATGCCTTCGGCCTGGGCGTGCCGGAACTGCGGGTCAACGCCAGCCTGGGCTGGCAAGGGGAGGTGTTCGGCGCAAACCTGCGCGCCCGCTACATCTCGGAGGGCGTCTACAACAGCACCGTCAAGATCGTGAACAACGACATCGACGCCTTCACCTATGTCGATCTGGGGCTGACGGCCGATCTGGCCCACTACGGCGCCGACGGCGTCGAGCTCTACGCCAATGCGACCAACCTGTTCGACAAGTCGCCGCCGGATGGTTCGCTCTTCTCTCCGTACTACGACGTGGTCGGTCGGTACGTCACGGTAGGCGCGCGTTACCGCTTCTAGTTCGGGTAGCGCGCTCCAGGTCGCCGGCTTCGTTCTCCCGATCAGGAGCCGGCGACCCCTTCTTCTTTCCCCCAGTTCACGGTCCGAATGATGATCTCTCGTCTCCCGCTGGCGCTTGCGCTCGCGCTGTCTGCAGCGCCCGCCGCCTTCGCCGAAGCGCCCAAGCCGGCTGCGATCGTGGCCGATGGCCTGCCGGCGGTGCCGGACGATCTGGTCGCTGCGACCCAGCCCTATCTTCAGGCGCGTCGCGCCGCCTTCATGGGGTGGAACGCCGCAGACCGGTCCATGCTGATCAAGACCCGGTTCGGCGCCACGGACCAGCTTCACGTCGTCGCCGGTCCCGACGGAGCCCGCACCCAGATCAGCTTCGAGGCGGAGCCGATCGTGGGCGGCGCGTTGTCGCCTTCCGGCCAGACCCTGCTGGTCCAAAAGGACAATGGCGGGGATGAGTTCTATCAGCTCTACACCCTGTCCGGCGGCCGGCTGAATCGCATCACCGACGGCAAGAGCCGCAACTGGTTCGGCGCCTGGAGCCCGGATGGCAAGCGGGTCGGCTATGCCTCGTCGCGACGCAACGGCGCGGACATGGACCTGTATGTCGTCGATCCCGCCGACCCCTCGACCGACCGTCTGGTGGCGCAGGTTTCGGGCGGCGGCTGGAACATCGCCGACTTCTCCGGGGATGGGGCCAAGGCCCTGGTCCTGAACCGGATGTCGATCAACATCGCCGTGGTCTATGAACTGGACCTGGCGTCCGGCCGGATGACGCCGCTGACGGATCCGGCGGCGCAGGTTTCTTATGTCGATCCCAAATATGCGGCCGACGGCACGGTCTGGGCGACATCCAACAAGGACAGCGACTTCCTGCGCCTGGGGCGGATCGGACAGGGCGGTTTCGCGCCCGTCAGCTCCGAGACCCGGTGGGACGTTAGTGATTACGCACTGGCGCCGGACGGCAGCTTCATCGCCTATGCCGTGAACGAGGCGGGCGTCTCGCGGCTCAAGGTCATGGATGTCGCCACGGGCGCCGTCCGTGTCGTCACGGGCCTGCCGGAGGGCGTCATCCCCTACACCATCGGCCCCGCCATCGACATCGCCCCCTGGGGCGCGATCGGGCTGAGCCTGTCCTCCGCCCGCGTGTCGGGCGACGCCTTCTCCATCGATCCGACGACCCTGGCGGTCACCCAATGGACCCACAGCGAGACCGGCGGCCTGGACCCCGCGATCAACATCGAGCCCAAGCTGGTCGAGGTGAAGAGCTTCGACGGCGAGACCGTGTCCGGCTTCCTCTATCAGCCCGATCCGGCCAAATTCCCCGGCAAGCGCCCCCTGATCGTCGACATCCACGGCGGACCGGAAGGCCAGACCCGTCCCGATTTCCTGGGCTCTCAGAACTATCTACTGAACGAACTGGGCGTGGCGATCTTCTTCCCCAACGTGCGCGGGTCTTCCGGCTACGGCACACGGTTCGTGAACCTGGACAACGGCCCGTTCCAGCGCGAGAATTCGGTCAAGGATATCGGCGCCTTCCTCGACGTGCTGGAGGTCAATCCGGACCTGGACGCCTCGCGGTTCGCCGTGACCGGCGTCTCGTACGGAGGCTATATGTGCTACGCCACGGCGGTGCATTACAGCGACCGGCTGAAGGGGGCGAACTGCTACGTCGCCATCTCCAACTTCGTCACCTTCCTGGAAAACACCCAGTCGTATCGCCGCGACCTGCGGCGCGTGGAATACGGCGATGAGCGTGATCCGGTGCAGCGCGCGCAACTGCAGGCTATCTCGCCCCTGACCAGCGTGGACAAGATCACCATTCCGCTGCTGGTCGCCACAGGCGGCAACGACCCCCGCGTCCCGGCGTCCGAAGCCGACCAGATCATCAGCGCCGTGCGCGGCAACGGCGGCACGGCCTGGCACCTGCTGGCGCAGAACGAGGGGCATGGTTTCCACAAGAAGGAAAACGAGGACTACTATTTCTGGACCAGCCTGTTGTTCTGGAAACAGACGCTGCTGGGCGACGCCGCGCGCTGAGCTCCACCGGCGCGTTTCAGAAATCTATCCATGACCTTCAAATGCATCGTCGCGGCGAGCGCGGTTTCGGCCGCGCTGCTTGCGGCGCCCGTGATGGCGCAGACCCGCACGCCGGTTCACACCGACCATCACGTCCACGTCCATTCGCCGGCTATTCTCGAGATTTTGCCGGCCTATTGCAGCAGTCCGGGACGGCTCGGCGCGTGCGACCCGGCCTTCGTCAGACCGCTGACAGCCGATGCTCTGCTGGCGGATATGGACGAAGCGGGGGTGCAAACGGCCTGGATGATGTCCACGGCCTATCTGGCTGAAAGCCCGATGATGGTTCCCCCGCTGGCCGACGCCGCGACGCGGGTTCACGACGCCAACGCCTTCACCGTCGCTACGGCGGCGGCGCACCCGGGGCGACTAGTCGCCTTCGTCTCGGTCAATCCGCTGACGCCCGAAGCTCTGGCCGAAATCGAGGCGTGGAAAGACGACCCCTACGCCCAGGGATTGAAGCTGCACCTGACCAACTCGGATGTCGATCTGCGCAATCCCGACCACGTTCGTCGCCTGGCGGCCGTCTTCGAGGCCGCATCGGACGCCCGGCTGACCATCATGATCCATATGCGCACCCGGGCAGAGGGCTATGGCGCGCCCGAAGTTCGCATCTTCGTCGAACAGGTCCTGCCCCGCGCCCGCAACGTCCCTGTGGTCATCGCCCATTCCGGCGGCTGGGGCGGCCTGGACGCGAACACCTGGGACGCGCTGGAGGCGTTTCGATACGCCCTGGCGGACCGGCCTGACACATTTCCCAACCTCTACTTCGACCTGGCCCAGGTTTTCGACGCCGATACGTCGCCGGAAAACCGGGCGCGACTGGTCGAGGTCATGAGAAGCATCGGCGTCGAGCGTTTCGCGCCAGGTTCCGACTGGCCCTTCTCCGGGTCTTTGGACGGCTATCTGAACGACGCGATGGGGTCTTTGCCGCTGTCGTCACAGGAAGCGGCTGCCCTGCGGCAAAGACGCGTCGCGGTGAGATAGCGAGCCGAATGGCGTCCGCAGCCTCGACGCTTTGACGGAAAGTTCGTCCGCGCGCATCGTGCTCCCAACGGGGGAGCGACGGTAGGTGCAAGGCGGCGGGGAATCGGAACGGGCGCGGGTTCGCTGGTTGGCGCGCGAAATCCTGCCCCATGAGCAGGACGTGCGCGTCTGGCTGAAGCGTTCGCTCGTCACGTCCAATGATGTCGATGACGTCGTTCAGGAAGCCTATTGCCGACTGGCGAACCTCAAGGCGGTCGAACAGATCGAAAGCCCGCGGGCCTATTTCTTTCAGACGGCGCGGTCCGTGGTGCTGGAGCAGATGCGGCGCGCCCGGATCGTGCGGATAGACGCCGTGACGGAAATCGACGCCCTGCGCATCGAGTGGGACGAACCGTCGCCCGAGCGTATCGCCGGGGGGCGCAAGGAACTCGAACGCGTAATGAAGATCGTCGCCACATTGCCGGAACGCAGCCGGCGCATCTTCGAGATGCGCCGGATCATGGGGCTGTCGCAAAAGGAAATCGCGGTTCAGCTGGGCGTGACCGAAAACGTGGTCGAGAACGAAGCCGCGCGGGGGCTGAAGGCGGTTCTGGCCGGCTTGGCCAAGGCGGATTCCCAAGTCCATGCGTCGTCGAGCGGGGAACGGCGCGCATGAACCGGGAAATCTCGACCGAAATCGACGCCGTCGCCGCCGAGTGGGCCGCTCGGCTTGACGCGGGCGCGTTGGGCGCTGGGGACCAGATCGCATTGAACGACTGGCTCGCAGGCGACAGCCGTCGTCAGGGCGCCTTGTGGCGGGCGCGGGCGGTCATGACCCTGATGGTCGATCCTGTGTCGGAGGCGAAGGCGCGCCAGACGCCGGCAAAGCTCGACCGCCGCATCATGTTGGGCGGTTTTGGCCTGGCGGCGGCGGTCGCCGCCGGCGTCGTGCTGACGCCGGTCTTGTCGCGACAGCGTTATCGCACCTTGGTGGGAGAGATCCGTCGGGTGCCGTTGGCGGATGGGTCGATGGCGGCGATCAACACCGATACGACGCTGGATATCCGCTTCCAGAAGGCCGAGCGCGCCGTGACGCTGGACCGCGGCGAGGCCTGGTTCCAGGTCGCAAAAGATCGGTCGCGTCCGTTCGTCGTGGCGGCAGGCGACATTCGGGTTCAGGCGGTCGGCACCGCCTTCTCCGTCCGCCGCAAGGCCGGCGGGGCTGAGGTTCGGGTGACCGAAGGCGTTGTGGAGGTCTGGAGCGACAAGGGCGCCGGAGGACAGCGTCGCCGCGTCGTGGCCGGCGAACAGGTCTTCGTCAGCGATCAGGCCGGCGCCTCCAGCCCGGTCAAGCGTCCGCTGGAGATGGATCGCGCCCTGTCGTGGCGGGACGGCCAGATCGTTCTGGATGGTGACACAATCGCCGCTGCGGCCGCCGAGTTCAATCGCTACAACGGCCGCAAGATCGTGATCGTCGATCCCGATCTGGAAGGCCGCACGGTCGTCGGCTGGTTCCGCACCAACGAGCCGGAAAGCTTCGCCGAGGCCGTCGGCGTCGCCCATGGTGCAGGGGTGACGGTCGGAAATGACGTCATCATGCTGGGCGGGGCGAAATAAATCTTTTGATCCGGCGACGGAAAGTCGATCGCCGGACATCGAGACTCTTGGAACCCTCGCAGAAGGGTCCGGGAACCAGGAAACAGAAAAGGGAGGGCCGACGCATGGCCATGTCGCGAAACCAAGGCGCGAGGGCGTCGCTGATGATCGCCGTCAGCACGATGACTCTGGCCGGCGCTGGCGCCGCCCAGGCGCAAGACAGGCAGTTCAATGTTCCGGCGCAACCCGCCTCGACCGGCGTGGCTGCATTTGCACGTCAGGCCGATCTGCAGGTTCTGGCTTCGACGGATGCGGTCGCCGGACAACGGACCGCCGCCGTGCAGGGCGTCTATTCCGTCAATCAGGGCCTGAACCAGCTTTTGCAGGGCAGCAATCTTGTCGTGGCGTCCAACAACGGACGTACGGCCGTTCTCGCCGGCGCGACCGTGGCCCCGCAGACCGCCGCCCAGGGGAGCGAAGTCGAAGACCAGGCCGACGAAGTCGAAACTATCGTGGTAACCGGTTTCCGTGCCTCGTTGGGCAGTGCGCTGACGGCCAAGCGTCGGGCAAACGGCGTCGTCGATGTGATCAAGGCCGAGGACATGGCCGACTTCCCCGACGCCAATCTGGCCGAGTCCATCCAACGGGTGCCGGGCGTCTCCATCGCGCGCGACGCCGGCGAAGGCCGTCAGATCACGGTGCGGGGCCTGGGACCGCAGTTCACGCGTGTCCGCATCAATGGCGTCGAGGGCCAGAGCACGGCGTCGGGCACCGACAGTTCGGGCGGGGCGAACCGTAACCGCGCGTTCGACTTCAACGTCTTTGCGTCCGAGCTTTTCAACAGCATCACCGTGCGCAAGACCGCCTCGGCCGAGACTGAAGAAGGTTCGCTGGGCGCGACGGTCGATCTGCAGACCGGGCGACCCTTCGACTATGCCGGCGCCAATCTCGTGCTGTCGGGCCAGTACGGCTACAACGACCTGTCGCGCAAATGGGACCCAAGGTTCGCCGCGCTCGCCAGCAACACCTGGATGGACGGCCGGCTCGGCGCACTCGTGTCGGTCGCCTACACCAAGCGTCAGTTGTTGGAAGAAGGCCACGGCTCCGGCGGCTGGCTGAACGGCACGGAGGCCGGCGGTTACAATCCCGCGTCGCCCTTTGCCGATGCAAGGCGGGCCGATGTCTATACGCCGCGCTTCCCGCGCTACGGACGGCTCACCCATGATCAGGAGCGTCTCGGCCTGACCGGTTCAGTGCAGTTCCGCCCGCAGGAACAAACGCTGATCAACCTCGATCTGCTCTATTCCGACTTCAAGGCGACGCGTCAGGAGAACTGGCTGGAGGCCCTGTCCTTCGCCCGTAACGCGTCCCAGGGCGGACGGCCGGAAATCATCGTGCGCGACGGCGTCATCGATGCGAACGGGGACATGGTCTATGGCCTGTTCGACGACGTCGATGTGGAGACCGAGACTCGCTACGACGAGCTGGACACCAAATACACCCAAGGCACGCTGAGCATCGAACATGCGTTTAGCGACCGGTTCCGCGTCAAGGGTCTGATCGGCTATTCCACGTCCGACTTCGATAACCCGATCCAGATGACGGTGATCCTGAATCGCGAGAATTCGGACAACTACTTCTACGACTATCGGCAGAACCGCGACGCGCCGCTGATCGGCTTCGGCTACGATGTCACCGACCCGCTGGCCTATAATTTCGGAGCCGCGCGTTCGGAGATCCGCCTGCGTCCGCAGGGCGTGACGAACACGATCAAGACGGCGCAGCTCGACGGAGGCTTTGACCTGACGCCGTCGCTGACGCTGAAGGCGGGGGTGAACTACAAGGAATATGAGTTCGATTCCTGGGCTCTGGCGCGGGTCAACGAGGGCGTAGTGCCCCAACTGCCCGCAGGTGTGACCCTGACCAGCCTGACCGAGCTGGTCAGCGGCTTCGGACGCAATCTGGGGGCGCCAGACGGCACGGTCACGAACTGGATCGCACCGAACCTCAACGCCTTCGCGGACCTGTTCAACATCTACAGCGGCACGGGTCTGTTCGAACTGAGCGGCGCATCGAACGCCAATGCACGGGGCAATATCCGCAATGTGACCGAGAAGGACTCGGCCGCCTATCTCCAGTTGGACTTCGATACGGAGCTCGGCGGTATTCCGGTGCGGGGCGACATCGGCGTTCGTTATGTGAAGACGAAGCAGAGCTCGACCGGCTATCAGCTGGTCGCCGGCGCCGCCCAGCAGACGACGGTCGATCGCGACTATGACGACGTGCTGCCGGCACTGAACCTGACGGCCGAGGTCACGCCGGACTTCCTGCTGCGCTTCGGTGCGGCCAAGGTCATGACGCGTCCCAATCTCGGCAGCGTAACGCCGGGCGGAAGCCTGAGCACGGTCGGCGTGTTCAGCGTCAGTTCGGGCAATCCGTATCTGGATCCCATTCGCGCCACGACCTACGACCTGTCGGCCGAATGGTATTTCGCCCCGGACGCTCTGCTGTCCGTTGGGCTCTTCTACAAGGACATCGAAAGCTACATCCAGACCTCGCGGATCTCGCAGCCGTTCAATCAGTCAGGCCTGTCGCCGGACTTGCTCAACGGCCTGGGCGTGTCGCCCAGCGATGTCTTCCTGTTCAGCCAGCCGGTCAATACGGAGGGCGGGCCGCTGAAGGGGATCGAGATCAGCTATCAGCAGCCGTTCACCTTCCTGCCTGGGCCGTTCGACAATCTCGGCGCCATCTTCAACGTCACCCTGGTGGATTCGAAGATCAGCTACATCTCGTCGCGGTCTCCGTCGGGCTTCGTCGAAAACGACCTGCTCGGCCTGTCGAAGACCGCCTACAACGCCACCCTCTATTATGAGGACGACCGGTTCAGCGCCCGTGTGTCGGCCGCCTATCGCGATCGCTATCTGACGGCGGTGCCCAGCGGCACCAGCACCAATGATATCGACGGGGTGCGCGAGATCGTGACGGTGGACGCCTCGGCCTCCTACGCCCTGACCGATCGCATCAAGGTGACGTTCGAAGGGTTGAACCTGACCGACGCCTTCAACGAGCAGTACACCGACAGCCGCCGCGACAGCATCTACGTCTATTCGCACACGGGACGACAGTACAACTTCGGCGTCCGCTACACCTTCTAAGACACTCCCAACTCCCCCCGGGAGACTGGGCGCTGGGCGGTACGCCGGCCGGCGCCCTCTTTTTCAATTCGGAGCCGCCATGATCCCGCTGGTCTCACGTCGCAACCTGTTGGCTGCTGGCGCCGTCCTGCCCATGATAGCGTCGACGCCATCATGGTCGGCTGCGACAGCATTCGACGCGGTCATCTGGGCCGGCCCCGGCGACCGTCAATTCGAGGCGCCCGTCTATCCCAGCCTGTCCGCCGCCATCGCCGCCGCGCCGGCTGACGGACGAAAGCCGTTCCGTATTCTGGTGACCCGCGGAATCTGGACCGAGCAGGTCGTCGTCGACAAACCCTTCATCCATTTGATCGGCGAGGATCGGGCGGGGTCGGTGATCAACCACCTGGCGGCCTCGGGACTGGCGGCGCCGGATGGCCGGATGTGGGGCACGTTCCGCACACCGACCCTGTTTGTGCGGGCGCCCGATTTCCACGCCGAGACTTTGACGATCAACAACGCCTTCGACGGTCTGGCCGAGATGACCAAGCCGAACGGCCTGCATTCGCACAATGGGGCAGGGCCGCAGGCCGTGGCCCTGATGATGGACAAGGGGTCGGACCGCGCCGTCGTCCGCAACTGCGATATTCTCAGCTATCAGGACACCCTGTTCCCCGATGCAGGCGCGACGCTGTTCGATCGGTGCCTGATCACAGGCAGTTATGATTTCATCTTCGGAGGCGGGCGGGCCTGGTTCGAACGCTGCGAAATTCGCTCACGCTTGCGGCCCGCCGATCCGGTCGAAGGCTATATCGTCGCGCCAAGCACGCCGATCGAACAGGCTTACGGCTTCGTCTTCCACGAGTGCCGCCTGACCAGAGATGATGGCGTCGCCCGACATTCCGTCTTTTTAGGACGGCCGTGGCGGCCCTCCAGCGCCTTCCCGGATGGGCGGTATGGCGACCCCCGCTTCGTCGGGGCTGCGACCTTCCTGAACTGCTGGATGGACGACCATATCGCGCCGGCCGGCTGGACCGAGATGTGGTATACGGGACGCGACGGCAATCCGCGCACCATGCTCCAGCCTGAAGACGTCCGCTTTGCCACCTTCGGCTCGCGCGGGCCCGGTCGGGCGGAGTTCTCACGTGGTATGCGCCTGACGGGGGCGCAGGCTGAACGGATCAAAAAGGAGATGGTGTTCGCAGTGCTGTCAGCTTAATCGAGGCGGCCCGCAACTTGCCCAACCCGACGACATCTCAGGCGACAGCGACGGCCCACGCCGCATCCGCCCACGCCGCATCCGCCCAGGCGCGGAAAAGGCGCAGGGTTGGTTGGCTGATGAGATGTCTCTGGGTGTAGAGTGTATTGTAGATCGCGGCGTGGGTGGTGAGGAAGTGCTGCGCTGAAGCCTGGGACTTGAACAGCTGCTGTTGCCGCTCTCGCCGGCCGATGGGCAGATGAGAGTTGTCCGCCCGATAGTTCTCTCGCAATCGGCCTGGGGAATGCAGATGGCGCAGGCCAAGCTGGCTCAAAGTCGCTTGGTATGATGCGAGGCCATCGGTCACGATCTTTTCTGGCTCAACAGGCTGGTTTCGCAGCAGACGCCGGAGCAGTTTTAAGGCCGCATTGGTATCCCGTCGTGGCTGAACGATGACGTCCAGCACTTCGCCCTCGTCATCCACGGCGCGCCAGAGAAACATGCGCTTTCCACCGATCAAGCAAACAAGCTCGTCGAGGCACCAGCGGGGAGAGGGGGAGAGGGGAGAGGGGAGAGGGGAGAGGGGAGAGGGGAGAGGGCGAAGCTTCTTCAGCCGTCGTGCGATCTGAGGTCCGAACTTGATCGTCCAGCACCTGATCGTCTCATAGCTGACGTCGATTCCGCGCGCGGCCATTAGCTCTTCAACGTCGCGAAGGCTGAGGCTGAAGCGAAAGTAGAGCCACACGGCCTGCCGGATCACCTTCGATGGGAAGCGATGGCGCTTGAACGATAGCGGCTTCACGAAATGCGATCTCCGATCAGACTCTTAGGGGTTCGAAGTGGAGACAGGTTAGCGTTAGACTGACAGCACCGCCATCCTCTCAAGAGAATCCTGGATTGGCGACCTGAGACATGATCCAGGCGGTTGCTCCGTTTACGATTTCTGACGCTGAGGCGACGGACCCGCTCTCTTTATCTAGCTGAACAATCGCCACCAGGGCTTCCACGGGGTCAGATGGTGTTCGTGGTGGCGGCCGAAGTGGAAGCAGGTCAGCAGGGACAGGACGGGGCCGAACGGGCTGCTGCGGGCGTTGTGGTGGTCGGGGAAGGCGTCGTCGGCGTGGCGGTGGGGCAGCCAGGTGCCGAAGGTGAAGAGCTGGAGCGCCGAGAGCAGGGCGGGGGCGGCCCAGAAGACCAGAAGGTTCGGGACGTGCGCGCCCAAGGCGAAGACGGCGATCAGGACCAGCAGGGTCAGAACGGCCAGCTCGCGCCAGCCGAAATAGGTGCGGAAGAAGCCGTAGAACCACGGAAGAAAGGCGCGCGGGGCGTCGGCATGGAAGTCGGGATCGTCCGGCGTGCCGGGCGCGGCGTGATGGCCGTGATGGGCGGTCTTCAGCGGCGTGAACCGGAAACCGGCGTAAAGGCCCAGGACCAGGCTGCCGACCGCGACGTTCAGCCTGGGCCGGCCTGGCGCCAGCGAGCCGTGCATGGCGTCGTGCGCGACGATGAACAGGCCCACGGACAGCCAGGTCTGGATCGCCACGATCAGCGGGACGATCAGAAGGCTCCACGCCGTCCAGCGGTGGAAATAGACGCCGTAGATATGCAGAGCCAGCCAGGCCGACGCGATCATCCCGGCGAGCGTCAGACCGATCAGGGTCTGGTTCGGGACGATCCGAGGCGCAGGGGAGACGGCGGACATGGCGCGACACTAGCGCACTGTGCGCGGGTAAGCATCCTGTTCGCTTGCCGCATCCGTCGTCGCGTGCCACCTGTCGGGAATGCAGGCCGACGCCTTTGACACCTCCGGGGCTGACCTCCTTCTGATCGGCGGCGGCCTCGCCAACGGTCTGTTGGCGCTGCGCCTGTCGCAGCTTCGGCCCGACCTGGATGTCCGCATCGTCGAGGCGGCCGAGACACTGGGCGGCGTGCATACCTGGTCCTTCTTCGAAGGTGATCTGACGGCGGCGCAGCACGGCTGGATCGACCCCTTGGTCGTGCATCGCTGGCCCGGCTATGCAGTTCGGTTTCCGCAGTTCGAGCGCAATCTCTCCACCGGATACCGCAGCGTGACGGCCGAACGGTTCGCGGCGGTGGTCAGCGCGGCCTTGCCCGGCCGCATCATGCTGGGGGCGCCGGTCGTGTCGGTGTCCGAGACCGAGGCGGTGCTGGCCGACGGTCGTCGGCTGAAGGCGAGGGCGGTCATCGACGGGCGAGGGCCGGTCGCCACGCCGGACCTGGCGCTGGGCTTCCAGAAGTTCGTCGGGCAGGAGGTTCGACTGGCGGCGCCGCACGGCCTGACCGCACCCATCGTCATGGACGCCCGCGTCGATCAGGCGGGAGGCTATCGCTTCCTCTACACCCTGCCGTTCGACGACCGGACCCTGTTGATCGAGGACACCCGCTATACCGACGGCGCCGAGCTGGATCGCGATGTATTCCGGCAAGGCGTGCGCGACTATGCCGCACAGCAGGGGTGGGTCATCGAGACGGTCCTGAGGGAGGAGGACGGCGTCCTGCCCGTGGCCCTGGACGGCGACATCGCCGCGCACCTGACCCGCATGGGGCCGACGGCGTTGAGCGGCCTGCGTGCCGGACTGTTTCATCCGACGACCGGTTATTCCCTGCCGGACGCGGTGCGTCTGGCCGATCATCTGGCGGACCTCTGGGCGAAAGATTTCCAGGGTGCGAGCCTGGCCGCCGACATCCGACGCCATGCGCAGGACGTATGGGCCGGGCGAGGTTTTTATCGGTTGCTGAATCGGATGTTGTTTCGCGCGGCGCGCCCCGAAGAACGATACAGGGTGCTGGAGCGGTTCTATCGTCTGCCTCAACCCTTGATCGAACGCTTCTACGCCGCCGGATCCACCTTCGCCGACAAGGCGCGGATCCTGAGCGGAAAACCCCCGGTGCCCCTGGGCGCCGCACTGACCTGTCTGGTCGAAAAAGGACGTGCGTGATGCGGGCTGCAGTGATCGGATCGGGCTTCGGGGGGCTGTCGCTGGCCATACGGCTGCAGTCGGCGGGCATTCAGACCACGGTGTTCGAGGCGCGCGATCTGGCGGGCGGCCGGGCCTATGTCTTCAAGGACAAGGGCTACACCTTCGACGCCGGTCCCACCGTCATCACCGATCCGTCGGCGCTGGAGGAGCTGTTCGAGGCCAGCGGGCGCAAGCTGTCGGACTATGTCGAACTGCTGCCGGTCGCGCCCTTCTATCGGCTGTGCTGGGAAGACGGCGACGTGTTCGACTACGTCAACGATCAGGACGAGCTGGATCGCCAGATCGTGGCGCGCAATCCGGCCGACAAGGAGGGCTATCGCAAGTTCCTGGGCTATTCCGAGGATCTGCTGAAGGAAGGCTATCTGAAGCTGGGGGCCGTGCCGTTCCTGGACTTCGCCAGCATGATCAAGGCGGCGCCCGAACTGATGCGGCTTCAGGCCTGGCGGTCGGTCTATGACAAGGTGGCCAGCTTCATTCAGGACGAGCACCTGCGCCAGGCGTTCAGCTTCCACTCCCTGCTGGTCGGCGGCAATCCGTTCGCGACCTCGTCGATCTATGCGCTGATCCATGCGCTGGAGCGGCGCTGGGGCGTGTGGTTCCCGCGCGGCGGCACCGGCGCCTTGATCCAGGCCATGGTGCGCCTGCTTGAGGACCTGGGCGGCGAGGTGCGGTTGAACAGTCCGGTCGAACGGATCACCATGGCGAACGGTCGCGCGACCGGGGTGGTCTTGGGCGGCGAGGCCCTGGCCTTCGACATGGTCGCCTCGAACGCCGACGTGGTTCACACCTATCAGCGCCTGCTGGGCCAGGAGCCGCGCGGTCGCAAGGAGGGCGCCAAGCTGGCGTCGCGGCGCCATTCCATGTCGCTGTTCGTCATCTATTTCGGCCTGAAGCGGGTTCACCCGGAGGTCCGCCACCACACGGTGCTGTTCGGCCCGCGCTATCGCGAGCTGATCGCCGAAATCTTCAAGGGGCCGGACCTGCCCGACGACTTCTCGCTGTATCTGCACGCGCCGACGCGGACCGATCCGTCGCTGGCGCCCGAGGGCTGCGACGCCTTCTATGTGCTGGCGCCCGTGCCGCACCTGGCGTCGGCGGATATCGATTGGGAAGTCGAGGGGCCGCGCTATCGCGACCGGATTCTGGCCTATCTGGAAGAGCGCTACATCCCCGGCCTGACGGCGGACCTCGATACCTGCCGCATCTTCACGCCGGTCGATTTCCGCGACCAGCTGAACGCGCACCAAGGCTCGGCCTTCTCGCTGGAGCCGATCCTGACCCAGAGCGCCTGGTTCCGGGTTCATAATCGCGACGACCAGATCCCCAACCTGTATTTCGTGGGCGCCGGCACCCATCCCGGCGCGGGCGTGCCCGGCGTGGTCGGCTCGGCCAAGGCCACGGCCGCCCTGATGATCGAAGGCGCGAGGCTGCCGGCATGACCGACGCCGTCCTGGACCACAGCCGTCAGGCGATGGAGCAGGGCTCCAAGAGCTTTGCCGCCGCCGCGCGCCTGTTTCCGGCGGCGATCCGCGACGACGCCTGGATGCTGTATTCGTGGTGCCGACACTGCGACGACGAGATCGACGGCCAGGTCCTGGGTCACGGCGCGGTCGGCATCGATCCGGTTCTGGCCAGCGAAAAGCTGGTCGAACTGCGCGCCCGCACGGCGGCGGCTCTGGCCGGCGAGCCGCAGACCGACCCGGTCTTCACCGCCTTCCAGCGCGTGGCGGATCGTCATTCCATCCCGGCCGAGGAGGCGATGGACCTGTTGCGCGGGTTCGAGATGGACGTGGTCGCACGGCGTTACGACACGCTGGAGGACACGCTGGACTATGCGTATCACGTGGCGGGCGTGGTCGGGGTGATGATGGCCCGGATCATGGGGGTCGAGGACGCGCCCACTTTGCGCCGCGCCCAGGACCTGGGGCTGGCGTTTCAGCTGACGAACATCGCGCGCGACGTGGTCGAGGATGCGAAGGGCGGGCGGGTCTATCTGCCGGGCGCCTGGCTGGACGAGGCCGGGGTGCCGCGCGATCAGGTCGATCAGCCCCAGCACCGCGCCGCCGTCGCCCGCACCGCCCAGCGCCTGGTCGCGGCGGCCGAACCCTTCTACGCCTCGGCCCGGTGGGGCCTTCGCGATCTGAATCCGCGTTCGGCCTGGGCCATCGCCACGGCGCGCGGCGTCTATCGGTCGATCGGTCGCCATGTCTCGCGCGCCGGGCCGGCGGCCTGGGACGGTCGGACCTCGGTCGACAAGGCGGGCAAGCTGATGCTGCTGGGACGCGGCGGTTTGATCGCCCTTTGGTGCAAGACGCTGGACGCCTGGCGCGAACCGCCGCCGCGTCCAGCCCTTTGGACCCACGTCTGAGCGTTCAGCGCGCCGCGCGCCGCCGTTCCAGAACGAGCGATACGCCCAGCCCCGCCGCGCCTAGGGCCGCCAGAACCGCCCAGCCGGCGATTACGCCCGGCGTGAACTCGGCCCGCCAGATCACGGCCTGATAGGCCTCGATGGCCCAAGCGTGCGGGGTGATCCAGCCCAGGGCGCGGAAGGCCTCGGGCATCAGGAAGCGCGGCGCCATCGACCCGCCCAGCGCCGCCAGCAGCAGGACGACGAAGGTGGTCAGGGGCTGGGCCTGTTCGCGCGATCGACAGGCCGCCGTCAGCGCCAGGGCCAGGCCCGCCGCCGAAGACCCGACCAGAACCGCCGTCACGGCCGCCGCCGCCGCCTGCCATGGCGCGAGGTCAGGCAGCTTGGTCCAGGCCGCGACGAAGACGGCGGCCGACTGCATTACCCCCACGACCGTCAGCCATCCCGCCCGCCCGGCCAGGATCGGCGCCAAGCCGCCCCTCGCCAGCGCCAGTCGCGCCTGAAGCCCCGAACGGCGCTCGTCCAGTCCGCCCATGGCCCCGTGCATGGCGGCGAAAAAGACGAACATCACGCTGACCGCCCCGGCGTAATAGGCGGCCTGGACATCGCCGGTCGGACCGACCTGCACCGTCGCGACGCGCGTGGTGGGCGGCGCGACCTGGCCGGACAGGGCCGCCGCCATCGGCTCCAGCCGCGCCTGAAGCGCCGCCGCCGCCACGTCGCGACCGGCAGCGGACACCACGACGACCTGGGGCGGGCGTCCGACCGAGGGGCGGATCAGGATGCCGGCGTCCGCGCGACCGTCGATCACCGCACGCGCCAGCTCACCCGCATCCTCGACCGTGCGCAGCCGGGCGCCCATGTCGCGCGCCAGGGCGTCGTGCATCGCCGCCGTCGCCGGGGTGCGCGCCGCATCGTGCATCACCACGGCCGTGTCGATCTCGCCCCGCGCGCCCGCGCCGAAGATGGCGGCGAACAGCAGATAGACCAGGGGCGGCAACAGCAGCGTCAGCACCACCCCGGCCCGGTCGCGCCAGAAACCCCTGGCCCAGGCGCCCGCCACGGCCATCATGACGACGCCCCCGACAGATGCGCGACCAGATCGTCCAGCCCCGGCCGGCGAACCGCGACCTCGCCCCCCTCGCCATCGACCACGGCGGCCAGCATCTGGGCGACGGCGAGCGCATCGTCGCAGAGGCGACGCCATTCCAGCCTGTCGTCGGCCTGGGTCAATCCGGCCTGGGCGAACCATTGGGCGGCGGCGTCCGAGGCCGGCCGCGTCAGGCGGACGCTGAGCAGCCGCGCCGCGCCGAAGGCTTGGTGCAACAAGGCGTTCGGCGGCCCTTCCGCCAACAGCCGACCCTGCGCCAACACGCCGATCCGGTCCGCCGTATCGGACACGAAGACCGCGTCGTGGCTGATCAGCAGGCAGCCGGCGCCCGCCTTGACCGTCTCGCGCAGGGCGGCGGACAGGACGCCGCGCGTGCCGGCGTCCACCCCTTCCGTCGGCTCGTCCGCAATCAGCAATCGGGGCTGTCCGACCAGGGCGGCGCTCAGGTTCGCGCGGCGTCGCCAGCCGCCGGACAGGGTGCGCACCGACTGATCCGCGCGCGGGCCGCAGCCGGTCAGGTCGAGGGCGCGGTCCACCGCCGCGCGGCGGTCGTCGCGCGCGACCCCGCAAAGCCGCGCCGTCACCTCGACATTCTCGCGCGGCGACAGGGCGGGAAACAGGGCGCTGTCCTGGGGGGCCAGGCCGATGCGCGCGCGCGCCTGAGTTCCGTCGCCCACCGCCACGCGCCCCCGGCGCACGGGCAGCAGGCCGCAGGCGACGCGCGCCACCGTCGACTTGCCCGCGCCGTTCGCGCCCAGCAGGGCATAGACCTCACCCGCATTCAGGGTCAGGCTGAAATCCCGCAGCACCGACCGTCCGTCATAGCCGGCCTCTATTCCGTCCAGGACCAGCGCCGGCGCGACGCTAGATCCCAAGATCGGCCTGCTGGAAGAGATCGAGGACATAGAGGGTCAGGGGGCTGTCATGCCCGACCGCCTCGGCCGCCCTGGACAGGGACTGGCGCACCGCCGCGCGGACGCGCCCTTCGCCCCACAGATCGACGAAGGTGGTCGTGTCCTGATCCTGTCCCACGTCCTTGCCGACGGCGCTGGTGGTCGAACAGGCGTCCAGCAGATCGTCATAGAGCTGGAAGGCGAAACCCACCGACTCGCCGAAGGCCGACAGCCGGGCCAGGTCGTCGGCGTCGCCCCCGCCCAGCAGGCCGCCGCCGCGCACCGTCGCCACGAACAGGGCGCCGGTCTTCAGGTCGTTGATCTGACGCAGGGCCACGGCGTCCCGCTCACTCGCGTCGTCGCGCAGGTCGCGCATCTGCCCCTCGGCCAGACCGTCGAAACCGACGGCCTGCGTCAAAAGGTCCAGGGTGGCCACCCGCGTTTCGGCCGGCAGCCGGCTTTGCAGGATCAAGCGGGTGGACTGGTTGAGCAGGGCCACCGCCGCCAGCACGGCCGCATCCTCGCCATGGCGGCGATGCAGCGTTGGCTGCCCTCGCCGCAGGACCGCATCGTCCATACAGGGCAGGTCGTCCAGCACCAGAGACGCGGCATGCACCATCTCCAGCGCACAGCCGTAATCCAGCGCATCGTCGGGACGCCCGCCCACTTGGGCCGCGGCCAGCATGGCCAGGACCGGTCGGACCCGTTTGCCCTGTCCCAGCAAGGCCTCGCGCGCCGCCAGCGACAGCAGGCTGTCTGACGACGGCGCCAGTTCGGTCAGGCGTGACTGGACCCGCAGACGCAGGTCGTCGGGCGCGCAAGGTTCGCATGCCACAGGCGGCTGGGGCCTCGCGCCGACGATCGCCATACAGGTCTCCTGGTGTCGCCGACCGTCGCGTTGCGACGACGATCCGAACCGTTGTGATCGCATACGGCATCACGACCGCGTCGGATGCAAGCCGCCGTCGCCGTGTTTCCCGGTCAGGAGAGACTCAAGAAAACCGGCTGGCTCAGACGCTATTGGTCGAAGAGCCGCGCTTCTGGGTCAGTTCGGCCTTCAGCGCCCGCGCCGACCGCACCCACAGAAAGCCGAACGAGACGCAGCCTTCTTTCGTCCGCACCGCGTGGTGCAGGCGGTGGGCCTGGATGCGCCGCGTCCAGAAGCCTGACCGGCCTTCGACGCCGGTCGGGAATCGCCGATGCACCAGGCCGTCGTGGAAGTAGAAATAGATCATCCCATAGGCCGTCACGCCCAGGCCGATCGGCAGTGCCCAGGCCCAGACGTGCAGGCCCAGCGCGATCAGGACGATCGCCGGCGCCGCGAACACCACGGCGAACAGGTCGTTCTTTTCCAGAACATCGTCGTGCGGTTCGTGGTGGCTGCGGTGCCAGTCCCACAGCAGGCCGTGCATGACGTAGCGATGCATGGCCCAGGCGAAGACCTCCATCCCGAAGACGGTCACAAGGAACAGCAGGATCATCACCGGCAAGGCCATGATCGCATCATAGGCGGTTTGAACAGCGCCCGCCACGACTTGACCCGGACATATGTTTGGCCGTCTGTGCGCCCATGTTGATGGACCTGCTCGTCACGACCCTCGCGCTCAGCCTGATCATCGGCTTGCGCTATCTGCTGGTCGGCGTTGCGACCCACTGGCTGTTGTGGGCCGGGCCGGGGCGGGGGCGCCAGCTGAACCACAAGGCGCCGTCCGGAAAACGCATCCGCGCGGAAATCGTCGCCTCACTGATTTCCTGCCCGATCTACGCCCTGCCGGCCGCCCTGGTGCTGGAGCTTTGGAAGCGGGGCGGGACGGCGATCTATGGCGATATTCACGCCTGGCCGCTGTGGTGGCTGCCGGTCAGCTTCGTCGTCTATATGCTGGCCCACGACGCCTTCTACTATTGGGTCCATCGGGGGCTGCACCACCCGCGCGTCTTCCCCTGGGCCCATGCCGAGCACCATCGGTCGCGCGACCCCAGCGCCTTCGCCTCCTTCGCCTTCGATCCGGCCGAGGCCGTCGCCACCGCCTGGTTCCTGCCGACGCTGGCCCTGTTCGTGCCGATCCATTGGGGCGTGGCGCTGGCCCTACTGACCCTGATGACCGCCACGGCCGTGTTGAACCACGCCGGCCGCGAGGTCTGGCCCGCGTCCTGGCTGAGCCGCGCGCCCCTAAGCTGGTTCATCACAGCCACCCACCACGACGCCCATCACAAGCGTTTCAACGGCAACTACGGTCTCTATTTCCAGATGTGGGACCGTTGGGCCGGAAGCGAGATTTCACAGCGACGCGACACTTCGGCTGATCGTCCGCGATAGCGCAGCTTCACCGGAAGGCGGCGGGTTTCAATCCATGTCGCTGGAGCTTGTCGTAAAGGGTCTTTCTGGGAACCTGGAGTTCATTGAGGACGGCGCCGATGTCGCCGCGATGGGCGTTAAGGGCGTCGCGCAGCAGTTCCGCTTCGAAGCGGTTCATTCGTTCCGGCAAGCTAAGGCCCTGCTCGTGAGGACGCGACGCGTCATCCAGCGACAGGGCGACGCGTTCTGCGAAGTGGGCCAGTTCGCGGATGTTGCCGGGCCAGTCGGCCTCGACCAGCAGACGCCGAACATTGTCGCCGACGGCAGGCGGTTCGATCCCGTGGCGATCGGCCGCGCGGCGCAGGAAGTGGGCGAAGAGCAGGGGGATGTCCTCGCGCCGTTCGCGCAAGGGCGGCACACGCAGCCGCACCACGTTCAGCCGGTAATACAGGTCTTCGCGAAAGGCGCCCGTGCGCGCCGCCTCGCCCAGGTCTATCTTCGAAGAGGCCAGAATCCGCAGGTCCAGGGCGCGGGGTTCGTTGGCGCCGATGGGGTGCACCTCGCGTTCCTCCAGCACCCGCAGCATCTTGACCTGGACGGCTAAGGGCATGCTCTCGACCTCGTCCAGGAACAGGGAGCCGTTATGCGCCCGCTCCACATGGCCGACGCGGCGACGCAGGGCGCCGGCGAAGGCGCCCAGCTCATGGCCGAAAAGTTCGCTTTCGATCAATCCATCGGGCAGGGCGCCGCAGTTGACCGCGACGAAGGCGGCCAGCCGGCGTCGGCCGCCGTTGTGAAGGGCGCGCGCGACCGCCTCCTTGCCGGTTCCGGTCTCGCCCTCGATCAGCACGTCCATTCTGGCGTCGGCGATCTGGGCGATGGTGGCGCGAAGGGCGGTGATCGCGCGAGATGACCCGGCCAGCGGCAGCTCCTGCCCGCCATCCGAGGCCATGGCCAGCAGGCGGCGGTTCTCCAGCACCAGGCCGCGTTTCTCAAGCGCCCGGTTCAGGCTGTCCTGAAGGCGTTCGAACGGGAAGGGTTTGGCGACGAAATCATAGGCGCCGTCTTTCATGGCCGCCACGGCGTCGGTGATGTCGCCGTGGCCGGTGATCATGATGACCGGCAGGGCGGGGTCCAGCGCCTGCAGGCGACTGAGCAGCTGGCGGCCGTCCAGGCCGGGCATCCGCAGGTCGGTGACGACGACGCCGGGGAAGTCGGCGTCGATCCCCCTCAGCGCTGGCTCGGCGCCGGCGAAGGCGCGCACGTCATAGCCTTCCAGCGTCAGGCGCTCGACCAGGGCCTGGCGGAAGTCGGCGTCGTCCTCGATCAGGGCGACGGCGTTGGGGCGGGCGAACTCCATCAGGCGATCCTCAGCGTGGCGACGAAGGTCGCGCCTTCGCCCTCGTCGATCAGGTCAAGCTCACCGCCGAAACCGGCGATCAGATCCCGACAGATAACCAGGCCAAGGCCCAGGCCATTGGCGCGGGTGGTGACGAAGGGGGTGAACAGCTGGGCGCGCACGGCGGGCGGCACGCCGGGGCCGTTGTCGGAAATGATAAGGCGAACACGGTCGCCCTCGCGCGTGACCTTCAGCATCAGCCGTGGCCGGTCGCGGCCTTCCAGCGCCTCGGCGGCGTTCTTGACCAGGTTGACGATCACCTGTTCCAGCCTGAAACGGTCGGCGCGTACGGTGACGTCGGCCTCGCCCTCGCGGATCAGTTCGACGCCGCCCTCGTCCAGCCGACCTCTGATCAGCAACAGGGCGCCGTGAATGGCGTCTTCCAGCCGGACCACGCCGATCTTGGGGTCCGACTTTCTGGAGAAGATCCGTAGCCCTTCGGTGATGGCGCCGATGCGCTGGGTCAGGTCGCCGATACGCGCCAGGGCGCCGCGCGCCTTTTGCGGCTCGTCGCGGTCCAGCAGGACGCCGGCGGTTTCGGCCTGGGTCTGGATGGCCGCGACCGGCTGGTTGATCTCATGCGCCACGCTGGCCACGATCTGGCCCAAGGCCGCCAGCTTGCTGGCCTGGACCAGTTCGTCGCGAAGCAGTTCGCGAGCGGTCTCGGCGCGGCGGCGCTCCTCGATCTGGCGGTTCAGGGCTGCGTTGGCGTCGCGCAGTTCGCGAGTGCTTTCGTCGATCCGCCGTTCCAGCTCCAACCGGGCGAGTTCATCGGCGCGGCCGCGCACCAAGGCCAGCTGGCGACGGCGCAAGAGAAGCACGATCACGCCGCCTAGAAGGACAAGCACAAGCACTGCAAACGCGCGGGCGGTCGTGACCGCAGTCTCGATGGCGCCGCGCGTCGGAGACAGCAGATGCAGGGTCCAGCCGGGGGTCTCTGTAGCGACTGCGGCGTGCATCCAGGTCTGCCTGGGGCCATCGACGGACGTCTGGACCAGACGCGGACGATCGCCTGGCGGAGGGCTGAAGGGGAGGGGGCGGAGAGCCTGGGGCTGAAGCGTCTGGTCCGTCAGCGTCAGGCGTCGGCGATGCGCATCCAGCGCCTTGGTTGTCCGAAACCGCCAGTCCGGCACGCTCGTGATCAGGACGACGCCTCCGGGACCGACGACGAAGGCCGGTTCGCCCGACGCGCGCCATTCGGCCTCCAGGGCGTTGAACTCGACCTTGACGACCACAACGCCCAGGGGGCGGGCGTCAGGTCCGTCCACACGGCGCGCAAGATAAAGACCGGGGCGACGCGACACCGTGCCCAGGGCGAAAAACTCGGCCTGGCCATCGCGCATCGCATTGATGAAATAGGGCCTGAAGCTGTAGTCCGCACCGACGAAGCTGGTGGGCAGACGCCAGTTGCTGGCGGCTCGCGTTCGGCCATCGACCCCGATGACGTAGATGGCGGCGGCGCGTGTCTGGCTCGCCAGACCTTCAAGTTTCTTGCTGACGCCATTGCCCGCAGTATCCGGCCCGGCGGTCAGCAGATCGGCGATGTCGGGATCTCCGGCCAGGGCGACAGGCAAGGAGCGATGTTTTTCCAGCTCGCTGCGCAGGACGGCGGCATGGAGCGCGGCCGCAGCATCGGCCTGGCGAGCCAGTTCTGCCGTGGCGTCGCCGCGGGCGGCCTCGCCGGCGCCGAATGCGATGACGGCTGTGATCAGCATCCACCCGACAGCGAGCGCCAGCCAAGTTCGTCGGGTCTGGTTTACGCAGGCATCGATGGAAGCGGATGTCGTCATCGCGCCACTGTGCGGATTATCGCACTAACTCGCTAGTCCCTTGCGCGAAAAACCGCACCAGCACCAGGTGTTGCGAAAGCCGATGCAGAAAAAAATCAACTAAAACAACGTATTGATAAAGTTCGGGTCTCGGTTTCTGCCTGTGGTCGAAATCACGGATTGTGGGTCGAACGGAGCGTGGCGAAGACCGCGCCCATCGAGGAAACCGCGAGATCGCGTTCTCGCCCATCAGGAGCCTATCGTGATCCAGATATCGTCAGAGGCCGCGCCCGTGGTCCGCAAGCCCTTCTATCGGCATCTCTACTTCCAGGTTCTCCTCGCCATTTTCGCCGGCGGCCTCATTGGGCATTTCTTCCCCGCGTTCGGCGAGAGTCTGAAGCCGCTGGGCGACGCCTTCATCAAGCTGGTGAAGATGATCATCGCGCCGGTGATCTTCCTGACCATCGTCACTGGCATCGCCGGGATGCGCGACATCGGCCGGGTCGGCCGGGTCGCCGCCAAAGCCTTCGCCTACTTCCTGACCTTCTCGACGCTCGCACTGATCATCGGCATGATCGTGGCCAACCTGGTTCAGCCGGGCAACGGGCTGAACATCGATCCGGCCAGCCTGGATGCGAGCGCGGTCTCCAAATATTCCGAACAGGCGCACGAGACGACCATCGTCGGCTTCCTGACCAGCATCATCCCAGACACGTTCGTCAGCGCCTTCTCCGAAGGCAACATCCTGCAGGTGCTGTTCGTCTCTGTGCTGTTCGGCCTTGCGCTGGCCATGATCGGCGATGTCGGCAAGCCTGTCCTGAACTTCCTGGAATCGATCAGCACGGCCTTCTTCAAGCTGGTCGCCATCCTGATGAAGGCTGCGCCGATCGGCGCATTCGGGGCCTTCGCCTTCACCATCGGAAAATACGGCATCGGCTCGATCGCCAACCTGGCCGCGCTGGTCGCCACCTTCTATGCGACCGCCGCCATCTTCGTCGTCGGGGTGTTGGGCCTTGTCGGTTGGGCCAACGGCTTCAACATCCTGAAGCTGATCCGCTATCTGAAGGAAGAGCTGTTGCTGGTGCTGGGCACTTCCTCGTCCGAGGCGGCCTTGCCGAGCCTGCTGCAGAAGATGGAGCGGGCTGGCGCCTCCAAGTCCGTGGTCGGCCTGGTCGTGCCGACGGGTTATTCGTTCAATCTGGACGGCACCAACATCTATATGACGATGGCGGCGCTGTTCATCGCACAGGCCCTGAACATCGACCTCAGCCTTCAGGACCAGATCGTGCTGCTGCTGGTCGCCATGCTCAGCTCCAAGGGCGCGGCGGGCATCACCGGCGCCGGCTTCATCACCCTGGCGGCCACCCTGTCGGTCGTGCCGGCCGTGCCTGTCGCGGGCATGGCGCTGATCCTCGGCATCGACCGCTTCATGAGCGAATGCCGGGCCCTGACCAACTTCATCGGCAATGCGGTGGCCACCATCGTCGTGGCCCGGTGGGAAGGCGATCTGGACCGCGACGCGCTGCGAGACGCTTTGAACGGCGCGCCCCGTCCGATCGCGGCTCAGCCCGATCCGGCCGCCGGACCCGGCGACAAGGCGCTCATCACCGCCGACTAAGGCGTCTTCAAGAGGGTAGGCGGCGTCAGAGCGCCGTCTGCCCTCGGCGCGCAACGCCATGCAGCGCTGACCAATCCCGCAATCGCGAATTTCAGGTAGATCATGCACATTCACCGCTCTTTCGCGGCGGGTGTCGGCCTTGCCGCGCTCGCCACCTCCGCCTTCGCCCAGTCGGCGCCGTCCGCCGACGAGATCGCCGCTCTGCGCGCTCAGGTGCAGGCCCTGTCCGCCCGCCTCGAACAGCTTGAGGCCCAGTCGCGGACGGCGGCTCCGGTTCAGACCGCACCCGCCGTCGCAGGATCCCCGGCCGCCGTCGCGCCGCGTCCGGTTCAAACCGCCGCCGCGACGGCCGCGCCGGCTCCCGCGCCTGTCGATTGGGCCACGGGCCTCCCTGAACTGCGCAGCCCTGACGGCGCCTTCAGCTTCAAGCCGCGCATCCGCATCACGGCCGACCTGTCCAACACATTCGGCTCGGACTTCGATGGTCGCAACCTCACCACGACCGAGTTGCGCGGCCTGCGCCTGGGCGGCCAGGGCAAGATCGCCGGCGGCTTCACCTACTGGATCGAAGCCGACCTCGCCGACAACGCCGTCAGCGTCGCCAACGCCTTCGTCGCCTATAACACCAAGATCGGCGGCCGCGACCTGGAGGTCTCGGCCGGCCAGCGCCTGAACGACCGCGGCGTCGAGGGCGGGACGGCGGAAGACGTGGTTCCCTTCCTGGAACGCAGCCTGATGGTCTCGACCATCGGTCCGGAACGCGGCGCCTATGGGGTCGGCGTGACCTCCAAACTGACCGGCAGCGTCTGGCACGCTTCGCTCTCGGTGACCGGCGACGCCATCAGCACCGGCACAGCCAATGACAGCGTCACCCTGATGGGCCGCACCCACTGGTCGCCGTTCAAGACCGACGCCGGCTTCCTGCATCTCGGCGGCTGGGGCTTCGTCGAGGACCTGACGCCGAACGCCTCGGTCGCCTCGCGCAGCCTGGTCGTCTCGTCGCGCAGCAACGACAATCTGCGTCTGTCGGGCGGAACGATCGCCGATCCCAAGGGCAGCAAGGGCCTCGGTCTGGAACTGGGCGGCGTGCATCGCTCGGGCTGGCTGATGGCCGAAGGCGGCAAGCGCGTCGTCGAGACCGCCGCGCGCGACTTCGATCAGGACGCCTACAGCCTCTCCGCCGGCTTCTTCATCACGGGCGAGAAACCGCCGCTTTCGCCCCGCACCGGAACCTGGGGCCGACCCAAGGTGCTGAACCCGCTGGGGACCGACGGCTACGGCGCGGTCGAGATCGTCGGCCGCTACGACACCGCCGACTACAGCGACAACCCGACCGGCGGCGAAGCCGACACCTGGTTGCTGGGCGTCAACTGGTACCCCACGAACAACACCCGCGTTTCCGCCCACTGGAGCGCCTGGTCGGTCGATAACCGCACCGGGACCTTCATCGGCGACGACAGCGGCAACACCGCCACCGTCCGCGTCCAGACCGCCTTCTGACGACCTTCTAGATCAGTAGGCGGATCAACCGTCGCCGCATCGTCTCGACCTCGTCGTCAAGGCGATGCGGGGATGTCGTCGCCCCGACATGGGCGCGGCGTAGGCAGCCCCCAGATTAGTCGAATCTGGGGGATCAGATGTCCAAGACCACATTGAAGACGCGCCTGCTGGCGGCCGCGACCCTGACGGGCGCCATGACGGCTGGATCGGCCGCATGGGCGCAGGAGCAGGCGCAGGTCAGCAGCGTCGAAGACGTCATCGTCACCGCGCAGCTGCGTGAGCAGAAGACCATCGACGTGCCGTTCGCCCTGACGGCCTATTCGGGTCAGTTCCTGGAAGACCTGGGCATTCAGGAGTTCGAACAGCTGTCGGCCTTCGTGCCGGGCTTCCTGGTTCAGAACCAGTCGCCGAACAATCCGGGCTTCGTGATGCGCGGCATCACCTCCGATTCCGGCGCCGCGACCTCCGAGGCTCGCGTGTCGGTGTTCCAGGACGGCGTGTCTATCTCCAAGTCGCGGGGCTCCTATGTCGAGCTGTTCGACCTGGAGCGCGTCGAGATCGCCAAGGGGCCGCAATCGACCCTGTACGGGCGCGGCGCCCTGATCGGCGCGGTCAATCTGGTGCAAAACCGCGCGCGTCCCGGCGAGACCGAAGCCTATGCCAATATCGAGGCCGGCAACGACGGCTACCGCATGGTTGAAGGCGCGCTGAACCTGCCGGTCGGCGAGACCGCAGGCCTGCGCCTGGCCACGCGGCTGAAGACGCGCGGCGGCTCGGTCGAGAACCTGCGGGGCGGCGAGGATTTCAACGCCATCGAAACCCGCGCCTTCCGTCTGTCGGGCGCCTGGACGCCGTCGGACGCGATGCGGTTCGACGTGATCGGCAACTACCAGAAGGACAACGCCTCGGGCACATCGTTCAAGTCCATCGCCTATGCGCCGGCCGATCCGAACACCGGCGCCGTGCTGGGCGGCAAAGAACCGTGGGAGGGCGCGGCCCTGACGCGGGGCGCCGCGTTCGACGGCGGCAAGGCGCTGGGTCTGGACCGCGAGGTCTGGGGCGTGACGGGTCTGGCGCGCATCGACCTGAACGCCGCCTGGAGCCTGAACGCGACCACGGCCTATCGCGAGTTCACCAACTACGAGACGTTCGACGCCGACGGCGTGTCCCTGCCGCTGCTGACCGCGGCCGAGGATACGCACGGCGAACAGTGGAGCCAGGACCTGCGCCTGGGCTTCGACAATGGCGGTCGTCTGACGGGCTTCGTCGGCGCCGGCTGGTTCCATGAGGAAGGCTACCAGCGCACCCCGACGCAGTTCGACGAGCGCCTGATCCTGGCCCAGCTGTCGGGGCTGCTGGACGGTTCGCCCACGACGGTCGGCGACCGGACGCTGCCGCTGGCCGCCTATCCGGCCATCGCCCAGGCCGCGCTGGGCGGTCTGCTGACGCCGCTGGGCGCCGGCGCCTTCGCCACGCCGATCGCCGCCAATCTGAAGTCGGCCCATATCGAGACGCCGATCAACAGCTCGGAACTGACGTCCTATGACGTCTTCGCCGACGCCACATACGCCTTCACCGACCAGTTCGAAGTGTCGGCGGGCGTTCGCTACACCCGCGACGACAAGACGACGGGCTTCGCCAACTCGGTCCAGAGCCGTTCGACCCTGGGCGCCCTGCTGGCGTTGCAGGCCGGCGCCATTCCGGCGGCGCAGGTTCCGACCTTCCTCGGCGCCCTGGCCAACCCGGCCTATCTGGCCATTCCCGCCAGCGCCTTCCCGCTGTTCGGCCTGATCGCCCAGCCGACCGCCAACAATGGCGACTTCGCCTATTTCGACTCCGAGGATGACGGCGTGACCTGGCGTCTGACGGCGCGCTACGCCTTGAGCGACGACACGAACGTCTATGCCAACTATGCGCGCGGTCGCCGCCCGGAAGTGATCAGCGCCTCGGCCCCGTCGGCGCCGCTGGGCTCGCCCCGCTTCGCAGCCGTCGATGCCGAGACGGTCGACAGCTATGAGGTCGGCGCCAAGTCGTCGCTGCTGGACGGTCGCCTGCGCGTCGATGGCGCGGTGTTCCTGTACGACTATCAGAACTTCCAGACGACGGTTCAGGAAGGCACGACCTTCATCGTCACCAACGCCGGCGAGGCCAAGTCTTATGGCTTCGAGACCCAGGCCAACTTCGCCGTCACGTCGAACTTCGACCTGTTCGCCACCTATGCCTACAACCACTCGCGGTTCGAGAACGGCATCTACGACGGCAACCAGTTCCGCCTGTCGCCGGACAACGCCGCCTCGATCGGCGCGACCTGGCGCCTGCCGGTCAGCGGCGGCGAGATCGCGGTTCAGCCGACCTACACCTGGCAGTCCAAGGTCTTCTTCAGCGACGACAACGACCTGCCGGCGCTGCAGAGCCGCAACATCGTGCCCGACCGGGTTCAGGACGAGTATCAGGACGCCTACGGCCTGCTGAACCTGCGTGTCCGCTACACCCCGGACTCGGGTGGCTGGGGCGTCGAAGCCTTCGGCGAGAACGTGCTGGACGAGGAATACATCAAGGACGCCGGCAATACGGGCGACGGCCTAGGCATGCCGACCTTCATCGCCGGACGGCCTGCGTCGTACGGCCTCGTGTTCAAGCTGAAGCTCTGAGGATCTGACGATGAAAATGGATCGCCGCAGTCTTCTGGGTCTTCTCGGCGCGGGGGCGGCGTCGCCAGCCGTTGCGCAGGCGACCAACACCGGATCGGTCGCCTTCCTGCATGGGGTGGCCAGCGGCGATCCCGACACGCGTTCGGCCGTCTTCTGGACCCGCGTCACCCCGGCCGATCCGTCGGTCGGGGAGGTCGCCGTGGTGCTGGAAGTCGCACATGACGCCGGGTTCGGCGACATCGTGCGCCGCTCGACCGGCCTGCGCGCGCGGGCCGAGCGGGACTTCACCGTCAAGCACGACCTGGACGGCCAGGGTCTGGAGCCGGGGGCCGAGTATTTCTATCGCTTCGTCGCCAATGGCGTGACCTCGCCGGTCGGGCGGGTGCGGACCTTGCCTGAGGGTGCGACGGCTGATCTGGCCCTGGCCGTGGTGTCGTGCCAGCTTTATCCTGGCGGGCTGTTCAATGCCTATGACGCCCTGTCGAAGCTGGATCGGCTGGACGCCGTCGTCCACCTGGGCGACTACATCTACGAATATGGGGCCGAGCCGTCCGACTATGGCATGAGTTCGGGCGCGGCCCTGGGGCGGGTTCCGCAGCCGCCGCACGAGATCGTGAGCCTGGCCGACTATCGGACGCGCCACGCCCAGTACAAGAGCGATACCGACCTGCAGGCCGCCCATGCCCGCGCGCCCTTCATCTGCGTGTGGGATGATCACGAGGTGGCCAACGACGCCTGGATGATGGGCGCCGAGAACCATCAGGCCGAGACCGAGGGCGACTTCGCGACCCGCAAGACGGCGGCCCTTCGCGCCTATTACGAATGGATGCCGATCCGCGAGCCCAAGGCCGGCGCGCTGAACGAGGCGATCAACCGCAGCTTCGACTTCGGCGACCTGGCCAGCCTGGTCATGGTCGAGACGCGACTCCTGGCGCGCGGCGAGCAGATGACTTTCGCCGACATCCCCAAGACGGCGGAAGGCGCGCCGGATGTCGCGGCGTTCGAGGCGCTGCGCCAGGCGCCGGACCGCGACCTGCTGGGCGAGCGTCAGCGTCAGTGGATCGGCGAGACGTTGGCCCGCTCCAAGGCGGCGGGGCGTCCGTGGCAGATCCTGGGCAATCAGGTGGTGATGGCCAAGGTCAAGGGACCGGACATCTCGCGCATGATGCCGCCGGAGCAGGTCCAGCAGATGCTCGCGAGCCTGGCGGACGATGTCCGACCGCAAATCGAGGCGGCGATCCAGCTGTTCAAGCTGGGCCTGCCGTTCAATCTGGACAGCTGGGACGGTTATCCGGCCGGGCGCGAGCGCCTGTACGAGACCTTTGCGGCGGCGGACGTGACGCCCATCGTCCTGGCGGGTGACAGCCATGCCTTCTGGGTCAACGAACTGCATGACAGTGCAGGCGCGCGCCGGGCGGTGGAGTTCGGCACGTCATCGATCTCAAGCCCGTCGCCGGGCGACCATGTCGGCGGCCTGCCGCTGGGCGTGGCGCTGTCGGCGGCCAATCCTGAGGTCAAGTTCTGTGATCAGACATCCAAGGGATATGTGCTGCTGAACGTCGCCCGAGATCAGGTCGTCGGCGAGCTGTGGGCCGTATCGACCATCGCCGCCAAACCCTATGAGCTGAAGAAGGTGAAGACCTTCGCCGTCTCGCCGCAGAGCGACCTGACGGAAGTCTGACCAAACCCATAGGCCCAAAAGCGACACGGCCCGCAGGCGACTGCGGGCCGTGTTTTTTGTGCGCGGTGAAGCGGGGATCAGGCCGGCTTGGCGCGGTCCTTGTCGGAGGAGCTGCGGGCCAGTTCGCGGTTCAGCCACAGAGCTACAAGTGTGCAGATGGCGCCCGACAGCAGATAGGCGCCGGCGGCGATCAGGCCGAACTGGCTGGAGATCCACAGGGCCGCCAGCGGGGCGAAGCCTGCGCCGAAGAGCCAGGCCAGGTCCGATGTGAGGGCCGAGGAGGTGTAGCGATGGGTCAGGCTGAAGCTGGACGCCACCGGACCCGAGGCCTGACCGAACGACAGGCCCAGCAGGATGAAGCCGGAGATCATGAAGGTCAGCTCGCCCGCCGCCCCGCCGTTCAGCAACTGCGGCGCAAAGCCCGAGAAGGCGGCGATGCCGGCGGCGGTGATCGCCAGCAGGGTGCGGCGGCCATAGCGGTCGGCCAGCACACCCGACGCCAGGATAGCGATCAGGCCGAACACAGCGCCCACCATCTCGATCATCAGAAAGCGCACAGGCGTCTCGTTGGTGAACAGGAAGACCCACGAGAGCGGGAAGACCGTGACCATGTGGAACATGGCGAAGCTGGCGAGGGGGGCGAAGGCGCCGATGGCGATCTTGGGGCCTTCGGCGCGCAGGGCCTGCGACACGGGGGTGGGCTGAAGCTCGCGGGTCTCGAACAGCTTCTGGAAGGCGGGCGTCACCACGATACGCAGGCGGGCGAACAGGGCGACCACATTGATGGCGAAGGCCACGAAGAATGGATAGCGCCAGCCCCAGTCCAGGAAGTCGGGGGCCGACAGGGTGTTCAGGAAGAAGGCGAACAGGGCCGAGGCGACCAGCAGGCCGATGGGCGCGCCGAGTTGCGGGATCATGGCGTACCAGCCGCGCTTGCCCTCCGGCGCATTCAGCGCCAGCAGCGAGGCCAGACCGTCCCAGGTGCCGCCCAGTGCGACGCCCTGGCCGATGCGGGTGAGGGCCAGCAGCACCGGCGCCCACATGCCGATGCTTTCATAGCTGGGGATGAAGGCGACCGACACGGTGGAGGTGCCCAGCAGGAGTAGGGCGGTCGTCAGCTTGGCGCCACGCCCGAACTTGCGGTCGATGGCGATGAACAGGACCGTGCCCAGCGGGCGGAACAGGAAGGCGAGGGCGAAGATCGCAAACGACAGCAGCGTGCCGCCCACCGCGCCCGCGTAGGGGAAGATCAATTGCGGGAAAACGACCACCGAGGCGATGGCGTAAACAAAGAAGTCGAAAAACTCGGAAGTTCGGCCGATAATGACGCCGATGGCGATTTCGCCCGCATCCACCTTGCCATGGTGGTGCGAGTTTATCTTGGCGGCGTCGCGTTCCAGCGACTCTGACGAGGGGGTCGTCGAGGCGGACATGGGCTTGGTCGCTCCGTGTGAGACAGGATTATCAGGCGTACGGCCGATTGCCGCATTATGACCGGGCGCCCTTTGCGATGAAAGCGGCCTCAAGAGGATAGGACAGATTGTCCAATGTCGTTCCAGAACGAAGCTGACTATCCCGCAGCCTACGAACGCCAACCGTCGCGGCGCCTCCCCCTCGCCCGATGCTTTTCGATTGGATCCGCCTTGCGCCGTCTGCGCCTACTCCTGCTCGCGCCCCTCGTGGCCCTGCTGTCGGCCTGCAATCTGGTCGTGCTGAACCCTGCCGGCGACGTCGCCGCCCAGCAGGGCGACCTGCTGATGATCTCCACGCTGCTGATGTTGATCATCATCGTGCCGGTGATGGCGCTGATCGTCTTCTTCGCCTGGAAGTATCGGGCGTCGAACAAGGAGGCCGAGGCCGAGTATCAGCCCGACTGGGATCACTCCACGTCGCTGGAGCTGGTCATCTGGGCCGCGCCGCTGATGATCATCATCTGCCTGGGCGCCCTGACCTGGGCCGGCACCCACCTGCTGGACCCCTATCGTCCGATCGACCGGATCAAGCCGGGTCAGGCCGTCGACGAGAGCGTCGAGCCGCTGCAGGTCAACGTCGTCGCGCTCGACTGGAAGTGGATGTTCATATACCCGCAGTACGGCATCGCCACGGTCAATGAACTGGCCGCGCCGATCGACCGTCCGATCCGTTTCCACATCACCTCGTCCTCGGTGATGAACAGCTTCTACATTCCCGCCCTGGCCGGCCAGATCTACGCCATGCCGGGCATGGAGACGAAGCTGCACGCCGTGATCAACCGTCCGGGCGAATACGAAGGCTTCTCGGCCAACTACTCCGGCGACGGCTTCTCCAACATGCGCTTCGCCTTCCACGGCCTGGACCAAGCCGGTTTCGACCAGTGGGTGTCGGGCGTGCGCCAGGGCGGCCAGACGCTGGATCGCGATCAGTATCTGGAGCTGGAAAAGCCCAGCGAGAAGGTGCCTGTCCTGCACTTCGGCGCCGTCGATGGCGCGCTGTGGGACGCCATCCTCAACATGTGCGTCGAGCCGGGCAAGATGTGCATGGGCGAGATGATGGCCATCGACCGCCAGGGCGGCCTGAGCATGGCGTCGGTGCGCAACACCATGCCGCTAGTTTACGACAAATACGCCGGGCGCGGTAAGTCGCCGGCCTATTTCGGGTCGAACGAAAGCTACGTCATGACCATCTGCACACCGTTGCAAGCCGAGGCCGCCGCCGCCGACCGCATGCGTCGCGCGGAACTGGACACCGTCGTCGGTCCCACCAGCCTGGAGCGTCTGACCGGGCAGGGGCTGTCGCCCAAACAGACCCCCATGGCCTCGCTGACGACCCTGGCCCGCAATCCCTTCGCTACGGGGCCGGTTCCGACCGACATCCGTTCCGCCCCCAACGCCTGAGCGAACACAGTCGATGAACGCTGACCAACTCATTCCGCTAATCTTCGGGCGCCTCACGTGGGAGGCGCTGCCTCTGCACGAGCCGATCCTGGTCGTGACCATGTCCGTGGTCATACTGGGCGGCCTCGCCCTGTTCGGCGCCCTGACCTATTTCAAGATGTGGGGCTATCTCTGGAAGGAGTGGTTCACCACCGTGGACCACAAGAAGATCGGGATCATGTACATGATCCTGGGTCTGATCATGTTCGTGCGCGGATTCGCCGACGCCATCATGATGCGTATCCAGCAGGCCATGGCCTTCGGCGGGTCCGAGGGGTATCTGAACGCCCACCACTACGACCAGATCTTCACCGCCCACGGCGTGATCATGATCTTCTTCGTGGCCATGCCGCTGGTGACCGGGATCATGAACTATGTCGTGCCGCTGCAGATCGGCGCGCGCGACGTGTCCTTCCCCTTCCTGAACAACTTCAGCTTCTGGATGACCACGGCGGGCGCCATCATCGTCATGGCCTCGCTGTTCGTGGGCGAGTTCGCGCGCACCGGCTGGCTTGCCTATCCTCCGCTGTCGGGCATCGGTTACAGCCCCGGCGTCGGTGTCGACTATTACATATGGGCGCTGCAGATCGCGGGGGTGGGGACGACACTGTCCGGCATCAACCTGATCGCGACCATCGTGAAGATGCGCGCGCCGGGCATGGGCATGATGAAGATGCCCGTCTTCACCTGGACGTCGCTGTGCACCAACGTGCTGATCGTGGCCTCCTTCCCGGTTCTGACCGCCGTTCTGGCCCTGCTGACGCTGGACCGTTACGTCGGCACCAACTTCTTCACGAACGACTTCGGCGGCAACCCGATGATGTACGTGAACCTGATCTGGATCTGGGGTCACCCCGAGGTCTACATCCTGATCCTGCCGCTGTTCGGCGTCTTCTCGGAGATCGCCTCGACCTTCTCGGGCAAGAAGCTGTTCGGCTATACCTCGATGGTCTACGCCACGGTCGTCATCACGATCCTGTCCTACCTGGTCTGGCTGCACCACTTCTTCACCATGGGCTCGGGCGCCTCGGTGAACAGCTTCTTCGGCATCACCACGATGATCATCTCGATCCCGACCGGGGCCAAGATCTTCAACTGGCTGTTCACGATGTACCGGGGGCGGATCCGCTTCGAACTGCCGATGATGTGGCTGATCGCCTTCATGCTGACCTTCGTGATCGGCGGGATGACGGGCGTGCTGCTGGCGGTGCCGCCGGCCGACTTCGTGCTGCACAACTCGCTGTTCCTGGTGGCGCACTTCCACAACGTCATCATCGGCGGTGTGCTGTTCGGTCTGTTCGCGGCGATCAACTTCTGGTGGCCCAAGGCCTTCGGCTTCAAGCTGGACAAGAAGTGGGGCCTGATCAGCTTCTGGTGCTGGGTGCCCGGCTTCTGGCTGGCCTTCCTGCCGCTGTATGTGCTGGGCCTGATGGGCGTGACGCGCCGGATGCGGGTGTTCGACGATCCGTCGCTGCAAATCTGGTTCGTGATCGCCGCCATCGGCGCGGGCGTGATCGCCCTGGGCATCGCGGCCATGTTCATCCAGTTCGCCGTGTCGATCATCAACCGCGACAAGCTGCGCGACGTCACGGGCGATCCGTGGGGCGGCCGCACGCTGGAGTGGGCGACGTCCTCGCCGCCGCCCGCCTACAACTTCGCCGCCACGCCGGTCATCCATGACGCCGACGCCTGGTGGGACATGAAGAAGAAGAACTATCAGCGCCCGCTGACCGGCTACAAGGCGATCCACATGCCGTCGAACACGGGGGCGGGGATCATCATCTCGGGCCTGTGCCTGGTGATGGGTCTGGCGCTGATCTGGTACATCTGGTGGCTGGCGGCGATCAGCTTTATCGGGGTGCTGGCCGTCTCGATCGGGCACACCTTCAACTACAAGCGCGACTACTACATCCCCGAGGATGAGGTGCGCGCAACCGAAGAGGCGCGCACGCGCGCCCTGGCCGGAACGGAGGCCTGATCCATGAGCGCGACCACGATCAAGCTCGACGACCCCACCGTCTTCCACCTGGAAGAGGAGCCGCATCACGAGGAAGGCTCCAGCACCATGCTGGGCTTCTGGCTCTATCTGATGAGCGACTGCCTCATCTTCGCGATGCTGTTCGCCGTGTTCGGCGTCTTGGGCGGCAACTACGCCGCCGGGCCGGGACCCAAGGAACTGTTCGACCTGGAGCTGGTGGCGATCAACACCGCCATGCTGCTGTTCTCGTCGATCACCTACGGTTTCGCCATGCTGGCGATGGACAGGAACAACCAGCGTCAGACCCTGATCTGGCTGGCGATCACGGGCATGTTCGGCCTGGCCTTCCTGGGCATCGAACTCTACGAGTTCGCGCACCTGATCCATGAGGGCGCGACGCCGCAACGCAGCGCCTTCCTGTCGGCCTTCTTCACCCTGGTGGGCACCCACGGCCTGCACGTCACCTTCGGCATCATCTGGCTGGTGACGCTGATGGTTCAGGTCAGCATGAAGGGCCTGATCCCCGCCAACAAACGCCGCCTGATGTGCCTGTCGATGTTCTGGCACTTCCTGGACGTCATCTGGATCGGCGTCTTCACCTTCGTCTATCTGCTGGGCATGCTGCGATGAGCGCCGACAAGAACGACCACTCGCCCGAGTCCCACGACGCGGACCACCTGGGCCACGAGGGGCACAATCACGGCTCGTTCAAGAGCTATATGATCGGGTTCGTCCTGTCGGTGATCCTGACGGCGATCCCGTTCGCCCTGGTGATGACCGGCGTCCTGCCGACCCAGGCGACGGCGCTGATCGTCATGGGCTTCGCCGTGGTGCAGATCGTGGTCCACATGATCTACTTCCTGCACATGAACTCGAAGTCCGAGGGCGGCTGGATCATGCTGGCGCTGATCTTCACCATCATCGTCGTCGTCATCGCCCTGTCGGGTTCGCTGTGGGTCATGTACCACCTGAACACCAACATGATGCCCATGACACACGACATGACGAACATGGGCAGCTGAGGTCGAGATCACCGACACGTCTTCAGCCCCGGCCCCCGATAAGGCCAAGCGCTCACGACCGATCCGCCTCGTCGTATCGGTCGTGGGGCTGGTCTTGTTCGTCGGCTTTCTGGCCTTGGGCGGTTGGCAGATTCAGCGGCTGGCCTGGAAGACGGACCTGATCGCCCAGGTGGACGCCCGCATCCATGCGCCGGCTGTGCCCGCGCCGGGACCGGGGCAGTGGCAGACCGTCACGCGACAGGACGATCAGTATCGTCGCGTCGTCATGCAGGGGGTCTTCGAGCACGACAAGGAAACCCTGGTTCAGGCTGTGACCGATGCGGGCGGCGGCTTTTGGGTCATGACGCCGCTGGTCGATGCGCGCGGCTTTACCGTCCTGATCAACCGCGGCTTCGTGCCTGCCGGACGGCGCGATCCGGCCGCTCGCGCCGATGGACAGGTCATGGGGCCGCAGACCATCGTGGGGCTGCTCAGGATCACGGAACCCAGGGGCGGCTTCCTGCGCGCCAACGACGCCGCCGGCGACCGCTGGCGCTCGCGCGACGTGGCGGCGATCGCGGCGCGGCGTGGCCTGACGAATGTCGCGCCCTATTTCATCGATGCGGACGCGACGCCCAATCGGGGCGGCTGGCCGCTGGGCGGACTGACGGTGATCCGGTTCGCCAACAGCCACCTGGTCTATGCCCTGACCTGGTTCGGCATGGCCTTGCTGACGCTGGTCGGCCTTTGGCTGTTCCTGCGCGACGGCCGGCGCAACCGTCCATGACCACGGCCCTGCAACGGCTGCTGGGGCTGGGGCTCAGAGGCGGCGTCGCCTCGCACGGCGGGGCCAACCGGCGCAACATGCTGCTGCTGATCCAGCTGCGCTGGCTGGCGGTTGCCGGGCAGATGGCGACGATCCTGCTGGTCCAGTATGTGATGCGGATCCCGCTGCCGGTGCTGTGGCTGCTGGCGGCGCCGGCCGGGCTGGTGCTGGTCAATCTGATCAGCGCACCGCTGACCGCGCGCCGCGAGGAGGTCGAGGATCAGGCCCTGATGATCGCCCTGCTGGCGGATGTGGCGGCCCTGACCTGGCTGCTCTTCCTTACGGGCGGGGCGGCCAATCCGTTCGTGGCGCTGTATCTGCTGCAGGTCGTGCTGGGGGCCGTGCTGCTGGCCCCCGTCTATGCCTGGGCCCTGATCGCCATCACCAGCCTGTGTTTCGCGGGGCTTGGCCTGCATTCCCAGCCGCTGAACCTGCCCCCGGCGCGCGAGGATTCGCTGCTCAGCCTGTATCTTCAGGGCAGTTTGATCTGTTTCGTCCTGATGGCGGTGCTGCTGGTGCTGTTCGTCACCCGGATCAGCCAGAACCTGCGCGAGCGCGATGCCTCCGTCGCCGCCATGCGTCAGCAGAACGCCGAGCACGACCACATCGTCCGCATGGGCCTGCTGGCGTCGGGGGCCGCGCACGAACTGGGCACGCCGCTGGCGTCACTGTCGGTGATCCTCAGCGACTGGAAGCGGATGCCGGCCCTGACCCAGGATCCCGATCTCGTTCAGGACATGACGGTGATGCGGGCCGAGGTCGAGCGCTGCAAGGCCATCGTCACCGGCATCCTGATGTCGGCCGGCGAGGCGAGGGGACAGGCGCCCGAGCGCACCACCCTGCGCGCCTTTGTCGCCGATGTCGTCGCCAGCTGGAACGGCGACGGCGTGGCCGTGCAGATCCGCGACGAACTGGCCCAGAACCCGTCCATCATCGCCGACCCGGCCCTGCGCCAGGTGCTGGGCGTGCTGTTCGACAATGCTGTAGAGGCGGGGGCCAGGCGCATCGCCGTCACTACGACGCGGACGGACGACACGCTGGGCATCGCCGTGCGAGACGACGGGCCGGGGTTCCCGGCCGTCATCCTTCAGGCCTGGGGCAAGCCCTACAACTCGACCAAGCCCCGTGCGGGCGCCGGCCTGGGGCTGTTTCTGCTGATGAATGTGATCCGGTCGCTGGGCGGTCGGGTCGAGGCTTCCAATCCCCCGGCCGGCGGCGCAGAGGTGCGGCTGACGTTGCCGCTGTCGGCGTTGGCGCCCAAGGACGAGATCGCTCCATGACCGATGAGGCCAGACTGCTGCTGATCGTCGAGGACGACGAATCCTTCTCGGCCACCCTGCGACGCTCGTTCGAACGGCGCGGCTATGCCGTCGTCAGCGCCGCCAGTCCCGACCAGATGATCGAGGTGCTGAAGACGCATCGCCCCGGCTATGCGGTCGTGGACCTGAAGCTGGGCGGTCACTCGGGCCTGACCTGCGTGGAGGCCCTGCACGCCTTCGATCCGGAAATGAACATCGTCGTCCTGACCGGCTTCGCCAGCATCGCCACGGCGGTCGAGGCCATCAAGTTGGGCGCGCGCCACTATCTGGCCAAGCCCGCCAGTTCCGACGACATCGAGACCGCGTTCGGGCGGGCGGACGGCGACGCCGAGACGCCGCTGGGCACGCGCCCGACCTCAATCAAGACCTTGGAATGGGAGCGGATCCACGAGACGCTGGTGGAGACCGACTTCAACATTTCGGAGGCGGCGCGCCGTCTGGGCATGCACCGCCGCACCCTGGCGCGTAAGCTGGAAAAGCGGCGCGTGACCTAATCCAGCGCGGCCGCGATCCGGTCGGCCAGAGCCTGCAAGGTCGCCGTGTCGGCCATGGGCGCATGGCCGTGCCCCTTCATTTCCCGGTCGGCCCAACGCGGCACGATGTGGAAATGCAGGTGGAACACCGTCTGTCCGCCCGCGTCGCCGTTGAACTGAAGGATGGCCAGACCCTCTGGCTGCAACGCCTTCTCCACCGCCTTGGCCGTGCGTTGCAGGGCGGCGGTCATGCGGGCCAGAACCTCCGGCTCGACCTCCAGCAGATTGCGGGCCTTAGACTGTTTGGCGATGATCAGGACGTGGCCCTCCGACTGCGGGAAGACGTCCATGAAGGCCAGGACGTGGTCGTCCTCCCACACCTTCACCGAAGGGATGTCGCCGCGCAGAATCTTGGCGAAGATGTTGTTCGGGTCATAGGCGCCGTGCAGGCTCATGGGCGGTCTCCGTGCGGTTTAGGCGTTGGATAGCAGCGGCGGCCACGAAGGGGGAGCCTTCGCGGTCGCCGTGCATTATGGTCACGCTTGAACAGAACGAGGCACGACATGATCCGTTTCATCATCCAGGCGCTGGTCACCATGGCAGGCCTGTGGCTGTCCGCCCGTTTCGTGCCGGGCGTCGACTTCACCAGCACGGGATCGCTGATCGCAGCGGCCATCATCCTGGGGCTGGTCAACGCCTTCGTGCGGCCGATCCTGGTGGTGCTGACCTTCCCGATCACCGTGGTGACCCTGGGCCTGTTCCTGCTGGTGGTGAACGCCGCCATGATCGGGCTGACCTCCATCTTCCTGGACGGCTTCCGGGTCGACGGCCTGTGGGCCGGCATCGGCGCAGCCATCGTGACCGGCGTGGTCAGCTGGATCGCCGGCGCCTTCATCGGCGGCGGCGAAGAGGCGCGCCGTTAGGCGTCCACCGCCACGGCGCCCAGGATGACGCTCTGAAGAGCGGCGATCTCGATGGGCTTTTTCAGCACCCCGTCGGCGCCGGCCGCCCTGTAGCGCGCGACATCCTCGTCGAAAACATTGGCCGTCAGCATATGGATCGGCGTGCGCAGGCGGCCGGATGCGGCCTGTTCGGCGCGGATGGCGATCAGCGCCTCCACGCCATCCATGACGGGCATCATCACGTCCATCAGCACGAGGTCGAAGGTCTGGTCGCGGACGGCGGCGACCGCCTCCTGTCCGTTCTCGACCAGGGTCAGATCGACGCTGAACGGTTCGAGCAGCAACGTCAGCAGCTTGCGATTGGCGGGGTGGTCTTCGGCGGCCAGGATTCGTGGCGCCTGACTTGAGGCGACCGGCGCAGGTGCGGCCGGCGAAGTAGGCATGGATGCCGGCGTCGCTCGGTCGGCGGTGAAGCGGAACCAGAAGACAGCGCCTTGCGGGCGCGCCGACCGGACGCCCAGCGCGCCGCCCAGCGCCTCGACGCTGGCGCGGCACAGGGCCAGGCCCAGGCCCGAACCGCCCGCCGCGCGCCCGGCTGGGAGCTGTTCGAAGGGTTGGAAGATGCGCTCGCGCCGGTCCGCCGGCACGCCAGGCCCCTGGTCGTGGACTTCGAAGTCCAGGTCGATGCGCCCGTCGGGGGCGGGCAGGGCGCGGGCCAGGATACGGATCGTTCCGTTCGGCGTCAGCTTCAACGCGTTGGACAGATAGTTGATCAGCACCTGTTCGACCCGCGCCTCGTCGGTCATGACGACGAAATGCTCTGGCGCGCCCTGGCGTTCGATCTCCAGCGTCAGGCCCAGTTCCTCGACGCGCGAGCGCCAGACGCGGGCGATGGCGTCCAGCCGTTCGGAGAGATCGACGGGGGCGAGCTGGAGGTCGTCCTGGCCGGATTCGATCTTGGAGATGTCCAGGGCGCCGTTCAGCAGCCTCAGCAGCATGCCGCCTGCGTCCGCCATGTCTGTGACCACGGCGGCTTCCGCCGCAGGGCGTGGACGGCCGCGCAGCACCTCGGTCAGTCCCAGGATGACGTTCAGGGGCGTGCGGACCTCATGGCTGATCATCGCCAGGAAGCGGGACTTGGCCTTGTTCGCCCGTTCGGCGGCGGCGCGGTTCACCTCGGCCTCGGCCAAGGCAGCGCGGATTTCGCGCGAGCGTTCCGTGACGGTGATCATAAGATCGATGGTCTCGCGGTCGCTGCGCCATTGACGCCAGGCGGCTGCGCTGACGCCTATGACGAACAGGGCCACGGCGCCCAGAAGGCGGGGGTCAGAGCCGATCTGATACGAGGCGATCACCATGGCGGCGATCGACGGCGGCAGAACGGCGGCGGCGAAGCTCGCGCGGCTGATATGCACCTGATGGGCGCCGACCATCAGATTGCCGGCCAGCAGCAGGCGAAGATAATCGAGATGTTCAGGTTCGGCCTGCCAGGCGGCGAGGATGAACACGGCGTTGTGGCCGGCCAGACATAGGGTGATGATTTCAGCCGACAGTCGGAATCTGCGCGCCGCGCCAGGCGCGTCGGGTCGGGCGAGGGCGGTTTGAACCGCATGCCAGAGCGGGACATAGAGGCCGAATTGGAAGAGCGCGAAATTCGCCGCCCATCCCCATCCCAGCACCCAGAAGGTCAGGAGAACGATGGCGGCGATGGTGGCCAGCCGCACCGGGAACATGTCCCGGTACCGCTCGGCATAGGCTTTTAGGTAATCTGTACTGTCGGCCACGACGCCATGTCCCCTCTTCAAGCTTGGCCATAAGCCAGGGAGCTTAACGAGGCATCAACCGTGGATGGGATCAGCCGATCTTCACCCGCGTCGCCGCTTCCGGCAGGTCCTCGCCGAAGGCGCGCTGGTAGAACTCGGCGATGGTGGGGCGTTCCAGTTCGTCGCACTTGTTGAGGAAGGTCAGGCGGAAGCTGAGCGCCAGGTCGCCGTTGAAGATCAGGGCATTCTGGGCCCAGGTGATGACGGTGCGGGGCGACATGACGGTGGAGATGTCGCCGTTCATGAAGGCGTTGCGGGTCATGTCGGCGACGCGGACCATGGCGGCGATGCGGCGGCGGCCCTCGGCGTCCGACCATTCGGGCACCTTGGCGGCGACGATCTCGGCCTCGACGTCGTGGTCGAGGTAGTTCAGCGTCGTGACGATGTTCCAGCGGTCCAGCTGAGCCTGATTGATCTGTTGCGCGCCGTGATACAGGCCCGTGGTGTCGCCCAGGCCGATGGTGTTGGTCGTGGCGAACAGGCGGAAATGCTTGTTGGGGCGGATGACGCGGTTCTGATCCAGCAGGGTCAGGCGGCCTTGGGCCTCCAGCACGCGCTGGATGACGAACATCACGTCGGGACGGCCGGCGTCGTATTCGTCGAACACCAGGGCGATGGGGCGTTGCAGCGACCAGGGCAGTATGCCCTCGCGGAACTCAGTGATCTGCTTGCCGTCCTTCAGGACGATGGCGTCCTTGCCGATCAGGTCGATGCGGCTGACGTGGCTGTCCAGGTTCACGCGAACCAGCGGCCAGTTCAGGCGGGCGGCGACCTGTTCGATATGGGTCGACTTGCCGGTGCCGTGATAGCCCTGGACCATGACGCGGCGGTCGAAGGCGAAGCCGGCGCAGATGGCGATGGTCGTCTGCGGATCGAAGCGGTAGGCCTCGTCGATCTCGGGCACATGGCTGTCGCGCTCGGCGAAGCAGGGCACGGTCATGTCGCTGTCCACGCCGAAGGCCTCGCGCAGGGTCACGCGGCGGTGCGGTTCGAGCGTCAGCAGGGGATCGGGGGAGGCGTCGAGCGGGGAGGTCATGGACCTCATCTAGAGGCGCCGCGCGCGCGGCTCAACACGCGCGCGGCCCTTCGTGTCGCTTATTTCGCGCTGAGGCGAACATCCACGTTGCCGCGGGTGGCGTTGGAGTAGGGGCAGACCTGGTGCGCCTTCTCGATCAGGTCGTCGATGACGGTCTGCTCCAGGCCATGATCGGTGACGGTCAGGTCCACGTCGAGGTTGAAGCCCTCGCCCTTGGTGTTCTTGCCGAAGCCGACGCCGGCGGTGACCTTGGTGTCGGGGCCGACGGGCGTTCCGGCCTTGCCGCTGACCAGGCGCAGGGCGCCGAGGTAGCAGGCGGCGTATCCGGTGGCGAACAGCTGTTCGGGGTTGGTCCCGTCGCCGCCCTTGCCGCCCATTTCTTTTGGCGTGGACAGCTTGACGTCGATCTTGCCGTCGTCTGTGGCCGAGCGACCGTCCTCGCGGCCTCCGCCGGAGGCGGTGGACTGGGCGCGATACAGAACTTCCATGGCAGGCTCCTTGGGTTGGGATGCTTGAGATGGGGTCTTAACGGTAGACGGGTAGGGGGCGTTGCACGCCCGCTCTAGCAATCGACCGGCGACGCGGGCTAAAGCACCCTTTCGGGGCGCGTCGTCGGAGTACGCAGTGAAGATTGCCGAACGCTGGTTCGTGTGGGCGGGCATGGTTCTGCTGGGCGGCATCGCCCTGGCGGGGCTTGTGGTCGCCGTCTATGCGGCGTGGCTGTTCCACGACCTGCCCGATGCGTCGGAGCTGGCGGATTATCGCCCGCCGACCGCGACGCGCGTCTATGCCGGCGACGGCACCCTGATCGGCGAGTTTTCGGACGAGCGCCGAATCTATGTCTCCTACGACCAGATTCCGACGCCGGTGATCCATGCCTTCCTGGCCGCCGAGGATCGTAACTTCTTCCAGCACGGCGGCATCGACGTGGGCGGCATCGGCCGCGCGTCGATCAAGAACGTCTTCAACCTGGCTCAGGGTCGCCGGCTGGAAGGCGGTTCGACCATCACCCAGCAGGTGGCCAAGAACGTCCTGCTGACCAACGAATCGAGCCTGAATCGCAAGCTGAAGGAAGCCATCCTGGCCAATCGCCTGGAGGCGACCCTGTCCAAGGAGCAGATCCTCGAACTGTATCTGAACGAGATCTTCCTGGGTTATCGGTCGTTCGGCATCGCCTCGGCGGCCTACAACTATTTCGGCAAGTCGCTGGGTCAGTTGACGCCGGACGAGGCGGCCTTCCTGGCGTCCCTGCCCAAGGGGCCCAACAACTATCACCCCAAACGCCACCCAGGCGCGGCCAAGGGCCGTCGTGACTGGGTGCTGGGCGAGATGGAGCAGAGCGGCTGGCTGACGCCTGCCGAACTGATCGCCGCCCGCGCCAAGCCGCTGGTCACACGCGATGCGCCCCAGCGTTCGGACTATAAGGACGCGGACTTCTTCGTGGAGGAGGCCCGTCGTCAGGCCGCCGCCAATCCCCAGTTCGGCGAGCAGCTACGCGCCGGCGGTTTCTACATGCGCACGACGCTGGATCCCACGCTGCAGACGGCGGCGCGTCAGGCGCTGATGCAGGGGCTGGAAAACTATGACCGGCGTCACGGCTGGCGCGGCGGTTGGGGCACCACCGACTTCGCCGACGGCTGGCAGGCGGTCGCGCTGAAGGAACAGGCGCCGCCCGAACGCCGCACCTGGCAGCCCGCCGCCATCGAGAGCGTCAGCGGCAACACCGTGCGCATCCGCACCGCCCGCGACGACAAGACCGGCACGCTGCTGGCGGCGGATGCGGCCTGGGCCAACGCCAATCGCCAACTGAAGCGCGGCGAGCTGATCTTCGTGGAGCCCAAGGGCGGCCAGTACGCCCTGAAACAGGTGCCGCGCGTCAACGGCGCCTTGGTGGCCATCGAGCCGCAGTCGGGTCGCGTGCTGGCCATGGTCGGCGGCTACTCCTATGCACTGTCCAGCTTCAACCGGGCCACCCAGGCGCGGCGTCAGCCCGGTTCGGCCTTCAAGCCCTTCGTCTATGCGACGGCGCTGGAAGGCGACTTCACCCCGGCCTCCATCGTGCTGGATGCGCCGATCAGCTTCGCCGGCGGGGCCAACGGCCAGCGATGGACGCCCGAGAACTACAGCCGTCAGTACTATGGCCCGCAGACGCTGCGGCGCGGGCTGGAGCTGTCGCGTAACGTCATGACGGTGCGGCTGGCCCAGTCGGTCGGCATGAAGAAGATCGTGGATCAGTCGGCCAGAATGGGCATCCCCGGCCTGACGCCGAACCTGTCGGTGTCGCTGGGCGCCGGAGAGGTGACGCCGCTGGAGATCACGGCCGCCTATTCCGCCTTCGCCAACGGCGGGCGGCGGGTCACGCCCTATCTGATCGACTATGTCCAAGACCGCGACGGCGAAACCATCTTCCGAGCCGACAACCGCAGCTGCCGCGAATGCGGACGCGGCTTCTCGGGCCAGGAATCGCCCCGCCTGCAACAGCGTGGGATCCAGGTTATCGACCCGATCACCGCCTATCAGATGAGTTCCATGCTGGAAGGCGTCGTTCAGCGCGGCACTGCCGCCAGCGCGCGCGGACTGGGCCCGTGGGTTGCCGGCAAAACGGGCACGACCAACGAGTATCGCTCGGCCTGGTTCGTGGGCTTCACCACCGACATTGTGGTCGGCGTCTTCATCGGCTTCGACGACAACCGGTCGCTGGGTTCCGGCGAGGCGGGCGCCTCGGCCGCCGTGCCGGTCTTTACGGAGTTCATGCAGACGGCGCTGAAGGAACGGCCCGCCCGGCCCTTCGTGCGGCCTAAGAACGCCATCTTCCGCACCGTCAACGGCATTGAGGAAGCCTTCCGCCCCGGCACCGAGCGTCAGGCCCCGCCGCCTGCGCCGACCGGACCGGTGCAGCCCACCGGACCGCAGAACTACTACGAGGTCATCCGACGCGAGCAGGAGGCCGCGAGCGGCGCTCCGGCTACTGCACCGGCGCCCACCGCACCGCCGCCGCCGAAGAAGGCGCCGGCCGAGGACTTGAGCGGATTGTACTGAGGCTCTAGGTAGGCCCATCGAACGGCGCGTCCTCGGGCGCGCCGTTTTCCTTTCATCCGCCCTGTTCGAGGGCGTTGTGTCGCTGGAGAATGCGATGAGACCGGATGTCGAGGCCATGAAGGCCGACATCGAGCAGAGCGTCGCTCTGCTCAGGAGGCGTCTTTGACTGGGATGTCGCTCTAAGAAAGCTCGATGAGCTGAACGCGCGGGTCGAGGACCCGACGCTGTGGGACAAGCCCGAACAGGCCCAGGCCGTCAGCCGCGAACGCTCGCAGCTGGAAGCCAAGATCAACACCGTCAAGGCGATGGAGCAGGACCTCGAAGACGGGGTGATGCTGGCCGAGATGGCGGACGAGGAGGGCGACGAGGGCGCGCTGGAAGACGCACGCGCGTCGCTGCGTGGCATCAAGGAACGGGCCGCCCGCGCCGAGCTGGAAGCCCTGCTGTCCGGCGAGGCCGACGGCAACGACGCCTATCTGGAAGTGAACTCAGGCGCCGGCGGCACCGAGTCCAACGACTGGGCCGGCATGCTGCTGCGGATGTATTCCCGCTGGGCCAAGGCGCACGACTATGAGGTCACGATCGAGGCCTATGAAGAGGGCGAACAGGCGGGGGTCAAGTCGGCCACCATCCTGATCTCTGGCCCGAACGCCTATGGCTGGCTGAAGTCGGAATCAGGCGTGCACCGGCTGGTGCGCATCAGCCCCTATGACGCGGCGGCCAAGCGGCACACCAGCTTCGCCTCCATCGGGGTGTCGCCGGTCGTCGACGACGCCATCGAGATCGACATCAATCCGTCGGACGTGCGCACCGACACCTACCGGGCCTCGGGCGCGGGCGGCCAGCACATCAACAAGACCGACTCGGCCGTGCGCCTGACCCACGTCCCGACCAACACCGTCGTGGCGTGCCAGGCCGGCCGCTCGCAGCACCAGAACCGCGAACAGGCGTGGAAGATGCTGCGGGCGCGTTTGTACGAACTGGAACTTCAGAAGCGCGAGGCCGTGGCCCAGGCCCTGGCCGACGCCAAGACCGACATCGGCTGGGGTCATCAGATCCGGTCCTATGTCCTGCAGCCGTATCAGATGGTGAAGGATCTGCGGACCGAGGTGGAAACCTCGGACACGCAAGGGGTTCTGGACGGCGACCTGGACGCCTTCATGGGCGCGGCCCTGGCGGCCCGGGTCGGCGAGACGCGCGGGTCCAGCACGGACTAAGAAAAAGGGGCGGCCCGCTGGGCTGCCCCTTTGTTTGTTGGATATCGGCCTTGCGGCCTGCCTTGGTCAGGCCGGGGTCTTGGCCTCGGGCTTGTCCGTCTTGGCGGGCTTTTCGGGGGCTTCCAGCATGGCGGCGCCGGGCGTGTCGCGCTTGGCCTGGTTGCAGCGGCCCTGGAACCAGGCGCCCTGGTCGATGGACAACTGCTCCTGGGTGATGTCGCCCTCGACGCGGGCGGTGGCGTAGAGCTTGACCTGTTTGGCCACGATGGCGCCCGTGATGCGGCCGCGCACGTCCAGCACGTCGGCGTGGACGGTGCCTTCGACCGCGCCGCCTTCGCCGATGACGACGCGGGCCACGCGGACGTCGCCCTTCAGATTGCCTTCGACCTGAAGCTCGCCGGCGCCGGAGATGTTGCCTTCGTACTTCACCCCGGCCGCCAGGGTGGACAGATTGCTGGACCGGGTCGCCGGGCGGGCCGGTTCAGGCGCGCGGGCGGCGAGCGTCGCCGCCGGCAGGTTGGGGGTCGGCGACGGCGTTGGTTCAGGCGCAGGCGGAATGCCCAGCCCGGTCGATCCGCTGTCGTAGGATTTGCTCTTGGTGAACATGGTGCGCTCCGCATCTGCCAGCCAAGGCCGGCCAAGCCCCTAGTAGCCCTGAAGGCCACTAGGCCTTGGGCGAGGCCTGAAGGTCAAGCATCGCTTCCGAACCATGGTCGTCGATCACAGAGCCTTGACGGCCTCCAGCACGGCGGCGGCGTGGTCGGCGACCTTCACATTGCGCCAGGCGCGGGCGATCCGGCCCTCGGCGTCGATCAGGAAGGTGGCGCGCTCGATGCCCATATATTCGCGACCGTACAGCTTCTTCTGGACCCAGACGCTCCAGGCCTCGCAGGCCGCGCCGTCCTCGTCCGAGGCCAGGACGACGGAGAGGTCGTATTTGGCTTTGAACTTGTCGTGCTTCTTCACCGTGTCCTTGGACACGCCGATGACGGGGACGCCCAGAGCGGCGAAATCGGGGGCCAGGGCGGTGAAGTCCTGGGCCTCGCGCGTGCAGCCGGTCGTGTCGTCCTTGGGATAGAAGTAGACGACGACGGGCCTGCCCTTCAGCGCGGCGAGGGTGATGCGACCGCCGCCGTCCGTGGGCAGGTCAAGGGCGGGGGCGGGTTGGCCTTCGGTGGCGGACATGGGCATCTCTCCTGCCGTCATCCTCGGGCTCGACCCGAGGATCGGATGGTGGTCGTGCAGTGCGTCGCCCGTTCGCACGAGCGGCGGAAGGTCCGGCCCTCGGATCAAGTTCGAGGGTGACGGGGCTTAGGTAGGTCGAACAAGCACGATTTTCTTCTTGCCGGCCGCCAGCTTGATCACGCCGTCCTTGAGGTCGGCCTCGGTCAGCAGTTGGGCGCCGTCGGCCACGGGGGCGTCGTTCAGGCGTAGGCCGCCGCCCTGGGCCAGGCGGCGGGCCTCGCCGTTGGAGGCGGTCAGGCCGGCCTTGGTCACGACGGCGGCGATCATGGCGCCGTAAACCTCGGCCGAGGGGAGTTCGACGGTCGGCAGGTCGGCGGAGACCTGACCCTTTTCGAAGGCGGTCTCGGCGGCGGCGCGGGCCGTGGCGGCGGCTTCGGCGCCGTGCAGCATGGTGGTGGCGGCGTCGGCGAGGGCCTTCTTGGCGTCGTTGATGGCGGCGCCTTCCAGCGCTTCGTAGCCGGCGATTTCGTCGTCCGACAGGTCGGTGAACAGACGCATGAAGCGCCCCACGTCGCCGTCCTCGGTGTTGCGCCAGTACTGCCAGTAGTCATAGGGCGACAGGGCGTCGGCGTTCAGCCAGACGGCCCCGCCCACGGTCTTGCCCATCTTCTGGCCCGAGGCGGTCGAAAGCAGGGGCGTGGTCAGGCCGAAGGCGGCCTTCTGGTCCACCTTGCGGGTCAGTTCGACGCCGTTGATGATGTTGCCCCACTGGTCCGACCCGCCCATCTGAAGCGTGCAGCCATAGCGACGGTTCAGCTCCAGGAAGTCGGTGGCCTGCATCAGCATGTAGTTGAATTCGAGGAAGGTCAGAGGCTGTTCGCGTTCGAGGCGCAGCTTGACTGAGTCGAAGCTCAGCATGCGGTTGACGGTGAAGTGAGTGCCGTAGTCGCGCAGGAAATCCAGATAGCCCAGCTTGGACAGCCATTCGTCGTTGTCGACCATGATGGCGTCGGACGGGCCGTCGCCGAAGGTCAGGAACTTTTCGAACACGCCCTTGATGCCGGCGATGTTCTCGGCGATCCGCTCCTCGGTCAGCAGGGGGCGCTGGGTGTCCTTGAAGCTGGGGTCGCCGACCTTGGTCGTGCCGCCGCCCATCAGGACGATCGGCTTGTGCCCGGCTTGCTGAAGGCGGCGCAGCAGCATGATCTGGATCAGGTGGCCGACGTGCAGCGACGGCGCCGTGGCGTCGAAGCCGATATAGCCGGTGACCACGCCGCTGGTCGCGGCCGCATCCAGCTCGGCCGGATGGGTGATCTGATGGATATAGCCCCGCGCCTGCATGGTGCGAAGGAAGTCGGACTTGAATGGGTGTTCGGTCATGGCGGAGGCTCCGTTAGCAGGGATGCCGACGGTCGTCTTCCCCTTCTAGGCTGGCGGGTGGGGGTGGGAGGCGATTCAGACGGTGGGGCGAAAAAACAGCGTCTGAATAGTGCAATTCGTCTGAAATCGGTCGGGGGCGAAATTGCACTGCACCCGAAAAAACAGTGCAAAGTGCAATTAAACTGCAATTGAGCGGTCCTCTGCGAAGATGGGCGGCCGAGATTATACATCAGCCGAGAACGGCGATGGGTAGAGCGTCGAATTTCAGTATTTCCGCTGATTTCATTGGCGAATGTTCAGCGAGATATGCGGGTTGGCGCCAGTTTGACGACCGAAGCTACTTTAGACCGTCCTGCGCCAGGGTGTGGGCGACCACCGCGTTGGCATGGCCATGGCCCAGGCCATGCGTGTCCTTCCGGATGGCGACCAGCTCCATGTGTCGCGCAGGATAGGCGTCGCGGATGATCTGCTCCCAATGCGAGATCGGCTGGCCGTATTTTTTCTCGATGGACGGGAAATAGGACGCTGGGCCTTGGACGATGTCGTTGGTCATGAGGTCGTTTCTGATCGCAGCCTAGAAATAGGGTTCGTCGGTGAGGCGCTGAGAGATCCACCAGATCGTGCCGGCCGGATCGCGACGCCGGACTGTCGGTCGCCGTAGCGCATGTCGGACGGCGCCATGATCAGCTCGGCGCCCGCCTGGACTGCGTGGTCGGTGGCGGCGTCGGCGTCGTCCACATAGAGATAGAGGGCGGCGCGGCTGGGCGGAAAGGCGTCCGAGGCCTCGCTGATCATCAGGGTGGCGCCGGAAAGCTGAATCTGGGCGTTGGCGATGCGGCCGTTCGGCGTCAGGCTGCGGCCGAGTTCATCGGCGCCGAAGGCGTTCTGGAGGAAACGGATGTAGTCGCTCGCGCCGGCGACGAACAGATAGGGGGCGACCCCCGCAAAGCCCTTCGGAATTCGCATCTTGATCTCCTTTGCCGACGGCATCCTATCGCGAGGGCTCGCAAATGTCCTGGTGGGCGATCGGGCGGGCGTTGACCGGCGTCAAGCCTTCGCTACGAAGGACGGATGCGTCTGCCACTGATCCCGCACCCGACCTCGTCTCCCGCCGGGCTGACGCTGGATGTCGAGGCGCGACGCGTGGGGCGCGTGTTGAGCCTGGAGTATGGGCTGGCCGGGCCGGTCGAGATGGTGCGCTGGCCGCAGGCGAAGGCGCGGGTGCGGACGGACGAGCTGTGGCGGAGGACCTGTTTCGAGGCCTTCGTGCGGACGGCGGACGGCTATGTCGAATATAATGTGTCGCCGTCGGGGGCCTGGGCGGCCTATCGGTTCGACGGCTATCGCGAGGGGATGCGGGCGCTTGAGATCGCGCCGCCCTTCATCGTGACGCGGATGGCGCCGGGGCGGTTCGGACTGACGGTCGATGTGGAACTGCCGGAGGATGCGACGGGCGCCGTCGGGCTGACGGCGGTGATCGAGAGGCTGGACGGGGCGATCGCCTATTGGGGGCTGGCGCATCCCTCGGATAAGCCGGACTTTCATCATCCCGACTCGTTCGCGCTGGAACTGCCATGAATTTCGGTCTCGACCGCCTGCTGTCCGACGACGCCCTGAGGGCGCAACTGAAGGGTCGCCGCGTGGCGCTGCTGGCGCATCCGGCGTCGGTGACCAAGGATCTGATCCATGCGGTGGACGCCCTGGCCGCCTGTCCCGAGATCGAACTGACCGCCGCCTTCGGGCCGCAGCACGGGATGAAGGGCGACCTTCAGGACAATATGATGGAAAGCCCGGATTATCGCGATCCGGTGCACGGGTTTCCGGTCTTCAGCCTGTATGGCGAGGTGCGTCGGCCCAGGGACGAGTGGATGGAGACGTTCGACGTCATCCTGATCGACCTGCAGGACCTGGGCTGCCGCATCTACACCTATGTGACGACGCTTCTGTATGTGCTGGAGGCGGCGGCGAAACACGGCAAGACGGTGTGGGTGCTGGACCGGCCCAATCCGGCGGGGCGGCCGGTCGAGGGGCAGACGCTGAAGCCCGGCTGGGAGAGTTTCGTCGGGGCGGGGCCGATGCCGATGCGGCACGGGATGACCATGGGCGAACTGGGCCTGTGGTTCATCGACCAGTTCAAGCTGGATATGGATTATCGGGTGGTGGAGATGCAGGGCTGGGCGCCCGAGGCGGGGCCGGGCTTCGGCTGGCCGCTGGGCGAGCGGGCCTGGGTCAACCCCAGCCCGAATGCGCCGAACCTGTCGATGGCGCGGGCCTATGCCGGCACGGTGATGCTGGAGGGGGCGACCGTGTCGGAAGGACGGGGCACGACCCGGCCGCTGGAGCTGTTCGGGGCGCCGGACATCGATGCGCGGGCGGTGATCGCCGAGATGTGGGCGCTGGCCCCGGAATGGCTGGGCGGCTGCGTCCTGCGCGACATGTGGTTCGAGCCGACCTTCCATAAGCATGTCGGCAAGCTGTGCAGCGGGGTTCAGATCCATGTCGATCACCCCGGCTATGACCATGCGGCGTTCAAGCCGTGGCGGGTTCAGGCCCTGGGGTTCAAGGCGATCCGGCGGCTGTATCACGACTACGATCTGTGGCGGGATTTTCCGTATGAGTATGCGTTCGGGAAACTGCCCATCGACGTGATCAATGGCGGACCGGGGCTGCGGGAATGGGTGGACGACGCGGCGGCGGGGGCGGGCGATCTGGATGCGGCGACGCGGCCGGACGAGGCGGCGTGGGAAGAGGCGAGGCGCCCGTTCCTGCTGTATTGAGGATGGCTGACATTCAGCCCTCTAATCTCGTCATCCTCGCCCTTGTGGCGAGGATCCATACTCCCGGTTTTCCCGTTCGTGACTTCTGTCCAAGCACCGGGAGTCTGGATCCTTGGGACAAGCCCAAGGATGACGGTGAGTGTGGGATGCCAGCGAGACCGCTATAACCAAAATCTATTGTGCATCTGCAAATAAGTGATTGGGCTTATTTGTTGCGGTGCGGTAGGGAGAAGGCCTCCCAACCACTCTGCATTGGATTTTCCGCATGGCCCTGATCAACACGACCATCAAACCCTTCACGGCCGAGGCCTACAAGAACGGCAAGTTCCTGACGGTCACGGACGCCGATGTGGCGGGCAAGTGGGCGATCTTCTTCTTCTATCCGGCCGACTTCACCTTCGTGTGCCCGACCGAGCTGGAAGACCTGGCCGATCACTATGAGGCTTTCCAGAAGCTGGGCGTCGAGATCTATTCGGTGTCGACCGACACCCACTTCTCGCACAAGGCCTGGCACGACTCGTCGCCGGCCATCGGCAAGATCAACTACACCATGCTGGGCGACCCCTCGGGCCAGGTGACCAACAACTTCGACGCCATGCGTCCGGGCGTGGGCCTGGCCGATCGCTCGACCTTCCTGGTCGACCCGGACGGCGTGATCCAGTTCACCGAGACCACGTCGGAAGGCATCGGTCGCAACGCCGCCGAACTGCTGCGCAAGGTCAAGGCCGCCCAGTACGTTCGCGCGCATCCGGGTGAAGTCTGCCCGGCCAAGTGGGAAGAAGGCGAAGCCACTCTGGCGCCGTCGCTCGACCTCGTCGGCAAGATCTAAGACTGAACGACGCCTATCGGGTCCGGCCTTCGGGTCGGACCCACCCGGCCGCCTCCCTGTCTCGTGGGGGCCGGACGCTATCGCGCGGGCCTCGCCGGGATCGGCTGGAAGGCGGCGCGCCACCCCTGAAAATTCGAGGACTGCCCCATGCTGGACGCCAATCTGAAATCTCAGCTTGAGGGCTACCTCAAGAACATCGTCCATCCGGTCGAACTGGTCGCCTCGCTGGGCGCCGGGCCGAAGTCGATCGAGCTGAAGACCCTGCTGGAGGAGATCGTCTCGGTCTCGCACGGCAAGGTCGAGATGGGCCGCGACTATGACGACGAACGTCAGCCCAGCTTCCTGATCCGCCGCAAGGGCACGGACATCGGCGTGCGGTTCGCGGGCATTCCGCTAGGCCACGAGTTCACCTCGCTGGTGCTGGCCCTGCTGCACGTCGGCGGCCACCCGTCCAAAGCGGCGCAGGAGCTGATCCAGCAGATCAAGGACCTGGACGGCGACTATGTGTTCGAGACCTATTTCTCGCTGTCGTGCCAGAATTGCCCCGACGTGGTGCAGGCCCTGAACCTGATGAGCGTCATCAACCCCCGCATCAAACACGTCGCCATCGAGGGCGGCCTGTTCAAGGACGAGGTGGACGAGCGCAAGATCATGGCCGTGCCGACGGTCTTCCTGAACGGCGAACTGTTCGGCCAGGGCCGGATGGAGCTTGAGCAGATCGTCGCCAAGCTGGATTCGGGCACCGAGGCGCGCGCGGCCGAGAAGATCAAGTCCAAGGACCCGTTCGACGTTCTGGTGATCGGCGGCGGCCCCGCCGGGGCGGCGGCCGCCATCTATACGGCGCGCAAGGGCATCCGCACCGGGATCGCGGCCGAACGATTCGGCGGCCAAGTGCTGGACACCATGGCGATCGAGAACTTCATCTCAGTGCCGCACACCGAAGGCCCGAAACTGGCCGCCCATCTGGAACAGCATGTCCGCGAATATGAGGTGGACCTGATGAACCTGCAGAAGGCGGCCAAGCTGGTGCCGTCCAAGGTTCCGGGCGGTCTGCACGAGGTCGTGCTGGAGAACGGCGCGTCGCTGAAATCGCGGACCGTCATCCTGGCCACCGGCGCGCGCTGGCGCCAGATGAACGTGCCGGGCGAGGATCAGTACAAGAACAAGGGCGTGGCCTATTGCCCGCACTGCGACGGGCCGCTGTTCAAGGGCAAGCGCGTGGCGGTGATCGGCGGCGGCAACTCGGGCGTCGAGGCGGCCATCGACCTGGCGGGCATCGTGGCCCATGTGACCCTGATCGAATACGACAGCGAGCTGCGAGCCGATGCGGTGCTGCAACGCAAGCTGGCGACCCTGCCGAACGTGCGCATCGTCACCTCGGCCCTGACGACCCAGGTGCATGGCGACGGCGAGAAGGTGACGGGCCTGTCCTACAAGGACCGCAACTCGGACGCCCATCACGACGTCGATCTGGAAGGCATCTTTGTTCAGATCGGCCTGGTGCCTAACACCGAATGGCTGAAAGGCGCCGTGGGCCTGACGCCGCGCGGCGAGATTGAGGTGGATCATCGCGGCGAGACCTCGCAGCCCGGCATCTTCGGCGCCGGCGATGTGACGACCGTGCCCTACAAGCAGATCGTCGTGGCGATGGGCGAGGGCTCAAAGGCGGGGCTGGCGGCGTTCGACTACATGATCCGCACCGTGCCGGCGGAACAGGTCGTCGAGGCGGCGTGATCTATCCGGGCCGTGCGAACCTGCGTCGCACGGCCCGCCCGATCTCGAACAGGATCGCCCAGGCCAGGGTGACGACGAAATAGACCCAGCGTGCGGCGAGCACGATCAGCAGCGGGACCGCCCACAGCACGGCCCAGACGTAATAGGGCAGGTCGGAATGGGTGACGGCGCGCAGGATCAGCGCCACACCGAACATCGGCAGGGTCAGCAGCAGATAAGGCTTAATCGGAAGACGGCCGATTGCCCTGTTCAACCGGGCCGTCTGTCTGGAGGATGTAGACGCGGGCGTTTGCCGTTGGGCCGGCTTCGTCATCGGAACAGCCCCCATCCCGCCAGGGCTGACAGGGCGAGGACCACGGCCGCAGCGTAGCGGCTCTTCCAGAACCACACCGCCGCGAAGGCCGTCGCAAAGATCAAGAGCGCGATGGGGACCGACGGTGCACGCTGGAGCGTCGTCAGTCCCAGCTGAAGGCTGGTCGCGGCAATGATGCCGACGACGGCGGCGGCGACACCGGCCAGCACGCGATGCAGGCGTTCGTCGGCGACGACCGCTTCCAGCCGCTCATAGAAGATCATCGAAAAGGCGAAGGCGGGCAGGAAGACGCCGGCCGTCATCGCCAGAGCGCCCATCCACCCGCCCGCGACGAAGCCGACGAAGGTGCAGAAGATGACCAGCGGCGCGGGAATGACGCCCGCGAAGGCCAGGCCGTCCAGGAAGGTTCCGTCGTCGATCAGGCCGCGTCCGACGGTGTCCGCCCGGACATAGGGAATGGCTGTATAGGCGCCGCCGAAGGTCAGGAGACCGGCCTTCAAGCCGGTCCAGAGCATGGCCCACGCGGTCGGATCTGCGGATGTCGCGGCGCCTTGCGCGTCCATGGGTGTCGTCCAGAGGTGAAGCGCCACGGCGGCGGCAAGCGCGATCGCCATAACGATGACGGCGGGGATGCGCCGTCCGGCCTTGATGAAGGCATAGGCCGCGCCGCCGGCGATGAGGACGATCCAGAAGCCGGTCTCCGCCAGGGTGGCGACGAAGCCGATGGCGGCAACGGCCCAGAGCCAGCGATCCTCAAGGATATGCGCGCCGATCTTGTGGACCGCGCGCATGACGACCGCCACGACCGCCGACTGCACGCCCAGGAAGGCGCCGGCCAGCAGGCCCATGACCGGGGTCAGCGACACATAGGCCCAGCCGATGCCCAGCATGATCAGGAAGCCCGGCAGCATGAAGCCGAGGCCCGCCAGCAGGCCGCCGATGCGTCCCTTGGCGCGCATGCCCAGATGCACGCACAGCTCGTGCGCCTCGGGTCCCGGAAGGACCTGAAGGACCGCCAGCAGCCGATTGAAGTAGGCGCTGGACATCCAGCCTTCCTGTTCCACCAGATCGCGGCGGATCATGGCGATCTGCGCTACCGGTCCGCCGAAGGCCAGAACGCCGAAGCGAAGGAAGCGGAGAAACAGAGCCGCGTAGGACAGGGAGGGCGGGGGGGGCTCTTGATCGCTTGGGGTCACAGGCCGTGCTCCAGTTCACACCCTTCGGTGCGGAAAAAGGAGCGGAGCTTGGACGCCAAGGCGTCTGATAGGGCGTCCGCACGGCCCAGTCAGGCAGCCTAATGCTGATCCCAGCCTGTTCCAAGCGTCGTCTGCATCAAGCCGCCTCCGCGCCGGTCAGGTCGTCTGAGGAATGCGTGCGATCACCTTGATCTCGAAGTCGAACCCGGCGAGCCAGTTTACGCCGACCGCTGTCCAATTCGGGTAGGGCGCCGAAGGAAAGGCGCGCGCCTTTGCGGCCATGACGGTGTCGAACTGTTTTTCAGGATCGGTATGGAAGGTGGTGACATCGACGATGTCGTCTAGGCCCGCCCCCGCCGCCGCCAGCACGGCCTTCAGATTGTCGAACGCCAGCTGGACCTGGGCGGCGAAATCGGGCTCGGGCGAGCCATCCTCGCGACTGCCGACCTGGCCGGAAACGAAGAGCAGGTCGCCGGAGCGGATAGCGGCGGAATAGCCATTGATGTCGTAGAGGGCCTGACGGCCGGCAGGGAAGACGGCGTCTCGGGTGGTTGGGGCGGTCATGGGGGCGGTCCTTGATTTTCATGTCCAGGGCGCGGCGTTGATATACGCTGCGTATGTCATTAGATCGGACGATACGGCGCGTATGTCAAATTTACATACGGATCGTATGTGAACACGGAGTTGGATTTGGTGACGCGATCAGAGAAGGTCGAGGAAACGAAGGCGCGGCTTGTCGTAGCGGCCCGCCAGGCCTTTGCGACCCAGGGCTATGCCGCAGCGTCGATGGACGATCTGACCGCCGAGGCCGGCCTGACGCGTGGCGCGCTCTATCATAATTTCGGCGACAAGAAGGGCCTGCTGCAGGCGGTAATCGACCAGATCGACGCGGAGATGCTGGTGCGGATGCGCGCGGCGGGGGAGGGGCTGTCGCCCTGGGACGCCTTCGTCGCCGAGGGCGTCGCCTATATCGAAATGTCGCTGGAGCCGGAAATCCAGCGCATCATGCTGCTGGACGGGCCGGCGGTGCTGGGCGATCCCTCGCGGTGGCCCAATCAGACGGCGTGTCTGCGCACCACGACCCAGATGATCCAGGCGTTGATCGACGATGAACTCGTCAAGCCCATGAATGCGGAGGCCGCAGCCCATCTGGTGAACGGCGCCGCGCTGAACGCTGCCTTGTGGGTGGCCGCAGCCGATGAGCCGGAAAGGGTCTTTGAAAGCGCCATAGACGCTTTCCGGCATCTTGTCGGAGGGCTGTTGCGGCGCGTCTGACGATCAGAACGTCTTGGCTTTCACGGCCTGCACCAAACCCTCGTCAGGCCGGCTTTTCTTCCAGACGCTTGTCCAGATAGGCGCCGACGCGGCGGTCGACGGCGCTCATGTGGTCCTGCCAGAAGTGGCTCGCGCCTTCTTCCAGTTCGTAGTCGATGATGATGCCCTTCTGGGTGCGCAGCTTGTTGACCACGCGCTCGACCTCGACCGGTGGGACGACGGTGTCGGCGGTGCCGTGCAGGAACAGGCCGGACGCCGGGCAGGGGGCCAGGAAGCTGAAATCGTACATGTTCGACGGCGGCGAGACCGAGATGAAGCCATCCGTCTCGGGGCGGCGCATCAGAAGCTGCATGCCGATATAGGCGCCGAACTGATAACCGCCGACCCAGGTCTGGCTGGCGCCGGGATTGTTCGTCTGAAGCCAGTCGAGGGCCGTGGCGGCGTCAGCCAGCTCGCCGATGCCCGAATCGAACTCGCCCTGCGACTTGCCGACGCCACGCGAATTGTAGCGCAGGGTGGCGAAGCCGCGCTGCTGGAACAACTGGTGCAGGGTGACCGTCACCGGGTTGTTCATATGCCCGCCCGCCTTGGGGTGCGGGTGCAGGATCAAGGCGATCGGGGCGTTCGGGCGCTTGCCCGGGGAATAGCGGCCTTCGATGCGACCGGAGGCGCCGGGCAGGATGACTTCAGGCATAGGGGCTCTGGAATCCGTTGAACTGTCATTTCGCAGGTGCGTAATACTTGACCAAGGAGGTGGGACTTTCTAAGTCCCTCCGCAAGCACGCCGCCTTCGCGAAGGCGCGGGTTCTAGCACAAGAGCCCCGAAAAGCGCGCAATTTTTGAAGGTGCGAAATGCGTCTGTCGACCAAGGGACGATACGCCGTGATGGCGATGGCCGATCTGGCCAAGAACGGACGCGGCGAGAGCGGCGAAATCCGGGCGGTTTCGCTGGCCGAGATCGCCGCGCGCCAGGAGATTTCGCTGAGCTATCTGGAGCAGTTGTTCGCCCGGCTGCGCAAGAGCGAGCTGGTCAAGAGCGTGCGCGGACCCGGCGGCGGCTATCGCCTGGCCAAGGATGCGCACGAGACGGTGGTGGCCGAGATCGTGCTGGCCGTGGACGAGCCGATCCGGGCGACGCGCTGCGTGGCGCACGGGTCGCCCAAGGGCTGCATGCTGGCTGGCGAACGCTGCATCACCCATAATCTGTGGGAAGATCTGGGCGACGAGATCCATCGCTATCTGGCCGGGGTGTCGCTGGAGGATGTGGTGATGAACCGCACGGGCCAGCGTCGTCGCAATGTCGAACAGCCGCAAGCTGTCGGGGTGGCGGCATGAGCGGCGTCTATCTGGATTATAATGCGTCGGGCCTGGTGCGGCCGGAAGTGTTGGAGATCATGGCGCGCGCCCTGGCCGACAACGGCAACCCGTCGGCGGTCCATGCGGCCGGACGGCGGGCGCGGGCGCGGGTCGAGACGGCGCGGGCCCAGGTCGGCGATCTGGTCGGCGCCGATCCGACGGCGGTGGTGTTCAACAGCGGCGGTACGGAAGCCAATGCTCAGGGCATCGCCAGCGCCTTGGCGGCGGGATGCGAGCGTCTGATCGTCTCGGCGACCGAACATCCATGCGTGGCCGAGGCGGCGGCGAATGCGGGCGCGCCCGTCGAAGTGCTGCCGGTCGATGTGAACGGCGTCGTCGATCTGGACTGGTTGGCGCAGGCGTTGGCGCGTTCGGGCCGGGCCGTGATCGCGATCCATCATGCGAACAACGAAAGCGGCGTGATCCAGCCGATCGTCGAAGCCGCCGCTTTGGTGCGCGCGGCCGGTGGCTGGCTGCACGTCGATGCGATCCAGTCGGCGGGCAAGATTCCGGTCGATATGCGGGTGTTGGACGCCGACAGCCTGACCCTGTCGGCGCACAAGCTGGGCGGGCCGCAGGGCGTCGGGGCGCTGATCCTCAAGGAAGGCGTGTCGGGCGTTCGCATTCTGCACGGAGCGGGGCAGGAGCGGGGCCTGCGCGCCGGGACCGAGAATGTGCCGGGCATCGCGGGTTTCGGCGTGGCCGCCGACTGCGCCGCGCGGGATTTGGAGGCGATGCAGTCGCACGTCGGCTGGCGCGATGCGGCCGAGGTTCGGGTCAAGGCTGCTGGAGCGACCATCATCGGCGGCGACGTGGCGCGCCTGCCCAACACCCTGTTCATGGCGGTCGAGGGTTGGGACAGTCCTCAACAGTTGATTACGCTTGATCTGGCGGGGGTCATGGTGTCGGCGGGGTCGGCCTGTTCGTCGGGCAAGGTCAAGCCGTCCAAGACCATCAGCGCCATGGGATTGAACGCTCTGGCGACCGGGGGTGTGCGCGTTTCCGGCGGCTGGGGAACGAACGAGAACGACTGGGTGCGGTTCGCCGACGCCTGGGTCGCCGCCTACAACAAGCATAAGACACGCGCCGCCGAGCGCGTGAGAGAGGTCGCCTGATGGCCGCCGTCAAGGAAACCATCGACGCCGTCGCCGCACTGGAGAAGTACGAGCACGGCTTCACTTCGGACATCGAGACGGAATATGCGCCGCGCGGCCTGAGCGCCGAGATCGTGCGCTTCATCTCCGAGAAGAAGGGCGAGCCGGAATGGATGCTGGAATGGCGCCTGGCGGCCTATGAGCGCTGGCTGGCGATGGAAGAGCCGACCTGGGCGGCGGTGAAGTATGAGCCAGTCGACTATCAGTCGCTGTTCTACTATGCGGCGCCCAAGCAGAAGGAAGGACCGAAGTCGCTGGACGAGGTCGATCCCGAGATTCTGGAAATCTACAAGAAGCTGGGCATCCCGCTGAAGGAGCAGGAGGTGCTGGCGGGTGTGCAGGGCGCGCCGCGCGTGGCGGTGGACGCCGTGTTCGACAGCGTCTCGGTGGTCACCACCTTCAAGGAGGAACTGGCCAAGGTCGGGGTGATTTTCATGCCGATTTCCGAGGCCTTGCGCGAATATCCTGAGCTGGTGCGTCAATATCTGGGGTCGGTGGTGCCGGTCTCGGACAACTATTTTGCGGCGCTGAACAGCGCGGTCTTTTCGGACGGGTCGTTCGTCTACATCCCGCCGGGCGTGCGCTGCCCGATGGAGCTGTCGACCTATTTCCGCATCAATGCGTCACAGACGGGGCAGTTCGAGCGGACCCTGATCATCGCCGACAAGGGCAGCTATTGCTCCTATCTGGAGGGCTGCACCGCGCCGATGCGCGACGAGAACCAACTGCATGCCGCCGTGGTCGAGATCGTGGCTCTGGACGACGCCGAGGTGAAATACTCGACGGTCCAGAACTGGTATCCCGGCGACGCCGAGGGCAAGGGCGGCATCTACAACTTCGTCACCAAGCGGGCCGATTGCCGGGGTGATCGCTCGAAGGTGTCCTGGACCCAGGTCGAGACGGGTTCGGCCGTGACCTGGAAATATCCGTCCTGCATCCTGAAGGGCGACGACAGCTCAGGCGAGTTCCACTCCATCGCCATCACCAACGGACATCAGCAGGCCGACACCGGCACCAAGATGATCCACTTGGGCAAGAACACCAAGTCGCGGATCATCGCCAAGGCGGTGTCGGCGGGCAAGTCGGACTCGACCTATCGCGGCCTGGTCTCGGTGCATCCAAAGGCGACGGGGGTGCGCAACTTCACCCAGTGCGATTCCTTGCTGATCAGCAAGGAGTGCGGCTCCCACACCATCCCCTATATCGAGGCCCGCAACGGCTCTGCCCAGCTGGAACACGAGGCGACGACGACGCGTCTGAGCGACGACCAGATGTTCTACGCCCAGCAACGCGGCCTGTCGCAGGAAGAGGCGGTGGCCCTGCTGGTCAACGGCTTCGTCCGCGACGTGATGCAGAAGCTGCCGATGGAGTTCGCGGTGGAAGCGCAGAAGCTGGTGGCGATCTCACTTGAGGGGAGCGTGGGGTGATGTCTGATTGGCAACCGCCTCTAACGAAAGCTGGCGAGGACTACGCCGCAATCTGCAAGTCATCAGACAGCCAGAACAAGGGCGAACACTACACTCTGTCATATGCCTTATGCGAGCTTGTCGGCTCGCTTCATTACGCCGGGTTCGATCACGACCGAATCCGAAGCGCGCTTCGACGCGCGTCTGAAACGCATTGGGTTAAGTGAATGCTCTCCATCTCCAACCTCCACGTCTCCGTCGGCGAAAAGCCGATCCTCAAGGGTCTGACGCTCGACGTTCCCGCGGGCGAGGTGCACGCCATCATGGGGCCGAACGGGGCCGGGAAGTCGACGCTCGGTTACGCCCTGTCGGGGCGGCCGGGCTATGAGGCGACCGAAGGCGCGGTCGAATGGGCGGGCGAGGATCTGCTGGCGCTGGACCCGGCCGAGCGGGCGGCCAAGGGCGTCTTTCTGTCCTTCCAGTATCCGATCGAGATTCCCGGCGTGCCGGCCCTGACCTTCGTGCGCACGGCGTTGAACGCCCAGAAGCGCGCGCGGGGCGAGGAGGAGGTGGCGGCGCCGGCCTTCCTGAAGCTGGTCCGCGAGGCGTCCAAGGCGCTGAAGATGGACTTCGACATGCTGAAGCGGCCGTTGAACGTCGGCTTCTCCGGCGGCGAGAAGAAGCGGATGGAGATCCTGCAGATGGCTCTGCTGGAGCCGTCGCTGCTGATCCTGGACGAAACGGATTCGGGCCTGGACATAGACGCCCTGCGGATCGTGTCGGAGGGGGTGAACGCCCTGCGTCGTCCTGACCGGGCCATGCTGGTCATCACCCACTATCAGCGCCTGCTGGACTACATCAAACCGGACCGGGTGCATGTGCTGGCCGGTGGGCGGATCGTGGCCTCGGGCGGGCCGGAGCTGGCGCATCAGTTGGAGGCGGAAGGGTACGACAAGTATCTTCTGGAACAGGCATGAGCGCGGCTTTCGCCATCGACCTGACCGACGCCGAAACCTTTCCGTCTCGGCGGACGGAGGCGTGGAAATACAGCGACCTGAAGCGCTGGCTTCGCGCGGCGCCCGAGCCGTCGGGCACGGCGGCGGTTGGGTGGCCAGGGCCGTTTTATGATCTGGGCGGAGAGGCGATCGTCTTCGCCAACGGGCGCGCGGTTGGCGTGACCGACTTCATCGCCTCGGGCGAGCAGACGCTGCGGCTGCGCTATATCTCCGACGCGGTCGGGACGGGCCACACGGCCGGGGCGCGGGTCTCGGCGCGCGCGGGCGCCAAGCTTCTGCTGCTGGAGACGCACGAGGGCGCGGGTTCTGCCTATGTGGCGCACAATACGCTGGAGCTGGACGTGGCGGCCGGCGCCGAGGTGACGCGCGTCGTCCTGGTCGAAGAGCCGGAGGACGCCATCTCCATCGCCGAGGCCCATGTGAAGGTTGAGGCGGGCGGCGTCTATCGCCAGACCATCGTCACGACCGGCGCCAAGCTGCAACGGATCGAGACCCGCATCACGCATTATGCCCAGGGCGCGCAGGTCCAGGCCGACGGCCTGTATCTGCTGAACGGATCGCGTCACACCGACCTGACCAGCGTGGTGCGCCACGTCGAGCATGACGGCGCGACCAGCCAGTTGATCAAGGGCGTGGCGCGCGACACGGCGCGCGGCGTCTTCCAGGGCAAGATCGTGGTCGAGCGCGGGGCGGACGGCACGGATGCGCGCATGGGCCATCACGCCCTGATCGCGTCGGAACGGGCCGAAATCGACGCCAAGCCGGAACTGATCATCTATGCCGATGACGTGCAGTGCGCACACGGCAATACGGTGGGGACGCTGGACGAGAGCGCCCTGTTCTACATGCAGCAGCGCGGCATTCCGGCCGAGGAGTCCCGCGCCCTGTTGACGCAAGCCTTCCTGATCGAGGTCATCGACCGGATCGAACATGAAGGCGCGAGAGAGGTGGCGCGGGAATGGCTGACGGCTCGGTTGTGAAGACATTTGACCCCTATGCCGTGCGGGCGCAGTTCCCGATCCTGTCGCGGCAGGTGAACGGGAAGCCGCTGGTCTATCTGGACAATGCGGCCTCTGCCCAGAAGCCGCGCGCGGTGATCGACGCCCTGGTCGCGACGATGGAGGGCGGCTACGCCAACGTCCACCGTGGCCTGCATACTCTGTCGAACGAGGCGACCGAGGCGTTCGAGAAGGCGCGAGAGATCGTTGCCCGCTTCCTGAACGCCGAAAGCCCCGAACAGGTCGTCTGGACCAAGGGCGGCACCGAGGCGATCAACCTGGTGGCCAATGGGCTGGGCCTGTCCATCCAGCCGGGCGACGAGATCCTGGTCTCGGAGATGGAGCACCATTCCAACATCGTGCCCTGGCATCTGCTGAGGGAACGGCGCGGGGCGGTGCTCAAATGGATTCCGGTGCTGGACGACGGCTCGCTGGACATGGCCGCCTATGCCGAGCTGCTGGGGCCGAAGACGCGCATGGTCGCGGTCACCCATATGTCGAACGTGCTGGGCACCATCAATCCGGTGGCCGAGATCACGCGACTGGCGCATGCGGCCGGCGCCCAGGTGCTGATCGACGGGTGCCAGGGGGCGGTCCATGCGACGCCGGACGTGCAGGCCATCGGTTGCGACTTCTATGTCCTGACCGGCCACAAGCTGTTCGCCCCGACCGGCATCGGCGCCCTGTACGGCAAGGCCGAGGCGCTGGAGGCCCTGCCGCCGTATCAGGGCGGGGGCGAGATGATCGAGACGGTCGAGCGGGACCGCGTGACCTATGCCAAGCCGCCGCATCGGTTCGAGGCGGGGACGCCCCCGATCCTGGAGGCCATTGGCCTGGGCGTGGCGCTGGAGTGGCTGGCGCAATACGACCGGGCGGCGGTTCAGGCGCATGAGCATGCCCTTTACCAGCACGCCGTGGATCGCCTTCAGGGGCAGAACTGGCTGCGGATCCTGGGGCAGGCGGAAGGGAAGGGCGCGATCCTGACCTTTGCCGTCGAGGGCGCGCACGCCCATGACGTCGCCCAGATCATGGACCGTTACGGCGTGGCCGTGCGGGCCGGTCTGCACTGCGCCGAGCCGTTGTCGAAAAGAATGGGGGTGACGTCGAGCACCCGCGCCTCCTTCGCCCTATATAACACCGTGGAGGATGCTGACGCCTTCGTGGATGCGCTGATCAAGGCGCGGAACTTCTTCGTGTAAGCCGATGACAGATCAACCTATTCAGGACAGCGACGCCTTCAAGGACGCCTGGGATGAACCCCAGAAGAGCGCCCTGTCGCAGGCCGAGTTGGATACGCTGACCGATCAGCTGATCGAGGCGTTGAAATCGGTCTATGACCCGGAAATCCCGGTCGATATCTATGAGCTGGGCCTGATCTATCGCGTGGACGTCAATGACGACCGCGACGTGGTGGTGGACATGACCCTGACGGCGCCCGGCTGTCCGGTCGCCGGCGAAATGCCTGGCTGGGTCGAGACGGCGGTCGAGAAGGTCGAGGGCGTGCGCAGCGCCAAGGCCAATCTAGTGTTCGACCCGCCGTGGGACAGCTCCAAGATGAGCGACGAGGCCAAGCTGGCCCTGAACATGTTCTGATGGATATGTTCTGATGACCGATCTTCAAACCACATCCCGTCCCCGCCGCCCGCGCCCCAAGGCCGTGACCCTGACGGACGCCGCCGCCGAGCGCGTGCGCGAAATCCTGGACAATGCCGAGAACGATCACATCGGTCTGCGGATCGGGGTTAAGAACGGCGGTTGCGCGGGGCAGGAATACACCTTCGCCTATGCCGACAGCGTTGGGCCGCTGGACGAGGTGGTCGAGGACAAGGGCGTCACCATCCTGATCGAACCCAAGGCCGTGCTATTCCTGATCGGCACCGAGATCGACTACGAGACGACGCGACTGGCCTCCAAGTTCGTGTTCAATAATCCGAACCAGACCGACGCCTGCGGTTGCGGCGAGAGCGTCACCATCGTTCCGGTCGCCGCCGACTGACATGGCTTACGACGCCAACTTCGGCGAATGGGTGCGCGAGCATTTTCACGATCTCGGTCGGCTGGAGATCAAGCGTATGTTCGGCGGGGCGGGGGTCTATGCCGCCGGCGTCATGTTCGCCCTGCTGGATGACGGCGTGGTCTGGCTGAAAGGCGACGAGGCGTTGGGCGAGGCGTTCGTGGAGGCTGGCTCGCGTCAGTTCACCTATCCGACCAAGGACGGGCGAACGATGAGCATGGGCTATTGGACCCTGCCCGAGACGGCTCTGGACGACCCCGACGAGGCGGTCGCCTGGGCGCGGCGGTCGTTGGCGGTTGCGGTTCGCAAGGCGTCAAAAAAGACCCGATAGCCTCTATCTCTATGAGCCCGGCACGATCTGGATGGCATGCCCTGAATGGGCTTCCGCCTCGGCCCTTGCGCATTGGACGGCGCTCTTGGCGTCGGTGAAGACGCCTTCGAACAGACCGTCGCTGGAGGTGACGCGCCAGCGGCGGCCGACAGGCTGGATCGTAAGCGTCTCGATGGCTGGCGGCGACGGGGGAGGCACCGCGATCATTGCGTGCGCCTGTGCTGGTCGCGGTTCAGGCGGTCGGCCTCGGCCTGCAATCGTGCAGCCAAGCGTTCGGCAGACGCGCGGTCGGGCAGGGGGCGGGTCGTGGCTCTGTTGACCGCCACCGCCCAGCCGCTTGCGCGGGCCACCACCCTGTATCGTCGGGGTGGGACGGGGGCTGCGGCCCCGCCTTCGACATGGCCCTGCATCATCGCGACGGCCCCCGAGGAATCGGCGCACCGAACAGGGCGCCGATGAAGGTCATCGCCATCTGGACGGAGGTCGGCTTTGGGGCGGGGCGTTTCAACGATTCCGCCAGCAGGTGGGAACGGCTCATGGGTCATCTCCTTGGACCCCAAACAGACGCCCGAACCCCGTAAAGCCGCCATGTCGAAAGCGCCGCGCCGCATAATGCGGGCCTAAATCAGCGCGATCGCGGGCGTTGCGACCACGCAGATGTGGGCGGTTCATCGGTCACGCTTGAACCGTGGGTCTTTCAAACCACATACTCATCCGAACGCCGTCGGAATCGACGGGCCGTCATGCGCCGGTCAGGCCTCTTGCCTGGCGGACCGTGGCGGCGGGCCGGAGATGATCAATGGCCCAGGAGTACGCATCATGACTGAACCAAAGATCCTGCCCGTCCTGCCGCTGAGAGACATCGTCGTCTTCCCGCACATGGTCGTGCCGCTCTTCGTGGGCCGCGAGAAGTCCGTGAAGGCGCTGGACGAAATCATGAAGGGCGAAAAGCAGATCCTGCTGGCGACCCAGAAGAACAGCGTCGACGACGATCCGTCGCCTGACGCCATCTATCCCATCGGCGTGCTGGCCACGGTGTTGCAACTGCTGAAACTGCCCGACGGCACGGTGAAGGTGCTGGTCGAGGGTAAGGGCCGTGCGCGCCTGACGCGATTCACCGACCGCGAGGAGTATTTCGAGGCCGAGGCCGTCGAGATCGAGGATGAGCCGGGCGATGCATCGCAGACCGAAGCCATGCTGCGCGCCGTCGTCGAACAGTTCGAAAACTATGTGAAGCTGAACAAGAAGGTCCCGCCCGAGGCCCTCAGCTCCATCCCCCAGATCACCGACGCCTCCAAGCTGGCCGACTCGGTCGCCGCCCACCTGTCGGTCAAGATCGCCGATAAGCAGGGCCTGCTGGAAACCTTCGACGTGCCCAAGCGGCTGGAGAAGGTCTATGGCCTGATGGAGGGCGAGATTTCCGTTCTGCAGGTCGAGAAGAAGATCCGCTCGCGCGTGAAGCGCCAGATGGAGAAGACCCAGCGCGAATATTATCTGAACGAGCAGATGAAGGCGATCCAGCGCGAACTGGGCGAGACCGACGACGCGCGCGACGAGATCATGGACCTGGAGAAGCGCATCCGTAAGACGCGCCTGTCCAAGGAAGCTCGCACCAAGGCCGAGGCCGAGGTCAAGAAGCTGCGCAACATGAGCCCGATGTCGGCCGAATCGACGGTCGTCCGCAACTACCTCGACTGGCTGCTGTCCGTGCCGTGGGGCAAGGCCAAGCAAAAGCCGATCGACCTGGTCAAGGCCGAGGAGATTCTTGAGGAGGACCACTTCGGCCTGGAGAAAGTCAAGGAACGGATCGTCGAATATCTGGCCGTCCAGGCCCGCACCGGCAGCCTGAAGGGGCCGATCCTGTGCCTCGTCGGCCCTCCCGGCGTCGGCAAGACCTCGCTGGCCAAGTCCATCGCCAAGGCGACCGGGCGTGAATATGTCCGCATGTCACTGGGCGGCGTGCGCGACGAAAGCGAGATACGCGGTCACCGCCGGACCTATATCGGCTCCATGCCGGGCAAGATCATCCAGTCGATGAAGAAGGCCAAGACCACCAACGCCTTCGTCCTGCTGGACGAGATCGACAAGCTGGGGTCCGACTGGCGCGGCGATCCGTCCTCGGCCCTGCTTGAGGTGCTGGACCCAGCCCAGAACTCGACCTTCGGCGACCACTATCTGGAGGTGGATTACGACCTGTCCCAGGTGATGTTCGTGACCACGGCGAACAGCCTGAACATGCCGCAGCCGCTGATGGATCGGATGGAGATCATCCGGGTGTCGGGCTACACCGAGGACGAAAAGGTCGAGATCGCCAAGCGGCACGTCCTGCCCAAACAGCTGACGGACCATGGTCTGAAAGCCGACGAGCTGATCGTGCCGGAAAACACGATCCGCGACCTGATCCGCTACTACACCCGCGAAGCCGGCGTGCGGTCGCTTGAACGCGCCCTGGGCGGTCTGGCGCGCAAGGCCGTGCGCGAGATGGCCAAGACGGGCGCCAAGTCGATCACCGTGGATGACGCCAAGCTGGCCGAATATGCCGGCGTGAAGAAGTTCCGTTACGGCGAGACGGACGAGGAGGATCAGGTCGGCATCGTGACGGGCCTGGCCTGGACCGAGTTCGGCGGCGACATCCTGACCATCGAGGCGATCAAGATGCCTGGCCGGGGTCGCATGACCGTGACCGGCAATCTGAAGGAGGTGATGAAGGAGTCGATCTCCGCCGCCGCCTCCTATGTCCGCTCGCGCGCTCTAGCCTTCGGCGTCAAGCCGCCGTTGTTCGAGAAGACGGACATCCACGTCCACGTGCCGGACGGCGCCACGCCCAAGGACGGTCCGTCCGCCGGCGTCGCCATGACCGTGGCCATGGTCTCGGTCCTGACGGGCATCCCGATCAGGAAGGACATCGCCATGACCGGCGAAATCACCCTGCGCGGTCGGGTCACCGCCATCGGCGGCCTGAAGGAGAAGCTGCTTGCGGCCCTGCGCTCTGGCGTTAAGACGGTGTTGATCCCGCAGGAGAACGAGAAGGACCTCGCCGACGTGCCGGACAACGTAAAGTCGGCGCTGGAGATCGTGCCCATCTCCACGGCGGACGAGGCCCTGAAATGGGCTTTGGTCGGTACGCTGACCCCGGTCGAATGGGACGAGGCGACGGACCCTCTACCGGCGCAGTTGCCATTGCTTGAAGGGCCTGCCGCCGCCGTCAGTCACTAGGCTGAGTTGAACAGGAAGCGCCGCCGGTGAGCATGCCGGCGGCGTTTTCGTTTTTGACGCAACCGTCGATCTGCCCTTTAGTGATTCGTTCGGAGGACAGATGACCAAAGCGGAACTGATCGGCCGAATGGCCAGCGCGGCGAACATCAGCCGCGACCAAGCCAAGTCGGCGCTTGAGGCCTTCACTGATGGCGTGGCCGAAGCCTTGTCGGACGGCCGGGACGTCAAGCTGATCGGCTTCGGCAGCTTTGTGGCCGTGGACCGCAAGGCCGGCGTCGCCCGCAATCCTCGGACTGGGGCCGCCGTGGCGCGCCCTGCATCCCGCACCGCGCGCTTTCGTGCTGGGGAAGGTTTGAAAAGCGCCTTGAACGGTTGAAGTCCAACGGGCATAAGCCCGGCTCTGCATTGAGGGCGGCTAGCTCAGCTGGTCAGAGCATCTCGTTTACACCGAGAGGGTCGGCGGTTCGAACCCGTCGCCGCCTACCACTTCTCCGAATACCCCTTTGAAATCAATCTATGCTTGATGTAGAGGGTTTTCACGCCCTAAAAAGGGGCATTGAGGGGCATTGGAATGGCTGAGACGCCTACCATCGAAGGCCTATTCCAGAAGGTCCTCGGTGGCGTCTGGTACGTCCGTCGTGCCATCCCCGTCGCTCTGCGTCCGCATTTCGGTGGCCGTGTAGCATTCAAAGCGTCCACCAAGACCCGCGACCACGGGCGCGCGATGCACCTGCGTAACCGATTCTGGGCAGAGTGGACCGACGAACTCAATTATGCGGCGCGGCTGGGTTCCGGGCGTCCGATGGACCTCGCGGAAGTAGAGTCCGAAATCGAATTTTGGCGTCGAATGCGCTGCGCCTCTGCGGCGGGCACCGATGTGGAGGAGCGCCACGGCGGCAAGCCCGCGCCGTGGCCGATCACCTCCGGCGCGAAGGGGTGGGGTGATTGGTTCTTTGGAGCCGTCTATGAGCGCGCCCCGGCCGACGCTGTCTGGCGTCAGCCGCGCGAGCGGGGAGCGGCGATGTCTCATACGACAGGCCTGTTGCTAGGGGGGCTTCAGCGTGCGGCGCGGCTTCCTGACGCCTGGGCCGAGGTGGATGGGTTGGACGACGCTCTGGACGCGGTCGTGGCTCACCTCACCACCGGCGATGAACCCCGCCTAATCCCCCGCGCGGTGCGCGTCGCTGCCCGCCAGACTTTCGCACGTGCGGCGCTTGAGGTGGTCCAGCACGAGGAGGCCGAGCGCCGCCGTGCCGACGCCATCCTGACTGCATTGGATGCGGTTGCTGCGGACACCGCCCTAATCCGGGTCGTGCCCTCTGTTCAGCCCTTTACCCCGCGCGAAGGCGACAAGACCATTCAGCAAGTGCTGGAGGCCTTCAAGGCGGACCAGAACAGCCCTGCCTTGTGGCAGAAACAATACGGCCATATCAGCCGCGCTCTGAGCGAGATCATCGGCGCCGACAAGCCGATCCGCGCCCTGACGCGGCTGGACGTGCGGGATGTTCGACGGTTCCTGGAGACGGTCCCCACACACGTCTCCAAGAAAGGGATCTTCAAAGGCAGGTCGATGATCTGGGCGGCAGAACGCGCGGCACTGGATGGCCTGCCGACGCTCGCGCCGAATACGGTCAGATCGTACCTTGTCGCGCTTAAGGGCATTTGTGATTTTGCGGCCGATCCCGTGCGCGCCTGGCTAGACGAGAACCCGGTCGAGAAGGAGGTGCCTCCAAAAAAGGCGATGACTCGACGTCACGGCCTCACGTCGGAACAACTTGCCCTGGCGTTCGACGCCTTGGCGGATGAGCGCGAGGCCGACTCTGGTAACTTCTGGGTCCCCGCCGTCCTAGCCTTTATGGGTGCCCGCGCGAACGAGATCGCGCAACTGCATATCAGCGACGTCCGACAAGAGAAGGGCGTCGCCTTCCTCGACCTCGATCACTTCGACGCTGATGGCCGCCGTCTTGATCGACGGCAACTTAAGACAGAGGCGTCGGCGAGGTGCATACCAATCCACAAGGCGCTGATCGACGCCGGATTCAACGATCTGGTAGCTCGGCGGCGAGAGGCAGGAGAGGAACGGCTATTCCCTGACCTCAAGGCAAACTCCCTCGGATACTATACGCACGAGGTCTCCCGCCGGTGGGGCAGGACCCTGGACCGGGTCGGGCTAACGATGCCAGCCTTGACCCTTCATAGTTTGCGCCACGGTTGGAAGGACGCCGCCGCTCAGGCGCGGTTGCCGGGCACACTGATCGCGGCCTTGGGCGGTTGGACGGGGCGGGCGGTCGGAGAGGCTGATAGCGCCATGCACGGCTATGGACGTGCGACCATCGCCAATGTCCCAGGCAATTCAGTCCTGATGGACCAGGTGCGGTTGGGCAATTTTGTCTTGCCCACAGCTTGATGGGTTGAGGTCCTAGGCACAGTTCTATGCGGCCTGTCAACGTGTTAATTTGACAAAGGCTGTTCGATCGTGTAGGGTTCGTGGAGATCGAAGCCGGGGGCCGGTAAGGTCTAGCCCACAACCCTACACCGAGTCAGCCTTTTGGCCGCCGATGAAGCGGGTTTGGTTATCATTCCAATCCTGTCCACCTAGACACCCAACGCCGCAGGCTGGCGAAGGACTACCCTTGACAACTGACTCTGAAATCATCCGTCTCCGGACGGAAAACTCGCGTTTGCTCGCTTGCGCTCTGGTGCGCGAGGTCCCTGATCTTCTTGATACGGCTATTGCCGACCTCGCCGCCGCTCTTATCCGCGACCATGGCCTCGAATTCATCAGCGGCCGCCCGATCTTCATCGCCGGTGGTAACTTGAGCGACGCCGTCGAGGCTGCCCGCGCCGCCAATCCGCATTACTTCAAGACCCACGGGCTGGATGCAGCCCAAGCCTCGGCTCTGGCCCCGCGCCCGATGTCCGCGTCGGCCAAGCTGGCGCTGGCGAACGGCGAGGGGAACTAGATGGCTGATCATATCGAACTGGTGGATTGGGACGCTTTCGCCGATCGGGTGCCGACCCTGACTCAACGTATCGCCGAGCGCATGGCGCGTCGGGGCGAGTTCCCAACCCCTGTGCGCTTCTCGCCCCGCACGCCGCCTCTATGGCGTGCGGTCGATGTCGAAGCCTGGATCACGGAGCGCCTGCGCGTGGGCGAGGTGGCGGCATGACTACCGCTCAAGAACCTACCCGCCAAACGCGCCGGCGTGGTCGCGCCGTGAAGGCGGCGCCGTCGTCAGTGTCGGCGACCGTGGCCACGATGCCGAATACAACTACGGCGATGACGGTTGCGACGACGCCGACCCGTTTCGGTTTGGGCGTCGTCCTCGAACACGCTGTCTGCGAGAGCCTGAACGCGGTAGGCGTCCCCACCGACACGTCCAACTGGCTGGGTCTGCCGGGTCAGCCTGCCGAAATCTTGTTCCGCCGCGCCGTCGCGCATCTCTGTGCTGCCCTGCAAGGTCAGCATTACGGGGTCGGATACTGGACGGCTGACCTTGAACCGGCTGGCGATGACCAGAACGGGCGCTACCGCGTGCTGATCGGTGACGCCTGGGTCACCACCGTTCAGGCTGTGACCTTCCGTGCTCGCTCCGTCGAACTGCAAGGCGTGACGGTTCACCTCTCGGCGAAAAATGCGGGCCGCCGCGTGGTTCGCCTCCTAGCGCAGGCTGCCGCTTCGACGCTGGTCCCAGCCCGCCGTGAGGTCTCGATGTTTCCGGCGCCCCAGTGACTCCGACGCCGCCCATCACCCGCGACGCCGAAGGCCGACGTCGCGGGTGACCCCAACCACGCACGGGCAGCACGGACGCCCTGCGGACCTGAAGGCCGACAACGCTGGCGCCCTGCCTGACTTGAATTTCACAAATCGCCGCAATGGCCGTGGCGAGGGTGCAAGCGACATCGACCCGTTGGTGTCCGGAGTTCTGGATGCGCCTGACCTGGACGACGCGCGCACTCGGCACGACCTTGCGCGCGGGGTTCTGCTCTTCCTCACCGGGGGGGGGGGGGGGGGGGGGGGGGTAGTTGCCCCCGGGGGGGGTTGGGGGGGGGGTGTGGCCCCCCCCAAGGGGGGAAACCCCCCCCCCCCCGCGGCACGCAAGGCCAATGCCACAGACCAAAA
>NZ_JAFCTP010000002.1:0-925967 GCF_049896085.1 Brevundimonas sp. TWP1-3 | reverse complement strand
AGTGCGGCCGAGTATCCCCCTCGACCCTCCGACGGCGCACCATGTGTCGCCGCCGACGCGAGCCGTTTCAGACCCGCTCCCGTTCCATCCGCTCCCGCCGCCGCAAGGTCGCAGGCCAAGCGAGCCCTCCGATGCGACGGGACGGGTGTATTATGCGGCGGTTTGACCCTGTGGGCAGGAGAACGGGGACATAAATCGGCAAGCGATTCAAATCGCTGCGAATGACCAGCGTCATTGTGATGGTTGGGCCAACACCTTTTACTTTCGTCATTCTCCGGCAAGCCGCGCCTTCGCGGCGCAGACCGGGGAACCCAGCGGCGCCGAAGGCGATGTATCCGCCGCACGGCTGTCAGCGAGTCCGCGACAGGTTCGCGCTGTCGCGCGCCGCTGGGTTTCCCGGTCTCGCTCTGCTCGCCGGAGAATGACGAAAGAATATGCACAAGCATTCCTTCTCCCCTTGCGGGAGAAGGTGGGGCCGGAGGCCTCGGATGAGGGGTATCTATCCGCCTCGAAACGGTGAGGGAGAGGCTGCGGAACCAACCCCCTCATCCGTCTCGCTCCGCGAGCCACCTTCTCCCCCGAGGGGGAAGGGTTCGTCAGGCGTGCGTCTGGTCCCAGTATCGGACCGCATCGGCGTCGCGGGCCGAGAGGTCGGGGTAGGCGGGGTCGGAGCCGACGTCGGGGACGCGGCGCCAGGAGCGGGCGCACTTGGGGTGGTCGGCGGTGGCGACTGTGACGGAGATGGTCTCGCCTTCGACAAGGTCGGCGCCCGAAGTGCGGAAGATTTCGGCGGCGTCGAGGCCTTCAAAGGGGGCGAAGGCAGCGGCGGGTGCGGTGACCGTCGGCCAAGCGTCCAAGGCGCCGCCGATCAGTTTCTCGCGTCGGGCGGCTTCCAGCGACTCATTGACCACTTCGAGGACGGTGTTGATCGCGGCCCAACGCTCGGCCTCGGCCGGGTTGTTCCATTCCGCCGGCGTCTCCGGGATCACCCGCGCGCAGTTCGTGCCCGCATCCGGGAAGCGCGTCGTCCAGGCTTCTTCCATCGTGAACGGCGTCAGGGGCGACAGCCAGGCGGTCAGGCGCATGAAGACCTCGTCCATGACCGTGCGGGCGGCGCGACGGCGCAGGCTGTCGGGCCGGTCGCAGTAGAGGGCGTCCTTGCGGATGTCGAAATACAGGGCCGACAGGTCGTTGGAGCAGAACTCCAGCACCGGACGCACCACGTCCTGGAACCGGTATTCGGCATAGGCCTGGCGCACATGGGCGTCGAGTTCATACAGGCGATGCAGGATGAATTTTTCGAGCGGCGGCATCTGGTCCAGCGGCAGCCGCTCGGCCTCGTCGAAGTCGGCCAGGGCGCCCAGCAGATAGCGGACCGTGTTCCTGAGCTTGCGATAGGCGTCGACCGTGGTCTGGAGGATCTGTTTGCCGATCCGCTGGTCCTCGGAATAGTCGACCAGCGACACCCACAGACGCAGGATGTCGGCGCCGCTCTCCTTGATGATGGTCAGGGGGTCGGTCGTATTGCCCTTGGACTTGGACATCTTCTCCCCCTTCTCATCGAGGGTGAAGCCATGCGTCAGGACCGCCTTGAACGGGGCGCGGCCGCGCGTGCCGCAACCTTCCAGCAGCGACGACTGGAACCAGCCGCGGTGCTGGTCCGACCCTTCCAGATACAGGTCGGCCGGCCAGTGGGCCGGGCGGTCGCCGGTATAGCCGTGCTCGGGCAGGCGCGGGTCCAGGGTGAAGGCGTGGGTCGAGCCGGAGTCGAACCAGACGTCCAGGATGTCCTCGACCTTCTCGTACCGGGCCGGGTCATGCGCGCCCAGGAAGTCGCCGTCCGGGGCGGTGAACCAGATGTCGGCGCCGTGATCGGCGACGGCCGCGACGATCCGGGCGTCGACCTCGGGATCATGCAGGGGGTGGCCGGTCTGTTTGTCGATGAACATGGCCAGGGGCGTGCCCCAGGCGCGCTGGCGGCTGACCAGCCAGTCGGGACGACCCTCGACCATCGAGCGGATGCGGTTGCGGCCGGCGGCGGGGTGGAAGGCGGTGTCGTCGATGGCTTTCAGCGCCGTCTCGCGCAGGCTGTCGCCCGAGGCCAGGGACTCTTCCATGCGGATGAACCACTGGGGCGTGTTTCTGAAGATGATCGGGGCCTTGGAGCGCCACGAGTGCGGGTAGGAGTGTTCCAGCCGGCCGCGCGCCAGCAGGTTTCCGGCCTCGATCAGCTTTTCCATCACCGCGCCGTTGGCGGGGCCGAACTTGCCGGTCTTCTTGCCCTCGGTCTCCAGCACCTTCAGCCCCGCGAACAGGGGGACGCCGGGATAATAGGCGCCGTCGGGATCGACCGTGTCCGGCACCTCGTGATGACCGTGGGCCTTCCACACCTCGAAGTCGTCGGCGCCGTGGCCCGGCGCGGTGTGGACGAAGCCCGTACCCGCGTCGTCGGTGACATGGTCGCCGGCCAGCAGCGGCACCGAGAAGCCATAGCCGCTGTCCAGCGCGGCCAGCGGGTGGGCGCATTCCAGGCCCGACGGATTGATGTCGTAGATCCGGGTCCAGGCGGCGATCTTGGCGGCCTTGAACACATCCTCGGCCAGCTTGTCGGCGACGATCAGCCGGTCGCCCGGCTTGGCCCAGGGCGCGAACTCCAAACCCTCTTCCATCGCCGTGACCTCATACAGGCCATAGGCGATCTCGGGGCCGTAGCTGATCGCGCGGTTGGCCGGGATGGTCCAGGGCGTGGTCGTCCAGATGACGATGGACGGGGTGCTGGTGCGGAAGGCCAGCAGGTCGTCGGGATGGTCGTCCGACGCGCCCGTGACCGGGAACTTGACCCAGATCGTGGGGCTGACGTGGTCGTGGTATTCGATCTCGGCGTCGGCCAGGGCGGTGCGCTCGACCGGCGACCACATGACGGGCTTGGAGCCGCGATACAGCTGACCCGAGTTCTTGAACTTGTGGAACTCGGCGACGATGGCCGCCTCGGACGTGAAGTCCATGGTGGCGTAGCGGTTGGCGAAGTCGCCGGTGATGCCCAGGCGTTTGAACTGGTCGCGTTGCAGGTCGATGTATTTGCCCGCGTATTCGCGGCAGGCGGCGCGGAACTCGTCCTTGGACACCTCGTCCTTGCGGCGCCCCTTGGCGCGGAACTGTTCCTCGATCTTCCACTCGATCGGCAGGCCGTGGCAGTCCCAGCCGGGAACATAATCGACGTCATAGCCCAGCAGGAACCGGCTGCGGACCACGAAATCCTTCAGCGTCTTGTTCAGCGCATGACCGATGTGGATGTCACCGTTGGCGTACGGCGGACCGTCGTGAAGGACGTAGAGGGGGGCGTTCTGCTTCTGCCGCTCAGCGCGCAGGGTGCCGTAAAGGTCGCCCCACTGTTCCAGAATGACCGGCTCCTTCTGGGGCAGGCCGCCGCGCATGGGAAAGGGCGTCTCGGGCAGGAAGACGGTGTCGCGATAGTCGCGGCCGGCAGGGGTGTCTTTGGATTCGGTGGCGTCGGCCATGTGTCGTCTCGGCGTCTAGATTTGTCGTTCGCTGTTCTCTTTCGCCCTGATGGGCGGACGTCCCGGCGTGCACGGGGCCAAGCGGCCCAGAAGCGCTACGCCGGGCGGCTAATCGAAATCAGGCGAATGGAGACGCGGACGGTCATTATGCGGGCGGTCTAGCAGACGGATGCGGCATTGCGCCATCCCGAAGCGCAGGCGTCATCAACGGAAACGAAAGGCTTTTGTCGTTTTGGTGAATGCAGGATCGGCCGGCGTCTTGCCCAGTCGACACGAAATCTACGTTTGGGAGTTCCCGCCGATGCGGCTGCGGATCACGAAATGGATGCTGGGCCTGGCGGCCGGTCTCGCCGTCTCGGCGGGCGCCGGCGCGGCGCTGGCGCAATGCACATCAGGCTGCGAGCCGCCGCCTTGCACCTCGTGCGAGCCGCCGCCTCCGCCCGAGCCGCCCCCGTGCGGCGGGGGTGGAAACTGCGGTCCCGGTGGCGGCGGCGGCGGTGGAAACTGGAACGGCAACATCAACACCAACGTCAATGTGAACGTGAACCTTGGCGCGAACGCCAATGCGAACGCGGGCGCCAACGCCAACGCCAACTCTGGCGCACGGTCTTACCTGAATGCGCGGGCCGGCGGGTTTTCGGGCAGCTACGGCGGGGGCGGCGGCGCAGCCTATGTCAGCGTCGACCAGCCCTATCCCACCACGATCCAGGGACTGGCCGTCGAGGGCATGATCGCCCAGACCGTGCGCACCCCCTACACCGCCTTCCGCAGCATGATGAAGCGGGTCGTCATCCAGGCCGTCTGCATCGACACCCGCCAGGTGCCGCACCCTGCCTCGCAGGTGCGGCCGGATCGCGAGATCGCGGACGGATTCGAGGGCGAGCTTTATCGCTGCCTGTCGGGCACATGGCTGCAGGCGACCATCGCGGATTATAACGGCGACATCAGCTTCGACCACGGCACGACCCTGACCTGCCGTAAGCACGAGGCGCTGTGGTACGGCCCCGGCGGCAAGCTGGAATGCCGTCCCGAGAAGCCCGAGCGCGACTGCAACGAGCGGTCGCTGCTGCGTCGCTACGGCGCCGGGGTGAAGATCCTGACGATGTATCGCGAAGAGGAATACACCGAATACCGCGAGGAACAGGTCGAGAGCGCAACCGTGCTGACCGGGGTGATCACCCTGGACGGCGGCGTCGGCGGCCGGGTGTTCTGAACCGGAGCCGAACAGGCCCGTTCAGCCGCCGATCATGCGGTGCGTGAGATAACAAGACCGTCGGCTCTCCGTCGACGATCCTGACGACTGGCCCCGGTTCGCGAGAACCGGGGCCTTTTTCTTGGTCGCTTATTGAACAGCCGCAGCCTGGGCCGTGACGGTGGCGCGCCAGGCGGAGCCGGGCTTCAGATACTGGCGGGCCAGGGTCTGAAGGTCGGCGGCGGTGACGGCTTCCAGGGTGGCGACCTGGTTGCGGGTCTGGTCCAGCGTGGCCGGGTTGGACTGCGCTTCGGCCAGCTGCGTCATCCAGTAGCCGTTGTCGGCCATGCTGCGGCGGAGACGTTCGACCGCCGGGCGGCGGGCGCGGTTCAGCTCGTCGTCGCTGACCGGCTTGTCGCGGAGGTCGGCGGCGATGGCGTCCACCGTCTCGAACAGCTTGGGCAGGGCGGCGGGCGGGGTTTCCGCCGTCACCGAGATGAAGCCGTAGCCGGGATAGACGTCCGAGGCGCTGGAGCCGGCGCTGGGCGAATAGGCCAGGCCCTGCTTTTCGCGAATCTCGTCGTTCAGGCGCAGTTGCAGCACGTCCGACAGGATCGACAGCTGGCGTGCGGTTTTGCGGTCCGCGATCTGATCGGTGGTCGGCCAGGCGACGAAGCCCAGCGCCTGTTCGGCCGGGCCTGTGTGATACAGCTGGACCGGCGTGGCGACGGGGGCGGGGAACTTGCGTTCGGTCGAGCCGGCGGGCGGGGTCGGTTCGGCGCCGCGCGAGGGCAGGGCGCCGAAGGTGGAGCCGACGGCGGCGATGACGGCGTCGATATCGACATCGCCGACGACGGTGATCTCGACCGGACCCTGGGCCAGGGCCGAGCGGACGCCGTTGCGGACGTCGTCGATCTGGATCGCGGCGACCTGTTCAGCGGTCGGGGTCACCTCACGCGCATCGCCGCCGGCCAGCAGGCCCGAGGCGTCACGCTGGAACACGCCGCGCGGCGTGGCGCCCAGCTGGGCCAATATCTGCGGGAACATGGCCTTGGTCTGTTCGAACGGCGCGGCGCGCAGACCGGGATCCGTCAGATAGGCGGCCAGCACCTGAAGCTCCAGCTGGAGGTCGGCAGGCTTGGTCGCGCCAGAGAAGACATAGGCGTCGCCGGCCTGGTTGACCGAGGCGCTGTAGGTGCGGCCGCTGAGGACGCGGTTGATCTCGTCCAGGCTGAGCTTGCCCAGGCCGCCGGGCGTCAGGACCGTGCTGGCCATCGACAGAGGCGACAGGGTGTCGGCAGGCAGACCGAGTTCGCCGATGCCGGTCCGGGCGCTGACCAGGATCTGTTCGGCGCGGAAGTCGGTCTTCTTGATGTTCAGCAGGGTGCCGTTCGGGAAGCGGACCAGGGTGGCGCCCAGGTCGGCGACCTCGGTGCGCGACGCCGGGACGGCGGGGGCGCCAAAGTTGTCGTAAGGCCATTTCAGCTCGGCCTCGACGGCGCGGGCCTGGATCGGGGTGTTGCGCGAGGCCTCCAGCGCGGCCGTGACAGCCGCTTCGCCGCCCTCGACCGGGACGGGCGAGCTGAACAGCACCAGCGGGCCCTGGCCTTCGAACACGGCCTTGGTCGCCTGATTGACCTGATCGACGGTCAGGCCCTCGACGGCCTTGTCGAAGATGTCGAGATTGGTCTGGGGCGCGCTGAACACCTGATCGTCGTTGACGGCGCCCAGCAGGCCTGTGGCCAGGGCGGGAGTCGAACGGGTCGCGGCCGAGGCTGCGGCGTTCTGAAGCGCGGTGCGGGTGTTGACGATCTCGCGCTGAAGCTCGGCGTCGGTCACGCCGTATTCGGCCAGGCGACGGCTTTCCTGTTCGACGGTCTCAAGCGCGCGCTGCCAGCCGCCGGGATTGAAGGCGACCGACAGGGTGCCGGCGTCCAGGCTGTCGAACAGCGACTGATAGCCGGCGCCGGCGCCGATGAAGGGTGGGTTGTCGGCGCGGGCAATCTCGCCCAGGCGACGGTTCAGCACGGCCAGACCCAGGCCGCGACGGATGTCGGCGGCGCGTTCGGCGACCGTGTCGGGGTCCAGGTCGGGGTTCTTGATCCAGTTCAGTTGGATCGAGGACTGGATGCCCGGTTCGACCAGGATGCTGGTCTGGGGTTCACGCGCGGCGACGGTTCCGAGATCGGGTTCCGGGCCATCGGCGGCGGTGGGTTTCCAGTCGGCGAAGGCCGCGCGGACTTTGGCCTCCATGGCGTCCACGTCGAAGTCGCCCACGGCGATGAAGGTGGCGCGCGAGGGGCGATAATAGGCGTCGTAGAAGTCGACGAACCGCTGGCGCGGGGCGTTTCGGATGATGTCGAGGTCGCCGATCGGCAGGCGTTCGGACAGGCGCTGGCCGGGCGCCAGCAGACCCAGCTGGGTCTTCAGCACGCGCAGCTGCGGCGTGTCGCGGGTGCGTTCCTCGCCGACGATGACGCCGCGCTCGGCATCGATGGCGTCCGGCGCCATCAGGGCCGCCGACATCATCTCGCGCAGGATGTGCAGGCTGGGATCGACCGTCTCGTCCTTGGTGTTCGGCAGCTCCAGCATGTAGGCGGTCTGGTCGAAGCTGGTGAAGGCGTTGGTGTCGGCGCCGAAGGCCAGGCCCAGGCGCTCCAGGATGCGCAGCATCTCGTTTTCGGGCACCTCCTTGGTGCCGTTGAAGGCCATGTGCTCCATGAAGTGGGCCAGACCCTTCTGGTCGTCGCGCTCCATCAGCGAACCGGCGTCGATGCGCAGGCGGAACGAGGCCTGACCCGGAGGCGTCGCATTGTGCAGCAGGGCGTAGCGCATGCCGTTGGGCAGCAGGCCGTAACGGACGGCGGGATCGGCGGGAATGTCGCTGGCGGCCTGGGCCCAAGGGGCGGACGGCGCGACCTGGCCTGCCGAGGCGGCAACGGGCGCTGCGGTCTGGGCGAGAGCAGGGGCGGCGAACGCCCCGGTGGTAAGGGCCAGTCCCGAGACGGCGACGAGCAGCAGATGACGCGCAGAACGCATGGTATCACTCCGAAACCGCAACCCCCGATGGCGCGATCCCGGATGTGTAAAGTGAGCTTGCCTTCCCGGCAAGCTGGACCGACGAACCTTACCGACTTGTCATGTTTGGGTCAGCCCCCCGGGCGGCTGATGTAGAAGCTGGCGGTGTTGCCGACGGCGTTGGCGCCGACGACGGCAGTGCGGCCGGAGGCGACCGTGGCGCTGGTCGTGGCGGTGACATTGCCGCTGTTGGTCTGGTTGTTGGTGATGTTGACGTCGCCGCCGCACTGGGAACAGGCGTAGCCCGTCACCGCATTGCCGACCGCGTCGGCCCCGACATAGGCGTCATAGCCGTTGACGCCGACATAGGCAGCGTTGGCCTCGACCCCGCCGGAGTTCAGTTGGGTGTTGTCCAGCTTCAGATAGATGTCGTTGTTGCCGGCGACGGTCTCGTTGGCGACGCTGCGGGTGCCCTGCACCGTCTGGCCCTGAAGATTGGTCTGGACGCGGGCGTCGGCGCGAACGCGGCCGGCGTTGGTCTGGTCCGTCGCGATCAGCATGGAGCCGCCGGCGTTGGCCGTGATGGCCTGGTTGGCGCCGGCGTTAGCGCCGACCGTCAGGTCCCAGGCGTTGTCGACATAGACGTCGGTGCGGGCCTCGGTCGTCGAAGGGCCGTTGGACTGGCGGATGGCCAGGTCCTGGTGCGAGGCGCCGGTCGTGTTGGTCTGGACCGCATTGGCGATGGCCTGGGACGAGAAGGTGGCGGGCGCGGGGATGTACTGAACGTCGGCGACGGTCTCGGCGAAGACGGTGGTCTGGGCCGTCTGGTCGATCACGCCCGTCAGGGAGGAGGAGGGACCGCCCATGGCGACGGTGTTGGCGACGGCCGTGCTGGTCGCGAAGCCGCCCTGCAACACGCGCCCGCCCGGCGCCTGGACATAGGTTCCGGCCTGGACGCGGTCGCCGGTCGCGGACTGGGTTGCATCGACGGCGAAGGTCGCGCCGTTGGTGGTGACGCCCAGGTAGTTGCCGCGCGCGGTGGTTTCGACGCTGAGCTGACCGTCGGCCTCGCCGTTCACGACGACGTTGCTGGTCGCCACGGCGGAGCCGGTCATCGTCTGGCGCGAGACCAGACCGGCGGAGGCGGCCGTCACCCCGCCCGCGAGCGAATTGCCCTGGGCGCTGGTGCTGACGGTCACCTGATCGACGGACAGGTCGATGTCCACCAGGCCGGTGACGTCGCCGGACTGGGTCTGGGTGCTGGAACAGGCTTCACCGGCTTGCGGATCGCAGGCCGGCGTCTGTTGCGCGCTCGCTTCAGTGGCGAGTGCGGCGAACGTCGCCGTCGCGGCCATCATGCCAGCGAGACGGATCGGCGCGTGTCTGGCCATTGTTGGTGTCCTGAGTGGGGTAGGCCGGATAATAGCCGCCGGTCGGACCGACGGTGGAATCGCCGAGCGGATCGTTGGCGGGGTTGAGGCAGATTTCGGGGCCGGGCGCGCCATAGAGGTTGGCCATGAACTCGACCGTGGCCCGTTCGACCAGGGCGCGGACGGCCAGCTGCGTCGGTTCCATCCCGCCCGTGCCGGCCGAGATGTCGAAGACGTTGCCGTTCAGGAAGTCGAACACGCCGGCCGAAATCTCGCGGCCGATGATCTGCTTCTGATAGGAGACGACATCGACGACTTCGAGCGTGGTCGTCTGGACCAGGCGCAGGTCCATGGCGATGTTCATCACATAGACGCGGTGGTTGACGATGCCCGAACCCGGGCGGTTGCTGTCGACCTCGCCGCCGGCGATGTCGAAGCCGCCGGAGCGGATGTTGTAGTTCACCTCGGTGATGCCGCCGACGACATAGAAGTCCGAGCCGGGCACCTGGCCGGCCAGGATGCGGCGATACTGGGTGTCCTCGGGGCCTTGGGCTTCGGGAGCCTGGTCGCCGATCAGCTTGTTGTTGGCGTAGCGCAGCTCAAGCTCGGACACCGAGGTGTCGTAGCGTTCGACGATGCGGGCGCCGGCCTTGGCCAGGGCCGAGTTGGCCATCAGAGAGGCGCCGCCGGTGATCTGACGGCCGCCGTCCGAAGAGACCGTGCCGGTGTAGTCGCTGATCCGGCCCACGGCCATGCGCGGCGATGGCAGGTTATAGCGACGGGCGTAGTCGGCCAGGCAATAGAGCGCGGCGGAATAGGGGGTGGGGTTGGCCGTGACCGGCGCATTGCCGATCGGCGTCGCATACTGACCCGACGGACCCGCGACCGGGCTGACGCAGCCGGCGAGGAGAAGGGCGACGGCCGACACGGCGGCGGACCCCTTGATGAGATGACGGCGGCTCATGGCAGGTCGATGTTCCCGTTCAGGGCCGTGCCGGCGTTGATGGCGCCGGTGTTGGTCTGGGTCGAGTTGACGATGACGGTGTTGCGGCTGCCCTGGACCACCACGTTCAGCTGATTGCCGATGGCGGTGGAGCCGCCGATGGTCGTGCCGCCGTTGCTGGACGAACCGGCGCCGGCATAGGCCGAGGCGACGCCGCCAGACTGGCTGGAATAGGAGGAGGCGCCTGACTGGATGATGCCGTTGACGATCAGGCGATTGCCGTTGGCGTCGCGGGTATAGCCTGTGGTCGCCGTGCTGGCGGCCGAACGCGCGCCGCCGTAACCCTGCTGGAAGCGCGACGCGCTGCCGGATCCGGTGGACTGGGCCGCAGCCGGCAGGCTCGCCGCAGCGGCGAGAGCCATGACGGCGGTGGATAGAAACAGCCTCTTGGCGGGCATTACAGGGTTCCTCGCGCGCAAACGAACGGCGGATCCCAGGGGAGATCCGCACCCCAACCTGCATTAAGGTTATTAAGAAGCGCTTGATGTGATGAGGGTCACTGAGCATTTGTGCGCGATGTCAGACGCACCCGGTCGATTCGACCCGCAGAACAGCCAGCCCGTCAGAGAACCCGCGTTCAACGTGCCGCTGGTCGTGCTGCTGATCGTACTGTCGATGCCGACGCTGTTCTTCTTCCAGCGCGATCTGCCCGACATGGGCATGAGCATGGCCTTTGCGCCGGTCGATCTGGAGCAGGGACGCTGGGGCGGATTGCTGACGGCCATGCTGCTTCACGGCGGCTGGGCCCATGCCATCATGAATGCGGTCGCGGCGCTGGCGTTCGGAACGCCGGTGGCGCGGCTGTTCGGGGACAAGATCGGGCCGACGGTCTTCCTGCTCTTCTATGTGGCGTGCGGCGTGCTGGCCGCTCTGGGCTATGGGCTGATCCATTGGGGATCGAGCGAGCCGGTGGTCGGGGCGTCGGGCGCGGTGTTCGGCCTGATCGGCGCAGCGACCCGGTTGCTGGGTGGTCAGGGAAAGGTGCTGCCCCTTACCGACCGTCGCGTGGTCTCATCAGCTATCGCCTGGATGGGGATCAATGCGCTGACCGGCCTGATCGGCTATGCCCCCGGTGCGGAAGGTGCGCGCATCGCCTGGGAAGCCCATGCGGTTGGGTTCGTGGTCGGCTTCCTTGCGATCGGGCCGCTGGGCCGGCTGTTCGCCAAGGGCGTCGCGCCTAAATCCACCCGCGGCGTTTGATTCCTGGCGTGTGCTGAGCAATCATCGGTTCCCGAGCGGCCCTGTCGCCATTCCGGCCCTGCGGTCGTCTCTATTTATAGAGAGAAGGAGCCGCGATGTTCGTCGCCGAAATCCTCAAGACCAAGGGAAACGCCGTCTTCTCCATCGCGCCCGACCTGACGGTGACGCAGGCCTGCGGGGAGCTGGAGCAGAAAAGAGTCGGGGCGTTGGTCGTCTGTGACGGCGACAATGTCGTCGGCGTCTTTTCCGAACGGGACGTGGTCAAGGCGTTGGCGGCCGATGGCGCCGGGGCGCTGGATCGTCCGGTCGCCGACTATATGACCGCCAGGGTGATCTTCGCCGAACCGGGCGAGGAGATGTCGGCATTGATGACCCGCATGACCGATCGGCGCATCCGACATCTGCCGGTGATGCAGGACACACGGTTAGTCGGCGTCATCTCCATCGGCGACGTGGTGAAATGCCAGATCGCAGAGCATGCCCAGGAGGCGGCGAGTTTGCGGACCTACATCGCAGGCTGATGCTGCTGGTTCATGATCATCGATCATGACTCTTTGAGAAACTTTCCCCGAACTGTCAGAATCTGGTTGCGGACAAAAGTGGGTCTACGTATAGAGCCGCCTCGCTCGGAAACGGGCCGGCCGACGGGGTCGCGGGGGTCTTGATCCTCACGGTTTCACGGAAGGAGGGGTTGAAAAACTTCTTGCTTTCATCGGTTGGTTTCACTAGGTTCCGCGCTCCAATCGAATCGCCGACGGGTTTTTAGAGGTAAGCCTCGCTTTCCTCCGGTGGTTTCTTGCGGTCTGAAGGGTTCGCCTTTCTCTCCAAAAGATCTCTGAAAAGAGCGGTTGACATGAGGTTCGGCGGTCTTTAAATCCCCGCCTCCGCCGACGACACGGCGCTAAACAAGTCGGGCCGCTGATGCGGTTTAGGTCTTTGACATTGTTGATTTGGAAAGAGAAACGCAGGCGGCGGTGTTCTTGCGATGATCCTAGAAGGTCATCATACGACACTGACTATCTGCGGTCTTTTTGAAAAGATACCATGCGTCGGTCTTCGGATCGATGAATGGGAACTCGTCAATAAAATACGTAGAACTAATGCCAAGACGTCCTTCGGGATGTTCTTAAGCTTAGGTCAGAAGTCAACTCAACCTGAGAGTTTGATCCTGGCTCAGAGCGAACGCTGGCGGCAGGCCTAACACATGCAAGTCGAACGAACTCTTCGGAGTTAGTGGCGGACGGGTGAGTAACACGTGGGAACGTGCCTTTTGGTTCGGAATAACTCAGGGAAACTTGTGCTAATACCGAATGTGCCCTTCGGGGGAAAGATTTATCGCCATTAGAGCGGCCCGCGTCTGATTAGCTAGTTGGTGAGGTAAAGGCTCACCAAGGCGACGATCAGTAGCTGGTCTGAGAGGATGATCAGCCACATTGGGACTGAGACACGGCCCAAACTCCTACGGGAGGCAGCAGTGGGGAATCTTGCGCAATGGGCGAAAGCCTGACGCAGCCATGCCGCGTGAATGATGAAGGTCTTAGGATTGTAAAATTCTTTCACCGGGGACGATAATGACGGTACCCGGAGAAGAAGCCCCGGCTAACTTCGTGCCAGCAGCCGCGGTAATACGAAGGGGGCTAGCGTTGCTCGGAATTACTGGGCGTAAAGGGAGCGTAGGCGGACATTTAAGTCAGGGGTGAAATCCCGGGGCTCAACCTCGGAATTGCCTTTGATACTGGGTGTCTTGAGTATGAGAGAGGTATGTGGAACTCCGAGTGTAGAGGTGAAATTCGTAGATATTCGGAAGAACACCAGTGGCGAAGGCGACATACTGGCTCATTACTGACGCTGAGGCTCGAAAGCGTGGGGAGCAAACAGGATTAGATACCCTGGTAGTCCACGCCGTAAACGATGATTGCTAGTTGTCGGGATGCATGCATTTCGGTGACGCAGCTAACGCATTAAGCAATCCGCCTGGGGAGTACGGTCGCAAGATTAAAACTCAAAGGAATTGACGGGGGCCCGCACAAGCGGTGGAGCATGTGGTTTAATTCGAAGCAACGCGCAGAACCTTACCACCTTTTGACATGCCTGGACCGCCAGAGAGATCTGGCTTTCTCTTCGGAGACTAGGACACAGGTGCTGCATGGCTGTCGTCAGCTCGTGTCGTGAGATGTTGGGTTAAGTCCCGCAACGAGCGCAACCCTCGCCATTAGTTGCCATCATTTAGTTGGGAACTCTAATGGGACTGCCGGTGCTAAGCCGGAGGAAGGTGGGGATGACGTCAAGTCCTCATGGCCCTTACAGGGTGGGCTACACACGTGCTACAATGGCGACTACAGAGGGTTAATCCTTAAAAGTCGTCTCAGTTCGGATTGTCCTCTGCAACTCGAGGGCATGAAGTTGGAATCGCTAGTAATCGCGGATCAGCATGCCGCGGTGAATACGTTCCCGGGCCTTGTACACACCGCCCGTCACACCATGGGAGTTGGTTCTACCCGAAGGCGCTGCGCTGACCGCAAGGGGGCAGGCGACCACGGTAGGGTCAGCGACTGGGGTGAAGTCGTAACAAGGTAGCCGTAGGGGAACCTGCGGCTGGATCACCTCCTTTCTAAGGATGCTTCTCCAGGCCGTCTCTCACGAGGCTGTCTATTGAGGCTCCAATAGCGAAGCGCTTCACAGCGCCGAGCACAAACGGCGGAACGCCGCCGTCTCCGTTTCTCTTTCCACTTTCGTCATCGACGCATCGACCATTCGGGTCGTTGTATTGGTGACGCGATCGCGAGCCTGGGTCGCCATTTTCACTTGAAGAATGGGCCCGGCTGTCGCTGCCATAGGCCCGTAGCTCAGGTGGTTAGAGCGTACGCCTGATAAGCGTAAGGTCGGCAGTTCGAGTCTGCCCGGGCCTACCAGGACTTCTGGTTCGCCGGGGTTCTCAGCCTCAAGACGGCATCGCCGACAGCTCTCCTGGGCTTCGCACTATTCCTGTTGGAATGGGGCCATAGCTCAGTTGGTAGAGCGCCTGCTTTGCAAGCAGGATGTCGTCGGTTCGACTCCGTCTGGCTCCACCAGGATCTTGTGATCGCATTCAAGTTTGCCGTCGGCCTCAGGGTTGGCGTGCATTGAAATCGTAAAGGAAGAACGCAACCGGCTCCCCTGAGCTTTTAGGTTATGTTCGAGAAGAAGACATTGTCTGACAAATATCAGGCTTGGTCCCCCGGCAACTTTCCAGTCGGGCGGAATAAACCAAGCATGAGTTTTGCTGAGAAACGATCAAACGTTGAAGGGCTTCTGACGGATGCCTTGGCGTAGAGAGGCGATGAAGGACGTGGCAAGCTGCGATAAGAACCGGGGAGGCGCTAGCACCCTTTGATCCGGTTATTTCCGAATGGGGAAACCCACCTTTACAGTCTTCCAACTTCGTTCTGACTTCGGTCAGGGCGGCGATTGGCGGATTGTTAAAAGGTATAATGAACTGAATACATAGGTTCATTAAGCGAACCCGGGGAACTGAAACATCTCAGTACCCGGAGGAAAGGACATCAACCGAGACTCCCGTAGTAGTGGCGAGCGAACCGGGACCAGGCCAGTGCTCTTGTGAAATAAAGACGAACGATCTGGAAAGGTCGGCCATAGTGGGTGAAAGCCCCGTAGTCATCAAATAGCAAGAGACTCGAGTAGGGCGGGACACGTGAAATCCTGTCTGAACATGGGGGGACCACCCTCCAAGCCTAAGTACTCCTCTACGACCGATAGTGAACAAGTACCGTGAGGGAAAGGTGAAAAGCACCCCGACAAGGGGAGTGAAACAGATCCTGAAATCGGAAGCCTACAAGCAGTCGGAGCCCCCAAGCGGGGTGACGGCGTACCTTTTGTATAATGGGTCAGCGACTTCATGTGTCGAGCAAGCTTAAGCCGTTAGGTGTAGGCGCAGCGAAAGCGAGTCTGAATAGGGCGCTAAGTTCGACGTATGACGACCCGAAACCAGGTGATCTATCCATGAGCAGGTTGAAGGTTGGGTAACACCAACTGGAGGACCGAACCCGTGAATGTTGAAAAATTCTGGGATGACTTGTGGATAGGGGTGAAAGGCCAATCAAACCTGGACATAGCTGGTTCTCCGCGAAATCTATTTAGGTAGAGCGTCCGACGAATTCCTTGGGGGGTAGAGCACTGGATGGTTGCGGGCTGCGCGAGCGGTACCAATACTAACCAAACTCCGAATACCCAAGAGAACTATCGGGCAGACACACGGCGGGTGCTAACGTCCGTCGTGAAAAGGGAAACAACCCTAACCATCATCTAAGGCCCCCAAGTCACGGCTAAGTGGGAAACGATGTGGGATTGCTTTGACAATCAGGAGGTTGGCTTAGAAGCAGCCATCCTTTAAAGAAAGCGTAACAGCTCACTGATCAAGCGATCCTGCGCGGAAAATGTAACGGGGCTCAAGCCGTGCGCCGAAGATATGGGTTTGCAGTTTACTGCAAGCGGTAGCGGAGCGTTCCGTAGGCCGGTGAAGGTCAGGCGTGAGCCTGGCTGGAGGTATCGGAAGTGAGAATGCTGACATGAGTAACGATAGGAGTGTGAGAGACACTCCCGCCGAAAGACCAAGGGTTCCTGCGTAAAGCTAATCTGCGCAGGGTTAGTCGGCCCCTAAGGCGAGGCTGAAAAGCGTAGTCGATGGGAAGCAGGTAAATATTCCTGCACCAGCTGGAAGTGACGGATGGCTTAACTCGTACCCACTTATTGGATTGTGTGTGCGGGGGCGTTGTCCCAGGAAATAACTCCAGCAGAGACCGTACCCGAAACCGACACAGGTGGTCAGGTAGAGCATACCAAGGCGTTTGAGAGAACTATGCTGAAGGAACTCGGCAAATTGCACGCGTAACTTCGGAATAAGCGTGACTCACCCTGGGCAACCAGGACTGAGTGGCACAAGCCAGGGGGTAGCGACTGTTTAGCAAAAACACAGGGCTCTGCGAAGCAGCAATGCGACGTATAGGGTCTGACGCCTGCCCGGTGCCTGAAGGTTAAAGGGAGTTGTGAAAGCGACGAACTGAAGCCCAGGTAAACGGCGGCCGTAACTATAACGGTCCTAAGGTAGCGAAATTCCTTGTCGGGTAAGTTCCGACCTGCACGAATGGCGTAACGACTTCCCCACTGTCTCCAGCATAGGCTCAGTGAAATTGAATTCCCCGTGAAGATGCGGGGTTCCCGCGGTCAGACGGAAAGACCCTATGAACCTTTACTATAGCTTCGCCTTGGCGTTAGCGACCGTATGTGTAGGATAGGTGGGAGGCTATGAAACCGGGGCGCCAGCTCTGGTGGAGTCGTCCTTGAAATACCACCCTTACTGTCGTTGACGTCTAACCGAGGGCCGTTATCCGGTCCCGGGACATGGCGTGGTGGGTAGTTTGACTGGGGCGGTCGCCTCCTAAAGTGTAACGGAGGCGCGCGATGGTGGGCTCAGACCGGTCGGAAATCGGTCGTCGAGTGCAATGGCATAAGCCCGCCTGACTGCGAGACTGACAAGTCGAGCAGAGACGAAAGTCGGCCATAGTGATCCGGTGGTCCCGAGTGGAAGGGCCATCGCTCAACGGATAAAAGGTACTCTAGGGATAACAGGCTGATTTTGCCCAAGAGTCCATATCGACGGCAAAGTTTGGCACCTCGATGTCGGCTCATCACATCCTGGGGCTGGAGCAGGTCCCAAGGGTATGGCTGTTCGCCATTTAAAGTGGTACGTGAGCTGGGTTCAGAACGTCGTGAGACAGTTTGGTCCCTATCTGCCGTGGGTGTTCGAAGCTTGAGAGGATCTGTCCCTAGTACGAGAGGACCGGGATGGACATACCTCTGGTGTACCTGTCATGGCGCCAGCTGTGCAGCAGGGTAGCTAAGTATGGAATAGATAACCGCTGAAAGCATCTAAGCGGGAAACTAACCTCAAAACAAGGCTTCGCTGAGGATCGTGGAAGACTACCACGTTGATAGGCCAGGTGTGGAAGTGGGGCGACCCATGAAGCTTACTGGTACTAATAATCCGATCGGTTTGATCGTTTCTCAGCAAAACTCATTCGATGGTTGCTCCTTGACCGAAGCAATCTCAGACAATGTCTTCTTCTCCTGACCTCAAGTAGCGCGAATGCGCGATAGGTCAGGATTCATGTGTGCTTGGTTGACCTGGTGGCTATGTCGGAGGTTCCCCACCCGATCCCATTCCGAACTCGGTCGTTAAGCCCTCCAGAGCCAATGGTACTTCGTCTCAAGGCGCGGGAGAGTAGGTCGCCGCCGGGTCTACCAAGCACACATGATTTACGCGCTAACGGCCTTCGGCCTACTTGAGCGCGCTTCTCGAACCGTTCTTCCTTCACGACACTACCGCTTGCCGCGGGATGGAGCAGCCCGGTAGCTCGTCAGGCTCATAACCTGAAGGTCGTAGGTTCAAATCCTACTCCCGCACCCAAGAATACCTCACATTCCGGCGTGAGACTCTGATCTGAAGAACCCCACGCGCTATCGCCGTGGGGTTTTCTGCGTCATGGGCGCTCCCCAAGCCAACAGGACTCCGTTTGAGCCCTCATCCGAAGGCGGGCCTTGACCGAGGCATGCCATCGCTGTGGGCTCTGGAAAAGATGCCGCTGTGGCCGGCAAAAGCCTTACGATGTCATTTTGGAGGGCCTGCCGCCCAAACCGAAAGAGCGATTACAGCCAGTCGTATAATGCCCTTCCTTGACGGTATAGTCCCACCTGTAGCAAGGAAAACTAATCGCTAGGGTTGAAACGCCGTCATCCAACCGGTCCAATAAGGTCCAGTTTCATAAACCCACAGGCGATACTTTGACTCGCTTGCACATACGTTTCGGCCATAATCTTGGCAGCCATCGTTGCGTGGATGTTCTGCCCGGAAGATTGTTTCCGACACCCAATCGTAGGCTACGGATTTAGATGCCGCCGCTCTGCTTGACCACAAAGGCTATGAGCGCAATGCACACGATTGCAGCGACGCCGATCGCGAGCGCGATAAGGCGAAATGCACCCTTGGTCGGCTTGTCCGGCCCGTCTTCGTAGCCGATGGGCGTTTTTCGCGGTTCTTTTTCGGTCATGGAGCTCACAACGCGCCAGCCGTCGGAAAGTCTGTGGTGTCTCGATAATAACGAGGTCGTCGCCTTCGACGCGGCAACTGCACGGTGGGTCGACGTGGCCCCTTATGCCCGCGTGACCGCGGATTTGAACGATACCCAGTCGGGTCGGTGCGCAGTTTAGGCTTCTATTCGGATTAAGCTCATTGGCGCCGTTGATGATCGGGACGTCGAACGTATCGGCGATACAGCTTCCCGCTGTTCAACTTGGGCGACGCACTGACCTGGGCGGGGATCTTCGTCCGTCTGGGGTTCGCGTTCGGGACGGAGATCGAGCAGGTCTTTGGACATCTGCCCGTCCACATTCAACTGACGGCGGTCGTCGCCGTTGCGGTCGCGCTGTTGGTCGGTTCTGGCTTTGGCGAAGGGTCAGACGCAGCCGGATTGTCAAAGTCGTTTATGTGTTCAGAAGCCCGGTGGGCGGGGAGAGCCGCCCACCGGAGCCTGGGTTGCGATCAGAAGCGATAGGCGACGCCGACGCGTAGATTTCGGCCGGGAAGCGGGGCTATGTCCTTGAGGAAGGACACGTGTTCGCGGGCCTCTTCGTCGGTCAGGTTCCGCGCCTCGGCGAATAGGGTGACGTTCTGCTGGCTGAAAGGCCGCACCGCCACGGAGGCGTTGACCAGGGTGTAGTCGTCGGTCGGCAGTTCGAAGGCGTTGGCGACGCGGTCCTGTTCGCCGACGTGACGAACCTCGCCGCTGACGTCGAACTTGGTCGAGGTCCAGGCCAGGCGGCCGGTGACGGAATAGGGCGGGATGCGCGCGGCGGGACCGAAGTCCGTCTGGGCGCGGACATAGTCGGCGGCGCCTTCCAGCGACAGTTTGCTATCGCCGTCCTGCCACAGGGCATAGGCGCCCTCCAGCTCGAACCCGTAGAATTTCGCGTCGGTCTGGACGAAGCGATAGACGGGGAAGGTCTCGTTCTCCTCCTCGAAGAGGAACTCTTCGCCTGTCGGCCGCTCGTCGATGAAGCCGTCGTACCACGAGTGATAGACGTGCAGATCGCCGGTGAAGCGGCCGCGATCATAGTGGGCGGTGCCCTCCAGCGTCGTGACCTTTTCCGAGTTCAGATTCAGGTCGCCGGTCTCATAGGCCGCCGTGGCGATGTGGACGCCGTCGGCGAACAGTTCGACCTCGCTGGGAGCGCGTTCGTTGTGGGCCAGGCTGAGACCCAGGAACAGACCGGTCGCCGGGCGGATGAAGGCGGCGGCCGAGGCTGACCAGTTGTCGAACTCGCGGTTCACCTCGCTGGTCCCGCCTATGGGCGTGGCGCTCAGTTCGCGCCGGTCATAGCGCAGGCCGCCCTCGAAGCCGTGGTTGCCCCGGTCCAGTCGCTGGACCGTGTAAATCCCCAGCTCGTCGATCTTGACGGTCGGGACGAAGGCTTCCTCGCCGATGGCCTCGAAGTTGCGCGACAGGGTCTGGACGCCGACGGCGCCGTTCCAGCCGTCGCGTTCACGCTGGATCAGATCCGCGCGGCCTTCCCAACCGTCCGAGTTGAAGATGGTGCCGGGCTCGCCCACAGCCTCGAACTCGGTGTGGGTGTAGTCAGCGTGACCGTAGGAGCCGCGAACGGCGGCGAAGGGGCCGGCGTCGAACCGGTATTCGCCGCGCGCGTCCCAGCGCTTCTGGTTCAGTTTGATGAAGACGGATTCTTCCGCGACCGTGCCGTATTCGCTGTCGGTGTTCTTGTAGGACACGCCGGCGAAGCCCTTGTCGCCGATGTAGGACCCGCCGACGCCCCAGGCTTCCAAGTCGCTATAGCTGTTGGGCTGGCTGCCGCCGTCGCCGCGGGCGATGCCTTCGGCGGCGGCGCGCCGGGCGGAAATGGCCGGGGCCGGAATGTCGTAGTCGTCGCTCTTGCGCTTCACGCCGTCGACGTTAAAGGCGAAATGGCCGCTGCCGACCGTGACGCGGCCGAAGGCGCTGCGGCCGTCATCGACGCTGGAAGCCTGGGTCGAGACGACGCCGGCAATGCCGCCTTCGGGGATTTCGGTCGGGATGCGGTTGTCCAGAACATTGACCACGCCGCCGATGGCGGATCCGCCATAGACCAGGGTTGCGGGGCCCCGGATGATCTCGATGCGGTTGGCCTCGGCCGGGTCGGTCGCGACCGCGTGGTCGGGCGACACCGAACTGGCGTCGATCAGGCCGATGCCGTTGGTCAGCACTTGGACGCGCGGACCGCTGAGGCCGCGAATGACGGGGCGGCTGGCCCCCGGCGCGAAGTCGGTGGAGCGGATGCCGGGCCGGCCGTTCAGCAGGTCGCCCAGCGACGTGGCAGGTGCGGTGGCCAGAGCCTGTTCGTCAACCACGTCCGTCGCGATCACCGAGGCCCGCTGGCTGATGCCGTAGGGTGCGCCCGTGACGATGATGTCGCCCAATTCGGCAGGGGTGGTGTTCGTCGACTGGGCTGCGGCGGCGCCCGCCAGGACGGTGGAACCGACGGCCGCGAGAAGGAGCGAACGCGAAACGGAAGAGGGACGCATGACAGTGACCTTCGCGGAGTGAAGTCGCTGTGTTATGAGATAACATCACGAAAGGTCAATAGGCCGCAGGCGAACGCTCTTTGATCGCCGCTCGCCTGTGACGCAGGCGAAACAGTTCTGGCGCGCCAATCGTCGTCTTGGTGAGCGACTGACTTGCGATGCGGTCATGGAAAAAAGATGGCGCGCCGCCCTAGACGAAGACGAGAACTATTCAGCATTGGTCGAGATAACCGGCTGATATCCGGGAAGCGCTACAAGCGGAAGTTGGCATCGGTACGTCACGCAGACGTTCCGCTCACCCGATGAGTCGAGGTTCGCCAGCCGCAAACGGCCAAACGTTCTATCTCCGGGAAAGAAGGGCCTAGCCGGTCATACGCCGCTGATTGAGCAGTCCATAATGGCGGTAAAGGCGGTCGCCACGCGCCGATCACGAAGCGGTGCGTTGTTGTCGTGTTTCTTCTAGCGCGGGACTCTACCGGCATGGATCAGAGGCCGCCGAGAGGTTCTCTATTCGTTTATTTCCAGCCCCGCCCACAATCAAAGGTGGCGCTTTCAAATGGTCGCGATAGAAGGCTTTGGGGGAGAATCTTTATCATGGCCAAGACCAAACCCACGTTTGCCTTCGAAGATACCTCGCCTTTCGACGCGAACTTGGCTGTCTTCGCCGCCTATCTCGCTGGGCTCGACGCCGATCTTGCAAAAGCGGCGACCCCCTTGCTTTCTGGCCTGTCGGAGAGTCCGGTGAACCGGGAGGAGGCTCTAGACATCCTTATGGCAGCGCTGCTTGCAGCCGAGGCCAAGGCGGCGGCGTCGAAAGCACCAAACCCACTTGCGGAAGACGCGTCGCCCTTCGCGTCTGAGGCCTGGGGCGAGAAACCCGCGGCTCCGCCGACATCTGTTCCCGCGCAGATCGGCTGGTTTCTCGAGCAGCTCGAAATCGAGGGATTTCGTGGCGTCAACAACGAGGGCGCGCCGCTCGTCCTGAAGTTCAAGCCGGATGCGGTAAGTTCGATCTCAGCCCCAAACGGTGTGGGCAAGAGCTCGATCTTCGACGCTCTGACCTTCGCTTTGCGAAGGTCCATCCCGAAGCTCGACAATTTGGCCGCGATCGAAAGGGGGCGAGACTACTATCTCAACCGGTTCCACACCGGCGGCGTCGGCACAATTGCCCTCACTGTCAAGCCGACGGATGGATCGCCATCGACTAAGGTCACTGTCACTCTGAACGCTGCTGGCGCGAGAAGCGTCAGCGCCACCAACGGAGTTGACGGTGAAGCCCTGTTGGCGGAGCTCCACCGCGAGTTTGTGCTACTCGACGGCGCGACCTTCCAGCGGTTCATCGACGACACTTCGCTGTCGCGCGGCCGCAACTTCGCTGGCCTGCTGGGCCTGTCCCGCTACTCGACGCTGCGTGGCGCGCTGGACACCCTAGCCAATACCCGATCGTTCAACAATCACTTCGACCGGTCAGCCACTCTCGCTCGTCGGGATGCCGCCGCCAAAGCGATCCGTGACCTGGCTCCCCGCATCGCCGCCGACTACGAGATCCTGATGAAGACGCCGCTGGAGCCGACGGCGCCGCAGGCGGAAATCGAATCCATCTGCCACGGCGCACTCCAGAGCATTCCCGCCCTCGCACAGCACTGCGAGGGAAAGGCCTTCAATGAGATCGATCTCGACGCCTGCATCCACACGATTGTCTCGGAAGAGGGAGGCGAGAAAAAAACTCGACATGGCGAGCTGGTCCGCAAGCGGTCCGAGCTTAATATGGCCGCCGCGAAGGGTCCCTCGGACGAAGATGTAGTCGCCTTGGCGGACATAGTTACCCGGCGGGACGCAGCTGTGGCCCTGACCTCGGGCGATCTGCTGAACGAGCTCTACCGAGTCACCGAGAAGGTGCTGACCAGCGGGTCATGGACCACCCCGAACATCTGCCCGGCCTGCGAACGGACCGGCGACGGCTCGGTCATTGATCTGGTCCAAGCCCGCATCGCTGACTACGAAAAGGTCGACGAGGAAACCAAGGCAGCCGTAACCGCTTGGACAGCGAACGGCTGGCTTGACCTGGACCCGTTATTCGCCGCCCATCTCGACGAGACAGACGCCGCGCAAGCCAAGGCGTTGGGCACCCGGGGCGCCAAGGGTGAGCTTTCCGCCGCCGAGTTTGCAGCCCTGTCGGGGCTTCGGCTTTCGCTCGCGAAACGGCTCAAGACTCTTATCGAAGAGACCCAAACAGAGGCGGAGGAGCTGGCCAAGGTGCTGCCGCCGTCCCTTGTCGCGGCCACCACTGCGGTCGAGACCGCCCGACGCCTCCAGACGGCTTGGCGAGACGCAGTCCAACAGGAGAAGATCAGGGCCGCCGCCGACGCGCAGGAAATCCGGATTGCACGGCTCAAGACCTTCGTGGACGGTGCAAATACCGCCTTCGCCGTCGCCGAGAGCGCCATGGCCACTGAACGGCTTGAGAAGGTCCTGCCGGTCTGTCGCAACCTGTTCAAGGCGATCATGGGCCAGTCCGTCGTGCCTGCGCTGGCCAAACGCGCGGGAACAGAGGAGCTGGCGATCAGTCTCTCCGCCTTCTGGTCATTGCAGGATGTCTCGGCCCAAGCTCTTCTCTCTGAAAGCTTCCGAAACGGCTTCGCCGTATCTGTCTACTTGGCCGCCGCCTCTCTTTATGGTGGTGCCCCCAAATTCATGATTCTCGACGACGTGACCTCCAGCCTGGACGCGGGACACCAGCTCAATCTTGTCGACGTCATCCGCCTTCAGTTCGCCCGCCCTCGCGTGGCCGATGGCCCACAGATCATTCTCCTCAGCCATGACACGATGCTGGAGAAATTGTTCAACGCACATAACGGCAGCACCGAATGGCAGCACCAGCGCCTCGAGGGCACCCCTCAGATGGCGGTGCTTCCTCAGTCCGGCGCCATCAACAAGGTCCGGGACGGAACTAACGACCTTCTCAACCAAGGGCGCGCGGCGGACGCGGCACCATTCATCCGGCAGTATCTCGAATATCAACTCGGCAACATCATCATCCGCTGCAAAATCCCAGTGCCGTTCGACGTGGCCTTCAACGACGACCAGAAGATGGTCGGACGCCTCCTCGCCGCGATTCAGGAGGCCGTCAAACTCCACAAGAAGGCCGGCGATCTCGTGCTCGACGCGGCGCAGGAAACCGCGCTGGAGCAGCGCGGGATGACGATTTCAAGCAACTTTATTTCACATTGGGCGACAGGCAGCACCAGCGCATATTCAGCGGTCGCCCTTCAGACCGTGATGTCGGCGATTGAAGCGTTGGAGGATTGCTTCATGCACCAACCTGATCCGACCCAACCCAAAGTCTTCTATCGATCACTGTCGCACAAGTAGAGGCCAGTCTGAGGGTCGGGGAAGATCGCCTCAGTGCGCTAAAGTCGATATCGCGAATCGCCTCAAACCTGATCTGCCAACGACGTTCACGAAGGCTGGCACCCCGAGGGCTGGCTTCGAGCCCAAAGCGGTCGTCGTATCGAGACGCCCGGCCCCTGAGCGAGGCTTGTCGGAGGTGCGCACCGTGGACGGACCCGAGAACTACTTCGCCCTGGTCTCTATGGTTGGCTGACCATCAGACCCGGGCGCTAGTTGAAGTACTGCGATGACCTACCGAACTCCAAGGCATCTTGGAACTCCGGCCAGTTGATGACCAGCCCAACGCCTGGTCTGTACCCGCCCACAATTCCAAGCCCACGCAGCAACGCTAGCTCCGCCTGGAATGGTTTCCGAGCGGCGCCGCCTCGCGGCGAGACTTTTCGGATGACTCGCAGACGGTTCGCCATCTCGCTCTCCACCCATTGCAGATAGGCCGCTATATCGAACCGAAGGCGACCTCGAGCCTCGTCGGTGAACGCAAATGCGTCAGCGCCGAACCGCTCCTCGGACAGCCGGTAGATGTAGTGCAGGAATGCCCCCAGCCCACCATCTCGAAGGACTGCGCTCATGAAAAGCGCTCTTGGCAAGCCTGTGTTTGGCTCGCCTGTTCGTTCGCAAGCGTCGACGAAGCGATAGCCTTCGTCGGTCAATCTACCTTCCCCATCCACAAAGCCCAAATGCTCGGCACCGGAATCGATGTCCTCACGGTATGAGTGGGCGCGATTGTGATAATTCTCCACGACCCGATCAAAGGCTGCTGCTTCAGTTGCGGTGCCAGCATTGAGCCGAGCGGCAGCGACGTTCTTTACAGAATCCCGCCTTCCGGCGAAAAACATTTTCATGCCGCCGCCATCGGATCGGATGATATTAAGCGGAGTGGCGTTCGCGGTGTAGACACCGTTTTCCAAAATCCAAGGCTCTCTGACGCCCGGATGCAGTACATAAGTAAACCAGAAATGTCGCCAAGCCCTATCGGACATCCCATCCCGAGGGGCGTTGCTCAAATATAGAACTGGGTCGGCTCCCGGTCTCACCCTCTGTACGGCCGCCAACAGTGCAGGAGAGAAGACCGGGGCTTCGGCTGGCAGGCCGCCACCGCCAAGCAGCTTTACGGCCTGAAGGTATTTGAAGAAAGCATCAGGGTCAGTGCTCCCTTCGCGAACATGGGCCCACTGCGTCTCAGTTGCGCTGGGTGCTATGGGTGCCGCGATCGGAGCAGCAGCATCAACCTGAAAGGCGCGACCCAGTATCAGCTTATCTGCGAATGGTGACGGACGGGACATATCTGGGGGGCGGTAGCTGTAAACACCAATTGCAGATGTCCGGCTCGTGAGGTCCAAGACGTCCTTGACGTATGCACCGACCCCATCGAGGCCCGAATAGGTTTCCGGGACCACAATGACGGAACCCGCATAGCCCTTACGCAGATACGCATGCGCTTGGCCGATTGCGGTCAGCACTCCGTGTAATCCCTCGTTAGGCCGTTTGAATTCGACCGCGACACTGTATCGCCGTGGTCGGGCGCCAGTGATTCCTAGCTCAATCACACCGTCGGCATGCGGCCAAAGATTTCGCCCTTCTCGAGCGGCGTACGCGCTGAGATCGGCTCGGCCCGGCGCGTTCTGGAAACAGTTCTCTGGCGACGCCAGCAGCTGACTGGCGACTTCGGCAGCTGCGTAGGATGCCTCGAGATCATGGCTCATGCGACGGCCATACGAGAAGCGTCTTCTTGTTCCGGTAGGTCAGGTCCATCGCGTTCGACCAAGGCGTAATATGCTGACGCTGGCACCCGACCCGGATACCACCCGTTGACCTCAGCTTTCCGAATATTGTTGCCAATGATCTCTGCCAGAAGCGGAGGGAAGGCGTTCCCAACCTGAATGCACTGCTCTTGACGCGGGCCAAGGAACTCGATGTCATCTGGGAACGTCTGAATCCGCGCGGCCTCTCGAACCGTAAGCGCCCGATTAAGCCATGGATGTATGGGGAGAGCATTGTGGCCCGGCACCATCGTCAAGGCAGGTCGATCACGATGCAGCCGCTTAAAAACGTGAGAGTAATTTTTCACGGCATTTGTTCGATAGCCAGATTTCAGATGTTCAGGGAGCGCATCGACATCAAGCTTTCCGCCCTCTGGAATATAGCTGTAGCGCTCGACGAGAAGCGGTTTGTGGTTCATCGCCACGTGACTTGTGTGACGGGTGTGTGATTTGGGCGACGCAAGGTCGGTGATGACTTCACCAACTGTCCGGTATGCATCCTGCCATTCTTTTGGAGCGGCAAAGAATTTTCGCTTGGGCCACGGGATTATATGGCCTGTGCGGTTGCCAATGATCAGCAGCCGCCGACGTAGCTGGGGGACGCCGTAGTCGGCAGCGTTAAGCACCCTTGCCTCAGTATTCGGATAGCCGATCTGCTGAAGCTCGCGAAGAAGAACCTTTAGAAATTCGCCGTCGTCCAACGTGGTAAGGCCTGGCACATTCTCCATAACGAACCAGCGTGGCTGTGTGCGGCGAACGAACTCAACGAAGGCGAAGACCAGCTTGTTTCGGTCGTCTGTATGCGGGGAATAGCCACGCGTGTTTACAAAGCGGCGGCGTCCAAAAACACTAAACCCTTGGCATGGCGGCCCCCCGACAACCAATCCTAGATCCTGCCCCTCAAACCCTGCAGCCAGCTTGGCCAGTCTCTCTGGATCGCCAAGATCGGCTTCCTCAAACGGAACGTCTGGATGGTTGTGCCGGTGGCTGGCGGCCGCGTGTTTGTTGATATCGACGCCCAAAAGCGGTGCCCATCCGGAATGTTCGAGGCCGATGGTAAACCCACCCACGCCGCTGAACAGATCGACAAAACCCTCTGACGTCAGGCGAGGGCGTGAAACAGACTTCGGCTTGGACGGGGTAGTCACGTTGTGTGCTCGGGGGAGGTGGGTGGGCTTCCTGGCCGCATGAGCCAAGACGGATTTGGCAACTGCCTCTGCCATCTTCGGCGGGACGGCGTTGCCGACAAGAATGCATTGGCTGCGCCTGTCGCCGGCGAAAAGGTGGGTGTCCGGAAAAGTTTGAAGTCGAGCAGCCTCGCGCGGCGTTAGGCTTCGATGAAGCGTAGGATGGACCGGGAACGCGTTGTTGCCCGGAACCATCGTCAAAGACGGTCGCATGCGGTGAAGCCGCTTATAGGTGTTGCCGAAATTGCTTCGGCGGATCTCAGGCGGAAGTTCTTCGGGCGGGGGTAAGCGCCCACCCTCGGGGATCAACCTATATCGAGCGATGACGCGCTCCGAATGATCCAGAGCAATGTGGTTTGGGATCTCATCTCCCTTTGTCACGAGATCTCGAATCGCATCCCAAGTCGTGGCGTAAGGCAAGGCGGTGCCGGGTCCATGCGTCGCGATCGGGAACTCGAATGGTGCGTCGTGGCGGGTGCCAAAGAAGATCACCCGCTTCCGAAACTGGGGGACGCCGTAATCGGCGGCATCAAGAATGGCCCAGTGCATCCGATAGCCAGCTGCCTCGAAGGTCCGAAGGATCATGTCTCGGAACTTCCCATCGTAGAGCGTGACTAGGGATTTCACGTTCTCAATCACGACGAATTTGGGCTGCAACTCCTCGACCAAGTGCGCGTAGGTAGCGAAAAGTGCGTTTCTCGGGTCAGACGATAGTTTGTCACCAAGCGTGGAGAAGCCTTGGCACGGAGGGCCGCCAACTATGATGTCTGGGCGCCTCCCTCCGGCTGCTTTTAACAGATAGTCCGCAGTCAACTTACGGATATCGCCTAAAATGAAGGGGGTGCCAGGATGATTTTTAAGATGCGTTGCTTCAGCGGCGGGCGCGATATCTGATGCAAGCGTCAGCTCGAAGCCAGCGGCCTCGAAACCGAGATGCATCCCACCCCCGCCTGCGAAGAAGGCGAACATCGTAGGATTCTTCGACTTCATGCTGCCGCGTCCCCGCTCTGAAGGGCGCTTCTGCCGCCTGGAATGTGTCGATACAAAGTGGAAACGCGTACACCCAACTTGCCAGCAATTTCTTCGACTCTCATCGTAGGGTCGGCCAACATCGCCTTCGCCCGCTTTATTTGGGTTGGACCCAAGGCGGGCTTTCGACCGCCGCGCCTCCCCAGCGCTCGAGCGGTCGCAAGGCCAACATGAGTCCGGTCGAGCGCGAGTTCACGCTCGAACTCTGCGACGGCTGCGAAGAAATGGAAGGCCAATCGTCCATCTGCGGTCGTGGTGTCGATCTCCTGCGTAAGCACCCGTAAGGCGATCTCACGCTTCTGCAGATCCTCGGCGGTCTCGACCAACTGCCGGACGGTTCTAGCCAAGCGATCGAGTTTCCAGACAACGAGAGTATCCCCGGCACTAAGGTAAGTGAGCGCGGCCTGCAGCTCGGGGCGATCCCGATTGGCACCCGACGCCTTTTCCAAAAACACGCGTTCGCAACCGGCGCCGGTAAGGGCTTCGATCTGCAGAGCTGGATTGTGGTCACGCGCAGAAACGCGGGCGTAGCCAACGAGCATCGTCATCCTTTCCGAAAACTCGTCGAGTTTCCACTGATTTGGGAGGTGCAAACAAGAGGGCATTTCGGAAGAGCCGTAGCCATCGCTCGGCACGTCGGCCGTCGCAACGCAGATGAGAACAGCTACTATGGAGAGAATGGGCGTCCTAGGATCATCACAACCGCAGCCGAACGCCCGGTCCGCCTGTGGTGTCTGCAGACAGGAAGATCGCACCCGCAGTTTCGAGTGCTGACTGCAGGCGTTCAAGGGTTCCCGTCTGCATGCCGCCACGACCCGTTTCAAACCGATGGATAGTGGAATCAGCGACACCTGAACGTTCAGCGAGCACCTTCACGCTGATGCCAAGGCCAGCGCGGGCCATACGAAGCTGAGCGGGGCCGATCATTTTAGAGAAATCCTCCGACTAGTTGCGGAATTCCGTTGACTAAGTCGGTGAATTCCGCTGAACTCTAACTGAAATACTCCGAAACTCCACCGCTCAGCGTGTTTTGAGCGACCGGACGGCTGCGCGGGAGGTCACGCATGCCTGAGCATCTGCGGATACCGTTCAGAAAGTGGCGGCGGTGGCCTCCAGACAGTCGCCTAGCTATCGCCTTCGCCCGTAACGCCCGAGCCTTTCACGGAATGGCTTGGAGGACCGATAACCGCGTCGACACCCAGTCGGCCTATCACTCCGCCATCGCTATTGAACTTGGCCTCAAAGCCTACCTCTTGCATCGCGGCTTCTCTGACGACTGGACCCGCGTCTGGCTTCGTCACGATGTCAGCAAGGCGCTCCGCTCCGTCCGGATGCTGGGGTTCCAAGGCGTTCCTGACGGCATTGCCGAACTCGCAGCGGCGCTCAGTCCCCTTTATAGCTCCGGCGCCCTGCGCTCCGGCGCAAAGCCGGGCCTGCCGCTCCCACCGGATGTTGCCGATCAAGCCATTTGCGACCTTCTGAGCGCCGTGGAGGCCGCGATAAAGATCGACAGCGGGACAGACAGATGAGCTGCCCGCCATCACAGTCCACTGAGGAAGACCGGGAGCGACAAATTCTTCTTCGGGCGATCCAGGGACTGCCCCGACGCTACCGGGATGTCTTCGTCCTCCATCGGTTCGCCGAAATGACTTTGGAGCGGATCGCCGAGCACTTGGGCATCGAGGAAAGAGCGGTCGAAGCGAGTTTAGCGGAGGCACTGTTTCGGTTGAGCCGCGCCGTCGATAAGGCGGGCGATGCAAGGGCTTCTGACCGGTCGTGAGGGTCTAGGGCCGGTCGTGAGGGTCTAGGGCAGGATAGGCTTTGCGCCGGCATTGTCTGACAAGCGGAGCCGTATCGACCCTCATCTGCTGTGTGGGGAGCAGCGCCGTCCGCCCGCTTCAACCCCGCTTCGCGCCCTGCGGGCTGCGGCAAGCGCCGCAGGCGTTGACCCGGGCGGCCGCCGCCGCTGAGGGCTGGGCGTGATCGATGGATCGATCCGCTTTGCGAGAAAGCGGCGGCCGAGGATTTCCGAGAGAAAGGTTACGGGTATGCCCGCAGTCTCAGAGCGATCAGCTTGGCGGACATGTATGTCCAGCCGACATCAGAGCCGGAGGCGCGTCGGCGCCGGACTCCGCAAGCCCGGCCAGTTGGCGTACAATCGACCGTCCGCATCACCGACACTTGGCCTGATGATCTTCCAATCACCCCGGCTGAACTCCAGGCGGTGGAGGCGTGGCTTGGCGAGGTGCTCGACGAGGTTCTGGGTCCGCGCCTCTGAAAGGAGCAGGACATGAGCCGCCAAGCCGTCACCACGGGAGTTCAGACCCGCGCCGCCCTCTATCTCCGCGTCTCCACCGGACGGCAGGCCGTCAACGATCTATCGATTCCTGATCAGCGCCGTCAGTTGGAAGCCTACTGCGATGCCAAGGGGTGGGAAGCGACGGCGGAGTATGTCGAGCCGGGCAACACCGCCACCGACGACCGGCGCCCATCTTTCCAGTCGATGATCGAAGCAGCGCTGACCAAGCCGCCAGCCTTCGACATGATCGTGGTGCACAGCTTCTCGCGGTTCTTCCGCGATCAGTTCCAGTTCGAGTTCTACGTCCGCAAGCTTGCGAAAAACGGGGTGCGTTTGGTCTCGATCACCCAGGAGCTGGGCGACGATCCCATCAGCGTGATGATGCGCCAGATCATGACGCTCTTCGACGAGTATCAATCCCGCGAGAACGCCAAGCATACCCTGCGAGCCATGAAGGAGAATGCCCGGCAGGGCTTCTGGAATGGCGCGCGTGCGCCCATCGGCTACCGCATCGTCGCAGCGGAGCAGCGCGGGGCCAAGATCAAGAAGACGCTGGAGATCGACCCGCTTCAGGCCGAGACAGTCCGCACGATCTATCGCTGGGCGTTGACCGGCGACGGCGCCCAGGGGCCGATGGGTCTGAAGACAATCGCTACGCGGCTTAACGATCAAAACGTCCGCACGCGAGACGGAGGGCGCTGGGGCATCAGCGCCGTCCATCAGATCCTGACCCGCACCACCTACATGGGTGAGCACCGGTTCAACACTCGCGACCACAAGACCAAGGCCCCGAAGCCTGAGACGGAACACGCCATCATGGCTGTGCCCGCAATAGTGTCGAAGGCTGACCATAAGGCTGTCAGAGCGCGGCTCACCGCTCGAAACCCGAAGTGGACGCCGCCGCGAGTCTCCACCGGCCCGAACCTGCTAACGGGTATCTGCTTCTGCGGCGCGTGCGGCGGCGCCATGACGCTGAGAACCGGCAAGGGCAGTGCGGGCGGCCAGTACCGCTACTACGCCTGTTCGACCAAAGCACGCATGGGCGAGGCGGGCTGCAAGGGTCTCGCGGTTCCCATGGACAAGCTCGACGACGCGATCATCGAGCACCTCGAATCCAGGTTGCTGGACCCGGATCGCCTCGCGGCGCTGATGGAACAGCTTTTGGATCGTCGCGAGGAGTGGGCCGACCAGCGGCGCAGCCACATCGCGGAAATGCGCAAACGGGCCACCGAAGCCGATGCGAAACTCAACCGCCTCTACGAAGCCATTGAGAACGGCCTCCTGGCGCCTGACGACGCCTCACTAAAGGATCGCGTGGCCGAACTGTCAGGCATCCGGGATCAGGCCCGAGCAGACGCCGAGCGGATCGGTGCATCCGTGGATCGGTTGGCGCCGACGATCACACCGGACGCCCTAAATCGGTTCGCCAGCGCCGCGCGGCGCAAGCTGCGGGATCGGACCAGTGGGTATCGACGTGATCACCTCCGAGCCCTGACCCAGCGGGTGGAGGTCATCAGCAAGACCGAGGCGCGCATCATCGGCTCGCGTACGGAGCTGCTGCGAGCCTTGGCGTCCAGTGGTAGTGCGGATTATGCCGCTAGTGGCGGAGTTCTCAGTTTTAAACCGAAGTGGCGCACCCGACAGGATTCGAACCTGTGACCCCTGCCTTCGGAGGGCAGTACTCTATCCAGCTGAGCTACGGGTGCGTATGCGGCGTGACGCCGGAACAGGCCGCTTACAGCAAGGTGCAGGCGGCCTCAATCCCGAATGCGCGGATGACGACCGGATGGCCGCCCTCAATCACCGCCAAGGAAGGCCAACGGCCTCAAGCAGCGTGAAGCGCGATAGGCCCAAAAAGAAAACAGTCACGCGCCAGCGCCCTACTGCGCCGTCATGCCGCCGTCGATCTTGAACTCGGAACCTGTGACGAACTTCGACTCGTCCGAAGCGAGGTACAGGACGCAATAGGCGACGTCGTCCGGTTCCCCGATCCGTTTCAGCGGAATGCCGCGCGCCAAACGCTCGTGGGCCTTGTCCTCGTCGCCGCCGGCCATAGCGATGAAGGGATCCAGGATCGGGGTCTTGATGAAGACGGGGTGGACCGAGTTGCAGCGCACGTTCCAGTCGGCCTTGGCGGCTTCGAGCGCCAGGGTCTTGGTGTACATCCAGACGGCGGCCTTGGTGGCGTTGTAGGCGCCCATGCCGGGGGCGGCGACCATACCTGCGATCGAGGAGATGTTGATGATCGAGGCCGGGGCGGCGGCGCGCAGATGCGGCATCGCGTGTTTGGCGCCCAGCATGATGGAGCGCAGGTTGATCTCGTACTGACGCTGCCAGTTGTCGACCGTGTCCTGTTCGACGAAGGCCATGGGGCCGCCGACGCCGGCGTTGTTGACCAGCACCGAAAGACCGCCCAGGTCGGCGACGGCGGCGGCGATGACCCGCTCCCAATCGGCCTCGCTGGCCACGTCGTGAGCATAGGCGAAGGCGGCGCCGGGCAGCTCTTCATTGATGCGGCGGGTCAGGGCGGCGGCGCGGTCGCCATCGATGTCGGTGACGGCGACGCGGGCGCCCTCGCGGGCCAGCATGAAGGCCATGGCTTCGCCCAGGCCGCCGGCGGCGCCGGTGATCAGGACGGTCTTGCCGGCGACGCGGCCGGTGCGGGCGGCGCTCACGACTTGACGCCCATGTCCGTGGCGACCGCATCGATGAATCGGGCCAGTGCGACGTCCTTGTCGGTCACGCCGTGGGCGTCGTGGGTGGTCAGAAGCACCTCGACCCGGTCATAGACGTTGGACCATTCCGGGTGGTGGTCCATCTTGTCGGCCATCAGGGCGACGCGGGTCATGAAGCCGAAGGCGGCGTTGAAGTCGGCGAACTTCAGCGTCCGCACGATGGCCGAGCGCTCGCCCTCGAAGGCGCGCCATGAGGGAAGGATCTTCAGCGTTTCCGCTACGTCAAGATGGGCTTCGGTCATTAGGGCTTCCTCTTTTCTTTCGGCGTAACGCGCCCCGCGTGTTGCGGCAAGCCGGCGTTCAGGATCGCAAACCGCACGGCGGAACGCATGGTCAAGCTTCCGCGTTCTCAGGCTGTGTGGATGCGCCGCAAGGCGTCGTCCGGTCGTCAGCGGGGTTAAGATGGACAATCTCTGGATCGCCGCGCTGGACGCGGCCGACCGCAAACGTATCGAACCTCATCTGAAGCAGGGCGAGATCGCGCGCGGCCAGATGCTGTACGACGCCGGCGAGGCGGTCGATCGGGTCTGGTTTCCGCTCAAGGGGGTGGTGTCTCTGATGACCATCTTGCCTGACGACAAGATGGTCGAGACCGCCGCCATTGGCCGTGAAGGTCTGATCGGCGTCACCTGCGGCCCGTTCAACGCCCGCGCCGCCAGCCGGGCCATTTCCCAGCGCGATGGCGTCGCCGCCTATTGCTCGGCCGAAGTGTTCGGCGAGGCATTGGACGAAAGCGAGAGCCTGCGCCTGGCCCTGTCTCGCTTTACAGAGGGGCTGATGGCTCAGGTCCAGCAGGCCGCCGCCTGCAACGCCCAGCACCGGCTAGACGAGCGGCTGGCGCGCTGGCTGCTGATGCTGCATGACCGGGCCGAAGACGACCGGATCGACCTGACCCAGGCCGACATCGCCGGCATGCTGGGGGTGCGACGCGCCACCGTGTCCGAGGTGGGGACGGTGCTGGAGGGCAAGGATCTGATCCAGCGAGGGCGCGGCTGGGTCAAGGTGCTGGACCGGGACGGCCTGGAGAAGGCGTCGTGCGGCTGTTACGGCCTGATGCGTGAAGTGACCAAGGATCTGAAATTGCCGCAGCCGGAAGCCGCCTGATCCGGCGTGTGATCGGGTGACGGCGGCGCGGCGACGCGCTAGACGGTGACCCATGACAGACGCCTCCTCGCACGGCCCGCATTCGTCGGGCGACCGTTCCTCCTTCGGCTTCCGCGACGTGGACGCGCGCGAGAAGGTCAAGATGGTGCGCGGGGTCTTCGATTCCGTCGCCTCCAGCTACGACGTGATGAACGACCTGATGAGCGTCGGCGTCCACCGCATCTGGAAGGACATGGCCGCCGCCAAGCTGAACCCGCGTCCGGGCGAGACCATTCTGGACGTGGCCGGCGGCACCGGCGACATGGCTCGGCGCTATTCCAAGATGGCGCGCGCAGCCCAGGAACGGCGCGGCGGAGAAGACGCCAATGTCATCGTGCTGGACTACAACGCCGAGATGATCCTCGCCGGGGTTCACAAGGGCGGCGAGCCGGAGATGAGCTGGTCGGTCGGCGACGCGATGAACCTGCCGCTGCCCGACGCCTCAGTCGACGCCTATTCGATCAGTTTCGGCATCCGCAACGTGGCCCATATCGACAAGGCTCTGTCGGAGGCGCGTCGGGTGCTGAAGCCGGGTGGCCGGTTCCTGTGCCTGGAGTTCTCGCGCCCGACGACCAGCCCGATCCGCAAGGTCTATGACGCCTGGTCCTTCCACGCCATTCCCCGCATCGGCGGCTGGGTGGCCAAGGATCGCGACAGCTATCAATATCTGGTCGAAAGCATCCGCCGCTTCCCCGACCAGACGGCCTTTAAGAGCCTCATCGAGGACGCAGGCTTCAAGCGCGTCTCGGTGACCAATCTGTCGGGCGGGATCGCCGCCATCCACCACGGGTGGGCGATCTGACCCGAGTGTATCGCACGGCCCCGCCGCCGCCCGCCACCGTCGCGGTGCACAATCCCGTGGCGGCCTTTCTGCGCCTGCTGGGCTGGCTGTGGGTTCTGGCGCGCCATGACGCCCTGATCCCGCGCGAGGCCAACCCCCTGCTGCCCGTCTGGGCGCGACCCTTGGCCCGTGCCGTGCAGATGCTGTCCGGCCGAGACGGGCGTCAGGGCCGGCCGGGCCAGAGACTGGGCAAGGCCTTCGAGCACCTGGGGCCTGTGGCGATCAAGCTGGGCCAGGTCCTGGCCACCCGCGCCGACATCTTCGGCCTGCAGTTCGCGCGAGACCTGGGCCGGTTGAAGGACGCCCTGCCGCCCTTTCCTCTGGAGGATGCGCGGCGCGAGATCGAGAAGTCCTTGGGCCGGCCGGTCGAGAGCCTGTTCATCGACCTGAGCCCGCCGGTCGCCGCCGCCTCCCTGGCCCAGGCGCACCGCGCCACCCTGGCCGATGGCCGGGCCGTGGCGGTCAAGGTGCTGCGACCGGGGGTCGAACGCCGGGTCGCCGACGGTCTGGACGCCATGCGGCTGGGCGCCGCCCTGGTCTGGCGGCTGGTGCCCCTGTCGCGCCGACTGGAGCCCCAGGCCTTCGTCGAGACCATCGCCAATTCCATGGATCTGGAGCTGGACATGCGGCTGGAAGCCGCTGCCGCCAGCGAGATGGCCGATGTCATGGCCAAGGACGGCTATATGTCCGCCCCCGCCGTCATTTGGGACGGGGTGGGCAAGCGGGTGCTGACGCTGGAGTGGGCGCAGGGCGTGCCCATGACCGATCCGGCCCTGGCGGACCTGCCCGGCCTGGATGTCGATCTGCTGGCCGACAATGTCGTGCGCGCCTTCCTGGTTCAGGCCCTGGATCATGGCGTCTTCCACGCCGATCTGCACGAGGGCAATCTGTTCGCCAGCGCCCCGGCACATCTGACGGCCATCGACTTCGGTATCGTCGGGCGGCTGGGTCCGGCCGAGCGGCGCTATCTGGCCGAGATCCTGTGGGGCTTCATCAGCCGCGACTACGACCGGATCGCCCGGGTCCATTTCGAGGCCGGCTATGTGCCGGCCCACCATTCGGTCGAGACCTTCGCCCAGGCCCTGCGCGCGGTGGGCGAGCCGGTGATCGGCCGCGCCGCCAGCCAGGTGTCGATGGGCCGGCTGCTGGGCCAGTTGTTCGAGATCACGGCCCTGTTCGACATGCGGCTGAGGCCCGAGCTGATCCTGCTGCAGAAGACCATGGTCTCGGTCGAGGGGGTGGCGCGCCGGCTTCAACCCGATCATGACCTGTGGAAGGCCGCCCAGCCGGTGGTCGAACGCTGGATCCGGCGCGAGCTGGGGCCGCAGGCCCAGGCCCGCGACGCCCTGAACGAGATGATTGCGGCGGCGCGGGCCATCTCGCGTCTGGTGCAGGAGCCGCCGCGTCCAGCGGCGGTGGTCATCGAAAAGTCGGGAACTCCCGCTTGGGTGACTGCTTCAGTCACGGTCGCGGTTCTCGCGGCCCTGACGGCCTTGGGCCTCTCGCTCTGGCCCTATCTGTCCTGACCGGAGCTTTCGCTATGAAGCCGACCCTTATGAAGACCGCCCTGGCCGCAGCCTTGCTTCTGGCGCCCGTTCCCGCCTTAGCCCAAGCCGCCGCGGGCGCAGTACCCAACGCCTTTGATCGGCCCGCGCAGTCGGCGACCCCTCAGGCGCGTCCCGCTCCTGCTGCACCCGCGCCTACGGCTGCGGCCCAGGCGCCCGACATCGCCCGTTCGGAAGAGGCCTTGCGCGCCGTGATCGCTGCGGCCCAGGGGACCGGGTTCGACTATGCGGACTTCACGACGGGCCTGGGAACCCAGATCCGCCAGCAGGAGGCCCAAGTCATCCCGCTGATCAAGGGCTTCGGCGCGATCAAGACCGTCCAGTACGTCAAGCAGGAAGGCGAGGCCCAGATGTTCAAGGTCACCTTCGACAACCAGGTCACCGAATGGATGATCGGCTTCGACGCCGAGGACAAGATCGCCGCCCTGCTGTTCCGACCGGCCGAAAGCTGATCCCTCAGGTCTCCGTCGCGGGCGGCGCATCGTCGTCCGGGATGGGGCCGGTCTGGTGGTACAGACGCGCCGCCGCGTAGCAGGGCGCCACCGTGCAGGTCTTCATGACCAGGCGTGCGGTATAGGCGCCGGCCCTCGTGGGCTGGATGTTTATCACCGGCGCTGAGTCCGGCAGCGTGTCGCGTTCGACAATCTTGCCCGCCGGATCGAGCAGCTCCATATCGAGGTCGGAGCATTCGTTGTCGCATTCGCCAATGATGCGATAATTCTTGCCGTTCTCAAGGTTCAGTTTCCAGGCGTGAACTTCCGTCGGCTGCATCGCGACGACCACATCTTCGACGCCGGCGACGGGCGAAAAGCCCTTGGCCAGTTCCTTGGCGGCCTCATCAAGATAGCCGCGCGCCACGTCGCGAATTTCGGCTCGATCCCGAGCGGACATGGAAACCTGAGGCGTGGCGGCGATGACGGCCTTGTCCTGTTCGGACTGAGCCGGTGCCTGAGGTCCGGGATCGGCGCTTTCCTTCTTTCGGACTTCGTATTGGCCGCAGGCGGCGAGGCCACCCGTCGCCAGCATCAACCCGATCGTCATCGCCCGAAATCGCCGCATCCGCGCCTCACTCAACCGTTGCTGTGGAAGCTGAACGATAACGGCTGCAAGACGTTCCTGCGTCTCAGTCGTCCTGACGGGGTTTTCCTCTGCCGGACTTGATCGTGGACCGTGTGGTCTTGGCCTTCAGCCGTCGTTCCTTCGACGCCTTGGTCGGGCGGGTCGGCACGCGATAGACCGGCCGGATCGAGGCCTCGTCCACCATGGTCTGGAGCCGTTCCATGGCGTCGGCGCGATTGCGCTCCTGGGTGCGGTGGCGCACGGCGGTGATCAGGATCACCCCTTCCAGCGTCAGCCGACTGCCGGCCAGCTTCATCAGCCGCGCCTTGACCGGATCGGTCAGGCTGGGGGAGTTCTTCACGTCGAACCGCATCTGGACGGCGGTCGAGACCTTGTTGACGTTCTGGCCGCCCGGCCCGCCGGCGCGGTAGAAGTGAAACTCCAACTCGTCCTCGGGAATGACGGTGGTCATGAGGCCGCCTTGCGCGCCTTGACCACGGCCTGATCCAGCGCCTGCAAGAACCGTGAGCGGTCGGCGGCCGAGAAGGGCGGAGGGCCGGAGGTGGCCACGCCCATGGACCGCAGATGCTCGCCCACCATCCGCCCGGCCAGGGCCGAGCCGATGGAATCCGGCGTGAAGGGCTGGCCGTTGGACTTCAGCGCCTGGGCGCCCGACTTCAGGCAGCGGTCGGCCAGAGGAATGTCGGCGGTGATCACCACGTCGCCGACGGTCGCACGCTCGGCGATCCAGTCGTCGGCGATGTCGGGACCGGCGTCGACCACCACCTGTTCGACCAGAGGCTCGCGTGGAACCTGCATCCAGGTGTTGGAAACGACATAGGTCTTCAGCCCATAGCGCCGCGCGACGCGATAGACCTCCTCCTTCACCGGGCAGGCGTCGGCGTCGATGTAGAGAACCGTGGGCATGGGCGTGACCTAGCGCGGACGGCGCAAATGAAAAAGGGCGGGACCGCGAGGCCCCGCCCTTTCCGTTCACATCGAAGCCGCCGTCAGTTGCGATAGGCCGGGGGCATGGGCGTCTGCTGGCGATAACGGTCGCGGAGCAGCAGGGCGCGGCTGGTCAGGGGTTGTTCGACGCCGTCGATGAAGACGGCCGAGGGCTGGCTGAGTGGCTCCAGCGGGTCGCCGGACCAGACCACGACGTCGGCGGCGGCGCCCGGCGCGATCTGGCCGAACTGTCCGTCCATGCCGAAGATCCTGGCCGGATTGACCGTCAGGGCGGCGATGGCGGCGCCATAGGGCAGGCCGTGCGAGACGGCGTTGCCGGCGTTGTAGCGGGCCTCGCGGGCGCGGTGGGTCGAGCCCTCGTTGCCCTTGATGGCGATGACGACGCCGGCCGCGTTCAGGGCCGCCGCATTCTCCATCCGCGCCGCCCGCATCTCGAAATCGCTAGGCAGGTTGGAGATGGGGTTCAGCAGGACGGGCACGCCCGCCGCCGCGATGTCGCCGGCGACCAGCCAGCCTTCCTCGGCGCCGTCCAGGATCAGCTTGATCCCTTCCTCGCGCGCCAGACGCAGCACCTGCTGGATGTCCGACGCCCGGTGGACGCTGACGATCAGGGACATCGAACCATTGGCGACCGGGATCAGGGCTTCCAGGTCCGCGCGCGACAGGCTGAGGTCGCGCAGGCCCGCCCGCTCATAGGCGGGCTTGTTGCGGGCGTAGAGGCGGACCTCGGCCATCGTCTCCTTGAACAGGACGAACTGGGCGCCGCGAGCGCCGCCGGCGATGTCGGCCCCGGCCTCGCCGAAGGGGGCGACCATGGCCACGCGCGGCTTGACCAGGATGTCGCTTCCCTGGGCCAGTCGGATGACCGCCCCCTGACCGGCGAACAGGCCGGGTGTCTGATAGCCGCCGTCGCCGGCGCCGGCCGTTTCGTCCTCATGCACATGGCCGCCGGACGAGCCGGGGTGCTGGGGCACGACCACGGCGCGGGTGATCCCGCCCAGCCGAGCGACCGGCAGGGTGAAGGACCAGGGGTCCAGGCCGTAGGAGATGTCGAAGGCGGCGCTGAGGGTGTTGGCGCTGTTGCGCAGTTCGTTGGTGCCGCCGACGGCGCCGACCTCGGTCCCGGCTAAACCGGAATCGACGGCGACGAAGCCGGGGGCGACCACCTTGTCGGTCGCGTCGATGACGCGGGCGCCGGACGGGGCGCTGCCTGAGCCGACCGAGACGATCTTGCCGTCACGGATCACGACCGTGCCGCCCTCGATGACGGAGGTTCCGGTCAGAACCCGGCCGCCGACGATGGCCACGGTGTCCTGGGCGAGGGCGGGGGCGGCGAGGGACAGGGCCGCGACCGACAGGGCGGCGAGGGGGCCCGCGAGGATGTGGGACAGACGCATCAGCGGGCTCCTTCGGCGACGTTGGCGGCGGTCAGGCCATAGCCTGGCTGGCCCAGCTCGAAATCGCTGGTCGGCTGATAGGCGGGGTTGGTCCGGTCGAAGGTCAGGGCGCCGTCGATGAAGACCTGGTCGGCGCGGGCGTAGATCGAGAAGGGATCGGCGCTCCAGATCACCACGTCGGCGCGCTTGCCCGGCTCCAGCGAGCCGGTCTGGTCGGCGATGCCGATGGCCTTGGCGGCGTTGGAGGTGATCCAGCCGATGGCGTGTTCTTCCGAAATGTTAAGCCCAGCGCGGCGACCGGCCGACAGGGCGGCGGCGGCCTCCTGATTCAACCGTTGAGTCAGTTCGGCGTCGTCGGAGTGGATGACGGCGCACGAACCCTGTTGCGCGTCCACCAGGGCCGCGTTCTCCTCGATGGCGTCGAGCGCCTCCATCTTGAAGCCCCACCAGCCGGTCCACATGGCCGCGCAGATGCCGTTGGCGGCCAGTTGCGGGGCCAATTTGTAGGCCTCGGTGGCGTGGTGGAAGGTGGTGATCCGGTAGCCGAACTCCTTGGCCATATCGATCATCATGGCCATTTCGTCGGCGCGGTAGCAGTGGTTCTGGATCAGGATGGACCCGTCCAGCACCCCCACCAGGGTCTCGTTCTGAAGATTGCGGGTCGGGGCCGCGCCCTCGCCGTCCTCGCGCCACTTGTCCCATTTGGCCTTGTAATCGCGCGCGGCGATGAAGGCGGCGCGATAGCCGGCCATATTGCCCATGCCCGTCGCCGGGCTCTGGTTGCGGCCGCCATAGACGCGCGACGGGTTCTCGCCGCAGGCCATCTTGACCGTATAGGGGGCGTCCGGGAACTTCATGCCCTGCATGGTGATCGACGGCGTGTTGCGAATGGTCACGCCCCGGCCGCCGAACAGATTGGCCGAGCCGGGCAGGATGTGAAGCGTGGTGACGCCGCCGGCGCGGGCGGTGTTGAAGCCCGGATCCTGGGGCCACAGCGAATGTTCGGCCCAGACCTGGGCGGTGTTCGGGCTGGTCGCCTCGTTGCCGTCGCTCATGCCGCTGACGCCGGGCGACGGATAGACGCCTAGGTGGCTGTGAACGTCGATGACGCCGGGGGTGACATAACGGCCGCGCGCCTCGACGACGCGATAGCCGGCGGGGACGGGGGTCGAGGCGTCGCCGACTGCGGCGATCTTGCCGTCCGTGACCACGACCACGCCGTTTTCGATCTTGCGGTCCGTGCCGGTCAGGACGGTCGCGCCGACCACGGCGAAATCCTCGCGCGGCAACGGTTGATAGGTGGAAGGATAGGGGTTCAGCGTGGTCGCGGGATCCAGCCCGGCGGCCATCGTCTGGTCCTTCGACGGTTTTGCGGCGGTGTCGTCGGAAGTCTGGCCGGTGGTGGCGCAGGCCGACAGGCCCAGCACGGCGCATGTGATGGCCGCGAGGCTGACGCCCCGCAGATGATGTCCGATCATCGAAATCCCTCTCCCCGCGAATGCGTCAGCCCCGACGCCGCTTGCAGCCGTCATAGAAAGGCGTTCGGTCGCGACCGTCAAAAGGTTTCGGTGTTCGTCCCATGGCAGCGGTTTGGGCGCGCTTGTTCTGGACGCCCCGCCCTGCGACGGCTAACGGCAGGCGCATGAGCTCCGACGACCGTCCCGAGGACGAAAACCCCCATCTCGACCGCCCGCTGCGGTCGTTCGGCCGCATCAAGGCCCGTCCGATCAAGCCCCGTCAGGCGGCGCTGATGGAGACGCTGCTGCCGCAGATCGCCGTGCCCGAACCCAAGGCCGGGCCGCTGGACCCCAGGACGATGATGCCCGAGGCCATTGAGGTCTGGCTGGAGATCGGTTTCGGCGGCGGCGAGCACATGGCGGCCCAGGCGGCGACGCGGCCGGACGCCCTGGTCATTGGTTGCGAGCCCTTCCTGAACGGGGTCGCCTCGGCCCTGCGCCATGTCGAGGAGGGCGGGTTGGAGAATGTCCGCATCCACGCCGACGACGCGCGAGACCTGGTCGACGCCCTGCCCGACGCCTCGGTGGACCGGCTGCTGATCCTGTTTCCCGATCCCTGGCACAAGGCCCGGCACAACAAGCGTCGCCTGCTGCAGGACGAGACGGCCCAAGCCTTCGCCCGCATCCTGAAACCGGGCGGGACGCTGCGCTTCGTCACCGACTGGCTGGACTATGCCGAATGGGCGCTGGAGCGGCTGAACCGCACGCCGGGACTGGAGCGGATCGGGGCGGCGGATCAGGACTGGTTCGTCCCGCCCGCCGACCACGTCGTCACCCGCTATGAGGAAAAGAAGCTGGGCGACACCGTTCCGGTCTTCCTGGAGTTTCGAAGGACGAAATGACGCGGCGGTTGCGTCGTCTTACGCACCCCGCCCTTTGGCGGATATTTAACGAACCTCGTTAGCAGTGTCCCAAACGGTGAGATTTGGGGACGGGCCTATGAAGGCGTTGACGATCGGCGGGCGGATCAATCTGCTCGCTCTGGTGACCATGGCGGGGCTTCTGGTCATCACGGGTCTGTCGCTGATGCGGCTGGACGCCGCCATGCGCGCGGACATCGCCGACCGCACCAAGGCCTCGGTCGAGATCGCCTACAGCGTCGTGGCCCACTATCAGGCTGAGGAGCAGGCGGGTCGCCTTTCCCGTGTCCAGACCCAGGACGCCGCCAAGGCGGCCGTCGGCGCCATGCGCTACGGCAACGACGACTATTTCTGGATCAACGACATGCATCCCACCATGGTGATGCACCCGATGAAGCCGGCCCTGAACGGCACGGATCTGAGCGAGAACAAAGACGCCGACGGCGTGCTGATGTTCAAGGAATTCGTCAGCGTCGTTCAGCAGCAGGGCGAAGGCTAAGTCGATTATCAATGCCAAGCCGAACCAGGAAGAGGCCTCCCCAAAATCTCCTATGTGAAGGGTTTCGCCCCCTGGGGTTGGGTCATCGGCTCGGGCGTCTATACCGATCAGATCGCCGCCGCCGTCGGCAAGGCGGCCATGACGCTGGGCGCCATGGCGCTGGCGGTCGCGCTGTCGATCGGGGCGACCGGCTGGTTCATCGGACGCTCGGTATCCAGGCCGGTGGTGGCCCTGGGTCGGCGCATGCGCGGCCTGGCCGACGATGACAAGACCACGGAAATTCCCGGCGTGGCGCTCGGCGACGAGATCGGGCAGATGGCCACGGCCCTGGCCATTTTCCGCGAAGCCGCCATCGAAAAGGACCGGCTGGAGGCCGAGGCCTTGTCGCAACGCTCGATGAGCGAACAGGAACGCGCCGCCCGCGAGGCCGAAAAGGCGCGCGAGGCCGAAGAGGACCGCGTCACCATCACCGCCCTGGGCCAGGGCCTGTCGGCCATGGCCGACGGCGACCTGACCTATCGGATCGAGGCCGAGTTCGCGCCCAAGGCCGCCGAGCTGAAAACCGACTTCAACGCCGCCATCGCCCAGTTGCAGCAGGCCGTCTCGGTCGTGGTCTCCAACATCGCGGGCATCCACTCGGGCGCCGGCGAGATCAGCCAGGCCGCCGACGACCTGTCGTGTCGCACCGAACAGCAGGCCGCCGGTCTGGAAGAGACCGCCGCCACGCTCGACGAGATCACGGCGACGGTGAACAAGGCGGCCTCGGGCGCGCGTCAGGCCTCGGACATCGTCCAGGCCGCCAAGGGCGACGCCGAGACCTTGGGCGTCATCGTCCGCGACGCGGTGTCGGCCATGCAGGCTATCGAAGGCTCGTCGTCGCAGATCAGCCAGATCATCGGCGTCATCGACGAGATCGCCTTCCAGACCAATCTCCTGGCCCTTAACGCCGGGGTGGAAGCCGCCCGTGCTGGCGAGGCCGGTCGCGGCTTCGCGGTGGTCGCCTCCGAAGTGCGCGCCCTGGCCCAGCGTTCGGCCGAAGCTGCGAAAGAGATCAAGACGCTGATCTCGACCTCGACCACCCAGGTCGGTTCGGGCGTGAAACTGGTCGGTCAAACCGGCGAAGCCCTGCAACGGATCGTGGACCGGGTCGCCGAGATTGACGGGCTGGTGTCGGAAATCGCCGCCTCGGCCCAGGAACAGGCCGTGGGCCTGGCCGAGGTCAACACCGCCGTGAACCAGATGGACCAGGTCACCCAGCAAAACGCCGCCATGGTCGAGCAATCGACCGCCGCCAGCCATTCGCTGGCGCAGGAAGCGCTGTCGCTGCAAGCCTCGGTGGCTCAGTTCCGTGTGGGCGACAACGTCCAGGCGCCGGTGTCACGCACGGCGTCCGCTCGCGTGGGCCGCTCCCCTAATCTCAAGGTGCAGGCACTGAAGGCCGTCGGTCGCGGCGGCGCCGCGCTCAAACCTCAGGCCGCGTCAGAAGGCTGGGAAGAATTCTGAACCAGGAGAGGCTGCGTAAGTCTCTTAACGATCTTCGATATATGTAATCCCACCTATTTCGTCGTTTACCCTTTTTCGTGACGAACGGCGCAGCTTCCAAGTCGAGTTTCAGACTCGCGCGTCTGTCGCTTTCGAAAGGTCTGTATCCAGACGATCTGGGGCCGTCCTGCGCGTTTATTGAATCAAGGATTCGACGTCTCGAATCCGATCGGCCCATGGGCCTGGAGATGGGTGTGAACAAGATTCTGTCCGATACGAAGATCTCGGTGAAGATCATCGTGCCCTTGATCCTTCTGGCCTTGGTGGCGCTGGGCGGCGCCGCTTACAGCGCCTGGAACATGAAGAAGATCGACGCCCAGTACAGCCAGTTGGTCGATGTCGAGAACGTCGCCTTGGTGAAGATGGTTCGAGTCAATCGAACCATGCAGGGCATGGCCTACGACGCCTACAAGGTCTTGGTCTACGACGGTTCCTCGGCCAGAGCGCGCGAGGCGGCGGACGACGCGGCCCAGAAAATTCAGGCGATCGAGACCTTGCTGAGCGAGGCCGAAACCTTGGTTCCGGAATGGAAGGCGGAGGTAGACGCGTTGCGTGCGCCCCTGAAAGAGGTCAGCGACCTGGCGACGCGGTCTATCGCGCTCGGTCTGGCCAATGACGAGGCGGCAGGCCCCTTGATGACCGAGATGGACGGCAAGATGGCGGCTGTGATCCCCAAGTTGACCGACTTTACGAACGCCAAGGTCGCGGCCAGCGCCGAGAAGTCGACCCAGCTGTCGGCGGACGTGGGCCAGGCCGCCATGACCACTCTGATCGCCATCGGCATCGCGACCCTGATCGCCATGGCCGTGGGCCTGATCGTGTCCCGCTCCATCGTCAGCGCCCTGACGGGCATCGGGGAACGGATGGCCAAGCTGTCCGGCGGCGACACCACCATCGAGGTGCCGCACGCCCAGCGCAAGGACGAGATCGGCAAGATGGGCTTGGCCCTGCTGGTGTTCCGCGACGCCGCAATCGAGAAGATTCAGCTGGAGGCCGAAGGGGCGGCGCTTCGCAATCAGTCGGACGAGGAACGCGCCAGAAACCAGCGCGCAGCAGACGCCAGGGCCCGTGAACAGGCGGTCGTGGTCGCAGCCTTGGGCGAAGGGCTGGACCACCTCAAGCGCGGCGATCTGACCTACAGCATCGCCCAGGAATTCCCTGACGACTACGCCAAGCTGAAGATCGACTTCAACGCGGCCATCGCCCAGTTGCAGCAGGCTTTGGGCGTGGTCCTGGGCAATGTGGCGGGTATCCGCTCGGGCGCCGGTGAAATTTCGCAGGCCGCCGACGATCTGTCGCGCCGCACCGAACAACAGGCGGCTTCGTTGGAAGAAACCGCCGCCGCTCTGGACGAGATCACGGCCACGGTGAACAAGACCGCCTCAGGCGCGCGTCAGGCTTCCGATGTCGTTCAGGCCGCCAAGGGCGACGCCGAGACCTCGGGCGTCATTGTTCGTGACGCCGTCCAGGCCATGCAGGCCATCGAGAACTCATCCTCGCAGATCAGCCAAATCATCGGCGTGATCGACGAAATCGCCTTCCAAACCAATCTTCTGGCCTTGAACGCGGGCGTCGAAGCCGCTCGCGCCGGCGACGCCGGTCGCGGCTTTGCGGTCGTGGCCTCCGAGGTCCGGGCCCTGGCCCAGCGTTCGGCGGAAGCCGCGAAAGAGATCAAGACCCTGATCTCCACCTCTACCACCCAGGTCGGATCGGGCGTCAAACTGGTCGGCCAGACCGGCGAGGCCCTGCAACGGATTGTCGACCGCGTCGCCGAAATCAACGGCCTTGTCAGTGAAATCGCGGCCTCGGCCCAGGAACAGGCCGTCGGCCTGGCCCAAGTCAACACCGCCGTGAACCAGATGGACCAGGTCACCCAGCAAAATGCTGCGATGGTCGAGCAATCGACGGCCGCCAGCCACTCGCTGGCCCAGGAGGCCGAAAGCCTGCAGGCGTCCGTCGCGCAGTTCCGCGTCGGCTCGACCGTCGCATCGGCGCCGATCCCCGCGCCACGCAGGGCGTCTTCAACCGCCGCCCCGCCGGCGCGCTCGCCCCATCTCGTCGCCGCGCTGAAGACGGTCGGCCGAGGCGGCGCGGCGCCCAGGGTCGCCGCCATGGCGGCCGAGGATGGCTGGGAAGCGTTCTGATTTAGGAGGTCGGCAGGGCTGGCGTTTCGACGAGGCGCCGCCCAGCTATGGCGCCAACCGGAGCCCTGCGATGACCTTCTCGATCTACGACGCCGCCTCGCCGATCTTCCTGCGCGGCCTGACCAATCTGTCGGGCTGCCTGGACAAGGCGTCGGCGGAGGGCTTCGACGAAGCCGCCCTGGTCCAGGCGCGCCTTCATGACGACATGCGGCCGCTGGCGTCGCAGGTTCAACTGGCCTCGGACTCGGCCAAGGGCGCCGTCGCCCGGCTGGGCGGCGTCGCCCGGCTGGGCGGCGTCGACAATCCGTCGATGGCCGACACCGAAACGACCTTCGCCGAGTTGAAGGACCGTATCGCCCGCACCCTGGCCTTCATCGAGAGCGTGGAGCCCGCCGCCTTCGTCGGCGCCGAGACCCGTCCGGTCGTGCTAAAGACGCCGAACCGCGAGCTGCACTTCGACGGTGCCGGCTATCTGACCAGCTTCGTCCTGCCCAACTTCCACTTCCACCTCACGACCGCCTACGCCATCCTGCGCAAGGAAGGCGTGCCGCTGGGCAAGATGGATTATCTGGGTCGGCTGGCGCTGATTTGACCCCCGACTTCGCCCGAAGCTGACGAAGAGGGCTGACAAGCGATCGTGAACAGCCTATATGGCCCCTCACATCGTTAGACCGGCGTCCAACGGCGTCGTTCCAAGCGGCGGCCCGGACGGACCGCCGCTTTTGTTTTGGATATTCGTCGCTTGCGCGCAAGAACCGCCCAGGATCGCCAACTGCTGGACCTGATCGACCCCATCGCGGAGTCGCTCGGACTGGAAGTCGTGCGCGTCCGACTGATGACCGGCTCCAAGCGCCAGCGCCTTCAGGTCATGGCCGAACGCCCGTCCGATCATGACATCTCGGTCGAACAGTGCGCCAAGCTGAGCCGCGCCGTGTCCGAAGTGTTCGACGCCGCCGACCCCATCGCCGGCGAATATATGCTGGAGGTTTCGTCGCCCGGTATCGACCGGCCCCTGACCCGTCCCATCGACTTCGACCTGTTCGAGGGCGAGGAGGCGCGGCTGGAGACGGACCGGATGATCGAGGGCCGCAAGCGGTTCAAGGGCGTGCTGGCCGGCTACGAGGACGGCAACGTCCTGATCGACCTGGACGGCGAGGAAGAGACCGCCCTGATCCCCTTCGACTGGCTGAGTGACGCCAAGCTGGTCCTGACCGACGCCCTGATGAAGCGGGGCGCCGCCATTCGCGCCGCGCGCGGCGAACCCGAAGACGACGGCCTGCCCGAAGGGGAAGCCGAAGACGCAACAACCGACACCACGACCCCTTCTGAGGACAACGCCTGATGGCCGTCACCGGTATTTCCGCCAACCGCCTCGAACTGCTGCAGATCGCCAATGCGGTCGCGCAAGAAAAGAACATCGAGCGCGAGGTCGTCATCGAGGCGATCGAGGAGGCGATCCAGAAGGGCGCCAAGTCGCGTTACGGCGCCCATCACGACATCCGCGCCAAGATCGACCACAAGACCGGCGAACTGTCCCTGACCCGTCACGTCACCATCGTCGAGGACGACTGGATGCCGGAAGACGAGCTGGAAGAGTTCAACGACAGCGCCATGGTGCGCCTGACCGACGCCTCCAAGCGCGATCCGGAAGCCGTCGTCGGCAAGGAATATGTCGAGACCCTGCCGCCGTTCGAGTTCGGCCGCGTCCAGACCCAGATGGCCCGCCAGGTCGTGACCGGCAAGGTCCGGGAGGCCGAGCGCGCCAACCAGTACGAAGAGTTCAAGGATCGCGTCGGCGAGATCGTCAACGGCACGGTCAAGCGCGTCGAATACGGCAACACCATCGTCGATCTGGGCCGGGGCGAGGGCGTCATGCGCCGCGACCAGTCCATCCCGCGCGAAGTGTTCAACATCGGCGACCGGATCCGCACCTACATCTACGACGTCCGGCCCGAGGCTAAGGGCCCGCAGGTCATGCTGTCGCGCGCCCATCCGGGCTTCATGGCCAAGCTGTTCGCCCAGGAAGTGCCTGAAGTGTACGACGGCGTGATCGAGATCCGCGCCGCTGCGCGTGACTCGGGCTCGCGCGCCAAGATGGCCGTCCTGTCGAACGACAGCTCGATCGATCCCGTCGGCGCCTGCGTCGGCATGCGCGGCTCGCGCGTTCAGGCGGTCGTCGCCGAACTGCAGGGCGAGAAGATCGACATCATCCAGTGGAACCCGGACGAGCCCACCTTCATCGTCAACGCCCTGGCCCCGGCCGAAGTCTCCAAGGTCGTGCTCGACGAAGAAGCCGGCCGCGTGGAAGTCGTCGTGCCCGACGAACAGTTGTCGCTGGCCATCGGCCGTCGCGGCCAGAACGTGCGTCTGGCCTCGCAACTGACCGGCTGGCAGATCGACATCATCACGGAAGCGCAGGACAGCGAGCGTCGCCAGCGCGAGTTCAGCGAGCGCACCGGCCTGTTCCAGGAAGCCCTGGACGTGGACGAGGTCATCGCCCAGCTGCTGGTCACCGAAGGCTTCGCGACGGTGGAAGACCTGGCCTATGCCGACCCCTATGAAGTCTCCGAGATCGAAGGCTTCGATGAGGAGACCGCCGAGGAACTGCAGGCCCGCGCCCGCGAATTCCTGGACAAGAAGGCGGCCGAGCTGGACGCCAAGCGCGTCGAGCTGGGCGTCGAGGACGGCGTGCTTCAGGTGCCGGGCGTGACCCTGCCCATCGCCGTCGCCCTGGGCGAAGGCGGCGTGAAGACGGTCGAGGATCTGGCCGACCTGGCCACCGACGAAATCCGCGGCGGCTACGAAGTGAAGAACGGCGAACGGGTCAAGGTCCCCGGCGTGCTGGAAAGCTTCAACCTGGCCCAGGAAGACGCCGAACTGCTGATCCTGCAGGCGCGTGTCGCCGCCGGCTGGATCGACGCTTCGGAACTGCCGCAGCCCGAGCCGGAAGAGTTCGAAGACGGCGAGTTCGCCGAGGGCGAATACGACCCGGACCAGGTGTTCGGCGATGCGCCTGCCGAGGCTGATGCTTCCGACGACGCTTCTGACGACACGGGGGTCCTCGCCGAGGACGGCTCCGAACCGTCGAACGCGTGATGGGAGACCTGGCCACATATGAGCTTGCGCGACGCAACGATCGATAGGGAACGCCGGGACCTCGTCACTCACGAGGTCATGGACGAATCTCGCCTGATCCGTTTCGTCGCCGGGCCCGATGGCCAGGTGGTTCCCGACCTGGGCAGGAAACTGCCCGGACGCGGCCTGTGGGTCGAAGCCAGCCGCGCCTCGATCGAGACTGCGGTCAAGAAGAACGGCTTCACCCGCGCCGCGAAAACCAAGCTGACCGCTCCGGCTGACCTCGCCGATGTCGTCGAACGGCTGCTTGTCAGGCGCTGTCTCGACCAACTGGGTCTTGCCCGGCGCGAAGGCGTGCTTATCTCTGGCTTCGAGAAATCCGCCGCGAACATCCGTTCGGGCAAGGCCGCCTGGGTGGTGGAAGCCGCCGACGGCTCGGCCGACGGGCGTGGAAAAATCCTCGCCCTGGCCCGCCATCAGACCGCGAAAGTCTGCGGCGCGTTCACTGTGGACGATTTGAGTTTGGCCCTTGGGCTGGAAAATGCGATACACGCCGTCCTGCTTGCGGGCGGACGCGCCGATCGGTGGACCATAGAGGTCGAACGACTGGCTGGATTTCGGCCGCTTCGCCCCCCTCACTGGAATGTTTCCAGTGTCGAGGACGGACCGGCGGGAGCAAACCCTTCAGGGGCGAGTTAGGATTTTGGCGGCCGAAGGCCTGTCTCCAAGGGCGGAGACGGGCTCACGGTCGTTCATGGGTATTAGATGAGGACGGCGGGCCTTTCCGCCCCGAGTAAAGCGACCGGATGAGCGACGAAAACGACAAGACCAACGAAGGCCAGGGCAACACGGGCGGCGCGCCGTCCCAGACGGGGCCGCGCGCTCCGCTGAGCCTGAAGCCGCGCGTTGTGGGATCGGTCCCGACCGGGACCGTGAAACAGAGCTTCAGCCATGGCCGATCCAAGACGGTGGTGGTCGAGACCAAACGCCGTGCGGGCGCCGGCGGACCGCAACGTCCGCAGGGCTTCGATGTCGCACGTCCGCAACAGGCCTCTCAGGCGCCGCGTCCGCAGGGTCAGCGTTCGCCGCAACCCGCCGGCGGCGCCCTTTCGCCCGAGGAGCAGGAAGCGCGCCGCCGCGCCATCGCCATGGCGACCCAGGCCAACGCCGCCAAGGCTGACGCCGCCGCCGCCGCCAAGGCTGCGGCTGACGCCGCCGCTCGCGACCAGGCCGCCGCCACCGAACGCGCCGCTCAGGCCGCACGCGACGAAGCCGCCGCCGCCAAGGCCGCTGCCGAAGCCGCTCGCGCCGAGGCCTCCAAGCTGACCGCAGCCGCGCCTCAGCCCGTCAAGCCTGCGCCCAAGCCGGCTGCGCCTGTCGCTGCCGCACCGGTCGCCCCGACGCCGGCTCCGACGCCTGCACCGACCGCCGCCGCCACGCCGGCTCCGGCCGCCCCGGCCCGTCCGGCGGCTCCGGCTCGCCCGGTCGTCAACTTCGGCCAGCGCGTGCCCAAGCCCGGCAATCCCCAACGCGCCGCGCCCGAGCGTCCCGCCTTCGGCGGCCGTTCGGCCCGTGAACAGGCGATGGGCGGCGGAGATCGCGCCTATTCGGATCGTCCGCAGACCGACCGCCCGCAAGGCGCACGTCCGGCCCCCGGCGGTGCAGGTCGTCCGCAAGGCGCCAAGCCGGCCGAGCCCGTTCGCTATTCGGCCCTGAACCCGCGTCCGGCCCCCGGCGCCGCCCGTCCCGGCGGCGCGCGCACCGGCCCTGGCGGCCGTCCGACCCCGAACGCACCCCCGGCCGAGGCCAATGTCCTGCGTCCAGCCCGTGCGCCCGGCGCCGGCTTCGGCCGTCCGGTCGGTCGCGACGACGATCGCGAGAAGCGCTTCTCCGACGCCGGCAAGGCGGTCAGCCGCACGCGCGGCGAGCCGAAGCGTCGCGAAGGCCGTATGACCATCCAGTCCGTGGTCGGCGACGGCGACGCCGCCGAGCGGATGCGCTCGCTGGCCTCGGTCCGCCGCGCCCGCGAACGCGAGAAGGAAAAGCGTAAGGGCGGCTCGACCGACGCGCCGAACCGTCCGCGCGAAGTGGTCATCCCCGACGTCATCACCGTTCAGGAGCTGTCCAACCGGATGGCCGTGCGCGGCGTCGACATCATCAAGTTCCTGATGAAGCAGGGCCTGATGATGAAGATCAACGACGTGATCGATTCCGACACCGCCGAACTGGTAGCCGAAGAGTTCGGCATGGCGGTCAAGCGCGTCTCGGAATCCGACATCGAGTTCGGCTTCCTGGGCGACGCGGACGACGCCGAAGCGGACGATGTCCGGGCTCCGGTCGTGGCCATCATGGGCCACGTCGACCACGGCAAGACCTCGCTGCTGGACGCCCTGCGCACGACCGACGTCGCGGGCGGCGAAGCCGGCGGCATCACCCAGCACATCGGCGCCTATCAGGTGCGTCTGGAAGACGGCCAGAAGGTCACCTTCCTGGACACCCCGGGCCACGCCGCCTTTTCGGCCATGCGGGCGCGCGGCGCCAATGTGACCGACATCGTGGTTCTGGTCGTGGCCGCCGACGACGGCGTCATGCCGCAGACGATCGAAGCCATCCAGCACGCCAAGGCCGCCAATGCGCCCCTGATCGTGGCCGTCAACAAGATGGACAAGCCCGGCGCGACTTCGCAGAAGGTCGTCAACGAACTGCTGCAGCATGAAGTCATCGCCGAAAGCCTGGGCGGCGAGACCCAGATCATCGAGGTCTCGGCCAAGGAACGGATGAACCTCGACGGCCTGCTTGGGGCCATCCTGGTCCAGGCCGAGGTCATGGACCTGCGCGCCAGCGCCGATCGTTCGGCCGAGGGCGTGGTCATCGAGGCCAAGCTGGACAAGGGACGTGGCCCGGTCGGCACCGTCCTGGTCAAGCGCGGCACGCTGAAGCGCGGCGACATCGTCGTCGCCGGCAGCTCGTGGGGTAAGGTTCGCGCCCTGCTGAACGAGCGCAACGAGCAACTGACAGACGCCGGTCCCTCCGTCCCCGTCGAGATCCTCGGCCTGGACGAGGCGCCGTCTCCCGGCGACGTCTTCGCCGTGGTGGAATCCGAAGCCCGCGCTCGCGAGCTGACTGAATACCGTCAGCGGGTGAAGCGCGAAAAGGCCCAGGTCTCGGGCGGGTCCGTGTCGCTGGTCGACATGATGTCGCGTCTGCAGTCCAAGAAGGTCTCGGAACTGCCGGTCGTCATCAAGGCGGACGTGCAGGGTTCGGCCGAAGCCATCGTCAGCTCGCTGGACAAGATGAGCACCGACGAGGTGCGCGCCCGCACGGTCTATTCCGGCGCCGGCGGCATCACCGAGAGCGACGTCAACCTGGCCAAGTCGGCCGGGGCGCCGATCCTCGGCTTCAACGTCCGTGCGTCGAAACAGGCGCGCGATCTGGCCGACCGCGAGGGCGTCGAGATCCGCTACTATTCGATCATCTACGACCTGCTGGACGACATCAAAGGCGTGCTGTCCGGCATGCTGGCGCCGCTGCAACGGGAAACCTTCCTGGGCAACGCCGCCGTCCTGCAGGTGTTCGACATCTCCAAGATCGGCAAGATCGCCGGTTGCCGGGTGTCGGAAGGCGTGGTCCGCAAGGGCGCTCGCGTCCGTATCGTCCGCGACGACGTGGTGGTTCTGGAGCTGGGCGTGCTCAACACGCTCAAACGCTTCAAGGACGAGGTCAACGAAGTCACGGCGGGCCAGGAGTGCGGCATGCAGTTCCAGGGCTTCCAGGACATCAAGGAAGGCGACTACATCGAGTGCTTCACGGTCGAAGAGATCAAGCGCACCCTGGACTAGGTCCGGGGTCGCGAGCACCGAAGGACAAAGGCCCGGAACCCAGGTTCCGGGCCTTTTTCTTTGCGCGGTTCCTGCGCATGATGCCAAGCGTGGCCGCAGACGCCGCGCGGGGATCGTCATTCATGACCAGGCCACATCTGCCGTCGGGCGATTTCTTCGGCGCGGCTTCGCGGACGGTGGAGGCCGGGGGCTTTCGCGTCGGCCTGTGGATCGCCAGCCGGCCGCCCGAGGGCGTGGAGATGCACGCCCATGACGACGCCCACTTCGTCCTGGCCCTGGACGGCGGATACCGCAGCCTGGCCCATGATCCCCTGACGCCCCGTGACGCCGCCTTCGGCCCCGGCGCCCTGGTGTGGAATCCGCCGGGAGTCGAGCATCGCGACTGTTTCGACGTCGCGGGCGGCCGCTTCCTGTCGATCAGTTTCGATCCGCCCAAGGGCGCCGGGCGCGGCGACCCAATGCGGTTGCGCGGCGCCCTGGCCGAAGGAGCGGCGCGTCGGCTGATTGGAGTAGCCGGGCGGTTTGCAGCGGGGGACGCGGTCGTGATGGAGGGTCTGACCTTGGATCTGGCGGCGTCGGTTCTGTCGCCGGGGGAGTTGGACGAGGATCCTGCGCCGGATTGGCTGTTGAGAGCCCATGACGTCCTGCACGATCTGGCGGACCAGCCGGGGCTGGAGGTGGCGACGGTCGCCCGCATGGTGGGGGTCCATCCCGTCTCCCTGGCCCGCCGTTATCGCCGCCATTTCGGCTTTTCGCCCGCCGCCGCCATTCGACGCGCGCGGGCGGATCGGGCGGCGGCCCAGATCACGCGCGGGCGGGACTTGGCCGAACTGGCTCTGGGCGCGGGCTATGCCGACCAGAGCCATATGACGCGCGAGTTCGGCGCGCTCTATGGCCTGACGCCGGCCCGCTACCGCGCCCTGTTCGCCTGATCGGTTGCATCTGTTCAAGACGGGCGGCTCCTCGCGTGGGAAGTCCGGTCGTTACTTCCCCCATTCAGGACCGTCATGCTTCATCTGCTTCTCGCGACCCTCGGGCTAGCGCTCGTCTCCGCACCCGTGATGGCCGAGCCGAACTGGCCAGTCGCCGCACCCGAAACCCAGGCGGTTTCGGTCGACGGGCTGGCGGCCATGGACGCTGCCGTCCGCGCAGGGACCTTCCAGAAGATCACCAGCGTCCTGATCGCCCGCCACGGCCGGCTGGTCCATGAGGTCTATTTCGATGATGCGGGCCGCGAGAGCCGCCGCAACACCCGCTCGGTCACCAAGACCGTCACCGCCATGCTGGTCGGCGCCGCCGTCGCGCGGGGCGACATCGCCAGCGTCGATGCGCCGGTCATGCCCTTCGTCGCGGACCACGGCCCGTTCGACAATCCCGACCCCCGCAAGGCCGCGATCACGGTCGAGGACCTGCTGACCATGAGCTCGCTGCTGGAATGCGACGACGACAATTCGTTCTCGCGCGGCAACGAGGAGCGGATGTATCTGATCGAGGACTGGGTGAAGTTCGCCATGGACCTGCCGCTTCGCGGCTTTCCGGCCTGGATTCCCAAGCCTGCGGACCAGCCCTATGGCCGGGCCTTCAGCTATTGCACCGCCGGTGTGACCACCCTGGGCGCCGTGGTGCAGAAGGCGACGGGCGAGCCGCTTCAGGACTTCGCGCAAAAGGCCTTGTTCGGCCCGCTGGGGATCGAGGGCGAGCGATGGCAGATGTCGCCGACGGGCCTGGCTCAGGGCGGCGGCGGCCTGGGCCTGCGCAGCCGTGATCTGCTCACCCTCGGTCAATTGCTGCTGAACCAGGGCCGCTGGGACGGAAGCCAGGTTCTGCCCGAGGCCTGGACCCGCGCCATGACCGCGCCGCACGCCAGCGTCGATCCGCAAAAGGGCGACTACGGCTATCTGATCTGGCTGCCGACCTATCAGGTCGCCGGCGCGCCGCATCCCGCCTGGACCATGTCGGGCACCGGCGGCAACAAGGTCGCGATCATCCCCAACCTGGACGCGGTCGTGGTGGTGACGACCGAGAACTTTGACGTTCGCAATCCGCACGGGCTGGCCGACACCCTGATCGCGGACCATGCGCTGGCGGCGATGCGCTGAAGGCACAACCTTTGCGGGCCTTCACGGTTCGAAAAGGCTGACGTGCCAAGGTGAGACCATGACCCCCGTTCAGACTCCCGCCGATCTTCGCCCCATCACCGCCCTGCGCTTTGTCGCGGCGATGTGGGTGGCCGTCTACAGCTTCTGGGAAAATCTGGCGGGCGCCGGTCAGGTCGGCCTGGTGGCCAAGGGTTATCTGGGAGTCGAGCTGTTCTTCGTCCTGTCCGGCTTCATCCTCAGCCACGTCTATCTTCAGGCGGCGGGCGAGAAGTCGTTCTCGTATAAAAGCTTCCTGTGGGCGCGGGTGGCGCGGGTCTATCCGCTGCATATCGCGACCCTGATCGGGGTCGGGCTTCTGGCCGCCGCCGCCCTGTTCGCGGGCATGAGCGTGGACGGCAATGTGCTGAGCTGGGCGTCGCTGCCCGCCAACCTGTTCATGGTCCACGCCTGGGGCGTGGCGCCGGTGGCGGGCTGGAACCATCCGTCCTGGTCGATCTCGGCGGAGTGGTTCGCCTATCTCTGCTTCCCGCTTTTCGCCTTCGTCTTCTGGCGCGCGCGTCATCGTCCGATCGCGGCCGTCGTCGGTGCGGCGGCCTTCCTGGCCATCCTCTATTTCGTCTTCGAGCAATGGGCCGGATTTGCTCTGACCGAGGCGACCATCCGTTGGGGCGCGCTTCGGATCGTGCCGTGCTTCGCCCTGGGGTGCGCCCTCTACCTCGTCTACCGCCGCGCGCCGTTGAAGGCGCCGTGGCTGTGCGCCGCTGTCTCGTTCGGCCTGATGGTGCTCAGCGCGGCGCTTGGCCTGTGGGACGGGATCACGGTTCTGCTGGCCGGCGCCCTGATCCTGTCGCTGGCGTCACTGCCCAATGAGCGCGCCGGATGGCTCGCCTCCAAGCCCGCCGTCTACCTCGGCGAGATCAGCTATTCGGTCTATATGGTTTGCGTGCCGTGGAAGCTTCTGGCCGTCGGCCTGGCCGCCAAGCTGACGGATGCGCCCGACAAGCAGCTTCAAATTTTCGTGTGGTTGGCGATTTTGGCCCTGCTGCCGGTGGTGGCCGCCGTCTCGTATCACCTCGTCGAACACCCGGCTCGCAAGGCTTTGCGCGGCATGGGCAAGCGGGGCGATAAGACTTCGGCAAGCAGTCTGAAGTCCGGCGCTACGCCGAAACAACTTGCTACCGAGCGTGAACCCGTGGCCTAAAGGGTATCCCAAAGACGGGTCGGGATACCCCTAAGCATGACGAAACGGCTCAAAGCCGCCGCGGTTGCGGCGACCCTCGGTTTTTTTGCATTGGGCGCGGTTCCCTCCAGTGCGAAGGCTGACGAGCCGTATTGGCAGTGCGTGACCTTCGCGCGCATGTTCTCGGGCATCAACATCTTCGGCGACGCCTGGACCTGGTGGCGTCAGGCCTCCGCCGGCTTCCGCACCGGTCGCGCGCCTGAAACGGGTTCTGTCCTGGTCTTCCGCCCCGAGGGCCGCATGAGCCGGGGCCACGTCGCCGTCGTTTCCGACATCCTGACCGACCGCGTGGTCCGCGTGACCCACGCCAACTGGGGCGGCAGCCGCGGCAAGGTCGAGGAGAACGTCACCGTCGTCGACGTCTCGCCCTCCAACGACTGGTCCCAGGTCAAGGTCTGGTACAATCCGATCAACGATCTCGGCACCACGGTCTATCCGACCTACGGCTTCATCTATAAAGGCGCGCGCGACGCCTTCGACGCCGGCCGTCAGATCGCCTCGAACGTCTCGGCCCAAGGCCAGCATTAGGGCCGGCGCCAAGCCGCCTTGCGCTGCCCGCCATCGCGGGCGATAGGCGAGCATGACCCAATCCAGCGACATCACCTACGCCGGCTATCTGGCGTTGGACGACCTGCTTTCGACCCAGCATCCGCTGTCGGACCAGCACGACGAGATGCTGTTCGTCGTCATCCACCAGACCAAGGAACTGTGGCTCAAGCAGATCCTGCACGAGACGGCCCTGGCCCAGCGGCTGGTGCGCGCCGGCGATCTGGTGCCCGCCTACAAGAGCCTGGCGCGGGTGTCGCGCATCCAGGCGGTGATGACCCACAGCTGGGACATCCTGTCGACCATGACCCCGGCCGACTATCTGCGGTTTCGGGGCTCCCTTGGATCGTCCTCTGGCTTCCAGAGCGACCAGTTCCGTCGTTTCGAGGCCATGCTGGGCCTGAAGGACGCCAGCTTCCTGAAGTTCCATGAGGATCGCCCCGAGGCGTTAGCCGCGCTCCAGGCCGCCATCGCCGCCCCCAGCCTGTACGATGACGCCCTGGCCCAGATGGCCAAGGCCGGTCTGCCGGTGCCCGCCGAGGTGCTGAACCGCGACGTGACCCAGCCCTATGAACCCTCGGAAGCCGTCGAGGCGGCCTGGCTGGAGGTCTATCGCGACACCGAGCGCTGGTGGGTGCTGTATCAACTGGCCGAGAAGCCGGTCGATCTGGACGACGCCCTGCTGACCTGGCGCCACAAACATGTCGTCACGGTCGAGCGCATCATCGGCCGTCGTCGCGGAACCGGCGGCACGGAGGGGGCGGCCTATCTGGCCTCGACCCTGACCAAGCGCTGCTTCCCCGAGCTTTGGTCCCTTCGCACCAAACTTTGATGTCGCAGGCGGCAACCTTCGCCGCGCCCGGCCATTTCGCCGTTCGACCGCAACAGCGGAAGGAATGGACGAGATGAGCAATCCCAACGCCCACGACATCAAGGTTCTGAACGGCCTGATCGAGACCACGCTGGACAGCGCCGACGGCTATCGCGAAGCCGCCGAACAGACGCAGGACCCTCACTATCGCACCCTGTTCGAGCGCCGCAGCGCCGAACGCCAGCAGGTCGTCGACGACCTGTCCGCCGCCGTGCGCGGCCTGGGCGGCGATCCCGAATCTGACGGCTCGATCCTGGCCAAGGCGCACCGCGCCTTCCTCGACGTGAAACACGCCCTGCTTCGCAACGACGATTCCGTCGTCGGCTCGATCAACAGCGGCGAAGGCTTCATCGCCGGCAAATACGAAAAGGCGCTGGAGGACACCGGCATTTCCGCCACCACGCGCGAAACGATCAGGCGGGCCTATGCGGCGGTGAAGACCGAGCATGAGCAGATGGAGGCGCTGAAGCACAGCCTGGAAGGCCAGCGCGACGCGGACAACCCGCTCTATCCGCAGTAGAAACGCTCACCTCCCCATGCGCGGAGGCGCATGGGGAGGACAGGCGGCCGCAGGTCGCCAGGAGGGGCGACCGGGTATCGGCCGATGAAGGCGACGCTCGACGTTCTCCACCGGGTCGCCCCCTCCTGACCGCTGACGCGGTCTGTCCTCCCCACCCGCCTTCGCGGGCGGGGAGGTGATACGAAAAAGGCCCCGGCGTTTCCGCCGGGGCCTTCGTCATCTCAGTGTCGTGTCTGAAACTACGCTTCGTCGCCCTTGGCGGCCGAACCGGTTTCCGGAACCACGACGCCCTTGACGGGGCGGACCGTCTGGCGCTCGGCGATACGGGCCGACTTGCCGCGACGATCGCGCAGATAATAGAGCTTGGCGCGACGCACGACGCCGCGGCGCTTCACTTCGATCGACTCGATGTTCGGCGACAGAATGGGGAATTTACGCTCGACGCCTTCGCCGAACGAGATCTTGCGGACCGTGAAGGTTTCGCTGATGCCGCCTCCGTCACGGGCGATGCAGACGCCTTCGAAGGCCTGGACGCGCTCGCGCTCGCCTTCCTTGATCTTCACATTGACGCGCAGGGTGTCGCCGGGTTGGAAGACCGGGATGATGCGCTCGCCTAGGACGCGGGCTTTTTCTTCGGCGTTCAGCTGTTGAACGATGTTCATGTCATTTCTCCTCGGGCTTTGCGCCCTTTAGCTGTGATTTGGCGAGATGCGCTTCCCAGAGGTCTGGTCGCCGCTCCCGCGTGGTCTCTTCCCGTTGCATCTCGCGCCATTGTGCGACCTTCTTGTGGTCGCCCGACACCAGCACCTCGGGTATCTCAAGCCCCTCGAACGTCCGCGGTCGCGTGTACTGCGGGTGTTCCAGAAGCCCATCCTCGAAGCTTTCGGACGACAGGCTATCCGCCGCGCCGAGCACTCCAGGGATCAGTCTTACGCACGCCTCGATCGCGACCATCGCCGCCGCCTCGCCGCCGGCGAGCACCGCGTCTCCGACCGAGACCTCCTCGAACCCGCGTGCGTCGAGCACCCGTTGGTCCACCCCCTCGAAACGACCGCACAGCACGACGATCCCGTCGGCTTTCGCCCATTCCTTGACGCGCGCCTGGGTCAGGGGTCGACCCCTGGCGCTCATGTACAAAAGCGGCCGTTTTGGTACCGGAAGGCTATCCACCGCCCGAGCCACCACGTCCGCCTTAAGCACAGCTCCCGGGCCGCCACCCGCGGGGGTGTCGTCCAAGAAGCCGCGCGTATCTGTGGAAAAGGCGCGAATGTCAACCGTTTCCAGGCTCCACAAGCCCTTCTCGCGCCAGGCGGTGCCGATCAACGACACGCCGAGCGGGCCGGGAAAGGCCTCGGGAAACATGGTCAGGACGGTGGCGGTGAAGGGCATGGCGGCGGCTCATACACGAAAAGCGCACCCATGCCTCCCTCTCCCGTTGGGAGAGGGCTTGAGCGCACGGCGGCAATAGCCGTCGTTCTGGCGCAAAAGGGTGAGGGTCGAACGGTGCGACCTGGCCCACCGGCCGACCCTCATCCGGCTCTTCGAGCCACCTTCTCCCAATGGGAGAAGGAAAAAGTCAGGCCGTCGGCGCTCCGCCCCCCGCCGCAATCCAGCCGTCCACCTGGTCTTCCAACACGTCCAGCGGCACCGAGCCGGAGCCCAGGACCACGGCGTGGAAGTCCTTGATGTCGAACCGGTCCCCAAGCGCCGCCTTGGCCCGGTCCCGAAGTTCCTCGATCTTCAGCTCGCCGATCTTGTAGCTGGTCGCCTGGCCGGGATTGGTGATGTAGCGCTCGACTTCCTTTTCAATGTCGCGTTCGGACAGCAGGGAGTTCTGGCGGAAATAGTCCATCGCCTGTTCGCGGCTCCAGCGTTTGGCGTGCAGGCCGGTGTCCGTCACCAGCCGCACCGCCCGCCACAGCTCGGTCGAGAGCCGGCCGAAGTCGGAATAGGGATCCTGATAGAAGCCCATCTCCTTGCCCAGCTGTTCGGCATACAGGCCCCAGCCCTCGGCGTAGGCGCCGTAACCGCCGAAGCGGCGGAAGCGCGGCAGGCCCTCGATTTCCTGGGCATAGGCGATCTGGAAATGGTGGCCGGGCGCGCCCTCGTGATAGCTGATGCCCTCGATCTGGGGCTTCAGCACCTGGGTCATGTCCGACAGGTTGACGTAATAGATGCCTGGCCGCGACCCGTCCGGCGCCGGGGAGTTATAGAAGGCGATCGAGGCCGTCGCCTCGCGGAACGGCTCCACCGCCCGCACCTCCAGCGCCGCCTTGGGCAGGGTCGAGAACCACTGCGGGGCCGCCGCCATCACCTGGGCGATGAAGCCGCGCGCGTCGGTCAGATACTGTTCCTTGCCCTCCGGCGTGTTCGGATACTGGAAGCGCGGATCGGTCTTCAGGAAAGCAAAGAATTCCTGCAGCGTGCCGGTGAAGCCGACCTGGGCCTTGATGACTTCCATCTCTTCCTGGATGCGGGCGACCTCGTCCAGGCCGATCTGGTGGATCTGGTCGGCGGTCAGGTCGGTGGTGGTCGAGAGCTGGAGCCGGGCGTTGTAATAGGCCTCGCCCTGCGGCAGGCGCCACACGCCCGCGTCGCTGTCGGCCTTGGGCTGCACCTCGGCCAAGGCCGTCAACACGGTCTCGAACCCGGCCTTGTAGGGGCCCGTCAGGGCGGCGCGTCCTTCGGACAGCAACCGGTCCTTGGTCGCCTGGTCGGCCTCCAGCGCCGCGACCTTCTTGTTGAAGTCGGCCCAGACCGGATTGTCCGCGCCACCGTCGAACGGCGCGCCGGAGACGACGTTGCGGGTGTTGGCGATGGAGGGTTCGAAGACGAAGCGGGGCGAGACCACGCCGGCCGCCGCACGCTGACGCAGTTCGTCGGCGACCTGGCCCATCTGGACTTGGGCGGCGCGCAGACGGCCGACATAGGCTTCGGCGTCGGCGACGCTTGAGACGCGGTGGTTGTTGATCAGGAAGACGGGCAGGCTGGTGGTCGGATTGCCGTTGGCGGCGAACTGAAAGCCCCAGTCGCGCCACTGGTTCGACAGCCGCGCCTGCTGGACGCCGTATTCGAACATCCGCCACGACAGCCGCGCCTGCGGACCCAGCTTCTCGGGATCGAAGCCGGCCTTCATCTGCGCCAGCTGGGCCTCCTGAAGGGCCAAAGCCCGGTCTGCGGCGGCGTCCGACACATCGTCCAGCTTGTCGTAATCGGTCTTGATGCCCAGCGAGGTCATCTGTTGCGGGCTCAGCGCGATCCGCGCCTGGAAGGCGTCCTCGAAGAAGGCGTTCAGCCGTGCGTCCTCGCTTTGGGCCTCGGCTGCCGGCGTCCCCGTCGTTGTCGCCGCCGGCGTTTGGGCCATTGCAGGCGCGGCGGACAGCACCGCCATCATGGCGGCGGACGAGATCAGAAGACGACGCATGGACAACCTCTCGTGAAACAGGGGCTCACCTTCGGGCGCGCGTTCGCCGGGCGCAAGCCGCCAATGTCGCAGGCGTTGCGGCGATCCGACACGTCCGGACGAAATTCCAATACGGCGTCGCTTGATGCAACCCAAGTTCAAGGTCGGCGTTTGGACGGAGCTTGACCATACCAACAAGGGGTTCACACCATGCGCAAGATCATCACTCTGACCATCGTCGCCGCCGCCCTGGCCGTGTCGGCCTGCAACACCATCGCTGGCGCCGGCCGTGATGTCTCGGCCGCCGGTTCGGCCGTGACCACCGGCGCGAACGACGCCAAGAACTAAGCTTCGGCGAAAGCTGACGCTGCAAAGGCCCGTCGGATCCCGGCGGGCCTTTCTCGTATCCGTCGCACGACGGTGTTACGGTTCGGCGTCAGACAGGAGACGGACGATGGGCTTTCTCGACAATGTGGTGAAGGGCCTGGGCGACGACGCCGCAGGGGGCCTTGCCGACCTGCTCAAGGGTCAGGGCGGCGTCGGCGGACTGGCAGAAAAGTTTGGCCAGGCAGGCCTGGGCGACGTGATCGGCTCCTGGGTCGGCACGGGTCCGAACGCCAATATCTCGCCTGAGCAGATCACGGCCGTCCTGGGCCACGGCCCCATCGCCGACATCGCCGCCAAGATGGGCGTCTCGCCCCAGCAGGCCGGCGAGACCCTGGCGGGCCTGCTGCCCGAGGCCATCGACCGCCTGACCCCCGGCGGTCAGATCGACGGCGCAGACGACCTGCTGGGCAAGCTGCCGGGCGGGCTTGCTGGCGGCTTGGGCGACATGATCGGCGGCTTCCTCAAGCGGTGAGGCGTGAGAAGGGCTCACCCTTTTTCGCGGCGAGGATGAAGGCTATGGCGTTGCCGAAGTCTCCGCCTGCGGTCGCTGTCGGCGCAAAAGAATCCAGCACAGCAAGACTGCAGGCACACCGACCGCAGCCGTCGCGGCGAAGAACAGAGCGTAGGCTTCCATGAGAGGGCGTCCTTGCTCCAGTCCTTCAACTGCCACGCCCGACAAACCCTTCAGGAATTTGCCGAGCAGGGCGTAAAACGAGCTTAAAAGGGCATATTGCGTCGCCGTGTAGCCGATGCTGGTCAGGCTGGCCATGTAGGCGACAAGGGCCGCGCCGGCGAAACCTTCGGAAAAGTTTTCCACGAACAGAACGCCGCCGAAGACCGGCGTCGACAGGCCGACGACCGCCATGACCGTATAGCCAAGGTTCGACATCGGTCCGATCAGGGCGCCCAGCAGCAGGGTTTTGCCGAAGCCAAACCGGACCGAGAACAGACCGCCCGCAGCGATGCCAAGCAACGACGCGACAAGCCCGACGCTCAGGCGCATGGCCCCGACGGTTTCCTTGGCCAGCCCCAGGTCGGTGTAGAAGGGGCCAATCATCGGCCCCATGACGAAGTCCGGCAGACGATAAAGGCTGATCGCCGCCAGCATCAGGATCGCCGCCCCACCGTGAGTTTTCAGGAAGGTGACAAACGGGCCGACAATTGCGTCGAAAAGGCCGCGGGGTGAGAGCAGCGACACCTGTCCCGTGACCTGCTCCAAGGTCCGGCGATCCACCGGCTCCTTTGCGAACAGGGTCGCGATGACGGCGATCCCCATAGCCGCGCCATACAGGCCGTAGGCGCCATTCCAGCCGATGCCGGAGGCGACGAAGAGGATCAGCGCGTTGCCCGCCAGTATCGCCGCGCGATAACCGAGCTGGAAAGCCGAGGTCAGCAGACCCTGATCCTCGTCGCTCTCGGCGCTCTCGATCCGCCAGGCATCGGCGACGATATCCTGTGTCGCGGCCGAGAAGGCCGTCGCCAAGGCAGCCGCACCCAAAAGGGTCAAGCCGCCTTCTGGTCCGATCAGGGCCATGGCGATCAACGAAAGGCCGACGGCGATCTGGGACAACAACAGCCAGCCCCGACGCCGTCCCAGCCGGCCCAGCAATGGCACATCGACCCTATCAATCACCGGCGCCCAGAGGAACTTCAGCGAATACGCCAGGCCCACCCAGGAGATGAAGCCGATCGCCGCCAACTCCGTCCCGCCCTCACGCAGCCACATGCCGAGGGTGTTGCCGACCAGCATGAAGGGTAGGCCTGAGCCGAGGCCGATCAGCAGGGTGATTAGTACGCGTCCGCGCCCCAGCGCCTTCAGGACATCAGTTGCTCCGGCCGCCTTTTTGGGCGTGGTCTCTGCGGGGGTGGCTTGGTCGGTCATGCACGGCTCCGGCGCGGCGGCCGGAAACGCGGGCGCCTGTAACTCAGCCGACCTTGGCGCGGATGTCGCGCTTCGTCCAGCGGGCCAGGGCGGCGCGCAGGGCGTCGGCGTCCAGCGGCTTGACGATATGGTCGTCCATGCCGGCCTCCAGACAGGCGCGGCGGTCCTCGGCGAAGGCGTTGGCGGTCAGGGCCAGGATGGGCGTCGTGTCGCCCCCGGCGCGGATGGCGCGGGCTGCGGCGGGGCCGTCCATGCCCGGCATCCGCATGTCCATGAAGACCACGTCGTAGCGCGCGCGCTTCAGGGCCGCGACGGCTTCCTCTCCGGTGGCGGCGGTCTCGACGGTGCAGCCTTCGCGGCGCAGCAGGGTGCGGGCCAGAAGCGCGCCGACGGGATTGTCCTCGGCCAGCAGCACGCGAATGCCGGCGAACTGAACGGGCGAGACGCGGTCGTCCTCGACATGGGCTGCGATGGGGGCGGCGCTTCTGTCGCCCGTCTCGGCGCCGATGGCCGCCAGGACCCGCTCGGCCAGGGAGGCGCGGCGCAGCGGCTTGATCAGATAGCCGTGGAAGCCGGCGGATCGATAGCGGGCGATCAGGTCGCGCTCGGATGGTTTCAGCAGGACGATGCCGCGACCGGCGGCGGGCAGGGCGGCCAGGCTTCCCACCGTGGCGTCGGCGTGGTCGATCAGGGTCACCGGCGCCTGGTCGGCGATCGTGCCGCCAGAGGCCTCGATCTGGGCGCTGGCGGCGGACAGGACGAAGGGGTCGGGCGAGCGCACCGCGACTTTATGATTCCGCAGCGGCTTGTCCCGCGCCACGGCGACGGCGGCGAAGGCGGCCTCGAAGCGGAAGCGGGCGCCCTTGCTGGATGTGGCGCCGTCCGGCCGGTCCTCGACCCGCACCGAGCCCTCCATGGCGGCGGCCAGTTTGCGCACGACCGCCAGCCCCAGGCCGGCGCCGTCATGCCGCACGGCGTCGGAGGAATCGGCGTGACCGAACTCCTCGAAGATGCGCGCGCGGGCCTCGGGCGCGACGCCCGGCCCTGTGTCGTCGACCAGGAAGGCCAGGCGCGGGCGGGCCGCGCTGCCGCCGGCGCGTTCGACCGTGATCCGCACGCCGCCGGTCTCGGTGAACTTCACGGCATTGCCGGCGAGATTGAACAGAACCTGGCGTAGCCGGCCTTCATCGGCCAAAACATCGGGCGCGTCGGCGGCCACCGACCAGACGATCTCCAGGCCCTTGTCGTGGGCGCGCGGGCTAAGCAGTTCGGCGACGCCGCGGACCAGCCCTTCCAGATCGACCGGAGCCAGATCGAACTCCAGCGCCCCGGCCTCCAGGCGCGCATAGTCCAAGAGGTCGTTGACCAGACCCAGCAGATGTTCGGCCGACTGACGCGCGTTTTCGGCATAGGCGCGCTGGGCGCCGTCCAGCCGGGTCCGTTGCAAGAGGTTGATCATGCCGATGACGCCGTTCAGCGGCGTGCGCATCTCGTGGCTCATCAGCCGCAGGAACTGCTGGGCGGGATCGACAGGCTGCACAGCCTGATCCTCGATCCGCTTCGTCTCCGTGCGTCGCGCCATGGCGGCCTCCCCCATCGCCACAGACCTTAGGCGCGACGGGTTAAGGATATCTCCTCGTCGCTCACGAATGAAGGAACGGGGTCTGCGCGCCGTCGTCTTCACGCATTCCGAACGCTGCGTCGTTTCGGGACGCCACGCGCCGGTCGAAATCGGCCTCGGCCCCGACGGTGTTGCGGCGATAGATCAGGGCCTCGGCGATGTGGCGGCGCAGCACGCCGGTGCAGCCGTCCAGATCGGCGATGGTGCGCGCCAGGCGCAGGGTGCGGGTCCAGCCGCGCGCCGTCAGTCCGCCCGCCTCGCCCGCCCGCATCAACAGCATGCGCCCCGCCTCGTCCGGGGTGGCGAACCTGTCCAGCGTGTCGCCGGTCGCGCGCGCGTTCAGGCCCTGGGCCGGGTCCAGCCCCGCCTCGCGCACCCGGTCCTCCTGCATGGCGCGGGCGGTCGCGACGCGCGCCCTGGCCTCGGCCGTGCCCTCGGCGGGCGGCGGCAGGGCCATGTCGGCGGCGGTCACCGGCGGGGTCTCCACCGTCAGGTCGATCCGGTCGAACATCGGGCCCGACACTCGGTTCTGATAGTCGCGCTGGCAACGCGGGGCCTTGCCGCAAGCCCCGCGTCCGGCCCCGCCCATGCCGCAGCGACAGGGGTTCATCGCCGCCACCAACTGGAACCGCGCCGGATAGCGGATGTGGGCGTTGGCGCGGGCGACCACGATCTCGCCCGTCTCCAGCGGCGCCCGCAGCGAATCCAGGGCCTGGGCGCTGTATTCGGGCAGTTCGTCGAGAAACAGCACGCCGTTGTGCGCCAGCGACGCCTCGCCCGGCTTGGCGCGCAAGCCTCCGCCGGTCAGGGCCGCCATCGAGGCGGAATGGTGCGGGCTTCTGAACGGTCGATCCCGTGTCAGGGCGCCGCGCTCGATCAGGCCGGCGACCGACCAGACCATCGAGGTCTCCAGCAGTTCCGACGAGGTCAGGGGCGGCAGAAGGCCCGGCAGCCGTTGCGCCATCATCGACTTGCCCGATCCCGGCGGGCCGATGAACAGCAGGTTGTGACCGCCGGCCGCCGCGATCTCCAGCGCGCGCTTGGCGCTTTCCTGGCCCTTGACCTCGCGCAGGTCGGGCACGGCCTTGCCGCTGGCCAACGGGCCGGGTTCGGGCGCACGCAACACCTGGGTCCCCTTGAAGTGATTGACCAGGCCGATCAGCGAACGCGGGGCCAGTATGCGCGCCCCCCCGGCCCAGGCCGCCTCCGGTCCCGTCGCCTCGGGGCAGATCAAACCCAGGCCCATGGCGTCGGCGGCCACGGCGGCCGGCAGGGCCCCGCCGACCCGCGCGATCTGTCCGTCCAGCCCCAGCTCCCCGATGGCGGCCCAGCCGTCCAGGGCGTCGGGCGCGATCACCCCCATGGCCGCCATCAAGGCCAGGGCGATGGGCAGGTCGAAATGACTGCCCTCCTTGGGCAGGTCGGCGGGCGCCAGATTGGCGATGATCCGCGCCGCGGGCAGGGCCAGGCCGATGCCGGAAAAGGCGCCGCGCACCCGTTCGCGGCTCTCGGCCACCGCCTTGTCCGGCAGGCCGACGATTGTGAAGACCGTCTCGCGGTTCTGGCCGACCAACTGGACCTCGACGTCCACGCGCCGGGCCTCCACCCCGTCGAAGGCGACCGTGACAACCCGTGCGACCATGACGTCCTCCCGCTTCCTGCGAGAGAACGAACCATGAACTGAAATCTAATTCAAGTGGCGGTCACGCAACCTGTGCGGCGCGGCGGGCTTCGATGGCGTCCCACATCAGGGCCGTGGCGTCGATGCCGGTGAAGGTCTTCAACTGCTGGGCACCGGTGGGAGAGGTGACGTTGATCTCGGTCAGATAGTCGCCGATCACGTCGATGCCCACGAAGATCAGGCCGCGTTCCTTCAGCGTCGGGCCGATGGCCTTGCAAATCTCCAGGTCGCGCGGGGTCAGCTCGACCGGCATGGCGGTGCCGCCGACGTGCAGGTTCGACCGCACGGCCCCGGCCGCCGGCACGCGGTTGATGGCGCCGACCGGCTCGCCTTCGATCAGGATGATGCGCTTGTCGCCCTTGGACACGGCGGGAATGAACTTCTGGATCACCAGCGGGTCGCGGCTGGCGCCGGCGTGGATCTCGATCAGGGCGTCCAGATTGGGATCGTCGGCGCGCAGCTTGATCACGCCCGAGCCGCCGTTGCCGTGCAGGGGCTTCAGCACCACCTCGCCGTGCTTCTTGTGGAAGGCGGTCAGGGCCACGGGATCGGCCGAAATCAGCGTCGGCGGCTGCAGACCGGGGAAGGCCGTGACCATCAGCTTCTCGGGCGCCGAACGCACCTGGGCCGGGTCGTTGACCACCAGGGTCTTCGGATGAACCGTCTCCAGCAGATAGGTGGCGGTGACATAGGCCATGTCGAACGGCGGATCCTGACGCATCAGGATGACGTCCACGTCCTCGGCCAGATCCAGCTTTTCCCAGTCGCCGAAATCGACGTGGTTTCCCACCTCGCGGCGCACGGTGATCGGCCGGGCGCGGCAGTAGAGGCGGCCCTCCTCCAGCGCCAGGGTGCGGAAGTCATAGACCCATTGCTTGTGCCCGCGCGCCTGGGCCGTCTCGGCCATCAGGAAGGTGGTGTCCCCGGCGATATCGACGGCCTCGATCGGGTCCATCTGGATGGCGACTCTGAGGGTCATTTTTCTTGGGCCTATCGCGCGTTGCGCTACTTGAGGCCCGTTGGGCGCGCCGCGCTCCGGGCCAGTGAATGTTCGGTGTCGGTGCGGCGGTCAGTCGAGCTGACGCGCTTCCTCGGCCAGCATGATCGGCACGCCCTCGCGGATCGGATAGGCCAGTTTGGCGCCGGCCGAGATCAGCTCGTCCGCGTCGCGGTCGTAGGTCAGCTTGCCGCGCGTGACGGGGCAGACCAGCACCTCAAGCAGGCGGGGATCGACGGACACAGGCGTCTTGAAGGCGTCACTCATGGCGGTTTCCTGAAAGCGTGGCCGCTTTTATTGCATGGACGGCGCGGCGTCGTCACCGGCGTCGGCGGCGTCGATGCGGAGCAGGGCGGTCAGGGCCTCGGCGCGGGGCATCAGGCCCATGGCCTCCAGCAGCGCCTGTTTCTCGGCCGGTTCGAACGGCAGGGCCATCGACAGGCTGTTGACCAGGGCCTCCATCGGCGCGCTCTCGGCCGTCTCCCAGTCGATGTCCAGCAGGCGGTGGGCCATATAGGCGCGCAGGGCGTCCAGGAAGGCCTCGCGGTCGAAATCAGGCTCCTCGGGTGGAGAGACCAGATCGGATTCATAGGCCTCGAAGGCGGCGCGGATCTGGCGATAGGGCGCCTTGGACGGCATCTCGGCGGCGATGCGGAACCGCGACACCCCGGTCAGGGTGATCAGATACCGCCCGTCCGAAGTCTCGGCGAAGCTGGTGATCCGGCCCGCACAGCCGATCGGCGACAGGCTGGGCAGGGCAGGGGTTCCGCCATTGGGCTGGACCAGGCCGATGATCCGGTCGCCGGCCATGGCGTCGTCCACCATGTTCAGATAGCGAGGCTCGAAGATGTTCAGCGGCAGTTGCCCGCGCGGCAGCAGGATGGTCCCGCCCAGCGGGAACACCGGGATCACCTGCGGCAGGTCGAGCGCTCGAACATAGCCCTGGGGCATTATTTCTCCTTGGGCCTATCGCGCTTCGCGCTACTTGAGGCCCGCCTAATGAGCCTACGAAAACAGGATCGACGACAGCCGGCGCCGCCCGTCCTTGGCCACGTCGGAACTGACGCCCGCCGCTTCGAAGATGACCAGCAGCTGCTTGCGCGCCGCCTGTTCGTTCCACTCGCGGTCGGCCTTGATGATGTGCAGCAGATTGTCGACCGCGCCCTGGAAATCGCCGGCCGCGCTCTGGGCCTCGGCGAGATCGAACCTGGCCTGGTGATCGTTGGGATCGGCCGCAACCTTGGCCTCCAGCTCGGCCGAAGCGCCTGACGGGGCTTTCGCCGCCAGGGCCAGCTGGGCGCGCACGCTCTGGACCGTCGGCTCCTTGGAGTCCTGCGGCGCCATGGCGATGGTCTGCAGCGCCTGTTCATGGTCGCCGCCCGCCAGATAGACCCGCGCCATGCCGGCGATGGCCTTCTCGTTCTCGGGTTCGATCGACAGGACATGGGCGAAGGCTTGCGCCGCGCCGCCGAAGTCGTTCAGGCCAAGGGATTCCTCGCCCAGCTCCAGCAGTTGCGCCGTCTCGGTGGACCCGCCCTGACCGCCGGTCAGCTTGTCGATGAAGGCCTTGATCTGGCTGTCGGGGATGGCGCCCTGGAAGCCGTCCACCGGCTGGCCGTCGACGAAGGCGTAGACGGTGGGGATCGACTGCACCCGCAGCTGGCCCGCATAGGCCGGATTGGCGTCCACATCGATCTTGACCATCTTCACCGCCCCCTTGGCGGCGCGCACATTCTTCTCCAGCGCCGGCCCCAGGGTCCGGCACGGCCCACACCAGGTGGCCCAGAAATCGACGATGACCGGCTGATGCTTCGACGCCTCGATGACGTCGGTCATGAAGGAGGCGTCGGTGCCTTCCTTGATCAGGTCGTCGCCAGAGCGGCCGGGGGTCAGGGTCGGATCGAGCAGTGTCATGGGCGAAGTCCGTGCAGGGTCGGTCAGGTTCAACGATTCAGATGGCGTCGGGATGCGTCGGCATCAAGCGGCGAATTGGTCGCGCCGGGATTTCAGACTCGGGCCGCAGAAAACTGAGTCTAATTCGTCTGAATCGTCTGAAAACACCGCCCGCTCCCCTGCTGATCGGTCCTGAACAGCGAGATGGGGCCTCGGTCGCGGGGTTCAAGCTGTCGGTGGCGCGACGAAAAGGACCGGCGCTGCATCCGTTCGGGCCGCTGGACGCCTCCTGTCCTTTGAGCCTGAGTTCAGGGTCGTCACGAGTGAGAAGCCATGATCATCATCGCAGCGATCCTTGTGGCATCACTGGCGGGCGGGCCTGAGTCTCCCCCGACCCCCGCCGTCGAGGTGGAGCGGGCGGACGAGGCCTTCTGGGCCGCCTATAATGACTGCGACCGCGAACGGATGGCGGACGCCTTCACCGAGGACGCGGAATTCTATCACGACATCACCGGCCTGACGCGCGGGCGCGACGCTATCGTTGCCTCGCTGATGAGCGGACCGTGCGGGACGGCGGGCCAGCATCTTCGCCGCGAAGTCGTCGAGGGCACGGTCCAGGCCTTCCCTTTGGCGGACCGCAACATCTTCCTCGTCGGGGACCATCAGTTCTACGTCCGTCAGGACGGCAAGGCCGAGCATATCAGCGCCCGCGCCCGGTTCGCCGATGTCTGGCGTCGCGAAGATGGGCGATGGCGGATGGCCCGGGTGGTCAGCTACGACCACGGCCCGCCGCCCTATGCGCCGCCGCCCGCCGATGCGGCATTCGATGCTGCGCGCCTGCCGTTATACGCCGGTCGATATCGGTCGCCGGACTTCGGCGACGTGATCCTGTCGGTCGAGGGGCGGGGCTTGCGGATGCAGTCCGGCGACCTGTCGCTGGTCCTCTTTGCGATCAGCGAGGCGCGTTTCGCCGCGACGGACCGGGATCTGCAGTTCGCCTTCAATGGCGACGAGGTGACGATCTTCGACGGCGGCCAGGCGGTGACGAGGGCGCTAAGGCAACGCTAGAAATGTCGGAAGCCTCAGTTCAGGGCTTCGAAATCCACTACCACCGGCTCTCGCCCCAGCAATTCCAGCACCCGCCGGAACGCCGCCTGATCCAGCGCCGTCGTCGCCGTATTGGTCAGGGGGTGGAAGTTGACGATGTCGGCGTCCCACAGGCGGCGGTCCAGGACGAAGGTGACGCGGCGGTCGATGTCGTTGATCAGGCCGAGCGCCGTGACGGAGCCGGGGCGGACGCCCAGGGTGTCCCACATCAGGGTCTCGTTTCCGAAAGACAGGCGGCCGGAGCCCATCGCGCCCGCCGCGCGTTTCAGGTCGATGACCGTATCCTGGCGGGCCGAAATCAGCCACAGCCGGCTCTTGTGGTCCTTCAGGAACAGGTTCTTGGTGTGGGCGCCGGGCAGGTCGGCCTTGAGGTCCAACCCCTCCTCGACGCGGAAGACGGCGGGGTGGTCGTGGATGACGTGATCCACGCCGTTCGTCTTGAGCCAGACGGTCAATGTTTCGCGGTCGAAAGCGGGTTCGTCAGTCATGGTTGAGCCGTCGGGTTTCGGGCGTTAGGAAATGATCATGGTCGATACCGTCAAGACACGCCCGCTGGAACTGGAATGCTATCCGATGACGGCCCGGCCGCCGGACCTCGTGCCCGGCCGCCAGTCGCGCAACTGGATGGACGCCTTCATCAGCCGCCACCCGTATCGGTGCCTGCCGCTGAACATGGCCAACACCACGGGGTGGGAAATCCTGTGTCCGTTCGGCTTCTCGGCCGAATGGAACGGCGGCCCGCGTCAGGAAGACATCGTCATCACGCCGGACCGACCCCAGCACGATCTGGACCATTTCGTCACCTCGCACTTCTCGCGCGGCGTCCTGACCATGCATCCGCAATATCTGTTCCGCACGCCGCCGGGCTGGGGGATGATATGCTCGGGATCGCCCAACCATGTGAAGGACGGCATCCAGCCGCTGGTCGGCCTGATCGAGACCGACTGGCTGCCCTTCCCCTTCACGATGAACTGGATCTTCACCCGGCCGGGCCGGATCACCTTCGAAAAGGGCGAGCCCTTCTGCTTCATCAATCTGATCGAGCACAAGAAGGTGGAGCAGTTCCAGCCGATCATCCGGACGCTGGACTCCAACCCGGTGATGAAGGGGCAGTTCGAGGCCTGGAACCGCGCCCGCACCGACTTCAACCAGCGCCTCGCCGGCGGCGATCCCGATGCGGCCAAGGAGGCGTGGCAGCGGTATTACTTCAAGGGCGAGGTGCCCGAGGCCCTGGGCACGGCGCCGGCCACCCACTCCAACAAGCGCCGGCTGAAGTCGCCGCGCGTGGGGTGAACGAAAAAGCCCCTCTCCACGCCGTGGAGAGGGGCTTTTGTCTTAGGCCGCCGGTCGCGTGACCTGCGGGCCCAGGTTCTGGATCACCTCGCGGGCGTCGAAGGCGTTGGGGTCGCCGGCGGGCTTGGGTCCGCGGCCCAGCACGATCTCGGCGTTGGCCTCGAAGCGATCGACCTGACGCACGTCGAAGTCGTTGGCGCTCCAAGGACCATAGCGATCCCACGGGCTCCAGAAGCCGCCGCGGTAGTAGCGCCACGACGGACCCCAATAGGGGCTGTAGAAGCGATTGTAGCCCGAATAGAACGGGTCGGGCGTGCCGACGAAGCGGGTGTCGCGATCGGTGGCGCGGTTGACCGTCGAGAACCAGTCATAACCGCTCTCGACCGTCAGTTCGGCCGAACGCAGCAGCAGAGACTGCTCGACCTGCTCGCGCGAGGTCAGCGAGTTGCCCGAGAAGCTGACGCGGAACCGGTCGTTCTCCAGACGTTGCTCGGCATAGCCGCCGCGCTGGCCGTTGAAGCCGGCAGGCTGATACGGGGTGGCGGTGGCGCAGGCCGCCAGCGCGAGGCCGGCGGCGACCGTCATCGCCAGGGTCTTCAGTGGAAGGGCTTTCATGAAATCAAACTCCTTGATCGCCCATTCGGGCGCGCTGACGGCTGAACGGAGCATGAATGGCGGCGTTCCCCCTCAATCTAGGACGAAGCGCGGTCGCGTCTAGATGCGCAGGGCGATCAGGACCGAAGCGGTCAGCAAAAGGGCGCCGACGAAGATCCCGAATCCGCGCTTGAACCGGGGCTGCTGCATGCGACGCGACAGGGCCGCGCCGGACAGGGCGTAGGCGCTCATGGACATCATATCCATGCCGATCACGGCGACGGCGAACAGGGCCAGCTGCGGCGCGACCGGCCGGTTCACGTCCACGAACGGCGGCAGGACGGCGGTGAAGAACAGGATGGCCTTGGGGTTGGCGATCTGGACGGCGAACCCGTCGATCAGGGCGCTGCGCCCCTTCTTGACGACCACGTGGTCAGGCTGGGCGGCGGTGGCGAAGGCGCCGCGCAGGGCCTTGATCCCCAGCCAGGCGACATAGAGGGCGCCCAGGACGGCGATGACCTTGAAGGCGGCGGGGAAGGCCTTGACCAGGGCGCCCAGGCCCAGGGCCGCCGCGCCGAACCACACCAGGGTCGCCGCATTCATCCCGACCACCCCAACCAGGGCCGAGGCGCGCCCCTTTTCGACGCCGGTCGCCACCGCGAACAGATTGGCCGGCCCCGGCGTGATCGCCATCACCGCCATCACGCCGAGGAAGGTAGAATAGAGGTGCGGATCGACGGGCAGGGCGGACATGCGGCGCGATGTCGCTGCTTAGGTCGGCGCGGTCAAGGACCTCCGTCTCCTCCCCATTTCATGGGGAGGTGGCGCGGCGCGTCTTCAGCGTCGTGACGGAGGGGTTCTGCACCGCATCACAGATCGGTGGCGCTTCAAGAGCCCCTCCACCGCTTCGCGGTCCCCCTCCCCACAAGTGGGGAGGAGACGATGGGTTACGCCGTCGGACGTTCCGGCGCTTCGGGAACCTCGGCCGCCATCTCGTCCTCGACGACGGCGTCGGCGGCCTGATCCAGAGCGTACTGGGCGACCAGGCTGTAGGTTTCCATCTGCTCGGGGGTCGGATTGGTCCAGGCGCTGTTCTCAGCGATGCCGTTGGCGGTGACGACGCCCTTATGTAAGCCGTCCTCGATCGCCTGTTTGACCTCGGGACTGTTCAGGGCGTCGGCGACCAGGGCGTCGACGTCGATGTCCTTCAGCGCCTGGGCGGCGATTTCGGATGCGTGTTTGGTCGCCTCGGCGGTGAAGGCGGCCACGTCGGGCGCATATTCGGCCCACAGGGCGGCGACGCGCTGGCCGCGCACGCTTTCGCTCAGACTTTTGTCTTCGGAGATGGCCTCGGCGCGTTCGCCGAACGCCTCCATGCGGGCCTCGAAGGCGGAGGCGGCGGTTTCCAACCGGACTTCGGCGGATTCAGGGGCGGGCGTCCCGTCCTGGGCCAGGGCGGAGGACAGGGGCAGGAGCGCCAAGGCGGCGGTCAGGCTGAGCAGGCGGATCATGGGAGGGCTCCCGTTGAATGACCCGCGCAAACTCGACCCTGCGCCGCCCCGTCTCAAGTGAAATCGCGGTAAGGCGCGGCTTACTGCGGTTGGGCGGGGGCTGCGGCGTCCGGCGCGGCGGCGGCTTGTTCGATTTCGGTGCGAACCTTGGCGGGTATGCCCTGGATCTGCGCCGCGACCGCAGCCATCTGATCGGCGGGCGCGCCCTGGGTCACGGCGAAGGCCTGAAGCTCCTGGGCGAAGGCGTCGGCTTCAGGCTGATAGCGCGCCTGGAGAGCGTCGAGATCGGTCTTGGCCTTGGCCTTGTCCGTTTGGGCGGCCGCGGCCTGCATTTCGTTGGACATGGCCTCCATCTTCTCGCCGAAGGCTTCGCCCTTGGCTTCGAACGCAGCCGCTTCCGGGCTTTCGGCTTCTTCAGTCGGCGCAGGAGCTGCGGTGGGAGCGGGCGCCGCCTGGGGCGCAGAGGTCTGGTCGGCGGCGAAGGCCGGGGTGGTCAGGGCCAGGGCGGCGACGGCCGCGACGCAAGACAGAAGACGCATGGGAAACTCCGAAACAGGCCGCTGCGCGACCAGAGAAAAGGCTTTGGTATCCGCTCTGGACGGCACAGTCCTACACCCGGATCAGATTTCAAAGACCCGATAGGGCGTGTCGCCCAACGTCCGCAGCACGGGCAGGGCGACGTTATAGACCGGCACCCCCTTGTTGGTGCGCCCCTCCGGCCCGCCACGATGGGCGTGGCCATGCACGACCAGGCTGACATTGTCATAGCGATCGATGGTCTCCGCCAGGCGCGACGAGCCCAGGAAGGCGTGGATCTCGGGCGGTTCGCCCATCACCGTCTCGACGACGGGGGCATAGTGAAGCAGCACCACCGAGCGCTCGGTGCGCAGCATGCGGATCGAATTTTCGATCAGATTGGCGTCCTCGACCGCCTCCTGCACGAAGCGCTTGACCGAGGCCTCGCCGAACGAACTGAGCATGTAACGGCCGAAACCGCCGACGAACCCCTTGCCGCCCGCAAAGCCGACGCCGTCGATCTCATAGGCCTCGCCGGTCAGCATCCTGACCCCGGCGTCGGTCAGCATCTTGGTCACATGCTCGGGCTGGCCGCACTCATGCTCGTGATTGCCCAGGACGCCGACCATGGGGATTGTGCACAGCTTCAGGTCTTCCAACAGCCGCTCGACCTCGGGCGTCTTGCCGTAGTTGGTCAGGTCGCCGCAGAGGCACAGCACGTCCGCATCGTCCGACACCCGTTCGAACAGGTCGCGATAGCTGTGCTCGGTGGCTTCGCCCACATGCAGGTCGCCAACGGCGGCGACGCGCAACTTCCTGGCGGGGCCTGGCTCCAGGCCGGGCTGGGTGGTCTGCGGGTCGGGGGGGGAATCGGTCATGGCGGCCGGTCCTCTCAGTGGCCGAGGTTGACGGGGTCGTGGCGTTCCTCCAGCCCCTTGCCCACCACGTCGCCAAAGCCCCATTCGGCGACGTCGGCGACATAGTCGCGCGGGCTGAACAGACGGCCGCGACAGACCTTCACGCGCGGCGCCGGCAGGTCGATCTGGGCCGTCAGCCGTTCGACCAGCTCCTCCATCAGCCAGCGCGGAATCCGGTCGCGCTCGGTGGGATAGGCGAAGCGGAAGTTCAGCAGATGCGCCGCCAGCACCTCCCAATAGAGGTCCATCTGATCCAGCAGGCTCTTCCAGTCGATGGCGTCGGACTGTTTGAGGATGACGTGGTTCACGTCGGCGCCGTCATAGCGATAGCGGTCCTGGATGAAGACCTTGGACAGGATCAGGGCCGTCGGCGGGGTGATCTGGACCTGATGGCCATAGACGGTGATCCGGTCCTCGCTGAACCAGCTGTCGGACACGGCGATAGTGCCGTTCGACATGGCGAAGATGACGTCGAAGAAGTGTTTCTCGTCCTTCCAGACCTTGGCGATCCAGCGCTCGTCCTCGACGTCGGTGCGGTAGCCGTGCTTCTGGAAGAAGGCCAGGATGCGGGGATAATCGCCGGGCTTGCAGAAAACGTCCAGGTCCTTGGTCGGGCGGCGGATGCCCGTATAGGCCGTCACCGCATAGGTGCCGGACAGCAGGAACGGGATGCCGCTCTCCTTCAGCAGGCGCAGGCTCTCCTCATAGAAGGCCAGTGCGTCCGCAGGCGGTTCGAACGTCGGTTCGGCGATCACGTCTGACATCGGTTCGGGCCTTTCCTGCGAGGGCAGGGAAACGGCGACGCTGAACGGCGGTTCCGCATTACTACCTAGTCCTTCCGCTACGGGATCCTTAACTCCTGAATGTCACTGTTCGGTCATGGGATTGAAGTGGGTGAACGCAGAAGGCGGGCGCTGGCGGTTCTTCCGCCATGAGGCCGGCAGGGCGGCAGGACCGCCCCCTTACGCCTATGTCGCGCTGTTCGTCCTGTGCCTGGCGGTGGGTCAGTGGAGCATGAACACCTTCGGCGCCACCGTGCTGTGGCCCGCCAACGCCGTGCTTCTGGCCGCTGTGCTGCAACTTCATCGCCGCCCGGCTGTCGCCGTCATGGCCGCCTGCGCCGCCATCAATCTGATCGGCAACATCGTGCGGGGCGGCCCCGTCGTGATGATGTTCACCAATGTCGCCCTGAACATGACCCAGGTGGTCGTCGCGGCCCTTTTGGCGCGTCGCTTCTGCGGCGCCGCGCTGGATATGCGCCGGCCCTGGCGTCTGTTCCGTTTCGCCGTCTTCGCCGCTGCGCCTGCGGTCCTCCTCAGCACCCTGCTGGCGGGCGGCGTCGCCGTACTGATGAGCTGGAAGGTGCCGGGTACGCTGGGCTTCCGCATGCACCACCTGTTCGAAATGGAGGTGCTGGCGATGATGATCGTCACGCCGTCCCTGTTGCTGCTGGCCCGCAACCACCGTTTCCGGGACGACGCCCAGGCGACGTTGACCGAGGCCGCCGCCCTGCTGGCGTTGGTCGGGGGCGTCAGCCTGTGGGTCTTCTCCCAGTCCTCGGCGCCGATCATGTTTGCGATCTTCCCGCCCCTTATCCTGCTGGCTTTCCGCCTGTGTCCCCCGACGACGGCGGGTGCGGTGGTGATGGTCGCCGCGATCGGTGGCGCGGCGACGCTCAGCGGGCATGGACCGATCGTCCTGACACGTCTGGCGCACGACCCGGTTCTGGACGCTCTGCCTACGGTCATGCGTCAGATGAACGCCTTCCATCTGTTCCTGCTGTGCGTGGTCGGCACGGCCCTGCCCATCACCACCCTGTCCACCGAGCGCCGTCGCCTGGTGGAGCGGCTGAAGGCGCGCACCCAGGCGGCGCTGTCGGCCCGTCAGCGCGCCGAGGCGGCCTATGCCGTCAAGGGCCGGTTCCTGGCCATGATGAGCCATGAGATGCGCACGCCCCTGACCGGCATCACCGGCTATGCGGATCTGTTGTCGCGGCGTCCGTGCATGGACGAAGAAGGCCTGCGCCAGGTCGACGCCGTCCGGCATTGCGGCGAAACCATGCTGCGTCTGGTCGAGGATCTGCTGGAGGTGTCGCGCGGCGGGGCCGAGGTGACGCCAAAGGCCAGCGACGTGCGCCAGATGATCGAGGAGGCGGTCGCCCCTTCACGCGAATGGGCCGTGATCAAGGGGCTGGAGTTCGCCCTGACCATCTCGCCCGAGGCCGAGGGCCAGGTGATGATCGACGCCCGGCGTCTGCGCCAATCCGTGCATCACCTGGTGAACAACGCCGTCAAATTCACCGGCCGTGGCAACGTGACGGTGGTGGTGGACCGGGTCGAAGACGGCCTGTCCATCGTCGTGTCGGACACCGGCTGCGGCATGGACGAGCATACCCGCGCCGGCGTCTTCGGCCTGTTCGAACAGGGGGACGCCACCACCAGCCGGGCCCACGAAGGCGCCGGCGTGGGCCTGGCCTTGGCCAAGAACCATATCGTGTGTCTGGGCGGCGCCGTCGTGGTCGAAAGCACCCAATGGGGCGGCTCGACCTTCACCCTCACGATCCCTGCGCCGGTGGTCGAGGCTGTCGAGGGGCCGGAATCCGCGCCGCTGCACAGCCGGCGGACGCGCATCCTGATCGTCGATGATCATCCGGCCAATCGCGACCTGCTGCGGATCATGCTCCAGGCCGCCGATTGCGAGACCGCAGAGGCGGCGGACGGCCAACAGGCCTTGGCGGCGCTGGCGGTCCAGCCCTTCGATCTGGTGCTGATGGATGTTCGGATGCCGGTGATGGACGGCATGGCCGCCACCCGGGCCATTCGCGCCTTGGACGCGCCCTTGCGCGACGTGCCGGTCCTGGCCGTCACCGCCGAGGCCATGCCCGAGGACGCCGCCCGCTGCATCGCCGCCGGCATGGACGGCCATCTGGCCAAGCCTGTCACCCAGGCCAAACTCTACGCCGCCATCGAGGCCGTGTTCGATGCGGTCGCCGAGCGGGTGGACGCCGCCCGGGCCGCCTGAGGCCAAGCGTGGCTGGAGGGCGCGAATTCGTCCCCAGCTCCCTCCCCAGAATCCTGAGACAAATCTACCAGATATAGCGTCTGTCAAAAAATGTGACGCAACATAGACCAAATTCGACTTGGCGCCGGGGTTCGAGAGTCGCATGGTGAACGCCTCTCCGGAATCGCTTCAGGTCCAGTTCGATGAACGCCATCACCCCGATCATCCTTCCCGAACGCGCCGGTCTGCTGACCCCGTCCGCCGCCTATAAGCCGTTCCGCTATCCGTGGGCGTTCGACATGTGGAAGAAGCAGCAGCAGGTCCACTGGATGCCCGAAGAAGTGCCGCTGGGCGAGGACATCAAGGACTGGGCGTCCACGCTGAACGACGGCGAACGCAATCTGCTGACCCAGATTTTCCGCTTCTTCACCCAGGCGGACATCGAGGTTCAGGACAACTACATGGAGCGCTACGGCCGGGTCTTCAAACCGACCGAGGTGAAGATGATGCTGGCCGCCTTCGGTAATATGGAGACCATCCATATCGCGGCCTACGCCCTGCTGCTCGAAACCATCGGCATGCCCGAGAGCGAGTTCGGGTCCTTCATGGAGTATGAGGCCATGCGGGACAAGCACGACTATATGGGCAAGTTCGGGGTCGATTCCGACGCCGACATCTGCCGGACCCTGGCCATGTTCGGCGGCTTCTCCGAAGGCGTTCAGCTGTTCGCGTCGTTCGCCATGCTGATGAACTTCCCGCGTCAGAACAAGATGAAGGGCATGGGCCAGATCGTGTCCTGGTCGGTGCGCGACGAAAGCCTGCACTGCGAAGGCATCATCAAGCTGTACCACGCCTTCAACAAGGAGACGGGGGCCGTCACCAAGACCGTGGCCGACGACATCGTCGACTGCTGCAAGACGGTGGTGAACATGGAGGACAAGTTCATCGACCTGGCCTTCGAGATGGGCTCGGTCCAGGGCATGACGCCCGAGGATATCAAGCAATACATCCGCTTCATCGCCGACTGGCGCCTGCGCCAGCTGAAGCTGCCGGAAGTGTTCGGCGTGAAGGAAAACCCGCTGCCCTGGCTGCAATCGCTGTTGTCGGGCGTCGAACACGCCAACTTCTTCGAGGCCCGCGCCACCGAATATTCCAAGGCCGCGACGCAAGGGGACTGGCACGGGGTCGAAGGCGTCTGGACCGAGTTCGACCGCATGATGGCGCGTCGCGACATGAGCCTGGTCGCGGGCTGACAGGCCTCAAGCAGCGAAGCGATAGGCCAAGGGAATAGTTGGCCTCAAGCAGCGCGAAGCGCGGTAGGCCCAAGAAAAATGGGAGAGCGCCATGACCGACGAAATCGTCTTCTACACCAACCCCATGTCTCGCGGACGGATCGTCCGCTGGATGCTGGAGGAGGTGGGTCAGCCCTATCGCACGGTGGTGGTCGATTACGCGGGAATGAAGTCGCCCGACTATCTGGCGATCAATCCGATGGGCAAGGTGCCGGCGATCAGCCATCGCGGCGTCGTCGTGACCGAATGCGCGGCCATCTGCGCCTATCTGGCGGACGCCTTCCCTGACGCCGGTTTGGCGCCCGCGACGGACGACCCTCTGCGCGGCCTCTATTACCGCTGGATGTTTTTCGCCGCCGGCCCCGTCGAGGCGGCGGTGACCGCCAAGTCGCTGGGACAGCTGCCGCCCGCCGAAAAGTCGGCTATGGTCGGCTATGGTTCGTTCGATCAGGTCGTTGACGGCCTGGAGCACGCGCTGGACAAGAGCCCGTGGCTGCTGGGCGAACAGTTCACCGCCGCCGACGTCTATGTCGGCAGCCAGATCGCCTGGGGCCTGATGTTCAAGAGCCTGCCTGCCCGACCGGCCTTCCAGGCCTATGCCGAGCGGATTGCGGCGCGTCCGGCGGCCGTCCGTGCGCGCGGCATAGACGACGCCCTGGTCGCCGAGGCGAAGGCGAACGAGGCCTAGCCTAGCCTATTGCGCCGGCCTGACCCAGGCCGGCCGCGCGGTGCAGGCCTCGCGGAAGCCCGACCGGCACAGTCGCACCTGCTCCTGCCAGGCGGCGTAGTCGCTGTCGTACTGCGCCTGGCTCGCGCGGGCCGTCTCGGCGGCGGCGCGGGCCTGTTCCTCGCCCTGGCTCACCTCGATCTGATGACGGGCCAGGGCGGCGTCGTAGTCCAGCCGTGCGGCTTCGTCGGCCTTGTCCGCCAAGGCGTTCTGGGCGGCGATCTCGTCATTGAGGGCGCGGGTGGTGCGCAGTTCCTCTTCGGTCTGCTGATCGTCGCTGGCGCGGTGGTAGGCCTCTCCGCGCGCCTGAAGCAGGGCGTCACGGGCGGCGGGGTCACCCGGATCGGGCAGGGCGCGCTGATCGCGATAGGGATCGGACGCCGCAGGCGAGGTCGTCTGCGCCTGAACCGGGCTCGCCAGCGCCGCCGCCAGCATCAGGACGGAGAGGGAAGTGCGAACGATCATGGACGTGTCTCCTGAATGCGGGCCGCGGTCGGACTGAGCTTGGCCATAAACTGCTCCGATGCAAAACGCCGCAGTCATGAAAAGGTGGCGCGCGGCCGAGCTTCACGGCATGGTCTCAACCTCCCCGACCGTTTCCGCATCCGAGAAGACTTGATGATCCTCAGCACCTCGTCCGGCGACTTCCCCATTCCCGCCGATGTCGCGCGCCAGTTGCCGAATGTCCCGGCCTTGCCCGATACCGCCGCGCCCAACGCCCGACTTCAGATCGAGGACTTCCGCCACTGGCTGGACGCCTCGCCTGAACACGCCATCGACTACGAACGACTGCGGCGCTGGCACCTGGTCCAGGATGAACTGGCGGCCCAGGCCAAGGCCGAGAACCGGCCCTTCGTCGTTTCGGACGACGGACTGGAATAGGGCCTGTCAGTCGGGCAGGCGCAGTTCGAACACCGCGCCGGCGCCGTCCGTCTCGATCAGTCGCAGATCGCCGCCGTTCAGGGCGGCCAGTTCGCGCGAGATGGTCAGGCCCAGGCCCGAGCCGTCCGAGCTCTTGGAGCTGACGAAGGGTTCGAACAGGCGCTCGGCCAGGCGCGGCGGAATGCCGGGCCCGTCGTCGGCGATGCGGACGACGCAGAAGCCGCCCTCGCCGAAAGCGCTGACGGTGATCGCACCCTTGCCGCGCCGCTCCGGCGGACGGCCGGGATCGGCCTCGATGGCCTGGCGGGCGTTGCGCATCAGATTGACCAGGATCCGATACAGCTGGTCCGGGTCGGCCTCGACGGCGAAGCGCGGCGGCAGTTGCTTGACCAGGGCCACGCCCTCCGGCTCCAGCCCCGCATCCTCGGCCGCCAGGGTCAGGGCCTTGGTCAGGACCACCCGCGTCTTCTGGGCGGCGGGCTCCTCGCTGCGGCCGTATTCCAGCACATTGCGCGACAGGTTGGCGGCGCGGCTCAGCGCACGCTCAAGCCGGGGCAGGGCCTTGGCCACCTGGGGGTCGGCCGAGGTCGCCAGCCGCTCGGACGCCATCTGGGCCGAGGTCAGCATGTTGCGCAGGTCGTGATTGATCTTGGCCACCGCCTCGCCCAGCGCCACCAGTCGGGCGCGCGAACGCAGCGAATGGCGCACCTCTTCCTGCATGCGGCTCAGCTCGCGTTCGACCCGGCCGATCTCGTCGTGCCGATCCGACGGCACCTCGGCCTCGCTCTCGGGATCGGCGGCGAACCGTTCCATGGAGCGGGTGACGCGGCGCAGGGGGCGCAGCACCAGAAGCGCCAGGCCGCCATAGAGCAGGGCGCCCGCCGTCAGGGAGACCAACAGCGACACCAGAAGGCTGTTCAGCAGGAAGGCCTTCAGTTCGAGTTTGAGCGGCTGGGCCGGAGTGACGATCTCGATGAAGTCGCCCGAGCGATAGCGCGGCTTGGCCTGGACCCGCAGCGAGCGATCCGGATGGCCGAACAGGGTGCGCCAGGGGTCCGTCAGCCGCCCCCAGCTGTCTTGCCGCCGCAGGTCGATCAGTTCGGGCGCGCGGGGCAGGTTGGGGGCCTGGAGCAGCAGGCGGCGCACCCCCTGTTCTGTCAGGGCCACGGCCTGCACCCCGCCGATCCGCATCAGTTCTGCGGCCGTGTCGTCCTCGACCGCGCTGTAGGGCAGGGCCTCGACGCCCACCGAGGCCAGTTCGGCGGCCTGGAGCCGGTCGCGCAGCCAGCGCTCGTGGAAGGCCGCCAGGTTCGGCCCCATGATCAGGGCCTCGACCGCCAGGGTGAAGGCGACCGTCAGCAGCAAGAGGCGCGCTGACAGCCCGTCCGGCGCGCGCGGGGTCAGGCGTTCGCGCCACAGGGTCGCCTGTTCCGGCGTCAGGTTCAGCCGCGTGGCGATCCGGTCGAACAGGGCGCTCATGCCGGCGCCCCTGCGTTACGTCGCGCGCGGACCACCTGGAACAGCTTGATGCCGATGGGCAGCAGCAGGGACAGGAAGACCACACCCATCAGCGGCCAGAAGAACTGTTGCAGCAGCATGGGCAGATCCGGCCGCACGCCGGCGCGCAGCAGGTCGCCCAGTTGCGAGCCGATCCAGGTGTAGATGAAGGTGGAGGGCAACAGGCCGATGAAGGTGGCGATCACATAGGGGCGCAACGGCACCGCCATCATGCCCGCCGTGGCGTTGACCAGGACGAAGGGCACGCTGGGGATCACGCGCAGGGTGAACAGGGTGGTGAAGGCGTTGCGGTCGATGCCCTTGGCCAGCCGATCCATGAACCCGGCGTCGGCCTCGAACTTGGCCCGCAGCCAGGTCCCGATCGAGGTGCGGTACACATAATAGATGACGACAGAGCCGATGGTGGCCCCCGTCGCCTGGGCCAGGGCGCCGACATAGGGGCCGAACATCATTCCCCCCAGCAGGGTCAGGAAGACCGGCCCAGGGATGGTCGATGCGGTCGCCAGGGCATAGACGGCGATGAAGGCGGCCAGCGCGATCCACCAGTGCTCTTGCGCATAGGCTTGCAGGTTCAGCCCGTGCTCGCGGATCAGGTCCATCGACAGATAGCGATTCCAGCCCAGGGCGAAGAAGGCGACCACCAGGCCGGCGATGGCCGCGAGCGGCAGCAGCCGCAGGCTCCATTCCTTCGCCGTTCGTTTCGCCATCCGTTCATCGTTCCCGAAATGCCGTCCGAGCGTTGACTCACGCGGACATGCGACTTATACGCCCGCCCTTCCTGCGACGGACGCCTCTTGCCCCGTCGCCCAACCTTTTAACGTCAGGAGCCGACCGTGAAGCGGACCTATCAGCCGTCGCGACTCGTGCGCAAGCGCCGTCACGGCTTCCGCAGCCGGATGGCCACCAAGAACGGCCAGAAGATTGTTGCGCGCCGTCGCGCCAAGGGCCGCAAGCGCCTGACGGCGTAAGCGGCTTTCAGCGTCCGGAATATTTGGACGCATGAGCGACCTTTTACAGATCAAACGTCTGTTGCGGCGGCCCCAGTTTCTGGCGGCCGCCAAAGGCGTTTCCGAGGCGCGCGGCGCCGTGGTGATCCAACGGCTGGAGCGCGGCGACGGTTCGCCGCACATCGGTCTGGGATTCACCGCCACGAAAAAGGTCGGCGGCGCGGTGGTTCGCAACCGCGCCAAACGCCGTCTGCGCGAGGCTGCGCGGGCCATGCTGGCCCAGCACGGCGTGCCCGGCAGCGACTATGTCTTCATCGCCCGCATGGGCACGACCGAGCGTGCGTGGGACCGTCTGCTTGACGACGTGAAATCGACGCTTACAAGGCTGGCGACACCGCGACATGATCGGGGGGCAGCCAAGCCCTCGCCCGCCCGCGCCCCATCCGGCCAGGACCGCCAGAATCCATGAAAAACGAGAACACGCGCAACACGATCATCTTCATCGTGTGCTCGGCCCTGATCATGGGGATCTATTATTTCGCCGTGCTGCGTCCGCAGGCCGAGCGTCGCGCGGTGCAGCAGCAGGCCCAGGCCGAGCAGTCGCAGACCGCCGAGAATGCTGCCCAGACGGCGCTGAGCCCGCAGGGCCCGACCTTCGTCACCGACCGCAGCCAGGCGCTGAGCACCGCCGCCCGCGTGCCGATCCAGTCCGGCACGCTGAAGGGGTCGCTGTCGCTTCAGGGCGGCCGCATCGACGACCTGTTCCTGACCGACTATCGCGAGGTTCAGGACAAGCCGCAGCCGGTCGAGCTGTTCCGCCCGCAGGGGATGCAGAACGCCTATTTCGCCCAGTTCGGCTGGACCGGTCCCAACGTCGCCGGCGGCGTGCCCGGACCCAACACCGTCTGGCGCCTGACGAACGGGTCGTCCTTGACGCCGACCACGCCGATCACCCTGACCTGGGACAACGGCCAGGGCCTGCGCTTCACCCGCCTGATGTCGGTCGATGATCGATATGTCTTCTCGGTCCAGGACACGGTCCAGAACCTGGGCACGCAGGCCATCACCATCGCCCCCTACGGCAGCGTCCAGCGCCAGGGCGTCCCGCCCGCAGCCGGCTCGTCGCACATCGTCCATGAGGGCGCGATCGGCACCTTCGGCGAGCCGGGCGGCTATCGCACCGAGCAGAAGAAGTACAAGGACTGGCTGAAGGAGCCCCGTATCGAGAACGCCTCGACCGGCGGCTGGCTGGGCATCACCGACAAATACTGGCTGGCGGCCCTGCTGCCTCAGCAGAACGAGGCGGTCGAAACCGAATTCCGCGTTCGCGACATCAACGGCGGCCAGCAGCTGGAAGCCAATGTCCTGGGCACGACCCGCACCATCCAGCCGGGCGCGACCGCGACCGAGACCCAGCGCCTGTTCGCCGGGGTCAAGCGCGCCGAGGTGTTGAAGTCCTATGAGGAAAGCTTGGGCCTGCCGCGCTTCGTCTATGCGATCGACTGGGGCATGTTCTGGTTCCTGACGCGCCCGATCTTCTGGATCCTGGAAAATGTCTATGGCCTGGTCGGCAGCTTCGGCGTCGCCATTCTGGCCCTGACCGTCATCGTTAAGCTGGTGATGTTCCCGCTGGCCAACAACGCCTACGCCAGCATGTCCAAGATGCGGAACCTCCAGCCCAAGATGGAGGAGATCAAGAAGAAGTTCAAAGACGACCCGCAGAAGCAGCAGCAGGAGACGATGGCCCTGTACCAGAAGGAAAAGATCAATCCGGTCGCGGGTTGCCTTCCCCTGGTGCTGCAGATCCCCGTCTTCTACGCCCTGTACAAGGTGCTGACGGTCACCATCGAAATGCGCCACCAGCCCTTCCTGGGCTTCATCAACGACCTGTCGGCGCGCGATCCGTCGTCGATCTGGAACCTGTTCGGCCTGATCCCGTGGGATCCGTCCATGGCGCCGCTGATCGGCGGCCTGCTGGCCGGTCCGCTGCACCTGGGCCTGCTGGCCATCGCCTACGGCCTGACCATGTGGCTGCAGACGGCGATGAACCCGCCGGCGACCGATCCGATCCAGCGTCAGATCTTCCAGTTCATGCCGCTGCTGTTCACCTTCATCATGGCGCCGTTCGCGGCCGGCCTGCTGATCTACTGGGCCTGGTCCAACGTCCTGACCATCCTGCAGCAGTACGTGATCATGCACCGCTACAAGGCCGAGAACCCGATCGACACCTTCTTCGCCCGGTTCAAGAAGTCACCGGCGTGATCGACGAAACTGAGTTCACGCCCGAGGAAATCGAGGCCGCGCGGGTCCTGTTCGCGCGGCCCGCCACCTTCATCATGGGCGCGGCCAAGATCGAGCAACTGCCCGAGCCGAACCTGCCCGAGATCGCCTTCGCCGGCCGCTCCAACGTCGGCAAGTCCAGCCTGATCAACGGCCTGGTCGGCATGCACAAGCTGGCCCGCGCCTCCAACGAGCCGGGCCGGACGCGCGAGGTCAACTTCTTCGACCTGGACGGCCGGATGCGCCTGGTCGACCTGCCCGGCTACGGCTGGGCCAAGGCGTCCAAGACCACGGTCAAGAAGTTCCAGGATCTGGGCCGCGACTACCTGCGCGGCCGGGTGACGCTGAAGCGGGTCTATCTGCTGATCGACAGCCGTCACGGTTTGAAGAGCGTGGACAAGGAGGCGCTGGACGCCCTGGACCTGGCCGCCGTCAGCTATCAGATCGTCCTGACCAAGGCCGACAAGCTGAAGAAGGGCGAGGGCGAGGTCGTGCAGGAAGCCACGCTGAAAGCCATCTCCAAACGTCCCGCCGCCTTCCCTGTGGTGTTGCTGACCTCGTCGGAAAAGGGCCTGGGCCTGCCCGAGCTGCGCGCCGAGATCATGCGCACGACCGGCGCGACGACCGACTGAACGCCCCCGTCATCATCGGGTCGGGCCCGAGGATGACGAGGTTAGGCAGCGAGCACGAAAAAGGCCCGGAGATCGCTCTCCGGGCCTTCGTCGTTTTGGACTGTCGTCGTCCTACTGGGCGGCGCCGGCCGCCGAGCGGACCTCGACGGGGATGCCCAGGGCGTCCAGCTGCGGCTTGACCACCGAGGCGTCGCCGACGACGACCCAGACGAACCTGGACGGGTCGATGGCGGCCTTGGCCGCCTCGTCCAGTTGCGCCGCCGTCAGGGCGTTGGTGCGGGCGGCGATGGTTTCCGGATAGTCGTCCGGGCGACCCAGCAGGTCATTGCTGCGCAATGCGCCCAGAACGGCCGCCGAGGTCTCGTAGCTGCCGGCCAGACGGCGGGTGTTGCCGTTGATGGTCCGCTCCAGCTCGGCCGGCGTGACGCCCTTTCCGCCCTTCAGGAAGTCGTTGAACTGAAGGTTCAGGGCTTCGATGGCGGGGCCGGTCTTGTCGGCCTGGACCGGGGCGGTAACTAGATAGGGCACGCGTCCGGCGAAGCCGGCGACCGAGGCGTTGACGCCGTAGGACCAGCTCTTGGTCTCGCGCAGGTCGGAGTTGATGCGCGACAGGAAGTCGTTGCCCAGCACATTGTTCGCCGCGTTCAGCATCAGCAGATCGTCCGTGCCCGATGCCGCCAGCACTTCACCGCCCATGATGTAGGACTGGGGCGACTGCGGACGGTCGATCAGCACGATCTTGGGCGTCGCGGCCGGGATCGGGGCCGAGAAGTCCTTGACCGCCTTGGCCGATGCGGGCGGGACCCACTGACCGAAGGCGGCGTCCAGGATCGGCGTGATCTCGGACAGGGGACGGTCCGACACGACGAAGATCTTGCCGTTGTCCGGACGAATCCAGCGGGCGTAGTCGGTGCGGATGTCGGCCTCGGTGATGGCCTTGACGCTGGTCTCGTCGCCGTTGCCGCTGAACGGACGGCCATAGGGGCTGTCCGCGCCATACATCAGCTCCGGCAGGGCGCGGCTGGCCAGGGCGGCCGGCTGGGTGCGTTCGGCGGCGATGCGCGACAGGCGGGTGGCGCGCAGGCGCTCCAGCTCCGCCGAGGCGAAGGCGGGGTTGCGCACCACGTCCGCCAGCAGGTCAACCGACGGCTTCAGGTTCGGGGTGACGGCGGACAGCTGCACGACCGAGCGATCCATGGTCGCGCCGGTGGTGATGCTGGCGCCCAGCGCTTCCTGGGCCTCGGCCAGTTGCGTGGCGTTCAGGGTGCGGGTGCCCTCGTCCATCAGGTCCAGCATCAGGGTCTGAAGGCCCAGTTTCGCCCGGTCGTCGGCGGCGAGACCGGCGTCGAAGTCGATGGCGATCTTGGTCGCCGGCACGGCGTCGCGCTGGGCGTAGATCACCTCCATGCCGTTCGACAGGCGGGCGCGTTCGACGGCCGGGAAGTCGACGTTGGCGACCTGGCCGATCTCGGGTTTGGCCATGCGGGCGACGCGCTGGATTTCCGGCGCCGGCGTATGGTTGGCGCCCGACGGAGCCTCGGCCGCCTCGGCATACGCTTCACGCTCGCCCACCAGCGTCGTCAGCGTATAGGCCGGGCGGGTCAACCACTTCTGCATCGCCGCCTGGACCTGGGCCGGCGTCACCGCCGCATAGGCGGCCAGCTGCTTCTTGTAGAACTCGGGATCGCCGGCATAGAGCTGGCCTTCCGCAAGCGCCGTGGCCTTGCCGCCGAAGCCGCCGACCTGTTCCAGGCCCTGGATGCGACGCGAGGCGTATTGGGTCACGACCCGGTTGATCTCGTCCTGCGTCGGGCCGTTGGCGATCAGACGGTTCAGGATTTCGCGCGTGCGAGCCTCGACGGCGGCCGGGTCTTCACCGGGCTTCACGGTCGCGGAAATCTCGAAGATGCCGACGCGGTGATAGGCGCCGTTCGAGGCGCTGACCGAGACGGCGCTCTGGTCGCCGCGCACCAACTCATTGTCCAGGCGCGAGCTGGCCAGGCCGCCGAGCACCGAGGCGCCGACGCTGAGCGGCACCGAATCCGCGTCCAGCATGCCGGGCACGACCCAGCTGATCTCGACCTGGGCGTTGGAGACGCGGTCGTGCGTCGTTTCGTTGACCGGCGCCGGCAGGGTCGGGATCGGCGCCTGGGCGGGGGTGTTGACCGGACCCTTGGCGATGGGGCCGAAATATTTCTCGGTCAGTTCGCGCGCCTTGGCGGGCGTGATGTCGCCGGCCAGGACCAGCACGGCGTTGTTGGGGCCGTAGTTGGAGGTGAACCAGTCGCGCACCGTCTGCATCGACGCCGCATCCAGATCGGCCATCGAGCCGATGGTGGAGTGGCGATAGGGGTGACCTTCGGGGAACAGGGCCTCCAGCTGTTTGTACTGGTTCAGGCCATAGGGCTGGTTGTCGCCCTGGCGCTTTTCGTTCTGGACCACGCCGCGCTGCAGATCGAGCGTCTCCTGGCTGATGGCGCCCAGCATGTAGCCCATGCGGTCGCTTTCCATGAACAGGGCCTGTTCCAGCGCCGGGGTCGGGACAGTCTCGAAATAGTTGGTGCGGTCGAACCAGGTCGTCCCGTTCATGTCCGTCGCGCCCATGTTGCGCATCGGGGTGAAGTAGCTGCCCGGTGCGTTTTCCGAGCCGCCGAACATCAGGTGTTCGAACAGGTGCGCAAAGCCGGTCTTGCCGGCCGGCTCGTCCTTGGAGCCGACATTGTACCAGACGGACACGGCGACGACCGGGGCCTTGTGGTCCTCGTGGACCAGGACGGTCAGGCCGTTGTCCAGGGTGAACTTGGTGTAGGGAATGTCGACTTTGGCGACCAGATCGGCGACCGGCGCGGCCTGGACGGCGGGCGCAGCCGCCTGAGCGGCCGGGGCGGGCGCGACAGAGGCCCAGACAGGGGTTGAAACCGCCAGAAGGGCGGCGGCGGCGACGAGAGAGCCGGTGCGGCGCATGCGAGATCCTCAGGATTGCAGTTGGTACGGACCATAACGCTGGTCTGCCGTGTGGCAACGCGACGGAATGAAACATGACCAAAGGTTCATGTTGGCGAGCCTGCTTCCCGGAAAAGGTTGCATCGCCGGACCCCCGGTCTTATGCGCGCGTCAACTCCCCGATCCCTGCTGCTGAGTTTACCGAAAGAGCCGCCATGTCCGCCCCCGCCGACAAGCCCGTGAAGAAAGTCGTCCTCGCCTATTCCGGGGGCCTCGACACCTCGATCATCCTGAAGTGGCTTCAGACCGAATATAACGCCGAGGTCGTGACCTTCACCGCCGACCTGGGCCAGGGCGAGGAGCTGGGCCCCGCACGCGAGAAGGCGCTGAAGCTAGGCATCAAGCCCGAGAACATCTTCATCGACGACCTGCGCGAGGAGTTCGTGCGCGACTTCGTCTTCCCGATGTTCCGCGCCAATGCGCAATATGAGGGCGACTATCTGCTGGGCACCTCCATCGCGCGGCCGCTGATCTCCAAGCGCCAGATCGAGATCGCCCGTCAGGTCGGCGCCGACGCCGTCTGTCACGGCGCGACGGGCAAGGGCAACGACCAGGTCCGCTTCGAGCTGGGCTACTATGCGCTGGAACCCGACATCCGCGTCATCGCCCCCTGGCGCGAGTGGGAGTTCCGCAGTCGCGAGGCCCTGCTGGACTTCGCCGAGAAGAACCAGATCCCGATATCCAAGGACAAGCGCGGCGAGGCGCCGTTCAGCGTCGACGCCAACCTTCTGCACTCCTCTTCCGAGGGCAAGGTGCTGGAAGACCCGGCGGTCGAGGCCCCCGAGTTCGTCCACCAGCGCACCATCTCGCCCGAGGACGCGCCGGACGTGGCGACCGTCATCGAAATCGGTTTCGAGCAGGGCGACGCCGTCTCGATCAACGGCGAGGCCATGTCGCCCGCCACCATCCTGACCGCCCTGAACCAATACGGCCATGACAACGGCATCGGCCGTCTGGACCTGGTCGAGAACCGTTTCGTCGGCATGAAGTCGCGCGGCGTCTATGAGACCCCCGGCGGCACCATCCTGATCGCGGCCCACCGCGGAATCGAGAGCATCACCCTGGACGGCGGCGCCATGCACCTGAAGGATCAGCTGATGCCGAAATACGCCGAGCTGATCTACAACGGTTTCTGGTTCTCGCCCGAGCGCGAGATGCTGCAGGCCGCCATCGACCTCAGCCAGAAAAAGGTCTCCGGCACGGTCAAGGTCAAGCTCTACAAGGGCAATGTCTCGATCATCGGCCGCGAAAGCCCCAACAGCCTGTACGACCAGGACCTGGTCACCTTCGAGGAAGGCGTTCAGGCCTATGACCACCACGACGCCGAGGGCTTCATCAAGCTGAATGCGCTGCGCCTGCGCGTCCTGGCCAAGCGCGACGTGCGCAAGGCCTAGTTTGCGACGTCGGACCGGGCGATCCTGAGGATCGCCCGGTTCCGGTCGTCCGTGACCCAGATCGATCCGTCGGCGGCGACGGCTATGACCACCGGTGCGCCGCGGGGCTGCTGGCCTGCGAAAGTGTCCCAGCCCGGCGTCAGCACCTTGCCGCGTATGCTGGGCGCGCCTGCCGGATAGGTCCGCGATCCGCGCGGATAGATGGCGTAGCGTCCGCCGATGTCGGTCAGGGGGCGGCCCTGGGCGTCCGTTTCGGCCGCCACGATCCGGCCGCCCGCACGACGATAGCCGTGCCAGCTCATCAGCAGCCGGCCGCGCAGTTCGGGGAACATCGCCCCCTCGTAATAGATCAGGTCCAGCGGCGCGGCGTGCGGCGGCAGCAGGGCGGCGGGCCGCTCGCGCTGGCCGCACCGCGCCTGGGCCGCGCTCCAGCCGGGCAGGGGCGTCGCCAGGTACGCAATAGGGCCAGCCGTAATGTCCGCCCTGACGCAGCACATTGATTTCGTCATAGGGATGGTCGGGCGTGGTCAGGTCGACCGAGTTCTCGCCCTGCAGAATGGTCCCCGACGGGTGCCGCACCAAGGCGATGGAGTTGCGCAGGCCCGAGGCGAAGACCATGCTGTCCTGCGCCCACCGGCCTTTGCCCAGATAGGCGTGGCGCCGCACCTGGGCCGTCGCGGCGCTGTCGATGCAGGCGCCGGACGCATTGGCGCGCGCGCGGCCCCGTCCATCCACGCAGCGGTCGCTGGGGGCGCCGACATTGACCAGCAGGTCGCCGTTCCCGTCGAAGACGAAACTGGACAGAGGATGGCGATTGGCGTGCAGCCGGTTGTCCGGCAGGTCGCCGATCACCGTCCGCACCGTCGCCGCCGGATCGGCCGCGTCGGGATCCAGGGTCAGGATCCGGTTCATCTCCGACACATAGAGGCGCCCGTCCGGCCCGCGCGCCGCCGTGTGCGGCATGTTGAGCCCCTGGGCCAGCCGTCGCCAGCGCGGCGCGCCGTCCGGGCCGAACGACAGCCGCCAGATTGCGCCATTGCCCGGATACCAGTTGCCCAGGTCCGTCGCCAACCAGTCGCCGCCGGGCAGCGCCAACAGGCCGCGCGGCATTCGAGGCCCGTCCGCGCCCGACCCCTGCCACACCAGCCCCAGGCAATAGCCGGGCGCCATCCGCACCCCGGTCAACGGCCGGTCGCCGCAGTCCCCCTGTGTCGCATAGGCGCCCTGCGCCGCGCCGGCGCTGACGGGCGCGGCGACGAGAAGGGCGAGCAGGGCCAGCAGGCGGGCGATCCTCATGGCGGTAGAAGTCCCGACCGGCGACCGAAGATCAAGCCGAAGATCAAGCCGCCGGGCGTCAGATCAGGCCCTGCTCACGCGCAGCTGTCGTCAGCCCGTCGCGAAACTCGGGCGCGGCCAGGGCGATCAGGGCGCGGGCGCGCTCGCTGGACGACTTGCCCTTCAGATTGGTCCAGCCGTGTTCGGTGGCGACGATATGGGTGTCGTTGCGCGGCGTGGTGACCGGCCCGTCCAGCCGCCCCACGATGCGCGACGCCGTCCCCTTGGCCGCCGTAGAATGACAGGCGATGATCGACTTGCCGCCCTGCGACCCATAGGCCCCGCGCACGAAGTCCAGCTGGCCCCCGGCGGCCGTGAACTGTCGCCCGTTCAGGAACTCCGAACAGCAGGCGCCGGTCAGGTCGATCTGAAGCGTGGCGTTGACCGAGATCATCCTCGCATTGCGCGCGATCACGGCGGGGTCGTTCACATAGGAGACCGGATGGGCCTCCATGCCGCGATTGCCGTCCAGGAATTCATAGGTGTTGAGGTCGCCCATCGAGAAGGCGAAGACGCCCACGCCGGGATGCAGGGTCTTGCGGGCATGGTTGGCGACCCCGGCCTGCATCAGCTCGACCAGGCCGGGCGTCAGCATCTCGGTATGGACGCCCAGGTCGCGGTGGTCCTTCAGGGCGTCGCAGACGGCGTTGGGCAGGGCGCCGATCCCCATCTGCAGCGTCGCGCCGTCTTCGACCAGATCGGCGATGATCCGCCCGATGGCCAGGTCCGCCGGTTGAGGCTCGGCGCGCGGCACGACCAGCAGGGGGGCGGAATGTTCGACGATGCCGGCGACCTTCGACACATGGACGGTGCAGTCGCCGAACACGCGCGGCATGTGCGGATTGACCTCGACGATCACGGTCTTCGCCGTCTGCGACACCGGCTTGGAATAGTCGGTGTTGGTCCCGAACGAGAAGAAGCCGTCCTCATCCATCGGCGACACGGTGCAGACCAGCGTATCGACCCCGACCTCGTCGCACAGCAGGCGCGGCGACTGCTGGAAGCCGGTGGGGATGAACTGGACGGGATTGGGCCGGCCCTCCTCGTGCGCCCGCTGTTCCAGCCGCCGCTCGATGGCGCTGTGGAACAGGCTCCATGGCCGGATCCGGTCCATCAGTTCGTAGCGCAGCACCGTGTCGCCCGCGATGGCGGTTGAGAGCAGATAGTAGAGGTTCACGTCCTCGACCTCGCCTCGCTCCGCCCGCTCGGCCAGGGCCTTTAGCAAGGCCGGCGGCTGGGACACGCCCAGGCCCATGGCGACCTTGGCGCCCGAGCGGATCAGGGCGGCGGCCTGATCGGGGGTCTTCAGGCGTTCGGCGTATAGGGCGGCGTGGTCCATGGCTCATCTCTCGCGGCGTTCAGCCAGACTAGCCTGTCGCGGACGGCGCCGCGGGCCTAGACTTTGGTCGCGGCGATCGTCGTCTCGACCTCGATCGGCGACGGCTCGTCCTGCAGCGGCGCACGGCGGCGCTTCTGCCAGCGCGCCACGCCATAGGCGACCAGCCACAGGGCCATGGCCCAGGCCGCGCCGACGGCCCAGCCGGCGAAGACGTCGGTGGCCCAGTGGGCGCCCAGATAGATGCGGGTCAAGCCGACCAGCAGGGCCATCAGGATCCCTACCCCCAGCACGAAGACCTTGAACCGCTCGCGCGGGAAGGCGCGCGTCAGCATGACGGCGACGGTCAGATAGAAGACGGTGGACAGCAGGGCGTGACCCGACGGGAAGCTGGCGTTGATCGTCTCCACCGCCTGCATGGCGGCAGGCGGCCGGGCGCGTTCGAACACCGCCTTCAGCCCTTCCGAGAGCGCGACGCCCCCGGCGAGACCGACGACCAGCAGCAGCGACGACAGCCATTTCCTCTGGCTCAGCAGGAAGACGATCACGATCAGGGCGAACAGGCCCAGCACGGAGATGCCGCCCAGAGAGGTGAGGTCGGCCGCCGCCTCCTTCAGCCACCACGGTCCCCACGGCCGGCCGGGATCGTCGGCGTATGGCCGCATCAGCGCCAGGATATGATGGTCGAAGGCGATGCCGTCCGCTTCGGTCATGTCGTCTGCCAGTTCGACGAAGGTCAGCACGCCTCCTGCGACGACGAAGAGGGCGGCAAGCGCCGCGATCTCCGTGCGGGCGACCGTCAGGACGCGTATCAAAAAGGGACGGATATCGGCCAAGGCCAGGGATTGGGTCATGGACGGGCCAAACGGCCAAGCTCGTCCTATGTTCCGATCACGCGTTCGTGATCGCTTTTGTCGCGTGAACGTAAAGGGGCCGTGCTGGCTTGCGCACTGGCTTTTCCCCAGGCCTGCGCGACTTGTCCAAGCGATTCGCCTCTTAAGTCTCCGTCAAGCCCGTTGACGGGTCATTAGGCATATGCGCCCTATATGTGGGCTCGGGGAGCGCAGAGGCCACAAGATGATGTGGTTACGGCGCAGGTGGCTCTAGGCTGTTTATTGTTCAGGACGCAGATGACCATGGCTGGCGGCGAGGCATTGAAGACGACGGAATTCCAAGGTGTTGCGGGATCGCAGACGCCTGAACGCCCCCACCTGACGGTGGTGAAGTCGGTCCAGGTGGACCGGTCGCGCGACGACCTGCTGACCGATTTCGGCAAGAAGACCCTGGAAGATCGCTACCTGCTGGCCGGCGAGAGCTATCAGGACATGTTCGCCCGCGTCTCGACCGCCTTCTCGGACGACCCCGAACACGCCCAGCGTCTGTATGACTATATGAGCCGCCTGTGGTTCATGCCGGCGACCCCGGTCCTGTCGAACGGCGGCGCGGATCGCGGCCTGCCGATCTCCTGCTTCCTGAACGCCGTGGGCGACAGCCTTGAGGGCATCCAGAACGTCTGGAACGAGAATGTCTCGCTGGCCTCGAACGGCGGCGGCATCGGCACCTACTGGGGCGGGGTCCGCTCCATCGGCGAAAAGGTCAAGGGCGCGGGCAAGACCTCGGGCATCATCCCCTTCATCCGCGTGATGGACAGCCTGACCCTGGCGATTTCGCAAGGCTCCCTGCGTCGCGGCTCGGCCGCCGTCTATCTGGACATCCACCACCCCGAGATCGAGGAGTTCCTCGAAATCCGCAAACCGTCGGGCGACTTCAACCGCAAGTCCCTGAACCTGCACCACGGCATCAACATCACCGACGAGTTCATGGAGGCGGTGAAGGTCGGCGCGACCTTCGACCTGAAGTCGCCCAAGAACGGCGAGGTCATGAAGACCGTCGATGCCCGTTCGCTGTGGACCAAGCTGCTCGACATCCGGATGCAGACCGGCGAGCCCTATATGATCTTCTCCGACACGGTGAACCGCCAGATGGCGCCGCACCAGCGCGAGCTGGGCCTGAAGGTCAAACAGTCCAACCTGTGCGCCGAGATCATGCTGCACACCGGCCGTGACCACCTGGGCGTGGACCGGACCGCCGTCTGCTGCCTGTCATCGGTCAACGCCGAGACCTTCCTGGAATGGCGCGAGGAGCCCAAGTTCGTCGAGGACATCATGCGCTTCCTCGACAACGTGCTGGAGGACTTCATTCGCCGCGCCCCGCCCGCCATGGCCGCCGCCGTCTATTCGGCCAAGCGCGAGCGTTCGGTGGGCCTGGGTCTGATGGGCTTCCACTCCTTCCTGCAAGGCCAGGGCGTCGCCTTCGAAAGCGCCATGGCCAAGTCGTGGAACATGCGCCTGTTCAAGCATCTGCGTCGCGAGGCCGACAAGGCCAGCCGCCTGCTGGCCGAAGAAAAGGGCCCGTGCCTGGACGCCGAAGAACGCGGCGTGATGGAGCGGTTCAGCCACAAGCTGGCCATCGCCCCGACCGCCTCGATCTCGATCATCTGCGGCGGCACCTCGGCCGGCATCGAGCCGATCCCGGCCAACATCTATACGCACAAGACCCTGTCGGGCTCGTTCGCGGTCAAGAACCCCTATCTGGAGCGCCTGCTCGACCAGAAGGGCATCAACACCGAGGCCGTCTGGAGCTCGATCCTGGAACAGGAAGGGTCGGTCCAGCATCTCGACGAACTGGACGAGGACGAGAAGGGCATCTTCAAGACCGCCTTCGAACTGGACCAGCGCTGGGTGGTCGAACTGGCGGCCGACCGCGCGCCGGAAATCTGCCAGGCCCAGTCGCTGAACCTGTTCATCCCCGGCGACGTCAACAAATGGGACCTGCACATGCTGCACTGGTCCGCCTGGGAACGCGGCGTGAAGTCGCTCTACTATCTGCGCTCCAAGTCGGTGCAGCGGGCCGCCTTCGCCGGCGCCGAGGACAAGGCCGAGGCTGTGGTCGATCCCAACCAGCCCGACCTCTTCTCAATGCCCAAGACCGACTACGACGAGTGCCTGGCCTGCCAGTAAGGCTCCAGCACTGAAGACCCTGAAGGGCTCCGCGACAGCGGGGCCCTTTTTGCATTCGGGAACCCCCGCCGGTCGTCGTCGTTGAAAAGCGACAAAACCATGTCGAAATCCTGTTGGACTCCTGCGCCGGGTGGTTGCAGTGTGAGGTCAGCGGATCGGTGGGGAGACCAGATGCGTTTGAAGGCCTGCATGATTGGAGCGACCGGCGTACTGGCGACAGCCTGTGCAGACGCCGCCTGTGCGCAGACCTGGGCTCCCAACGCTTTCGACGCCGCGCCAGACATCGCCGTCACCGCCCGACTGAACGACCAGACCAGCTTCCGCGTCACGGCCGACGCCCGTTTCGGCCCCGAGATCGAAATCCCGACCGCCTTCCGTCCCGCCGACGCCTCGGGCCTGTCCGCCAGCACCCGCCGCGACGTCTGGATCGACCGCACCGACTTCACAGACCGCGTGACGCTGGAGACCGCCGGGCGGCTTCGTCGCGCCGACGGCTCGCCACTGCCGGTCACCCCCGTCGATCGGGCCGAGCTCGATCCCGACGCCTATGATTTGCGCTATGTGCGCGGGTTCCGCGGCGCGCGCGGACACACCGCCTCGGGTCTGGAAGTCAGTCTGACCCCCCACGCCGGCCTGGGCGTCGGCAGCGAGGGCCGTTCGGCGGAGGCGGGCGTCACGCTCAAGATCGGCGAGGGGCTGGACCGTCTGGCGCCCGACGGCCGCGAACGGTTCGGCGAACGGCCGCGCTGGTATCTGTACGCTGCGGGATCGGGGCGTGCGGTCGGCTACAACTTCGCCCGCACGCGCGACGGCGACTACGCCCGCTCCGGCTATACCCAGGACAAAGGCAGCTTCCTGGGCGACGCCTCGATCGGCGTGGCCTATCGTCGGGGCGACGTGCAGACCTCGGTCGGGGTGGTCTATCGCGAGATCGATGCGGGCAAGGGGCTGCGCGGCATGAACGGCCTGGACACTGATCTGGACGAGGGTCTGGTTGCCTTTCAGCTGACCCTACGTCCCAGCCGCTGATTCGTCAGCGAACCTCCGATACCGCCACGCCTTCACGACGCGGATCGGCCCCCGCATCCCACCGACCGTCGCGCCAGATCGCTCCATGCAGGCCTGAGGTCTCGGTGGCGTTGGGCCTCAACGTCATGCCCGCCGCGCCCAGGGCGTCGCGGATCTCCGGCGCGATCATGTCGGTGTCGGCACCGACCATATCGCCCCGCACCACCAGATTGGGCAGGGCGATGGCGTCCTGCATCGACAGGCCCCAATCCATCGTCCCGACTAACGCCTTGGCCACATAGGCCAGGATGCTGGACCCGCCCGGCGAACCGATGGCCCCCACCAGCCGGCCCTGTCGATCCAGGATCAGCACCGGCGTCATCGACGACCGCGGCCGCTTGCCCGCCGCCACGGCGTTGGCCGCCGGGTGGTCGTCCTCGCGCGGCGTGAACGAGAAGTCGGTCAGCTGATTGTTCAGGAAGAAGCCGCCGACCATCCGCCCATTGCCGAAGATGCTCTCCACCGTCGTGGTCATGCTGACGGCGTTGCCCCAGGCGTCGACCACGACCATGTGAGAGGTGCCGCCCGGCTCGGCCGTCTGGTCCGCACCGCGCGGCGGCGACCCCGTCGGCGCCCCCGCCTCCACCGGCCCGTCGACCTGGGGCGCAAGGGCGGCGCGCGCGGCGACATAGTCGGGATCCAGCAGGCCCGCGATGGGCACGCCGACGAAGTCATTATCGCCCACATAGCGGTCGCGGTCGGCGTACATCAGCCGCTGCAACCGACCGAACGCCACCCAGGCCTCGGGGCTCGCGGCGCCCTTGTCCAGATCAGGCGTCTCCTCGGCCATGGCCAGGAACTGCAGCAGGGCCACGCCGCTGGACGGCGGCGGCGGCACGCAGATGACATAGGCCTGATACGGCCGGCACAGGGCGTCACGACGCAGCGGCCGATAGCTTGCGATGTCCGCCTCGCTCAGGGCTCCGGGGCGCGGCCCCTGACGCACGGTCGCGGCGATCTCGCCCCCGATCGCCCCGCCATAGATGACGCCCGGCCCCTGCTGCGCCAGACGCGCGACCGTGTCGGCATAGGCCGGGTTCTTCAGCGTATCGCCCGCCTGATACCGCGTGCCGTCCGGCTTGGTGAAATAGGCGGTCGCCCAGCGGGTCCGCGCCTGGGGAAAACGTCCGTTGATCATGCCGGCCAGCCGCGGGCTGACGGTGAACCCTTCGCGCGCCAGCCGTTCGGCGTCCCCGAACAGCTCGCCCCACGCCAGCTTGCCGTGATCCTTCTGCGCCATGGCCAGCATGGCCACCGCCCCCGGCGCGCCCGTGGACCGCCCCGACAGCACCGCGTCGATGAAGGGCAGGGGTTTGCCGTCTTCATAGAACAACTCGGGCGTCGCGGACGCCGGCGCCGTCTCGCGCCCGTCATAGGCGGTGACGGTTCCGGTCTCGGCGTCATAGCTCATCAGGAAGGCGCCGCCGCCCAGTCCCGACGACTGCGGCTCCACCAGCCCCAGCACAGCCTGGATCGCCACCGCCGCATCCACCGCCGACCCGCCGCGCCGCAAGACAGTCATCCCCGCCTCGACCGCCAACGGATTGGCCGCCGTCACGAACGGCCCCCGAGCCTGGGGTGACGCCGGGGATGAAGCCGGCGCGCCCGCCACCATCTGCGGTATCGCCGCCGCATCCATCCCTGCCGCCGTCTGACACCCCGCCAAGACGGCGGGCACGAGCAGGGCGGCGATCTGACGACGAAAAGAGCGCATGGAATATCCGGGGAGGCGAGAACGTCCCAAAGGCCTAATCCGTCCCGCGCGCCGCGCCAACCGCTCTATCTGCGCAAAACTGCATTCCCCCGCTTGCGTCCGCCCGATCCGCGAGCTAAAGACCCGCCCTCGCCGCAAGGCAGCCGCACCCGTAGCTCAGCTGGATAGAGCACCAGACTACGAATCTGGGGGTCGGGCGTTCGAATCGCTCCGGGTGCGCCACTTTTCCATTATAAAACTCAACAAGATGCCGTCGGCTCTATGGATGGGCCAAGGTTTGGTCGGCTGCAACGCGTCGATCGACAGCGACTTCAGTCGTGAATCGAAACGGAAATTCCCGCCACGATAGTCTGAGGCTCAGCCGGGTTGTTAGGCCTCTACCGGTCTTGGCTTCTTTCTATGAGGTCGACGTCGAAAGGGATCAGGGACGATCTGGCGCCTGGGCCGTCAAGCCAAGCCGGCAAGGGCCGCCTTCAGGACCAGGGCCGACGCCGCCAAACCATCCATCTCGTGTGGGGCCAGATCGGGCGTCAGGACGCGCTCGACGCCGCCGGCGCCCAGGATGCAGGGCAGACTCAGGCACAGATTCGATTGCCCATACTCGCCCGTCAACAAGGTGGAGACCGGAAGCACGGCGTGCTCGTCTCGATGGATGGCCTCGCAGATGCGCACGATGGCCGTGGCGACGCCGAAGGACGTGTAGCCCTTGCCCTCGACGATGGCGTAGCCGGCGTCCCTGACCTCACGCCCGATGGCGTCGAGATCAGGCCGGTCTCGCCCTTGGCGGAACGGGTCGAGCGTCTGGCCGCCGATCCGGACGGTCGAGAAGGCGGCGACCTCGCTGTCGCCATGCTCACCCAGGACATAGCCCTCGATCGACGTGGGGGCGACGCCGAGCGCCCGGGAAAGGGCCTGCTTCAGGCGGCTGGTGTCCAGCAGGGTTCCCGTGCCGATGACCCGCGAGGCGGGCAGGCCGGATCGGCGCAGGGCCACGAGGGTCATCAGATCGACAGGGTTGGCCGCGACCACCAGAACGCCGGAGAAGCCGGCCCCGATCAGCCTGTCCACGCAATCGGTGACGATCGCCGCACTGGCTGCCGCCACCGAGAGCCGGTCTTGCGAGCCGTGGGTCGCGCCGCCGGCGGTGATGACGGCGATGCTCGCACGGGCCGCGTCCGCATAATCCCCCGCCCAGACCCGAGCGGGACGAGCCAGGGCGTTGGCGTCGGCGATGTCGGCGGCTTCGGCTTGGGCCAAGGCGCGGTTGCTGTCGATCAGCACGATCTCGGGGACGAGAGCACGCAGCATGAGCGCATAGGCCGCTGTGGCGCCGACGTGGCCTGCCCCGATGATCGCAATACGGTCCTGATCAGTCATACGACGGCTCCGAACAGGCGGCCGATTCCGGCGGTGATCGCCATGGCCAGGACGCCCCAGAGGGTGACGCGAACGATGGGCGTCAGCATCTTCGCCCCGCCCACCTTCGCGCCGACCCCGCCAAGGATCGCGAGACTGATAACGGCGGCCCCCGTCACCGCGACGACCGTCATCGAAACCGGGGCGACGACCGCCATTAGTAAAGGTACGGCGGCCCCGACCGAGAAGGCCGCCGCCGAGGCCAGGGCTGCCTGGATCGGGCGGGCGGTTGTGTGAGCCGAAATGCCCAGCTCGTCGCGGGCGTGAGCGCCGAGGGCGTCCTTCGCCGTCAACTGGACCGCAACCTCGCCCGCTAGGTCCGGGCTCAGTCCACGCGCCACATAGAAGCCCGCCAGTTCCCGCAGTTCGGCCTCGGGCGCCGCCGCCAGTTCGCCGCGTTCCCGATCAAGGTCGGCCTTCTCGGCATCCGCCTGGGAGCTGACGGAGACGTATTCGCCGGCCGCCATCGACATGGCGCCGGCGACCAGACCCGCGACGCCGGCGACGAGGACGCCGCTCCGGCCCGCCTCGGCCGCCGCGACGCCGACGATCAGGCTCGCGGTCGAGACGATCCCGTCGTTGGCGCCCAGCACGGCGGCGCGCAGCCAGCCCACCCGGCCGATCAGATGACGCTCAGTGTGAAGACGTCCCATCATCGGCTCGGGTCCTTAGGCGCGGATTTCAGCGGCGTGGGCGGGGTAGGGCGCCGACAGCGTCCGGTCGATCGTCTCACCATTCAACGAACTGGCGAAGCCATGATTGACGTCACGGTGATGGGCTTCGTCGGCGCGAACCAGCAGGACGACATCCCTCAGCGTCGCATCGGGCGCCATTTTCCAATAATGTTTGGCGATGGCCGGGGCCGGGACGTTGGGCGAGCGGCCCTCGTCGATCTCCTTGAGATAGAGGGTGTAGCTGATGACGGCTTCCTCCTCGAAATAGCCGACGACGCGGTGCGCGGTGCGGGCCGAGACGAGATAGAGCAGGAAGAAGCCGACGTAGAAGATCGCTTGCGCGAGCTGGATCACCAGCCGCTCGAAATAGGTCGGCTTGGCCACCTCGATGAAGGTCATCAGGTGCATGCGCTCGTTTTCGGCCTCTTCCATCAGGGTGCGGATCCAGCCGTCGTCGTCCTTCATGCGGCGCAGGCAGGTCAGGTGCTGGATCGTCGCGCCGACCATGCCGGGCACGGCCGCGACCGTTTCCAGCACGATGGCGCGGTGGCCGTAGCGTTTGGCGAAGAAGGTGTCGGCGGAAAAGCGCAGCAGCTTTGTGAACCCCAGCGCGAACCGGTCCGAGAAGCCGTGCGGCGTGTGGTGGATGACGGGTTGCGCCTTGTGTTCCTCAACCAGGGCTTGATGGTCGGGGGAGAGGATTTTGTTGACCACGAGATGGGTTCTTTCAGATTACGGGGGAGGATTGAGGGTCGCAGGTGATCGACACGCGCAAGCCGGGCTTGGCGTCCGCCATCTCGATGACGGCGCCGAGCTGACTGGCCAGGGCCTTCACGATCCCGGTGCCCAGACCGGGTTTGGCAGCGCCGCCGCCGGAAGGCAGGCCCATGCCGTCATCGCAGATCGTGAGGGTCCAGCCTTCGCCATGCGCCCGGTAATCGACGATGATCTGCCCTTCGCGGTCGTCGGGGAAGGCGTGCTTGAGGGCGTTGATCACCAGTTCGGTCACGATCAGGCCGAGACTGACGGCCTTGCCCGACGAGGCGATGCTGTCGTCCACGGTGACCGTCAGCGAAAGCTGGTCGTGATCGCGGATCATGGAATCGCCGATGCTGCGACACATGTCTGTGAAATAGCCGCGCAGTTCGACGTCGCCGAGCGTGGACCCCGTGAGCTGACGCTGGACCGCAGCGACCGACATGATCCGTTGGTGCGCGTCGCGCAGATGATGGCGGCTCTCGTCGGAGCCCACCTTGCTCACGCTCTGCATCAGGACGCTGGCGATGATCTGAAGACTGTTGGCGATCCGATGCTGCATCTCCTGGACGAGGACCGCCTTGTCGCGGATCAGGGCGTCCTTTTCGCGGTCGCTTGCCCGCGCTTCGGTGACGTCCTGGATCGAGAGCAGCAGGCGGATGCCTTGCGCGACCCCGTTGTCGAGCCGTTGGGCATTGAGCACGAGATGTCTGACCCCTCGCCTGGACTGGAGATCCATCTCGTAGGCCTTGATCGTGGCCTGGCCGTAGGCGGTGGCTTTCAGCAACGACCAAAGCTGGGGCGTATTCCATTCGCCGTCGCCGAGATCGGCCAGTCGCGCGCCCGGAATGTCTTCGAGACCGACATCGAAGCCTTCGAGAAAGGACTGGCTGGCCGCGATGACCGTCAGATCTTCGTTCAGTAAAAGAACGGGCGCAACAGAGGCGGCGATCAGGGACAGGGCAAGGTTCATGGCAATGTCCGAAGGCGGTGCGAGGGCTGTCATCGGCATCGTGGGCCTCTCCAGAAAGGCCGACGAGAAAAGCCCGGCGGGCCCGATCTCGTCGCGGTATCCAGACCCTAGAGCTGTCGGGATGCGCAGGCGTTGATCCAGATCACCGACTGGCGATGCTCGATGCTGTTGGATGCGCGCGTCATCCAAAGGAGCCTGCCATGACGCACACCGCCCTGAAGACCCTGAGCCACGACCTGCACGCCTTCGCCGACGAAGCCTCCGAACACTTGAAGGACGCGGCGAAGAAGACCGGTACGGAAGCGACAGACGCCGTCGCGCGATCGACCAAGGCCATCTCACGGGCGGCCGATCGTCTGCGAGACGAAGCAGAGACCTCAGCCGCAAATGCCCGCGAACATCTGTCCGCCACGGTTCGGGATCACCCCGTCGCCACCAACCTCGGTTCCAGCTTCGTCCTCAGCCTGGTCGTCGCCTTGGCGGTGACGTTTGGACTGACGCGCCTTTCGCAGTCCTGAGATCAGAACAGACGGGCCTCGGCGCTGACCGCGCCGGGGCCTGGCATGCGGGATCAGACCTCGCCGAGCGCGTACTGGCGCAATCTGTCGGGGCGCTCGACGACGAGGTGGCTTGGCGACGGCGTCGAGATCAGCCCTTGCAACTTCATTCGGGTCAGGACCCGGCTGACCGTCTCGATGGTCAGGCCCAGGTAGTCGGCGATCTCCGCACGCTTCATGGGCAGTCGGACATGACCGGGTGCGCTGGGTCGCGCGGGGTCGTGGCCGGGAAGATCAAGCAGGAATGACGCCATCCGCTCGATCGCGGTCTTTCGCCCCAACAAAAGCATCTGGTTCTGAGCCGCCGCCAATTCGTGCATCGTCCGATGGAGAAGCATGTGTTCGAGCGGCGGTGACTGCTCAACGAGGGCGCGAAACGGACCTTTGCGGAACCGGCAGACGGTCGAGGGCTCCATCGCTTCGGCCGAGAACACATAGTCGTCGCCGACGGCCAGGCCCAGAAAGTCCCCTGCGAAAAGGAAGCCGGTGATCTGGCGGCGACCATCCGGGAGGAGTTTGTAGACCCTCAGCGAACCCGAAGAGATGCTGAACAAATGGGGAGCCGGGTCGCCCTCCCGGGTCAGGACGGCGCCGGTCTTCAGGGTGATGACTTCGGCCAAGTCGCTAAGGCGCTGGAGATCTGGCGCGTCCACAGCCCCGCAGACGGTCAGGGCGCGCGCGCCGCAACTGTTGCAGTCGTTGCTCTTTGGTCGATCGATACATCCGGGAGGCGGATGTGATCGCGGCGCAAGATGAAGATTTGTGGCGACGAACATGACCCAGCATGCGCCCGTCCTGCCCGATTACCGAGTCTGTTTATTGATCTGGATCAAATGCGCGCAAGAGGCCTCATGGGCTGAAATCTTTATATCGCTTGAAGTTTACGGACTCGCCGATGATTGGATACTTTTCAGGTAGGCGATCAGATCGGCGTTTTCGCGCGAGGACATGACGAACTCGGGCATCGCCGGGTGGGCGGTGTCGATACCCTCGGCGAAGGCCTCGGCCAGGTCTTCGATCGGATACAGGACGCCTAACGCTCTGAGCCGGGGGGCCGCCTCAAGGGGACTGTCGCCGGTCCGGCCGACAGAGTGACAACCGGCGCATTTGGCTTGTGCGTAGGCGGCGCCCCGCTCCGTGGCCAAGGTGTCTCCGGAAAGCCTGATCTGGTGGACTTCGGCGCGCCTGGCCGGAGCCTCGACACCAAGGCTCTCACATCCACCCAGAGCCACAAGGGCGGCGAACACGACGATGCGTTTCATGGGCGGGCTCCTGGTGGGCGCCAACCCTCCCATTTCCGCGCGATGGGATCGTTGATCCTGATCAAGGCGCCCGACAGGGCGCGGTGATTAGATCGCGGTGAACGGGATACGTCGCCATGCGCTTCGCCAGTCTGCTGGTCTATACGGATGAAGGCACAGAGGCCCGCACGCGGACCGCCCTAGCCGGCGAAATCGCCGGGCTTTTCAAGTCACATCTGATCGGCATCGCCGCCAGCATGCCCGATGTCCCTCAGGTCGATCCCTATGCGGCTGGAGCCATGCTGGGCGAAACGCAGGGCCTGTTCCGGGACATGGCCGAGACGGACGTCGGCCGGGCTCGGACGCTTTTCTGGGGTGTGGTCGGAGAGACCGCCGATCATGCCGAATGGCGCGGTGACGTCGGCTGCCCATCCGATCTCGTGGTTCAGGCCCTGAGAGCCGCCGATCTCGTGATCCTGGGGCGGCGCGATCCTGCGCGGTCCCCGGCGCGGTCGCCCGACCCGGCGGACGTCCTGATGGCCGCCGGCCGCCCGGTGCTGATCGCGCCGCCTGCGATCGCCATCGGCCCCTTGGGAACGCCCGCCGTGATCGCCTGGAAAGACTGTCGCGAAGCCCAGCGGGCTGTCGCGGCGGCCTTGCCGCTTCTGGGCGCCTCGTCGATCGTCCACGTCATCGAGGTCTGCACGGCCGAACAGGCTGAAGACGCCCGTGACCGCGTTTCTGATGTTGCGATCTTCCTGGGTCGCCACGGCATCGTCGCCAGCGCCCAGACCGTGCAGGGCGACGGCGGCCCGAGGTCAGACCAGATCGTCGCGTTCGCCGAGGACCATGGGGCCGGGTTGATCGTCGCCGGCGGCTACGGCCACGCCCGATTGCGCGAATGGGTGATGGGCGGCGTGACCCACGGTCTGCTGGAACGGTCGCCCGTCTGCCTGTTGCTGAGCCATTGATCCGGCGCGCCTTCTTTCCGGCGAAGGCTCAGCTTGCCTATGCGCGCGATCGACTGGACCAAGACTAGCCCATGAACGACACACGTATTCGCAGCGTCGGCCATCGCGCCAAGATCATGTCAGCCGAGGATGCGGCCCTGCTGATCGCGCCGAACGCCACGGTCGGTCTCAGCGGCTTCACGGCCTCGGGCTATCCGACGGCGGTGCCCCTGGCGCTCGCTGCCCGGATCGAGGCCGAGCATGCGGCGGGTCGGCCGTTCAAGTTGCGCATCTGGACCGGCGCCTCGACCGGGCCGGAGCTGGACGGCGCCCTGGCCAAGGCGGACGGCATCGAGTTCCGGCTGCCCTACAACTCCGACCCCACCTGCCGCGACAAGATCAATCGCGGCCAGATGGAGTATTTCGACATGCACCTGAGTCAGGTGGCGCCCGCCGCCTGGCAAGGCATTCTGGGCCCGCTCGACACGGCGATCATCCAGGTCACCGGCATTCGCGAGGACGGGGCGCTGATTCCCGCGTCGTCGGTCGGCAACAACAAGACCTGGCTGGACCGCGCCGGCCAGGTGATCCTGGAGGTCAATCGCTGGCAGAATCCCGAACTGCTGGGCATGCACGACATCTATTACGGCGCCGCCCTGCCGCCGAACCGTGTGCCCATCCCCCTGATCCATCCCGGCGACCGTATCGGCGAGCCCTGCTTCCGCTGCGACCCCGACAAGATCGTCGCCATCGTCGAGGCCGACCGGCCCGACCGCAACGCCGGCTTCACCGCCCCAGGCGCTGACGACCTGGCCATCGCCGGCCACCTGCTGGAATTTCTCGAACATGAGGTCAGGAAAGGTCGCCTGCCGCCGTCGCTGCTGCCGTTGCAGTCCGGCGTGGGCAATACCGCCAACGCGGTGCTGACGGGCCTGATCGCGTCGCCGTTCGACAATCTGACCGCCTATACCGAGGTGATCCAGGACGGGATGATGGCGCTGATGGACAGCGGCAAGCTGCGCCTCGCCTCGTCCACGGCGCTCAGCCTCAGTCCCGACCTCAACGAGAGCGTCAACCGGCGCATGGGCGAGTACCGTGACCGGATCATCCTGCGGTCCCAGGAGATCAGCAATCACCCGGAGATCATCCGCCGCCTTGGCGTCATCGCCATGAACGGCATGATCGAGGCCGACATCTACGGCAACGTCAACTCGACGCACGTCATGGGTTCACGCATCCAGAACGGCATCGGCGGCTCGGGCGATTTCGCCCGCAACGCCTATATCTCGATCTTCATGAGCGCCTCGACAGCCAAGGGTGGCGCGATCTCGACCATCGTGCCCTGCGCCTCGCATGTCGACCACATCAATCAGGACGTCCAGGTCATCGTCACCGAACAGGGCCTCGCTGATCTGCGCGGCCTGTCGCCCAAGCAGCGCGCCAAGGTCGTCATCGAGACCTGCGCGCATCCGGTCTATCGGCCGATGCTGGCCGACTATCACCAGCGGGCCCTCACAGGCTCCTATGGGCTTCAGACCCCCATGTTGCTGGATGAAGCCCTGTCCTGGCATACGCGGTATGTGGCCACAGGGTCGATGGCGGTTTCAGGATGACGGCGCCTTCGCCGGTCCACGCGCGCATCGACGAGATCGCATCCGAAATCGTCCGCCTGCAGGGGGAACTGGATCGGGAGATTTTCAAACGCCGAGACGCGCTCGGCTGGCGGCTACATGAGGGGCTTGTTGAGTTCGAACATGGGCTCGTAGCGGAGCATCGTCGGCTGAAACTGAGCGCCGCCGCCTTTATGGCCGGCGCGCCGCCCGCGACTGTCCTGACAGCCCCGGTGATCTATTCCCTCATCCTGCCGCTGGCGCTGATCGACTTGTGGGCGTCGGCCTATCAGGCGATCTGTTTTCGGGCCTACCGCCTGCCTCGGGTACGAAGGAGCGAGTATCTCGTTTTCGACCGTGAAGCGCTCGCCTATCTCAACTGGATCGAGCGCCTGAACTGCTGGTTCTGCGAATACGCCAACGGCGTCGCCCCCTACGTTCGCGAAATCGCCAGCCGGACCGAGCAGTACTGGTGCCCGATCAAACACGCCCTGAAGATCACAAACCCCCACAAACGCTACCAGGCCTTTGTCGATTACGGCGATGCGGACGGGTATCGCGCGCGTCTTGATCGTCTCAGAGAGGCCTTGCGCACTGAGCCTGCTGTAACCTGATCCTGGTCTCAGGGCGCTCGATCGGCAGGGCTGTCCACGCGTCGACCTAAGCCATCGCCGTTTAGTAACGCCCGTCATCGCCAGCAATCGATCAGCCTGGAATGTTACAGCGGAAAAGATATACTGAATTGAAATAAAAGAGTTTTAACCAGACTAAGGATCTGGGGGTCGGGCGTTCGAATCGCTCCGGGTGCGCAATTTTCCAGACATCGTGGAAAACGCTGCGGAACACCTTCCGCGAGGGTGTCTTCCATGGAACCGCCTTGAAGCGGCTTCGTCTTGAGTGCACCAAGCGCAGCCTTTGCCGTCCACATGGATGGCGGGATCGAGGAGGGGCGGTCACACGGATATCAGCGGCTCACAGATCGAAAGCCCAAACTGAAGACCTCGTAGATTGCGTCTACCGCGAGCCGGGCAAGATGCTTGAGAAATACGACATCGAAGACCAGCGCCTCGGCGGCGGCGAATACCCGATTCAGGACGGACTCGGGTGGACGAACGGGGTGACCCGCGCTCTTCTCGAACGTCAGCGCGGGCAATAGACCGGCAGGCTGATTCGATCGTCAGTTGCAGAAATGGAACTGGCGAGGCTGCGCCCCGGCTTCTACAATCGTTCTGCATGTATGTCGGGAGGCGAGTTTGCGGGGTGAGGTTCTGACGTTCGACGAGGCGACCGGATTGGGGTTCATCCTCGGCGACGACGGTGCGCGGTATTCGTTCACGAAGGAGGACGTTCAGCCGCCCTCGGTTCTGGAACGCAGCCAGAGGGTCGATTTCATCGCCGAGAAAGACTGGCGCGCCCAGCAGATCATCGCCATGCGACCGCCGCTGATCACGAGTGGGACGCCCGACGGCGGCCGAGGCGGCGGCGTGTTCGACCTGGGGCGCGTGATCCAGCGGACGTTCGCCGCGATCAAGCAGAATGCGGCCATATTCTTCGGCGCGGCCGCGATCTTGGTCGGCTTGCCCAGCATCCTCGCGGCTGTGGGCCAGAGTGCGATGCTGAGCGAAGACTTTGGTCCGGGCGTAATAATGATGATGGTCGGCGCGGTGCTGAACTTCGTCGGACTTTATCTTCTGCAAGGCATGGTGGTGAAGGCGGCCGTGAACGGCTTCAACGGCAAGAATACCGCCTTCGGTGACGCCTTCAGTATCGGGATCCAGAACTTCCTGCCATTGCTTGGGTTGGCCATAATCGCCTCCATCGGCATGATGCTGGGCTTCGTTCTACTGCTCGTGCCGGGCATGATCCTGGCGGTCATGTGGTCCGTCGGCTCACCGGCCGTCGTGGTCGAGAAACGCGGCGTCTTCGCCAGCCTGCAGCGCAGCCGTGAACTGACCAAAGGCTATCGCTGGTCGGTGTTCGGCCTGCTGGTGATCTATGTGATCCTGTCGTGGATCATCGGGGCGGCGATCGGCGGTCTGAGCCTGGCGACCGGCGGAACCTTCACGGGCGGCACGCCGAACTTGATGGTCAACCTCATCACCGAACCCGTGGTCAGTATCCTGTCCGGCGTCGTCGCCTCGGCTGGCGTGGCGTCGCTTTATTACGAACTCCGCTCCGTCAAGGAAGGCGTCGGGTCGGAGGAACTGGCCTCGATCTTCGACTGATCGTCTGCGATGTCAGACGTCGTGCTTGTCTCGACGTCTGACGCCCATCAGCAGCTTCTGTTCCAATCGGCCGCGCAGGGCGGCGTAATAGGCGCTGAGGAAGTCGCGATCCGCGTCCTGCGGGCTGCGCGTCCAGCCGATCTTCTTGGCGATGCGGTCGGCGACGTCGCGCTGGGTCTTGCGGTCGCCCTGGCGCAGGACCGTTTCCAGAACGTGCAGTTCCTTGGCGCCATAGGCGTCCACCTGGGCCGGCGTGAAGTCATAGGCCGCCATCCGCCCCGCCCCGTCGTCGGCCATATCGCGGATCAGCTTGCGACGCGGCGTGCGCACCACCCAGGTCCCCCCGATCAGGTCGCCGACCCGCAGCCGATCCTTGTTGAACAGAGGGAAGAAGACGAAGATCGCCGCCCAGACGAAGGCCAGCAGATACATCCAGCCCTCGACGCCGCCCTCCTGACTGCGGGCGACCAGGATGGACATGGGCAGGAAGACCTCCAGCTCGCGCATGGCGTTGCGGGCGAAGACGGCCTCGGCCTTCAGCCGTCCGCCGTCCCGCGAGGCGACCCGCAGGCCCATCACCCGCTTGCCTGGCGTCGCCGCCGCCGCCGACAGCTCGAAGGCGGTGAAATAGAAGTTCCGCAGCAGGAAGAAGACGATCAGCCAGATCACCGCGATCATCTCGGCGCCGGTCTCACCGCCGACCATGGACGCCCCAGCGCTGAACGCGAAGATCGAAGCGATGGTGAAGGCGATCAGCACGCCGATGATGATGGCGGCGTCCAGCAGGAAGGCGCCGGCCCTCTGGCCCGCATCGCCGATGTTCAGCCGCAGGTCCACGCCCTCGGGCGTGACGAAGGCGCGTTCGGTGTGCGGCGCGACGGGATCAGCGGACATGGGCGACCCCTGGTCTTGGCGCGTAGAAATAGAGACCCCAGATCACGGCGGTCGCCGCCGCCACGGCGTAGCGCAGGCCGGTATCGACGATCAGCTGACGACCGAAACCCTCCAGCAGGCCGGCGAACATCAGCATCACCACCACCCCGCCCATGGCGATGGCTGCAGTGCGTCCCGCCTCGACCGCGGCGTCCATCCGTCGTCTCTGGCCGGGGAAGGCGACGGCCCAGCCGATCCGCAATCCCGCCGCCCCCGCCAGGATGACGGCGAACAGTTCGGTCACGCCATGGATCAGCAGCCAGCCGCCCAGCTCGAACCCCAGCCCCCGGCTGGCGAACAGGGCGAAGAAGGCCCCCAGGGTCGCGCCGTTGTAGAGGATCAGCAGGCCCGTCGGCAGGCACAGGGCGAACCCCAGGGCGAATGCCAGCAAGGCGACCTGGGCGTTGTGGGTGAACAGATAGGCCGCGAAGGCCGACAGGCCCTGGGCGTCCTCCGCCCCGTCCAGCGTGGCGCGCAGGGTCTCGGTCGAGGCGGCGGGATCACGTCCGCCGCTGAGCTCGGCGGGAACGAAGGCGTAGAACCACTCCGGCTCGTGCATCACCAACCAGGCGCCGACCAGGGCGCCCAGCAGCATCAGGGCGGCCGAGATCAAGGTCTCGCGCCACAGGCCGCGCACCGCAGCGGGCCAGTCGGTGCGAAAAAAGGCCACCAACCGGTCCTGGATCGTCGCCCGCGAGCCATAGACGAAGAAATAGGCCCGCGCCGACAGGGTCTCCAGATAGTCGATCAGACCCTGATCCAGCGAGGTCTCGCGCGCCACCGACAGGGCCGACAGGGTCGAACGATACAGCACCGGCACGGCCAGGATCTCGGCGTCGGTCAGTTTGGACGCGGAGCCTTTCTCGGCCTTGTCCATCAGCCGTTCCAGACGACGCCAGTCCTCTTCGCGGGCCTGGCGGAAACGCTGGCTCTTGAGCAGGCCGGAGGGGCGCACGTCGGTCACAGCAGATCCCTCCGCTTCAGGTCCAGATAGGCGTTCACCACCTCGGTCCCCACACGCTCGGCGGGGGCGTCGACGATGTGCGCCCCCATGCGCCGCAACCGCCCGATCACCGTCTCGCGCTCACGCAGCAGGGTTCCAGCGACCACGGCGCGGGACACGTCATCGGGCGTCTGGGGATCGGCGGCGGTCAAGCCCTCCAGCTCGTCGTCGCGCAGGACGACGAACAGGACCAAGTGACGCCGCAGAAGCCGTCCCAGCGACTCGATCATCAGCTCGGCGGCCGTGGAATCAGTGAAGTCGGTGAAGACCACGATCAGCGAGCGGCGCTGAAGCTGGCCTGACAGGGTCGCCAGAGCCAGGGTGTAGTTGGTCTCGTGCGTCGAATAGTCGATGCGGCCGACCACGGCCTGAAGGGTGTGAAAGGCGTCCAGCCCGCCCACCGCGCCGGTGGTCACGCGCGGCTGGGAATCGAAGGCGAAGATTCCCGTCCGGTCGCCCGAACGCAGGCAGGCGTAGGACAGCAGCAGCGCCGCATGGATGAAACGGTCGATGCGCGGCATGCCGCCGACCGGCTCGCAGGCCGCCCGGCCGCAATCCAGCGCCATGATGACGTTGTGGTTTCGCTCGGTGCGGAACTCCTTGGCCAGCAGGGCGGCGTGGCGGGCCGACTGTTTCCAGTCGATGGAGCGGCGGTCCATCCCCGCCTGAAAGTCGCGCAGGGCCTGAAACTCGGACCCCTCGCCGATCTCCAGCTGGGTCTTGGCGCCGAACAGGGCGTCGCGGGCGAACAGGCGCACCGCCTGATCGCGGACCCATTTCAGGTCGGTCAGGACAGGGGCGGCGATGTCCAGCGCGAAGGTCTTCTGCTTCCACACCACTCCCATCGGTCCGCGCCAGCGCACCCACAGGGCGTCCAGGCCGGCGGCGCCCCGGCGATTGGGGGTGAAGGGAAAGGCCAGGGCCGCGCCGCGATCCGAAACCGTCGCCTGACGCGTCGCATCGTCCAGCCCCAGCCGGGCTTCGCCCGAAAGCGCGGCCTCGACAATCCTGGGAACGGGGCCTTTCGTGCCGAACCGCACCCTCAACCCGGCCATGTCCGACCGACCGACGGCGGCGCGCATGGGCCTGGGTTCGTCCAGCTCAAGCCCGCGTCTCGATCCGCCGGACAGGGCGTCTACGGCGACGAGCAACAGCAGGACGGCGATCCAGACCGGACCTGCGATCCAGCCCAGAGGCGTCAGGACGCCGGCCAGCAGGGCCACGGGAATGCCCGCCGCCATCGCCGTCACCGCGCGTCGGGTGGGATAGATCACCGGGGCGCCGCCACCTGATCCACCAGACCGGCCAGCACCTGTTCGACGCGGCGTCCTTCGATCTCGGCCGCCGGCGACAGAACCAGGCGGTGACGCAGGGCCGGAATGGCCAGGGCCTTTACGTCGTCGGGAATGACATAGTCGCGACCGTCCAGCGCCGCGCGTGCGCGCGCCGCGACGGCCAGCATGGCCCCGGCGCGCGGGGAGGCGCCGGTCTCGACATCGGCCGAGATCCGGGTGGCGCGCACCAGGCCCGTGATGTAGCCGATCACCTCGTCCGTCAGTCGCACGTCCGCGACGGTGTTCACGGCCGCATCGATGACGGCGGCGTCGGCGACGACCTCGACCCCCAGGGCGATGGGGTCCATCAGGCCGGTGCGTGAACCGTGAGCGGCGACGATGGCGCGCTCCTGGTCCAGGCTAGGATAGTCGAGCACCTGTTTGAACAGGAAGCGATCCAGCTGGGCCTCGGGCAGCGGATAGGTGCCTTGCTGCTCAATGGGGTTCTGGGTGGCGACGACGGTGAAGCGCGAACTGAGCGCATGGGCCTCGCCGTCGATGGTGATCTGGCGTTCCTGCATGGCCTCCAGTAGGGCCGCCTGGGTCTTGGGCGGGGTGCGGTTGATCTCGTCCGCCAGCAGCAGTTCGCAGAAAATCGGCCCGCGCGTCAGGGTGAAGCTGGACGTCTGGAAGTTGAACAGGTTGGAGCCGATGATGTCGCCGGGCATCAGGTCGGGCGTGAACTGGATGCGGCCGTAGTCGAGGCCCACCGTGCGTGCGAACGTCTGGGCCAGCAGGGTCTTGGCCGTTCCGGGCGGCCCCTCCAGCAGGACGTGGCCGCCGGCGAACAGCGCCGTCAGCAGCATGTCGACGGCGTCCTCCTGGCCGACCACGGCCTTGGCGATCTCGGCGCGGATGCGCTCGGCGATCGTCTTCACCTCATTGACGTGCACGGGTCAGCTCCTGGTTCCAGCGATGAAGGGCGCCGGCGACCCGCATGAGGTCAGCCGGCGACTTGGCGGCCCGTGCCTGTTCGGCCAGGGCGGTATAGGATTCGGTCGCGCCGCCGGTGCGGCCGACGCGGTCGAGGAAGGCGTCCAGCGTGGCCTCGTCCAGATTGCGCGGCGCGCCGATAGCGCGGGCCACGGCGGCGCGCACCAGCAGGGCGTAGGGCGCCGCCATGCGATGTTCGCGCCGCGCCAACCGGACCAGGCCTGCGGTATTGTCCGCCAGCCCGCGCTTGCCCAGGGCGATGACCCTGCCCTTTTCGCGCGCGGGACCGAACCGGACCGCGGCCTGGAAACCGGCGAAGGCGGCCAAGGCGACCAGCACCAGGGTCATTCCGACCAGCGGCGGCTCCAGCATCAGCCGCAGCAGATTGCGGGTCCGCTGGAAGCCATGCAGCGTCAGGTCGAACACCACGGGCGAGTCGTCGGCGCGCACGATGTCGATCAAGGCGACAGCGGTGGTCGCGCCGTTCAGGCTCTTGAGCGCAGCGGTGCTGACGAGGTCGGGATCGGCGAGAACATAGGTCCGGAGCTCTCGGTGCATCGCCAGCACCGCACGGCCCTGATCGTCCAAGACCATGGGAATCCAGTCGGGACCGCCCAGCGTGCGCAGATTTTCGACCTGGACCGGTTTGCCGAAGGGCAAACCGTTTGGACCGCGCAGAGTCACGGTGGCGCGACCCTTGCGCTCCATCAGTTTCAGGTTCTTGCGCAGGTCGTCCGGCAGGGACGCCAGCACCAGCGGCGACGGCTGGACGCCAATAGTGCGCACCCAGCCGGGGCGGTCCGCGTCGGGCATGGACGTCCATTTCGGCAGGACGACCAGCGTGGCGCCGTAATGTTCGATATCGTCGATCTGCTCGGGCTCGGTCTGGACCGAAGGCGTTAGGATCAGCAGGCTCTCGTCCGACGCCTCGGTCAGCACGCCCCGGTTCAGCACCACCGGCATGCCCACACCGCGCAACAGCAAAGGCAGGCCGCCGAAGCCGGTGGACGACCGCGACAGCGCATGGCCGCCGCCGTCGTTTCCGGATCGCAGTTCCGGCGCATAGGCGGACAGGACCCCCAGCCCTGCCAACGCCACCACCCCGACCAGCAAAACGACGATCATGGTGACAGGCGAGAAGCCGCCGTCGCCGGCCTTGCTCGATCGGCTCATGCGCGCCAGCCCTCGGGCAGGGCGAAGGCCTCATAGGCCTGACGACAATCGGCGAAGTCCTGGGCGCCGACCGGGGCGCCGCCGAACAGGCTACGCTCCACCATCCGGCCGATCAGGTCGAAGGCGGGACGGGCGGCGTCGGGCAGGGCCTTCAGCCGGGCGATCTCGCGCGTCGTCAGCGAGACGCGCACCGCGCGCGGCTGGCGCTGTTCGATGTCTTGCACACTGCGCAGCAGCAGCAGGTGAGCGGCGTCGGCATAGAGGCCTCGCGCCGCCAGGGCGTCCGCGTCGGCCAGCAGGTCGCGAGCCACACGTGCATCGGGCCGCCACTGCGCCTCGGCGACGATCCTGGGCTTCACGGGCTTGGCCGGCGGCGCGCGCATCCGCAGAATCTCGCGGCCGATGGCGTAGAGGATCAAACCGGCGACCAGGGCCAGGCCGATCCAGAACACCCACTGCAGCACCGGCGCGATGAACTGAAGGACATCGCCGATCCAGTGCAGCCAGCCGGGCGTCTTGATGTCCGGGCGATCAAAGCCGATGCGGTCGAATTGGAGAAAATCGTCCTTCAGAAGGCGGGCGTGCGCCCTGGCCAGGGCCTCATCTGTGACCGAAGCCCTATCCTGCATCTTGCGAACGCACCTCTACTTGACAGCCAAGCCATACCGTTCGGGGAAACGGAGTCAACCGCAGGCGCCCGGCCAGGGCCTATCGGGCCGACCAATCTATTCGGTCGGATCAGTTTCAGCTTCATGCAGAGGAACCTGACGCAACAGTTGTCCCAAACCCTAGCGCTGAGCTTCAGCGTTTCGACACACGGGCGAAGGGCGTGAGCTTGCGAGGTGTGATCTCTGTCTCGCACAGTGCGTGATTGGGCGGATTGAATGCGGAACCATCGGGGGTCCGTTTGGTTGGACTTGAGACGGGGACAGGCATTTGACATCAATGGTAAATCCGGTCGCCGTGGCTGAAACGCCGCGAGGCGTCCTTCTCGTCGAAGACGAGTTTCTGATCCGAATGCTGTTGGCCGGCCATCTGCGCGAGTCGGGATACATGGTCGTCGAGGCGTGTAACGGCGAGGAAGCGGTGGCGCTTCTCACGGCCGGCGCGCAGATTGACATCGTCTTCACGGATGTTCGCATGCCTGGTCCGATCGATGGGATCGGACTGCTCGCCTACATCAAGCGGGTGCAGCCGTACCTGCCGGTGGTGATGACCTCGGGTCATCTGGATCCCGCAAAGGCCTATGTCGGCGGCGCGGCCGCCTTCTTGCCCAAACCCTGCACGTCGGATGAGGTCGTCCTCGCCATACAGGCTGTTCTGCAGGCAGCCGAATGAGCCTGCGTACTGACCCGGTAACGCCCGCCCAGGCCGTCCTCATCGTCGATGGCGACGTCATCTCTCGGCATGCCCTCTCCGACTATCTGAGGCGTTGCGGCTATGTCGTCGTCGAGGCGGCCAGCACGGACGAAGCCATGACGGCGCTTGAGGAAGCCGCTCTCGGCATTGACGTGATCGTCTGCGACATCGCCGCGCTCGGCGTCCGCTCAGGGTTCGAACTCGCTCGGTGGGTGCGCGAAAATCGGCCGGGCCTGGAGGTCCGACTCTCGGGCACTCTTGAAGGTGCGGTCAAGACCGCCGCTGACCTGTGCGAAACCGGGCCGCACCTGAAGCGCCCGTATGAGCCGACGGCGGTGATGGATTATATCAAGCAGCTTCGCGCCGCGCGGCTTCGGGCTCTCGAATAGCGGCCGCAACAGCCACGGTCAGCGTCTTTCTCTCATCATGACCCACCACATGCAGGGTCGGTCAGTCACGAACGGGCGCTGGCGCTCAATGGCGACGTTACACAGTTCCAGTCGGAAGCGACGGATTGCAGGATGCACCTGCGCCAGCCGGCGAATCTGGAATCGCGATCGAATGGCTCCGGACGCGCCGCTCTCCCAACGATATTGTTCGACTGATCACGCCATCAATGCGGCGCCCGGTTCGGGCGGAGAAGGGTCTCGCGAGACGGCGTGGCGGCCACACGATCCTTTAACCGCGATGATATACAACCCAGGCGAGTAGCTGTGAGGTTGCCATGCGGACGTTTGGCCCCATCCTTCAGAAAAAACGGCGCGGGCGCGAAGGCGCGGCGGCGGTGGAGTTCGCCCTGGTGGGGCCGATCCTGGTGCTGCTGCTGATCGCCATCGTGGTCTATGGCGGCTGGTTCCTGATGGCGCAGTCGGTTCAGGCCCTGGCGTCGGAGGGGGCGCGGGCGGCGGTCGGCGGACTGGACGCTGTGGAGCGCGATGCGCTGGCGCGACGCGAGGTGACGGCGGCGGTCAGGGGCGTGGCGCTGGATCCCGATAGAACCACGATCGAGGTTGCGGAGGAGGCCGGACGGCTGCGGGTCGTGGTCGTCTATGACACCGGAGACAGTCTGGTCATGGCGCTGGGGGGAATGCTGCCCCGTCCGCCGGTCGTCATCCGGCGCTCGGCGGTGATCCATGTGGGTGAATACTCGTGAGCGCCCGGCGCATGAGGAGCTGGATCGGCCGCTTCGGCGCGGATCGGCGTGGGGCGGTCGCCGTGATCGCAGCCGTCGCCGGCGGCCTGCTGTGCATCGTGACGGCCGTGACCATCGATCTGGGCATGCTCGCGTTGCATACGCGTCGGGTTCAGGGGGCGGCGGATCTGGCGGCCCTGTCGGCCGCGCACAATCTAGAGCAGGGCGAAGCCGTTGTCGGTCGCGCGGGCCAGGCGACGGTCCAGGCCAATGTGGCCCCCGACGTTTCGGTCACGGTGGCGACCACGCTCGGCGTCTATGCGCCGGACCCGGCCAGGGCGCGCGACGAGCGGTTCACGGCAGGGGGCCAGACGCCCAACGCCGCGCGGGTTCAGGTGACCAGCCGCGCGCCCCTGTTCTTCACTCAGCTGCTGTTGGGCAAGGACGAAGTGCGGGTGACGCGGCGCGCTACGGCCTCGACCGCGACCGGCGCCCCGCCCAAGGCCATGTTCTCCATCGGCTCGCGTCTGGCGGGGCTGGACGACGGGGTGGCGAACCAGGTGCTGAGCGGCCTGACGGGCTCGAAGGTCTCGCTCAGCCTCATGGACTATCGCCGGCTGGCGGACCTGGACGTCAATCTGCTGGGCTTCACCGACGCCCTGGCGACGGATCTGGACATCGCCATCGGCGACTACGACCGGCTGCTGGCGACTGATGTCGATGCGGGGCGGGCGCTGAAGGTGCTGGAACGGCTGGCGGGCGGTGATGACGGCGGCGCCCTGGGCCGGCTGGCCTCGGCTTCGGTCGGGACGAAGGTGAAGCTGGGCGATCTGATCGGCGTTGAGGCCCAGTCGCCGCAAGGAATCCGAGAGGGTCTGGATGCGTCCGTCTCGGCTATGGACCTGGCCATGGCGATGCTGGAGGTCGGGGGCGGTGACCGCCAGATCGCGCTGAACCTGGGCGTGCCCGCCGGCCTGGCCGACCTGAGGACCAGCCTGGCCATCGGCGAACGGCCCAATCGCTCGCCCTGGCTGACGGTGACGGCAGACGGCCAGCCGATCATCCGCACGGCCCAGGCGCGGCTCTATGTCCGTGCACGGACGGCCCAGACCCTGTCGGGTCTGGCGCGGGTCGAGCTGCCGATCCTGGTGGAGCTGGCGGCGTCCGAGGCGCGGTTGAAATCCCTGTCCTGCGATCCCGCGCGGTCGGTCGAGGTCCAGGTGCGGCCAGGTCTGGCGCGCGCCTCGATCGGCTCCGTGGACGAGACGAAGCTGGACGACTTCAAGACGCCCCTGTCGCCGCAACGCGCCACCCTGCTGTCGGTCCTGGGTCTGGTCAGCATCACCGGCAAGGCCGACGTGGAGGCGGCCGATGCGGGGTTCAAACCGTTGAGGTTCGACGACGCCGACATCGAGGCGCAACGGATCAAGACCGTGGCCTCGCGCAGCTTCGCCAGCGGTCTGGTCTCCAGCCTGTTGGGTCGGCTGGACGTGGATGTGAACGTGGTCGGTCTGGGTCTGGGTCTCGGCGACCTGACCAAGGCTCTGGGCCGGTTACTGGAGCCGTTGGGGCCTATGCTGGACGGCGTGCTGAACCCGGTGCTGGACGTACTGGGGCTCAGGCTGGGCGAGGCCGATGTGGCGGTGCACGGCCTGTCATGCCCGAGCGAAGGCCGATCGACGCCGCGCCTGGTCGGCTGAACTCAGCCGTGAGACCTCAGCCGTTCGCGGGGCGCAGGCCGTCGGCCGAGGCCTGCTGCATCGCCGGGCGCTTCTGACCGCCCGAGGCGATGATGCGGTCGATGCGGGCCTTCTCGGCGCGGAAGGCGGCAAGGTCGGCGCCGGCCAATTCGGTGCCTTCCTGAGTGCGCACGCCGGCCGGATTGATCCGCCGACCGCCGCGCCACAGCTCGTAGTGCAGGTGCGGACCGGTCGAGGCGCCGGTCGAACCGACATAGGCGACGATCTGGCCCTGGCTGACCCGCTGGCCGGCGCGAATGCCCGAGCCATAGCGCGACAGGTGGCCGTAGCCGCTTTCGAGACCGTTGTTGTGACGGATGCGCAACCAGTTGCCATAGCCGCCCCAGCGGCGGGCCTCGACCACCACGCCGTCGGCGGGGGCCACGACCGGCGTGCCGGTTCCGGCGGCGAAGTCGATGCCCTGGTGCATCTTCTTGTAGCCCGAGATCGGGTGGGTGCGGAAACCGAAGCTGGACGACACCCGGCGGAAGCTCTGCAGCGGGGTGCGCATCATGGCCGAACGCAGGTTCTTGCCGTTGGCGTCGAAGAACTGGGCCTCTTTCGCGCCGGCCGGCTTGAAGCGATAGAAGGTGACGCCGCGCAGTTCGGCATACATCAGGTCGCCCACATCGACGGTGCGGCCGGCCTCGGTCACTTCACGGTCGAAGACCATGGTGAACTCGTCAGACGACCGGATGTCGCGCTGCATGTCGAACTTGGTGGCGAACAGGCGGCTGGCGGAACGCACGATTGAGGCGGTGGCGCCCAGTTCGCGGGCGCTGGCGGACAGGGACCGCTCGACGTCGCCCTTGAGCACCACGGTCTCGTGGGTAACTTTTTCTTCCAGGGACCGCAGGCGCAGGGCGCCGTCGAAGCTGCGCGACACGGTCAGCTGCGATGCCGGGCCGGTGCGCATGGTCAGGCCGATCAGGCGGGCGTCGCCCCGGCCGTCGCGCGGCTTGGCGATGGCGGTCTCGAACTTCAGGCCGGCGCGCAGGTCGGCCAGGTCGAAGGCGTTGGCGACGGTGGCGGCGACGGCGCTGGCTTCTTCCGGCGCGACGCCGGTGCGGGCGACGGCCTGCTCGAAGGTTTCGCCGCGGCGAATCTGGACGTTGACGGCCTCAGGCGCGGTCATGCCGGCGGGGGCGTTGGCGGAGGCGAAGGCCTGGGCTTCCATGGCGGCCATCTGGGCCGATGTCAGCGCGGGAACCTCTTCGGCTTGAGCGGGTTGATAGGCTCTACCGGCGAACATCGCCACCGAGATTGCGGCTACCGCAGTGAGCATGTGCGGCGCGAGCCGCGTCGGCTGGCGGCGTGGGTCGAACTGAGCCATCGGTCCCCGTCGTATTGCGACGCCTGCGGCGCCAAAGCGTTACTCGTTCTCGAAGTTCGCGCCGATCGCCCATGGCGCGAAGGCGGTCCTATAGCTTGCCTGTCTCACTTTGGGAAGACAGACCGTTACAAACGGTTAACGTCCGAATCGGGAGCAGTAATTCGCTGTGGACGGACGCGCCGCCCGCGCCCCTTTATCGCCCAGCTTCACCGTCAAGGAACGCGCGGTCGAACGCCGGCGGTAACGCTTTGATCTTGTGCTCGGGATCAGGATGACGAAGGTGATCGGCGACCCGTTTCAATCACGCGATCGATCCGCTTGACCGACACCCCTACGAAGCCTTCTCCGTCGTCCAGAACCCCACCGCGCCGCAGTGTCCTGCGCGTTGTTGCGGTCGTCGTGCTGATCGCGGTGCTGCTGGTCGGGATCGCGGCGGCGCTGCTCTATATCAATCGCCGGGCGGTGGCGCGCGACGTGCTGGTCGGCTGGCTGGACCAGCGCGGCATCCAGGCCGATGTCGAGGTCGAGCGGGTCGAGATCGACGGCTTCGTCGGCCGCATCCGCATCGGCGATCCCAAGAATCCTGATGTCGTGGTCGAACGGGCCGAGGTCGATTACGCGGTGGCCCTGCCGTGGTCCAAGTCGGGTCTCGGCGTCACGCCCAGCCGTATCCGCCTGGTGCGGCCGGTGGTGCGGGCCAGCTTGAAGGGTGGCAAGCTGTCCTTGGGTTCGCTGGACCCGCTGGTCAAGGAATTCACCGGCGGCCCGCCGCGCCCGGATTCGCGCAGTCCTCTGGTCATCGTCGAGGGCGGTCGCGGGCGGCTGGACACCGAATATGGCCCGGTCGAGATTCTGGCCGATGCGCGGATCGACGACGGCAAGCTGATGCGGCTGGCGGCGCGTCTGCCCACGGCGGCGCTGAAGAGCGGCGAGGTCGAGGCGCGGGGCCTGTCCGCGACGCTGGACCTGACCACCACGGGCGACCGGGTGGCGGTGCGGCTGCTGGCGGCGGCCGACGCCTTTACGACCCCCGCAGCGAGAGGGCAGGAGGCCAATCTGACCCTGACCGGCGACCTGCCCTATCCTGATCTGAAGACCCGACGCGGCGACGGCCGGGTGGTGCTGGACGGCCGCCTGACCGGCGAAAGCCTGGGGACCGAAACCCTCGCCGCGCGCAACGCCGACGTGACGGCCCAGTTTGACGGCGTCGTCTCTGGCTGGATCGAGACCTTCCGTCTGGAGGGCGCCGCGACGACCGCATTGAAGGTGGCGGCGGTCCAGGGCGCGGACCTGCGCATCGCCGATGTCGCGGCGAAGGCGACCCAGGCCAAGCTGACCGTCTCGCGCGACGACGCCCTGCGCTGGAGCGTGCAGGCGCCCCTGTCCCTGACGGCCGGCTCGGGTCGCATGGGCCAGACGAATATCAGCCGCCTGTCGCTGACCTCGCGCGCCCTAAGCTTCGGCGGCAAGAACGCGGCCTTTGAGGCGACCGGGCCGGTGAGCGCGACCTTCGACCGGTTCGGCTTCGGCGACCTGGCGCTGAAACGCGGACGCGCCGACCTGAACCTGGATGTCGTCAGCGACGGCGTGATCCAGATCGGCGCCGATGGATCGCTGCGCGCCGCCGACGGCGCATGGCCCCTGTTCGGCCCGGTCGGCTCCGACGACATCGCCGAGCTGGCCGAAATGAAGCGGGCGCTGGGAAGCTTCGCCCTGAACGCCCCTGCCATCCGGTTCGCGACCGGCACGGCGGGCACGACGGTTGTCCTGCCTCGCCCCGTGACCCTGACCCCGGCCAACGGCGGCGTCCTGACGGTGGCCCAGGCAGGCGAAGGCGCCTATCAGGCCGAGGCCGGCCGTCTGGGCGGCGGCGCGCTGAGCGTCACCGCAACGCGCGGCAAGGGCCTGCCGGAGATGACCGTCGCCGTGCCGAACTGGCGGCTGACCGAGACCGGTTTCGAGGCTGCGCTGGACGGCCGCGCTCGTCTGGATTTCGACCTGGCGCGCGGCATCGACGCCCGCACGCGCGGCGTCCTGGCCATGGCCGACGGCCGACTGACCTATGCGACCCCGGACTGCGTGGACCTGACGGTCGAGCGGTTGGAGCTGGACGAGAACGACGTGCATCAGGTCGCCGGCAAACTGTGCCCCGCCGGCGGTCCGTTGCTGACATCGAAGGACGGCGTCTGGCGCGTCGTCGGCGCCTTCGATCAGGTCTCGGCCCAGGCGCCCTTCCTGGGCATGCGGTTCGCCGACGCCTCAGGGCGGGTCACGGTCGATGGGACCAAGGCAGGCGTCGGCCTGACGGCGAACGTCACGGCCGCCCGCGCCATCGACGCCCTGACGCCTGCGCGGTTCGAACCCCTGGCCGCGACCGGCTCCGCAACCCTGGCCAATGAACGCTGGAGCGGCGCCTTCGACCTGAAGGGCACGGGCGAGGCGGCGGCGCATACGCTGGGCCGCCTGACCCTGGCGCACGATGGTCGCACGGGTTCGGGCGGCATCGTCATTGCGGCCCTCAACGTGACCTTCGCCGAGAACGGTCTCCAGCCGGCGATGCTCAGCCCCCTGGCCGCCGCCTTCCTCCAGTCGCCGGTGACGGGGGCCGTCAGCTTCGACGGCCGCTTCGACTGGACTAAGGACGCCGAGCCGACCTCCAGCGGGCGTCTGGTCACGCCGGGCCTGGATTTCGTCAGCCCGGCCGGCGCGGTCAAGGGCCTGCGCGGCGACGTGGTCTTCAGCAGCCTGACGCCCCTGATCACGGCTCCGAACCAGAAGCTGACGGCCGACAGTCTGGCGATCGGCACGGCGGTCACGGCCCTGGACGTGACATTCTCGGTCAACGAAGCCGGCGTCCTGATCGACGGCGCTCAGGTCGCCGCCGGCGGCGGAACCGTCTCGGTCGAGCCCTTCACCGTTCCGCTGGACGCCACCCAGCCCTACAGCGGCGTCATCGTGCTGGACCGGGTGCAACTGGGCGATATCGTCGCCGACACCGGCTTCGACGACAAGGTCAAGCTGGACGCCGTGGTCTCGGGCCGTCTGCCCTTCATCATGGACCCCAAGACCGGTCTTCGGATCACCGCCGGAACGCTTGGCGCGGTCCAGCCGGGCCGGCTGTCTATCAAGCGCGAGGTCCTGACCGATGTGAACGCGGGCGGCGGCGGCGAGGAGCTGCCCAGCGGCATGGTCGAGGACCTGGCCTATCAGGCGATGGAGGACCTGTCCTTCGACGTGCTCAGCGCCGATGTGAACAGTCTGGACGGCGGCCGGGTCTCGGTGCTGTTCCACATTCGTGGCCGCCATGATCCGCCCCAGCGCCAGGAGTTGCGCCTGACGATCGCCGAGCTGATCAGCCGCGAGTTCCTGAACCGCAAACTGCCGTTGCCCTCGAACACCCAGATCGACCTGACGCTGGACACGACCCTGAACGCCAACCAGCTGATCTCGGACCTGCTGGCGGTCAATCGCGCCCGGCAAGGCCAGCAGGAGCTGGAGCCGACGCCGGCGCCTGCCCCTGCCGATTGAACTTCACCATTCAGCGCGCGTTCACTTGGCGACGTGCTATTAGAGCCACCATTCTCGGCCGAACCGGAGCCCACGTCATGATTCACAAGCGCCAACTGGCCGGCCTCGGCTTCGGAGCGGTCGTCGTCGCCCTCGCGGCCTGCGCCCCTACCATCCGCCTTGAGGTCGCGCCGATCCAGATTTACGCCAAACTGGACGCCGACGTGCGCGTCCGCCTGGACCAGGAACTGCAAACCCTGCTCCAGCAGAACCCCAATCTCTTCTGATCTCCCGCTTCTCTTCTGAAAGGGACAGGCTGACATGACCTTCCGCAAACTCTTCGTCATCGGCGCCGCCGTCGCCGCCATGGGCGTCGCCGGGGCCGCCATCGCCCAGACCGGCGCACAAAAGGCCCAGATCGACCAGGCCAAGGCCGCCGGCGTCGTCGGCGAGCAGGCCGACGGCTACCTGGGCTTCCGCACCCCGACCTCGGACGCCGGCCTGCGCGCCGCCGTCGACGCCACCAACGCTGGCCGCCGCGCCGCCTACGCCCGCAGTGCGACCGACGCCGGCACCTCGGCCGATGTCGCCGGCGCCCGGATGTTCGAATCCCAGCTCCTGCCCCGCATCTCCTCGGGCCAGTGGTACCGCAACGCCCAGGGCCAGTGGGTCCAGCGCTAGGCTAAAGGACCGTCGGCCCTCGGGCTCGTCCCGAGGGGCGGCGGGGCTTGGTGCGCGCCGTTTCGTTGTTAAAAAATCAGCCCGCTCGGGTTGATGCATTGGTCGGCGTAAGGGGTGTAGCGGCGCACTGGCTCACTCGACAGTGAATCGATTTTGCCACATCTGCCGCTGCCCCTAGACTTACGGGTATTTTATCCACCAGATGAGTTTGTTCCGTGTTATGGGTGGAACATAGGGCGAACGAGCTGAGCAAACGTATGCCAAATTTCTACGAATTCTTCGCCGGCGGCGGCATGGCGAGGGCCGGTCTTGGCGACGCGTGGAACTGCCTGTTTGCTAATGATTTCGATCCGAAGAAGGTGGAATCCTATTCGGATAACTGGGGCCGCCACGAGGTGGTGCAAGACGACGTCAACAACGTCGATCCTACCCAACTTCCAGGACAAGCCGACTTGATTTGGGCATCCTTCCCTTGTCAGGATTTGTCCTTGGCTGGCGGCGGCGCAGGCCTGAAGGGCGCTCGTTCAGGAACCTTCTGGCCTTTTTGGAGCAAGGTGCAGAGTCTCACTGCTCAAGGTCGCAAGCCCAGTTTTGTCGTGCTCGAAAATGTGACCGGCATGCTCTCTTCCCACAAAGGGAAAGATTTCCAAGCGATCTGCCAAGCCTTGCATGACGGCGGATATCATTTTGGCGCTGTCGTTGTGGACGCAGCTCATTTTGTGCCGCAGTCTCGCAAGCGTGTCTTTATCGTTGGCGTAGCTTTCGAGTGCGCCCTAGGCTCAGAATTTGTGCAGGATGTCCCGCATGATGTCTGGCATCCCAAACCATTGCGTACAGCTTACTCCCATCTGCACGACGATTTGCGACGCGCATGGATTTGGTGGCGGCTGCCCGAAGTGTCTGCTCGTACAAAACAATTCATTGATTTCTTCGAGGAGTCGCCAGCGGACGTAGATTGGCATTCCAAAGCAGAAACGGCGAAGCTTCTGGGGATGATGTCTGATCGGAACCGACGCAAGTTGGAGGATGCTCAGCGTAAGGGCGAGCGTGTTGTAGGTACGCTTTACCGACGCACGCGTCCTTCACCTGCGGGAGGCGTTCAACGCGCCGAAATCCGTCTCGATGGCACCGCTGGCTGCTTGCGCACGCCGAGCGGCGGTTCGAGTCGTCAAATCGTTGTTTGTTCCGATGCTCAAGGCGTCCGTTCGCGTCTGATTTCTGCTCGCGAAGCGGCGCGGCTGATGGGCCTCCCGGACAGCTACAAGCTACCGAAAAACTACAACGATGCTTATCACCTTTTGGGAGACGGCTTGGCCGTTCCCGCCGTCGCGTTCGTGGCTAACAATCTGCTTCTGCCGATGACCAAAGTAGATTTGGCGCGCGCTGCTTGAGAGCAAATGAGCCAAGATTATCGAGATCGTGCTCTTAGAGGGCTAACTAACGAAACTGGTGTTTACGCATTGGTCGATTTGGACGCGGTGCCGATTTACATTGGTCAGTCGATCGATGGAATCCGATCTCGTGTACGCCGCCACCTGACTTCTGCGCGTTCCGATATTATCGCCAATCGTCAGATTGACGTCTGGGAAGTTGCTGAGGTCTGGGCTTGGCCGGCACAAGGACCGGAAGCAATAAACGCTCTGGAAGCAGCGTTGTTTGCCAAATTTGATGGGCAAAGCCCCCTCATGAACGGATCAATCCCGGTGTCGACCGTTGAAGTCCAGCCAACTCGACCGGTTCAAACTCTTGCGGTTATGGATGCTGCCGAACGTGATCGGCGAAAGGAGCCAGCGGTGCGGCTGCCTCGGCAGATTGAGCACTATCAACGGTTGGTGGATTACATCCTTGTCGTGAAAGACGCGCCGCATTTGAGACGGTCGGTAGATGCGCATTACGCGCGCTTGAGCCGTTATCATCGAGGTTTCTTGCACCAAGATATCGTCCCTATCGGATCAGAGGATAAAGCGGACACCCCTTGACCCAGGCCATCGTGGACCTCACCTCCGCCCCGACAGAGGAGACCGTCATGCGCCCCATTCTGCTCACCGCCGTCGCGGCTCTTTCGCTGACGGCCTGCTACGACCGCAACGACGCCAAGCCCCAGTCCGCGCCCGAGCCGCAGGCCGCAGCGACCCTGGGCGGCGTGGATCTGGGCAAGCCGGTGCGGGCGCTCGGCACCGAACCTTTCTGGGGCGTGGAGATCACCCCCGACGCGCTGATCTACACCCGCGTCGATCAGCCGGCACAGCGCGCGCCCAATCGCGGCGCGACGGTTCAGGGCACGGTCGCCACCTTCGCCAGCTCCACCGACCTGAACCAGGCCCTGAACGTCGTCCTGATCGCCACCGAATGCTCGGACGGCATGAGCGACCGCACCTATCCGCTGACGGCCAAGGTCGAGATCGGCGACGACACACTGACCGGCTGCGCGGCCCCGGCGTCGATGCTGACGGCGCAGCCGGCGCCCTGATCGCTCACCACCATTCGGCGTCGCGCAGCATCCGGGCGTAGCGGCGGCTGACCGGCGCCGACAGGCCGCCGTCCAGCGTCAGGGTCGCCCGCCCGTCGCCGCGCTCGACCGCGCGCACCGCCTCGCGCGCCACCCACCAGCTGCGGTGTGTCCGGGCGCCCTCCAGCCCCTCCAGCTCCTCCACCGCGTCCGACAGCCGCATCAGGATCAGGTCCGATCCCCGGTCGGTATGGATGCGCAGATAATGGTCCTCGGCCTGCACCGCCCGGATCGCAGCGCCCCTCAGCTTCATCGGCAGGCGTTCGAGAAACCGCACGGGCCGGGCCGCTGTCTCGGTCGGCGCCGCATGGGTCTGGACCGGCCGGGCGCGCCCCAGGAAGACGTTCAGCGTCGTCACCGCCGCCGTGATCACCACCACCGGCACGACCAGCTGGGGCAGGACGCCCAGCGGATAAAGCCTCTGGGCGAAGAACAGCCCCGTCGCCGCCCAGACGATGACGCACAGCGGCCCGGTGATCACGACCACCATTACGGCGATGGTCATCCACGGCCGCTCGTCAACGTCCAGATACCGGCTGACCACCACGCCGCACAGATGACCCCACAGCCCGCCCAGCACCATGACCATGACCCAATAGGCCATTCGGGGCCCCAAGCTCGCTCCGGCCGTCCCGAACGCCCCGGTGACCGCCAGGAAGACGCCGCCCAGAACGGCGACGATCAGGCCGCGCAGGAAGGTGCGGCGGCGGTCGGCGGCAAGGGGCGTCATGGCGGCTTTCGGCATCGGAAGATCGCCTCTTGAGACCATGATTTTCCGCCCGGTGAAAGGAGGCGGGCGAAAGACAGGTGGGCGTTGACGCAGCCGAGGTGGCCGTTGGCGAAAGCTTGGATGCCGCCGTCGGGGCGCTGTGTCAGGAGCGGGGAAACGGAGAAACTCAATGCCTCGCCTGTCTCGCCTCTTGCCGTCCGTCCTGGCCCTGTTGCTGCTGATCGTCCCCGTCGTCGCCTATCTGGCGGTCGACGACGGGCGGCTGGCGCGGATGGGGTTTTCTCTGCACGCCCCCGACTGGAGCCTGCTGCTGACCTCGCCGCCGGCGATCCAGATCCACGTCGCCGCCGCCCTGACGGCCCTGGCGATCGGCATCGTCCTGCTGATCGGGGTGAAGGGAAACCGGCTGCACCGGACGCTGGGCTGGACCTGGGTGCTGGCCATGGCGACGACGGCGATCAGCTCCTTCTTCATCCACCGGCTCAATCCGGACGGCCCCGGAGGCTTTTCCCTGATCCACCTGCTCAGCGGCTGGACAGTGATCGCCCTGCCGATGGCGGTCCATGCCGCGCGTCGCCACCGCATCGCCGACCACCGGCGCGCCATGACGGGCATGTTCGTGGGCGGGTTGATCGTCGCCGGGGCCTTCACCTTCCTGCCGGGCCGGCTGATGTGGGCGATCTTCTTCGGTTAAGGCTGGCCCGGCGACATCCCGACCACGGCGCGGAAGCCGGCGGCGGCGAACCGGACCATATAGTCGCCCGCCGTCTCCAGATCGCCCGACCGCGCCTGTCCGTTCGACAGTCGGTCCAGCCGTCCCGTCTCGCCCAGCGTCAGGGTCAGGGCGCCCGACAGATTGTGATAGCCCCAGTACAGATCGACCTCGCTGGCGTCCGGCAGGACCACGGCGATCAGTTCGATCAGCCGGTGGATCGCCGGGTCGAAATAGCGGGCCATGGTCTCGCCCCCGAAGGTGGGGTTGGCGTTGGTCTGGGCCACCAGGGCGGCATAGTGTTTCCAGCCCGGCCCGCCCTTCAGCGACCATTCGAACGGCGGCCGCAGGAAGGCTTCAAGCAGCCCTTCCAGCGTCATGGCCTCGCCCGCCGTCTCGGCATAGCGATCGATGGCCGCGACCCGTTCGTCGTTCCACACCGCCGCACGACGCAGGAATACGGCGTCGAACAGGTCGCGCTTGGCCCCGAAATAATAGTGGACCAGGGCGGTATCCACGCCCGCCTCGCGCGCCACCTCACGGATGGTCACGCCATAGAAGCCGTGTTTGGAAAACAGGTCCTCGGCGGCGTCCAGGATCAGCTCGCGGGTCTCGCCCGCCGCCTTGGCCTGGGCCTTGGGCGGGCGGCCGCGTCGGGCCGGAGCCGCGCCCGCCGCCTTGCGACGCGCGGCGGCGACGGGGCGGGGTGTCGGGAGGGCGGCGTCCGGCTTGCTCATGCGGCAAGGCTTAGGCGCGACCCAACCCCGGTGCAACGGGGCCGGTGCAACGGCGCCACGCTGGACGCCTCATGTGAAGCTGCGTCAGCACAGCGTTTGACAGCCGGGCGAAACCGGGTAGGTTCACGAAAATCATTGAACGCTGAATAAAAGCGTCAACGGGCTGGAAACGACAACAAGGGGTCTAGGATCATGAACCGTCATGTGAAGTGCGCGCTGCTGGCCGGCGCGGCGTGGGGCGTGCTTGCGGGGGCTTCGGTCGCCCAGGACGCGGAGGCCGCCGCTCAGGCCGCCAACAACCAGGATGCCGCCACCGTCGACGACATCGTCGTCACCGCGCGTCGTCGTGTGGAAAGCCTGCAGGACGTGCCCGTCGCCGTCACCGCCGTCAGCGGCGAACAGCTTGAGGCGCGCGGCGCCCTGGACATCACCGAACTGGCGCGCTCGACGCCCAGCCTGACGCTGAACGCCGCGCGGGGCTCCAACTCGACCCTGATCTCCTTCATCCGCGGCGTGGGCCAACAGGACCCGCTGTGGGGCTTCGATCCCGGCGTGGGTCTGTATATCGACGACGTCTATGTGGCCCGTCCGCAGGCCGCCGTTCTGGACATCTTCGATGTGGAGCGGGTCGAGGTTCTGCGCGGACCGCAAGGCACCCTTTACGGCCGCAACACCATCGGCGGCGCGATCAAATACGTCACGAGCCGCATCGACGCGGACGAGCCCGAAGGTCGCATCCGCGCCTCCTACGGCAGCTATAACCAGCGCGACGTGATCGCCAGCGCCCAGCTGCCCTTCAGCGATGAATTCAAGGTCTCGGCAGCCTTGGCCCGCTATCTGCGCGACGGCTACGGCAAGAACCTGAACACCGGAAACGAACACTATAACAAGGACGTCACCGCCTTCCGCGCCAGTGCCGAATGGACCCCGACCGACAGCCTGTTCTTCCGTCTGGCTGGCGATCTGGTGAACGACGATTCCAACGCTCGGCACGGCCACCGCGAGTTCGCCCCGTCGCCGGCCGATCCGTACGACACCAACGCCGGCGCCGGCGACAAGAACCGCGTCCAGACGCGCGGCGTGTCGCTGACCGGCGAGTGGGAGATGAGCGACCTGCTGACCTTCAAGTCGATCACCGCCTATCGCGACGGTTTCACGCGCGGCAACATCGACTTCGACAACCTGCCCGGACCGATCCTCGACATCCCCGCCGCCTATGACGACGATCAGTTCAGCCAGGAGTTCCAGGTTCTGGTCAGCGCGGGCCGTCTGAACGGTGTCGCCGGCGTCTTCTACATGGACGCCAACGCCTCGGGCGCCTTCGACACCGTCGTGGGCCTGGCCAATCTGACCACCCTAACCTCGGGTTCGGTGGCCACCAAGAGCTACGCCGCCTTCGCCGACTTCAGCTACGACGTGACCGACGCCCTGTCGGTCTCGGTCGGCGGCCGCTTCACCAAGGACGAGAAGGAAGGCACGGTCTTCCGCCAGCAGTATCTGGGCATCCGCAGCCCCTATTTCGGTAACAACGCCGCCGTGCCGCTGGGCGCGCCGCGCACCAACTACACCCGCACCCGCGAGTTCGAGAAGTTCACCCCGCGCGTCTCGGTCAACTACAAGTTCGGCCCGGATCTGACGGCCTATGCCTCGTGGGGCGAGGGCTTCAAGTCCGGCGGCTTCGACATGCGCGGCGATGCGGTCCTGTATCCCGCCACCGTCAACGGCTATGCGCCCGAGACCGTCGAGACCTATGAGATCGGGCTGAAGGGCTCGCTGCTGGATCGTCGCCTGACCTTCGCCACGGCGATCTTCGATTCAAGCTACGAAGACCAGCAGATCACGACCCAATATCCGGCCGGCACGACCATCGCTTCGGTGGTGGACAATGTCGGGTCGTCGTCGATCCGCGGCTGGGAGTTCGAGGGCCGTCTGCGCGCGACCAGCGCCCTGACGATCAACGCCTCGCTCAGCTATATCGACGCCCAGTTCGACCAGTTCCTGGCCTATATCCCGACCGGCCCGCTGAACACGACCTGCCCCACGGCGGTCGGCTGCTTCGTCGACGTGTCGTCGCAGCGCGACTTCCAGAACACCCCGGAATGGACCGGCTCGATCGGCGCCACCTACAACTGGTTCATGGAGAACGGCTCGTCGATCGCCTTCATTCCGTCGGTGGCCTATCGCGGCGCCTACCAGCAGTTCGAGACGGCGGCGCCTCTGCTCGATCAGGACGCCTACTGGATGTATGACGCTAGCATCGTCTGGACCTCGTCCGACGACCGCCTGACCTTCGGCATCCACGGCAAGAACCTGGGCGACGAACGCTACAAGGTCGGCGGCTACACCTTCCCCGGCGCCCTGACCGGCGATTCGATCATCGGCTTCTACGGCCCGCCGCGCACGGTCACGGCCACCCTGGGTCTGAAGTTCTGATCCCTATCCACAACGCCTGACGACGAGGGGCGGCGGTCTCCGGGCCGCCGCCCCTTTTGTTTGCAGTGAGCACAGTTGCGGCTAGGCTCGCCTCAACGAATAAAAAAGACGCCGAGGGAAACGCCGATGACAACGGATACGCTGACGGTCGAGGACAAGGTGCGGCCCGAGCGGCCCGGCTACCGCTACTATGTGCTGGCGGTCCTGATCCTGATCTACATGCTGAACTTCCTGGATCGCCAGATCATCGGCATCCTGGCCGCGCCGCTGAAGGAAGAGTTCGGCATGTCCGACAGCCAGTTCGGCCTGTTGGGCGGCATCGCCTTCGCTTCGGTCTATTCGACCCTGGCCATTCCCCTGGCCTGGCTGGCGGACCGCTACAGCCGGGTCTGGATCATGACCGGCGCCCTGACGGTCTGGTCGGGCTTCACCGCCTTGTGCGGCATGGCGGGCTCCTTCGGACAGCTGTTCCTGTGTCGGATGGGCGTGGGCATCGGCGAGGCGGGGGGCGTGGCCCCGGCCTATTCCCTGATCGCCGATTATTTCCCGCCGCATCAGCGGGCGCGCGCCATGGCCGCCTTCGCCTTCGGCATTCCGCTGGGCATGGCGGCGGGCACTCTGGTCGGGGGGCTGCTTGCGGCGACCTACGGCTGGCGGACCGCCTTCATCGTCGTCGGCTTGCTCGGGGTGCTGGTCGCGCCCCTGCTGCGGCTGACGGTCAAGGATCCCAGGCGCGGCGGGACCGATGCGATCAAGACCGAGGCCCAGGTCGCGGCATTGGCCGCCGCCCCCGTAGGCACGGACCGGGCCGGCAAGATCGCAGCCCAGATCATGCTGGGCCTAGGCGCCGGCCTGCTGATCCTGGCGGCGGCGAACTGGCTGTTGGGCGTGTCCCTGGGCAGCCCGCTGGTGCTGGCCTTCGGCGGCCTGCTTGCGGGGGTGATCGGCATCTCGCTGATGATCGCGCGTCGCACGGCCTCGGTGGTGATCCGCAAGCCCAGCTTCTGGCTGCTGGGCCTGGGCGCGGCCTCGTCGTCGGTGTGCGGTTACGGCGTAGCGGGCTGGCTGCCCCTGTTCTTCATGCGCAGCTTCGACCTGACCCTGCGCCAGACAAGCATCTACTATTCCGGCATCGCCCTGATCGGCGGCATTCTGGGCATCTGGCTGGGCGGGATGATCGCCGACAAGCTGTCGAAGAAGGGCAAGGGCGCCTATCCGCTGACGCCCGCCATCGCCTTTTTAATCTCGGCGCCGTGTTTCATCCTGGCGATGAACTCGCCCTGGCTGATCGGCCTGGTCCTGCCCGGCGGCGGCAGCCATGTGCAGCAACTGACCCTGGCCTTCCTGATCTTCCTGTTGCCGACCGGGCTGAACCTGGCCTGGCTGGGTCCGATCACGGCGGCGGTCCAGCATCTGGTCCCCGCGGCCATGCGCTCCACGGCCTCGGCCCTGTTCCTGCTGCTGAACAATCTGCTCGGGATCGCGGTCGGCTTCTACTATTTCGGCTGGATGAGCGACCTGCTGGCGCCGCGCTTCGGCGAGGAGAGCCTGCGGTGGGCCATCTACACCGGCATGGGCTTCTATGTGCTGGCGGCGATCCTGCTGATCGGGGCCTCGCGCACGCTGAAGCGGGACTGGGTCGACTAAAGGGGGGCTTTGGACGCTCGCACCTGCGAAGGGCGTGCGCCTAAAGTAGGCCGAAGGCCGGTAGCGCAATGCAAAAGACAGTCCTATAAGCCCCGCAACTCTCCAAGCAGCGGTTGCGGTGGTCCCCCATGAACATTCACGAATATCAGGCCAAGCAGGTCCTCAAAGGTTTCGGCGCCCCGGTCGCCGAAGGCGTCGCGGTGACGTCGGTCGATCAGGTCGAGGCGGCCGCCAAATCCCTGCCCGGCCCGCTCTATGTCGTGAAGTCGCAGATCCACGCCGGCGGACGCGGCAAGGGCAAGTTCAAGGAACTGCCGGCCGAGGCCAAGGGCGGCGTTCGCCTGGCCTTCTCGGTAGAAGAGGCCGTCTCCCACGCCAAGGAAATGCTGGGCAACACCCTGGTCACCGCCCAGACGGGCGACGCCGGCAAGCAGGTCAACCGCCTCTACATCGAGGACGGCGCCGACATCGATCGTGAGCTTTATCTCTCGCTGCTGGTCGATCGCGCCTATGGCCGCATCGCCTTCGTCGTCTCGACCGAGGGCGGCATGGACATCGAAACCGTCGCCCACGACACGCCCGAGAAGATCCAGAACATCGTCATCGACCCGAACACGGGCGTGACCGACGCCGATGTCGCCGCCATCAGCGCCGCCTACGGCCTGACCGGCGCGGCCGCCGAAGACGCCAAGTCCCTGTTCCCAGCGCTGTACAAGGCCTTCGTCGAGAAGGACATGGACATGCTGGAGGTGAACCCCCTCATCGTCATGAAGGACGGCCATCTGCGCGTTCTGGACGCCAAGGTCAGCTTCGACGGCAACGCCCTGTTCCGTCACGACGACATCAAGGCCCTGCGCGACGAGACCGAGGAAGACGCCAAGGAAATCGAAGCCTCCAAGTGGGACCTGGCCTATGTCTCGCTGGACGGCAACATCGGCTGCATGGTCAACGGCGCGGGCCTGGCCATGGCGACGATGGACATCATCAAGCTGTACGGCAAGGAGCCGGCCAACTTCTGCGACGTCGGCGGCGGCGCCGGTAAGGAGAAGGTCGCTGCGGCCTTCAAGATCATCACCGCCGACCCGAACGTCCAGGGCATCCTGGTCAACATCTTCGGCGGCATCATGAAGTGCGACGTCATCGCCGAGGGCGTCGTCGCTGCGGTGAAGGAAGTCGGTCTTAAGGTGCCGCTGGTCGTGCGCCTGGAAGGCACCAACGCCGAACTGGGCAAGAAAATCCTGAACGAGTCCGGCCTGGCCATCACGGCCGCCGACGACCTCGACGACGCCGCCCAGAAGATCGTCGCGGCGGTCGGCTGAGGCGTTCGCCTTAGCCCGCTACCGCCCTGCTGACTGACACATTCCAGAGATCGATAGACCCATGTCCATCCTCGTCAACAAAGACACCAAGATCATCGTCCAGGGGCTGACCGGCAAGACCGGCGGCTTCCACACCGAACAGGCCCTGGCCTATCATGGCACCCAGATGGTCGCGGGCGTGCACCCGACCAAGGGCGGGACCAACTGGACCGGCTCGCACGGCGAAACCCTGCCGATCTACGCCTCGGTCGCCGAAGCCCGCGACGCCACGGGCGCCGACGCCTCGGTGATCTACGTCCCGCCGTCGGGCGCGGCCGCCGCCATCATCGAAGCCATCGACGCCGAGATCCCCTTCATCACCTGCATCACCGAAGGCATCCCGGTGATGGACATGGTCAACGTCAAGCGCCGCCTGGAAGGCTCCAAGTCGCGCCTGCTGGGTCCGAACTGCCCCGGCATCCTGACGCCGGACGAGTGCAAGATCGGCATCATGCCGGGCAATATCTTTAAGAAGGGCTCGGTCGGCATCGTGTCGCGTTCGGGCACCCTGACCTATGAAGCCGTGTTCCAGACGACGAACGAAGGCCTGGGCCAGACCACGGCCGTCGGCATCGGCGGCGACCCGGTCAAGGGCACCGAGTTCATCGACGTGCTGGAGCTGTTTTTGGCCGATCCGGAAACCACCTCGATCATCATGATCGGTGAAATCGGCGGCGGCGCCGAAGAAGAGGCCGCCCAGTTCCTGATCGACGAAGCCAAGAAGGGCCGCAAGAAGCCGATGGCCGGCTTCATCGCCGGACGGACCGCGCCCAAGGGCCGCACCATGGGCCACGCCGGCGCCGTCGTCTCGGGCGGCAAGGGCGATGCGGAATCCAAGATCGCGGCGATGGAAGCCGCCGGCATCCGCATGTCGGAATCGCCCGCGCGCCTGGGCAAGACCCTGGTGGAAGTGCTGAAGGGTTAAGAAGCCAAGGCGGCGTCGGCGTTCTCCCTCCCCCTGCGGGGGAGGGTGGCCGAGCCGAAGGCGAGGACGGGTGGGGACGGCAAGGCGACGTCCCACGGATTTGTTCTGGATTGGACAGGTGCGTCACTGCCGGGCCGCCCCCACCCCGTCGCTCCGCGACGACCCTCCCCGAACGGGGAGGGAGAGGTGTCAGCCTCGTTTCGCGCATCAAAAATGCCGGTTACGGCTGGAATGGACGCCCGCGGCTCAGGCCGGGGGCGTTTTTCTTTGCGCCTGCGACCAATTTCTCACCGAATTGCCCCGTTTCGGTCATGACCCATAAGGAAACGACGCCTATATGACGGGCGCGCCCCTCACGGAGATGTGTCCGTCGGGGCCCAGGGATTGCGAAACGATGGCGGACGATGCCGGTCGGCTGAACCAGGTCTTTGCCGAGACCTCATTCCTCTACGGGTCCAATGCGGCCTATGTGGAGGAGCTGCAGGAGAAGTGGGCGAAAGACCCCGGCTCCGTCTCGGCGGAATGGAAAGCCTTCTTCGACCAACTGCGCGACAACGCCGCGCTGGTGACCGCCTCGGCGGGAGCGGGAAGCTGGGGCCGGGGCGTGGCGACCGAGCCCACCGAGGAGACCGGCGTCTTCGACGGCCGCTGGCCGGCTCCCAAGCCCGATCCCAAGAAGCCCGGCGCCGCGCCGGCCGCTCCGGCCGCCAAGGCTGCGCCCGCCGACGTCTCGGCCGACGTCATCCGCGCCGCCGCCCATGATTCCATCCGCGCCCTGATGCTGATCCGCAGCTATCGCGTGCGCGGCCACCTGCAGGCCAAGCTGGACCCGCTGGGCATCGAACAGCCGGTCGAGAACCCGGAACTGACGCCGGAATTCTACGGTTTCAGCGGCGCAGATCTGGACCGTCCGATCTTCCTGGACGGCGTGCTGGGCCTTCAGACCGGCACGATCCGCGAAGTTCTGGACATCCTGAAGCGCACCTATTGCGGCACGGTCGGCATCCAGTTCATGCATATCGCCGAGCCGGAAGAGAAATCCTGGCTGCAGCAGCGGTTCGAGGGGCCTGACAAGTTCGAGCAGAACGCCTTCTCCAAGGAAGGCAAGCTGGCCATCCTGTCCAAGCTGGTCGAGGCCGAGGGCTTCGAACGCTTCCTGCACAAGCGCTTCCCCGGCACCAAGCGGTTCGGCCTGGACGGCGGCGAGGCCATGGTCCCCGCGCTGGAGCAGGTCATCAAGCGCGGCGGTTCGCTGGGAGTCGATGAGGTCGTGCTGGGCATGGCCCACCGCGGCCGCCTGAACGTGCTCGCCGCCGTGATGGGCAAGCCCTACAAGGTCATCTTCCACGAGTTCCAGGGCGGTTCGGCCGTACCGAGCGACATCGAGGGCTCGGGCGACGTCAAATATCATATGGGCGCCAGTTCGAACCGCGAGTTCGACGGCAACCACGTCCACCTGTCTCTGACCGCCAACCCGTCGCACCTTGAGATCGTCAACCCGGTCGTCCTGGGCAAGGCGCGCGCCAAACAGGCGTTCGACATCCGCGAGGCCAACGAAGGCGTGCCGGAAGGCCAGTGGGCCCTGGACCGCTCCAAGGTCGTGCCCCTGCTGATCCACGGCGACGCCGCCTTCGCCGGCCAGGGCGTGGTCGCCGAATGCTTCGCCCTGATGGGGCTGAAGGGTTACCGCACCGGCGGCACGCTTCACTTCGTCATCAACAACCAGATCGGCTTCACCACCAGCCCGCGCAACTCGCGCTCGTCGCCCTATCCGTCGGACGTGGCCCTGATGGTTCAGGCCCCGATCTTCCACGTCAACGGCGACGACCCCGAAGCGGTCGTCTTCGCCTCCAAGGTGGCTACCGAATACCGCCAGAAGTTCCACAAGGACGTGGTGGTGGACATGTTCTGCTACCGCCGCTTCGGCCACAACGAAGGCGACGATCCCACCTTCACCCAGCCGCTGATGTATTCGAAGATCCGCGCCCAGCCCTCGACCCGCGAACTGTATTCGCAGCGTCTGGTGGCCGAAGGCGTGATCACCCAGGCCGACGTGGACGCCGAGGTCGAGCGGTTCGAGAAATTCCTCGACGAGCAGTTCGAGGCCGGCAAGACCTGGTCCGCCGAGAAGGCCGACTGGCTGGACGGACAATGGCAGGGCTTCCAGGCGCCCAAGGACGAGCTGCGCGGCGACACGGCCGTGCCCTTGGCCAAGCTGACCGACCTGGGTCACCGCCTGACCACCATCCCGAACAGCGTCGACATGCACAAGACGCTGAAACGCGTCATCGACGGTCGCCGTGAAGCCATCACCTCGGGCCAGGGTCTGGACTGGGCCACGGCCGAGAGCCTGGCCTTCGCCAGCCTTGTCGACGAAGGTTTCCCGATCCGTCTGTCGGGTCAGGATTCGGTGCGCGGCACCTTCTCGCAACGTCACTCGGGCATCATCGATCAGACGACCGAAGAACGCTACATCCCGCTGAACAACCTGCGCGAAGGCCAGGCCAATTTCGAGGTGATCGACTCTGCCCTGTCGGAAGAGGCGGTGCTGGGCTTCGAGTACGGCTATTCGCTGGCCGACCCCAATACGCTGGTCCTGTGGGAAGCTCAGTTCGGCGACTTCGTGAACGGCGCCCAGGTGGTGATCGACCAGTTCATCTCTTCGGGCGAACGCAAGTGGCTGCGGATGAGCGGCCTGACCATGCTGCTGCCGCACGGCTATGAGGGCCAGGGACCGGAACACTCCTCGGCCCGTCTGGAGCGCTTCCTCCAGCAGTGCGCCGAAGACAATATGCAGGTCGCCAACTGCACCACCCCGGCCAACTATTTCCACATCCTGCGTCGCCAGATGCACCGGCCGTTCCGCAAGCCGCTGATCCTGATGACGCCCAAGTCGCTGCTGCGTCACAAGAAGGCGGTCTCGTCCATGGCGGACCTGGCGGAGGGCTCGGCCTTCCACCGCGTCCTGCACGACGACGCCCAGACGCGGCCCGAGATCGCCGGCATCACGATCAAGGCGGACAAGGACATCCGCCGCGTCATCCTGTGCTCGGGCAAGGTCTATTACGACCTGCTGGACGCGCGCGAGAAGAAGGCCAAGGACGGCCAGGCCGTGGACGACGTCTATATCCTGCGTCTGGAACAGTTCTATCCGTGGCCGATCCAGTCCCTGCGCAAGGAACTGGCCCGCTTCCCGAAGGCCGAGGTGGTCTGGTGCCAGGAAGAGCCGAAGAACATGGGCGGTTGGACCTTCGTGGATCCGTGGCTGGAGCTGACGCTCGACAAGCTGGACGTCGCCTCCAAGCGCGCCCGCTACGTCGGCCGTCCCGGTTCCGCCTCGACCGCCGCCGGTTTGATGAGCCGGCACCTGAAGGAACTCGACGCCTTCACGACCGAAGCCTTCGCCTGATACACGTATAAAAAGACCGACCTAGAGACGAGCTGGACCTGACATGGCCGACATCCTGACCCCCGCCCTCGGTGAATCCGTCACCGAAGCCACCATCGCGAAGTGGACCAAGAAGGTCGGTGATCCGGTCAAGAAGGACGAACTGCTGGTCGAGCTGGAGACCGACAAGGTCTCGCTGGAAGTCGTATCGCCCGCCGAGGGCGTGCTGGGCGACATCAAGGCGGCCGAGGGCGACAACGTCGTTCCCGGCACGATCCTGGGTTCGGTGACCGAGGGCGCGTCCGCCGCCGCTCCTGCCCCCGCTCAAGCTGCCAAGGCCGCACCGGCCGCCAAGGCTGAGACCAAGTCGGCCCCCGCTGCTGCGGCTCCGGCCGCCGCCGCCATCGACATCATGGTGCCGGTCATGGGCGAGAGCGTCGCCGAAGGTTCGGTGGGCAAGTGGCTCAAGAAGTCCGGCGATGCGGTCAAGAAGGACGAACTGCTGGTCGAGATCGAGACGGACAAGGTCGCGGTCGAGGTGTCGGCCCCGGCTGACGGCGTACTGACCATCGCCGCCGACGAAGGCGCGACCGTCACCCCGAACCAGAAGATCGGCTCGATCTCGGGTTCCGGCTCGGCCGCCGCTGCACCGGCTGCGGCTCCGGCGCCTGCCGCCGCCGCCGCCGCCGCGGCCAACACCGGCTCGGCCCAGGTTTCGGGCGCCAAGAACGAAACCCTGTCGCCCGCCGTCCAGCGCGTCGTTGGCGAGAACAATCTGGACCCCAAGGCCATCACCGCCACCGGGCCCAAGGGCAACATCACCAAGGCCGACGCCATCGCCGCCATCGGCCAGGCTGCTGCTCCGGCCGCCGCCGCTGCGCCTGCCGCCCCCCGCGCCGACCAGCCGCGCGAAGAGCGGGTGAAGATGACGCGCCTGCGTCAGACCATCGCCCGCCGCCTGAAGGAATCGCAGAACACGGCCGCCCAGCTGACCACCTTCAACGAGGTGGATATGACCAACGTCATGGCCCTGCGCGCCCAGTACAAGGACGTGTTCGAGAAGCGCCACGGCGTGAAGCTGGGCTTCATGTCCTTCTTCACCAAGGCCGTCGTCGCGGCCCTGCACGAGATCCCGGCCGTCAACGCCGAGATCGACGGCACGGACATCATCTACAAGAACCACTATGACATCGGCGTCGCCGTCGGCACCGACAAGGGTCTGGTGGTTCCGGTCCTGCGCGACGCCGACACCCTGACCCTCGCCGGCATCGAAAAAGGCATCGGCGCCTTGGGCAAGGCCGCTCGCGACGGCGACCTGACCATGGATCAGATGCAGGGCGGCACCTTCACCATCACCAACGGCGGCACCTATGGGTCGCTGATGTCCACGCCGATCCTGAACGCGCCTCAGTCGGGCATCCTGGGCATGCACAACATCGTCCAGCGCCCGATGGCCATCAATGGCGAGGTCAAGATCCGCCCGATGATGTATCTGGCCCTCAGCTACGATCACCGCATCGTGGACGGCAAGGAAGCCGTGACCTTCCTGGTCCGGGTCAAGGAACTGCTGGAAGATCCGGCGCGGGCCTTGCTCGACCTGTAAAGACCCTGAAAGGCGGCGACGATCTCGCCGCCTTTTTCTTTGACGCGAGGTTCGCCGATGCTGACCCTGTATACGTCGTCTGGCTCGTGCAGCCGCGCCAGCCACATTGCGCTGGAGGAGTCCGGCCTGGACTTCGAGGTCCGGCTGCTCGACTTCTCGAAGTCCGAACAACGCGAGCCGGACTATCTGGCGATCAATCCCAAGGGCCGCGTGCCGGCCCTGGCGACCGATCAGGGCGTGCTGACCGAAAGCCCGGCCATCCTGGCCCATATCGCCGCGCTCGCGCCTGAGGGCCTGTTGGTGCCGACCGATCCCTTCGCCTTTGCGCGGATGCAGGCCTTCAACCTCTATCTGGCCACCACCATCCACGTGGCCCACGCCCATGGACGGCGGGCTTCGCGCTGGAGCGATGACGCCGCCGCCCAGGCGACCATGGCCGCCAAGGTGACGCAGAACATGCGCGACGGCTTCGCCCTGATCGAAGACGATCTGACCGGCGATTGGGTCATGGGCGACGCCTATACGGTCGCGGACCCCTATCTGTTCACCTTCGCAGGCTGGCTGGAAACCGACGGCGTCGATATCGCCGAGTTCCCCAGGGCCCAGGCCCATTTCGAACGGATGCAGGCCCGCCCCGCCGTCCAACGCGCCCTGGCCGCCAAGGCCTAGCGCGCGGTGTGGGATACCATCGGTTGTGTCTATTTTGCGCCGGTCGTTAACGATCCAGATCGCCGCGCATTTTCCGCGATTACAACGGCCGAAAATGGTGCCTTATTCCTGCCATGGAGTGGGCGGCACGCGCGATAGGGGTATTTTACGTCTTGGGCGGACTGATGCTTTTGTATCAGGCTTGGCTCAATTGGCGTCTTCAACGGGCCTTGTCCGGCCTGATTTCCGTTCCCACGGCCGAACAGGTCGCTGACGGGGTGATCGCCCTGGGCGGGGTGCTGGTCCTGGCGTCCGGCGCGGCGCTGGCGGCGCTCAGCGCCTGGGCCGTCGTCGCCTTCCTGGCGGGATGGGCGATCCAGGCCGCCTATCTGCTTTGGGCCAGCCGTTCCGATCTGAACGATCCGGCCGCCTCCGGCCGTCGGCGTTCGGTCCACGCCTTTGCGGGCTATACCGCCGCCACCGGCCTGGTGCTGTGGCTGCCGGTCGCGGGCGTGCTGGGCTGATCAGCCGAACTCGGCTTCCAGGTCCGCCAAGCGCGCGGCCTGATCCTCGGCGATCAGGGCGTTCAGCAGGGGGTCGATGTCGCCTTCCATGATCTGAGGCAGGCTGTGCAGGGTCAGGTTGATGCGGTGATCGCTGACCCGGCCTTGCGGATAGTTGTAGGTGCGGATCCGCTCCGACCGGTCGCCCGACCCGACCTGGGACTTGCGCGTATCGGACCGGGCCAGGTCCTTGGCCTGGCGCTGCATGTCGTACAGGCGCACGCGCAGGTTCTTCATCGCCTTGTCGCGGTTGACGTGCTGGGACTTCTCCGATGAGGTCACCATGATGCCGGTGGGCAGGTGGGTGATGCGCACGGCGGAATCGGTGGTGTTGACGTGCTGGCCGCCCGAGCCGGAGGCGCGGAAGGTGTCGATGCGGATGTCCTTGTCGTGGATTTCGATCTCGACGTCCTCGACCTCCGGCAGGACCGCCACGGTCGCCGCCGAGGTATGGATGCGCCCCTGCGACTCGGTCGTCGGCACCCGCTGCACCCGGTGGACGCCGCTCTCGAACTTCAGCCGGCCGAACACGCCGTCGCCGGTGACGGTGGCGATGATTTCCTTGTAGCCGCCGGCGTCGCCCTCGGTCGCCGAGTCCAGCTCGACCCGCCAGCCGCGCGTGGAGGCGTATCGCGAATACATGCGGAACAGGTCGCCCGCGAACAGGGCCGCCTCGTCGCCGCCGGTGCCCGCGCGCACTTCCAGCACGGCCGAGGCGTTCTCGTCGGCGTCGCGCGGCGCCAGCAGCAGGGCGACCTCGCGCTCCAGATCCGGCAGGCGCTCGCCCAGCGTCCGCAGCTCGTCCTGCGCCATCGCCGCCATTTCGGGATCGGCCGTCATGGCTTCCAGGTCCGCCATTTCGGCGCGGGCGCGGGCCAGCCCCTGAACCGCGTCGGCGACCGGCTTCAGCTCGGCATGTTCCTTGGACAGGCGCACGATCTCGACGCCGTCGGTCGCCGCGCTCATTCGCGCCTCCACCTCATGGAAGCGGTCGAGCACTTGATCGAGACGGGCCTGGGGCAGTCGCAAGGCGGAAATATCCTGAGGAAAAGCGAAGGGCCGTCCTTACCCGCCGGGCGCGGTCGTGTCGATTGCAACCCGCGGCGAGCGCCGGGCGCCGCCCTTGTGATCGACGATGACGCCAGGGTCACGATGGCGTCAGGGCGGTTACGAAGAGGGATGCAACCGTTTAGCTGGCGCCCAGCACCCTGAATAGGCAACCGTGAGGAGGACGCATGTTCGACCACCCGCCCCCGTCTGGACCCGATAGGGCTCAACCCGAAACCGATCCTTTTGACGGCAGCGTCGAACGCCTTTGTCGCCTGTACGACACCCGCCTGGTCGAGACCGGCGGAGAGCTCTCACCTGAAGACGCCCGGGAGCTGAACGCCATGGCCGCCATCTACGACCTGGACACCGACCGTCCCTCGACCGAGGTCTGGCGCGACCTGCGCGCCGTCGTCACCCGCCAGGCGCCGCTGGACGCCGCGTCGCCGACCGACGCCGAGGCCTTGACCCTGCTGGTGGTCGAGGACGATCCCGACGCCGCCGCCTCCTTGACCGAACTGCTGACCGAGGCGGGCCACAGCGTCGTCGGCCCCTTCCACGACGCGGCGGCGGCCGAGGCGGCGGCGGCGCTCCACAGCATCGACGCAGCCCTGCTGGACATCAATCTGTCGGGCGAGATGACCGGCGTCGAACTGGCCCAGGTGCTGACCGGGCGTTGGGACGTGCGGGTCATCTTCATCTCCGGCGACGTCGCCGCCGCCGCCCGAAACGCCGACATGGCCGAGGCCCTGGTGCTGAAACCCTACAACGGCGCCCAGATCCTGGAGGCCGTGGCCCGTCTGGGCCGCTCGGGCTGAGATCGTCCGCACCGGCGAACGGCGTCTTGCGTCCGGCCTCCGGGCGGGCGATCACGGACCATGCTGTCGAACCGGTCTCGCTACGCCCTGCGCGCCATGGTCCATCTGGCGGGTCTTCCCGGTGGCGGACCCGCGACCATCGCCGAGATCGCCGATGCGGCGGCGGCCCCGCGCAAGTTTCTGGAGGCCATTCTGCTGGACCTGCGCCGTCAGCATCTGTTGGTGTCGAAACGCGGCAGAGCGGGCGGCTATGCGCTCGCGGCGCCCGCCGACGCCATCAGCTTCGCCGACGTGATCCGGGCGCTGGAAGGGCCGCTGGCTCTCGCGCCTTGCGCCTCTCGCACCGCCTATGGCCCGTGCGAGACCTGCCCGGATGTCGAGACCTGTCCGCTTCAACCCGTGCTTCAGGACGGTCGCGACGCCATCGCGGCCGTGTTCGAGGCAAGAACCCTTCTGCAAGCCGCCGCCAGTTCTTCTCCTATTGACCGACTAGGGAAATAAACCGCACCGTTCGTCCGCGTTTCAGGGGCCGCCCATGCAAGACTTCCTTCTGTTCCTCCTCGTCGGTTTCCTGGCCCAGGTCGTGGATGGGGCGCTGGGCATGGCCTACGGCGTCATCTCTTCGACCGTGCTGCTGTCGTTCGGCGTGCCGCCCGCGACGGCGTCGGCCAGCGTCCACGCGGCCGAGGTCTTCACCACGGCGGCCTCGGCCGGGTCGCACACGGTCAACAAGAATGTGAACTGGAAGCTGTTCGTGCCCCTGGCCCTGGGCGGCGTCGTGGGGGGCGGCCTGGGGGCCTTCGTCCTGACCAGCATCGACGGTGATCTGCTGAAGCCCTGGATCACCACCTATCTGGCTGTCATGGGCGTCGTGATCATCTGGCGCGCCACGCGTCAGACGCGCGAACGGATCTTCCCGCGCAAATTCGCCGGACCTCTGGGCCTGGTCGGCGGCTTCTTCGACGCCATCGGCGGCGGCGGCTGGGGGCCCACCGTCACCACCACCCTGGTGGGAACGGGTCAGGATCCCCGCTTGTCCATCGGCACCACCAACACGGCCGAGTTCTTCGTCACCTCGGCCATTTCGGCGACCTTCCTCGCCGCCTTGCTGACCGGCCACTGGCAGGAGGCCGAGGGCATATCGAGCCATGCGATGGCGGTGCTTGGCCTGATCCTCGGCGGCCTGATTGCGGCGCCTTTCGCCGGGATCGTCGCCCGCATCGCCCCGCGCCGGGTGCTGACCTACGGCGTCGGCGCCGTGGTGCTTCTGTCTGCCGGCTATCAGGCGTTGCGGCTGTTCAAGATCATCTGAAACGAAAAGCGGCGGCGGGTTCGCACCCGCCGCCGCTTCATTGTCATGAGCCGGTGTCGGACTATTGGTCGCCGGCGGCGCCCGTCGTCGGGGCCGGCGTGCGAGCCGCAGCGGCTTCTTCAGCCGGGGTTCGCAGGGTCACGACCAGTGGATTGGGCTTGAGGTCGTTCATGGCGCCGGATGTCGCGTCGATGGCCCCGCCGATGATGCCGCCGATCAGGAGGTTGCCCGCCATGGCCGTGCCGCCGGCGCCGGAGACGCTGCTGGTGATCTCATGGGTCTGGGCGACATAGCCGTCCTTGGCCACGGTGATGCGGAAGCCGTCCTTGCGCGGCATGCGGAAGGTGCAGGGCGTCGCCTGGCATTCGAAGCCATTGGACGTGCTGACCTGGGCGCCCGGAGGCGTGCTCTCGACCGTGAACTGCTGGCTGGAGCCACGCGTCACGGTGGCGCAGGCAGGCAGCGACAGCGCCACGCCGGCAAGCGCGAGCAGACGCACGCCAAGGCATGCGGAAGTTCTGGAAATCATAGGCCCCTCAGTGGATTATGGGCCGGCCCCCCGGCCGAACCTGACGCAGGGGTCGCACGGCGGACGAACTCCGTCAATCACGGGTCTGTGAAATGTGTCAGATTTTCACAACCGGAGGAGGTCGGCCTATTCCGCCGCCTGAAGCTCCGCCGCCCTCGCGGCGTCCAGTTCGGCGGCCTTCTGTTCGACCAGGTCGACGATGTGGTCGATCATGCCGTCGTTGGCCTGTTTGTGGGCGATCTTGCCGTTGAGATAGATCATGCCCGCGCCCTTGCCGCCGCCGGTGAAGCCGATGTCGGTATAGAGGGCCTCGCCCGGTCCGTTCACGACGCAGCCGATCACCGACAGGCTCATCGGCGTCGAGATGTGGGCCAGCTTCTCTTCCAGCAGGGTCACGGTCTCGATGACGTTGAAGCCCTGACGCGCGCAGGACGGGCAGGCGATGATATTCACGCCCCGGTGACGCAGGCCCAGCGACTTCAGGATGTCGAAGCCGACCTTGATCTCCTCGACCGGATCGGCGGCCAGGGACACGCGGATGGTGTCGCCGATCCCGGCCCACAGCATATTGCCCATGCCGATGGCCGACTTGATCGTGCCGGTGCGCAGCGGCCCCGCCTCGGTCACGCCCAGGTGCAGCGGGCAGTCGATGGCTTCGGCCAGTTGCTGATAGGCGGCGACGGTCAGGAAGGGGTCGGACGCCTTCACCGAGATCTTGAACTCGTGGAAGTCGTGATCCTGCAGGATGCGGGCGTGGTTCAGCGCGCTCTCGACCATCGCATCAGGGCAGGGCTCGCCGTATTTCTCCAGCAGCTCCTTTTCCAGCGAGCCGGCGTTGACGCCGATCCGCATCGAACAGCCGTTGTCCTTGGCCGCCTGGATCACGTCGCGGACCCGGTCGGCCGAACCGATATTGCCCGGATTGATCCGCAGGCAGGCGGCGCCCGCCTCGGCCGCCTCGATGCCGCGCTTGTAGTGGAAATGGATGTCGGCGACCAAGGGGACCTTGGCCTCGCGGGCGATGGTCCTGAAGGCGGCGGTCGATTCCACGTCGGGGCAGGAGACGCGCACGATGTCGGCCCCGGCCTCTTCCAGCTGGCGGATCTGGTCGATCGTCGCCGCCGCATCGGTCGTCGGCGTATTGGTCATCGACTGGACGCTGATCGGGGCGTCGCCGCCCACGAGAACAGAGCCGACGCGGATCTGGCGGCTCTTGCGGCGCTCGATATGGCGCCAGGGTCGGACGTGCGTGTGATCGCTCATGGAAGCATCATATAGGCCGATGATGACGGCGGGACCACGGCCGACGACTCAGTTCGGCGTCGCAGGCGTTGGCGACGGGGCGGAGGCCTGCGTTTGGGCTCGGGCCTGCGCCGCCTGGGCCTCGACCTGCGCGCGCGCCTGGGTCGCCGCCAGCTGTTTGGCGGCCTGGTCGGCGCGGCTGTTCAACTGGGCCAGCGGCGTCAGCACGCCAGCCAGCGGCCCGCCATACTCTCCGTTCAGATAGAGGTCGAAGGCGGCTGGATCGGACACGTCCACCGTCGCCGCCACGCCGATCGGCGCCCGCCAGGCCTCGCCCGGCGCCATCTGACGCGCAAACAGGGCCTGCCCGTCGCCCAGCCGCACGACCAGGGCGCCGGCCGTCTTGGCCTGGATCACCACCATCGACGCGTTGGCCGGGGCGCCGTAGACGGCGCCGCGCGGGTTGAAGGCCTTCTGAACCGGCTCGGGATTGGCGGCAGCGGCGATGACGGCGGGATCGGTCGGATCGACGCCGGTCAGTTGGGCCTCAAGCCCGGGCGTGATGTAGAGCTGGGGCGTGGTCTGATCGGGCGGCGCCGCCATGGGTGCGCTGAGGGCCAGTTGCGGATCGGGATCGACCCCGCTGACCCAGGTCTTGGGCACGGCGGCGATGTCGGACGGGTGCGCCGCCTGGTGCAGACTGGCGCGCTGGAACACGTTCCAGCCAATGACGGCGACCACCACGGCGATGACGCCGGCGACGATGCGCGGCGAATGGCGTTTCACGTCCTCGAAGGCGATGCCGATGGGCGCCTTCAGCGGCACCGAGGTGTCGGGGCTTTCGCGCTTGAACCGCTCGACCGCCAGTTGCTCGTCAAGGAACAGGGCCGAGGAATAGGCCCGCACATAGCCCAGGGCGAAAACGCGCGAGGGCAGGGACGACCAGTCGTTCTGTTCCAGGGCGGTCAGAAAGCGGCGATGCACCTTGGTCTCGGCGGCCAGCTCGGCCAGGGATTTGCCCGACCGCTCGCGCGCATGACGCAGGCCCTCGCCCAGGCTCGCGGCGCCGGCGAACTCGGCCGTCGGATCCTGCCCGTCCGATATGGTCTTGATCGCGTCGGGGGCGGGCCCCGCATTCAGCGCCATTAGGCCTGACCCCATGTTCGGGAAACACTGCGCCCGAGCGCCGTCTATGTCGCCGGAGATAGACGATTGCGGGCCTGCCAGCAACGCCGCGCGTGGCCCGTCGCCGTCGCCGAAATCAGACCGCGACGTTCAGCTTGCGCGCCAGGGACTCTATCTCGTTGCGCACCGAGCCGGTGGACAGGTTCAGCAGATTGGCCATGCCGCGCCGCGCCGCGCTCAGGTCCGCCGACAGGATCATCCGCTTGACCGGCCCGACCCCGCCCGCCGGCGCCGACAGACGCGTGAACCCCAGGACGATCAGGGCGAAGGCCTCCAGCGGACGTCCGGCCAGTTCGCCGCAGATCGACACCGGCGTGCCCGTGTCGGCGCAGGCCTTCTGGATCGACTGAAGCGCGCGCAAGGTCGGCGGCGACAGGGGGTCGTAACGGTCCGAGACCAGCGGATTGGTCCGGTCGGCGGCATACATGTACTGGAACAGGTCGTTGGTGCCGATGGAGACGAAATCCGTCAGCGGCAACAGGGCGTCCAGGTGCCACAGCAGCGACGGGCATTCGACCATGGCTCCGACACGCAGCAGGGCCGGCAAGGCGCGCCCGCGACGCTTGGCCCAGGCGCATTCGATATCGACCAGTTCGCGCGCGGCCCGGAACTCGTCCACCGTGGCGATCATCGGGAACATGACCCTCAGCTCGCGGCCAGCCCCCGCCGCCAGCAGCGCACGAAGTTGCATCCGCAACAGAGACGGCCGATCCAGGCCCAGGCGGATGGCGCGGCGGCCCAGGGCCGGGTTCTCTTCGCGCTCGGCCTCCAGATAGGGCAGGACCTTGTCGCCGCCGATGTCCAGGGTGCGGAAGGTGACGGGTTTGTCGCCCGCCGCGTCCAGCACCAGCTTGTACAGCGCCGTCTGGGCGTTCAGGCGGGGCAGTTCGTCCGAGACCATGAACTGGAACTCGGTGCGGAACAGGCCGATGCCCTCGGCGCCGGTCTCAGCCATGTTCTCCAGATCAACGGCGAGACCCGCATTGGTCAGGACCGTGATCCGCTGACCGTCCAGGGTGACGGCCGGCACGTCTCGCAGCTGGGCGAACTCGGCCTGGCGCTGTTCGCGCACGGCCATGCGCGACTGCACGGCCTCCAGCATGTCGGGGCGGGGCCGCAGATAGGTCTCGCCGGTCTCGCCGTCGGCGATGACCATGTCGCCTTCCGACAGCCGGTCGCGCAGGCCCATAAGGCGACCGACGCAAGGGATTTGCAGCGCGCGGGCTACGATGGCGGCGTGGCTGGCGGCCGAGCCTTCCTCCAGCAACAGGCCCTTCAGCTTGTCGCGCGGATATTCCAGCAGGTCGGCGGGGCCCAGGTTCCTCGCCACCAGTATGGCGTCGTCGGGCAGTTCGCGCTCGCCCGGCTTGTCGCCCGCCAGCACCCGCAACAGCCGGTTCGCCAGGTCCTCGAAGTCGTGCAGCCGCTCGCGGATATAAGGGTCGCGCGCCTGGGCGAAGCGGGCGCGGTGTTCATTACGCACCCGGTCCACCGCCGCCTCGGCCGTCAGGCCGTTGCGCACCGCCTCTTCCAGCGACCGGTTCCAGCCCCGGTCGTCGGCGAACATGCGATAGGTCTCCAGCACCTCGAACGAGGGACCGGCCAGGCCCTGGCCCTTGTCCAGCATGACGTCCAGGCCGGTCTTCAGCGTGGCGAGCGCCAGCTTCAGCCGCGCCTCCTCCATCGCCGGATCTTCGGACAGCAGCTTTTCAGGGGGCAGCGGCGCCTCGTGCAGCACCACATGGCCGAAGGCCAGGCCGTCCGAGAACTTCTGTCCCTTCAGCCGCTCGGGCCGGTGGGGCGCCAGCTCGACGTCGCGCAACTCGTCCAGGGCCAGCAGTTCGCCGGACGACACCGTCTCGGACAGGACCATGGCGATGGTCTGGATGTCCTCGACCTCTTCCTCGTCATAGCGCCGCTCGGTGCGGTTCTGGACGACCAGAACGCCGATGGCCCGGCCGCCGCGCAGCAGGGGGGCGCCCAGGAAGGCGTGATAGGGGTCTTCGCCCGTTTCCGGTCGATAGGAGAAGGACGGGTGCGACGGCGCGTCCGACAGGCTGATCGGCTGGGCCATCCGCGCCACCTCGCCCACCAGGCCCTCGCCGGGCCGCAGGCGGGTGTTGTGGACGGCGTCCGGGTTCAGGCCTTCGGTGGCGAACAACTCCAGCTCGCCCGAGGCGCGGCGCAGATAGATGGAGCAGACTTCGGCGACCATCGACCGGGCGATGATCCTGACCACCATGTTCAGGCGGTCCTGCGCCGGGGTCGCGCCTGCGCCGGCCCCGCCCAGAGCCTCGCGGATCTGGCGCAGGAGGATCCGAGGTCCCCTGGTCATCGCGCCGCCTGCCGGCATCATGTCTCCCGCGCCCTTTTCGTGGATATAGGCGCCCTGTTCAGATCACCTATACCGCGTCCAGGCCGTAAGCCGAATGCAGCGCCCGAACCGCCAGCTCCGCATAGGCGGCGTCGATCAGCACGCTGATCTTGATTTCCGACGTCGAGATGGCCTGGAACTTGACGCCCTTGTCGGCCAGGGCCCGGAACATCAGCTGGGCGACGCCCGCATGGCTGCGCATGCCGACGCCGACGACCGACACCTTGGCCACGTCCTCGTCGATGCGGATCTCCTCGAAGCCGAGTTGCGCCTGGCTGGCCGTCATCAGCTCGGCGGCGCGCACGGCGTCGCGGCGGCCCGTGGTGAAGGTCAGGTTGACGGTGCCGGCCGTGCGCGACTGGCTCTGCACGATCATGTCGACATTGACGTTGGCCTCGGCCAGCCGCGTGAAGACGTCGGCGGGCGCGTCCACGCGGTCGGACAGACCCAGCAGGGTGATGCGGGCCTCGTCACGGCTCATGGTCACACCGGACACGATACGTTTTTCCACGATCTCCTCCTCGTCGCAGATCAGGGTTCCACCCTTGTCGGGCATGACGCCATTTGCGTCGGGTTCAATAAAGCTAGACAGCACGCGCACCGGCACCTGTTTGGCCATGGCCAGCTCGACCGAGCGGGTCTGCAGCACCTTGGCGCCCAGTGACGCCATCTCCAGCATCTCTTCGTACGACACCTTGGCCAGGCGGCGCGCGCGGCTCTCGATGCGCGGGTCGGTCGTATAGACGCCGTCCACGTCGGTGTAGATGTCGCACGGCGCGCCCAGGGCGGCCGCCACGGCGACCGCCGAGGTGTCGGATCCGCCCCGGCCCAGGGTGGTGATCTTGCCGTCCGTCGTCACGCCCTGGAAACCGGGGACGATGGCGATCTCGCCCGAATCGACGGCGGCGCCCAGCTTCTCGCCGGGGATGTCGATGATACGGGCGCGGGCGTGGGCGTCGTCGGTGATGATCGGCACCTGCCAGCCCATCCACGACCGGGCGTTGAGGCCCATGTTGCGCAGGGTCAGGGCCAGCAAACCAGCGGTGACCTGCTCGCCTGAGGCGACCACCACGTCATATTCGTCGTCCGACAGGGGAAGGCCGGCAGCGGCCGGTCCGGCGCCGTCGGTCCAGGCGACCAGTTCGTTGGTCTTGCCCGCCATGGCGGAAACGACGACGGCGATCTTCTTGCCCGAGGCGGCCTCGGCAGCGACGATCCGCGCCGCGCGACGAATCCGTTCGAGATCACCCATCGAGGTGCCGCCGAACTTCATCACCAGTCGTGTGCTATCGGGCCGCGTCATCGTGGCGTTCCGCCCCCTGCTTGCGTGAAAGGGCGCGAAGGTTCATCCCTCGCGTCATGACCGCTTCTAGCGACGCCGCACCGTCTCGCCTACCCCGCGAAGGGCATGGTTTTTCGCAAAATTCGTCCGAAGGCGCATTCGGCGCATCGATCGACCCCGCCGACGTGGCCCGGTTCTCGGCCCAGGCGGCCGAATGGTGGGATGCGAAGGGGCCGTTCGCGCCTCTGCACCGGTTCAATCCGGCGCGTCTGGCCCTGATCCGCGATCAGCTTTGCACCCGGCTGGGCCGCGATCCTAAGGCGCGTGCGCCCTTCGAGGGCCTGACCCTGCTGGACGTCGGCTGCGGCGGCGGACTGATCGCCGAGCCGATGCGGCGGATGGGCTTTGAAGTTTCGGCCATCGACGCCTCGTCCGAGAACATCGGCACGGCGCGCGCCCATGCCGAGATGGTCGGCCTGGACATCGCCTATCGCGCCGCCACGGTGGAACAGATCGAGGCCGAGGGCGCGGGGCCGTTCGACGTGGTCCTGACCATGGAGGTGATCGAGCACGTCGCCGACCCTGAAGCCTTCGTGCGCGCCTGTTCGCGCCTGGTCCGGCCGGGCGGGGTGATGATGGTGGCCACCCTGAACCGCACGCTGAAATCCCTGGCCCTGGGCAAGGTGGCGGCGGAATACATCCTGCGCTGGGTGCCGGCGGGCACGCACGACTGGCGCCAGTTCCTGAAACCCGAAGAGATCCGGTCGATGCTGGCGGCCGAGCCGGTGACGGTCGAAGGGCCCTACGGTCTCAACTACGACCCGCTGCACGACCGCTGGAGTCAGACCGACGACGCGGGCATCAACTATATGATGGTCGCCACGCGAAGCTGACCCGGTCCTCTCCCTCCCCTTCATGGGGAGGGACGGCGAAGCGGAGCGGAGCCCGGGTGGGGCCGTAAGGACTTCGCGCTCGCCCTCTCCAGCTCCACCCTGATCGCTTCGCGATCGTCCCTCCCCATGAAGGGGAGGGAGAAAATCAGACCTTCTCGGCCCGTTTGCGCGTCCAGCTGTAGAGGGCGAACACCGCCGCCGCGAAGACGACGATCCCGGCCAGCATGGCGGGCCAGCCGGAGCCTTCCGGGATCATGGCGAAGGGCGCTTCGCTGTTCGTGCCGACGATGACGCTGGCGTAGAAGACGCCGAACAGGCTCTCGCCCACGATCAGGCCGGACGCCAGCAGCACGCCCATGCGGCGCGCCACGTCGGCGAACCGGGTCGTCTTGACCGCCTTGTCATAGACCCAGCCGACCACGGCGCCGATGACCAGCATGGTCGTCACGGCCGCCGGCAGATAAAAGCCGATGCCCACGGCCAGGGGCGGCAGCTTGATCTTGCCCTTGGTCGATTTGGACACGACAGCGTCCAGCACGATGATGACCACGCCGATCACGGCGCCCAGACCGATCAGGTCCCAGCGCAGGTCGCCGCCTATGACGCCGCGCGCCAGGGCCGAGATCAGGGTCGCCTGGGGGGCCGCCAGCGGCTCGTTGGCGATGCCGGGAGGGCCGCCCTCGAACCCGAAGGCGCCGTTCAACTTGTTCAGGATGAAGGGGATGACCAGGGCGCCGGCGATGACGCCGACGATCAGGGCCAACTGCTGGCGCCACGGCGTGGCATCGACCAGCTGGCCGGTCTTCAGGTCCTGAAGGTTGTCGTTGGCGATGACGGCGACCGCGAACACCACCGCCGTCACGATCAGGGCGAAGGCGATGATGGAGCCGTCGGCCGGCACGCCCGCGATCTTCATCACGCCCAGCATCAGCAGCGAGGCCACGATGATGGCCAGGATGCCAACGCCGGACACCGGGCTGTTCGAAGAGCCGATAAGCCCGGCCATGTATCCGCAGATGGCTGCCACCGCGAAACCGATCAGCACCACATAGACCAGGCCGCCGATGACCAGCAGGGGCGCGGAGGCCGCCAGCGTCGGCGAGGCCAGGGCGATCCAGGTCAGCAGACCGGCGATGGCGATCAGGGCCGCCACCGACACGGCGCCGACGATCTTGATCGGAATGTCCTGTTCGGTCCGTTCCAGCACCTCGCCGTGCGAACGCTTGGACTGGGCCGCCAAGGCCGAGGTCAGGCCGCCGATCAGCGGGCCGGCCAGCTTGATCAGGGTCCAGATCGCCGCCACGCCGATGACGCCGGCGCCCATGAAGCGGACCTCGCGGCTCCAGACCGTCATGGCCAGTTCCTCGGCCGGCGTTCCGGCGGGCAGGGTCGCGGCGATCGAGGGCAGACCGTGCGAGGTCAGCCAGGCGATGGTGTCGGGGCTGGTCAGGATCGGCACGGCGATGACCCAGGCCAGGATCAGACCGAACAGCTGGGCCAGGCCGACCGTCAGGCCGATCAGGTGCCCGGCGCCCAGCAGCGCAAACTGCATGCCGAAGCCGACGCCGGTGGCGCCACCGCCCAGGGCGGCCGGGAGCTTGAAGAACTTGGCCGCCTCGCCCGCGAAGACCCGGCCGGCGACCAGCAGGGCGTAACCCGACGACACCACGGCGCCGGCGACCACGGCCCACAGGCCGGACTTGTTCTCGCGCACGGCGCTTTCGGTCTGTTCGGCGCCGCGCGAGCCGACCTTCAGCACCTCGGCGGCGGCGACGCCTTCGGGGTAGGGCAGGCCGCCGTTGGTCACCAGGGCGCGTCGCAGCGGGATGGAGAAGGTCACCCCCAAGATGCCGCCGAAGATGCAGATCAGGGTCGATTCCCAGAACGGAAACTCCAGCCACCAGCCGATCATCACCAGGCCGGGCAGGACGAAGATGATCGAACTCATGGCGCCGCCGACCGAGGCGACGGTCTGGACGGTCATGTTCTCCCAAATGGTCGAGGTGCGGAAACCGCGCAGGATCGCCATCGAAATGACCGCCGCGGGAATGGCCGAGGCGAAGGTCAGGCCCACCTTCAGGCCCAGATAGGTGTTGGCGGCGGTGAAGACCACCGCCAGCAAAACGCCCAGCACCAGGGCGCGGAGGGTGAGTTCAAGCCGACCCTTGGGGGCGGCGGCAGCGTCTGTCATCGGCGAATTCCCACGTTCGCGCGGACGTAAGCGCATTATGTCGCAGGCGGCAACGGGTCTCAGGCGATCGCGATGTTCAGGACGCGGAGCTTGCGCCGTCGGAGCGCCGCCGACGCGATCTTCAGGCCGCGATAAAGCAGGGCCAGCACCAGGGCCGTCACCGCCCACGACAGCAGCACGTCCGACAGGAAATGGCCGCCGAAGACGATGCGGTTGGCCGACAGGCTGACGGCGTAGGCCAGGGCCAGCCCTCCCGCGACAGGCCGCCAGCGACGCGGCGCCAGCACCAGGGCGGCCGCCACCATCCAGGCCGCGCCCACCCCTCGCCCGAGATGAAGGAACAGTTGGACTGACAGGCCGTGCTGGGCAGCCAGGCGGCGGTGAAGAGCTCGTCGCCGCCGAAGACCCGCACGTCGATCGGCCGCGCCCGACCCCAGATGTCCTTGAACAGGCCGTTGACCACCAGTCCCGTCCCCAGGGCCAGACCCGCGATCACGAACAGGGCCCTGCGCCCCGCCAGATCGGCCTTTCGCCGCCGCAGCAACCGCCAGATCCACCGCCCGACCGCCGCCAGCAGCATCAGCGACATCACCAGGGTCGAGCTCTTGCGCAGGGCGCGCAGCATCGGATCGTGCGACAGATAGAAGCCGTCGCGCGTCCGGTGGAACAGGCCGCTAACCGCCAGGTCCACGCCGGGGAACAGCAAAAAGGCGGCGCTCAGTCCCACGATGGCGGCGGCGGCGAGGATGGCCGTCTCCTCGCTGGACAGCCGTATCCGCCATCGAAAGGCGACAGGCTTTCGCAGGGTCGGCGGGATGGCGTCGGCGGTGAAGTCCGTCATGATCGCCCCCCCCCGGATCGTCGTCCGCCCTCCATGCCCTCAAGGCGTGTCGCCGCCGTGTCGATCTTGCGACGACCACATGATGTCCGACCTGACTTGGCGGCGCCGCACGGGCGGTCTAGGACCGTCTCATGCCTGAACTTCCCGAGGTCGAAACCGTCCGACGCGGCCTGACGCCGGTGCTGGAGGGCGCGCGGCTGTCGCGGGTCAGGATCAACCGACCCGACCTGCGTTTTCCCTTCCCCGAGCGGTTCGTGGAACGGCTGGAGGGGGCGACGGTCCAGCGGATCGACCGCCGCGCCAAATATCTGCTGATGCCGCTGTCGACCGGCGAGACTTGGATCACCCATCTGGGGATGACCGGCCGCTTCACCCTGGACGGAACTCTGCTGGGCGAGTTCGAGGAGGCCGCGCCCATCGCCGGCAAGCACGAACATTTCAGCGGCTGCGCCATCCGCGACGGCGCCGCGACCCGCATCGGATACGCCGACGCCCGCCGGTTCGGTTTCATGGGCCTGATCCCCACCGACCAGGTCGAGACCCATCCCTGGTTCGCCGGCCTGGGCCCCGAGCCGCTCGGCAACGGCTTTTCCGGCGCGCATCTGGTCGAGGCGTTCGCGGGCAAGAAGCAGAACATCAAGGTCAGCCTGCTGGATCAGCGGATCGTGTCCGGCCTGGGCAATATCTATGTTTGCGAGGCGCTGTATCGCGCCCGCATCTCGCCCCTGGTCGCGGCCGGCAAGGTGTCGAAGGCGCGGCTGGAACGACTGGCGGCCGAGGTCCGCAACGTCCTGAACGACGCCATCGCGGCGGGCGGCTCGACTTTGCGCGATTTCGCCAACGCCGAGGGCGGCCAGGGCTATTTCCAGCACCGGTTCGACGTCTATGGCCGCGAGGGCGAACCGTGCAGAGGCGACAAATGCACCGGCGTCGTCGCCCGCATCGTCCAGAGCGGGCGTTCGACATTCTACTGCCCCTCCTGCCAGAAGGCGTAAGGTATGAGCGACCGCATCTGCCTGTTGCGCGGCGTCAATGTCGGCGGGGTCAAGGTCCCGATGGCCGAGCTGAAGACCATCGCCATCGAGGCCGGTTTCGCCAATCCGCGTACCCTCTTGGCCAGCGGCAATCTGGTGGTCGAAAGCGACGCCGAACCGGCCGATGTCGAGGCGCGGCTGGAGCAGGGGATCGCCGCCCATTTCGGCCGCCCCATCGAGGTGATCGTGCGCACGCCTGTGCAATGGGCGGCATTGATGGCTTCCAATCCGTTTGCGGACGAGGCCGGTCTCGACGGCTCGAAACGGCTGGTCATGGTGATGAAGGCGGGGATCAAGGACGGCGCGGTCGAGGCGCTGCGCGGCTTCGCGGCCGGCGACGAACGGATCGAGCCTGTCGGCGGCGACCTGTTCTTCTGGCATCCCGACGGCCTGGGCCGGTCGAAGATGGCGGAAAAGGCCCAGCCGCGCCTGATCGGCGTCGGCACAGGCCGCAACTGGAACACGGTGCAGAAGCTGGCCGCCATGGTCGGGCTGTAGAGACGCCTTCATCTCGACGCCGATTTCGTGCCAGATCGTTCCATGACCTTGCGCCAGCAACATCTGTGGATCGCTATCGTCACGACGCTCGGCGTCTGGGGGCTCTATGTCTGGCAGTTGCTCGAACGCGTTCGGGTCGGCGACCTGAAGACGACGGGCTTCGCCGGCGAGATGGGCGGGCTGTTCCTGTTCGGCCTGCTGCTGATCGGGATCGCAGAGGGGGTGCTGACCCTGATCGCCCGTCTGCTGCCGCACGCCGACACCCGCGAGGGCGCGGCCGAGCGCAAGGCTTCGCTGCAGGCCAGCCATATCTCGCTGATGGCGCTGATCGGCATGGTCACGGTGGTCGCCGCCGTCTTGTTCATCGTCGGCTGGATCGGCGAATCCGCCACGGCGCGGCTACTGGCGGCGGCGACGCCCGCCAATCTGCTGGTGCTGATCGCCAATGGCCTGATGGGCTGCGTGGTGGTGTCGGAGCTGATCCGTTTTTCCATGACGCTCGCCCTGCTGCGCGCCAGACGTTAGACCGGGCCGAAAGAGGAGACCGACCATGGCCGAGACCTATTCCAATCTGCTGATCGAACGCCACGCCGACGGCTATGCGGTGGTGACCCTGGACCGGCCCGAGGCGCTGAACGCCCTGAACTCGGCCCTGTTCAAGGACCTCGCCGACTTCCTCGACAGCGTCGAGCACGACGACGGCGTGCGCTGCCTCATCCTGACCGGCTCGGGCGAAAAGGCCTTCGCCGCCGGCGCCGACATCAAGGAGATGGCGGACCAGACCTACGCCCAGATGTACACGGGCAACTATTTCGCCCTCGGCCACGACCGCATCACCCGTTTCCGCAAGCCGATCATCGCCGCGGTCAACGGCTTCGCCCTGGGCGGCGGTTGCGAGCTGGCCATGCTGTGCGACTTCATCGTGGCGTCGGACAAGGCGAAGTTCGGCCAGCCCGAGATCAACCTCGGCGTCGCCCCCGGCATCGGCGGTTCGCAGCGCCTGACCCGTCTGGTCGGCAAGTCCAAGGCCATGGACATGGTCTTGACCGCCCGCATGATGGACGCGACCGAGGCGGAACGCGCCGGTCTTGCCTCCCGCGTCTTCCCGCACGAGACCCTGATGGACGAGACGCGCAAGATCGCCGCCAGGATCGCCTCGCAAAGCCCGCTGGCGGTCATGGCCAACAAGGAGATGGTCAACGCCGCGCTGGAGACCACCTTGACGCAAGGCGTCCAGTTCGAACGCCGCCTGTTCCACTCCCTGTTCGCCTTCGAGGACCAGAAGGAGGGCATGTCCGCCTTCGTCGAAAAGCGCAAACCGGACTTCAAGGGGCGATAAGCCGCAAGCGCGTCGTCAACCGATCGCCGTGATCGGGCGTTAGGGGCGAATGATGATCCGTCTCTTCGTTTCGCTCGTCGCGACCCTGTGCGTTCTCGCCCCCGCCGCCGTCCAGGCCCAAGGCCAGGCCCAGATTGCGGTACAGGCGCCGGCCTTCAGTTCCAGCCGCATCATCGTCGAGACGCGCGGGACTGGGCCGGACATCATCTTCATCCCCGGCCTGGGCTCGACGGGGTCGGCCTGGCGCTCGACGGCGGATCGGCTGGATGACCGCTACCGCGTGCATCTGGTCACCGTGCGCGGCTTCGGCGAAACCGACATCGGTGACAATGTCGGCGGCGGTCTCGCCGGGCCGGCCGCCAGCGAGATCGAACGCTATATCCGCGAACAGCGGATCGACCGCCCCGCCGTGATCGGCCATTCGCTGGGCGGTCAGATCGCCCTGCGCGTCGCCGCCGACATGGGCGACCGCATCGGGCGGGTGATGGTGGTCGATTCCTCGCCCTTCTTCCCGTCTCTGGTGGACGCCCGCGCGACGTCGGCCCAGGTCGAGCCCCTGGCGCGGCTGGGCTATCAGGCCCTGCTTCTGTTCGGTGATCAGGCGCTCAAGTCCCAGGTCGCGGCCTTTGGCGTGGACATGGGTCTGGCCGGCGACATGGTGTTCCAGGGGCTGGGTCTTCAGGGCGGCGACCGGCGCGTCCTGGCCCAAGGCCTGTATGAAGCCCTGACTGTGGACCTGCGCCCACGTCTGTCCCAGATCACCGCCCCGGTGACGGTGGTCTATGGCTGGACCCGCGACACCGAGGCCCCCCGCAATCGGCTGGAAGGCTTGTATCGCTACGGCTTCCAGGGCCTGCCGCGCACCGCGCGTTTCGAACGGATCGAAGGCGCCCAGCATCAGGTGATGATCGAACAGCCCCAGCGGTTCCTGGCGGCGGTTCAGCGGTTCCTGAGCTGACTCGTCACTTCGTCAGCGCGTCGATCACGACGCCTTCGGTGAGCAGTTGCGGCAAGATCTCCGGCTCGGCCTGACCGGGTCGATACAACAGATACAGCGGCACGCCCGAGCGGCCGTGCGCCTGAAGTTCCCGCGTGATGGCGTCGTCGCGGCGGGTCCAGTCGCCGACCAGATAGGCGGCGTTCGCCTGCGTCATCGCCTTGGCGACGCGGGGCGAAGACAGGGCCGCCCGCTCGTTGATCTTGCAGGTCACGCACCAGTCGGCGGTCAGGTTGACCAGCACTGGCCGCCCCGCCGCCGTCGCCTGGGCTACTGCCTCGACAGACCAGGGCTGGGCGGCGAGGGGGCCGCGCTCGCCCTGGGGCGCGGCGTCGGCATCGCGCGCGGCGCTCGCCGCAGCGCCGGCCAACCCGATGGCCATGACACCGGCGACGGTCGCGCAGATCGTGGCCAGCACGGGCCGCTCGCCCCGCTGGCGGGCGGCCTGGGCCAGTCCCAGCAGCCAGGCAGCGAAAGCCAGCAGCAGCGCCGCCGTCAGCAGCAGGCCCAGGGCATCGACCCCGCCCTGTCGCGTGAACACCCACAGCAGCCACAGCGCCGCCCCGTACATGGGGAAGGCCAGCAGACCCTTCAGCCGCTCCATCCAAACGCCCGGCCGAGGCAGGCGCGACAACAGTCCCGGCGACAGGCTGATCGCCAGATAGGGCAGGGCCAGACCCAGCCCCAGCATCAGAAACACCGCCAACGCCATCGGCCACGGCAGGACCAGGGCCGCGCCCAGGGCCGCCGCCATGAAGGGTGCGGTGCAGGGGGCCGCGACCACCACGGCCAGAACGCCGGTGAAGAAGGCGCCCGCCGCGCCGGGCAGGCGCGACAGCGGCCCCGACCCGGCGTTCTGCATCCCTGCGCCGACATGGAAGACGCCCGACAGGTTCAGCCCGACCAGCAGCATGACCAGGGCCAGGGCCGCGACCACGCCCGGCGACTGAAGCTGGAACCCCCAGCCGATCGCCTGACCCGCCGCCCTCAGCGCCAGCAGCGCCCCCGCCAGCACCAGGAAGCTGACCAGCACCCCGGCGGTGAAGGCCAGGCCGTCGCGCCGCGCCCGCGCCGGATCGTGCGCCGCCGCCGACAGCGACGCCGCCTTCATCGCCAGGACGGGGAAGACGCACGGCATCAGGTTCAGCACCAGCCCGCCCAGCAGAGCGAGGCCCAGGGCCTGAAGGAAGACCAGGACGCCTGTCCTGGCCGGCGCCGATGTCGCCTCGTCCAGCGGCGCCAATGCGCCCTGTCCCTGCGCGCCAGCCAGCGGCGGACCGGGCTGGGCCGTGATTTCCCACGCGCCCTTGTCGGTCGCCAGGACGCCGGCCAGCGGCGCCGTCGCCGCCTCTCGACCGGAGGTCAGCGTCACGCTCACGCCGTTGGGGCCTCGGGTTCCCGGCTGGGCGGCGGCATGGTCGATCCGTCCGCCCTCATAGGGGTAGAAATAGACTTGGCCGATGTCGGCGCCGGCCAGAGGTCCGCCCGTCGCGGTCAGGATCAGCTTGCCGGCTTCCGCCGTGACGCGCGCCTCGATGCCGGCCGGGCGCGGCGCGGTCTCGCCCAGCCGTTCGATCTCGCCGCCCCACGGTTTCGCCAGCGGCGCGGCGCCTTCGCGCACCGGCAGGGCCAGCGACAGGGTCAGCGGCTCGGGCACGCACATCTGGTCGCTGCACACCAGGAACAGCACGTCCGTCGTCAGGGTCAGCACCTCGCCCGGCCGCGCTGACGCCGGCACATGGATCGGCACGGGCAGCAGGACCGTGCCCGAATAGCCGTAGTTCATCAGGCTCATCAGCCGCTGGCGGCTGGGCAGGGGCCACAGGATCGGATCGGCCGTGACGCCGTCGGGCAGGGTCCAGACCAGGCTGGTCGCCCCGCCGCTGTCGCCCGGATTGCGCCAATAGGTGTGCCAGCCCGGCGCGATCTTCTGGCGCACGGCCACCACGGTGGTCGAACCGGGCGCGACCCACTGCGACATCGGGACCAGTTCGGCCTCGATCCGCACGGTGCTTTGTGGGCCGAAGGCGACGAGGCCGGAAGGCTGGCTCTGGACCGGCTGGGCCTGAATTGTCGAGAGCGACAGCAGGCACAGCAACAGACCGGCGAGAAAGGCGAGGGGACGCAAAGGGCGATTTCCGACGTTGGGAGGCGGCCACAACCTAGTCCCTCGGTAGCCCCCGCGCCATCACCTCATCGCCGCAGATCAGCGCGGCGAAGTCTCTATGAACACCTCGGCGCGGCGGCGCAGCGGTTCGTCCGCGCCCGAGGCGTTGACGGCGCCCGCATCGCCGGCGGCGTTTACTTCAAAGGCCGGCGCCGGCATGCCCGCGCGGGTCAGGGCCTCGGTGACTGCAAGCGCACGGCGTTGCGACAGGCTCAGATTGGCCTCGACCGTGCCGGTCGCATCGGCCAGGCCCAGCACTCGCACATGGTTCACGCGGCATTCCTTGGCCTTTTCGGCGGCGGTCTGCAGCAACACCGTGGCGGCGTCGGTCAGTCGCGCCTGGTTCTCCACGAAATAGACGTCGAACCGGCCCGAGACGCAGGGCGATTCCCCCACGACCAGCGCCTCGCGCTTCGGCGTTGGCGCACATGCCGCCAGCAGTCCCATCGCCAGCATCGCCAGCCCAGTCGATCGCTTCATCACAGCCCTCCCCGGCTTTGCCGGCCCATTACGCAAAAGAGGCGGCCCGTCCTTCGACAAGCCGCCTCTTCAACCTAGCGCCGGTCGCTGACTTTCGCGACCGGCAACTGATCATTGATCAATAACGGCGCTGACCGTTGTCCCAATAGCACTCGTCCTGACGATTATCGTAGCAGTAGTAGTAACGGCCTTGATTGTCGCGGTAGCGCTGCTGGTTGTTGCGGTCCTGGTTGGAACCGCGGACCGCGCCGGCTGCGCCGCCCAGGGCGCCACCGATCAGGGCGCCGGTGGCTGCGTTGCCGCCGCCGACGTTGTTGCCGATGATGGCGCCGGCGACAGCGCCGAGGCCGGCGCCGATGGCGCCCTGGCGGACGGTCTGGTTGGTGCCGCCGTTGTTATAGCCGTACGGGTCGCTGGCGCAGGCCGAAGCCAGAAGGCCGGCGCCGGCAATCGCGATAATCGCCTTGTTCATGGTGAAATCCTTTGTCCCTGGGTGTTCGCCCCTGTGGGCAGCAAACGTGTCCTCGCGGCTTAGGTTCCGCATCGCGCAGCTGTGTGTGCAAATATGGTGACGCTTGGACGGAACGGCGGCGTCCGCGAGGCGTTCGGCCGCCATGACCGATGTCACTCAAACCCTTTCCGACGCCGACGAACGCCCTGCGTTGACACCTCATGCCCAGATCAGACACGCCGTGATGCTGGTCAATCCGCTGTCCGGCAGTGTCGGGCCACGCGCTGCGGCCGAGGCCGAGGCAATCCTGGCCGACTACGATCTGAAGGCTCAGGTCATGACGTTCGAGGGTGGACACTTCGATCAGATCATCGCCGACGCCTTTGCGGCCAAGCCCGACGTGATCTTCGTTCTGGCCGGCGACGGCACGGCGCGCTCGGTGGCCTCCAAGGCCAGCCCCAACGGTCCGATGATCGCCCCCCTGCCGGGCGGGACCATGAATATGCTGCCCAAGGCGCTGTATGGCACGGCCGACTGGAAGCTGGCCCTGAAGCGCGCGCTGGAGGAGGGCGAGCCCCAGGCCGTCTCGGGCGGCGAGGTCCAGGGCGAATATTTCTACTGCGCCGCCATCCTGGGATCGCCCGCCCTGTGGGCGCCGGCGCGCGAGGCCATGCGGACCGGCAAGATCAAGCTGGCCTGGCAATATGGGCGGCGTGCATTGAAACGCGCCTTCTCGGGCCGACTGCGCTTCACCCTGGACGGCGGCGAGAAAAGGCGCACCGAGGCGCTTGTGCTCATCAGCCCGATGATCTCCAAGGCGATGGAAGATCCCATTGGGCTGGAGGCGGCCGCCATGGACCCCAGCGACACGACCCAGGCCTTCCGTCTCGCCGCCACGGCGCTGTTCAGCGACTGGCGCCAGGATCCGGCCGTTTCGACCCGGCCGGCCAAGTTGATCGAGGTGCGCGCCCGCTCCAAGATCCCCGCCGTGATCGACGGCGAGCCGTTGCTGCTCAAGCCCGAGGCCGTCATCCGCTTCGTGCCCAAGGCCTTCAAGGCCCTGGCGCCCCGACCGCCGTCGGCCGAGGACAGCATCTAGTGGGTCGTATTCTCCAGTTTTCCGACGTTCACTTCGGTTGCGAACACAAACACGCCTGCGCCGCCGCCCTGGACTACGCCCACGCCACGCCCAACGACCTGGTTCTGATCACCGGCGACATCACGCAAAAGGGGTTCCCGGACGAGTTCACGGCGGCCGGGGAATGGATGCGGGCCATGCCCGAGCCGCGCTTCGTCATCGTGGGCAATCATGACGTGCCCTACTGGGACGCCGTTGCGCGGGTGCTTCATCCGTGGCGCGCCTTCGAGACCGCGACGGGCTTTCCCGCCCACGACGGTCAGTTCCTGGGCAAGGACGTCATGGTGCGCGGCGTGGTCACCGCGCGCGGCTGGCAGGCCCGACCCAACTGGTCCAAGGGCGTCATCGACCTGGATCAGACGCGGCGCGCGGCCGAGGCCCTGCGCCAGGCGCCCATCGGCACGCTGAGAATCCTGGCCTGCCACCATCCGCTGATCGAGATGGTCGGCACGCCGATGACCGGCGACGTCAAGCGCGGCGACGAGGCCGCGCTGATCTTCGCTGAAGCCGGCGTTGATCTGATCATGACGGGCCACGTCCATGTGCCCTTCGCCATGCCGATCCCTCTGGCCGACCGCTGCTCTTATGCGGTCGGGTGCGGAACCCTGTCGCACCGCGAGCGGGGGGCGCCCCCAGGCTTCAACCAGATCGACTGGGACGCCAAGACCATCACGGTCACGGCCCTGGCCTGGGATGGCTCAAGCTATCGCTCGCACCAGGTCTGGCGACTGCCTCGACGTCAGGACACCCGAAACGCCGCCACTGCGCCCAGCCCTGTCGAGCCGGGCGCATTGGAAAAGGCCTTTCTCCCCGACGCCAAGCCTTAACGGAACGGCGGCTCGTCGAAGGCGCGCAGCTTGCGCGAGTGCAGGCGCGGGCCTTCCTTGCGCATCAGGTCCACGGCCTGGATGCCGATCTGAAGGTGTTCCGAGATCGAGCCTTCGTAGAAGCGGTTGGCCTGACCCGGCAGCTTGATCTCGCCGTGCAGCGGCTTGTCTGACACGCAAAGCAGCGTCCCGTAGGGCACGCGGAACCGATATCCTTGCGCGGCGATGGTGGCGCTTTCCATGTCGATGGCGACGGCGCGGCTCTGGTTGAAGCGCAGCGCCGACTTGGAATAGCGCAGCTCCCAGTTCCGGTCGTCGGTGGTGACCACGGTGCCGGTGCGCAGGCGCAGCTTGACCTCGTCGCCCGGCATGCCGCTGACGGACTTGGTGGCGTCGTACAGGGCGCGCTGGACCTCGGCGATGGACGGGATCGGAATGTCGGGCGGCAGGACCGCGTCCAGCACGTGGTCGTCGCGCAGATATGCGTGGGCCAACACATAGTCGCCGATGGTCTGGCTGGCGCGCAGGCCGCCGCAGTGACCGATCATCAGCCAGACGTGCGGGCGGGTGACGGCAAGGTGATCCGTGATCGTCTTGGCGTTGGACGGGCCGACCCCGATGTTGACCAGCGTCACCCCCTTATGGCCCGGCGCGGTCAGGTGATAGGCCGGCATCTGGTGCTTCTTCCAGGCCGTGTCGCTGATCGCCGCCTCAGGGTTGGGCGTATCGCGCGTAATCACCACGCCGCCGGCGCACGACAGGGTCTCATAGGGCGAGCCGGGCGTCTGCAGCTGTTCGATGGCCCAGCGCACGAACTCGTCGACATAGCGATTGTAGTTGGTGAACAGGACATAGGACTGAACGTCGTCAACCGGCGTGCCGGTGTAGTGTTTCAGCCGCGCCAGCGAGAAGTCGGTCCGCAAGCCGTCGAAGTGCGAGAGCGGGAAGTCGCCGCCCATCTCGAACAGACCATCGGCGATCTCGTCACCGATATGGGCCAGGTCCGTGGTCGGGAACCAGCGCGCCAGGGCGGCCGTCATCGACCGGTCCAGCGCGACCTCCAGCCCGTCCGTCACATAGGGGAAGGGGATTTCCTGCTTGGACACCGCGACCTCGAAGGTCGCATTATATTCCTGCTCCAGCAGGCCCAGCTGTTCGGTCAGATAGGGCCGGAACAGGTCCGGCCGCGTGATGGTGGTGGCGTAGGTTCCCTGTTTCGACAGCCGGGCATAGGCGCGCGGCTCCAGGTCCTGGGGACGATCCCCGTCCCAGCGGATGCGAAGTTCGGGATAGGCGAACACCCCTTCGGCGCGTTTCAGCGGATCGGGCCGCGCGCCGGTGTTGACGAAATCCCGCACGGCGTCGCGCAGGTTGGTCACGGATTGGGTGTAGAGGGTTTCGAGGCGGTCCAGCGCCGCCTGTGCTGTCATCTGTTCTGTCATGACTTCCTCTAGCGAAGCTTCTTGGCTTTGGCGAGGCGCCTGACGGGTAGTTTCTCAGTTTGAATCTAGGTCGCAGCAGCGGCCTATCCGGCTATTTCCATGCAGGACCGTCGTAGTCATCAGGTGGGGCCATTTCCTTCCAACGAAGAACCACTTCCTCGCACGAGTCATGCATGTGATCGATCAGCGTCTTGTGTGCGGCGGGGGCCTGCGTCGCTTTTCCTGCCATCACGTCGAACGAGTAACAGAGCTTGGGGTCCGCAGTCCCCGCATAAGCCAAGTGCTCCTTCGCAAACAGGTAGGCCAAGACGGCGGAAACCCGGCATCGCTCAGCCCGGGCTTTCGCGGATGCTTCGTCGGCTTTTGACAGAAGGAAGATTACCCCACCAACTAGGTTCGTGCCGTTTTTAGCCAAGCGATGTACTGTCGCATCCAAAGACACGCTGATGTCCACTCCGGCGATGTGAAGAAGCGGCTGGCCGGTCACCACAGATTTGCAGTCGAGCTTTTGTACGCCCATCGCGTTTGCGCTTTTTTAAAATGACGTGATCGCCTCTATCGAGCGCCGAGCGTCATCTTTTACCCAATCTGACGAGGTGGCTTTAGCCTCCTTCTCTGTCATGATCTCGATGGCAGAGGCCAAAATCTTTTGGTCGCGAGCCGAGTCACAAAGAAACTTGGCCAACGCATCTTTCGCGCCCTTGTATTGCGCAACAATCACAGTCTTAGGAAATTTTGCTGCTTTAACAATCTGTTTACGACGCGGGGGCGACGCCTTAAGGTATTCGGCAAGCTGGTTTGCCGATAGGCGCAGCTCTTGGTTGAAGCGATACTTGGGCTTGGAGGGATCGATGGAAGACATGTATCTGTCGGCCTCTCTGGGTGACCATAGAATGGTATGCGTATCGCCGTTATCTGCCAATGCTTATCGTGAATCGGGCGGGCGGGGCCTAGGTGGCGACTTTGGTTATTTTGTCTATGAGGTCGATCTTCGGTACCCTGATGCGGGTGTCGAAATCATCGCGAAAGCGGCCTCTCCTGATGCAGCAACACGGTTGTTCGACATGCTGGTGTCTGGACACGGCACTCCAGTCGCCGCTTAGCCTTCGCTTCTTGTAAAAGCCGCGCTTCGCTGGCGCTGGCTTACCAACTTCGATCCGGTTCGCGATGTCCTCCAGCGACCACAGCCGACGCCAGCCTCCATCGCCAGGGACGTCCGCAGCGTCTTAAATAGATGCGGCAAACGACTGCCTGGCGCTCAAGCTTGATTTCGCTGCATTGCAGCAATTTGTGACGGGGCTGCGGTTGCGGATCGGGGTGTGACGGCGCATCTGGCCCGAATGTCTTCTTCCCTCGCGTCAGCGCCCGCCAAGAAGGAGCTCGGCTTCGTCGAGTTCGTCTGCCTCATCGCCCTGATGATGGCGCTGAACGCCCTGGCGATCGACTCGATGTTGCCGGCCCTGCCGCACATCGGCGCGGACCTGAACGTTCTGGCCGACAACGACCGCCAGTGGGTGGTGACCGCCTATCTGCTCGGGTTCGGCGGCGCGCAGCTGTTCTACGGCCCGCTGGCGGATCGGTTCGGGCGCAAACCTGTCCTGCTGTTCGGCGTCGGCGTCTATGTGGTGTTCAGCCTCTTGGCGACCCTGGCGCCGACCTTCGACACCCTGATCATGGCTCGCATCGGTCAGGGTCTGGGCAGCGCCTGCACCCGCGTGCTGGCCGTCTCCATCGTGCGCGACCGTTACGAGGGCCGCACCATGGCGCGGGTCATGTCCTTCAGCTTCCTGGTCTTCCTGGGCGTGCCGATCCTGGCGCCGTCGCTGGGGCAACTGATCATGCTGGTCGGGCCGTGGCGCTGGATCTTCGCAGGCCTGGGCCTGATCGGCGTGGCCTTGATTGTCTGGGCGACCCTGCGCCTGCCCGAGACGCTGAAGCCCGAGGATCGCCTGCCGATCCAGTTCAAGCGTCTGACCGCGGCCTACAAGATCGCCCTGACCGACCGCACGGCCGTCGGCTACACCCTGGCCATGACGGCGATCACCGGGGCCCTGTTCGGCTTCATCAACTCGTCGCAGCAGATCTTCGCCGACGTCTTCAAGGCCGAGGCGGCCTTTCCGGCCATCTTCGCCCTGATCGCGGGCGGCATCGCCGTGGCCTCGATCGTCAATGCGCGGCTGGTGGTGAAGCTGGGCTCGCGCAAGATTTCGCACACGGCCCTGATCGGCTTCACCGCCATTTCCGCCGTCCATGCCGGCGTGGCGATCAGCGGGCATGAATCGATCTGGACCTTCGCCGTGCTGCAGACCCTGACCATGTTCTGTTTCGGCCTGCTGGCCGGCAACTTCGGCGCCATGGCCATGGAGACGATGGGCAAGATCGCCGGCACCGCCGCCTCGATTCAGGGCTTCATCTCCACCATCGTCGGCTCGCTGCTGGGCTTTGCGGTGGGCCAGCAGTTCAACGGCACGACCATACCGATGTCGGTGGGTTTCACCGTCTTTGGTTTGATCGCCCTGGGCTGGGTGCTGTTCGCCGAGCGGGGACGGCTGTTCCGGGCCCATCACGTGCCGCCGGTCGTTCAAACCTAGAGCGAGACTTGATCTTTTCGGCGTTTCCGCGCGTTCTCCGGCCAATCGTCACGGTCAGCCCAGGAAAGCCTCGATGAAGCGCAAAGCGCTCGGTCTCGTCTCCGCCCTCGCCCTCGCCGCTGCAATGGGGCTGAGCGCCTGCTCCACCACGACCGGGGGCGCCTCGATGACGCCGCCCGCCGTCGCCCCGGCGCCCGGTCCCGACGCGATCGACAGCCACACCTACGCCCGGCCCGAGATCGCCCGTGTCGTCGATGTGGCGCTGGACCTGACCGCGAACTTCGAGGCCAAGACCCTGTCGGGCACGGCGACCCTGGACATCCTGGCCGTCCCCGGCGCCAATGAGGTGATCCTGGACATCCGCAACCTGGACATCCAGGACGTGCGCGACGCGGCCGGTCAGCCGCTGCGTTACGTCGTCGGCGACAACGACGCCATCAAGGGCCAGCCCCTGACGGTCTATTTCCCCGCCTTCGCCGCCAACGAACGCCGCAAGATCACGGTCCGCTATTCGACCCGTCCCGACGCGGCGGCCCTGCAATGGCTCAGCCCGACCCAGACGGCGGGCGGCGAAAAACCCTATCTGTTCAGCCAGGGCCAGGCGATCCTGACCCGCACCTGGGTTCCGACCCAGGACAGCCCCGGCATCCGCCAGACCTATTCGGCCCGCATCACCGCGCCCGCCGACCTGACCGTGGTCATGAGCGCCGACCAGCTGACGCCCAAGGGCGAGCCGGCTGCGAACGGGATGAAGTCCTGGCGCTTCCGGATGAACAATCCGATCCCGCCCTATCTGATCGCCATCGGCGTCGGCGACATCGCCTTCGCGCCGTTCGACGAGCGCTCGGGCGTCTGGACCGAGCCTAGCCGCCTGCGGGCCGCCGCCGCCGAGCTGGAGCCGACCGCCGAAATGGTGGACGCGGCCGAGAAGCTGTACGGCCCCTATCGCTGGGGCCGCTACGACCTGCTGGTCTTGCCGCCCTCCTTCCCGTTCGGCGGGATGGAAAACCCCAAACTGACCTTCGCCACCCCGACCATCATCGCCGGCGACCAGTCGCTGGTGTCGCTGGTGGCGCACGAGCTGGCGCATAGCTGGTCGGGCAATCTGGTGACCAACGCCACCTGGAACGACTTCTGGCTGAACGAGGGCTTCACCACCTATTTCGAGAACCGGATCATGGAGTCGATCTACGGCCATGACCGGGCGGTGCAGGAACAGGTGCTGAGCTGGGACGGGCTGCAGGACGAGCTGAAGTCCCTGCCCGCCGCCGACACCCGCCTGCATCTGAACCTGATGGGTCGCGACCCCGACGACGGCATGAACACCATCGCCTATGACAAGGGCTCGGCCTTCCTGCGCACCATCGAGCGCGTCGTCGGGCGCGACAAGTTCGACGCCTGGCTGCGCGGCTATTTCGACCGCAACGCCTATCGGCCGATGACCACGGCCATGTTCCTGGACGACATCCGCACCCATCTAGTGAAGGGCGACGCGGCCCTGGAATCCGAACTGCAGCTGGACGCCTGGGTCTATCAGCCCGGCCTGCCGTCCAACGCTGTGGCCCCGGTGTCGAACGCCTTCACGCCGGTCGACGCCGCCGCCGTCGCCTTCTTCAAGGACAAGGGGCCGGCCTCGGCCATTCCGTGGGCCGACTGGAACACGCAGCAGCGCCAGCGTTTCCTGGGCTGGCGTCCCGAGAGGCTGCGTGCCAACACCGACTGGCTGACCAATGCGCAGCTGGCCGATCTGGAGCGCACCCTGAACCTGGCCAACGAGGGCAACAGCGAACTGACGTTCGGCTGGCTTCAGATCGCCCTGGCGCATCGCTATCAGCCCGCCGTCGCCACGGCCGAGAAATTCCTGACCAGCCAGGGCCGCCGCAAGTTCGTCCTGCCCCTGTTCCAGACCCTGTGGAACGAAGGCGACTGGGGCCGCGCAAACGCCCGCCGCATCTACGCCGAGGCCCGGCCTCTGTATCACCCGGTGACCAGCGGTTCGGTGGATCAACTGGTGGGACGTCCGTAGTATACGAAGAGAATGTCCCTTCTCCCCTCGGGGGAGAAGGTGGCTCGCGAAGCGAGACGGATGAGGGGGTTGGTTCCGCAGCCTCTCCCTCACCGTTTCGAGGCGGCTAGATACCCCTCATCCGAGGCCTCCGGCCCCACCTTCTCCCCCAAGGGGAGAAGGAACGCGTAGCGCTGGTTTGGCCCCGGCCATCATAATGACGCTGGTCCATCCTGAACGAATCCAATCGCTTGCCGATTTATGTCCCCCGTTCTCCCATCCCCCCTCCCAAACCGGCGTATTCTAGACCCGTCCCGTCGCATGGAGGGCTCGCTTGGCCTGCGACCTTGCGGCGGCGGGAGCGGATGGAACGGGGGCGGGTCTGAAACGGCTCGCGTCGGCGGCGACACATGGTGCGCCGTCGGAGGGTCGAGGGGGATACTCGGCCGCACTCGGGACGGGGTTCGCAGACCCCGCCGACCCGTCGCAGGCTTATGGGGTTAGGCGATAAGACCGCCACCGCTCGACGCCCCGAGCTTGCAGGCCAACCTTCCGCGCGGAGCGTCATACCCTTCGTCGAAACGTTAATCTCTAATCACACTCCGGGCGAAGGCCCGGCGCTCCGCCCAGCCCTCCAACACCTTCGCAGCGAAAGCGCGAGGACGAAGCCGTTTGTCTCCATGACGGAATCCGCCCCTTGCGTTGCGGTGCGGCGCCCTATCGTCTATCCCGCCGACACGGATTTCGACTGGAGCTTTCCCCATGGCTGACCTCGCCCCCGGCGTCGTGACTCTCTTCGGAGGATCGGGCTTTATCGGGTCGCAGGCGGTGCGCGCCCTGGCGCGGCGCGGCTGGCGTATTCGCGTGGCCGTGCGCAACCCGGTCCTGGCCATCGAGATCCAGCCGCTGGGCGATCCGGGCCAGATCCAGTTCATGCGCTGCGACATCACCAGCGCGGAGGACGTAGCCGCGGCGGTGCGCGGTGCGGACGCCGTGGTCAATCTGGTCGGCGTCCTGCACGACGCGGGCGGCAAGCGCGGCTTCGACGCCGTCCATACCCAGGCGGCGGCGACCATCGCCTCGGCCGCCAGGGCGGCGGGCGTCCAGCGTCTGGTCCAGATCTCGGCCATCGGCGCCGACGCCGCCAGCCCCTCGGCCTACGGCCGCACCAAGGCCAAGGCCGAAGAAGCCGTGCGCGCCGTCTATCCCGATGCGGTGATCCTGCGGCCTTCGCTGGTGTTCGGCGCCGGCGACGGCTTCCTGAACCGCTTCGCCGCCATGGCGACGATGTCGCCGGTCCTGCCGCTGATCGGCGGCGGGGAGACCCAGTTCCAGCCGGTCTATGTCGGCGACGTCGCCGAAGCCATCGCGCGCGGCGTGACCCGCGTCGATGCGGCGGGCCGCACTTTCGAACTGGGCGGGCCGAGCCTCTACACCTTCCGCGAAGTGCTGGAGCTGGTGCGCCGCGAGACCGGCCGCGACCGGATGCTGGTCCCCGTGCCCTTCGCCGTCGCCAGGCCCCTAGGCTCCCTGCTGCAACTGAGCCGGTTCGTCGGCGTCACCCCGCCGCTGACCCGCGATCAGGTGCTGATGCTGGAGAAGGACAATGTCGTGGCTCCCGACGCTCTGGGCCTCGGCGACCTGGGCATCGATCATCCGGCCGGCATGGCGGCCATCGCCCCGTCCTATCTGTGGCGCTACCGCGTCGGCGGCCAGTTCGCCGAAGCCCCCGCGCACTGAACGGGCCACTGAATTAATCCCCATCCGATGAGACCACAGGCCGTTTCTCGTCGCCTGTGGGACTTCGCTTGCGGGAACAAAGAGTGCACAGCTTAAGGATGCCGGCCACGCAGCCCCAGTTCTCCTCGACCGATACGCCTGACCTGAACGACGCGCGGGCCCTGCTGTCGCGCGTCTGGGGACACGCCGATTTCCGGGGCATGCAGGGGCAGGTGGTCGAGCAGATCCTGTCCGGCGGCGACGTGCTGGCCGTCCTGCCGACCGGCGGCGGCAAGAGCGTCTGCTACCAGATCCCCGCCATCCTGCGCCCCGGCCTGGGCCTGGTGGTCTCGCCCCTGATCGCCCTGATGACCGACCAGGTCGAGGCGTTGAAGCAACAGGGCGTCGCCGCCGCACGTCTCGATTCCGGCGTCTCGATGGACGACCGTTCGGCGATTTGGGCGGCGGCCCGCTCCGGCGATCTGGACCTGCTCTACGTCTCGCCCGAAGGCCTCGCGGCCGGGGCCATGATGGATCGTCTGGCCGAACTGCCCTTGAGCCTCATCGCCATCGACGAAGCCCACTGCGTCTCGCAATGGGGCCACGACTTCCGCCCCGACTATCGCAACCTGGGTCTGCTGGCCGAGCGGTTCCCGAACGTCCCACGCATCGCCGTCACCGCCACCGCCGACGCCCGTACGCGCGACGACATCCTGCGCTCGCTGCGGCTGGAAGAGGCCAAGGTCTTCGTCGACAGTTTCGCCCGTCCGAACCTCCAACTCTCGGCCGAGCGCAAGGAGAGCGCCTCGCGCGCCAAGACCGACGCCCGCGTCATCGAACTGGTGCGCGAGCGGCGAGGCAAGCCCGGCGTGGTCTATTGCGGCAGCCGCGACGGCTGCGACCGCGTGGCCCAGGCGCTGCGCGACGCCGGGACCAACGCCATCGCCTATCACGCCGGCATGGATAACAAGGAGCGGGACCGCCGGCTGGAGCGGTTCCTGGCCGAGGAGGGCGCCGTCATGGTCGCCACCATCGCCTTCGGCATGGGGGTCGATAAGGCCGACGTGCGCTTCGTCATCCACGCCGATCCGCCGGGCAGCCTGGAGGCCTATTGGCAGGAGATCGGGCGCGGCGGACGTGACGGCGAACCGGCCGAGGGCATCACCCTGTACGGCCCCTCAGACATCGCCTGGGCCCTGCGCCGGCTGGACAGCCGTCCGATGGCCGAGGAGGTCAAACAGGTCCAGGTGCGCAAGGCGCGCCAGCTGTTCGCCATGCTGGACGGCGCCGTCTGTCGCGCCCAGGCCGTGCGCCGCTATTTCGGCGAGACCGATGCGGAGCCTTGCGGCGTCTGCGACATCTGCGGCGACCCGCCCCAGCTTTATGACGCGACCGTCCCGGCCCAGAAGGCGCTGGCGGCGGTGCAGCGGCTGGGCGGCCGGTTCGGCCGGGGCCGGATCGTCGATCACCTGACCGGCCGCACCAAGGCGGTCCAGCCGTGGGAGCAACAGCTGTCCACCTGGGGCATCGGCGCCGACATCTCCCCCAACGGCTGGCGTGATATCGTCGATCATCTGCTGTTCGAAGGCCTGCTGGTCGAGGACGCCAATGACGGCAAGCCCCTAGTCGGTCTGGGCGACGGCGAGGCGGTGCGCGCTGTCTACAAGGCCGAACGCAAGATCGAGGTGCGCCGCGTACCCGCAGGCTTCGACGCCGGCACGCGTTCGGGCAATCCGCGCAATCGCCGCGACCGCACCGGCGAGGGCCGCAACGCGGCGCTGGAGACGATGGACGCCGATGTTCGCGCCCGGTTCGAGGCCCTGCGCGCCTGGCGCCGCGACCGCGCCTCGGAACAGCATGTCCCGCCCTATGTCATCTTCCAGGACAAGACCCTGCTGGAGATCGCCCAGGCGGAGCCGGGCGATCTTAACAGTTTGGGGGCCATTTCCGGCGTCGGTCAGTCCAAGCTGGATCGCTACGGCAAGGGCGTGCTGGAGACGCTGAACGCCCTTTAGGTCAGATCAGACTTCCGGCTTGGGCGGTGCGGTGATGACTTCCACGTTGTCGTTCAGCAGGTAGGACAGTTCCGACAGGGCCACCGCGCGTTCCGCCGGGTTGGCGGCGGCCTGAACGGCCTGGACCTTCTTGGGCATGTCCTCGGAGATGCCGCGCAGGATGCATTTCAGGTCGCCGTCGGTGCCGCGTTCCTTCAGGATCAGGTGGCCCTGCATGTCGAGCGCAGCCAGCTGTTCGGCCTGGGCCTTGAAGCCGGTGAAGGCCTGGCTGGTGAAGAAGGCGGCGTCGTCGGCGGCCTTGGCGGTCGCCCAGCCGTCGACCATGGCCTTCAGGCTGGTCGAGCGCGAGATGATGTCGGCGAACAAGGGCTCGCCCGCCACCGAGATCGGCGCGCCGACGGCGGCCGGCGGCTGATCGGCCGCCAGGGCGACGGCGGGATTGGACATCGCCAGGGCGATCGAAAGCGCGAGGCCGCAAGACATGGGGATGACTTCCTGTTTCACCGTCCGCTAGGACGTTGAACCTCTTTACCCCCGACCCGTAAACGAGTGTTTACCCTCTCCAACGCCCACATCATCGACCGAGGACGCCATGAGCCGCGACGACGCCTGGAAGACATTCGATCGCACCGCCGTCGAGGCGGGCCAGACCCGGATCGTGGATCAGTTCGCCGCCGATCCCGACCGGCTGGCGCGGATGTCGGTCGAGGCGGCGGGGCTCTATCTGGACCTGTCGAAACAGAGCTGGACGAAAGCCGCCTTCGACGCCTGCCTGGATCTGGCCCGTGCCTCGGATGTCGAGGCAAGACGCGCCGCCCTGTTCGCCGGCGAGGCCGTCAATCTGACCGAGGGCCGGGCCGTGCTGCATCCGGCTCTGCGCGCTGCGCTGGGCGCCGACTTCCATGCCCTGGGGGAACCGGTCTCGGCCGAGGTGGACGCCGTGCGGGCGGACATGAAGGCCTATGCCGACGCCGTGCGCTCGGGCGCCGAGGAGGGGGCCACGGGGCGCAAGTTCGAGGCCATCGTCCATGTCGGCATCGGCGGGTCGGACCTGGGGCCGCGCGTGGTCTGGGACGCCCTGCGCCCGCTGGACCCGGCTATCGACCTGCGCTTCGTCGCCAATATCGATCCGCGCGACATGGCCGAGGCCCTGACTGAGCTGGACCCAGAGACCACCCTGGTCGTGGTCGTGTCCAAGACCTTCACGACGCAAGAGACCCTGGCCAACGCCGAAGCGGCCAAGGCCTGGCTGGCCGCGTCCCTGCCGGCCGAGGGGATGACGAAACACTTTATCGGGGTGACGGCGGCGCCGGACAAGGCGGCGGCCTTCGGCTGCGGCCGGACCTTCGCCTTCCGGGACTGGGTCGGCGGGCGGTATTCGCTGTGGTCGGCAGTTAGCCTGTCGTGCGGCATCGCCCTGGGCTGGGATGTGTTCGAGGCCATGCTGGTCGGGGCGGCGGCCATGGACGACCATTTCGTCTCGGCCCCGTTGGAGCAGAACGCGCCGATCCTCCTGGCCCTGGCCCAGGTGTTCAATGTCGACGGTCTGGACCGGCCCGCCCGCACAGTGGCCCCCTATGCCCACGCCCTGCGCCGCCTGCCGTCTTTCCTGCAGCAGCTGGAGATGGAGTCGAATGGCAAGCGGGTGCATCGCGACGGCACGCCGGTGACGCGTCAGACCTGCCCCGTCGTGTTCGGCGAGCCAGGCACCAACGGCCAGCACGCCTTCTTCCAGCAGATCCACCAGGGACCCCAGACCGTGCCGGCCGAGTTCGTGATCGTGGCCAAGACGCATGTCGATGCGCCGGAATCGCCGCTCTGGTCGAATGCCCTGGCGCAAGGCCAGGCCCTGATGCTGGGCAAGACGACCGAGGCGGCCAAGGCCGAAGGTCTGGCCCAAGGCTTGGCGGAAGAGGAAGCGACCCGTCTGGCGCCGCACCGCACCTTCACCGGCAACCGCCCCTCGACGGCCATCGTCATGGAGCGGCTGACGCCCCAGGCCCTGGGCTCATTGCTGGCCCTCTATGAGCACAAGACCTTCGTCGAGGGCGTGATCTGGGACATCAACAGCTTCGACCAGTGGGGCGTCGAACTGGGCAAGGTGCTGGCCAAGGCGATCCTGAAGGATGTGGACGCCGGCGGTCCGTCGTCCGATCTGGACCCGTCCACGGCGGCCTTGATGACGCGGTTGATGGGCTGACGAAGAAAGGGCCCGGCCTTGCGGCCGAGCCCTTCGTTCTTCTCAGATCGTCGCGCGACTACCAGCGGCGATCGTGGCGGTAATCCCGGCGATCGTCGCGGCGGTCATAACGTTGCTCGCGGCGATAATCGCGGTAGTCGCGGCGCTGTTCGTAGCGCGAGTCGCGGCTGTTGATGCCGTGCTCGCGTTCCCAGTGGCCCTGGTTCCGGTAGCACTGGCCGCCGCGATAATATTCGCAGCCCGAGCCGCGGTTCGACGACGCCACGGCGCCGATGGCCGCGCCGCCCAAGGCGCCGCCCGCGATATAGCGGCCGTCGCCGTTGCCGTAGATGGCGCCGGCCAGACCGCCGACGGCTGCGCCGATCAGGGCGTTGCGGCCGGTGTCGTCGCGATCACGCGATTGGGCCGAGGCCGGGGCGGCCATCAGGCTCATGGCGACGACCGGGGCGGCGACGGCGGCGGTGATCTTCAGCAAGTTGGACATGGTCGTCTCCTTTTATTTTCGGGCCGGTTCGGCGTTTCCGAGAAAGGAAATGCATCCAGCGTTGAAACGGTTCTGCCAGCCTGTGCTTGAACAGCCCCGGAGCCCGCCATTCATTTTCGGTTCATTTGTCGCGGAAGTTTCGCAGACGGCCGGCGATGGCGCGCTTGACGCTGGCCCCTGCTCTGACTACCTCCCGGTCGCGTTAGCACTCTCGACGGTCGGCTGCCAAAACGGTGATCGAAGAGAGGCTGGCCCACCGTTTTCAAGTCGCCCCCGTCCGGGGGTACATAAGGAGAGAACCGATGGCGTTTCGTCCGCTCGGCGACCGCGTGCTGGTTAAGCGCGTTGAAGAAGAATCCAAGACCAAGGGCGGGATCATCATCCCCGACACCGCCAAGGAAAAGCCGCAGGAAGGCGAAGTCGTCTCCGTCGGCCCCGGCGTTCGTGACGAATCCGGCAAGGTCAACGCCCTGGAGCTGAAGGCCGGCGACCGCATCCTGTTCGGCAAGTGGTCGGGCACGGAAGTGAAGATCGACGGCGACGACCTGATCATCATGAAGGAATCCGACGTCCTGGGCGTGCTGTCCTAAGCACCCGACGTTCGATCTTCTTCAATCAATCCATCTAGATAGGAGCTGCCCGCATGGCCGCTAAAATCGTACAGTTCAACACCGACGCGCGCGACAAGATGCTGCGCGGCGTCAACGTCCTCGCCAACGCCGTCAAGGTGACGCTCGGTCCCAAGGGCCGCAACGTCGTGATCCAGAAGTCCTTCGGCGCTCCGCGCTCGACCAAGGACGGCGTGTCGGTCGCCAAAGAGATCGAGCTGGAAGACGCCTTCGAAAACATGGGCGCCCAGATGATCCGCGAAGTCGCTTCGAAGACGAACGACAAGGCCGGTGACGGCACCACCACCGCGACCGTCCTGGCGCAATCGATCGTGCAGGAAGGCCTCAAGGCCGTCGCCGCCGGCATGAACCCGATGGATCTGAAGCGCGGCATCGACAAGGCCGTCACCGCTGTCCTCGCCGACATCAAGGCCTCGGCCAAGAAGGTCGAGAACAACTCCGAGATCGCCCAGGTCGGCACCATCTCGGCCAACGGCGACGCTGAAGTCGGCGAAATGATCGCCAAGGCCATGGCCAAGGTCGGCAACGAAGGCGTCATCACGGTTGAAGAAGCCAAGACCGCCGAGACCGAGCTGGACGTCGTCGAAGGCATGCAGTTCGACCGCGGCTACCTGTCGCCCTACTTCATCACCAACGCCGACAAGATGGAGGTTCAACTCGAAGAGCCTCTGATCCTGCTGTTCGAGAAGAAGCTGTCGTCGCTGCAGGCCATGCTGCCGATCCTGGAAGCCGTCGTGCAATCGGGCCGTCCGCTGGTGATCATCGCCGAGGACATCGAAGGCGAGGCTCTGGCGACCCTGGTGGTCAACAAGCTGCGGGGCGGCCTGCGCGTCGCCGCCGTCAAGGCGCCGGGCTTCGGCGATCGCCGCAAGGCCATGCTGGAGGACATCGCCGTCCTGACCGGCGGCCAGGTCATCTCGGAAGACCTGGGCATCAAGCTTGAGAACGTCACGATCGACATGCTCGGCAAGGCCAAGAAGGTCACGATCACCAAGGACGACACCACCATCGTGGACGGCGTCGGCGGCAAGGAAGAGATCGAGGCCCGCATCGGCCAGATCAAGCGCCAGATCGAGGACACCACCTCGGACTACGACAAGGAAAAGCTGCAGGAACGTCTGGCCAAGCTGGCCGGCGGCGTCGCCGTCATCCGCGTCGGCGGCTCGACCGAAGTCGAAGTGAAGGAAAAGAAGGACCGCGTCGACGACGCCCTGAACGCCACGCGTGCAGCCGTTGAAGAAGGCATCGTCCCCGGCGGTGGCATCGCCCTGCTGAAGGCGACCAAGGCGCTTGACGGCCTGACCGGCGACAACGCCGACCAGACCGCCGGCATCGCCATCATCCGTCGCGCCATCCAGGCCCCGATCCGCCAGATCGTGGAAAACGCCGGCGTCGAAGGCTCGATCGTCGTGGGCAAGGTGCTGGAAAACAGCTCCGCCACCTACGGCTTCAACGCCCAGACGGAAGAATACGGCGACCTGGTCGCCATGGGCGTGATCGACCCGGCCAAGGTGGTTCGCACCGCCCTGACCGACGCCGCCTCGGTGGCCTCGATCCTGATCACGACCGAAGCGGCCGTCGCCGACGCCCCCAAGAAAGGCGGCTCCGGCGGCGCCCCCGACATGGGTGGAATGGGCGGCATGGGCGGCATGGACTTCTAAGTCCAAGTCCTCCGAAGCTGAAATGCAGAAGGGCGGGGTCGCGAGACCCCGCCCTTTTTGTTTGGCTCACTTCCCTGTTCGCGAAGGCGAACGGAGAGGACAGGCGGTCGCGTCAGCGAGCGCCAGGAGAGGGCGACCGGGTGTCAGAAGCGGGCAGAGAGATCGTTTGCGTCCAAGTCGCCCCCTCCTGATCGTTACGCGATCTGTCCTCCCCATCGGCCTGCGCCGATGGGGAGGTGAGGGTTATTGTCTCAAAACTCCGAGATCGCGCCCGGCCGGCGTGAGCGGGTCTTCAGCCACATGACGCCCAGCAGGTCCGAGAAGGACGCCCGAAGCCGGCCCCAGTTGGTGTATTTCGAGCGGCCGACCTCGCGGTGGCGGTGGTCCACGTCGAGGTACTGGTTCCTGAACCCTTCGCGGATCATCAGGGCCGGCAGGTAGCGGTGGATGTGATCGAAGTAGGGCAGGCGCAGGAAGACGTCGCGGCGGAAAGCCTTCAGCCCGCAGCCGGTGTCGTCGGCGTCGTCGCCCAGCAGGCGGCGACGGATGCGGTTGGCCCAGATCGAGGCCTGGCGCTTGGCCTCGGTGTCCTGGCGCTTGGCGCGGCGGCCGCCGACCAGGCCGACGTCGGCGGGGGCGGCCAGCAGGGCGTCGACCAGGCGCGGCGCGTCGGCCGGCGGGTTCTGGCCGTCGCCGTCCATCGTCACGACGACCGGCGCGCGGGCCGCCAGCACGCCGGTGCGGACCGCGCGGCTCTGGCCCGCATTGGTCCCGTGGGCCAAGACGCGCAGGGCCGGCAGTTCGGCCATGGCGGCTTTCAGCTCGGCCAGGGTGGCGTCCCTGGAGGCGTCGTCCACGAAGATCATCTCGTAGGATCGTCCGTCGAAGGCGGCGGCGATCTCGCGCGCCAGGGGCACGGCGGCGCCGGCCTCGTCATGGACGGGAACGACGACGGAAATCTCGGGTGTCTCGACGGTCATCGCCGCTCCATAGAGGATAACGACGGCTTAGGGGAGACGGCTGACGACGGCGCGGTCGCCGTGTAAGGAGTCTGGAATGAAGACTTTTGATCTGGATGGCCGCATCGCCGGCTGGCGAGGCCCGCTCCTCGCGGCCCTGCTGACGCTGATCGCGGGCTTGCCCGGCCTGTTGCTGCTGCCGCCGCTGGACCGCGACGAGAGCCGCTTCGCCCAGGCCACGTCCCAGATGCTGGAAAGCGGCGACTATGTCGATATCCGCTATCAGGACGAACCGCGCTGGAAGAAGCCGGTCGGCATCTACTGGATGCAGGCCGTCGCCGTCGGCCTGACCTCGGATGTCGAGGACCGCGAGATCGCCCCCTATCGCATCCCCTCCCTGCTGGGCGCCATGCTGGCGGCTTGGGCCGTGGCCTGGGCCGGGTCGGCCATGCTGGGCAGCCGGGTCGGCTTCTTCGGCGGGGCCATCATGGGGGCGACCTTCCTGCTGTCGACCGAGGCGGGGATCGCCAAGACCGACGCCATGCTGTGCGGGGCGACCACCCTGGCCATGGCGGCGCTGGCGCGCATCTATATGGCGACACGGGCGGGCGAACGACCAATCCGGCTGCACAAGCTGCTGTTCTGGATCGGCATCGGCCTCTCGATCCTGATCAAGGGGCCGATCGGGTTCCTGGTCATCGCCCTGGCCATCATCGCCCTGTCGATCTGGGACCGGAACGTCAAATGGCTCTATCGCCTCGGCTGGGGCTGGGGGCTGCCGCTGGTCGCCCTGATGGTCGGGCCGTGGGCCATCGCAATCACCATCGCCACCGACGGCGGTTTCTGGCGCGAGGCCATCGGCGGCGACCTGGCGCCCAAGATCGCCGGCGCGCACGAAAGCCATTCGGGTTTCCCCGGCATGTATCTGCTGCTGGCGCCTCTGCTGTTCTTCCCCTCGACCCTGTTGCTGCCCGCCGCAGTCGCGACCGGCTGGAGCCGGCGGGCCGAGCCGGCCATCCGGTTCCTGGTCTGCTGGCTGGTGCCCGGCTGGCTGATGTTCGAACTGGCCCCGACCAAGCTGTGGCACTACACCCTGCCGACCTTCGGGGCGCTGGCCCTGCTGGCCGCCGCCGCCCTGGCCCAGCCGATCGGCAAGGTGTCGAGGATCACCGGCGCGGCGCTCGCGGCGTTTGCGGCCCTGCTGGTCATCGGCATCACCGTCTATGGGCTGACGGTCTATGGCACCTCGACGGCCCAGACCTGGGCGGCGCTGACGGTGGTCATGGCGCTGGCGGCGGGGGCGATGGGGGGTTTCCTGTTGCTGAACCGGGCGCCCGTCGCGGCCTTGGTCGCGTCTCTGGCCTTCGGCATCGTGGCCCATGCGGCCCTGGCCGGCACGATCCGGCAACTTCGGCCGCTGGCTGTCGCGCCGCAGCTTGAAAAGGCGCTGGAGGCGGCTGACCTGCATCCGCGCCAGGGCCGCACGCCGGGGCCGGTGGCGATCACCGGCTTCCATGAACCCAGCTTCGTCTTCCTGACCGGGCGCGACACCGATCTGACCGACGCGCAAGGCGCCGCTCAGGCCCTGGCCGAAGGGCGTCCCGCTATCGTCGAGGGGCGCGACGCCGACGCCTTCCGTGCGGCGGCGGCCCGACTGGGCGTGTCGGGGCGCGCGGTCGGGACGGTCAACGGCTTCAACTATTCGGGCGGGGACGAGGTCAACCTGACCCTCTATGCGCCGCCGCCCCGGAACGGGTCGGGCGCAGGAGGCTCGTGATGGGCCGGTTCATCCAGATCGTCGAGGTCGGTCCGCGCGACGGGCTGCAGAACGAAAAGGCCGTGCTGGAGCCCGCCGTCCGCGCCGATCTGGTGCGGCGGCTAGAAGGGGCGGGGGCGAAACGGATCGAGGCCGTCTCCTTCGTCCATCCCAAATATGTGCCGCAGATGGCCGGCGCCGAAGAGGTCATGGCCGCCCTGCCGCACGAGGCGGGCCGCAGCCGCATCGGCCTGGTGCTGAACGGCAAGGGTTATGACCGGGCGCTGGCGACGGGTGTGGACGAGGTCAATGTCTCGGTCGCGGCCACCGACGGCTTCGGCCTGAAGAACCAGGGGCTGGCGGTGAAGGATCAGCTGGCGATGCTGGGCGAGATCGTCGCGCGCAGGCACAACGCCGAAGCCAGCGACGGCGCGCCGTCGCTGTCGGCCATGATCTCGTGCGTCTGGGGCTGTCCGTTCGACGGCGAGGTCTCGGTCGATCAGGTCGCGGACATGGTCGGAGCCATCGCCGAGATGGGCGTAGGTGAGATCGGCTTGGCCGACACCATCGGCGCGGGCGATCCCTGGGCGGTGACGAAGAAGGTCGAGGCGGCCAGGGCCGCAGCGCCGAACGCGACCCTGCGCCTGCATTTCCACGATACGCGCAACACCGGCCTGGCCAACGCCTACGCCGGGGTCGAGGCCGGGATCGACGTGCTGGACGCCTCCGTCGGCGGCATCGGCGGCTGTCCGTTCGCGCCGGGCGCAACGGGCAATATCGCCACCGAGGACCTGGTCTATATGCTGACGCGGGGTGGGTTCGAGACGGGCTATGACCTGGACGCCCTGATCGCTGCGGCGCGCTGGATCGGTGAGGCCATCGGCCGGCCTGCGCCGTCGGCGCTCAGCCGCGCGGGCGGTTTCCCCAGGGACTGAGCCGGCGATGGCGGGCGACGAAGAACGGCGCTATTCATGATGAACAAGCGTGGCCGTCAGGTCGGACGCGAAGAGGGACCGACCATGCTGATCGCCATTCCGCTGCTGCTGATCCCCGTGGTGCTCTACAATGTCGTGGTCCTGTTCGGCGGATCGGGCGGCGACGCGGTGGTTCAGGCGGACGCCTTGCTGCGCGATCCGCTGTTCTCGATCACCATGACTTCGGGCGCGCAATGGACCATCGGGTCGGGCGACCTGATCCTGTTTCTGGGCCTGATCCTGCTGTTCTTCGAGCTGGTGAAGTCGACCTCCAGCCAGCGGGTCGCCATCATCAATCACGCCCTGTCGATGATCCTGTTCATCGCTGTGCTGGTGGAGTTCCTGCTGCTGCCCGGCTTTGCGACCTCGACCTTCTTCCTGATCGTGATCATGATCCTGCTGGACGTGCTGGCGGGCTTCATCGTGACGATCATCTCGTCGCGAAAGGATTTCGATTTCGGAACCTGATCATGCCCGTCACCCTCGGGCTTGTCCCGAGGGCCTACGGCGGCGCTTAACGGACGGACGCGCAATGAGGCTTGTGAGCCCCATTAATCCGTCGCATCCTGCCTAAACGTAGGCCCTCGGGACAAGCCCGAGGGTGACGAACTTGGGGTAAATTCTCGGCCTCAAGCAGGCCGAAGGCCGGTAGGCCTACGAAAAAGCCGTGAAGATCAGGGCGACCACGGCGACGTCGAAGAATTTGGCGGCGAAGGCGGCGGGCATGGGCAGGTCCGGCTGAGGGCGTTCTGCCGCGCCTCCAGCAAACCTCGTGCCGCCAAATCAGATGTCGGTCTTGGCCGCCTTGCCCGCAACCGGACGACGCTCGGCCGAGCCGGAATATTCGGTTCCGAGATAGGCGGAGCGCGCCGCATCCAGCACCGGCGGGCCGCCGCGCAGGCCGCGCTTCTGGCCGCTCTGGCCCATCTGCTGGGCGACGAAGGCGGCGGCGCCCGGCTCGATCGCCGGAAGGACGGCAGCTCTTGCCGGGGCAGGCTGGGGCTCGATGACCTCGGGCGCATCGACCGGCACCAGGGCGCGCGAGGCCGAAAGGGCGCGCCGCTCGCGTTCGCGGCGGTCGCCTTCGCGACGATCCACGCGCTCCGGCCCGCCCACAGCCTGGATCCGGTCGGTCATTTGGGCTTGGCGCCCGCCAACTTGTCGATCTGGCGGCGCATCTCGTCCATCTGGCGGCGCATTTCGTCCAGGGCGTCGGGCGCCTCGGCGGGCGGGGCTGCGTCCGGCTTGGCGTCGGGCACGGCCGTCGGTTCGGCGCGCGGATAGCCGAAGGCCGGGAACATCTGCATCGCGCGCTCGAACATGGCCATATTGGCCTTGGCCGTCTCCTCGATCAGGGTCGCGCCCGAGCCGGTGCCGAAGGCGCGGCCGATCTGGCTGGCGAACTGTTCCTGCTGGCGGCCGAAGTTGGCCAGCGACATCTCCAGATAGGAGGGCAGGACGCCCTGCATCGAGCCGCCGTAAAAACCGATCAACTGGCGCAGGAACTGCACCGGCAGCAGGGCCTCGCCCCGGCTTTCTTCCTCGAAGATGATCTGAGTCAGGATCTGGCGGGTCAGGTCGTCGTTGGTCTTGGCGTCATAGACGACGAAATCGACGCCCTCGCGCACCATGGCGGCTAAGTCTTCCAGCGTCACATAGGTGCTGGTCCGCGTATTGTAGAGACGGCGGTTCGCATACTTCTTGATGACGACCGCGTTCGCCTCGTTCTTGTTTCCACCCTTGGTTTTTTCGTCAGCCACGCTTGTTCTCGCGATGTTGCAACGCGTCACTATCCCCCCTTGCGCGCCGAAGCGCCAGAGGCAGCCGCTAAAGCGGGCTGCCGCTGCGTCAATGCGCCGGGTGCGGACGGATCAGCCGTGGCTCATGGCAGGGGCCAGGACGACGCCCACCAGAACCGCCGTCCAGTGCACCGTCGCGCCGGTGACGACGAACCCGTGCCAGATGGCGCGGCGGAACTTCACGCGCGGGCTCACGAAGACGAAGACGCCGGCTGTGTAGATCAGGCCGCCGATGACCAGCAGGGCCAGGGCGACGGGATGCACCGTCTCGACCATCGGCTTCAGGGCCGCGACCGCCAGCCAGCCGAAGACGACATAGACGCCGCTCCAGAACTTGTCCGAGATGCGCGGCGCGAACAGCTTCACCCCCGCGCCCAGGAAGGCCAGGGTCCAGATCAGGGTGGTGAAGCCGATGGACCACATCCCCTCGAACCGCTGGGTCGTGAAGGGTGTGTAGCTGCCGGCGATCATCAGGAAGATGGCCGCCTCGTCCAGCCGCCGCAGCACGGGACGCGCGGCGCAGGGATTGGTCCAGTTGTAGATGGTCGAGGCCGTCAGCATGCCGACCAGGCACAGCGCATAGATGGCCGTCGCCATGACGCCGCCGATGCCCGTATAGACGCCCGCCAGACCCGCCAGGATGATGCCGCCGACCGCCGCCAGCATCAGGCCGACGACATGGACCCACAGGTCCGCCAGTTTCTCGGCGCGGGTCGGATAGTGCTCGATCATGTCCAGCTCGTCCGGCGTGCAGACGTGGGTGACGAGACGTTTCAGCGTGCGAAGCATGGCCTTCCAATCCGTGGATCGCGTCTATCGTTCCCGGATAATGCGCCGACAGGATGACGATTGGCTGAATCCGGCCGGGCTCCTATCGTCGCAGGTGACGAACACGCTGCGATGCGGCAAAACGGCCACGCAGACCTATTCAGCAGAGAGTGAAATCCCATGACCGACGTCGTCATCGTTTCCGCCGCGCGTACGCCGGTCGGTTCTTTCCTGGGCGCCCTGTCGTCCCTGCCGGCGTCGAAACTGGGCGAGATCGCCATCAAGGCGGCGCTGGAGCGGGCCGGCGTCTCGGGCGACGAGGTGGACGAGGTGATCCTGGGTCACGTCCTTCAGGCCGCCGCCGGTCAGGGGCCTGCGCGTCAGGCCGCCGTGGGCGCCGGGGTGCGCAAGGAAGCCGCCGCCTGGAGCCTGAACCAGATCTGCGGCTCGGGCCTGCGCGCCGTCGCCATCGCCGCCCAGCAGATCGCCCTGGGCGATGCGAAGATCGTGGTCGCCGGCGGACAGGAGAGCATGAGCCAGGCACCGCACGCCCAGGCCCTGCGCAACGGTCACAAGATGGGCGACGTCGCCCTGGTCGACACCATGGTCAAGGACGGGCTGTGGGACGCCTTCAACGGCTATCACATGGGCCAGACGGCCGAGAACATCGCCGACAAATGGTCGATCAGCCGCGAGGCCCAGGACGAATTCGGTCTCGCCAGCCAGCACAAGGCCGAGGCGGCCCAGACCGCCGGCAGGTTCGACGACGAGATCGTTCCCGTCGTCATTCCCGGCCGCAAGGGCGATGTGACGGTCGACAAGGACGAATACATCCGCCACGGCGCGACCCTTGAGCTGATGCAGAAGCTGAAACCCGCCTTCGCCAAGGACGGCAGCGTCACCGCCGCCAACGCCTCGGGCCTGAACGACGGCGCTGCCGCCCTGGTGCTGATGAGCGCGGACGAGGCCAAGGCGCGCGGGCTGGAGCCGCTGGCTCGTATCGCCTCCTACGCCACGGCGGGCGTCGATCCGTCGATCATGGGCACGGGGCCGATCCCGGCGTCCAAGAAGGCGCTGGAGAAGGCGGGCTGGAGCGTCGCCGACCTTGATCTGGTCGAATCCAACGAGGCCTTCGCCGCCCAGAGCCTGTGCGTGGTCAAGGAACTGGGTCTCGACCCGGCCAAGGTCAACGTCAACGGCGGCGCCATCGCCATCGGCCACCCCATCGGCGCCTCGGGCGCCCGCATCCTGACGACGCTTCTGTTCGAGATGAAGCGGTCGGGCGCCAAGAAGGGGCTGGCGACCCTGTGCATCGGCGGCGGCATGGGCGTGGCGATGTGCGTCGAGCGGGGGTGATCTGCTGATCAAGCCTTCTCCCAGTGGGAGAAGGTGGCCCGCAGGGCCGGATGAGGGTCGGATGGTGGGCCAGATCGCACCACCGAACCCTCACCCTTTCGCGCCAAGACCGATCGCTGACGCTCTCGGGCGCTCAAGCCCTCTCCCATCGGGAGAGGGAGGCGTTAGTCAGTCCGCCGCCGGGTATTCGAACGGATCGCTCGGCGTCGGCTGGGTCGGCAGCGGCATGCGCGGCAGGGGCTCGTCGCGGTTGGCGGCGTTCAGCAGGAAGCTCGCCAGGATGACGGCCGCCTGGCGCAGGTCCTCGGCCTTCAGGTGATCGTAGCTGTCGATGCTGGTGTGGTGCAGGCGGCTGGAATAGTCGAGCGGGTCCTGGATGAACTGATATCCCGGTACGCCTACCGACTGCATATAGACGTGATCGGTGCCGCCCGAGTTGCGCAGCGAGACCGTCGTCGCGCCCATGCTGGCGAAGGGCGCCAGCCATTCCTGGAAGATCGGGGCGGCGGCCACATTACCCTCGGCGTTGATGCCGCGGATCTTGCCCGAGCCGTTGTCCAGGTTGAAATAGGCGACCAGGTCGCGATAGCCCGCGCGCGGCTCGATGGGCCAGCGGCTGCGCCAGGTGCGGTTGTTCGACAGGCCCGCCAACGCCGGATCGTTCGACGGCGCCCGCGTCGCCAGATGCTGGTCCACATAGGCCAGCGAGCCGAGAATGCCCTGCTCCTCGCCGTTCCACAGGGCGAAACGGATGGTGCGTTTGGGCCGCACGTTCAGGGCTTTCAGGATGCGCGCCGCCTCTATGACCACTGCGCTGCCGGCGGCATTGTCCACGGCGCCGTCCGAGGCGACCCAACTGTCCAGGTGGGCGCCGGCCATGACGTATTCGGTCCCGCGGGCCGTGCCGGGGATGTCGGCCAGGATGTTGTAGGCGTTGACGTCCTCGTCGTGGAATCGGACCTCGCTGTTCAGCTCCAGCGTCGGCGGAGCATCGGTCAGGGCCAGGCGGGCCAGGCGGCGATAATCCTCGGCCGCCAGCTCCAACCCCGCCAGTTTCGGCGTGGCGCCGACCTGATAGGTGTAGCCCGTGCCGTGCAGCAGGCCGCCGTCGCGCTGGGAAATCCGCACCCAGGCCAGGGCGCCCTGTTCGACCAGGAAGGCGTCCAGCTCGTTGGCGAAGTTGACGGTCTTCAGCGATCGTTCGATGGCGGCCGGCGAATGCTGCGGCTGATTATAGACGTTGCGCTCGGCCAGCTCGGCGCTGGTCCAGCGGCGGAAGGCCGGCTCGGTCGGCTCGGACCCCGTGCCCGGCTGGGACAGCATGACGATCTTGCCCGACAGTTTGCCGCGCCATTTGTCGAAATCCTCGACCTTGGAAATCGGGGCCACGATCACGCCGCCGCTGATGGTCCCATTGGTCGAAGGCGTCCAGGCCACCGGAATGGCGCGCAGGTCCAGCGGACGCGGCGCAGTCATGCGGGCGCTGGAACGGACGATGGACCAGCCCCGGCCGAACTCGAATCCTTCGGCGCGAACGTTGGACAGGCCGTAGTTCGTGAACTGCGCTTGAGCCCACCGTTCGGCCTCGCGCATCTGCGGCGAGTTGGTCATCCGCCCGCCGATCCGGTCGGTCAGATAGGCGGCGGTCTGCATCACCTGGCTGTGGTTCAGCCCCTGGTCGATGATGCCGTTGACGGCGACGCGGTCCACCGACTGGGCGGCGACGGGCGTGGCGAGAAGGGCGGCGGCGGATACGAAGGCGAGCAGACGCGACATGGATTCCCCAAGAAAGCCCAATGGCTGAACAGGGGCGCATCTGATGCGATCCGCCTAAGGAGTGCAAACCGCAAACCGTATTCAGGCCGCGACGATCAGCCCCATGTTCAGCCCCAGGGGCCGCGCGGCTCCGTCGGGGTGGCGGGCACGCCGGTGGTCGAGCTCGTGAAGCCGGCGGCGGGCCGAGGCTGGGCCAGGTCCGGCGTTCGCGGGCGCGGCTGCATCCCCATCTTGGCGCCCAACTCCAGCAGCGCCTTGACGCGATTGAGCGTCGCCGGGTGGGTCGAGAACAGGTTGTCGGCCCCGCGACCCGCCAGCGGATTGATGATGAACATCTGGCCCGAGGCCGGATTGCGCTCGGCCGTCTGATTGGTGATCCGCTTGGCGTAGGCGTCGATCTTCTGCAGGGCGCTGGCCAGGGCCTGGGGATCGCCCGCGATCTCGGCGCCGACGCGGTCGGCCTCGTATTCGCGGCCCCGGCTGATCGCCATCTGCACCAGGCCGGCCGCCATGGGCGCCAGGATCATCAGGGCCAGGGTTCCGATGATCCCGCCCGGCCGTTCACGGTCGTCTCCGCCGCCGAAGAACAGGGCGAAGTTGGCCAGGGCCGCGATGGCGCCGGCGATGGTCGCCGTCACCGTCATGATCAGGGTGTCGCGGTTCTTCACATGGGCCAGTTCGTGCGCCATCACCCCGCGCACCTCCTCGCGCGTCAGCATGTCCAGCAGGCCGGTGGTGGCGCAGACGGCCGCGTTCTCGGGATTGCGGCCGGTGGCGAAGGCGTTGGGCTGGTCGTTGGGAATGATGGCGACCTGGGGTTGGGGCAGGCCGGCGTCGCGGGCCATCTGGCGCACGTCGGCGACATAGTTCCTGACCACGGCGTTGGGGTGCTGCTCGTCGACCGGCTGGGCCCGGTACATCTTCAGCACGATCTTGTCGGCGTTCCAGTAGCTGAACAGGTTCATCCCGCCTGCGAACAGCAGGGCGATCGCCATGCCGGTCGCGCCGCCGATCAGGTAGCCGACCCCTGCGAAAAGGGCCGTCATCGCCGCCAGCAGGATGAAGGTCTTCAGGTGATTCATCGCGGTTCCGTCACCCGATCCGGCCGCTGTGTCTGGCGTCACGGGTTTGATCCTCTATTTGAGAGAAGGCGCATCAAGCCTCAAGGGAGCCGCCCTGTGACCGAACATCCCACCCCCGGCCCGGACAACGACGCCGAAACGGCCTCTGCCGCCTCCGCCTTCAACGCCGACGTGCCCCACGCCACGCCCGAACGCCCCCTCAGCGAGGCCGCCCGTCGCGCCCTTCAGGAGGCGGCCGATCGTCGCGCGGGCCAGGAGGCGGTTCAGGCGGACACGGAATACGGCGGCCCGTCCGGTCCCGAACCGACCCGTTTCGGCGACTGGGAGAAGAAGGGGCTGGCGGTCGATTTCTGACCCGCTGATCCTGTCGGCGCGGGGAAAACGGTTAACCACGGCTTAAGAAACAGGCGCCGGATTTGCCAGTGCAGGGACAACTCAGAGGAGTCTGTCCCGTGACGATACAGTCGATACTTACCGCCGCATCGGCGGCACTGCTGCTCTCGGCAGCGCCCGCTCTCGCCGGAGGGCCCGGAGGCCACGGCGGCGGATATGGCGGCGGCCATGGCGGTCAACCCGGCGGCTGCGGCGGCGGGTGCGGTGGCGGCGGCTACCAGGGCGGTGGCGGCCATTACGGCGGCGGCAACTACAACGCCAATCACAACGTCAATGTGAACGTGAACGGCGGGGCCTACGCCAACGCCAATGCCTATGCCAACTCGGGCGCCTATGCTGGCGCCTCCAGCTATTCGGCGATCAACGCCCGGTCCTATTCCAGCTCGTCCAGCTTCCAGCGCGGCTATGTCGGCGGCGGCACGACCTATGTCGGCAGTGGGGGCTATTCGGACGGCTATTACGGCGGCGGATACGGCGGCGGCGTGAGCACGACCTCGGTCCTGGTCGGCCGTCCGCCGGTCAGCGCGCCCGTTGGCTATCCGGTCTACGGCTTCGGCCGCGACTATATCGGCTGGCGTCCGTATCAGCAGGGCCGCCCGGCCGACTGCAACTGCCGCCCGCCCGTTCGCCCGCCGGTGCGTTACGAGCAGCGCTATGAGCAGCGTTACGAGCAGAGCTACGTCGAGCAGCCCCCGGTCTATGTCCAGGCGCCGCCGGTGCAGGTCGCGCCCCAGCGCATCTATGTCGCTCCGTCGCAAATCAACTTCGCCCCGCCCCAGATCGAGATGGGCCCGCCCACCTATATCGAGCAACCGCCCATCTATGTGCAGGCGCCGCCGGTCAACATCGGGCCTCAGCGCGTCCAGGTCGCCGCGTCTCACGTGAACATCGCCCCGCCGCAGATCGAGACGGGCGGTCCGGTCTATTACGATCAGGCCCCGGTCTACGTGCAGTCGGCCCCGGTGAATATCGGCCCGCAACGCATCCAGGTCGCCCCCGGCCAGGTCAATATGGCCCCGCCTCAGATCGAGACCGGCGGCCCGGTCTATGTCGATCAGTCGCCCGTCTATGTGCAGTCGGCGCCGGTGAACGTCGCCCCGGCCCAGATCTATGTGGCCCCGCCGGAGGTGAACACCATGCCGCCGCCTCCCCCTCCGCCGCCGCCTTCGGGCTACTATGGCGACCTGCCGCCGCCGGAAGCGCCCGCGCCCCACGCGCCGCCGCGCCACGGCTATGCCCAGGAGCCGGGCGAGCGGGGCTGATCGCCTCGCGGTAGGACAACCGAGGACGAAAAGGTCGCCCTGGTCTGTCTCAGATCAGGGCGATCTGCTGTGCGATCTCTTGCGCCGCCGCACGGGGATCGGCCGACGCCGTGATCGGCCGGCCGATGACCAGATGGGTCGCGCCGGCCTGAAGCGCAGCCTGCGGGGTCGCCGCCCGCGCCTGGTCGTCCAGCGCCGCGCCGACCGGCCGCACGCCCGGCGTCACGATCAGGAAGTCCGGCCGTCCGGCCTCGATGGCCAGGGCGCGGGCGCGGGCCGCCTCGTGCGGGCTGGAGACGACGCCGTCGATGCCGGCCTCCAGCGCCTGACGCACGCGTCGTTCGACCAGTTCGCCCGGCGACAGGCTGTGGTCGTCTGCGAACAGATCCTCGGCCGTCAGGCTGGTCAGGACCGTGACGCCCAGCACCTTCATGTTCGAACCGGCCGCGCCCCGCGCCGCCGCCGCCATCACCTGCGGACGGGCGTGGACGGTCAGCAGATCGCAGTCGGCGTCGGCCAGGTTGGCCGTCGCCTTCTCCACCGTCGCGCCGATGTCGTGCAGCTTCCAGTCCAGGAAGATCTTGCGCCCTTGCGCCTTCAGCTCGCGCGCCAGGTCCATGCCGCCGACCGCGAACAGTTGAAGTCCGATCTTATAGAAGCTGACGGCGTCGGCGATCCGCGAGACCAGGGCGGCGGCTTCGGCCGTCGTCGGCACGTCCAGGGCGCAGATGATCCGTTCGTCAGATGCACGATTGGGCGTCGCTGTGTTGGTCTGGGTCATCGACGGACTCGCGCTTAGCGGCTATGCCGAACATGAGGGCGCGTCGGCAGGGCGGCGTGATGGATTGAGGGCGAGGGCAGGCGATGAACGCAGTCGATTTGGGTGTCAACCTGTTCGTGACCCTGTTCGCCCTGCTGGACCCGATCGGCAATCTGCCGATCTTCGCCGCAGCCACGGCAGGCGCGACCCTGCGTCAGCGGATTTCCGTCTCGGCCCTGATCTGCGCCTTCGCCGCCGTCTTCCTGGCCTTCTTCCTGTTCACGGGCCTGGGCCTGCTGCAGTTCTTCGGCATTTCGCTGGCGGCGTTCCGCATCGCGGGGGGCATTCTGCTGCTGTTCCTGGGGCTGGACATGGCGCGCGGCGACTTCCTGGCCATGTTCGCCGACAAGGACGCGCTCGCCGACACCAAGGACGTGCGCGGCTATGCCCGTAGGCGCTTCCAGCGCCTGGTCGTGCCCTTCGCCATTCCGCTAATGATCGGCCCCGGCGCCATATCCGCCGTCATCATCCAGGCGGGCGAGGCGGCAAAGCTGGGTTATGCGGGGACCATGGGGTCGCTGGCCGCCATTACCGCCGCCTGCGCCGTCTCCTTCGTCTGTTTCGCCCTGACCGGGTCGCTCAGCCGCCTTCTGGGCGAGGTGGGCATGGCCATCATCGTGCGCGTGCTGGGCCTGATCCTGTGCGCCCTGGCGATCCAGTTCATCCTGCTGGGCCTGGGCGAGGCCATCCCCGGCATGATCTCCGGCGCGGTGACGACGCCCTATCCCGCGGCGAAGTAGGCCTCAGTCCTCGTCGTCCTCGATGGCGTGGATGTCGTCGTCGGTCAGGCCCAGATGGTGGCCGATCTCGTGGATCAGGACGTGGGCGATCAGTTCGCCGATCCCCACGTCGCCGCGCTCGCACCATTCGTCCAGGATCGGGCGACGATAGAGGAAGACCCGCGACGGCTCGGCCGCCGGCCCCAGGCTGTCGCGCCGGCCGATGTCCACGCCGTGATACAGGCCCGTCAGCTCGAACGGATCCTCGATCTCCATCTCCGCCAGCGTCGCCTCGTCGGCGAAGTCGTCGATGCGGATGACCACCTCGCCCGCCGCCTGTTTGAAAGGCCCCGGCAGGGCGTCGAACGCCTCTTGCGCCAGCCTGGCGAAGTCGTCGAGGGAGGGGGCGATCGCGTCGGTCATGACAGCGATATCGCGGTCCCGAGGGGGCGGCGCAACGGGGCGCGATGACGCGATCACGAACCTGCCGCTTTTTCGCGCGCTTGGGGTATGGTTACCGAATCGGGGCGCACACTCTCCAGGGACACGAATGGCCGAGGCCGACATCGCCTATGTCGCCACAGCGGGCGCAGCCGGACTGGCCATGGCCGTCAGCGCCTGGGCCTTGCTGCTGCGCGGACGGTTGAACGACACGGCCGTGCAGGCCGAGCGCGAGCGGGTCGAGGCCCTGGCCGACCTCAGCCGTCACGACGCCATGCTGCGCGCCTTCGACGACGTCAGCCTGGCCCTGACGCCGGACGGTCAGGCGGCTGGCGCGCCCATCGGCTCGGCCGAACTGATCGCGCGCCTGGCGGGCGACAGCGACGAGGTCGGCGCCGCCGTCCTCGCCAAGCTCGAGGTCACCCACGACGCCCTGATCGAGGCCCTGGTGCAGTCCGGCCAGGCCTTCGAGGGGCTGGTCGCGCTGGACGATGTCGAACCGTGGCGGATCGAGGGGCGGGTCGCCGGCGGTTCGGCCTGGCTGCGGCTGTCGCCCGCGTCGCGCTTTACCCTGACCGGCGCCGATGCGACCGAAAGCGGCTTGGCTATGCTGGGCGACGCCTCGCCCATGCCGACCTGGGTCGTGGACGGAACCGGCAAACTGGCCTGGGCGAACCGCGCCTGGCTGGCCGAGATCAACGCCGAGACCATCGAAGCCGCCATCGAGGAAGGCCTGTCGTTCGACCGCGGGGCGGACGCCCTGGTCGCCGAGGCCGCGCGCCTGGGCGTGCGCCAGGAAGGCTTTCGCTGGACGACAGGCGGGGGGGCGCGCCGCGCCTGGCGCATCATCGCCGAACCGGCGGGCGGGGGCGCCGTCACCGCCTTCGCCATCGAGGTGACCGAGGCGGAAGAGACGCGCGACACCCTGCGCCGCCACGTCGAAGCCCATGACGAAACGCTGAACCACTTAGCCGACGCCGTCGCCATCTTCGGCCCACAGAAGCGGCTGGCCTTCCACAACACCGCCTTCCAGACCCTGTTCGACATCGACTCAGCCTGGCTGGACGAACGTCCGACCCATGCCGAACTGCTGGATCGCCTGCGCCAGCGTCGCAGCCTGCCCGAAGTGGTCGATTACGCGGGCTGGAAGGCGCGCGAGCTTGAGTTCTATGGCGCGTCAGAGGCCTCGCCGGACGACAGCTGGTCCTTGCCGGACGGGCGCACCCTGCGGGTCGTGCGCCAGCCGCACCCGCTGGGCGGCATATTGCTGATCTTCTCGGACATTACCGACGAGCTGAAGCTGCGCAGCCGGTTCAACGCCCAGATCCAGGTCCAGCGCGCGACCCTGGACAAGCTGAACGACGCGGTCGCCGTGTTTGGATCGGACGGTCGGCTGAGGCTGCACAACGAGGCGTTCGAGACCTTCTGGAACCTGTCGGTCGACCGGATCGCGGCGGCGTCGGACTTCGACGCCCTGGCCGAACTGTGCAAGGCCGTGCTGCCCGATCCGGCCCTGTGGCTGGGGTTGAAGGCGCGGGTCGCCGATCCCGATCCCGAGAGCCGCGTGGCGATTTCAGGCGAGGGCCGCACCGTCGATGGACGCGTCGCCGCCTGGCAGACCCGACCGCTGCCGGACGGCGCGACCCTGGTGGCCTTCTCGGACGTGACCGCCCGGCGGGGGCTGGAACAGGCCCTGGTGCAGCGCGAACAGGCTCTGGCCGAAAGCCAGGCGCTGAAACGCGAGTTCGTCGGCAGCGTCTCCTATGAGCTGCGTACGCCCCTGACGACCATCGTCGGCTATTCCGAACTGCTGGAGACCATGGGCGACCTGCCCGAGCGCAGCCGCCAGCACGCCGGCGCCATCCGCATCGCCGCCAGCCAGCTGGCCCGCTCCATCGACGACGTTCTGGACATGGCCCAGATCGACGCCGGCGAGATGGAGCTTTCGCTGGGCGACATGCGCGTCAGCGACCTGCTGAACCAGGCGGCCGAGAAGGTTCGTGCGCGGGTCGAGGGACGCGGCGCGACCCTGACCGTCTCCTGTCCCGCCGACCTCAAGCCGATCCGCGCCGACGAACACCGTATCGGCCAAGCTTTAGATCATCTTCTGGAAAACGCCGCCCGCGCCGTGTCCGAGGGCGGGGCGGTGGAGCTGAAAGCCGAGACCGGCGCAGCCGAGGTCCGCCTGACCGTGTCCGACACCGGGCGCGGCATCCCCTATCACCTGCAGGCCCATGTCTTCGACCGCTTCGTGCGGCGTGAACGCGGCGGCCCCGGCGTCGGCCTGGCCCTGGTCAAGGCCCTGGTCGAACTGCACGGCGGCTGGGCCGAGGTGGAAAGCGAACCCGGCAAGGGCGCCGCCTTCATCCTGCACCTGCCGCTGGGCGCGTCGACGACCGCCGCAGCGCCCGAGCTTCAGCTGGAGCTCTGAACTAGCGCCGCGACGCCTTGGACGCATCCCGAGCCGGGCCGAACTCGGCGCCTTGGTTCCATTCCGGCCATTGATCGCTGTCCGCCAGCTCGCGTCCGACGGCGTAGATCAGGGCTGTGTCGGCGGCTGCGGCGTCCATTTTCCAGGTCGCATCCCATTCGTCCGTGGGCTGATGATAGCGGTTCTGGACATAGTCTCGGCTGGCCGCGCTGGCGCCCGTGAAGCCCGCTGCGGGGAACAGGGCCGGCACGCCGCGCAGGGCCAGGGGGAAGTGGTCCGAGCGATAGAAGGCCCCGGCCTGGGGCGCCGGATCGGCGATCAGGGTGCGGCCGGCCTGGGTCGCGTGGCGGGCCAGGACATCGTCCAGCTGGTTCTTGCCCTTGCCGATGACGACGACGTTGGGGTCGATCTCGGTCCCCGGCAGCAGGCTGTCGACGTTGATGTTGGCCACCGTGGTCTCCAGCGGCCAGACCGGATTGGCGGCGTAATAGGTCGAGCCCAAGAGGCCCGCCTCCTCGCCCGACCAGGCGGCGAAGACGACCGACCGTTTGGGGCGCGGACCGTCGGCGAAGGCGTGGGCCAGCTCCAGCAGGGCGGCGACGCCGGTCGCGTTGTCCACCGCCGCATTATAGATCTTGTCGCCCTCGGCGTTCGGGTTGCCGACGCCGTAGCCGTCCCAGTGGGCCCCGTACATCACGGTCTCGTCCGGGCGTTCGGCGCCGGGGATGCGGGCGATGACGTTCTTGGTCTCCACCTTGTCGGCGATCTGGCCGAAATCCACGCTCATGGTCAGGCCGGGCAGGACGACGGGCTTGAAATCGGCGCGGCGGGCGCTGTCCTTCAGGGCGGCGAAGTCCAGGCCGGCGGCGGTGAACAGTTCCTCGGCCTTGGCCCGCTGGATCCAGCCCTGGAAGGGCGCGCGCTCGGCGTCGGGATCGGCGCGGACGATGTCGAACTTGGGCGCGGCAGACGAATTCTGCAGCACCGACCAACCATAGCCGGCGCCGTCCGTCTCGTGGACCACCAGCACGCCCGCGGCGCCGCGACGGCCCGCCTCCTGGAACTTGTAGGTCCAGCGGCCATAGAAGGTCATGGCGGCGCCGTCGAACTTGCCCGCCACCGGATCGCCTTCGGGGGCCTGGAAGTCGGGATCGTTGACCAGGACGACGATGACCTTGCCGCGGACGTCCACGTCCTTGAAGTCGTCCCACTGACGCTCCGGCGCGGTCGCGCCATAGCCGACGAAGACCACGGGCGCGTCGGTCACGGTGATGTGGTCGGTCGGGCGGTCGCTGGAGACCAGAACGTCCGGTCCGCGTTCCAGGCTGATCGTCCTGCCGCCGACGGTCGCGGCGACTGTCGCCGGGCCGTCCTGGCGTGTGCGCGACAGATGGGCGACCTGGACGAAGGCGCCGTCCGGTCCGCCGCCCTCGGCGCCCGCAGCGCGGAACTGTTCGACCAGCCAGGCGACGGTCTTCTCCTCGCCCGGCGAGGCGGGGGCGCGGCCCTCGAATTCGTCCGACGCTAGGACCCGCACCGATTCGTTCATCCGCGCGGCGTCGACGTTCGGCGCGGCCTCCTGCGCCAGGGCGGGGGAACAGGTCATCATCAGGGCGAGGGCTGAAACGGTATGCAAGGTGCGGCGCATCGGAAACTCCTGATCGAACCGCCCGACCCTGCCTTTCTCAGTCGCGGCTGTCGAGCCAGTCGATGACGCCGTCGGCTGCCACCACGCCCGACGCGAAGCTGGCCTGAAGCAGATAGCCGCCGGTCGGCGCCTCCCAGTCCAGCATTTCTCCGGCGACGAAGACGCCGGGTCGCGCCTTCAGCATCAGCCGTTCGTCCACCCCGTCCAGCGCCACCCCACCGGCCGAGGATATGGCCCGTTCCAGCCCCTGCACGCCGGTCAGGGTCAGCGGCATGGCCTTGATCCGTTCGGCGATGGCACGGGGTGAGGCGGGCAGGGGGCCGGCTTCGTACAGCAGGGCGACGGCGGCGGGATCAAGCCCGATCGCCTTCCTCAGATGGTTCGACAGGCTGGCCTTGCCGCGCGGCTGTGACAGACGTTCAGTCAGCCGCCCGGTCGCCACGTCGGGCTTCAGGTCGATCCGAATCTCGGCCTGTCCGTCCGCCTCGACTGCCGCCCGCAGCACGGCCGACAGGGCGTAGACGGCGCCGCCTTCGATGCCGTAGCGGGCGATCATCGCCTCGCCACGCGCCGTTCTGTCGCCGTGGGTGATGGCGACGCCCTTCAGCGGTTGGCCGGCATACCGATCGCGCAAAAGCCTAGACCAGGCGACGTCGAACCCGACGTTTGCGGGTCGGAACGGCGCGACTTCGGTTCCGGCCTCTTTGATCCACGGCGCCCAGGCCCCGTCCGAGCCGAGACGCGGCCAGCTTGCGCCGCCCAGGGCCAGAACCACGGCGTCCGGACGCTCCAGCCCTTCGCCGTCCGGCGTCTCGAACGCCAGCGCCCCGTCACGCCAGCCGGTCCAGCGCGAGCGGGTGCGGATCTCGACGCCCAACCCCTCCAGCCGCGCCAGCCAGGCCCGCAACAGCGGAGAGGTCTTCATCGCCTTGGGAAACACCCGGCCGCTGGATCCGACGAAGGTCTCCTGTCCCAGGGCCTCGACCCAGACGGTGAGGTCCGCAGGCGTGAACCGGTCGATCCAGGCGGCGGCTGCGGGCTGGGCAGCGCCATAACGGGTGGTGAACCGATCCAGCGGTTCCGAATGGGTCAGGTTCAGGCCGCCGCGCCCGGCCATCAGCATCTTGCGGGCGACCGACGGCATCCGCTCGTGCACCACCACGGTCTCTCCCGCTTGCGCCAGCCGCTCAGCGGCCATCAGTCCGGCGGGACCGGCGCCTATCACATGGACAGTTCGGGAGGGCGTCGGGCGAGGGGACTGTTGCATGGCGTCGCTTTGCGCGCTTGCGGCGGCGCTGGCTATAGGCAGCAGCGTCGCTATGTTCCGTACCATGAGCGTTGCATTCACCCGCGAAGAAGATCTCGAAGCCACCGCCGCCGACCTGGCGGACCGCCCGATCTCGCCCCATCCCAATCTGGTTACGCCGGAAGGGCTGGCGATGATCGAGGTCGAACTGGCCTCGGCGCGCGCCGCCTATACCGCCGCCCAGGTGAAGGGCTCCATCGAGAGCGACCGCACGGCGATGGCGCGCGCGACGCGCGATCTTCGCTACTGGTCCGCCAGGCGGGCCTCGGCCCAGCTGGTCGAGCCGACCGAGGATGACGGCGCCGTGCGGTTCGGCGGCTCGGTCTCGATCGAACGCGAGGACGGTCGCGCCCAGACCTGGCGCATCGTCGGCGAGGACGAGGCCGATCCGGCGGCCGGCTCGGTCAGCCATGTCTCGCCCCTGGCCCGCGCCGTCGTGGGCAAGCGGGTCGGCGACGAGGTGATCGTGGCGGGTCAGTCGGCCGAGATCGTCGCCGTCAGCTAGATCCTAGCTCTGGGCTTCTTCGTCGCCCAGCATCTCGCGCATCATGTCCAGGATCAGCTTTTGCTTGCGCGGCGGCAGGCGTGGCGCGAGGCGGGCGATCTCGACGCTGTTCTTGGTCGGGCGATGTTCGTGGTCGAAGGCCGGCGCCTCTTCGGCCACGCCGACCGAGGCGCCGCCATAGCCGTCGAAGAAGAAGGGGATGCCGACCTTCATGAAGTCGGCCATTTCGAACAGTTTCGAGGCAGATACGCGGTTCGTGCCCTTCTCGTACTTCTGAACCTGCTGGAAGCTGACGCCGACGGCCTTGGCCAGGGCGGTCTGGGTCAGGCCCAGGTCCAGACGCTTTTCCTGAACGCGACGGCCGACATGGCGATCGACGGGATGCGGATCCTCGTCCTTGTCACGCGCCATCCGGGTTCCCTTGCTTCAGATCGCCAACCGATTCGAGCGAACCCTAGATCGTAAAATCAACGGCCACAAGGATAGGAGGAGCGCCGTTAGAGCAGCCAAGAAGAACGGCCAGTCTCCGAACCGGCCATAGGGCGTGATCCCGGTCGGGCGCGGCAGCGGCGCGTCGATCACCCCCATGACGCCGGGGTCCAGCCGTTGACCATCCACGATCCGGCCCCAGGGGTCGATCATGGCCGAAATCCCCGTCGGCGTGGCGCGCGCGATGGGCAGGCCGGTCTCGATGGCGCGATAACTGGCCAGGTTCAGATGTTGGCGCGGGCCGGACGTGGCGCCGAACCAGGCGTCGTTGGACGCATTGACGATCCACTCCGGGCGGCCCGCAGATCCGGGCGTGAAGCCGGGGTAGAGGCTCTCGTAGCAGATCAGCACCTGGGCCGGCGGTGCGCCGGGGAAAGAGATCGGCGCCGGCGTGGGCCCTGCGGAAAAGTCGCTGGGCATATGCACCAGGCTGCGCAGGCCGATGGCGGTCATGATCCCGCCTAGCGGCAGGTATTCGCCGAACGGCACCAGCCGGTGCTTGTCATAGACGGCGGCGACCCTCAGACCCGCCCCGCCCTCGTCGGCCAGGGCGAACAGGCTGTTGTAATAGCGGCCGCCCTCCGGCGCCGTCGGGTCCGCCTCGCCGCGCGCCAGACCCATCAGCAGGGTCTGTCCGGGCCGCAAGGCGCCGGCGATGGCCTGGGCGTCGGCCGAGGCGAAGACGTCATTGGCCGAGGCGGGCAGGGCGCCCTCGGGCCAGACCACGACATCGGGCGTGCGCGCCGCCGCCTGACCCGTCAGGGCGACATAGCGATCGACGATGGAGCGATAGGCCTCGGGCGACCATTTGGTCTCCTGCTTCACATCGGCCTGGACCAGACGCACGACCGTATCGGTGAACTGCAGGTCGGCTTGCGCCAGCCTGACGGCGCCGAACGTCCCGACGGCGATCAGGGCCAGGGCGCCCAGGCCGGCGGAAATCAGCCGGCTGCGCTTGGCGCCCGGTCCGATCAGCGGGGCGAAGGCCGCCGTCGCGGCGACCGTCACCAGGCTCAGCCCATAGACGCCGACGACCGAGGCGAACTGGGACATGCCGCCGCCCGCACGCCAGGTCGCGCCGGCCGGGTTCCACGGGAAGCCGGTCAGCACATGGCCGCGCAGCCATTCGGCGGCGCAGAACAGGGCCGCGAACAACAGCACCCGAACCGCGCCCAGCGGCGCGAACCGGCGATAGAGGGCGCAGGCCGCGCCCCAGAACAGGCCCAGGCCAGCGGGCAACAGGCTGGCGGCGAAGGGCGCCATCCACGCCTGTTCGGGATTGACGAAGAAGGCCTCGGCCACCCACCAGCAGCCGATGAAGAAATAGGCGAAGCCCGCCAGCCACCCCATCCAGAAGGCGCCTCGCGCCGTGTCGGACCGTTCCGACAGGATCATCAGCAGCGGATAGCCCAGCAAGCCGATCAGCACCCCGAACGGGGGATGAGCGAAGGCGGTCCCGGCGCCGGCCAACAGCGCCAGGGCGATGCGGATCAGACGCCAGGTAAGCGCGCGTTTCTTGTCGGGCAGGGCGCGGATCGGGGCCGCGAAACGGTCCAGCAGGGCGTCGGGAAACATGGAGTCAGTCCTGCTGCTCGGAGGCGTAGGGGTCGGCGACGCCGATCTGGGCCAGGATTTCGCGCTCTTCGGCCTCCATCTCCTCGGCTTCGCCGTCGTCCTCGTGGTCGCGGCCCAGCAGATGCAGCACGCCGTGAACGACGAGGTGGCTCAGATGATCGGCCAGCGTCTTGCCCTGGGTCTGGGCTTCAGTCGCGCAGACGCCGTAGGCCAGGACGATGTCGCCCAGATGCGGCGCGGCGTTTTCCGGCGCAGGGAAGGACAGGACGTTGGTCGGCCTGTCCTTGTCGCGAAACCGGGCGTTCAGCTCGCGAACGCTTTCGTCGTCGGTCAGCAGGACGACGATGTCGCCCTCGACGGCGCTCAGGGCCGCCTTGGCCGCCCTGTCCACCACGGCCTCGGCGTCCGGTACGGCGCCGGTCCAGGCCTCGGCCTCGACTTCAATCTCGATCATGCGGGGTCTTCGAGGTCCGGGGCGGGCAGGCCCTTCGCGGCATCGGCGTCATAGGCGCGCACGATCCGCTCGACCATGGCGTGACGCACCACGTCCGAGGCCTCGAACTTCAGCACGCCGACGCCCTTGACCCCGTCGAGGATGCGCAGGGCGTGGGCCAGGCCGGAATCGCGCGGGTTCAGCAGGTCGATCTGCGACGGATCGCCCGTCACCACCATCCGCGCGCCCTCGCCCAGCCGGGTCAGGACCATCTTCATCTGCAGACGGCTGGTGTTCTGGGCCTCGTCGACGATGACGAAGGCGTGGCTAAGGGTGCGGCCGCGCATGAAGGCGATGGGGGCGGCTTCGATCTCGCCCTTGTCGCGCCTACGCTGCACGTCCTCGGCGCCCAGGATGTCGTTCAGCGCCTCCCAGATCGGGGCCAGATAGGGATCGACCTTCTCGTTCAGGTCGCCCGGAAGGAAGCCCAGCTTCTCGCCCGCCTCGACCGCAGGGCGGGTGATGACCAGACGGTCCACCTGTCCCCGCCGTAGCAGGGAGGCGCCATAGGCCGCCGCCAGGAAGGTCTTGCCGGTGCCGGCCGGGCCGACGCCGAAGCTGAGTTCGCACCGACCCAGCATGTCCAGATAGGCGGCCTGGGCCTTGGTCTTGGGCACGATGGCGCCGCGCTTGCCGCCCGGAAGCGACACGCCCGCCGCCGCCATGCCCGGTGTGCCCTTGCCGCCGCGCGCCTGACCCAAGGCCGCGCGCACGTCGGCCTCGGTGACTTCGGCGCCCAGGGCCGCGCGTTTGGCCAGATCCTCAATCACCTGGCGCGCATCGGTGCGGTCGCGCGTCCCGCCGTTGACGGAGACCCCGCCGCCCGGCGCCTCGACCAGCACCTTGAAGGCGTCCTCGATCAGGGCGACGTGACGACTGTTCGGCCCGACGACTGCACGCAGCTCGGCGTCATTCAAAGGGACGAATTCGGATTCTCGCGCCACTAGGCCGCCTTTTCTCTTTGGGCTATCGCCTCGCGCGCGGCGCTCGGCTGCATGAGCCCATTCGGGATTAAGCGGCCCATCAGACTGTTCTGCTGGCCCGCAACGATCTCGACCGGAACGATCTGGCCGATCAGATGATCCGCGTCATCGACGTGGACCGATTGCAGATATGGGGATCGACCGATCGCTTGGCGACGGTGGCCGTGTCGGCCGGGCTTGTCGAACAGCACACTCAGGGTCCGGCCCGCCTGCAGTTCATTGAACGCGGTCTGCTGTTCGGTCAGCAAAGCGATCAGCCGGTGCAGCCGCTCCTTGGCGACTTCCGGCTCGACCTGTTTGCCCACGCCGGCGGCGGGCGTGCCAGGGCGTGGCGAATAGGCGAAGGCGAACGCCCCCGCGTAGTTCACGCGACGCACCAGATCCAGCGTGTCCTCGAACTCCTTGTCCGTCTCGCCGGGGAAGCCGACGATGAAGTCGCCCGCGATGGCGATGTCCGGCCGCGCGGCGCGGATGCGGTCGATCAGGTCGAAATATTTCTGGCGGCCGTGCTTTCTGTTCATCGCCCGCAGGATTCGGTCCGACCCTGCCTGAACCGGCAGGTGCAGATAGGGCATCAGGGCGTCCAGCTCGCCGTGGGCGACGATCAGTTCGTCGGCCATGTCGTTGGGGTGGCTGGTCGTATAACGGATGCGGTCCAGGCCGGGGATCTCGGCCAGGGCATAGGCCAGTTCGGCTAAAGTCGCCTTCTTTCCATCCGGCCGCTCGCCGTCATAGGCGTTGACGTTCTGACCCAGCAGGGTGACTTCGCGCACGCCGCGTCCGGCCAGTTGCCGCGCCTCCTCCAGCACCGAAACCATGGGCCGCGACCATTCGGCGCCGCGCGTATAGGGCACGACGCAGAAGGTGCAGAACTTGTCGCAGCCCTCCTGCACCGTCAGGAAGGCGGTCGGCCCCTCGGTGAAGCGCGTGGCGGGCAGGGCGTCGAACTTGTCATCGGGGGCGAAGTCGGCGCCGATCCGCTCTCCCCGTGCCCGCGCCGTGCGGGTCAGCAGTTCGGGCAGCTGGTGATAGGCCTGAGGGCCGACGACGATGTCCACGGCGGGCTGGCGGCGCATGATTTCTTCGCCCTCGGCCTGGGCGACGCAGCCGGCGACGGCGATGGTCATGTCGCCGCCGGTCTCGCGCCGGACGTCGCGCATTTCGCGCAGCTTGCCGAGCTCGGAATAGATCTTCTCGGCCGCCTTTTCGCGGATGTGGCAGGTGTTCAGGATGACGAAGTCGGCGGCCTTCACGTCTTCGGTGAGGGCATAGCCCAGCGGGCGCAGCACATCGGCCATGCGCTCCGAATCATAGACGTTCATCTGACAGCCGTAGGTCTTGATGAACAGACGCTTCTCGGGCGCGGCCATCGTCTCGGCGTGTGGAGCCAGTGTCTCGGTCATCCGGGGCTTATGATCGCCCGGACGTGCGGCGACAAGACAGGTGGTCAGCCCGCATCCACGTCGGCGGGATCGACCCGTGCGGCGTGGCGGGTGAAGATCAGGCCTTCGCGCTTGGACGGCTCGGCGCCCTCGATCGCCACGCCGTAAAGCTCCAGCTTGTGGCCGATCAGCTGGAAGCCCAGTCGTTCCGCGATCTCGGACTTCAACCGCTCGATCTCGGCGTCGAAGAACTCGATCACCTCGCCCGACTTGGTGTCGATCAGGTGGTCGTGGTGGTCGTCGCCCGCCTCTTCGTAGCGGCTGCGGCCGTCGCCGAAGTCATGCTTCTCGACCACGCCCGCCTCTTCGAACAGGCGCACGGTGCGATAGACGGTGGCGATCGAGATGTGGGGGTCGATGGCCGAGGCGCGACGGTACAGCTCCTCGACATCGGGGTGGTCTTCGGCGTTGGACAGCACGCGGGCGATCACCCGACGCTGTTCGGTCATACGCATGCCGCGGTCGGCGCAGAGTTTTTCGATCCGGTCCATGATCCTAGAATAGGGGCTAGGATCGCATCAGGGAAGCGGCACGTTGGCCTGATCCGCACAGAGATCGCGGCTCATCACCACGGCGTCCGTGCGAGACCCGTCGGCGGCGGCGTAATAGGCCTTTCGACGGCCGATCTGACTGAATCCCGCGCGGTCATAAAGGGCGCGGGCGGGGGCGTTGTCCTCTGCAACTTCCAGGAACAGCCGTGCCGCGCCGCCTTTCGTCGCGGCGACGGCCGCCTCTTCGACCAGACGACGCCCCAGGCCCAGGCGGCGCGCCTTTGGAAGCACCGCGAGGGTCAGGATTTCAGCCTCGTCCAGCACGATGCGGATCAGGACGAAGCCGTCGGTTTCCGCGATCGAAACGACACCAGGCTGGGACAGCAGGTCGGCGAACTCGCGCGCGCTCCAGGGCGCCGCAAAGGCCTGGGCGTGAAGGGCGGCGAGAGCGGCCGAGTCCGATGCGGTCATGACGCCGGTTGGCGCGGCTGGCCCGGCAGGCGGCTGGGCGGGGTGGCGTCGGGCGCGCGCAGGTAGAGCGGACGGGGCGGATGCGTTGCCGGATCGGCGGCTGCGGCGAGACGAGCCAGGGCCTCCGGCGACGGGGCGACGCGGTCGTCGATACGGGCGAACTCCAAAGCCGGGAAGGCCTCCGCCAGCACCGCTGCGCCATTGCCGACCAGAGCGACGTCGCCGCCGATCTGGCCGATCCGTCGCGCCGCCTCTTCCAGCGACAGGGCTTCGTCCGGCCCAAGCGCCGCACCATTCGTGAACAGCCGGGCGTAAACCTGACCGCGTCGCGCGTCGATGAGGGCCGCGATCGGCCCTGCTGCGTCATCAAGAGACGCCGCGAGGGCGTCCAGCGCGGAGATGCCGACCACGGGCCGATCCAACGCCGCGCCCAGACCTTGAGCGAAGGCCAGGCCGACACGCAAGCCGGTGAAGGATCCCGGTCCGACGGTCACGCCGATCCGGTCCAGGGTGCCGAAGCCGCCACCCGCCTGGGCCATCACATCGCGAACCAGGCCGCCCAGCCGTTCCTGATGGCCCTTGGTCATCGGTTCGAATCGCACGGCCAGGGGACGGTCGTCTTCGAACACCGCCGCCGTGCAGGCGCCGAGCGCCGTATCGATCACCAGAAGTCTCATGAACGGCCTTCTAGGCCGCTCTGGCGAGAACCTCCACCAGTCGTGTCAGGGCCTGGCGCACCGCGCGGTCGTCGATGCGGGAAAATCCGTCGGCCATGGCGCGTCCCTCGGCCGTCGCGGCCAGGGACCGGATCACCACAAGCTCAGGCGTGTCGCTTTCGTCCGGCCGATCCGGAAAGAAGGCTTCGACGGGAAGTCCCAAGGCCAGGGCCAGGCGATGCAGACGCGCCGCCGAAATACGATTCTTCCCGCCCTCGTATTTCTGAAGTTGCTGGCAACTGACGCCGACCATCTCGCCAAGAGCCGTTTGGGACAGTCCCAGCGCCGTGCGCCGCGCCATGATCCGTGCCCCGACCAGAACGTCCAGAGGCTCGACAGCCCGCGCCGTCTTGCGTGTTGTAGCGTCCGTCTTGTCCATAAAAGGACAGTTTCACAACCTTACCGAGAGTGCAACGTTTTCGTTTCATTGTGTCAGTCGGGGCTCCAGTCTGGCGATGACGGCGGATGTTCTCAGGATCAGGCGCCGCTCGATCGTCTCGACCTGGTCCAGCCCGCCCGCGCCCCGCACATGCATATGTTGGGCGTCCGCCTGCTCGAACAGCCGCACCCGCGTCGTCCCGTCCGTCATCTCGATCACGCAGCCCTGACCCTGGCGGGGCCACAGACCCGGTTCGCACTCCAGCACGACGCCGGGTTCGGCCCAAGGCGAAAGATCGGCGTTCAGAACCTCGATCCGGGTCAGGCGGGTGGAGCGGCCTTCGAAGGCGCGTCCCCCGCCTTCCACGCCCCTGGGGTCGGAGGCCGCCGTCGGCCGTTCGGTCTGGCTGGACAGAAGCAAGGCCAGGGCGTCGGGACTGGAGTCGAGCGCGCCGGTCAGGCGACGTTGCACGTCAGGCCGGAACAGGCCGGGGCGACGGCCTGATTCGTACAGGCCCCAACCCTGGCTGGTCATATTGACCCGCGCGCCCGCCTCGGCCTGCGATAGGCCGCGCTCGCGACGCAGGGCGGCGAGCGCCTCGCCGAGGCGTAGAACTTCAGGATCAGGAACGAAGCGGGGCACCAACTTAAGATGGCGCCCGACGGCGAGTCTGGCGAGGACGAAACCGTTCTGTCGATCAGATGGTCTGCTCGACCCGCGTCACTTCGGGCACATAGTGGCGCATCATCTGTTCGACGCCGGCCTTCAGCGTGGCCGACGACGAGGGACAACCGGCGCAGGCGCCGCGCATCCGCAGGTTCAGCACCCCGGTCGATTCGTCGAAGGAATCGAACAGGATGTCGCCGCCGTCCTGGGCCACGGCCGGGCGAATGCGGCTGTCCAGCAGGGCCTTGATCTCGGCGACGATCTCGCTGTCGTCCTCGGCATGGCCATCGGCCTCGGCGCTCGCGCCGCGCGTCAGCGGCTGGCCCGAGACGAAATGATCCATGACGACGCCCAGGATGGGCGCCTTCATCTCCGACCACTCCGGCCCCTGGGGCTGCCGAGTGACCGACACATAGTCGGCGCCGAAGAAGACGCCATCGACGCCTTCCAGCTCGAACAGGGCCTCAGCCAGGGGCGAGGCTGTCGCCTCGTCGATGGTTCGGTATTCCAGCGCGGCGGCCGGCGAAACGTCGCGGCCGGGCAGGAACTTCAGCACGTTCGGATTGGGCGTGGGTTCGGTCTGGATGAACATGGGCGGGAGATGCGCTCGCCCCCGCTCCGTTGCAAGACCCCGCCCCAACCTAGCGCCGTTTCAGCCCGCCCAGGATGCCGCGCATAAGTTCACGGGTCAGGGTCGAACCGGCGGTGCGCAACACCGACTTGGTCAGGGCCTCCATCGGCGTCTGACGATTGGAGGCGCGGGCGCGCGGGGCGGGCGCAGCCCGCGGCGCGACCCGGGCCTGTTCTCTGGCCCGTTCCTTTTCAGCTTTCTCGTCGGCCTTGGCTTGGATTTCGGCAGCCTTGGCGGCGTCGGCCTGAGCCTTCGCTTGAGCCTGGGCCTGCGCCTCGGCCTGGTCGGCGGCGCTGTGGCGGTTAGCCAGGATTTCGGCGGCCGATTCGCGGTTCAGCACCTGGTCGTACAGGCCGCGCACGGGGCTGGCGGCCATGACGGCTGCGCGTTCGGCGTCGGTGGCGGGGCCAAGGCGCGAGGCGGGCGGGCGGATCTTGGTGCGGGCCACGATGGTCGGCGCGCCCTTCTCGTCCAGCACCGAGACCAGGGCCTCGCCCACGCCCAGACCCTGAATAGCCTCGGCCGTGTCGAAGGCGGCGTTGACGCGGAAACTTTGCGACGCGGCCTTCAGCCCCTTCTGTTCGGACGGCGTATAGGCGCGCAGGGCATGCTGGATGCGGTTGCCCAGCTGGGCCAGGACGCTGTCGGGAATGTCGGCCGGGTTCTGGGTCACGAAATAGACGCCGACCCCCTTGGACCGGATCAGGCGGACGACCTGTTCGACCTTTTCCAGTAGGGCGCGCGGGGCGTCGTTGAACAGCAGGTGCGCCTCGTCGAAGAAGAAGACCAGGCGCGGCTTTTCCGGGTCGCCGACCTCGGGAAGTTGCTCGAACAGTTCCGACAGCAGCCACAGCAGGAAGGCCGCATACAGGCGCGGGCTGTTCATCAGCCTCGTCGAATCCAGCACATTGACCTGGCCCCGCCCGTCCAGGCCGACGCGGATCATGTCTTCCAGCTTCAAGGCCGGTTCGCCGAAGAAGGCGGCCCCGCCCTGTTGCTCGACCTGCAACAAGGCGCGTTGGATCGAGGCGATGGAGGCGGGGGCGACATTGCCGACCTCGCGCCCGATCCGGTCGGCGTTCTCGCCGACATAGACCAAGAGGCTGCGCAGATCGTCGAGGTCCAGCAGCAGCAGGCCTTCCTTGTCCGCCACGTGGAAGACGACGGTCAGCACGCCCTCCTGCACGTCATTCAGGTTCAACATCCGCGCCATCAGCACGGGGCCGATCTCGGACACGGTGGTGCGGATCGGGTGGCCCTTCTGGCCGTACAGATCCCAGAAGACGGTCGGGGCGGCGCGCGGCGTCAGGGTCAAGCCCATCTCGGTCGCGCGGGCGATCAGTTTCTCGTTCGGGGTTCCGATCTGGGAAATGCCCGACAGGTCGCCCTTCACGTCGGCGCAGAAGACCGGCACCCCGGCGTCGGAAAAGCCCTGGGCCATGATCTGCAGCGTGACCGTCTTGCCCGTGCCGGTCGCGCCGGCGACGACGCCGTGGCGGTTGGCGCGGTTGAACAGCAGGCTTTCCGGCTGGTCGGCGTCGGACTGGCCGAGGAACAGGCCGGGCAGGGCGTCGGGCATGAGGGTCTCCGATGGCGTCTCGACGAAAGGTCTAGCGCGTTCCAAACGCGCTCGGAACAGCGATTGACGCCGAAGCCGAGCGGTTCGACAACACAGACATGAAAAGCCCCGTCGCCATGCCGTCCTCGGCCGTGTCCCGCAACGCCCTGGGCGTCATCGCCACCGTGGCGGCGGGGGCGGCCATCTACTGGCTGCGGGACATCCTGACCCCGCTGGCCATGGCCATCTTCCTGCTGATCATGATCGACGGGGTGAAACGCTCGGTCGAGGCGCGCACGCCGCTGAACAGCCGCATGGCCGGGATCGCGGCCCTGACCCTGGTGGTGCTGGCCTTCTTCGCCTCCATCGCCATCATCGTGAACGGCGCGGCCAGCTTCTTCGGCGAGGCGTCGGGCGTGTCCCAGAACATCGGCCCGCGCATCGATCAGATCATTCGCGACGTCTATGGCGTGGTGCGGCTGGCCAATCCGCCGACGGCCCAGGACCTGATCAACGGCGTCGACGTGCGCGGTTACCTGACGTCGATGGCCTTCCAGGTGCAGGGCATCGCCTCAGGCGCCTTTTTCGTCCTGATCTATCTGGGCTTTCTCCTGGCGTCCCAGATCGGGTTCCGGCGCAAGATCATCGCCATGTTCCCGTCCGAGGCCCAACGTGACGAGGCCGTCGCGGTGTTCCAGCGCGTGCGCGGCGGGGTCGAAGGCTACATCTGGGTGCAGTCGGTGACGGGGGCGATGATCTGCGTCGTGGCCTGGATCCTGATGCGGGCCGTCGGGCTTCAGAACGCCGAGTTCTGGACCTTCGTCATCTTCATCGTCGGCTTCATCCCCGTGCTGGGCGGGGCGGTCGCCGGCCTGGCGCCGCCGCTGTTCGCCCTGGTCCAGTTCGAAAGCTACTGGCCGGCGGCGGTGCTGCTGGTGGGCCTGCAGGTCATCCTGTTCGTCGTCGGCAACTTCATCCAGCCGCGCATGCAGGGCGACAACCAGAACATCGACCCGGTCGTGGTGCTGCTGGCCCTGGCCTTCTGGGGCAAGATGTGGGGCGTGGTCGGCATGTTCCTGTCCACGCCGCTGGCGGTCATGGCCATGGCGATCCTGGCCGAGTTCAAGGGCTCGCGCTGGATGGCGATCCTGCTGTCCGGCGACGGTGAACCCTATGCGGACGAGGGCAAGAAGGCAGCTGATCCGAAACAGACCCGACGCAAACCCCGGCCCAAGCCGGAGCCCGCGCCGGAGGCCTGATCAGGGCTGCCAGCCGCTGGTCTGGTCCGCGTCGCTGTCGCCGGCCAGGGCGCCGCGCGTCTTCTTCACCTCGGCCCAGGCCGCCCGCAGCAGGGCCGGCACGCCTTCGCCCGACACGCCGGACACCAGCATGGGCCGACGACCGGCGACAGCTTCCAGCTCGGCGGCCTTCTCATCGCGCGCCTCAGGCGTCAGGGCGTCGATCTTGTTCAGGGCCAGGATTTCGGCCTTGTCGGCCAAGCCCTCGCCATAGGCTTCCAGTTCGCCCCGGATGATCCGGTAGGCTTCGACCACGTCGTCCTGGGTGCCGTCGATCAGGTGGATCAGGCTGGCCGAGCGTTCGACGTGACCCAGGAAGCGCGTGCCCAGGCCGGCCCCCTCGCTGGCGCCTTCGATCAGGCCGGGAATGTCGGCGATGACGAACCGTTCGGACGGCGACAGGTCCACCATCCCCAGGTTCGGCGCCAGGGTGGTGAAGGGATAGTCGGCGATCTTGGGCTTTGCGGCGCTGGCGGCCGACAGGAAGGTCGACTTGCCCGCGTTCGGCAGACCCGCCAGACCGATGTCGGCGATCAGCTTCAGCCGCAGCCAGATCCAGCGTTCCTGGCCCTCCTGGCCGGGGTTGGCGTAGGTCGGCGCCTGGTTGGTCGGCCCCTTGAAGCGCACATTGCCCCAGCCGCCGTTGCCGCCCTTCAGCAGCAGTTCCATCTTGCCGGGCGTGTCCATGTCCAGCAGGACGGTTTCCTTGTCCTCATCCAGCACCTGGGTGCCGACCGGCACCTTCAGATGAACGTCCTCGCCCTTGCCGCCGTGCATCTGGCGACCCTGGCCGTGGTGGCCGGTCTGGGCCTTGAAATGCTGCTGGTAGCGATAGTCGATCAGGGTGTTCAGCCCGTCGACCGACTCGATCCAGACATCGCCGCCGCGCCCGCCGTCGCCGCCGTCCGGTCCGCCGTTGGGAATGAATTTCTCGCGTCGAAACGATACGGAACCGCCGCCGCCGTTGCCGGAGCGGATGTAGATCTTGGCCTGGTCGAGGAACTTCATCGCGGGCTTATGCCGCAGAAGCGCGGCAAATTACAGACCTGCGCGCCTGGCGTTATTTCAGCGCCAAGGTCACCGTCTTGATGTCCACATATTCGTCGATGCCGTGGATCGAACCCTCGCGGCCATAGCCCGACTGCTTGACCCCGCCGAAAGGCGCGACGGCGGTCGAGATCAGGCCGGTGTTGACCCCGCACATTCCCGCCTCGATCCGACGGGAAAAGCGCATGGCCCGGTCCAGGTCGCGGGTGAACAGGTAGGAGGCCAGGCCGTAATCGCTGGCGTTGGCCTTCTCCAGCGCCTCGTCCTCGGTGTCGAAGGCGAAGACGGGGATCATCGGGCCGAAGGTCTCTTCTTCGCGGAACAGAGCGTCGTCGCCGCCCAGGGTCACGGTCGGCTGGAAGAAGCGGCCGCCCAGTTCATGGCGCGAGCCGCCGGTCAGCACCTTGCCGCCGTTGGCCTTGACCGTCGCCACATGCTTTTCGACCTTGTCGATGGCCTTGTCCTCGATCAGCGGCCCGACCTTCACACCGTCATCGAAGGCGGCGCCGACCTTGATCTTCGCCACCTCGGCGGCCAGTTTTTCGGCATAGGTCTCGGCGACCGAGCGTTCGACATAGACGCGGTTGGGGCAGACGCAGGTCTGGCCCGAGTTGCGGAACTTGCCCTTGATGGTCTCAGCCACCGCCAGCTCCAGATCGGCGTCGGCGAAGACGATCAGGGGGGCGGCACCGCCCAGCTCCATCGACACCCGCTTCAGGGTGGGAGCGCACTGTTCCGCCAGTTTGCGGCCCACGCCGGTCGAGCCGGTGAAGGACAGTTTGCGGATTTCGGGACTGTCGGTCAGGACCTTGCCGATGGTCGCGGCGTCGCCGGTCACGATGGACAGCACGCCCTTGGGCAGGCCTGCCTCATAGGCCAGTTCGGCCAGGGCGATGGCGGTGAAGGGGGTCTGGCTGGCCGGCTTGACCACGGCGGTGCAGCCTGCGGCGAAGGCGGGGCCCAGTTTCCGGGTCAGCATGGCGGCGGGGAAGTTCCACGGCGTGATCAGGGCGCACGGCCCGACCGCCTCGCGATAGGTCAGGATCAGATGGCCCAGCGGACTGTCCTGGGTTTCGCCGATCAGTCGCTCGGCCTGGCCCGCGAACCATTTCAGGAAACCGTTGGCGTAGGTGACCTCGCCCTTGGCCTCCTCGAACGGCTTGCCGTTCTCCAGCGCCATCAGCGCGCCCAGCCCCTCGACGTTGTCGTCGATCAGCGCGGCCCATTTGCGCAGGAATGCGGCGCGCTCATGAGGGTCGCTGCGGGACCATGTCTTGAACGTCTCGGCCGCCGCCGCGATCGCCTGCTTGGTCTCGGCGGCGCCCAGGTCGGGCACATGGCCGATGATCTCGCCGGTCGTTGGATCATCGACGGCGATCCCGGCGCCGTTCGCAGGAATGGGCTCTCCAGCGATCAGGGCGTGCTGGCGTAGCAGCGCGAGGCCGGCGTCGCGGGCGGTGTGGTTCACGGGAAACTCCTTTCGCGGTCCTGAAACGAACAAGGCCCCGACGATGCGGGGCCTTGCAAGTCCGACGATGCAGCCGAGGCTGCGGTCGTCGATATTAGTTCTTGGCGTCTTGGGCGGCGCCGGTGACGGCTTGGCCAGCGGCTTGGGTGTCGCGACCCACGCCTTCGACGGTGTTGCAGGCGGCGGTGGTCAGGGCGGCGGCGGCGGCGACCAGAACGAAAATCTTGCGCATGAGTGATGCTCCGAGGTTAGCCGGGGTAAACTCCGCCGGTCTTGCTGGATTAACGCGGCGCAACGGCCCCGGTTCCTTTGCTGGATGCCTTGTCCGCCGGATCGACCGGCGCCAAGGCCTCCGGCGTGGCGAAGATCATGCGGGCGATAGTGCCGCCGCCGGGGGGCGTATCGAACTCGGTCTCGCCGCGAAGCTGTTTGGCGAAGGCGCTCATCAGGGTGCGACCAACCCCGACTTCAGCGCCGGCCTGCGCGCCTGGTCCGTCATCCTCGACTTCCAGCACCGACTTCTCGCCATGGACGCGGAAGCGCACCTTCAGCTCGCCGCCGCTGCCGGCGAAGGCGTGCTTCTGGGCGTTCGTCACCGCCTCGACCAGCCACAGCGCCAGGGGCGCCAGCTTGTCGGGATCGACGTGCAGGGAATCGGCGTCCACCGAACTGATGACGACAGGCCCGCGTCCCGCCTCGCTGGCGACCAGTTGGCCCACCAGCTCGTTCAGGAACTCGCGCGCATCGGCATGGCGGATGTCGTTGCTCTGATAGAGTGTGCGATAGATCAGGGCCAGGGCCGAGATGCGCTGGCGTGTATCGCCCAGCGCAGCCTTTGCGGGTGCGTCCGTCAGGGCGCGCTGCTGCATCGACAGCAGCGAAGAGATGATCTGTAGGTTGTTCTTCACCCGGTGATGGATCTCGCGCATCAACGCGTCCTTCTCCGCCAGGGCGTCGGTCAGCTCGCGATCTCGGACCGTGATGGCCTCGGCCATCTCGTCCAGGGTTCGGGCCATGGTGCGGATTTCGGCCGGGGCGTTCATCGCCTGGAGCGGCCGCACCGAGAACCGCCCACGGGCGTAGATGGCGGCGACCCGCTCCAGATAGTCCAGCCAGCGGATGAAGATGCGTTCGGACAGCAACATCACCGCCGCGAAGGCCGTCAGCCAGGCGCCCAGCGGCAGCAGCAGCGTCCCGATCGGGTTGAGCCGCGCCCACGACAGCAGCCCAGGCGCCGGAGCCGAAAGCAGGGCGTAGAGGTCGCCGCCCGCCAGGGCCGCGCCGGCATAGTCCCGGCGATGATTCTGCACGTCCTTGGCCTCGAACACGGCCGAGCCCTGCTCGCGCGCACGGCCGACCCATCCGGCGATGTCGTCGCCGTCGGCCAGCTTGAAGACATCGGGATCGCTGGCGGTCAGGATGCGCCCAGCGCCATCGGTCAGCGCCGCCTCGGCGCCCGAGGGCAGGGCGGGGTCCGTGATATCGGGTTGCAGCTCAGACAGGGGAATGACGGCGACCATGGCCCCGTCGAAGCGACCCATCGGTCGTTCAGCGCGGGTGGCGACGATCAGTGCGCTCTGATAGCCGGCGCCGTCAGGGGCGCGCACCACGACCAGTTCCTCGCCATTGCGCAGCCGCTGAAACCATGTGGCCTGTGCGGCGGGCGCGACGCCGGAACGCAGACCGTCCGTGCGGCCGGAGGCGCAGACCGCTTCCCCGGTCGGGCTGATGCGATAAAGGCCTTCATAGCCTTCCAGCCGTCCGACGAGGGCAGTCAGGCGCGGTGCGCAATAGGGGCCGAGCGCATCGGGGCTGAGCGCGCGCAGCAGAACCTGGGCGCTGTCCAGCTGGGCCTTGGCGCTGGAGGCGCTGCGTTCGGCGGCCAGTTGCAGATCGACCTGTCGATCCTCGGCTTGTCGGCGGAAATCGGCCTGGGTCTGAATTAAGCTCAAGACGAAGATCGGCAGCAGGGCCATCGCCATGGCCGCGCCCAGACGAAAACGAATTCCCTGAAAACGATTTGAAGTCCACGATCGACCTAGGCGCTGCCCTGTCGCGGCTTGGGTCGACTCACTCACTGCAGGTCAGCTCCGGGCGCCGGCCAGCCTGTCGGCCTCGCCCAGGATGGAGCGCATGGCGTCGCCCGCCGCCTTGCCGTCGCGGCCATAGCCGCCCTTTTCCAGCGTGGCCGCAAGTGCGCGGCGCGCGCGGCTGACCCGGCTCTTGACCGTGCCGACCGCGCAGCCGCAGATTTCGGCCGCCTCTTCGTAGGCGAAACCGCCGGCTCCGACCAGGATCAGCGCTTCGCGCTGTTCTTCCGGCAGGGTTTTCAGGGCCTGACGCAGTTCGTCCAGGGCGACGGGCGCCTCGGGATCGTCCACGGCGACCAGGGTCCGCTCGGCGGCTTCCTGGTCCAGCTGCGATTGACGCCACGAGCGGCGCTTCTCGGAATAGAACTGGTTGCGCAGGATCATGAAGGTCCAGGCCTTCATGTTCGTGCCCATCTGATACGACGCGCGAGCGTCCCACGCCTTCATCATGGCGTCTTGCGCCAAGTCGTCGGCGGCGGTGGGATCACCGGTCAGGGTACGGGCGAAGGCGCGCAGATGCGGGATCAGCACTACCAGTTCGCGCTTGAAGCCTTCGTCGTCAGCCGACGCGGGCTTGGGGGCCGCCCCCAGGCGAGACGTACTCATGCGGCGCCATCCGCAGCCTTCGCATCGGCGCGTTTCAGGATGTCGAGAAACTCGTCGGGAACGGGCTCGTTGACGACTTCGTCGAACATATGCCGCAGCTTCACGCCGATGGCCTGCTGGCGAAGCCGAGCTTCTTCAAGCCCCGCCTCCCCCTTCGTATCGGCGCCTTTCGGGCGCGAGGAGTCGGTAGAATTGATCATAGACAGAGTACGCCCACCCAACGTTCATCGCGGAGATGCCCGCCGATAACGTCATCCCCACGCGAGGGTTCCTAGGCCGCATCAATTTTAAGCTCAAGCTTCATCGAAACTGCGGAACCGGGGTGCGTATGATACGTTGAGACACGCTGTATCGCTTTCCCTTGCCGGGACGGCGAAGATTTGTCGGGGACTATCTGAATGAGCCTTCTGGCCAGACTTGCGCCGCACCTGCCTTATGTGCGCCGTTACGCTCGCGCGTTGACCGGCGACCAATCCACCGGGGACAACTACGTCCGCGTCGCGCTGGAAGCCCTGGCGGCCGGCGAGCAGCAGTTATCTGCCGATATGACGCCGCGCGTGGCCCTCTATCACGTCTTTCACGCCATCTGGTCATCGACCGGCGCCCAGCTTGAAACCGGCACGCTGGAGACGACGGGAACCGACGCATCGCAGCGTCTCCTGCGTATCTCCCCGCGCTCGCGCCAGGCCTTCCTGCTGACTGCGCTCGAAGGCTTCACCCCTTCGGAAGCCGCCCAGATCCTGTCCGCCGACCCGCGCGACGTCGAACGCCTGATCGCCGACGCCCAGTCCGACATCGACGCCGAACTGGCGACGGACGTCCTGGTGATCGAGGACGAAGCCATCATCTCGGCCGACATACAGAGCCTAGTCAAGGAATTGGGCCACCGCGTCACCGGCACCGCCACGACGCATGACGAAGCCATCGACGCCGTCGCCCGCCACAAGCCCGGCCTGGTGCTGGCCGACATCCAACTGGCGGACGGTTCGTCGGGCATTGACGCGGTCAAGGATATCCTAAAGACCATGGACGTGCCGGTGATCTTCATCACCGCCTTCCCGGAACGCCTGCTGACCGGCGAGCGGCCCGAGCCGACCTTCCTGATCACCAAGCCGTTCCAGCCGGAAACGGTGAAGGCGGCGATCAGCCAGGCGCTGTTCTTCCATCCTTCGCGTCAGAAGGAAGCGGCGTAAGGCCGAAGCCCGTCATTCAGACGACTAAAGAGGCTCCGTTCGCATCCGCGACGGGGCCTTTTCTTTTGCGCCGACGGAAAAGTCGCAACCCTCGGGAACCGGTGTTCCGCATCGTCGTTACAGGCATGCGGAGGCGGCGACGCCCCCCGACTTGATCAGCGATAGCCGATCATGCTGCCTCCGCGCCTCATTCTCGATGATGCCACTTCAAAGCGGTCCGCAAGGGCCGCTTTTTTCTTTGTCATGGCTCGACCGCCGGGCCTGCTGGGGCCAAGGTGGTGGTCAAAGAAAACGCACGGAGAAACGCGTATGGCTTCGGTAAGTGGCAAGACAAACCGTCAATGGGTGCTGCGCCAGCGCCCCAAGGGCCTGATCCAGCAGGGCGACCTCGAACTGGTCGAGACGGCGATCCCCGACCTGAAGGAAAACGAGGTGCTGGTCCGCACCGTCTATCTGTCGCTGGACCCGACCAACCGGACCTGGATGAACGATTCCGAAGGCTATCTGCCGCCGGTGGGCTTGGGCGAGGTCATGCGCGGCCTGACGCTGGGCGTGGTCGAGGCGTCGCGGTCCAGCCGCTTCAGGTCCGGCGACGTGGTCATGCCGACCTCGGGCGGCTGGGCCGACTACGCCGTCGTGCCTGAAGGCGGCCTGCGCCCCGTTCACCGCGCGCCGGGCCTGCCGCTGACCGCCAATATGTCGGTGCTCGGCATGACCGGCCTGACCGCCTATTTCGGCGTCACCGATGTGCTGAAGGCCAAGGATGGCGAGACCATCGTCATCTCGGCGGCGGCGGGCGCCGTAGGCTCCATCGCCGGCCAGGTGGCCAAGCAGCGCGGCTGTCGCGTCATCGGCATCGCCGGCGGGCCCGAGAAATGCGCCTGGCTGACCGATGAACTTGGGTTCGACGCCGCCATCGACTACAAGAACGAGGATGTCGGCGAGGCGCTGGACCGTCTGGCCCCCGACGGCGTCGATCTGAACTTCGAAAACGTCGGCGGCGACATCATGATCGCCGTGTTCAACCGGCTGAAGGTCCACGGCCGCATGGCGGTCTGCGGCCTGGTGTCCTCCTACAATGCGACCAAGGCGCCGCCGTCGCCGAACTTCGCGCGCATCATCACCCACCGTCTTCAGGTCCAGGGCTTCCTGGTTCTGGACTATGCCCCGCGCGCCCGCGAGATGGTCGCCGAGATGGGGCCGTGGCTGGCGGACGGTCGGGTGAAGTGGAAGGTACACGTCGATGACGGCCTGGACGGCGCAGTGGATTCGCTGAACCGCTTGTTCACTGGCGATCACGACGGCAAGCTGCTGGTTCGCGTTTCCGAAGAACCCGCCTGAAGCCGATACGGAAAGTCCCGCCCATGAGCGATCCGCTGCACGTCCATTTCGAAGACCTGGAAGTGGGTCAGGTCGTGCCGCTGGGCGCCTGCGCCGTTGATGAGGCGGCGCTGGACGTCTTCATCGAGCGGTTCTCGCCGGGGTGGGATGTCGCCTACGGCGCGCCGGACGCCATGGTCTATGTGCTGTGGAGCCGGCTGGCGGCCGACAAGTCCGGCGGCTGGGCCCAGACCAAGGTCCTGGCCGTCGACGGGCTGCGTTATATGCGCAATCCGCCGGCAGGCGAGCTGTTGCGGGGGCGGATGACGGTGATGGGCAAGGATCCGGTCGGCGACGAAAAAGGCATCGTCATCGCCTCGCACGACCTGCTGGACGAGTCCGGCAGGCTGGTCTTCTCGTGCCTGACGCGCGCCCTGTTCTCGCGTCGCTGAAACGAAAAACGCCCCGTCGGCGAACCGGCGGGGCGTCTGTCAGTCTATAAAGGCCGGGGCTTAGTTGACCGAAGTCGGAGCCTGCGCTTGGCGCATGACGGCCAGGGCGATCAGGCGATCCCAACCGACCAGCGAAACCAGGTGGGCGTAGATCTGGCCCAGGGCGCCGTTGTCGCGCAGCTCGACCAGCTTTTCGGCGGGCAGGGCGCGCAGCTTGTCTTCCGACACCGCATAATATTCGGCCAGCTTCTGCGGCTCGCCCGGCGTGCCGTCGGGATTGCGGGGCGTGAAGTGGGCCTCGCGGATGTCCAGCAGGTCCAGCTCGTTGATCAGCGTCATGAAGCCTTCGGTGCGCAGACGCTCCTGCTCGAAGTTGTTGCAGAACTCCATCGCCATATTGGTGTAGTCGCTGGGCTTGCCATCCACGAACAGCGGGTTCTGGCCGCCCTCGGCGACGATCGAGGCGCCGCGGTCGATGCACAGGATCAGGCGCTGGTTCTGCTTGTCGTCGGCGAAGACGAACGGATAGCGGCGCACATAGGCCGGCACATAGGCGTCGGCGCGGAACTCGCCGTCGTCGGCGACGAACAGGTTCTCGTTCGAGCGCAGACCCATCACGGCCACCGGCTGGCGGTTCTCGCCGGTGAAGATGATCGGATAGGACAGGGCGGCGGCCGAGAATTCGGTCACCGTCAGCGGCACGACATTGGTCTGGGCCACGAAGGCGTAGGGCTTGTCGGTCGGGTTGACGCCCAGCCCGCCGTGGATGCCCTGATCGAGCGGCTCGGGGTTGGTGTAGAAGAGGACGTTGCCTTCGAGCGGCGAGTTGTTCGTGTCGGTCATGAAGCGAGGACGCTCTGGTTGAGATAGGAGGCGCGCCTTCTAGCCCAACCCCGTCTCAGCGGCAAACCCGCGATGCTTCAGTTGCGATGGAGGCCGCCAGCCATTAGCTGTGGCGCATGGGTTCCGCCTGCGATCACGATCACGACCATTCCGGCCTGAACGGCGGCGCGCTGGATCGCGCCCTGGCGGCGGCCGAGGCGCGCGCGGTCCAGCGGGGCGAGCGGATGACCGCCCAGCGCCGCCGGGTTCTGGCCCTGCTGCTGGAAACGGGCGAGCCGGTGAAGGCCTATGACCTGATCGCGCGCTTCGGCGAGGACGGCCAGGCCGCCAAGCCGCCGACCGTCTATCGCGCGCTGGAGTTCCTGGAGCGGCTGGGCATGGCCCACCGCATCGCCTCGATCAGCGCCTATGTCGCCTGCACCGACGACGGCGACGCCGCCCATGCCGCCGCCTTTTTGATCTGCGACTGCTGCGGCGCGACGCGCGAGGTCAGCGGCCCGGACCAGAGCGCCATGAACGCGGCCGCCGCCGCCGCCGGATACGCCATCGCCCGCACGACCATTGAGGCGCACGGCCGTTGCGCCGCGTGCCGCGAGGCGGCTTGAGCATGGATGCGGCGCTGATGTCTCCCCCTCGGCGCCTGTCCGTTCCCATCGACAACCGCTGGGGCGCCGGCGAGATGGCGGTGCTGGACTTCGGCGATCCCAAGCGTCCGGTCGATCTGATCTTCTCCCACGCCAACGGCTTCAACGCCGCCACCTATCGCAGCCTGCTGTCGCCCCTGTCGGCCAGCTTGCGCATCTGGGCGCCGGATCTGCGCGGGCATGGCCGCTCGACCCTGCCGGTCTTCACCCGGCCCAAGACCAGCTGGCTGGATCACCGCGACGATCTTCTGGCGCTGCTGAAAGCCATCGACGGTCCGCCGGTGGTGATGGCCGGCCATTCGATGGGCGGAACGTCGTCGCTGATGGCGGCGGCCGTGCAGCCGGATCGCGTGTCCAGCCTGGTCTTGTTCGATCCGGTGATCTGGAAACGGTCGGCCGTCTTCGCCTTCAACCTGCCCTTCGCCCACCGGCTGATGGGCGCCATACCCATCGCCAAGGCGACCCTGCGTCGCCGCAGCCTGTTCGACAGTCGCGAGCAGGCCCTGGCCGCCTATCGCGGGCGCGGCGCCTTCAAGGGCTGGCCCGACATGGTCCTGGCCGACTATCTGTCGGAAGGCCTGACTGAGCAAAATGGCGAGGGGGAGGGCGGCTTGAATCTGACCGCCACGCCGGCCTGGGAGGCCGCCAACTATTCGGCCCAGGCGCATGATCCCTGGCGGGCGCTGCGGCGCTATCCCGGCCCGGTGCGCATCCTCAAAGCCGAACACGGCGCCCTGACCCATGTGCCGGTCGCGCCTCGGGGACTGCCCAACGTCACGGTCGAGGTCGTGTCCGGCGGCGGACACCTGTTTCCCATGACCCACGCCGACATCGCGCGCGACGCCCTGTTCGACGCCGCCGTCTGAAACGATTTCTGTAGGCTGAACAAACACCCGCGCTATAAGGGCGCCGCTGAGCAAAACTCCCTCGCCGCCCGAGACGCCGCTTGTCCTTCTTCCACGCCGGTCCCGCGCCCAAAGGCGCCGGCCCCCGATCCGGGGCGCTGCGCGATGGCCTGACCCTGGCGCCGGGCATGAAGGTCGGCCTGTTCGGCGGCTCCTTCAACCCCGCCCACGACGGCCACGCCCATGTCGCCGAGACCGCCATGCGTCGGCTGGACCTGGACCGCGTCGTCTGGCTGGTCTCGCCGCAGAACCCCTTGAAGGACGCTCGCCACAGCGCGCCTTTGGAAGACCGCATGGCCTCGGCGCGCCAGCACGCGCGCGGCCCCTCGATGATCGTCTCGGACTTCGAGACCCGCGCAGGCGTCGCCTGGACCGTGGACACCCTGCGCCTGCTGGTCGCGCGGCATCCTGGCGTGCATTTCGTCTGGCTGATGGGATCGGACAATCTGGCCAGCTTCCATCGCTGGAGAGGCTGGACCGACATCATGCGGCTGATGCCTGTGGCGGTGATCGCCCGGCCCGGTTCGCTGCTGGACAGCCGCACGGCGCCGGCCGCCGCCCGTTTCGCCGGTTTCCGCATTCCGGCCCAGCAGGCCGGCCTGTTGCCGACCCTTGAAGCGCCCGCCTGGACCTATCTGACGGCGCCGCTCAATCCCCTGTCCTCGACCGCGATCAGGACCTCGACAGGGCGACGCGCGGTCTCGTGATCGCCCGATGATTCGGGCGCCGGTTCACGTTGCGGCCCATCCGTGCTAGAGGGCTTCTTTAGTCATCGCTCCCGGAGCTCTCCGCTGACCCCCTCGCCCGCGTATGATACGCAAGACGCCGCCGTTTCGAATACGGCGCACGAGATGGACCCTATCGAACCTCTCCATACCGAAGATGAATCTGATTTCGACGCCGCGCCGCGCGGTTTCGACGATTCCGCTCCCCGTCCCGTCGGCTCCACGCCGCTCGAAGAAGCCATTCTGAGCCGCCTCGACGAGGACAAGGCCCAGGACATGGTGCTGATCGACCTCAAGGGCAAAAGCGCCATGGCCGACACCATGATCGTGGCGTCCGGGCGTTCGCACCGTCACGTCGGCGCCATCGCCGACCACCTGCTGCGCACGCTGAAGGAAAACGGTCTGGGCAAGGCCAAGGTCGAGGGCCTGCCGCATTGCGACTGGGTCCTGATCGACGCCGGCGACGTGATCGTGCACCTGTTCCGCCCGGAAGTGCGCACCTTCTACAATATCGAGAAGATCTGGGCCGTCGATTCCGCCCACCGCATGGTCCGCGACTAAAACCGTGAAGCTGAGCATCGTCGCCATCGGCCGACCGGGCCGGGGGCCTGAGGCGACACTCGCCGACGATTACGCCAAGCGCGCCACCCTGTCGGGACGCGCGCTTGGCCTCGGTCCCCTCGAATTGATCGATCTTGAAGCCCGCAAGCCGGGCAAGGCGCCGGAGGCCGAGTTGATCCTCGCCGCCGCGGAAGGATCGCATCTGATCGCCTGCGACGAACGCGGCAGGACCTATTCCTCGCGGGCTTTCGCCGACCGCATCGCCAAGCTGCGCGACCAGGGCGAACGCCGCCTGGTCTTCGCCATCGGCGGGGCGGACGGGCTGGACGAGAGCGTGCGCGCCGCCGCGTCCTCGACTCTGGCCTTCGGACCCCAGACCTGGCCTCACGCCCTGGCGCGCGCCATGCTGGCGGAACAACTGTATCGGGCCGTGACCATCCTGGCCGGATCGCCCTATCATCGCGACTGACATGCGTCGCGCCATTCCCCTATCGCTGGCCCTGCTGACGGGTTTCGTCTGCGCCGCGCCCGCCGTCGGCCGTCAGGCGCCCGAAAGCGAGCTGTCGCGCATCCAGGCCGAATATCGCGACGAGACCGTACGCGCGCGCCGCCTGCGCGCCGACGCCGACGCCGCCAAGGCCGAACTGGCCCAACTGGAGCGCCGCCTGGCCTCACTGCGCGCCGACGAGCAGACTGACGACCGCCAGATCGATGACCAGCGCGCCCGCCTGCAGCAACTGACCGAACGCGAGGCCGAACTGGTCACCGACCTGGCTCGCGAACGCGGCGCCCAGGGGCGTCTGCTCAGCGCGTTGCAGATGATGAGCCGCCGCCCGCCTCCGCCCCTGCTGGTGCCGGCCGACAAGGCCATCAATACGGTGCGCGCCTCCATCCTGCTCAAGGCCATGACGCCGGACCTGGAAAACCGCGCCAAGGCCCTGGGCGCGCGTCAGGCTGAGATCATGCGCATCCGCCGCCTCGCCGTCCTGTCCTCCGAGCGGCTGCTGACGACCGAGAGCGAACAGGGCGACCGAAGAGGCGAGATCGAGGGTCTGACGTCGCGCAAGACCGCCCTGACCGCCGTCCTGAACGCCGAGGCCCGCGCCGCCGAACGCGCCTCCGCCGTGCTGGAACGCCGTATCCGCGAACTGGGCGGGGCCGTGCCGACCACCCAGGCGGCGGAAACCCCCACGGCCCGCCTGCCCGCCGGCCGCGCGCGCCTCAGCTCGCCCATCCGTGGCGCGCCCAGCCAGACCTGGGGCGCGGGAACCTCCGGCTGGCGCTGGCGCGCCGACCGGGCGGCCGTGACGGCTCCCGCCGACGCCAAGGTCGCCTATGCCGGGCCTCTGACGGGCTGGGGCAATGTGGTGGTGCTGGACCTCGGCCCCGGCTGGCGCGCGGTCATCGCCGGCCTGGACAGCGTGGATGTGGGATCGGACGCCCGCGTGTCGGACGGCCAGACCCTGGGCCGCAGCGGCCCGGACGGCGACATCTATTTCGAGCTGCGACGCGACGAACGGCCCATCGATCCGGGGCCGTGGTTGCAATAGGTTTCACCGCCGTCATCCTCGGCCTTGTGCCGAGGACCCACCTGTCAGCCATCTCGATGATGTAGATTTGGCCAACTTTGTGCGCGACTTGCATGTTTGTGTCAGCCCGACCGTGGATCCTCGGCACAAGGCCGAGGATGACGGGCGTATAAGGTGCGTATCAAGATAAGCGCTTGCTTTCCCACCTGACGCTGATTTTATCGGCGGAACGCTGCGTCGCCACGATTTGGTCGTGTCTGCACCGCCTTACCCTTCCCACGGGCGCCTTGAATGATCGGCCCGACCGAAAGAGACCGAATGCGTAAACTGCTCCTCGTCGGCTGCGCCGCACTGGTGCTCGGCGGATCCGCCGCTGCTGTCAGCAGCCAGACCCCCCGCAACGAAACCTTCCGCATGCTGGAGCTGTTCGGCGACGTGGTTGGCATCGTCGAGCAGGCCTATGTCGTCCCGGTCGACAACAAGAAGCTGATCGAGGCCGCGCTGGCCGGCATGATGACGGCGCTGGACCCGCACTCCAACTATCTGCCGCCCTCCAACTACGACGAGCTGCGCGAGCGCACCGAGGGTCAGTATTCGGGCGTCGGCCTGACCATCAGCGCCGACGGCGGCATGGTGAAGGTCATCTCGCCGATGGACGACAGCCCCGCCGCCAAGGCCGGGGTCCAGGCAGGCGACGTCATCTCGTCGATCGAGGGCCAGAACGCGGCCGGCCTGACGGTCAGCCAGGTGTCAGAAAAGCTGCGCGGCGAGGTCGGCACCAGCGTCAAGGTCACCTTCCTGCGCGACGGCGAGGACCCGCTGGAGGTCGTCCTGACCCGCGAGGTCATCAAGGTCCAGTCGGTCACCGGCCGGGTCGAGGGCGACTTCGGCTATCTGCGCGTCTCGACCTTCAACGAGAACACCGGCCGCGAGCTGAACGAGGCCATCGCCAAGATCAAGGCCGAGAAGCCGGGCGTGAAGGGCTATGTCCTGGATCTGCGCAACAATGGCGGTGGTTTGCTGAACGCCGCCATCGATGTGTCCGACGCCTTCCTGGAACGCGGCGAGATCGTCAGCCAGCGCGGCCGCAAGCCCGAGCAGATCCAGCGCTATTCCGCCAAGCCCGGCGACATCGCCGGCGGCCTGCCGCTGGTGGTGCTGGTCAACTATGGCTCGGCCTCGGCGTCGGAAATTGTCGCCGGCGCCCTGAAGGATCACCAGCGCGCCACCGTCGTCGGCCTGACCAGCTTCGGCAAGGGCTCGGTCCAGACCGTGATCCCGTTGCGTCAGGGCCAGGACGGCGCCCTGTCGATCACGACGGCGCGCTACTACACCCCATCGGGCGCCTCGATCCAGAAGATCGGCATCGAGCCGGACCTGGAGGTGGCCCGTTCGGAAGCCGAGGCGCGGATCGTCTCACGCTCCAGCTTCATCTATTCCGAAGCCGCCTACGCCACGGCGCTGGACGCCTCCATCGGCGCCGAACGCAAGGGACCGCACACGCCGCGCGAAGCCCCCGGCGAGAGCTTCGACAAGGAAAAGGACTATCAGTTGGAGCGGGCGCTGGACGTGCTGCGCGCCGGCGGCGACCTGTCGAAACTGTCGGCTGCGCCCGAAGGCGTCGTGGTCACCGAGCCAGGCTCCGAGCCCAAGCCCGACGCCGAGCCGGCGGCGGACGAACCGAAGGAAGAATAGGTCAGGGAAGGGCGGCGAAAGCCGCCCTTTTTCTTAAGACCGGAGCGATCAGGACAGGCGGTCGCGGAATTCCGAATAGTCGAATTCACGCACCAGCGTCAGCGCGTCCGTCTCGCTGTTCCACAGTGCGATGGCCGGAAGCGGCACCCCGTTGAAAGTGTTGGTCTTCACCATCGAATAATGGGCCTGGTCCAGGAAGGCGATCCGCGTCCCCGCCGTAGGCGCCGTCTCGAAGACATAGTCGCCGATAATGTCGCCCGCCAGGCACGACGGCCCGCCCAGGCGATAGGTCACGCCCGCCTCGCCCTCGTTCAGCATGGCCGGACGATAGGGGGCCTCGATCACATCGGGCATGTGGCAGGTCGCGGAAATGTCTGTGATGGCGACCGCGATGCCGTTGTCGAAGGTGTCCAGCACCTCGCCGATCAGAATGCCGGCATCCAGGGCGACGGCCTCGCCCGGCTCGATATAGACCTCAAGCCCGTGCGTCTCGCCCAGGCGACGCAGGAAGGCGGCCAGATCGTCGCGCCTGTAATCGGCCCGCGTCACATGGTGCCCGCCGCCCAGGTTGATCCATTTCAGGTCAGCCAGCAGCGGCGCCAGCGTCGGCTCCACCGCCGCCCAGATCCGCTCAAGCGGCTCGAACCCCTGTTCGCACAGGGCATGGATGTGCAGGCCGTCGACGCCGTCCAGATGTTCCGGCTTCAGTTGCGACACCGGGAACCCCAGGCGCGAGCCGAACTGGCAGGGATCGTATTTGGCGACCTCGGCCTCGGAATGTTCGGGGTTCAGCCTCAGGCCAATGTCGAACGTCTCGCCCTCGCCGCGCGCCGTTGCGATCATATCGGCGAACCGGGCGATCTGGTCCGGGGCGTTGAAGATGACCGTGTCCGACAGACGCAGAATCTCGGGCACGTCCCCCGGCTTGTAGGCCGGCGAATAGGTGGTCAGGTGCCCCTTGTAGAACTCCCGCGCCAGCCGCGCCTCCCACAGGCCAGACGCGCAGACGCCGTCGAGGTATTCCCCGACGACATCGGCCAGCGACCACATGGAAAAGGCCTTCAGGGCCAGCAGAACCCGCGCGTTTCCGCGCGCGCCTACGCCCTTCAGGACCGACAGGTTGCGACGCACCGCCGCCTCGTCGACCACGAAGGCGGGCGACGGAACGCGGTTCAGATCGAACCGGGCGAAGCCGCCCGGTCCGCCGGCTTGGGTCTGCATGGCCATGGTCTGAGCCTTAGAAGTCGAGAGGGGCGTCCAGGTCCTGAACCTTCCACGGCAGGCCGTGCTTGTTCAGCATGTCCATGAAGGGATCGGGATCCAGCTGTTCCATGTTGAACACGCCCGCGCCCTTCCACTGGCCGGTCAGCATCAGGGCCGCGCCGATCATGGCGGGCACGCCGGTGGTATAGCTGACGGCCTGGTTGCCGGTCTCGGCATAGGCTTCCTGGTGGTCGCAGATGTTGTTGACGTAGACCGTCTTGGCCACGCCGTCCTTCACGCCCGTGGCGATGGTGCCGATATTGGTCTTGCCCTTGGTGATCGGACCCAGCGACGACGGTTCCGGCAGCAGGGCCTTCAGGAACTCGATCGGGATGATCTCGCGGCCCTGGAACATCATCGGCTCGATCGAAGTCATGCCGATGTTTTCCAGCACTTCAAGGTGCTTCAGATAGCTGTCGCCGAAGGTCATCCAGAAGCGGATGCGCTTGATCTCGGGGTAGAATTTCGCCAGCGATTCCAGCTCCTCATGGTACATGAGGTACATGTTCTTCTGACCCACGCCCTCGAAGTCGAAGACCTGTTTGTGGCTCAACGCCGGACCCTCGACCCATTGGCCGTTTTCCCAGTGACGCGACGGGGCGGTCACTTCGCGCAGGTTGATCTCGGGGTTGAAGTTGGTCGCGAACGGCAGGCCCGTGTCGCCGCCGTTGCAGTCCAGGATGTCCAGCGTCTCGATGGAATCCAGCAGGTGCTTCTTGGTGTAGGTCGCAAACACCGAGGTCACGCCGGGATCGAAGCCCGAGCCCAGCAGCGCCATTAGGCCGGCCTTCTCGAACCGCTCCTGATAGGCCCACTGCCACTTGTATTCGAACTTGGCCTCGTCGCGCGGTTCGTAGTTGGCGGTGTCGAGATAGTTCACGCCGGCGGCCAGACAGGCGTCCATGATGGCCAGGTCCTGATAGGGAAGGGCCAGGTTCACGACCAGGGCCGGCTGCACCTGTTTGATCAGGGCCGTGGTCGCCGCCACGTCGTCGGCGTCGATCTTGGCCGTGTCGATGGTGACGCCAAAACGCGACTTCACGGATTCGGCGATGGCGTCGCACTTGGACTTGGTGCGGCTCGCCAGGGTGATATGCGAGAAGATGTCCGCATTCATCGCCATCTTGTGGACGGCCACCGAACTGACGCCGCCTGCGCCGATAACCAGCACCTTGCTCATGCGTGCTTCTCCTGAAGTCAAAAACGTTGGCGACATCGCCGCCCCTATAAAGGGCGGGGCTCTTAGCACGATGATGACAATCCGCTAAATGCCGTGACGAAGATCGAGATTAAAGCGTGACCGACTCGCTCCGGTTGCCTTCCGCCTTGTTTTCCTTCATAAGCCGCCGCTTCCGACGCAAGTGAACCTGCGTCTCCACCGGGACGACCCTCATTTCGATGAGACGAGCCCGGCGAGAACCCTCTGCCGACGTGATCGTCGCCAGAGGCCGTTGTCGTATGGAGCCGCTTCACCCGTCGCCACGAGGTAGTGAATGTTCGAGGCTCTGAACGAGCGGCTGACAGGCGTCTTCGACCGGATCACCGGGCGTGGCGCCCTGTCCGAAAAGGACGTCGCCGAGGCGATGCGCGAAGTGCGCGTGGCCCTGCTGGAGGCCGACGTCGCCCTGCCGGTCGTCAAGGAATTCATCGCCTTCGCCACCGAGCGCGCGACCGGCGAAGAGGTCATCCGTTCGGTCCGCCCCGCCGACCAGGTGGTCAAGATCGTCTATGACGGCCTGATCGAGATGCTGGGCGGCGAAGAGCCGGTCCCGCTCAACACCAACGCCAGTCCGCCCGCCGTGGTGCTGATGGCCGGCCTGCAGGGCTCGGGCAAGACCACGACCTCGGCCAAGCTGGCGCTGCGCCTGACCAAGTTCGATCGCAAGAAGGTCATGATGGCCTCGCTGGACACGCGTCGTCCGGCCGCGATGGAACAGCTGGCCCAGCTGGGCAAACAGATCGACGTCGCCGTCCTGCCCATCGTGGCGGGCGAGAGCGCGGTCCAGATCACGCGCCGGGCGCTGCAGTCGGCCAAGCTTCAGGGCTTCGATGTCCTGATCCTCGACACCGCCGGCCGCATCACCCTGGACGAAGGGCTGATGAACGAGGTGGCCGAGGTCGCCGAGATCTCCAAACCCATCGAGACCCTGCTGGTCGCCGACAGCCTGACCGGCCAGGACGCGGTCCGCACCGCCGCCGCCTTCCACGCCCGCCTGCCCCTGACCGGCCTGGTCCTGACCCGCGCCGACGGCGACGGTCGCGGCGGCGCCATGCTGTCGATGCGGGCGGTCACCGGCCTGCCGATCAAATATCTGGGCGCCGGCGAAAAGGTCGATGCGCTGGACGTGTTCGACGCCCGTCGCGTCGCCGGCCGCATCCTGGGCCAGGGCGATATCGTCGCCCTGGTCGAGAAGGCGTCGCAGGACCTGGACCAGGCCAAGGCCGAGAAGATGGCTCGGAAACTGGCCAAGGGTCAGTTCGATCTGGACGACCTCGCCGGCCAGCTTCAGCAGATGAAGCGGATGGGCGGGCTTCAGGGCATCATGGGCATGCTGCCCGGCGTGGCCAAGATGAAGGGCCAGATGGCCGAAAGCGGCATCGACGACCGCATGATCCTGCGCCAGGAAGCTATCATCTCCTCGATGACCAAGGCTGAGCGCAAGAAGCCGGACCTGCTGAACGCCAGCCGCAAGAAGCGCATCGCCGCCGGCGCCGGGGTCGATGTGCAGGACGTGAACCGGGTCCTGAAACAGCACCGCCAGATGGCCGACGTGGTCAAGTCGATGGCGCGCGGCGGACCCAAGAAGATGCAGCAGATGGCCGCCATGCTGGGCGGCCTCGGCGGCGGCGGCATCCCCGGCATGGGGGGCGGCGGCCCGGATCTGAACCGATTGAAGGCCCTGGGCGGCGGCAAGACGCCGGAAGCCAGCGCCGACGACCTGAAAGCCATCCAGGACCGGCTCGCCGGGCTAGGTGGCGGACAACTTCCGGGAGGCCTTCCGGGCCTTCCCGGCTTCCCTCCCAAGAAATAACGACTATCTGGAAAGAGAACTGAAATGCTGAAGATTCGTCTGGCCCGCGGCGGCTCCAAGAAGCGCCCCTACTACTACATCGTCGTCGCCGACTCGCATGCTCCCCGGGACGGCAAGTTCCTGGAACGCGTCGGCACCTACAACCCGATGCTAGCCAAGGACGGCCCGCAGCCGCGCGTCACCCTGAAGGCTGACCGGATCTCGGAATGGCTCGGCAAGGGCGCCCAGCCGACCGACCGCGTCGCGCGCTTCATCTCGCAGAGCACCGAAGAAGTCCTGGCCGGCAAGGTCAAGTGGACCCAGTCGAACAACCCCAACAAGGCCCAGCCCGGCAAGAAGGCGCAAGAGCGCGCCGCCGAACGCGCCCAGCGCGAAGCCGACCGCCTGGAAGCCGAAGCCGCCGCCAAGGTCGAGGCCGCTGAAGCCGCCGCCCGCGCCAAGGAAGAAGCCGCTGCCGCTGCCGCCGCTCCGGCTGTCGAAGAAGCCCCGGCTGAAGAAGCGCCTGCTGCTGAAGCCGCCGCTGAAGACGCTCCGGCTGCTGAAGAAGCGACCGAAGAAAAGGCCGAAGGCTAAGCCTTTCGGTTTGAAGATGATCGAGGCGGCGTCTTTGGACGCCGCCTTTTTCATGGGCTAAGGACGACCATGACCACGGACAGCAGATTGATCCTCGTCGGCCAGATCGGCGGCGCTTTCGGGGTGCGGGGCGAGGTGCGGGTGACCGCCTTCACCGCCGATCCCCTGGCCCTGACCGCCTATGGCCCGCTGCTGCGCGCCGACGGCACGGTCGCCTTGACCCTGACCTCGACCCGTCCGGACAAGGCCGGCGTCGTCGGCCGGGCCAAGGAAATCACGACCAAGGAACAGGCCGACGCCCTGCGCGGCCTGAAACTGCACGTCCCTCGCGACCGCTTCCCGGAACCGGAAGAGGACGAATTCTATCTCGCCGACCTGCTGGGGGTCGAGGTCCGCGACACGGCGGGCGCGGTCATGGGCACGGTCAAGTCGGTCCAGAATTTCGGCGCCGACGACATGCTGGAAATCGCCCCCGCCACCGGCGGCCCGACCTGGTATCTGCCCTTCACCAAGGAAGCGACGCCCGAACTGCACTTAACCGACGGCTGGCTGCTGGCCGCGCCGCCGACTGAGGTGGGCGAGCGCGAGCCGGACTAGGCGTCTTCCACCGGCGCGTCGCCGACGTGCTTCTTGATCGACTCGATCGCCCGCTTGGCGCCCGACTTGTCGGAATAGCCCTCGGTCGAGAAGATGACTTCGGAGTTGAACTTGAAGCGGACGCGGTATTCGCCGGCCTTGTCCTGATAGACTTCGAACTTGTGCGCCATCGGGCGTCTCCCTGCCTGCGACCGGAGGATCGGTCACGGTCAAGCTGGCGCCGTCCGGCGTACGGTTCCAGACACAAGCCCGCGATCAAATGGCGCCGGCCGCTGTTGCGAAACCGCGAGGCCGCCCCGAAATAGAGGCCTCACCACGCGAGGCCCGCCATGACCGACCTGTCCGCCTTCCCGATCACCCAGCGCTGGCCGGCCCAGCATCCCGACCGCATCCAGCTCTATTCCCTGCCGACGCCCAACGGCGTGAAGGTCTCGATCATGCTGGAGGAGGTCGGCCTGGCCTATGAGCCGCACCTGGTTGACATCACCAAGAACGAGACTTGGGGGCCGGAATTCCTGTCGCTGAACCCCAACGGCAAGATCCCCGCCATCCTCGATCCGAACGGGCCGGGCGGGCAGCCGCTGGCCCTGTTCGAATCCGGCGCCATCCTGATCTATCTGGCGGAAAAGACCGGCCAGCTGCTCTCGACCGATCCGGCGACCCGCTACGAGACCATCCAGTGGGTCATGTTCCAGATGGGCGCCATCGGCCCGATGTTCGGCCAGTTGGGCTTCTTCCATCGCTTCGCCGGCAAGGACTACGAGGACAAGCGTCCGCGCGACCGCTACGTCGCCGAAAGCCGCCGCCTGCTGGGCGTGCTGGAAACGCGGCTTGCCAATGAAGGAGGAGAGCCCCGGGACTGGATCGTCGGGGATTACTCCATCGCCGACGTCGCCACATTGGGCTGGGTTCGCAACCTGATCGGCTTTTACGAGGCGGGCGAGATCGTCGGTTTTGCGGACTTCCCGCGCGTCGCCGCCTGGCTGGAGCGGGGTCTGGCGCGCCCCGCCGTGCAGCGCGGACTGGAGATTCCGGCGCGTCACTGAACCGTCGTGCCTGGCGAGCATTATCTGAAGACACCAACAGGAACGTGACCATGGGTATCTTCTCTTCGATCTGGAACAAGATCACGGGCCACAAGCCCAAGGCGGCCCCCGCACCGGCGCCCACGCCGACCGCCAGTGTCACGCCGACGCCGGGCGCGGCGGCCTCCACCCCCGCTCCGGCCCTGCCGCCCGTCGATGTCGAGGCGGTGCTCAGCGATCTGGCGGCGTCCAAGGGCGGCGGCGGCAACTGGCGCACCTCGATCGTCGATCTGCTGAAGCTGCTGGACCTGGATTCCAGCCTGGCGGCCCGCAAGGAACTGGCGGAAGAACTGAACGTCCATGCCGGCGAGCACGGTTCGGCCGAACAGAACATCGCCCTTTCCAAGGCCGTCTGGACCAAGCTCGCCGAAAACGGCGGCCACGTTCCCGCGTCGCTGCGCGACTAAGGCGCCTCAAGCAGCGCGAAGCGCGATAGGCTAAAACGGTGCGCTGGATCAGGCCTACGGCCTGATCCAGCGTCCGGCAGCCAGGGCCGCAAAGCCGACGACCAGGCCCCAAAAGGCCGACCCCACCCCGAACAAGGCCAGGCCCGATGCTGTGGCGGCGAACGTCAGCACGGCCGCTTCGCGCGACGCGCCTTCGGCCATCATGTTTTGAAGTGCGCCCGTCAACGGCGCCATCAACGCCAGCCCCGTCACGGCCGCCAAAACGGCTGGCGGCATGGCGATGAACAACCCGGCCAGCGTTGCGGCGAAAAGGGCCATGACCAGATAAAAGCCGCCATAGATCACGCCCACGACCCAGCGTCGCTCCGGGTCGTGGGCGTCCGTCCCGGTGCAGATCGCCGCCGTGATGGCCGCCAGATTGACCCCGTGTCCGCCGAACGGGGCGATCAGCAGGCTGGCGACGCCGGTGGACAGGATCAGCCGGTTGGCGGGCGGCGGATAGCCGGCGCTCTGCAACACGACCAGTCCCGGCAAGTTCTGCGCCGCCAGGGTCACCAGAAACAACGGAAAGCCTAGGCTGACCGCGGCCTTCCAGTCGAACACGGGCGCAACGGGCTCCAGATGGCCGAACAGGCCCGTCCCTGCCGGCACGGCCAGCTGCCCCCGGATCGCCAGCACCGCAAAGGCCGCCGCCAATACGGCAGGCAGCGCCCCGGTCGGCCACAGGCGTCGCGATATCAGAAACAGCGCAACCAGTCCGACGACCAGAACCGCGTCGTCCGGCACGACCTTGAACAGTCTCAACACGAACGGCAGCAGCACGCCCGCTAGCATGGCCGAAGCGATGGCCGCCGGTATCCGCTCCGCCAACCGCCCTAGGGCCGGGATCAGCCCGGTCAGGATCATCAGCAGCGCCGCGAAGACGAAGGCGCCGATCGCCGTCGGCCACGACAGGCCCAGGGTCGAGGCCGCCAGCAGGGCCGCCCCCGGCGTCGACCAGGCCAGGACGACGGGAATTTTCAACCGCCAGCTCAGCAGGGCGCCCGGCACGCCGATGGCGAGGCACAGGGCGGTGACCATCGATCCGATCTGATCGGCGTCCGCGCCCAGCGCCTGGCCTGCCTGCACCACCAGAGCGACGGTCCCGCCGAAACCGATCACCGTCGCCACGGCGGCCGACGAAAAGGCGGAGGCGGGCAGGGCGCGCATGGAAAAGGCCGGAGCAGTCATGCCCCGGCCTTAAACCGTCACCGTGAAGGCCGGAAGGGCCTGATCAGGCCTCTCCGATCAACCTTCCATGTCGTCCGGCAGGCCCACGGCGTGGAAGCCCGCATCGACGTGGACGACCTCGCCCGTGGTCGAACGCCCCAGATCCGAGCACAGCCACAGGGCCGCGCCGGCGACGCCTTCCATCGAGGTCTCTTCCTTGATCAGCGAGAACTGGGCCGACTTGGAATGCAGGCCGCGCCCGCCCGAGATGCCGGCCAGCGACAGGGTCCGCATGGCCCCGGCCGAGATGGCGTTGACGCGGATGTTCTTGGGCCCCAGGTCGCGCGCGATATAGCGGGTCGCCGCCTCCAGCGCGGCCTTGGCCACGCCCATGGTGTTGTAGTTCGGGATGACCCGTTCCGACCCCAGATAGGTCAGGGTGATCATCGACCCGCCGTTCGGCATCAGCTTCGATGCGCGCTTGGCCACGTCCACGAAGCTGAAGGCCGAGATGTTCATGGCCAAGAGGAAGCTGTCGCGCGTGGTGTTGTCGACGAACGACCCCTTCAGCTCGTCCTTGTTGGCGAAAGCCACCGAGTGGACGACGAAGTCGATCGTGCCGAAGGTCTTTTCCAGCTCGGCGAAGGCGGCGTCCATCGAGGCGTCGTCGGTGACGTCGGCCGGGATCAGCAGCTTGGCGCCGACGCTTTCGGCCAGCGGGCGCACGCGACGCTCAAGGCTCTCGCCCATATAGGTGAAGGCCAGTTCCGCGCCCTGAGCCGCCAGCTGCGAGGCGATGCCCCAGGCGATGGAGCTGGAGTTCGCCACGCCCATGATCAGGCCCTTCTTGCCCTTCATGAGGTCGCCGGTCGGCATGTCCCAGCCTTCGGAAGTGGCCATGGTTCGTCTCCTGATGATTTGGCGGAGGGTTAGCAGGCGTAGCGCGCTTGCTCAATCTTCTCCCTCCCCGCTCCGGGGAGGGTGGTCGCGCAGCGACCGGGTGGGGGCGGCCCGGCAGGGCGCACTTGTCTGAAGGCCAGACAGATCGGTGGGCGTCGCATTGCCGCCCCCACCCGACCTCGCTTTGCTCGGCCTCCCTCCCCGGACGGGGAGGAAGAGGCGCCGCGTTTGCCCTTAAAGCAGTCCCGAGATCGCCGCGCGGGCGGCGTCGCCCAGGTCGGGCCGTTTCAGGGCCAGGGCGACATTGGCGCGCAGCAGGCCGATCTTGTCGCCGCAGTCGTGGGTCACGCCGGCGTATTCGACGGCGGTGAAGCTTTGGTCCGCCATCAGCCGCGCCATGGCGTCGGTCAGCTGGATCTCGCCGCCCGCGCCCTTCTCCTGCGTCGCCAGCAGGTCGAAGATTTCGGGTTGCAGGATATAGCGGCCCGAGATCGACAGGTTGGACGGCGCGGTTCCGGCGGCGGGCTTTTCGACCATCCCCTTCATGACGATGCGCGAGCCGTCGCGGCTGACGGGATCGACGATGCCGTATTTGTGGGTCTGGTCCTCGGGCACGGATTCCACGCCGATGATGTTGCCGCCGGTCTCGGCATAGACCTCGGCCAACTGCTTCAGGGCGCCGGGCTGCGAGTCCACGATCACGTCGGGCAGGATGACGGCGAACGGCTCATGGCCGATGATGTCGCGCGCGCACCAGACGGCGTGGCCCAGGCCCTTGGGCTGCATCTGGCGGGTGAAGCTCATCTCGCCGGCCGACGCCAGTTCGGCGTTCATCATCTCAAGGATTTCGATCTTGCCCTTGGCCAGGAGCTGGGCTTCCAGCTCGATCTGGTGATCGAAATAGTCCTCGATGGCGCCCTTGGAGCGGCCAGTGACGAAGACGATATGCTCGATCCCCGCCTCGCGCGCTTCTTCGACGATGTAGGACAGGATCGGCCGATCGACGACGTTCAGCAGTTCCTTGGGCGTGGTCTTGGTGCCGGGGAGGACGCGGGTGCCGAGGCCCGCGACGGGCAATACGGCCTTGCGCAGGCGCGCGGGCGTGGTGGTCATAAATACATCCTGACAGCTATCCCGCCCCTTCTAACCGGTGCGAGCCGGCGAAAGAAGGGGCGGGACGGCGGTCGGGTTCCGCCTTACTTGGCGGGACGCGTCATCGGGGTCATGGCGGCGATGGTCGCGCGCTGGGCCAGCAGTTGGTCTTCCGGCAGCGGGATCAGGCCGCGGTCGGCCAGATAGCCGCCCTTGCCTGCAGCGCCTTCCGACAGGAACTCCTGCACATACTGCTTCAGGCCGGGGATAACGCCGATGTGGGCCTTCTTCACATAGATGTAGAGGCTGCGCGACAGGGGGTAGGCGCCGCTGGCGATGGTGTCGGCGGTGGGGGCCACGCCATCGATGGTCTCGGCCTTCACCGTGTCCAGGTTCTGTTCCAGGAACGAATAGCCGAACACGCCCAACGAGCCCGGCGTGCGGGTCAGGGTCTGGACGATGGCGTTGTCGTTCTCGCCGGAATCGATCCAGGCGCCGTCCTCGCGCAAGGTATGGGCGATGCCCTCGAACCGGTCCTTGTCGCCTTCGATGGCGGCGACGGCCGGAACCAGCTTGGCGCCCGGCGTCATGCCCAGCTCCAGGAAGGCGTCGCGGGTGCCCGAGGTGGGCGGGGGGCCATAGACCTGGATGCGCTGGTTCGGCAGGCCGGCGTTGACCTGGTTCCAGGTCTTGGCGGGGTTGGTCACGAAGGTCCCGTTCGGACCCGGCACTTCCTTGGCCAGGCCTTCGTACAGGTCGTTCAGTTCGAAGTTGAAGCCGTTGCCGTTGCGGGCCGTGGCGATGACGATGCCGTCGAAGCCGATCTTGATCTCGACGATCTCGGTGACGCCGTTCTTGGCGCACAGGTCGAACTCGGACTGCTTCATCTGACGCGAGGCGTTGGCGATGTCCGGCGTGGTCGGGCCGATGCCTTGGCAGAAGGCCTGGATGCCGCCGCCAGTGCCCAGCGATTCGACGCGGGGCGCCGCGCCGTTGGAGGCGCGGGCGAAGGTTTCCGCCACACTGTTGGCGAACGGGAAGACGGTGGACGAGCCGGCCGACCAGATGCCGGCGCGCGTGCCGGAGGCCGAGCCGCCCCCGCCATTGTCGCCACAGGCCGCCAGGGCCAGAAGGGCGGCGGCCGAAGCCGCCAGTTTCAGTGTGCGGATCATCCTGAGCTCTCCCTGAGCATCGATTTCGCGATGCTTAGAGCAGAGGATTGTGACAGTCCGACGAAGGACAGCCCGCCGCTACAGCAGGCGGCGGCGCATGACCTGCGACAGGGTGTCGATCAGGGTCACCGCGACGACAACGACGATCACGATGGCCGAGACGGCCCGGAAGTCGAAGGCGTTCATGCTGTCGAACAGCACCTGGCCGATACCGCCCGCGCCGATCAGACCCAGAACCGTCGCCGAACGGCTGTTCGATTCGAAGCGGTACAGGGCGAACGAGGTCCACAGCGGCGCGACCTGCGGCAACACGCCCCAGACGATCTCGTGCAGCTTGCCGGCGCCGGTGGCGCGCACGCCCTCGACCGGACCCTTGTCGATCGATTCGACAGCTTCGGAGAACAGCTTGGCCAGGACGCCTGCCGTATTCAGTGTGATGGCCAGGACGCCGGCCAGCGGCCCCAGGCCCACGGCCGTGACGAACAGCAGGCCGATCACCAGGTCGGGCACCGAACGCAGCAGGTTCATCACCCAACGCACCGGCGTCACGACCCACACGGGGGCGATGTTGCGCGCGGCGGCCAGACCCAGCGGAATTCCCAGCAGAACGGCCAGGAAGGTGCCCCAAAGCGCGATCTGGACCGTCTCCCACATCTTGGCGACGAACATCTTCCAGTCGCTGAAGTCGGGACGCAGCAGGTCATGGACGAACAGCTGGGTGCTGTCGTTGCCGGCGAACAGGCGCGGCAGATTGCCCAGATCGACGGCGTCGATGCTGTAGAGCAGGACGGCGGCGACGCCGCCCCACACCAGGATGTCGGCGACCCACGCCAGGGTGGATTTCTTGGGCGCCGCCGGAATGGAGACGGCGGGGGACGCGACTGCGGTCAAGGCCGGACCTCACGCAGGCTGCGCAGGCGTTGAAGCTCGCGCTCGGCGGCGGCGACGGCGGCGGTGTCGCCGTTGGCGCGCGCATCGCCCAGTTTCTGGTCGGCGATCATCTCGCGGATCGGATCCAGATAGGTGTCGTCGGCGGCGGTGAAGCGGGAATATTCCAGGTCCGCCAGAACCGCGCGCTGACGCTCGGCCTCGGCGCCTTCGCCCTGGCCATAGGTCAAGAAGAAGCTGCGGATCTTTTCCTTCAGCGCCGGGTCCAGGTCCTCGCGCACGACGATGCCGCTCTCGGGGATGGGGGGCGAGGTCCAGATTTCCTCGATCTGCCCGGCCAGCTGCGGGTTTTCCTTGCGCATGAAGATGGTGTTGACGCTGTTGGAGGTCGCCACGTCGATCACGCCGGTGGCCACGCCGAAAGCGTTGGCCTGGTGGTTGGCCGAGCGCACGGTCTTGAAGCACTGGGCCGGGACGACGCCGCGCGGATTGAACAGGAAGGTCAGCGGGGCCAAGGTGCCCGACGTCGACTGGGCGTCGCCGATGCCGAAGTTGTACTGCTTGCCGCAGGCCATGACCTTGTCCAGCGTGATGCCCGAACCCTTCTTGACGATCAGGGTCGATTGATAGCTGTCCAGGCCTTCGCGGTTGACGGTGCGGGCGATGACCTCGGCCTTGGCGCGGTCGATGGCCTCGACCTCGGGCTTGGCCGAGAACCATCCGACCTGGGTGTGGTTGCCGCGCATGGCCTCGACCAGAACCGTATAGTTCGAGCCGAAATAGGGTTTGACCGGCACGCCGATGGCCTTGGACATATCGTCCAGCAGTGGCTGCCACAGCGGACCGGCGGAGGCCTGACCTTCGGCCGACAGGATCGAGAAGGTGATCTCGGTCGGCACGCCGCCGGCCTTCTGGTCCTCACCGCCGCCACAGGCCGCCAGGCCCAGGATCATCACGGCTGCGCCCGCCGCTGCGAACAGACGACGAGTAGAGGAAATACGGGACAGGCTCATGCCTTGGTCTCCCAGAACGCGTCCTCGAACTCGGGACCGTAGATTTCGATCAGACGCTGTTGGTCCAGCGCCGTAGACGGACCGTCATAGACGATCTTGCCGCCTTGCAGGGCGATGACGCGGTCGCAATAGCGTATGGCGTAGTCGACCTGGTGCAGGGTGACGATCACGCCCATGCCGTCGCGCCTGTTCAGCTCGACCAGCAGTTCCATCACCTTGCGGGCGGACACCGGGTCCAGCGAGGCGACGGGTTCGTCGGCCAGTATGGCCTTGGCGCCCTGCACGATGGCGCGGGCGATGGCGCCGCGCTGCTGCTGACCGCCCGACAGGGTGTTGGCGCGCTGGGCCGCATAGTCGGACACGCCGACGCGGTGCAGGGCCGCCATGGCCTTGTCCTTGTCCGCCTGGGGCCAGGCGCCCAGCAGGCCCTTCCATGCGGGCAGGCGCCCCAGCGCGCCCAGCATGACGTTGGAGAACAGGCTGAGGCGGCCGACCAGGTTGAACTGCTGGAAGATCATGCCCAGCTTGCCGCGCGCTTTGCGCACGGAACCCGTGACCCGACCGTCCTTCTGCACGGTCTCGCCGAACACTTGGATCGTGCCCTTGCCCGCATCGATGGACTGCAGGCCGGTGATGGAGCGGAGCAGGGTGGACTTGCCCGAACCGGACGGACCGATCAGGGCGACCATTTCGCCGGAGGCGACGGAAATCGAGACGCCGTCCAGCGCCTTTCGCGATCCGAAGGTCTTCGACACGTCGCGCGCCAGGACGAGCCCGGGGGAGACGGCGGCTGCGGATGAACTCATGAACTCGCTAGGAGGCTGTGGCGAAGGGGCGCCGCATGACGCGACGAAGGCGTCTAGGCAAGGCCTTAATCGCACACGGCGTGCGACCTCGTCCATAGCCGACCCATTCAGCGGCCTTCCGCCGCGGCCTCGACCCTTGCGACATCGGCGGCGATCGGCAAGGCGACGCGGGAGCGTTCCAGCGCTTCGCGCGCGAGGGGCTCTATCACGGACGCCAGTGCCGGTGTCGTCGCCAGCGCTCTGAGGCTCTTTTGCAATCGGACCGAAACCGCCACGTCGCCGGCTCCGTAACGCGCTATGGGGCCGAAAACGTCGTCCAAAAGGTCCGCATCGGCAATGTCCGGCACGAACAGCCGGTCGCGCAGGGGCCCATCCTTGTCTGTCGCGACATCGTTCGCCCATATGTCGATCAGGCGTACGCCGCTGGATATGACCTGAATCGCGGTTCCAGGATCGTTCACGCCAGGCGACAGGGCTTTTGCTGCGATTTCGCCCAGCACGATCAGGCCGAAGCGCGGATCCTGATCGTATGAGCGCGAATTCCCGATCGCGAACGCTGATCGAAAATCATCCTGAGCACTGTCGTCGCAGGCCGGCAGGCTGATCCGGGCCAGCACGCCCCCACGCCGAACGAGTGCGCCCGGCGCGGCGATCACCTCGACTTCGCAGTCGCGCGCCTCGGCCATCGCCTGAAGACGTGCGGGATCGACGTTCTGGACATAGCCGGTGGCGTGGGCCTTCACCTCGGCGCCACCTGAAAGGTGTCCCCGTCTGCCCCCAAGAAGCGGAAGGTCTCGGCGCTGGGTCAGGGCGTCGAGCGCATAGCCCTCCACCAGATCGATCATGTGACCGACCCGGGCCAGGCTCGACAGGCGGTTGATCCAGGCCAGCAGGCGAAACGCCACCAGCCCCACCATGGCCAAGCTGAAGAGGAACAGGATGGCTCGGCCGTTCTGGCCATAATAGTGGGCGTTGATCGCCGTCACCGCGACGATGGCGTAGAGAAAGGCCCCGACGAAGGTGGCCAAGGACTTCTGCGTCTCCTCGTCGCTGGTCACCAGGGCGGCGACCCGAGGACTGGCCGCTGACGAGACGGAGGTATAGGCCGTGACCATGGCGCCGACCGAAAACGTCGCCACACCCAGCAGGCTGGACGCCAGGATCGTCAATATGGATTCCACCGACTGGCCGCCCAACCGCTCGGCCATCTGGGCGGGGACCCACGGCGCCAGGAAGACCGCCAGGAGCGCCGCAGCCACCCCGACGCCCGCATAGGCCGTCGCGCGCACCCAAAGTTGGCGTCTCAACTTGCGCCACAAGAATATCCAGCGGTTCATTCACGCCTCCCGGCTGCTCAACGAGGTTGGAACGGCCCAGGTTGCCCTCACGACGGCGTTTCACGGGGTGGACGGACATTTGTGACAGTCCAGTCCTGGCCAAACCCAAGCCCCGCCACGAAAAAACCCCTTTACATGACAGTTCGAAGTCCCCATATCGCGCCTTCCGGCGGACCCCGTAGGTCCTTTCTGCGCCGCTAACGCCGGTCTGGGTTTAACAATTAGCAGGGGGTTACGTGAATTGCGCACGTATCAGCTTCCCCTGGACCTGGTCCGTGAGCGGTCCCCTGAACGTCCCGTCGCCCTCGTGCGACCGCGTTCGGTTTCCGTAGCGGCACGCTGGTTCCAGGATAATCTAAAGGCCGACGTCTTCTATGCGGTGAAGGCGAACCCGTCGCGTTGGGTCGTCGAGACCCTGATCGAGGCCGGCGTTTGCGGTTTCGACGTGGCGTCCATCGCCGAGATCGAGCTGGTTCGCTCGGTCAGCCATGACGTTCGCCTGGCCTTCATGCACCCGGTCAAGAGCCGGTCTGCGATCACCAAGGCCTATTTCGACCACGGCGTGCGGACCTTCTCGCTCGACTGTGTGGATGAGCTGAACAAGATCCTCGACGCCACTGGCGGCGCGGACGACCTGAATTTGATCGTGCGCATGGCCGTCTCGGCCGACGGTGCGGCCTATACGCTTTCGGGCAAGTTCGGCGTCTCGGCGGATCAGGCTCCGGCCCTGCTGATGGCCACGCGCCAAGCGGTCAAGGAAGGCCTGATGGGCGTTTCCTTCCACGTCGGCAGCCAGTGCATGCGCCCGACCGCCTACCAGGCCGCCATGGCCCAGGTCGGTCGTTCGATCAGCCGCGCCGGCGTCATCGTGGACATCGTCGATGTCGGCGGCGGCTTCCCCTCGGTCTATCCGGGCATGGTCCCGCCGGACATGAGCGAATACGCCGACGCCATCCATCGCGGCTTCAACGAGATGCCGGTGTCGGAAACGACCGAGCTGTGGTGCGAGCCCGGCCGGGCGCTGGTCGCCGAATCCTCGTCGATTCTGGCCCGCGTCGATCTGCGCAAGGGCGACGCCCTGTATCTGAACGACGGCTCGTACGGCTCGCTGTTCGACGCGACCCACTCGCGCTGGCCCTTCCCGACCAAGCTGGTCCGGGACGGCGAGGCGGCGAGCGATCTGAAGGCCTTCCAGTTCTACGGCCCGACCTGCGATTCCATCGACCATATGCCGGGACCTTTCTGGCTGCCGGCCGATATCCGCGAAGGCGACTTCATCGAGATCGGCATGCTGGGCGCTTACGGCGTCGCCATGTCGACCGGCTTCAACGGCTATGGCGAGCACGATCTCGCCGTGGTCGAGGACGCCCCGATGGCCTCGCTCTATGGTCTGGCCCCGCGCTCCATCCCCACCGTGCGCACCACGGCGGAAGAGAACGCCCGCAAGATCGTGCGTCTGTCACGTCCCAAGGGTAAGGCCGGTCAGCGCAAGTCGCGCCGGAAGTAACTTGACTGCGTCACCCTCGGGCTTGTCCCGAGGGCCCACGGTGCTGCACCCCGCTGCCGGGATCGTGCGGCCGATCAATGGGCCCTCGGAACAAGTCCGAGGGTGACGGTCTATTCAGGGTCATCGGTCGCTCCGTCCCGATGCTCCTTGAGGTTATGACGGGCGCTCAAATCAAAGGGAAACCTCCGAAATGAACGCTCCCGTTCAAGCCAACACCAAGGCCCAGCTGCTGCAGAACGTCGTCGAGCACGTCGACATCACCAGCTTCGACGCGCGCCCGATCATCGACAGCATGCGCAAAATGTCCTTCAGCTCGCGCGACACCGCCCGCGCCGCCGACATCTTCTCCATGGCCATCGAGGACAAGGACTGCTCGCCCTGGCTGATCCTGGCCGGTTCGACCTCGGCCGGCGGCTGCATGGATGTGTACCGCGACATGGTGAAGTTCGGCATGGTGGACGCCGTCGTCGCCACCGGCGCCTCCATCGTCGACATGGATTTCTTCGAGGCCTTGGGCTTCAAACACTATCAGGCCGCCGGCGAGGTGGACGACAACGTCCTGCGTGAAAACTACATCGACCGGATCTACGACACCTATATCGACGAGGAAGAGCTTCAGGCCTGCGACCACACCATCCTGGAGATCGCCAACCGGCTGGAGCCGCGCGGCTATTCCTCGCGCGAGTTCATCTGGGAAATGGGCAAGTGGCTGAGCGAGGGTAATGCGAAAAAGCCCGGCTCGCTGATCCAGACCGCCTATGAAGAGGGCGTGCCGATCTTCTGCCCGGCCTTCGTCGATTCGTCCGCCGGCTTCGGCCTGGTCAAGCACCAGAAGGAGCGCGCCGCCGCCGGCCAGCCCTATCTGATGCTGGACGCCATCGCCGACTTCCGCGAACTGACCGACATCAAGATCGCCGCCGGCGTCACCGGCCTGTTCATGGTCGGCGGCGGCGTGCCCAAGAACTTCGCCCAGGACACGGTCGTCTGCGCCGAAATCCTCGGCGTCGAGGCAGAGATGCACCGCTATGCGGTCCAGATCACCGTCGCCGACGTCCGCGACGGCGCGTGCTCGTCCTCGACGCTGAAAGAAGCCGCCTCCTGGGGCAAGGTCCAGACCACCCACGAACAGATGGTCTTCGCCGAGGCCACCACGGTCGTCCCCCTGATCGGTTCCGACGCCTACCACCGCGGCGCCTGGAAGGCCCGCGACAAGCGCCGCTGGAACAAGCTGTTCGGCAAATAATTAGTCGTCGATTTCCTTCTCCCCTCGGGGGAGAAGGTGGCCGGCGGAGCCGGTCGGATGAGGGGGCTGTTTCTGCCCCACGGCATGTCGCCGTATGGCCTCGGTCACGACCGCCGGGTTTCTTGAAAACTCCGCGTTCCGAAACCGCAGCACCGTATAGCCCGCCGCCTCGATCCGAGGCATCCCGCGCCGCATCGCGCGCCTCGTGCAGATCATGCACGCCGCCATCCAGTTCGATCACAAGCCTGATCTCATGACAGGCGAAGTCGGCGATCGCGCCCGCGACAGGGGCCTGTCGCCGAAACTTCAAACCACCCAGCTGTCGGTTCCGCAGCATGGACCAAAGGATCGCTTCTGCGCCTGTCATCTCGGCGCGAAGGCGGCGTGACTGTCCGGTGCTTCTCGGCGACTGCCACATCTGTTTCCGGCAGCCCCCTCATCCGGCCCTACGGTCCACCTTCTCCCCCGAGGGGAGAAGGATCAAGAGGCCGCGCAACCCTCAAAGCCAGCCTTCAGCGCCGCCTCGTCCAGATCGCGGCCGATGAAGACGGCGCGGCTCCAGCGGCGTTCGGCCACGCCCCATTCGCGTTGCAGGTCGCCCTCTAGGATCATGTGAACGGCTTGGAAGACCAAGCGGCGGTTCTCGCCTTGGACGTCGATGATGCCCTTGGCGCGCAGGATGTTCTGACCCTGTTCGCCCAGCAGCCGGTCCAGCCAGGCGGTGAACTTGGCGCCGTCCAGGGGGCGGTCCAGCGACAGGGAGATGCCCTTGATGTCATCCTGGTGCGCATGACCCCGGGCTCCATGAGAATGCGCGCCGTGTGAGTGATCATGGTGATGATGGTCGTGTCCATGATCGTGGTCGTGATCGTGGTTATCGTGCCCGCAGGCCTCGTCATGCACATGGCCGTCCGCGCCGTGCGGCGGGTTCACGAAGTCCGGCCGAACCTCCAGAATCCGGTCAAGGTCGAAGGCGTGCAGGCCCAGCACCTGGTCCAGCGGCACGTTCGAACGCTCGGCGCGGACGATGGGGGCCAGGGGGTTCAGCGCCCGCAGCCGGGCCTCGACCGCGTCCAGCTCTTCCGGGGTCGCCAGATCCACCTTGTTCAGGATGATCCGGTCGGCGAAGGCCACCTGTTCGCGGGCTTCCCTGGAGTCGTCCAGCCGCGCCATCACATGTTTGGCGTCGACCAGGGTGGTGACGCTGTCCAGCTGGGTCTTGGCCTTGACGTCCTCATCGACGAAGAAGGTCTGGGCCACCGGGCCGGGGTCGGCCAGGCCCGTGGTCTCGACGATGATGGCGTCGAAGGCGGGCTTGCCGGGCCGCTGGCGCTTCATCAGGCCTGCGACAACGCGGATCAGGTCGCCGCGCACCGTGCAGCAGACGCAGCCGTTGTTCATCTCGAACACGTCCTCGTCGGCGCCGACCACCAGGTCGTTGTCGATGCCGATCTCGCCGAACTCGTTGACGATGACGGCGTAGCGCTTGCCGTGATCCTCGGTCAGGATCCGGTTCAGCAGCGTCGTCTTGCCCGCGCCGAGATAGCCGGTCAGGACGGTGACAGGGATCTTGCCAGTTGCGGCGGTCGAAACGGGGGCGGCGAGGGTGTCGGTCATAGGCCGCTAGATGGCGGCTGACGTTCCATTTGGGAAGAGGGGGCGGTCAGGCCTTCTTCACGAACTCGACGCGCAGGACCAGGCCGCGCACCTTGTCGACATTGGCTTCGATCTCGTCGGTGTCGCCGGTCAGACGGATGTTCTTGACCAGGGTCCCGCGCTTCAGCGTCACGCCGCCCGAGCCTTTGACCTTCAAATCCTTGATCAGGGTCACGCTGTCGCCGTCGGCCAGGATGTTGCCGTTGGAATCTTTGGTCACATCGTCGGTCATGGCGAAGCTTCTAGCGAGCCAGCCCATCTGCGTCACCAAATATCCGCGCGCTGCGTGTGGATATAAGCGCTGTCGCGGGCTCAAGTAGCGCGAAGCGCGATAGCCCTAACAAGGAACCGACGCCGTCAGGCGTCGGGGACATTGGCGTCCAGTTCGTCCAGCCACACCCGCGCATTGCCGTCCGACGGGGCGCGCCAGTCGCCGCGCGGGGACAGAGAGCCGCCGGTCACCACCTTCGGCCCGTTCGGCAGGGCCGAGCGTTTGAACTGGGCGGTCTGGAAGAAGCGGATCAGGAACTTCCTCAGCCAAGCCTTGATGGTCGCCAGATCGTATTCGACCTTTTCGTCCTCGGGCGTGTTGGCGGGCCAATATCCGGCGCCGGCGTCGCTCCAGGCCTGGTGCGCCAGGAAGGCGACCTTGGACGGCTTCAGGCCGAAGCGGCTGATGTAGAACAGGAAGAAGTCGTTCAGCGCATAGGGGCCGACCGTCCCCTCGGTCGACTGGATCACGCCATCCTTCGCCGGCACCAGCTCGGGCGAGATTTCGGTGTCCAGAATGGCGTGCAGGGTCTCGCGCGCGCCCGCGCCGATCAGGTCGCCGGCCGCCACCCATCGGATCAGGTGCCGGATCAGCGTCTTCGCCACCCCGCCGTTGACGTTGTAGTGGCTCATGTGGTCGCCGACGCCATAGGTGGCCCAGCCCAAGGCCAGTTCCGACAGGTCGCCGGTGCCCAGGACGAAGGCCCGGTTCTGGTTGGCCAGGCGGAACAGATAATCGGTCCTGAGGCCCGCCTGCACATTCTCGAATGTGATGTCGTGGACGGGTTCGCCCGCGGCGTAGGGGTGGCCGATGTCCTTGAACATCTGTTCGGCGGCGGGGCGGATGTCGATCTCGGCCCCCGTCACGCCCAGGGCCTTCATCAGGGCCCAAGCGTTGGATTTGGTCCCATCCGAGGTCGCGAAGCCCGGCATCGTATAGGCCAGGATCTGGGTGCGCGGCAGGTCCAGCCGGTCGAAGGCGCGGCAGGCGACCAGCAGGGCCTGGGTCGAATCCAGCCCGCCCGACACGCCGATGACCAGCCTTTCGGCCTTCGTCGCCGTCATCCGGCGCATCAACCCCTGGACCTGGATGTTGAAGGCCTCGTAGCAGTCCTGATCCAGCCGTCCAGCGTCGTCCGGCACGAAGGGGAAACGGTCCAGTGGCCGGATCAGCTCGCTCTTGACCGCATCCTCGCGCGCCATGAAGGGCACGACGGTCGCCGGCTCGCCTTCGTTCCTCGCGCATTCGGCGAAGGTGCCGTTGCGCAGGCGATCCAGCCCGATCCGGTCCACGTCCACGTCGGCGATGGTCAGATGGCTTTCCAGCGAAAATCGCTCGCCCTCGGCCAGTTTCGACCCCAGCTCATGGATCGTCGCCTGACCGTCCCACGCCAGGTCGGTGGTGCTTTCGCCCCAGCCCGAGGCGGTGAAGACATAGGCCGACAGGGTGCGGGCCGAATGGCTGGCGCTGAGCATAGCGCGCTCGTCGGCCTTGCCGATGACGATGTTGGAGGCCGACAGGTTCAGCAGGATGCGCGCCCCCGCCAGCGCCGCCCGCGTCGAGGGGGGCAGGGGCGCCCAATAGTCCTCGCAGATCTCGACCGCGAAGACGAAGCCCGGCCGGTTCACCGCCTCGAACAGCAGGCCTGGCGCGAAATCGATGGTTTCGCCATTTAGCTGGATCACATCCTCGGCGCGCGCCGTCGCCGGGGCGAACCAGCGTTTCTCGTAATATTCCCGGTAGTTGGGCAGATAGGTCTTGGGCACGACGCCCAGAACCTCGCCGGCGCCCACCACCACGGCGCAGTTGTACAGGGCGTCGCCGTTGCGGATCGGCGCCCCGACCACGGCGACCAGATCATGCTCCCCCGTCGCTTGGGCGATGACCGCGATCTGGCGTTCCACCTCTTCCAGCAAAGCCGCCTGCATGTGCAGGTCGTCGATGGCGTAGGCCGACAGCGACAGCTCGGGAAACACCATCAGGTCCACGCCCTGCTCGCACGCCTGACGGATCAGGGCGACGTGTTCCTCCGCATTGGCCTTGGGATCGCCGACATGGCTGACCGGCGTCGCCGCCGCTACGCGCACTAAGCCGTGGGTCTTGGGCGAGAAGAAGGAGGGGGCGTCTACCATCGGATCGTCCGCTGCATCCGGCGTGCGCCGGTCGTCGCCCTTCATATAGGTCGGAAAGACGAAGGGCGAGAATCCCTCGCTCGACCGGGGCGATCATGCAGGCGGGATGGAGGTTCGATCAAACCCGCCCTCGCCGCCTTGCGCAGCAGATTTCAATATGTAGAGTGCGTGGCAAATAATGGGACTGGCGCAGAAGCCGGACCGCATTCAGGAAACGCACCATGAGACACGCCTTCGCCGCCTCGGTCCTGACCCTCGTTCTTGCCGCCGGTCTCACCGTCGGCGCCGCCCAGGCCGAGGTCATTCGCGCCAACACCCCGGCGGTGGGCCTGACCATCGACCGGATCGGCGCCCTGCCGGATGCGGAGCGCGGCGCCTGGGCCGACTATCTGGCGCGGTCCCAAGCCGCCCATCAGGCGGATCGCGCGGCGCTTGCCGCCGAACTGCCGGCCGGTGCGACACCGCCTCCTGCTCCGCTCGCCATTCGCGGCAACAGTTCGCACATGCCGCTGGATCGCCCCGCCGCCTGGTACGGCTCGGCCGAAGCCCGCGCGGTCGCCGACGCCGTCGTCACCTTCCAGACCCCCGCCGGCGGCTGGAGCAAGAACCAGGACCGCTCCATCGCCCGCCTGCCTGGCCAGCGGTTCTCCAACGACGCCGAGACGATGGAGCAGAACCCGGCCAACTTCGACGCGCCCGCAGACCGGTTCTGGACCTTCGTCGGCACCCTGGACAACAACTCGACCTGGACCGAGATGCGCTACCTGGCCAAGGTCGCGGCCCGGACGCCGGGCGCCCAGGGCGACGCCTGGCGCGCCAGCGTGATCAAGGGCGTCCACTATCTGTTGAACGCCCAGTATCCGAACGGCGGCTGGCCCCAGATCTGGCCGCTGGAAGGTGGCTTCCACGACTCCATCACCTTCAACGACAATGCGGTGGCCGAGGCGGCCATGATCCTGCGCGACGTATACAAAGGCGCGGAAGGCTTCGACTTCGTCCCGGCAGAACTGAAGGTCCGCGCCGGCGAGGCGACGAAAAAGGCCATCGACGTCACCTTGGCCGCCCAGGTCAGACAAAAAGACGAGAGTGGGGGCGACCGCCTGCTGGGCTGGCCGCAACAGGTCGAGCCGATGCGCCTGGTTCCCACCAGCGCCCGCAACTACGAACCCCGTTCCATCGCCAGCGGCGAAACGACCGACATCCTGATCTTCCTGATGGGCGAACCCGATCCGTCGCCTGAAGTCCAGGCCGCCATCCGCGGCGGCGTCGCCTGGCTGGAGGCGAACCGCACCTATGACAAATCGTTCGAGATGACCGACGATGGCCGCAAGCTGATCGACAAGCCAGGCGCCGGCCCGATCTGGTCGCGCAACTACGACCTGGTCACAGGCCGCCCGATCTTCGGCGACAAGGACCAGACGATCCACGACGACGTCAACGGCATCTCCGTCGGCCGCCGCAACGGCTATTCATGGTGGCTCGCCCAGCCCCAGACGGCGCTGGACGCCTATGCGGCTTGGTCGGCAGCGCATCCTTGAGGGCGGAATTGCGCCTTCCGTTAGTCGACTTCGCTGAACCGATCTTGAGATGTAGGTGATCGGCGTCGAAACTGCTCCACATGCTCGACAACCGCCGCCACCTGAGCGCTGGGCGTCGGTCGATCGACTTCCGAATCATATAAAGCTTGAAGATATAACCGGTCCCATTCGGTCATCTGTGTTATGTCATCTGGATTATCGAAAAGATTCATGATGGTCGGTTGATTTGAATAGTCAGATCTCGGATTGACTTGAGCAAGGACGACCATGGCTGTGTAGTCCATCAGGGATTGAAGCGTGATGTCTCCGGTCTTGGTCATGTCGATGATCACGGTCACCGATCGCAGATCGTATCTTACTGCCGATCGCAAGCGACTCACATTTCGGGCGTAATAAATCGGCGCTCGGTGCTCGCCTGTCACGCGGGCGACAGGTTGCCCTGTATCGACAGAGACTGGCAGGGCGACAGGCCACCATCGCACCGGCGCGTCTCCTGTTCGGAACCGGTCCAGCGCCGCAAGTCCCATGTTCGTATTATCGATAGGCGGTCGAAATCTCAGTCGCCATCTCTCCACCATAGCCTCCGCCATGGCTGCGCCATCGTCTGTCGCCACAATCAGCACATTGGACCTGCAGCCTGGAGGCGAAACCTTGACGTCAAGCTCTCTGGCCAACTCTGCTATTCGATCAACCAGCATCTGCCCGTGAGGCGCTGTCATATTCGCCACGCTGATGCAGAGGGGGTCATGCCATCGACCGATTCTTGCGCCGGCGGGCGCCGTTGCGATGCGTCCGACAAACTGCTGTGTCTGTTCCCTCGTAGATAATCCGAGCACGGATATATCTTCCAGATCGACAGGCGCTTGAGTCGATTGCGGCTGAACCTGAAAGCCCGACGAAAGCATGACGCTCACCAGGCCAGCCAACAAAGCCATCATATCTTCTCCGCAAGACTTCTTCAGCGTAGGAGACTGTAGGCCAACATTCCCAAATCACAACTTCCAGTTTTCGGCTGGCCTTGCGCCCTCCCGCTTCTCGTCTGGCCGCAGGGTCAGCACCCGCACACCGTCCTTGGTCACCGCCAAGGTGTGTTCGAACTGGGCCGACAGTTTTCCGTCGCCGGTGACCACGGTCCAGCCGTCGTCCTCGGTGCGGACCGTGCGGACGCCCTGGTTCAGCATCGGTTCGATGGTGAAGGTCATGCCTTCGCGCAGGGTCGCTCCGGTCCCCGCCTTGCCGAAATGCAGCACCTGGGGGTCTTCGTGCATCTCGCGCCCAATGCCGTGGCCGCAATAGTCGCGCACCACCGAATAGCCGGCCTTGCGGGCGTGTTTCTCGATGGCGAAACCGATGTCGCCCAGCTTGGCGCCCGGCCGCACGGCCTGGATGCCTTTCCACATCGCCTCATAGGTGGTGCGGACCAGGCGTCGCGCCTGCGGCCCGACCGATCCGATCAGATAGGTCTTGGAGGAATCGGCGATGAAGCCGTCCTTTTCCAGGGTGATGTCCAGATTGACGATGTCGCCGTCCCTCAGCACCTCGTCCGCCGACGGCACGCCGTGGCAGACGACTTGGTTTCGCGAACTGTTCAGCACGAAGCCATAGCCATACTGGCCCTTGCTGGCCGGCCGCGCCTTCAACTCGTCCACGATGAAGGCCTCGACCCGCTCGTTGATCTCCAGCGTGCTCAGCCTCTCCAGCGTCATCCCGTCCAGATGGGTGAAGACGCAGGCCAGCAGCCGGCCCGCCTCGGCCATCAGCTCGATCTCGGCCGGCGTCTTGATCACGCGGCGGCGTCCGTCGACATTGGAGCGTCTTGGGCAGGCGCATACACGCCCGCCGCCCTCAGCTCGCGCGCCACCAGTTCCTGAAACGTCACGCCCGGATGGGTCTCGCACAACATGCCGATCCTGATCCAGAACGCCGCCTGGGCGTTGATGGAGCGATAGGACGCCTTGGCGGCCCGACGCAGCTGCTCGTGCAGTTCGTCCTCGATGTTGACGATGCCCATGTTCTGGCTCTGGGATATATGAAACGAGTATACTTCGTATATGATCATGCTCAGTCGGCAAGCCGTTTTATTGAGGTCGTCGTGCATGATGGTCTCGTTAGGCGGCCACTGTTAAACAGCGCAGATGACCGCCGCTCCCGTTCAGCCTACCCAAGCCCCTGCCATGGCCGAAACCGCCCCGTCCAAGACGGGCGTCAGTCCGTTCGGCAAGGGGTTCGTCACCGACGCCTGGTATTTCGTCGCCCTTGGCCGCGACGTCGCGGTCGCCAGTCTGAAACGCTACGAGATCATGGGCGAGCCCGTGCTGGTCGGCCGCACCCGCGCGGGCCAGGTCTATGCGATGCGCGACATCTGTCCCCACCGCGCCGCGCCCCTGTCGGCGGGGAAACTGGTCGAGAAGCCCGGCGAGGGCGAGACGGTCGAATGCCCATATCACGGCTGGCGGTTCCGCACCGACGGGGTCTGCGCCGCCATTCCGTCCCTGGTCGAGGATCAGGCGTTCGAGGCGAACCGTATCCGCGTGCGGTCCTATCCGGTGCGCGAGAGCCAGGGGATCGTCTTCGTCTGGATGGCGTCGGACGCGCGCAATCCGATGGAGCCTGACCATGAGCCGCCGATCTTCCCCGGCGTGGTTGGCGGCGAGGCCAAGCTGGTCGAGGCGATGGATTTCGACAGCCATATCGACCACGCCGTCGTCGGCCTGATGGACCCGGCCCATGGCCCCTATGTCCACCAGCAATGGTGGTGGCGGTCAGAGCATTCGATGCACGAAAAAGCCAAGGCGTTCGCGCCGACCGAGTTCGGTTGGGCCATGGTCCGCCACGCGCCATCGTCGAACAGCCGCCTGTACAAGATCCTGGGCGGGGCCCCCGCGACCGAAATCACCTTCCGCCTGCCCGGCTTCCGTTGGGAGCATATCCAGGTCGGCGAGAAGCAGGTCCTGGCCCTGACCTGCCTGACGCCCATCACCGACACCAAGACGCGCATCACCCAGATCTTCTGGTCCGACCACTGGGTCTTCGACCTGGCCAAGCCCTTCCTGCGGATGGGGGTGGTCGCCTTCCTGAAACAGGACGGCGGCATGGTGAACCTGCAGAACGAGGGCTTGCGGTATGACCCCGCCCTGATCTGGATCGACGATGCCGACCGACAGGCGAAATGGTATCAGCAACTGAAGCGCGAATGGGCCAAGAGTCGCGCCGAGGACCGGCCGTTCGTCAACCCGATCCAGCCTGTGACGCTGAGGTGGAAGAGCTGAACGCCATGTCCTTCTCCCCTCGGGGGAGAAGGTGGCCGAGCGCAGCGAGGTCGGATGAGGGGGCTGTTTCCGCAGCCCGGCTCTCACCATTTCGAGGCGGACAGATACCCCTCATCCGGCCCTTTGGGCCACCTTCTCCCCCAACGGGAGAAGGAAAGTGATTAGATCTTCAACCCGTGCTCGCCGGCCAGATCGGCCAGTTTCACCATCGGGCGCGGGCCCCAGTGGGCGATGACTTCCGACGCCGCCAGCGAGCCCAGCTTGCCGGCCTCTTCCAGGGTCAGGCCACGCGCGACGCCCAGCAGGAAGCCGGCGGCGTACTGGTCGCCGGCGCCCGTCGTGTCGATCACCTTGGCGACCGGATAGGCGGCGACGACGACGCGCTTTTCGCCCTTGATCACGACCGAGCCATGCTCGCCGCGGGTCACGGCTGCGATCTCGACGATGGCGGCCAGTTTCGCGGCCGCGGCGTCGAAGTCTTCGGTCTCGAACAAGGCGCCCAGCTCGGCCTCATTGGCGAGGACGATGTCGGCGGACTGGGTGATGAAGTCCAGCAGTTCGGCGCGCCAGCGGGCGACGACGAAGGTGTCGGACAGGGTGATGGCGACCTTGCGGCCGGCCGTGTGCGCGGCGGCGGCGGCGCGCTCGAAGGCGGCCCGGGCGGGCGCGGGGTCGAACAGATAGCCTTCCAGATAGACGATCTCGCTGGCGCCGATCAGGGCCTCGTCGATGTCGTCGGCGTACAGCTGGTTCGCGGCGCCCAGGAAGGTGGCCATGGTGCGCGCGCCGTCCGACAGGACGTTGATCAGGCAGCGGCCGGTGCCGAAGCCCTTGTCCGCCCCGCCCGTCAGGACCGGGGTGGCGAAGTGGACGCCGGCGGCGCGGATGTCGTGGCTGAACACCTCGCCCAGGGTGTCGTCGGCGACCTTGCCGATATAGGCCGCGCGTCCGCCGAACGAGCCAACGCCCGCCACGGTGTTGCCGGCCGAACCGCCGGAAGCTTCCACGCCCGGCGCCATGGCGTCGTACAGGGCGGCGCTGCGTTCGGCGTCGACCAGCTGCATCGAGTTGGGGGCCAGGTCCTGGGCCGTCAGGAAGGCGGCGTCGCAGGGGCTGAGGACATCGACGATGGCGTTGCCGACGGCGCAGACGTCATATTGGGCGGTGTTCTGGGTCATGGTCGCGCCTTAGCGGTTGAATGACGGCGCGTCACCCGAAAACATATAAGGAAGCCCTTATATGCCTAGTGCCGCTTCGATATGAAGATCGCATGACCCAGATCGCCGTCCTGACCCCCGACCCGTCCGATCGCACCTATATCGGCCGCTGGCCCGACGTGCTGGAGCGGCTGAAGGCGACGCTGGAAAGCACGGGCGCGACGGTTTCACCGACGCCATGGACCGATCACGTGGAGGACGCCTCGGGTCTGGCGGCCTATGATCTGATCCTGCCGGTCATCGCCTGGGGCTATCACCGCGACCATGGGCGCTGGCTGAAGGCGTGCGCGACCTGGACCCAGGCTGACCTGCCGGTCGCCAATCCGGCCGATGTGCTGCGCTGGAACTCGGACAAGGCCTATCTGGCGCGGCTAGCGGACAAGGGTGTGCCGATACCGCCGACCCGATGGAGCGACGGCGTGACCCGGGATCAGGTGGACGCCGCCTTCGCCGAGACCGGGTCGCCGGTGCTGATCGTCAAGCCGACCGTCTCGGCCGGGGCGTTTCGCACCCTGCGTCTTTCTCGCGGCGCCGCCCTGATCGACGCGCCGGAGGGCGCGGCGATGATCCAACCCTATCTGAAATCCATCGAGACCGAGGGCGAGACCTCGCTGCTGTTCTTCGGCGGCCGGTTCAGCCATGCGGTCAACAAGCGGCCCGTGCCCGGGGACTTCCGCATCCAGATGCAGTTCGGCGGCCTCTATTCGACCGTGACGCCGGATGCGCAGGCCATGGCCCTGGCGCAGCAGGTGCTGGCGGCCATCGACGAGCCGCTTCTCTACGCCCGCATCGACCTTGCCCGCGACGACGCCGGGGCCTGGGTATTGATGGAGGCCGAACTGATCGAGCCGGACTTCTATCTGGATCACGACCCGGCGAACGGCGCCGGTTTCGCTCGCGCCGTGCAGGACAGACTAGACGTCTAGAAGCTCTGCCACTCGCCGCCGCCGCCGCCGACGACCAGACGCGGCCTGGCGGGCGCGGTCTCGGCGGCGAAGGCTTCGATGCGGGCCTGGGCCCGTCGGATCGGCGCCGGCGCCTGATCGACGCCGCCGTCGCTGACCTGGAAACGACCGACCAGTTGCGCCATGTCGGCCGCCTCACGATTCAGGTTCAGGCTGGCGGCGGTCGATTGCTCGACCATCGCCGCGTTCTGTTGTGTGACCTGGTCCATCTCGTTGACGGCCGTATTGACCTCGGCCAGGGCCAGTGCCTGCTCCTGGGTCGAGGCGCGGATCTCGCCCATCAGATGGGTGATGTCGTTGATGCGCTGAGCGATGCCGGAAAGGGCTTTACCGGACTGGCGCACCAGGGTGACGCCGTCCTTGACCTGCGCCCCGCTGGCCGAAATCAGGGTCTTGATCTCTCGCGCCGAGTCCGCCGAGCGCTGGGCCAGGGCTCGCACTTCCGAGGCCACGACCGCAAAGCCGCGACCGGCCTCACCGGCTCGGGCCGCTTCAACGCCCGCGTTCAGGGCCAGAAGATTGGTCTGGAAAGCGATTTCGTCGATGACGCCGATGATCTGGCTGATCTGGGTCGAGGACGCCTCGATCTCGCCCATCGCCGCAATGGCGCGCTGGACGACGCCGCCGCCGGTTTCGGCCTGGGCGCGCGTCTGGGTCACGACCGTGTCGGCGGCCTGGGCGTTCTCGGCCGCCTTGCGGACGGTGGCGGTGATTTCATCCAGGGCGGCGGCTGTCTCTTCCAGCGTCGCGGCCTGGCGTTCGGTGCGGCGCGACAGGTCCTCGGCGGCGCTGCTGATCTCGCCGGCGCCGGACTGCATCGAACCTGCGTTGCTGCGAATGACGGCGACGGCCTGGTCCAGGGCGCCCATGGCGCGATTGAAGTCGTCGCGCAGCACGGCGTAATCGCCGGGGAAGGCCTCGTCGATGCGATAGGACAGGTCGCCCGCCGCCAGGGCCGACAGGCCTTGTCCCGTGGCCTTGACGACCAGGGCCTGCGTCTGAGCCGCCATTTGCTCCGCCTCGATGCGACGCTGGCGCTCCGCCTCGACCGCCGTCACGTCAATGGCGAATTTGACGACCTTGTAGGGTTTTCCATCGACATCCAAGATCGGGTTGTAGCTGGCCTCGATCACCGCGCGGACGCCGCCCTTGCCGTAGCGGACGAACTTGCCGGCGACGAACTCGCCGGCGTTCAGCCTGCGCCACAGGTCGGCGTAGTCTGGCGAGGCTGTCTCGGCAGGATCAACGAAGATCCGGTGATGCCGACCCTGAACCTCGTCCAGGCTGTAGCCGACCACGGCGAGGAAGTTGGGGTTGGCCGTGACGATCGTGCCGTCCAGGTCGAATTCGATCACCGCCTGGACGCGCCCAAGGGCCGCGACCATCTCGCGCATTTCCTGAAGCTCTTCCGCGTCGCGGCGTCTTTGGCGGTGGCCGAACATCTGCAGGTTCCTTCTGAACAGGGTCGCCGGCAGTAGAGTTATCTACCTAATAAATGATTATATCAGAGTTGGTATATTTTTGAGTTTCGATGGAACCGATCGCCTCGGTTCTTTTTGGCCCGTGCGAAGCGTGTTCTAAAGGCCGTCATGGCTTCCCAATCACGCGCCGAGGGACGTATTCCCGACCTGGAGATCGACGCCCAACTGTGTCTGGCGCTCCAGACGAGCAGCAGTCTGGTGACGCGCCTTTATCGGCGTTTGCTGGACCCCTTGGGCCTGACCCATCCGCAGTACCTCATCCTTCTCGCCCTGTGGGAGACGCAAGGCCCCGTGACCATGGGCGAGGTTGGCCGCCGCACCCATATGGAGACGGGCGCCCTGACCCCACAGGTCAAGAAAATGGAAGCCGCCGGTCTGCTTGATCGTCGGCGCGACGAAAAGGACGAACGCAAGGTCTGGGTCCAGCCCACGGCAAAGGCCTGGGGCCTGAGACCGCAGGTTCTGGACGTTCGACGCGAGGTCGTGGACCGTCTGCCGCTCTCCGACCCGCAGATCGCCCAGTTGCGCGACCTGCTTCAGAAAATGATCGCCGATCTGGAAGCCAACGAGAGCTTGAGCGGGACGCCTTCGGAACTCCCGCCGGACGCCGGCTCCTAGCCCGCCTCGCCCAGGGCCAGCAGTCCGGCTCGCGACGGACACAGGTCGGCGATGAGGCACGACAGGCATTTGGGCTTCTTGGCCGTGCAGGTGTAGCGGCCGTGAAGAATCAGCCAGTGGTGCGCCTTGGGCAGCCAGTCCTCCGGCACGACCTTGAACAATTGGGCCTCCACCTTGTCCGGCGTTGCGGCGTTGGCCAGGCCCAGCCGGTGCGAGACGCGGAACACATGGGTGTCGACCGCGATGGCCGCCTCGATCCCCAGTTCGTTCAGCACCACAGAGGCCGTCTTGCGCCCCACGCCCGGCAGGGCCTGAAGATCGGCGCGGTTCAGCGGGACCTCGCCGCCGTGCTGCTCCAGCACGATGCGGCTCAGGGCGATGACGTTCCTGGCCTTGCCGCGATAAAGGCCGATGGAGGCGATGTAAGGCACAAGCCCCTCCTCGCCCAGGGCCAGCATCTTTTCCGGCGTGTCGGCGACCTTGAACAGCCGGTCGGTCGCCTTGTTCACCGACACGTCGGTCGCCTGGGCCGACAGGGCGACGGCGACGACCAGGGTGTAGGGGTTGGAGAAGTTCAGCTCGGTCTTGGGGTCGGGCATGACGCCGGACAGGCGTTCGAAGATGGTCTCGACCCGGTCTTCGTCCGGCGGCCAGCGCAGCACGGGAATGGCCGCGCCGGTCATGATGGACGGGCGTTTGGCGGGCTTTGCAGCAGGTTTCTTGGCCTTGGTGGGCGTCATGTCTCGCTGTCGCCGTCGTCGCGACGTGGGTCAAGGCCCAGGGCCGTCAGGGCTGCGTCGGCCGCGCGGCGCCCCTCCATCCAGGCGCCGTGCGCCGTGCCGTAGTAGACGGGCGCCGTCGCCTCGCCGGCCAGGAAGATGCGGTCCTCGACCGAGCTGCGCAGTTTCGCCCGGTCCGCCGCATGGCCCGGCAGGGCGTGGGAATAGGCGCCGCGCGACCAGGGATCGACGCCCCATCCGCTGACCGCGACCGCCTCCAGCCGTCTGCGCATGTCCGAGCCCAGGGCCGCGACCAGTTCGGACAGGGCGAAGTCGAACAGAGCGGCCGGGCCTTGCGCCTCCAGCCCCCAAGCCAGGTCGGCGCCGAAATAGGCCTCGATCATCGGCCGCCCGAACGGCCGCAGATGATAGCCGCCGGTCTCGGCCGTGTCGGTGCGGGTCCACAGTTGGGTGTCGGGCTGGAAGTCCCCGGCGCCCCGCACCGTCATATGCACCTTGGACGCCAGACCCAGCGGCACGCCCGCCGTCGCCTCAAGCAGGGCCGGAACGGGCGGGTCGATGCGGATGGTCTCGCTGGCGATCAGACTGTTGGGCACGGTCATGATCACGATACGTGCTGTCAGTTCGCCCCGGTTGGTTTCCAGCCGCAGCAGAGGGCCGGATCGGTCGATGCGACGCACGGCGCAGTCGGTCACCGTGGCCGACGACACGGCCTCGCCCAGGCGCGCGATCAACTGGCCATAGCCTTCGCGCACCCGCCAGTTCACGCCGGTGTCGCCATAGGCGTCGTAATCTAGGCTGGAGACCTCGGCGAAGCGCGCGCCGTTCAAGGCGCCGGAAATGGCGTCCATCCGGGCGTTCCAGCGGCTGTCGGGATCGAAGAAGTCAGCAGCCGGGCGATCCTCGCCCCGCGAAGCCGCCTCGGTGACGCGCTGGTCGAAGGCGGCGAAGGCCTCGCCGAATTCGACCTGATCCGCGCGCGTCATCTCGTGATCGAAGGCCTGGGTGCGCCACGGCGGCGGGGTCTGATCCAGCGTCAGCCCCTCGGCCTCGACCCGACCGGCCAGGACATTGTCGTCGGCCGAGTGCAGCCAGCCGCACCCCATGTCTAGGCCCTCGCCCTCGGCCCTGAGCGTCCAGGCGCGCCCGCCGATCCGCTCGCGGGCTTCCAGCACTAGAATAGACAGGCCAGGCCGCATCAGGCGACGCGCGGCGGCGATCCCGGCCGCGCCGGCGCCGATCACGACGACATCGACCTGGGACGGCAGGGGATTGGAGGCTCGGGCGCGGTCGTTCATGCGGCGAGGACATACACGAAAACGCGTCGTGATCGGGTTTTGCGCGATTGGACATTGATTTTTGGACGGCGGGGTCCATTTTAGCGCCGCTTCAAAACGTCGCACCCTCCCCGGATGTCCAATGTCGCCTGAACTCAAGAAACGCCTGCCGCTGTTCGCGGCGGTCATCGTCGGCCTCGCCCTGATCGTGGGGGGCGTCATCTGGTGGGTGAACGGCCAGCGGTGGGAGACCACCGACAACGCCTTCGTCCAGGCGGACACCACCCTGGTCAGCCCGCAACTGTCGGGCCGGGTGACCGAGGTGCTGGTCGGCGACAACCAGCGGGTCGAGGCGGGGCAGATCCTGGTCAAGCTGGACGATTCCGACCAGAAGGCCGAACTGGCCCAGGCCGAGGCCAATCTGGCCGCCGCCATCGCCGCCGTCGGCCATGTCGACGCCCAGGCCGAACAGGAACAGGCGACCATCGCCGCCCGCGCCGCCTCCGTCGCCCAGGCCAACGCCCAGGCCGGCCTGGCCCGCGCCGAGGTCGATCGCTACGGCAAGCTGGCCGAACAGGGATGGGTTTCGCAGCAGCGCATCCAGACCGAGCGCGCCTCGGCCGCAACCGCCACCGCCGGCGTGCAGCAGGCCCAGGCCGCCCTGGTCGCCGAACAACGCACAGCCGGCGTGCTGGGCTCGACCCGCCAGCAGAGCGTCGCCGCCGTCGAACAGGCCCGCGCCGTCGTCGATCAGGCCCGCATCGCCCTGGAGCGCACCGTCATCCGCGCCCCCGCCGCCGGCGTCGTCGGCGCCCGCAGCGTCCGCGCCGGACAGTATGTCAACGCCGGCACCCAGCTGCTGTCGATCGTGCCCCTGACCCAGACCTATATCGTCGCCAACTTCAAGGAGACGCAGCTGGACAAGGTGCGTCTGGGCCAGACCGTCGAGATTTCGGCCGACGCCTTCCCCGGCCGCAAGATCGAGGGTCGGGTCGACAGCTTCGCCCCCGCCACCGGATCCGAGTTCGCCCTGATCCCGGTCGAGAACGCCACCGGCAACTTCACCAAGATCACCCAGCGCGTGCCGGTGCGGATCGTGGTCAGCGGCGCCGACCGCAGTCTGGCGCTTCGTCCCGGCCTGTCCGTAGACGTCAAGATCGATCTGAAGAGCCAGGGCGGCCAGAGCTTCGGCGAAGCCGCGATCGGGGCCGCGACGACGGGAGCCGCAGGCCAGTGACCGCCGCCGTCCCCGCCGCTGGCGATATCAGCAGTAGCGGCGGGGCCCCTGCCGCGCCCAAGGGCCCCGTCGCCGGCCATCCCGAGATCAGCTGGACCATGCTGCTGCTTGGCTTCGCCGGCATGGTCGTGGGCCAGTTCATGGCCATTCTGGACATCCAGATCGTCGCTGCCTCCCTGCCCCAGATCCAGGCCGGGGTCGGCGCCTCGGCCGACGAGATCAGCTGGATCCAGACCGCCTATCTGATCCCCGAGGTGGTGATGATCCCGCTTTCGGGCTTCCTGTCACGACTGTGGGGGACGCAGCGGCTGTTCCTGGCCTCGTGCGCCGGCTTCGTCCTGATGAGCATCGCCACGGGCCTGTCGTCGTCCATCGACATGATGATCCTGTTCCGGGCCATCCAGGGTTTCGTCGGCGGGGCCATGATCCCGACCGTCTTCGCCGTCGCCTTCACCGCCTTCCCGCCGGACAAGCGGGTCACGGCCAGCGTGGTCATGGGCCTGATCGTCACCCTGGCCCCGACCGTCGGTCCCACCTTGGGCGGACACCTGACCGAGTGGTTGAGCTGGCGCTGGCTGTTCTTCATCAACGTCGGGCCGGGCCTACTGGTGCTGTTCCTGGTCGGGCGGTACGGCAACTTCGACAAGGGCGATCCGACGCTGGCGAAGGGGTTCGACTGGTTGGGCCTGGGCTTCATGGCCGCCTTCCTGATGTCGATGCAGTTCGTGCTGGAGGAAGGGGCCAAGAACGACTGGTTCGACGATACCCACATCCTGCTGCTGGCCGTGGTCGCGGCCGTCGCCGGGCCGGTCTTCATCTGGCGGTCGCTGACCTATCGCCAGCCGATCGTGGAGCTGCGCGCCTTCGGCAACCGCAACTTCCTGGTCGGTTTCATCATGACCTTCATCGTCGGTTTCGCCCTGTTCGGCGGCACCTTCCTGTTGCCGTTGTTCCTGGGTCGGGTGCTGGATTATTCGTCGTCCCAGGTGGGCACCACCATGGTCGTCTCAGGTCTGGCCATGTTCGCCACCGCCCCCTTCGCCGGGCGGCTGGTGCGCAAGATGGACGCGCGCATCCTGATGTTCGGCGGCTTCATGCTGTGCGCCTGGGGCATGTGGGAGGCGCGGGTCGTCACCCAGAACTGGGGCTTCTGGGAGTTCGCCTCGGTCCAGGCGTTCCGCGGCGTGGGGGTCATGCTGGCCATGATCGCTTCGCAACAGGTGACGATGGCGACCCTGCCGCCGCATATGGTCAAGAACGCCTCGGGTCTGGTCAATCTGGCACGCAATGTCGGCGGCGCCTTCGGCCTGGCGATCCTGAATACCAGCCTGACCACCAACACCGCCCTGCACATGGCCGAACTGACCAGCGGCATCACCCAGGGCGACCAGGCGATGCGGCAGATGCTGGCGGGAATGGCGTTGCGCTTCTCCGGCTCCATCGACCCGGCCGCCTCGGCGATGAAGGCCGTCTATGGCATTCTGCAACGCCAGGCGACGACGATGGCGTTCGGCGACGCCTTCGCCCTGTTGGGCATTCTCTGCGCCGGCGCGGCCTTCGTCACCCTGGCGGCGCAACCGGTGAAGGCACAGGCGGGCGCGCCGCCCTCGGACGTCCACTGATGGCGCGCCGCCGCGGTCAGATCGATGAAAAGAAGAGCGAGGCGATCCTGGACGCCGCCGCGACCCTGTTCGCCGACAAGGGGCTGCAGGCCAAGATGGACGAGATCGCCAAGCTGGCCGGCGTCTCCAAACAGACGGTCTACAACCGCTTCGCCTCGAAGCTGGAGATCGCCCAGGCCCTGGCGTCGAAGCGGGTGGAGGACATCATAGCGCCCCTGCGTGGGACCGGCGATCCGCAGACGGTGCTGGAGACCCTTGCCCTGACCCTGCTGGACCGGGTGTGCAGCGCCGACAAGGTCGGCTCGATGCGCGGCGTGGCCCTGGTGTCTGTCGAGGCGCCCGAGATCGCCCACGCCATCTATGAGGCCGGCCCGCGTCGCAGCCTGCGCGAACTGGCGGCCTGGCTGGCGGAACAGACGCGGTTGGGGCGGCTGAACGTCTCCGATCCCGAGGAGGCGGCCGAGATGTTCGCCGGCCTTGTCCTGGGCCACGGCCATTTGCGCGCCATGCTGGACGTGCCGCAGCTGGCGCCCGAGAAGCGCCCGGCGCGGGCCAGGGAGGCGGCCCGAATCTTCGTCGTCGCCCATGCGCCCCCATCCCAAGCGAAGACTTCTTCACCCCGCCGCGCTAGAAGCGCTGGTGTTTTGTAGCCTGAGAGTGTCGCCATGCTGATCCATCTGTCGTCCTGGCCCGAGATCGACGCCCGGCTGAACGACGGCGGTCCTCTGTCGAAGACGGTCGTCGTGCCCATTGGCTCCAACGAGCAGCACGGACCGACGGGCCTTCTGGGCACCGACTGGCTGTGCCCCGAGATCATCGCCCATGCAGCCGAGAAGACCGACGGCGGTCTGATCGTGGCGCCGACGTTCAACATCGGCATGGCCCAGCACCATCTGGCCTTCGCCGGCACCATCAGCTTGCGCCCCTCGACCTTCATGGCCGCGATCACGGACTGGGTCTCGTCGCTGAGCCGGCATGGGTTCGAGCGGATCTATTTCCTGAACGGCCACGGCGGCAACGTCGCCACCATCGAGGCGACCATCTCGGAAATCTACGCGGAGTGGAGCTTCGTCGAGGATCATCAGCCGCCCTTCATCCTGAAGCTGAAGAACTGGTGGGATCTGCCGGGCGTCCACGGCCTGTGCAACCGCCTGTTTCCGACGGGCCACGGGATGCACGCCACGCCGTCCGAGATCGCGGTGACGCAGGCCGCCTATCCCGAGCGGATCAAGACGGCCGACTACAGCCCGCAGATCGCGCCCAACGGCCCCATCCGTGACGCCCTGGACTATCGCGCCCGCTTCCCCGACGGCCGGATCGGCTCGGATCCGGCGCAGGCCAGCCCGGAAAAGGGGCAGCAGATCATCGACGCGGCGATCCCCGCCCTGTTGAGCGACATCGCGGCCTTCGCCGCAGAGACCCAACCTGGAGGTCCTCACTGACCCGCAAGTCCCCCACCGCCGCCAACGCAGCCATCGTCGGCGCCGAGATTCTGGCCGCATCGGCCGAGGTGATCGCGGTCCGCACCGGCCTGATGGCTCAGGGGCTGACCAGCGCCAAGGGCCAGGACCTGAAGGAGCTGTCGCTGATGAGTTCGGAGAAGACCGAGGCCCTGTCCGCCTCGGCCGACGCCATGGCCGCCAGCGCCGGGGCCATCGGCCAGCGGCTGGGACGCGCCGCGATGGACGAGGGGGCGCATGCGCTGCGGGCGGCGGCGGCGGTCACCCAGGCGCGCACCCCCGCAAAGGCGGCCGAGGCCCAGTTCAGCTATGCAATGGGCTGGTGGAGCAGGGCGGCGGCCCAGGCCATGACCCTGAACGGCGAACTGATGAAGGCCCAGGCCGAGGCCCTGGCCCCCATCCACAAGACGGCGACGGCCAATGCGAAGCGGCTTCGCAAGAAGAGCTAGACCCTTCTTTAAGCCGTCATTCTCGCCCTGAAATGACGAGGATAGACCTTTACCGGCAAAGCGGAGCGCAGGCGCCGCAAACGGACATGCCTATGGTGGGGGTGGAAAGCAGACGAGGCTGTGGAGCCCTGCGGCGGCCGCTTTAGGCAGCGCAGAAGGGTCGTTTGCATCGGCGGTGGAGGATTGGCGGCCTCTCTCTGATGACGCTATTGCGCGGCGTCAGCGACCTTCTGGGCGCTGTCGCATTAGGCAAGCACGGTCTCGTCGACGGCCCCCGGAGAGCCATGCCCGATCCCTATATCCTGATGCTGTTCGTGGTGGGGGCGCTGGTCGCTCTGGTGGCGTGGTTGCCGCTGGTGTTCCGGCGTGCGCCACTGTCGCTGCCGATCGTTTGCGTGATCCTCGGGGCCGTGCTCTTCGCCCTGCCGCAGGTGGGGTTCGATCCGCTGCCCCAGACCTATCCCGACATCACCGAGCGTCTGACCGAGTTCGTGGTGATCATCGCCCTGATGGGCGCCGGTCTGAAGATCGACAGGATTTTCAACCTGCGGCGCTGGGGCGTGACCTGGCGACTGCTGGGCGTGACCATGATGCTGTCGATCGCGGCGATCGTGATCCTGGGCTGGACGGTGCTGGGGCTTGGGCTGGCCGGGGCGATCCTGCTCGCCGGGACGCTGGCCCCGACCGATCCGGTTCTGGCCTCCGACATCCAGGTGGGCGCGCCGCGCGAAGGGCGAGAAGACGAGGTGCGGTTCGGCCTGACGTCCGAGGCGGGGCTGAACGACGGGCTGGCGTTTCCGTTCGTCAACCTGGCCATCGCCCTGGCGCTGGTGGCGTCGGGCCAGAAAACCGAATGGTTCGTGGAATGGCTGACCGTCAGCGTGCTGTGGGAGATCGGCGCGGGGCTGGGTATCGGCTGGGCGATCGGCTGGCTGTTCGGGTGGCTGACCTTTGCAATCCCGGTCCGCTCGCGGCTTGCGGCGACACGCGACGGCTTCATCGTTTTGGCGGCGACCTTCATCTCCTATTCGGTGACGGAGATGCTGCACTGCTACGGGTTTCTGGCGGTCTTCATCACAGCGCTGGCGTTCCGGCACGCCGACCGGGACCACGATTTCCACGCCCAGATGCACGACTTCATCGAGCAGATCGAACGCATGGCGATGATGGTGGTGCTGGTCCTCTTCGGGGGAGCGCTGGTGTCGGGTCTGCTGGCGCCGTTGAGGCCGGTCGATGCGGCGGTGGCGGCTGTGATCGTGCTGGTCGTTCGACCGCTAACCGGCATGATCGGCTTGATCGGTTGGAAGCGACCTCTGCGCGAGAAGCTGATCCTGGCCTTCTTCGGCATCCGCGGCGTGGGGTCGTTCTACTATCTTGCCTATGGGCTGAACGCCGCGCCGTTCGAGGGCGGCGACCGCCTATGGGCCATCGTGGGTCTGATCTGCCTGATGTCGATCCTGCTGCATGGGATCACCGTCACGCCGGTCATGCGGTGGTTCGACCGCAGCCAGGGTCGCGATCCCGATGAGGGCAGGGAGGGGGTGGAGGCCGAGACGTCAGGGCGCGGCGCTTCAGCGTAAGGCCCAAACCCCAGTCTTAGGCCGTCTCGACGATCTTGAGCTTGGGCTTCTTGACCTTGGCGGGTTTGGCGGGACGGTCAGCCTTCTTGGCGGCTTTCTCGGCCTTCTTGGCTTCTTTTTCGACCGCCTTCAGCGCCTTCTTGGCGGCCTTGGCCTCAGCCTTGGCGGCGTCGGGGGCGGCGTCGGCGGCGGCGGCCAGCTCGGCCAGTTGCGCCAGGAAGGTCTCGCGCTGGCCCTTGGGCAGCAGGGCCATGATCCGCTTGTCGGCGGCCTCGACCAGCGGGCGGGCGGCCTCCAGGCGGGAGGCCCCTTCCGTGGACAGACGGACCGCCTTGGCGCGGGCGTCCAGGGTCGAACGCTCCCGCTCCAGCAGGCCCTTGGCCGTCATGCGGGTGACCAGGTCGGCCAGGGTCGAGCGGTCGATGCCGGTCATGCGCACCAGTTCGGTCTGGGTCAGACCGGCCTTGATCGACACCGCCTCCAAAACCGCGAACTGGCGCTGGGTCAGACCGTCGGCGCCGGTCTCCTCGGCATAGATGTCGAGCGCCAGTTGCAGCGCGCGGTGCATCAGGTGGCTGGGCGAGGTCGCCAACGGTCCGACCTTCCGTATCGCTTTTCCAGCCTTCACCATCGCACCGCTCCCCTTAAGTTTCGTCCGAACACGTATCAGCTATGCTTTACGATTTGACGGGAAAAGCGCGTCGGTTCCGTGACAGTTCGTCGGACCTACAGCCCCGTATCGGGCGAGACGGGGGCGGGTTCCTCGTCCTTGATCATGTGTTTCATGATGAAGAAGACCTGCCAGACGCCGAAGACGGCCGAGGCGATCCACAGGCCGCCGCGGAAAGCCACCCATGTGTCGTCCGACTGGGTGCGCCAGACGATCTCGTTGACGATGCAGACGGCTGCGAAATAGAGGCCGTAGCGCAGGGTCAGGCCGCGCCAGCCCAGGTCGGTGATCTTGATCGCGTCGCCCAGCAGATATTTGAACGGGTAACGGCCCATCGGCAGCGAACCCAGCAGCACGACCGCCAGAAGACCGTTCTGGATCGACAGCTTGATCTTCAACAGGTTCGGGTCGTGGAACACGATGGTCAGCACCCCGAAGATCAGGGCGAAGCCGCCCGTCAGCAGGGGCAGGGGCGCCAGGCGCCGTTCCACCGCATAGCCGACGATCAGCGCGATGGCCGAGGCCCCGACCAGCACCCAGGTCGCCTGGACCAGCGCCTCCTGCCCGTCCAGGCCGCGCGCGAAGCGGTTGACGGCGTAGGCGGCCATGAAGGCGACCAAGGCGCCGAAATCGACGGCCTGGCGGATGTTGGAGGCCGTGCGAGGTGTCTCGGTCATGTTAGTCTTCCAGTCCCACCAGCGAGCGGGAGAAGGCGCGCGCGTCGAACGGTTGCAGGTCCTCGACGCTTTCGCCCACGCCGATCAGCATCAGGGGGGCGTCCGACGCCTGGGCCACGGGCACCAGCACCCCGCCGCGCGCCGTGCCGTCCAGCTTGGTCATGACGATGCCGGTGACGAAGGCGGTGCGGCCGAAGATCTGTTCCTGGGCCAGAGCGTTCCTGCCCACCGTGGCGTCCAGCACCAGCAGGGTGTCGTGCGGCGCCTCGGGATCGATCTTCTTCAGCACCCGCACGATCTTCAGCAGTTCGTCCATCAGGGCGGACTTGTTCTGAAGCCGGCCGGCGGTGTCGATCAGGACGACGTCGAACCCTTCCGCCTTGGCCTTGGTATAGGCGTCGAAGGCCAGGCCGGCGGCGTCGGCGCCGTCGCGGCGGCTCTCGAAATGGGCGCCGGCGCGTTCGGACCAGACCTTGAGCTGTTCGCGGGCGGCGGCGCGGAAGGTGTCGCCGGCGACGATCATCACCTTGGCGCCCTTGCCCGTCAGGTCGGCGGCGATCTTGCCCAGGGTCGTGGTCTTGCCCGAGCCGTTCACCCCGACGAACAGGACGACATAGGGTTTGGGGCCGGACAAAGGATCGAAGGTCGCCTGGCGCGGCGACAGTTCGGCGGCGACGGCCTCGGCCAACGCTTCCTTGACCTCGCGCTCCTGGGCGTCCTTGCCGAACTTTAGCGTGCGGAAGCGTTCGACGATGCGGGCGGAGGCGGCGGGGCCGAGGTCGCTTTCCAGCAGATGCTCTTCCAGCTGCTCCAGCGAGGCCTCGGACAGGGGTTCCTTGACGAAGGTGGCGACGACCTGATCGGTCATCTGTTTGGAGGAGCGCGAAAGCCCAGCGGACAGGCGCTGGAACCAGCCCTTTTTCGGCGTGTCGGTCATGGGATGGCTTTAGCGGGGGCGAAGCCGAACGTCATCCGCATTCGCAAGATCGCGTAAAGTGAGAAGACGTTTCGGCCCCGAGACGAAAAAAAGAGGAGCGCGCAAGGCCGCCGTCGCCTTCCCCTGTCTGTCTCGGCGGGGTTATGTCTTGTTCGAAGAACGCCGCTCAGGTCGTCCAAGGGAAGTTTCGCCATGTTCCGCATCCTCGCCATCGCCGCCGCCATGCTGGGCGCGCCGGCTATCGTTTCAGCCCAGGACGGGCATGGGACACACCCCGAACATGGGCACAGCCATGCGGCCTTCGCTTCCGACCGGATCCATGTTCGCGTCAATGGCGACACGGACGGCCGCGACATCATCCTGATCCCCGGCCTCAGCTCGTCGCCCGAAGTCTGGCAGGGGACGGTGGATCATCTGACGGCGCAGGACGGCGTGGGCTGGCGCGTTCACCGCATCCACGTCCAGGGCTTCGCCGGCGCGCCGGCCGAGGGCAACGCCCAGGGCGCGACGCCCAGCCCCGTGGCGGCTCCAGTCGCCGAGGAGATCGCCCGCTACATTCGCGAGAACGGGCTGATCAAGCCGGCCGTGGTCGGACATTCGATGGGCGGGACCATCGGCCTGATGCTGGCCGCGCGCCATCCCGACAGCGTCGGCAAGCTGATGGTCGTGGACATGATCCCCTTCATGGGGGCGATGTTCGGCGCGCCCGGCGCGACGGCCGAGAGCGTGACCCCCGTCGCTGACCAGATCTGGACCGCCCAATCCACCAGTCCGCGCGAAGCCTATGTCGCCCAGGCCACGACCAGCATCAACGGCATGATCAACACGGAAAGCCGCCGCGCAGAGGCGCTGGAGGACATGCGCGAGAGCGACCAGAAGGTCTCCGCCGCCGCCTTCCGCGAGCTGGTCACCACCGACCTGCGTCCCGAGTTGTCGAAGATCACCGCTCCGACCGAGGTGCTGTACGTCAAGTTCAACGATGCGCGCATGACGCCCCAGATCACCGACGCCATCTATCAGGCCTCGTTCGCCAATCTGAAAGGCGTCGAACTGAAGCGCATCGACGACAGCGCCCACTTCATCATGTTCGACCAGCCCCAGGTCTTCTACGCCGACCTGGACGCCTTTCTTTCGGCGAAATAGCCGCTCACGATCCCGTGAAGTCGGCGGGACCGTTTCGGCGGGCGTTCATACGCGATACACAGCCGATGAACGAAAACCCGCCCAGCGCGGCATCTGAAGGATAGTCATGGCGGGTCCAGGTAACGGGGGCGGACAACAGGCGCAGGGCAAGCCTCGCCGGTCGGCCTGGCAACGGCTGTTCTACTGGAGTGCGGTGCTGGCGGTCTGGGGGCTGATCTTCCTGGTCGTCTTCTTCGCCGTCTTCGCGCGCGGCCTGCCGGACACCTCCAGCCTGTATCAAGTCGATCGCCAGCCCTCGATCACCTATCTGGACCGCAACGGCGCCCTGATCGCCACGCGTGGCACCCAGATGGCGCCGCCCGCCGATCTCGACAGCCTACCCGACTATGTGCCGGCGGCCTTCATCGCCATCGAGGATCGCCGCTTCTACAACCACCCCGGCTTCGACCCGATCGGCATGGCCCGCGCCATGGTGACGAACATGCGCGCCGGCCGCGTGGTTCAGGGCGGCTCGACCCTGACGCAGCAGCTGGCCAAGAACCTGTTCCTGACGCCCGACCAGAACATGCGCCGCAAGGTGCAGGAGCTGATGCTGGCCGTCTGGCTGGAGATGAAATTCTCCAAGAAGGAGATCCTGGCCCTGTATCTGAACCGGGTCTATTTCGGCGCCGGCGCCTATGGGATCGAGGCGGCGTCGCAACGCTATTTCGACAAGTCGGCAAAGAACCTGACGGTCGGTGAGGCCGCTCTGCTGGCCGGTCTGCTGAAGGCGCCTTCGCGCTATTCGCCGGTGTCCGAGAGCGAGCGCGCGGCCGCCCGCGCCACCGTCGTGCTGAACGAGATGGAAGAGGCCGGCGTCATCACCGCCGCCCAGCGCGAACAGGCCGTGACCCAGCCGGTCATCGTCTCGCGCACGCTTGCAACCCAGCACGCCCAGTATTTCATCGACTGGCTGGACAAGTCGATCCGCAGCCTGGTCGGCGAACCGACCGAGGACATGGTGGTCGAGACGACGCTTGACCTGACGCTGCAGACCTCGGCCGAGCGGTCGGTCCGCCGCATCCTGGACCGGGACGAAGGCAAGGGCGTGCAGCAGGCGGCCCTGGTCGCCCTGGACGGCGACGGACGGGTGCGCGCCATGATCGGCGGCGCTTCCTATGCCGACAGCCAGTTCAACCGCGCCGTCGACGCGAAACGCCAGGCGGGTTCGGCCTTCAAACCCTTCGTCTATCTGGCGGCGGTCGAGGCCGGCTATACGCCCCAGACCCCGGTGGTCGATCAGCCGATCACCATCGGCAACTGGTCGCCCCGCAACTATTCCGGGACCTTCAGCGGCAACATGACCCTGGCCCAGGCCGTGGCCCAATCGACCAATACAGTCGCCGCCTATGTCGCCGATCAGGTCGGTCGCGACAGCGTGGCCCGCGCCGCGCGGCGCTTGGGCATCGAAAGCCGTATCGGGCTGGAGCCGGCCATGGCCCTGGGCGCGGTGGAGGTCTCGCCGCTTGAGATGGCCACCGCCTATGACGCCTTCGCCAACGGCGGCCGCCGCGTGGACGCCTATGGCATCAGCCGCATCCGCACGCCCCAGGGCCGCGTCATCTATCAGCGCCAGACTGGCCAGAGCGGCCAGGCGATCAACAATCCGTCGCTGTATTACATGAACCAGATGCTGCGGGGCGTGGTCTCCAGCGGTTCGGGCCGTTCGGCGGCGATCTCTGGCCGCGACCTGGCGGGCAAGACCGGCACGACCTCGGACTACAAGGACGCCTGGTTCGTCGGCTATACCGGCGGCTTCGTCACCGCCGTCTGGGTCGGCAAGGACGACAACACCGCCATGCGCGGCGTGACCGGCGGCTCGTCTCCCGCCGCCATCTGGAAGGGCTTCATGGAGGCGGCCCTGGCGCGCCTGGACGCCCCGCGCATCCCCGACGGCCCGGCCATGCCCGAGGGCTGGGTCGCGCCCGATCCGGTCGGCGATCTGATGAGCGGCCTGGACCAGAACGGCCTGCCGGTGGAGCCGGTCGATCCGTTGCTGGGCGAACCCTATGTCCCGGATGAGCAGGTACCGGTGCAGCAGCCGTCGGCGCAGCCATCCAGCCCCACGTCGCCCAAGGGCAGCTATCGCGATGCGCCCAACCCACAGCAGCCAGAAGGCCGCCCGGCGCCTGAGCGAAAGGGCGACGCCCTCTTTTTCTAAACGCGAAGCAAGCAGCGAGCCAAAAAAAGGGGGAGGCGACCCGGCGGTAGTCTCTCCCTTTTCATTTTAGGCCGGCGTTAGCGAGGACAGGACAGGTCGCCTTCCTGACATTGGCTGAGCGCCCGCAGCTGGCGTGTCCGCTCCGTCGTCAACCGCGCGACGCAGGTCGAATGCACCATCGGATAGGCGGATCCGCCCTGAACGCCGGAGGCTTCGAACCGGCATTGCTGATCGCGGAAGCTGATCCAGGTGCGCTGAGCTGTGCGCAGCAGGGTGCGGCTTGCGGGTGACAGCCGCCCCATCGTCGCCGTGTACTGGCTGTTCAGCGCCCGATCGGCGCGCTGCAGTTCCTGTGCGGCGTTGGCATTCATCGTGGCCTGCGACTGGGCGCTGGCGGACGAGGCGGCCGTGACGGCGAGGCCGAGCGCGATCGATAGGGTGATCATCGTTTTCATGGGGCGTTCCTGAGTGGACTGGCGATGATGAAACGCGCCCGGCCGCCGGAGTTTCCGCCTAGCGCCCCACGGCGTGCAGCGCGCCGCCGTAGTCCTTCAGCCACTTCCGCCACGGCTTGTGATCCCCGACCAGGCGTTCGACGACGGACCAATAGGCCGGGCTGTGGTCGGCGTGGACCAGGTGGGCGACTTCGTGGGCGGCGAGGTAGTCGATGACCGGGGGCGGGGCCATGATCACGCGCCAGGAGTAGCGGATGGTGCGGTTGTGCGGGCTGCACGAGCCCCAGCGCGACCGGGTGTCGGCGATCGACATCTTCACCGGCTTCTGACCCAGGGCGCGCAGGTGGTGGTCGGTACGTTTCAGAAGCGTGTCGCGCGCCTCGCGTTTCAGCAGGTTCTCGACCCGCCGCGCATAGGCCTCGCCCTCGCCGCCCGAGCGGATGATCGTCCCGTCCTCGACCAAGCGTGCGGCCCCTGCGCCGGGCGCGGCCTCCAGCCGCACGGGACGGCCGCGCAGGGAGATGACCTGGCCCGGCTCCAGCGGCCGACCCTTGGGCCGCACCGCCAGCCTTTGGCTGATCCAGACGGCCTTGGTCCGGGCGAAGGCGACGGCCTGGGTCAGGCCGCGCTCGGTCGGGGCGATGACCACGGCCTCGCCCGCCCGTGCGTCGATCCGCACCGACAGGCGCCGGGCGCGCGGATTGACGGACAGTCTCAGGACGGGACCAGGCCCGCCCCCTTCGTCAAGCGGCAGCCGCTGATCGTTGCGGTACGCCACCGACGGCCTCGTTCTGGGCGATGAAATCGCGGACGCGGGGATAGATTTCGTCACGGAAGCGACGGCCGTTGAACACGCCGTAATGGCCCACGCCCGGCTGGACATAGAGCACGCGGCGATCCTCCGGAATGTTGGGGCACAGGCCGTGCGCCGCCTGGGTCTGGCCGACGCCCGAGATGTCGTCCTTCTCGCCCTCGACCGTCATCAGGCCGATGTCGGTGATCTTGGACAGATCGACCTTGCGCCCGCGATGCTCCAGCAGGCCGCGCGCCAGCAGATGCTGCTGGAAGACGATGTCGATGGTCTGGAGATAGAACTCCTCGGTCAGGTCCAGCACCGACAGATATTCGTCGTAGAACTCCTCGTGCTTGTCGACCCCGTCGCCGTCGCCGTCGATCAGGCTGTTGAAATAGTCCCAGTGGGCGTCGCGGTGGCGCGCCTCGTTCATCGACATGAAGCTGTAGAGCTGAACGAAGCCCGGATAGACCCGCCGACCGAACCCCGAATAGGGCAGGGGCACGGTGTGGATCATATTGGACTTAAACCAGGTGAAGGGCTTCTCCTCCGCCAGTTGGTTGGTCACGGTCGGCGACAGACGCGCGTCGATGGGCGAGCCCATGAAGGTCATGGACAGGGGCCGGTTCTCGTCGCCGTCCTCGGCCATCACGGCCCCGGCCGCCAGCACCGGCGGGCCGGGCTGGCACACGCCGACGACATGGGCGCGACCGCCGATCTCGGCCAGCATCATGCGGACGTGATCGATATAGTCGAAGAAGTCGAACCGACCTTCCAGCACCGGCACTTGGCGGGCGTTGATCCAGTCGGTGACATAGACGTCGTGGTCCTGAAGGAAGCCCTCGACAGTGCCGCGCAGCAGGGTGGCGTAGTGACCCGACAGCGGGGCCACGATCAGGACGGCGGGCGCTGCAACGGGTTTGCCCGCCCGTTTCAGGTCGCCGATGTTGCGCGCGAACCGGACCAGGCGGCACCACGGGCTCTGCCAGATCACCTGTTCGGTGGTGCGGACGGTCTTGCCGCCGATCTCCAGGGTCTCCAGCTTCCAGTCCGGCTTGCCGTATCGCCGGGTAACGCTCTCGAACAGTTCGGCCGAGGCGTAGGCGGTGCGCCCGATCGCGGTGTCCGCCGCCGGATTGAAGGGCGAGGTCCAGAAGTTCCGCGCCATTTGGGCGCCGACCCGGAACGGCAGGGCCGATTGGTAGGCGAGTTCATGAAATGCGTAGAGCATGACGATCCGTTACGGCCCATCGCCGTTTGTGCAGGGCAACATATAATGCATCACCCTGCAAAAGGATTATGAGGCGACGGAATAGCCCTTAGTCGGGAACGCTCCAACGACACTCCGTCATCCTAGGCCTTGTGCCTAGGATCCAGACTCCCGGTGTCAAAAGGTCTGGCGGCCAGCGTCTGAGTATCAACGGCCGCGTTCGAGTCTATGGATCCTAGGCACAAGGCCTAGGATGACGAACGAGGGGACGGCTTATTCCTCACCCACGCGCGATGACGTCCTCGATGATCTTGGTCGTCTTGTCCGGCCCCATCCCATAGGCGACGGCGGTGCGGAACTTGCCGTCCGGTCCCATCAGATAGACCGTCAGCGAGTGGTTCATCGTATAGGCCTCGCCCTCTCCGACCTTCTCGTAGAAGGCGCGGTAGGCCTTGGCGGCCGTCGCCACCTGTTCCGGCGTGCCCGTCAGGCCGATGGTCCCCTTGGGAAAACCATCCGACGACAGATAGTCCTTCAGCGCCTGGGGCGTGTCGCGCTGGGGATCGACGCTGACGAAGACGATCTGCAGGTCCTTTGCCTTGTCGCCCAGCCGCTGCTGCACGACGGCCAGTTCCGCCAGGGTCGTGGGGCAGAACTCGGGGCAGTATGTGAAGCCGAAGAAGACCAGACTCCATTTGCCGTTCAGCATCGTCTGATCGACCGGCTGCCCGTCCTGGTTCACCAGTTTGAAGTCCCCGCCGACCAGGGGCTGGCCGGTCGAGGTGACCTCGGCGCCGTTCGACGTCGGCGTGCGGCCGCTGACCACGACCACGGTGATGATGGCCAGGGCCACGGCGATGGCGATACAGGCGCCCGCGAACAGCAGGATGGAACGACGCGGCATGACGGCCTCTCACGAAACGGATGTGATCGGTCTATAGAAGCGGTGTGACCCCGACAGAAGCCCGCATGGCGCCGCACGGCGTATCATCCCCCCAACGTCTGGCTTCCGAGCCGTTGGACGGGTGGAGCGATGCGCCGCGTCGGGGGCGGGGCTTTTCGCTGCGGACTCTGATCGTGCTGCGCTGGCTGACCATCGTGGGGCAAAGCGCGGCGATCCTGACGGCGTATCAGGGGCTGCATTTCCCCCTGCCGCTCTGGCCCTGTTTGATCGTCATCGCCATCAGCGCGGCGGTGAACGTCGGTGCCATGGCGCGGGTGCGGCGGCTGGACGCCAGTCTGCCGGACGGGCGCCAGACGGCGATCCACCTGGGCTTCGACATCTTCCAGCTGGGGATTTTGTTGGGTTTGACCGGCGGTCTGGAGAACCCCTTCTGCCTGCTGTTGGTCGCGCCCGTGACCATCGCGGCCGCGGCCCTGCCGGGGCGTCAGGCCCTGATGCTGGGTCTGCTGGCCCTGATCGCGGTCGGGGTGCTGTTCTTCTGGTCCGAGCCGCTGCCGTGGCGCCCGCACGAGAACTTCCACCTGCCGACCCTTTATCGGCTGGGCATGGCGATGGCCCTGGTGACCGGGGTGGTCTTCACCGCCGGATACGCCTGGCGGGTGGCGGCGGACGCTGAAAAGCTGGAACTGGCCTTGGCCACGACCCAGGACGTCCTGCAACGCGAGCAACGGTTGGCGGCCCTGGGCGGGCTAGCGGCGGCGGCGGCGCACGAGCTGGGCACGCCGCTGGCGACCATTCAGGTGGTGGCCAAGGAGCTTCAGCGCGCCTCGGCCCCCGACAGCGACGCGGCCGAGGACGCCGCCCTGATCCTGCAGCAGGCCGAACGGTGCCGGGGCATCCTGACCCAGCTGTCGCAGCAGCCCGAGGGCGACGACGCCCTCTATGCCGATGTGTCGTTGAAGGCCCTGCTGGAAGAGGTGGTGGAGCCCCACCGCGGCTTCGATCTGGCGTTCGAGGTGCTGGTGAAAACCCCGCCGGGCCAGCCCGCGCCGCGCGTGCGACGCCTGCCCGAGGTGGTCCACGGCCTGTCCACCCTGGTCGAGAACGCCGCCGACTTCGCCGCGACCACCGTGCGGGTCCAGGCCGTGGTCGACGCCGGCTGGATCGAGATCGACATCCTGGATGACGGCCCCGGATTCGCCAGCGACATCCTGCCCCGCCTGGGCGAGCCCTATGTGACCAGCCGGCCCCAGGGCAAGGCCCGCCAGGCCCTGGCCGCCCAGATCGCTGCCGCCGCCCGTCCGTCCAAACGCCGGCCGACGGCAGACACGCCCATCGCCCCCAGCCAGGGCGGCATGGGCCTGGGTTTCTTCATCGCCCGCACCCTCTTGGAACGCACCGGCGGCTCGGTCAGCGTGGGCCAGGGGCTTGCTCAGTCCGAGGCCAGGGGGGCGTCACGCGGCGCCCGCGTGGCCGTGCGCTGGGCGCGACCGGCGCTGGAGGTCGCGGCATGACCGGATTGGGTCTTAGCGTCGCAGGCGGAACCTTGGCCTTGACCCACACGCTACCCGTCCCGACTTGAAGCGGCAGGAGAGAAACGCATGTCCGAACTAGAAGCCCGCATCGCCGCCCTGCCCGACAAGTCCCTGCTGCTGCTGGACGACGATCAGGCCCTGCGCACCCGCATGGGGCGCGCACTGGAGGCGCGCGGCTTTCAGGTGACGACCGCCGAGTCCGTCGCCGAGGCGACCCAACTGCTGCGCGATAAGGCCCCGGCCTTCGCCGTGCTGGACATGCGGCTGGAGGACGGCAATGGCCTGAAGGTCGTCGAGGCCGTGCGCGAGAAACGCGAGGACGCCCGTATCGTCATGCTGACCGGCTACGGCGCCATCGCCACGGCGGTCGCGGCGGTCAAGGCCGGCGCCGTCGACTATCTGTCCAAGCCCGCCGACGCCGACGACGTGGTCAAGGCCCTGCTGGCCACCGGCGATTCGCCCGAGCCGCCCGAAAACCCCATGAGCGCCGACCGGGTCCGCTGGGAACATATCCAGCGCGTCTACGAGCTGTGCGACCACAACGTCTCGGAAACCGCCCGCCGCCTGGGCATGCACCGCCGCACCTTGCAACGCATCCTCGCCAAGCGCGCGCCGCGGTAAGGGCTCAGGTTCCCCACCCCTAATCCGTCACCCTCGGGCTTGTCCCGAGGGCCCACGGTAGGTTCGAAGACGGTGGTGGGACAACTGGTTGAGCTATCGCTCGCGGACTCCAGTCGGCCGTGCAGTTCGACGGTGGGCCCTCGGGACAAGCCCGAGGGTGACGGAGTTTGGATTTAAAGGCTGACTGACGCACCTCAGAAGGCGTGTGCAGTCCTCAGTCGTCGTCATCCTCGACCACGTCGGGGATTTCCGGGGTGACCACGGTCGGGGCGATGGTCTTGATCTCGCCCAGCTTGGCGCCGGGGAAGGCCAGCATCACCGCCTTGATGAAGGGGTTGGCCTCGACCTCGGCACGTTCGACGGCGCGGGCCTTTTTCTGAAGTTCGATCACCGTCTCGGCGCCGCCCTGGCCGTTGGCGGCGATCAGCCAGGTGCGGCCGGTCCATTCGCGCAGGCGCGCGGACAGTTTGCGCGCCAGCTCGATGGGCGCGCCCTGAACGCTTTCATAGACGATGGCGCCCGGCTTGAACGATACCGGCTTCACATACCGTTCCACATCCATCTGAAGCCCGACCTCGCGCTTCTCGCCGATCAGGGCCACCACCTGTTCGAAGGTCTGCGGATCGGGCAGGGCGGGGGCCATGACGGGGCGAGCGGCCAGTTGCGCCGATGTTCCACCGCCGCCGCCACCACCGCCGCGCGGGGTCGAGCCGCCGCCCAGCGGTTCGCCCGATTGCAGCCGTTTCAGCGCCTCCTCCGGCCCAGGCAAGTCGGCGGCGTAGGCCAGACGCACGATGGCCATCTCGACCGCATCGGCGGGATTGGGCGCGCGCCGCACCTCGTCCAGCGCCTTCAGCAGCATCTGCCAGGTCCGCGACAGAGTGGCGGCCGGGATGGCGGCGCCTAGGGCGGCCAGCTTCTGCGCCTGATCGTTGGGCAACCGCGTCGCGTTCGGCCCCAGCATCTTGGCGACCGATGCGGCGTGGCAGTGTTCCAGCAGGTCGTTCGTCACCTGCACCGGATCGGCGCCGAAGCCGTACAGGGTGCGGAAATTCTCCAGCGCCTCGGGCGTGCGGCCGGCCATCACGGATTCGAACAGGGCGATGGTCTGGGTCCGGTCGGCCAGCCCCAGCATGTCGCGCACGGTCTCGGTCTTGACCGTCTCGCCCCGCTCGGCCTGGATCAGGGCCTGGTCGAGCAAGCTCAACCCGTCGCGTACCGACCCCTCGGCCGCGCGCGAGATCAGGGCCAGGGCGTCGGTCTCGATCTTCATGCCTTCGCGGTCGGCGATCCGGCCCAGGTGTTCGACCAGGATATCGGGCTCGACCCGACGCAGGTCGAACCGCTGGCAACGGCTCAGGATCGTCACCGGCACCTTGCGGATCTCGGTGGTGGCGAAGATGAATTTGGCGTGGGGCGGCGGCTCTTCCAGCGTTTTCAGCAGGGCGTTGAACGCCTGCGTCGACAACATGTGGACCTCGTCCAGCACATAGACCTTGTAGCGCGCCTCGACCGGCGCATAACGGACGCTCTCCAGGATGTCGCGGATGTCGTTGACGCCGGTGTGGGACGCGGCGTCCATCTCCATCACGTCCATATGCTGGCCGGCCATGATGGCGGCGTCGTGCCGGCCGTGGGCGGTCAGGGTCAGGGACGGCCGGTCGATGGTCTCCGTCTCGTTGTTCAGGGCGCGGGCCAGCAGGCGGGCGGTGGTCGTCTTGCCGACGCCCCGCACCCCGGTCAGCATGAAGGCGTGGGCGATACGGCCGGTGGCGAAGGCGTTGGTCAGGGTGCGGACCATCGCCTCCTGCCCGATCAGATTCTCGAACGTGCGCGGCCGATATTTGCGCGCCAGCACCTGATAGGCCGCCCCGTCATCGACGTGGGCTTCGACATCGGCGCGGGCGGGCTTGGCCACGACAGGCGCAGCAACGGGCGCCGCGACCGGCTCAGGCGCCGCAGCGGGCGCGCCGAACATGTCGTCGGTGTTCTCGTCGCGCTGAACGACGTCTTCCTCTTCCCAGGGCGGGCCGTCGAGATTCGTGTCGCTGTCCGTCATGGGGTGAAGTCTTACAGCGGGTGAGAGGCGGGTAGAAGCGATTCAATCTTCCTTCTCCCCTCGGGGGAGAAGGTGGGCCCGAAGGGCTCGGATGAGGGGGTTCTGTCCGCCTCGCTGACGGCGAGAGTGGTCCTGCGTTTGGCAGCCCCCTCATCCGTCTCGCTCCGCGAGCCACCTTCTCCCCCGAGGGGAGAAGGCAGACGCACAGCCGCGATCAAGCAGCGAGCGACCGCGTCGCGCGCGTTAGCGCACCAAACGCGCTCAAGCAGCGAGCGACCGCGTCGCGCGCGTTAGCGCACCAAACGCGCTCAAGCAGCGAGCCACCGCGTCGCGAGCGATAGCGCTAAAAAGAAAGAAGTAGAGACCGCGACCCGAAGGGGAATTCGTTGTGGCTGCTGCCTTCCGGCCCTGACCAGGTTGGCGAAACCTTCGCCCGCGATCTCCAAGCGGAGATATGACGGGTGCGGCCGTCGGAATCAAGAGCTACAAAACCCGCATGGCCCATCAGAACACCTTCGCCGGTAATCCGCTCGATCGCGCCGGCGACCTGCGCAACGATCCCGAATGGCTGGCCCGACAGGAGGCTAATCCCGAGGCCCAGGCCATGGTCCTGTGGGAAGGGCGTCCCCTGATCGAGGAGACGGCTGACGGCCCGCGCCTGGCCTGGCTGTCGCTGAAACATGCGCGCGACATCGTGCCGGATCGCGATGTCTTTCTGGGCCTGTGGGACGCGGCGCCCGTGTTCGCCATCGAGTTCGAAGGCTCCATCGATCCGACCGACGGGCCGCTGGCCGGCGTCGGCGCCTTTCAGGAGTTGCGCTCGGCGGCCGCCATCCTGCCGGCGGCGGACGCGGCCATGGCGGGCGGGGCCAAGAGCCTGTTCGACTGGCGGCGCAAACACGGTTTCTGCGCCAACTGCGGCACGCTGGGCGAGACCGCCTCGGGCGGATGGAAACGCCGTTGCCCCGCCTGCGGGACCGAACATTTCCCGCGCGTCGATCCGGTCACCATCATGCTGCCGGTCTACAAGGGCGGCGCCGAACCCATCTGCCTTCTGGGCCGTCAGGCGGCCTGGCCCGAGGGGCGGATGTCGGCTCTGGCCGGTTTCCTGGAGCCCGGCGAATCCATCGAGGAGGCCTGCGCCCGCGAGGTGAAGGAGGAGGCCGGCCTGACCGTGATCGCCACCGCCTACCACTCCAGCCAGCCTTGGCCCTTCCCGTCGCAACTGATGATCGGCCTGATCGCCGAGGTGTCTGACGACCAGGCCCGGCCCGACCAGACCGAGCTGGAATCCGTCGCCTGGCTGACCCGTGCCGAGGCGCGGGCGGTGCTGTCGGGCGACCACCCGACCATCCTGGCCCCGCCGCCTTTCGCGATCGCCCACAGCCTGATCAAGGCCTGGGTCGAGGAAGCGTAATCTCGTTCCCCTTCATGGGGAGGGAGATTTGTCACACCAACCGTCGCGCCGCTTCCAGATCGGCCGGATTGTCCACCGACAGGGGGGCTTCGTCGATGACCGCGGCCCAGATCTGCATGCCCATCTCCAGGGCGCGCAGCTGTTCCAGCTTTTCGCGCATCTCCAGCGGCGACGGGGGCGCGGCGCAGAAGCGGTTCAGGGCCTCGCGGCGATAGCCATAGACGCCGATGTGCCGCCAGATGGGCGCATCGCCATACAGGGTGGAGCGGGTGAAATAGAGGGCGCGGCCCTGGCGCTCGTTCTCACCAAGGGCCAACACCGCCTTGACCACGTCGGGGTTGGTCCGGTCCGACAGGTCGGCTTCTGCGGCGACCAGGGTGGTGATGTCGCAAGTCGGCTCCCCATGCAGGATGGCGGCGCAGGCGACGGCCAGACCAGGGCTGGCGAAGGGCATGTCGCCCTGAACGTTGATGACGGCGTCGAAATCGCCTTCCGGGTCGATGGCGTCCACGGCGGCGCGGATCCGGTCCGAACCCGAGGGCAGGGCCGGGTCGGTCAGGATGGCGCGGCCGCCCGCCGCCTCCACCGCCTCGACGATCTCGGGATCGCCGGCGGCGACCACGACCGGCAGGCCCGAGGCTTCCGCCTGGCGATAGGCGCGCACTATCATGGGCACATCGCCGATCAGGGCCAGCGGCTTGTTCGGCAGGCGGGTCGCCGCCATGCGAGCGGGTATCATTATCAACGGATTCATCGACTTCCCTGACGCCTGTCTGGCCCGTCGCGTACCGGGCCGGTTGCGAAGGCGGCGCTACCGTGCAAGAGACGCCAACGCAAGATTATGTCCGGGGCGTGTTTTCGAGGGCCCGGCCGGCAGAGGGATTCGACCAGGCGCATGAGCGGCGATCTTAAGTGGAACAAGATTTTCGGTGCGGCTCTGGGGACGGCCTTCGTCATCCTGGTCGTCCAGCAGGCCTCCGGCCTGATCTATCATTCCGAGCCCCCTGAAAAGATGGGCTATTTCGTCGATGCGCCTGAAGAGGTCGCAGGCGGCGAGGCGGCCGAACTGGCGCCCGACTGGGGCACGGTCCTGCCGACTGCCGACCTGGCCGCCGGCGAGGCCGCCTTCGCGCGGTGCCAGGCCTGCCACACTGTGACGCAAGGTGGCGCGGACGGCATCGGTCCGAACCTGTTTGGCGTGGTCGGCGGACCGGTGATGCACCGTCCAGGCTTTGCCTATTCGGACGCCATGGCCAAGCACAAGGCCGAGGCTCCGGCCTGGGGCTATGATCAGCTGGACAGCTTCATCACGGCGCCGGCGCGCTATGTGCCCGGCACCAAGATGTCTTTCGCCGGCATTCGCGACACCCAGACGCGCATCAACCTGATCGCCTGGCTGCGCACGCAAGGCTCGGGCGGCTTCGCCATCCCGGCGTCGGACCCGACCCGCCAGCCCGGCGCGGCCGCTCCGGCCGAAGGGGCGGAAGCGCCCGTGACCGAAGGCGCCGCCGCGACCGAAGCGACCGGCACGACCCCGGCCGAAGGCGCGCCCGCTGCGGCCCAGGCCACCCTGGCGGCTCCGCCCGCCGCGACGGCCTCGGCCCCGCCGAACACCTGAACGACTTCGGTCCAGAGACGACCCAGAGACGACAAAAGGGCGGCCCCGATGGGCCGCCCTTCTTCGTTTGCGGCAGGCGCGGACGCCTCAGAGAATCTGCGTCGCCTCGTCGAACGACAGGCGCGGCGAGCGGGGGAACAGGTTCTCGTCCGAGCCATAGCCCAGGTTGAGGATGTAGTTCGGCTCGACATTGCTGTCGGGGAAGAACTCGGCCTTCACGCCCGCCGCATCGAAGCCGGACATCGGCCCGACATCCAGGCCCAGCGCCCGCGCGGCGATTGTCAGATAGCCACCCTGCAGCGAGGCGTTGCGGAAGGCGCTTTCGCGACGGCCGGCCTCGTCGGCGAACCAGGCCTTGGCTCCCGGCGCATGCGGGAACAGGGCGTCCAGATGCTCGTGGAAGTCGATGTCCTGGCCGATGATCAGGGTCACCGGCGCCTGCTGCGTCTTGGCCTGATTGCCCTCGCTCATCAGCGGGACCAGCCGCGCCTTGGCTTCGGGCGAGGTCACGAAGACGAAGCGGGCGGGCGATCCGTTGACCGCCGTGGGCCCGAACTTGGTCAGGTCATAGAGCTTGCGCAGCAGTTCGGGCGCGACGGGGCGATCGGTCCAGCCGTTGCGCGTGCGCGCCTCGGTGAACAGTTGCGACAAGGCGGCGTCCGACAGCGGGGCGTCGCGTTGAGTGAGGGCGTCGTAGGCCATGGAATGCCTTCCTGATTATAACAGCAACGAATGCAGGTGCTAATTAGGCCGTTTCGCAACGGTCGCAAGTGCGAATGCGGCGCCTCAGCGTTTCCGATTTCGCGAGGAATGCGCAAAACCCCTGTCGCACCGGCCGTCTTGCCCCTATCTAGAGGGCATGAAAGACCTCACACAACTGATGCAGCAGGCCCAGGCGATGCAGCAAAAGCTGCAGGACGCCCAGGCCAAGATGGCCGAAACCAGCGCCGAGGGCTCCTCGGGCGGCGGCCTTGTCTCGGTGTCCCTCAAGGGACCGGGCGAGATCACCGCGATCAGGATCGACGACAGCCTGCTGACGCCCGGCGAGGGCGAGATTCTGGCCGACCTAATCGTCGCCGCCCATGCCGACGCCAAGCGCAAGCTGGACGAACAGAACAACGCCCTGATGCGCGAAGCCGCCGGGCCGATGGCCGGGATGAACATTCCCGGAATGCCGAAACTGTTCTGATGGCCGCCTCCGCCGGGCCGGAGATCGAACGGCTGATCTCCCTGCTCGCCAAACTGCCGGGCCTGGGTCCGCGCTCCGCCCGTCGCGCGGCCCTGGCCCTGCTGAAGCGGCGCGAGCAACTCCTGGTGCCGTTGGCGGCGTCCCTGGCCGAGACGGCGGAAAAGGTCGTGTCCTGTTCGGTGTGCGGTACGCCCGACACCCGCGACCCCTGCGCCATCTGTTCGGACGGCGCGCGCGACAACGGCCTGATCTGCGTCGTCGAGGAGGCCGGCGCCCTGTGGGCGATGGAGCGATCCGGCGCTTTCCGGGGCAAATACCATGTGCTGGGCGGCTTGCTGTCCGCCCTGGACGGCGTCGGGCCCGAGCATCTGCGCATCACCGAACTGGTCGGACGTGTAAGGGGCGGCGGGGTGCGCGAGGTCGTGCTGGCCCTGCCCGCCACCGTGGACGGCCAGACCACCGCCCACTATGTCGCCGAGCGGATCGGCGGGCCGGAGGTCGAGGTCACGTCCCTGGCGCGCGGCGTGCCGGTCGGCGGGGATCTGGACTGGCTGGACGACGGCACCATCGTCCAGGCCCTGAAGGCCCGCCGCCCCGCCTGATAGCGATCAGTTCGACGGCGTCGTCGGCGCGTTGACGTTCGGCGCCTCGCCCGTCGGCACAGGCTCAGCCCGGCCGGTCGCGTCCGTGGGCGCGTCGGCCGCAGGCGGGGTCTGGCTGTCGCCTGCAAAGTCGCGAGTGTCGGCTGCGGTCGGGCCCGTTTCGTCGTTCTGGGCGTTGAATCCGCCGTTGGAGATCATCCAGATCCCCAGCAGCAGGACGGCCGCCGCCAGCGTCGAGATGACCAGCAGCACCAGGATGCGTGGGCCCTTGCGTCCGCTGCGGACCAGTTCGGCGTCGACCGGGCGGCCATCGTGGACGGCGTCGGCGGCCTTGTCGTGACGTTCGGGCTCTTGGGGGATCATGGCGTGTCTTCTCCGAGGACAGGTTCAGCCAAACCAACGTCATCGGAACGGCTACGTTCCTGCGAGGCTTGGCGCGCTTCTCATGAGCGGCGACTCCCGCTAGGAACGGAGCATGAACATGCTCGTGCCCATCCTCGCCCTTCTCGCCGCCGCCTTCGCGGGCGGCTTCCTGTGGGCCTTCATGGGCTGGCAGAGGGCGCAAGGCGCGCTGGCGGCCGCCGAGGCGCGTATCGACCTGGTCGAGGAAAGCCGCGTCACCATGGGCGAACTGCTCAAGGCCCAGGCGGCTCAATCCGCCCAGGTGGTGGCGGATCAGATGGTCAGCCGCGCGACCGAGACCTTCCGCGCTCAGGACCAGCTGGCGCGCGAGCGGATGGCGGCCCAGCTGAAACCTGTCGCCGACACCCTGACCAAGTTTCAGGAACATGTCGCGGCGCTGGAAAAGACCCGCTCCGAAGAGACCGGAGGCTTGCGTGAACAACTGACCCAGCTGATGGCGGCGTCCTCGGCGACACGGGACGAGGCGCGCAAACTGACCGAGGCCCTGCGCGGCAACACCGGCCGGCGCGGGCGCTGGGGCGAACAGACCTGCCGAAACGTGCTGGAGGCCGCCGGCATGGCCGGGCGGTTCGACTTCACCGAACAGACCTCCAGCGCCGACGATGAAGGCCGCCAGAACCGGCCCGATTTCATCGTCCGCCTGCCCGGCGGCGGCATGTTCGTGATCGACGCCAAGGTGCCCCTGGCCTTCGACGAGGGCGACGGCGACGAGGAGGCGCGCGCCCGTTCGGTCGGCCTGCGCACCGCCGCCAGCCTGAAGACCCACGTACGCCAGCTGTCGTCCAAGGCCTATCAGGACCAGTTCAAGCCCAGCCCCGATTTCGTCGTCCTGTTCGTGCCCGGCGACGCCTTCCTGGTCACCGCCCTGGACCACGAGCCGGACCTGATGACCCAGGCGATGGCGTCGCGCGTCGTCATCGTCACCCCCTCGACCCTGTTCGCCCTGTGCAAGGCCGTCGCCTATGGTTGGCGGGCGGAAGAACAGGCGGCCAACGCCGACAAGGTCGCCGCTCTGGGGCGCGAGCTTTACAAGCGGCTGTCGGTCATGGGCGGTCACGCCTCGGCCGTCGGCCGCGCCCTGGATCAGGCCGTGGGCAAGTACAACCAGTTCGTCGGCTCGCTGGAGAGCCAGGTCATGGTGTCGGCCCGCCGCTTTGAAGACCTGCAGGTGGACCACGAAGGCAAGGCCCTGCCGGACCTGACGCCGGTGGAGACCGCGCCGCGCGTCATCGCTCGTCCGGAGCTGATCGCCTCGTCCAAGTCGGAGTAGGGCGTCTTTCTGTGGAAAGGGCGCTTGACAGGCGTTGCGGTGTGATGTCAATGTAGCTTGTCAATTGGACAAGGGGTGTTGACTGATGCGTAAGTGGCGGCCGGTAATCAAGGCGACGGTGATCACGTTCGGCGGCGGGCTGCTGTTCGCCCTTCTGGGCGGCATTGCGGTCGGCTACGCTTCCAGCTCGGGCTGGATCACCTCCGAGCTTGGTGAGCTGATCGTGACCGGCGTCTTCGCCGCCGCCATCATGGCGGGCGCCCTCTGGGTCGGCGCCGAATGGATGCGGGTGATCGACGAGGCCGCGCGCGAGGCCCACAAGGCCGCCTGGTACTGGGGCGGCACGGCCGGCATGTGCGTCAGCGGCGTGGGACTGATCCTCTCCTCCGCCGGACCGTGGCGCGACATCATCGCCCGCCACGTCGGATCGGGCGGCTCCCCCGTCGACTATATGTCCGCCGGCGCCGCCTTGATGATCGCCCCGATGCTGATCGGCTACACCGTCGTCTGGGCCTGGTGGTGGCTGGCGCGGATGCGGGGCTGAGCCATGAACAATCGTCTCAAGGTCCTGCGCGCCGAGCGCGACTGGAGCCAGGCGCAGCTCGCCGAACATCTGGGCGTGTCGCGCCAGACCGTGAACGCGCTGGAGACCGGCCGTTACGACCCGTCCCTGCCGCTGGCCTTCAAGATCGCCCGCATCTTCGGCCAACCCATCGAATCCATCTTTTCCGACGACCAGGAGCCGACGAAATGAAGTCTCCCTCGCTCTCTCCCGCCTCGTGGCCCCGATGGGTCCGCGCCTTCGCCTTCGGCGCCCTGTTCGGCGTGATCGGCTACGGCGTCGGCGCCTGGCTGGCCAAGGTCGCGCCGGGCGGCTTCGGCCTGACGGACAAGGCCATACGCTGGTCGGACGTGCTGGCCCTGCTGGTCGGGTTCGCCCTGGTCGTGGGCGCGCTGTGGGCGCTCTACGTCAGCCTGGACGCCAAACGCCTGGGCAAGATGTACAATCTGGAAGGCGACGCCTCGCCCGAGGAAGCCGCCGTGGCGCGGTTCCAGGCGGCGGTCATGGGCTTTTCCGGCGTCATCCTGACCCTGCCGATCGCATTCAGCCTGATGGGCGTCAGCCCCGTGCTCGGCCTCGGCGCCATCGGCCTGCTGCTGGTGCTGCACACGGTGATGAACGTGCGCGTCTATCGCCAGGCCGACGAACTGCTGCGCCGCGCGGTGATGGAGTCGGCCGCCGTCACCTTCTTCTTGGGCCAGCTGATCCTGTTCCTGTGGGCCGCCGCCGAACGCCTGGGCGCCGCGCCGACGATCACCGCCTGGGACATCTACGCCGTGCTGATGACGCTCTATCTCGCCGCCTCCATCTGGATCAGCGCCCGCCGCGGCCTGGCCTGACCTCTTTTCCCTTTTCCCGCCTTTTTCAAAAAACTGGAGCGACCTCATGACCCTTTCCGCCCGCCTCCGATCCTCCGTTTCCACCCTCGCACGCGGCGCCCTCGGCGTCGCCGGCGGCCTGGCCCTGTTCGTCGCCATCGCCGGGGTTCCGGCCGACGCCCTGGCCCAGACGACGGCGCCCGCCGCCGCTGCGCCCATCCAGGGCGAAGGCCCCGCCCTGTGGGTGATCAAGGATTCGGATTCGACCCTGTATCTGTTCGGCTCGGTCCACGTCCTGCGCCCCACGACCGGCTGGGCCAGCCCTCGCGTCGAGGCCGCCTTCGACAGCGCCTCGGACATCTGGTTCGAGATCAGCAATCCCGACGATCAGGCCGCCGTCATGCCGTTGATCCAGCAGCACGGCCTGTCGCCGGACACGCCTCTCTCCAGCCGCCTGACGCCCGAGGAGAACGTCGAACTGGAGGCCGCCGCCCAGGCCATGGGCGCCTCCGCCGCGCAGCTTCAGCCGATGAAGCCCTGGCTGGCGGCGCTCAGCCTGTCGGTCGCGCCCCTGGTCAAGGCCGGCTATGATCCCAAGTCCGGCGTCGAACTGGTGCTGAAGGCGCGCGCCGAGGCGGCCGGCAAGCCGATCCACGGCTTCGAGACCATCGACAAGCAGATCGGCATTCTGGCCGGCCTGCCCGAAGACGTGCAGATGGCCTTCCTGCGCGAGACGCTGAAGGACTACGAGAACGCCGTGACCATGCTGGACACCATGGTCGAGGCCTGGGCCAAGGGCGACGTCGGCACTCTGGACCGCGTCATGGTTGAGGAGATGAAGGAGGCCTCGCCGGCCCTTTATCAGGCCCTGCTGGTCGACCGGAACACCGACTGGGCCGACCAGATCCAGACCCTGCTCGAAGGTTCGGGCACCGCCTTCATCGCCGTGGGCGCCGGCCACCTGACCGGCGACGAGAGCGTCCAGGCCATTCTGCAACAACGCGGCGTCACCGTCGAAGCCGCGAACTGAGAACGGAAAGGAGGCGCGGCGGCACGATCGTCGCGCCTTCACCAATAGGTTGGAGCGGGCAGCGGGAATCGAACCCGCACGAGCAGCATGGGAAGCTGCCAGGCTACCACTACATCATGCCCGCGATGGCCTGAGGGCGGTCTATCTCAAGGGAGGCCATGTCTCAAGGTAAGATGGGGCTCAAGGCGCGCGCCGCATTCTCTCGCGCATAGCGCTGGGCGATGATGGTGCAGGCGAACAGCTGGATCTGGTGAAACAGCATGATCGGCAGGACGATCAGCGGCACCGCGTGACCGGCGAACAGGATGCCGGCCATGGGGATGCCGGTGGCCATGCTCTTCTTGGAGCCGCAGAACAGGATGACGATCCGGTCGGGCTTGTCGAACTTGAGAAGCCGCCCCGCCATCAGGGTCAGGCCCAGGACGATGGCCAGCAGCACGATGTTCAGTCCGATGACCTTGGCCAGGTCCATAGGCGCGACCTGGGACCAGACCCCGGCGACGACGCCCTCGCTGAAGGCGGCGTAGACGATCAGCAGGATGGAGCCGCGGTCCACCAGGCCCGTCAGCCTGGCGTGACGACCCAGCCAGTCCTTCAGCAGCGGGCGACACAGCTGGCCTACGGCGAAAGGGGCCAGGATCTGCAGGCCGATGTCGAGGATGGATTGCAGGTGGATGCCGCCGCCGGCCCCGCCGATCATCAGGGCGACCAGCAGCGGCGTCACGATGACGCCCAGCAGGTTCGACAGGCTGGCGCTGGTCAGGGCGCCCGCGACATTGCCGCCGGCGATGGAGGTGAAGGCGATGGAGGACTGCACCGTGGACGGCAGCAGGCACAGATAGAGCATCCCCGTCAGCAGGTCGGGCTGAAGCGAGCCGCGCATCAGGAAGACCAGGCCCAGCCCCAGCAGCGGAAACAGCAGGAAGGTCGACAGGAAGACCGTGCCCTGAAGCCGCCAATGCATCAGGCCGGCGCCGATGGCCGCCGGCGACATCCGCGCGCCATACAGGAAGAACAGCAGGGCGATGGCGGCCTTGACCACCCAATCCATGACCACGGCGGCCTGTCCGCTGGCGGGCAGCAGCGCCGCCAGGATCACCATGCCGATCAGGGCCAGCAAATAGCCGTCGATGGGCAGGCGGGACAGGAAACGGGGCATGGACGGCTCAGGCTGCGGCAGGCTGACGCACAGATAGGCGCATCAGCCCTCGCGTTGAACCCGCGTCATCAGGCTCCGGCGCGGTTCTTCACCAGATCGTCCACGACCGACGGGTCGGCCAGTGTCGAGGTGTCGCCCAGCGACCCGATCTCGTTCTCGGCGATCTTGCGCAGGATGCGCCGCATGATCTTGCCCGACCGGGTCTTGGGCAGGCCCGGCGCCCACTGGATCACGTCGGGCGCGGCGATGGGGCCGATCTCGTGGCGGACGTGGGCGACCAGGGCCTTGCGCAGGTCCTCGGTCGGCTCGACCCCGTTGTTCAGGGTGACGTAGGCGTAGATACCCTGGCCCTTGATGTCGTGGGGATAGCCGACGACCGCCGCCTCGGCGACATCGTCATGCAGCACCAGGGCGCTCTCGACCTCGGCCGTGCCCATCCGGTGGCCGGACACGTTGATGACGTCGTCCACCCGGCCGGTGATCCAGTAATAGCCGTCTTCGTCGCGACGGCAGCCGTCGCCGGTGAAATAGCGGCCGGGATAGGTCGAGAAATAGGTGTCGAAGAAGCGCTGGTCGTCGCCATAGACGGTGCGCATCTGGCCCGGCCAGCTGTCGGTGATGCACAGATTGCCGGACGCGGCGCCCTCCAGCGGCTGACCCTCAGCGTCCACGATCTCAAGCTCGACGCCGGGCAGGGGCAGGGTGGCCGATCCGGGCTTCAGGTCCGTGGCGCCGGGAAGCGGGGTGATCAGATGGCCGCCCGTTTCGGTCTGCCACCAGGTGTCCACGATGGGGCAGCGGCTGTCGCCGACCACCTCGTGATACCAGCGCCAGGCCTCGGGATTGATAGGTTCGCCGACCGTGCCGAGCAGACGCAACGAGGCGCGCGAGGACGCCTTTACCGGCGCATCGCCTTCGCGCATCAGGGCGCGCAGGGCCGTGGGGGCGGTGTAGAAGATCTCGACCTTGTGCTTGTCCACCACCTGCCAGAACCGGCCGGCGTCGGGATAGTTGGGCACCCCCTCGAACATCAGGGTCGTCGCCGCATTCGCGAGCGGCCCATAGACCATATACGAATGGCCGGTGACCCAGCCCACGTCGGCGGTGCACCAGAAGACCTCGCCGGGGCGATAGTCGAAGACCAGCTCGTGCGTCCAGGCGGCCCAGAACAGATAGCCGCCCGTGGTGTGCAACACGCCCTTGGGCTTTCCGGTCGAACCCGAGGTGTAGAGGATGAACAGCGGGTCCTCGGCGTTCATCGGCTCGGGCGGGCAGTCGGCGTCGACCTTGGCGGCTTCCAGGGCGTAGTCGAAGTCGCGGCCCTCGATCATCGGCACGTCGGCGCCGGTGCGACGGATGACCAGGACGGTGTCGACCTTCACCTTCGTCAGGGCCTCGTCGACATTGGCTTTCAGCGGCACATGCTTGCCGCCGCGCAGGCCCTCGTCGGCGGTGATGACCAGGTTCGAGCCGCAGTCCTCGATCCGCCCGCACAGGCTGTCGGGCGAGAAGCCGCCGAACACCACCGAATGGACGGCGCCGATGCGGGCGCAGGCCAGCATGGCGTAGGCGGCCTCGGGGATCATGGGCAGATACAGGGTGATCCGGTCGCCCTTCTTCGCTCCATGCGCCTTCAGCACGTTGGCCATGCGGCACACCTCGGCGTGCAGTTCGCCGAAGGTGATGTGGCGGCTGTCGGCGGGATCGTCGCCTTCCCAGATGATCGCCGTCTCGTCCTTGCGATGAGGCAGGTGGCGGTCGATGCAGTTGGCCGAGACGTTCAGCACCCCGTCCTCGAACCAGCGGATGCGGAAGTCTTCCTTCTTGAACGAGACGTCCTTGATCTTGGTCGGGGCCGTGATCCAGTCCAGACGCCTGGCCTGTTCGGCCCAATAGGCGTCGGACGTCTCGCGCGCCGCGATCCGCGCCGTCTCATAGGCCTCCCGGTTCAGATGGGCCTTTTCGGCCCAGTCGGCAGGAACGGGATAGAGGTCGGGATCAGGCACGCGAGACGTCTCCGGCATCAATCAGAATCCGTATTTGGCGAACAGGATCAGACGGGTCATGTCGCCGCTGGCGCCGGTCTCGATCTCGCGGTCTGCGAACATCAGCTCGGCCCCGACATCAAACGCCGTAACGGGCGACCAGATCAAATTCGCATGGATGCTCTGGGCGGAACGGTTGACCGCCAGGCCGGTGAAGCCGGTCTCGTTGTCCACCTTCTGCGCCGACCAGATCAGGCTGGAGCGCCAGCCGGGGGCCCAGACGTGGCGGTAGGCGGCGAAGCCGGCGACAACGCCGATGGAGTCCAGTTCGCCCGAAGCGTCCACCACAGCATCGTTGGAGAAGTTCAGACCGACATAGCGGCCGATGCCCTCGCCGCCCGTCAGCATCAGGCGGATGTCGTCCTTGGACCCGACCTTGATCTTGGTCGATGCCGACAGGCCCCAGCCGGTCGCGGTGGAATCGATATTGGTCGCCGGGTTCTCGTATTTCAGCTGGCGCAGCAGGCCGGCGAACTGGAAGTCGCCCCACGGCTGGGACACGGCATAGCGGGCGGTGAAGTCCGGCAGGCTGTTGTCGTCGGCGACGATGCGCGCGCCGCCGCCAAACGGCGTCACGGTCGTCTCGGGGTTCTCGACCGAGACCGAGAAGGGACCGCGCGTATAGCGGACCTGGACCTGACGGGCGAAGACGGTGCCTTCCGCCGCGCCGATGAAGTCGGCGGATTCGGGCAGGACGGCGGTGTTCTGGAAGTTGGTCCACTCCTGGCCGATCAGCCAGTTGTCGATGGTGATGAAGGCGCGACGCAGGGTCGGGTTGGCCGGGCTGGTGGTCCGCTGGTCGGCGACGCCGGGCTGGGTCTGGAAGTCCATCTCCATGCGGGTGCCGATCTTGTGGCCGCCGACCATGCCGTCGGTGGTCAGCCAGAACCGGGTCTGGCGGGCGTTGAAATCGGTCGCCGTATCCTCGTCGGCGCCGCCGATCGGAATGGAGCCGGGAATGTGGAATTCGCGCAGGGCATCGCCGTTGAGCGGGTCGCCGCCGGAGTAGCGGGTGGCGTAGGCGTCGACCTTGACGAAGCCGCCGAACTTGACCGTGTGGTCGCCGATGCGGAAGCCCTCGCCGGGCGACGCAGGCGCCGCCGCCTGCTGAACCGGGGCGGGCGCGGCCGGGCGAGTTTCCAGACGGATGATGTCCTGCTGCTGCGCGGCCTGCTGGGTGCGCGAGGCGACGACCTCGGATTTCAGGGCGTTCAGCTGGGCTTCGAGCTGGGCGATGCGCGCTTCGAGCGCGGCCTGGTCCTGGGCCGAGGCGATACCGGGCGACGCCAGCAGGGCGACGGCGGCGGCTCCCGCCATTAGGCTTGTCTTGATCATGATGAATCCTCCCGCGCCCATCTAACGCGGGCGTCCCTTCGAAAACCTTTCCGCCTCCAGCCTCGGGGAGCCATTGGCCATTGGTCTAATTTCGACCAAAGTCGAACCGCGCCATGATGGCGACGACGCGGCCGATCAGACGCCGCGCACGGAAGGACGCCCATGGATCGCATCGTCGTCGCCGACGACCATCCCCTGTTCCGCGCCGCCCTGCGCTCGGCCGTCGACAAGGCGGCGCCGGGAGCGGAGGTGGTGGAATGCGCCAGCCTGGCCGAGGCCAAGGCGGCGATGGTCGCCGGGCCGGTCGATCTGCTGCTGCTGGACCTGAAGCTGTCGGACAGCGAGGGCATGGCCGGGCTCGCCGCCGTGCGCGCGGAACAGCCGACCGTGCCGGTCGCCGTGGTCTCGGCCAGCGAGGACGCGCCCGTGGTGCGCCACGCCCTAGGCTTGGGCGCCGCCGGCTTCATTCCCAAGTCCTCGTCCCTGCCCCAGATGGTCGAGGCCATCGCCGCCATCCTGGCCGGCGACAGCTGGGCGCCCGATGTGCCCGAGGCGGACGACGACGACCCGGCCGGCCGCGTCGCCAGCCTGACGCCGTCGCAGCTGCGTATTCTGGAGGGGTTGAAGGCCGGGCGGCTGAACAAGCAAATCGCCTTCGACCTTGGCGTGTCCGAGGCAACCATCAAGGCGCACCTGACCAGCGTGTTCCGCAAGCTGGGCGTCCACAACCGGACCCAGGCGGTGATCCTGGCCAAATCGCTCGACCCCAGCTAGCTCGCCAGACTTAGCTCGACAAAAAGGCCTTCAGCGCCGCCGGCTTGATGGGCTTGGGCAGCAGGACCGCGCCGGCCGCCGTCGCCTGTTCGTTCAGACCGTCGCGGGTGTCGGCGGTGACCAGGGCGATGCGGCGCACGCCGTGAGGCCTCAGCCAATCGATGACGGCGAACCCTTCCGGCCCGTCGCCGAGGTGCAGATCGACCACGGCGGCGTCGAACGGACCCTGAGCCGCCTTGGCCGCCGCGACGCTGGACACCAGGGTCGGCTTCGCCCCCCAGCGTGTCAGCAGGGCGTTCAGCGCGTCCAGGATCACCGGCTCATTGTCCACACACAGCACCCGCAGACCCGCTAGCGGCAGACGCGCCTCGCGCACCGGCGCGATTTCGGGGATCACGTCGGCGGGGGTGCGCGGCACAGTGATGCGGAAGATGGTGCCGCGTCCGAGGCGCGAGCTCAGCTCCAGCGGATGGTCCAGCAGGCTGGACAGGCGGCGCACGATGGCCAGGCCCAGCCCCGCGCCCGGCTCGTCCACCGCGCCGGGCAGACGCACGAACTCGCCGAAGACGGTCTCGTGATCGGAATCGGGGATGCCGCGCCCGGTGTCGCAGACGAACAGCTGCACCGTCTCGCCCTGCCGCCGCGCCCCGACCAGCACCCGTCCTGTGTCCGTGTAGCGGATGGCGTTGGCCACCAGGTTCTGGAGCATGGACCGCAGCAGGTCGCGGTCCGATGCGGCCCATAGGCGGCTGGGCATGATGGTCAGGCGCAGACCCTTGGCTTCGGCCACGGGTGCGAACTCGCGACGCAACTCGTCGAACAGACCGCCCAGCGACAGTTTGGTCACATTGGTCCGCACCCCGCCGGCCTCCAGCTTGGACAGATTCAACAGGGCGGTCAGCAGGCGGTGGGCGCTGTCGATGGCGCGGTCGGCGTTGACGGCCAGGGTGCGGCTGGTCGGCTCGGCCAGAGCCGGTTCTTCCTTCAAGGCGGCGATGAACAGGCGGGCTGCGTGCAGCGGTTGCAGCAGGTCGTGGCTTGCGGCGGCCAGGAACCGAGTCTTGGACGCCGTGGCGTCTTCGGCGACGCGTCGGGCCTCGTCCAGCCGGGCGGTGCGGTCGGCGACGCGGGCCTCCAGCCGTTCGTTGGCCTCTTCCAGTTCACGCGCGGCCCGGCGCAGGGCGGTGATGTCGGTGTAGCTGGTGGCGTAGCCGCCGCCGGGGATGGGCGCGCCCGAGGATCGCAGCACCCGGCCGTCGGGCTGTGCCCGTTCATGGTCGTGGGGGATGCGGCGGCTCAGCGCCTCCAGTCGCCTTTCGACCCAGGCCTCGATGTCGTCGGGGCTTTCGCCGCGCTCGGCGTTCAGGCGATAGATGTTGGCGATGGGCAGGCCGACGTGGACGAAGCCGACGGGCAGTTCGAACATGGAGACATAGCGCCGGTTCCAGGCGGTGACGCGCAGATCCTCGTCCACCACGATCACGCCCTGGTCGATGTTGTCGAGCGTGGTCTGAAGCAGGTCGCGGTTGAACTGAACGGCTTGCGACGCCTCGTCCAGCATCCGCACCACGTCTTCGGGCGCACGGCCGACGCCGGCAAGGGCCGCCGCGATCACTCGTCGGGCCGAGGCTGCGCCGATGGCGCCGGCCAGCATCCGCTCGGCCGCGCGGGCAAGCGCTGCATCGGCCGGATCGGCGTCGCGCAGCCGGGTGTCCGTCTCGCGTCCCCAGGCGGAGAAGGCGCGCTCGGCCCGCTCGTCGCCGATGAAGCGGGCGACCAGGGCGCGCAGGTCGCCGACCGAGGCGCCCGACGGCGAGGGCCTGGCCTCCATCCAGTCCGGCCCAAGCCGATCCACGAAGGCGCGGGCCTGGACCCGGTCGATCAAACGGGGCTGAGCAAAGCGGGACACCCCGACATAGGCCGCCAGATTGAGCCCCAGGCTGACGAAGACCCCTAGGGCCAGCGGATCCTTGACCCCCAGCATGACGTGCAAGTGCCACGGCGCGCCGGGCGCCAGTTGCGGCAGGGCCAGCATGACGATCCAGACCGCCATCCCGACCGTCATCCCCGCCAGCGCCCCGTGCGCATGGCCGCCGCGCCACATCACGGCGCCGAACAAAGCGGGCGCCAACTGGGCCATGGCGGCGAAGGACACCAGCCCCATGGCCGCCAGACCGCGCGACTGATCCGTCGCCTGATAATAGAGCCAGGCCAGCAGCAGGACCGCGACGATGGCCGCACGCCGCACCTGAAGAATGGTCCCCGCCATGTCCGAGGCGTCGCCCCGCACCCGCCAGCGATCGCGCGCCAGGAAGGGCAGGATCAGGCTGTTGGACACCATGGCCGACAGGGCCACGGCCTCGACGATGACCATGGCGGTCGCGGCCGAGAAGCCGCCGACGAAGACAAGCGCCGTCAGCATCGTCTCGCCGCGTCCGAACGGCAGGGCCAGCACCAGCAGGTCGGGGTTCACCGCCGGTGCGAACAGGGCGCCTGCCGCCACCAGCGGCAGCACCGCCAGACTGGTCAGCAGCAGATAGAGGGGAAAGATCCAGCGCGCCCGTTTCACGTCCGACGGCTGGGCGCCCTCCACGAAGGCGACGTGGAACTGACGCGGCAGGCAGAAGATGGCCAGGGTCGAGAGCAGGGTGATGGCGGTGAAGCGCGGCGTGACCTCGGGCGGGGAGGCCAGCGCCCCCAGGCCTTCGATAATGCGCGGCGGCGAGCCTTCGTTGAGCAGCAGGACCAGGGCGAAGACGGCGACGAACAACAGGGCGCCCAGCTTGACCATCGATTCCAGGCCGATGGCCTGGATCAGGCCGCGATTGTGTTCGGTCAGGTCGGGACGGCGCGCCCCGAACAGGATGGCGAAGAAGGCCAGCACGCCCGCCAGCACCAGCACCGTCAGCCGCTCCGACCCCGCCACCGGCGTGCCCGCCGTCAGCAGGGCGCCGGCCATCGACAGCGACTTCAGCTGAAGCGCGATATAGGGCAGCGACCCCAGGATGGCGACGACCGTGACCGCCGCGCCCAGGGTCTGGCTCTTGCCGTAACGCGAGGCCACGAAGTCGGCCATGGAGCCGACGTTCTCGCGCCGGGCCGCGGCGGCGATGCGGCGCCACAGCGGGAACAGCAGGGTCAGGCCGATCACCGGCCCGATATAGATGGGCAGATACTCCCACCCGTCGCGCGCCGCCGTGCCGACCGCGCCGTAATAGGTCCAGGAGGTGCAGTAGATCGCCAGGGACAGGGCGTAGACCGACGGCCCCAACCCCTTGCCGCGCGCCCGCGCCGCCGGTCGTTCCTGATACCAGGCGACGGCGAACAGCACCGCCATATAGGCGGCGACCAGGCCGAGGATCGTCAGGCTGAACATGGGGGCATCTGAACCGGGCAGGGTGTGTTTCACAAGCGAAAGGCGGGCCGTCTTGCGACGACCCGCCCCTCGTTCCGCCTGAAAGCAGGATCAGGCGTTCAGATCGACGTCCTTGCCTTCCTTGACCAGCAGGAAGCCCAGCACGACCGTCGCAAGCGCCACGATGATCGGATACCAGAGACCGGAGTAGATGTTGCCGGTCGCCGCCACGATGGCGAAGGCGGTGGTCGGCAGGAAGCCGCCGAACCAGCCGTTGCCGATGTGATAGGGCAGGGACATGGAGGTGTAGCGGATATTGGTCGGGAACATCTCGACCAGGGCCGCCGCGATCGGTCCGTAGACCATGGTCACGTAAAAGCCGAGGATGAACAGGATCAGCACCACCATCGGCTTGTTGACCAGGGCGCTGTCCGCCTTGGCCGGATAGCCGGCGGCGGTCAGGGCGGCGGTCAGTTCCGTGTCCCAGGTCTTCTTCTGGGCGGCGAAATCAGCCGTGGTCATGGCGTCGCCCCGGAAGCTGGGGATGACGGACTGATCGCCGATGCGAACCTCTGCCACGGTTCCGGCAGGCGCCTCGACATTGGTGTAGGTCACGCCGGCCTTGGCCAGGTGGGACTTGGCCACGTCGCAGGACTGGTTGAACACCGTCTTGCCGACGGGGTCGAACTGGACGTTGCAGTCGGCCGGATCGGCATAGACCACGACCGGCGCCGAGGCGGCGGCGGCGGCCAGGCGCGGGTTGGCGGCCTGGGTCAGGGCGTTGAACAGCGGGAAATAGGTCAGGGCCGCGATCAGGCAGCCGGCCAGGATGATCGGCTTGCGTCCCACCTTGTCCGACAGCCAGCCCCAGAAGATGAAGAAGGGCGACGCGGCCAGAAGCGCGATGGTCAACAGGATATAGACCAGGGTCGCGTCCACCTTCATGACCCGTTCCAGGAAGAACAGGGCGTAGAACTGGCCCGTGTACCAGATGACGGCCTGACCGGCGGTGAGGCCCAGCAGGGCGATCAGCACGATCTTCAGGTTCGGCCATTTGCCGAAGCTGTCCTTCAGCGGGGTCTTGGAGCCCTTGCCTTCGGCCTTCATCTTCTTGAACGACGGGCTCTCGGCCAGCTTCAGGCGGATCCACAGGGAGACGCCTAGCAGGATGATCGAGACCAGGAACGGAATGCGCCAGCCCCAGTCGGCGAAGGCTTCCTCGCCTACCGCAAGCCGGACACCGAGGATGACCACAAGGCTGAGCACCAGGCCGGCGGTGGCCGTGATCTGGATGAAGGAGGTGTAGAAGCCGCGCTTGCCGCGCGGGGCGTGCTCGGCGACGTAGGTGGCGGCGCCGCCGTATTCGCCGCCCAGGGCCAGGCCCTGGATCAGGCGCATCAGCACTAGGATGATGGGCGCTGCGATGCCGATGACCGCATAGGGCGGCAACAGGCCGACGACGAAGGTCGACAGACCCATCAACAGCATGGTGACGAGGAAGGTGTTCTTGCGTCCCCAAAGGTCGCCCAAGCGCCCGAAGACGATGGCGCCGAAGGGCCGCACCGCAAACCCGGCCGCGAAGGCCATCAGGGCGAAGATGTAGCCGGTGGTTTCGTTGACGCCCGAGAAGAACTGGACGGTGATAATCGCCGCCAGCGAGCCGTAAAGATAGAAGTCGTACCACTCGATGACGGTGCCGACCGATGAGGCGAGGATGACCAGACGATCGCTGCGATCGACGGTGTGTTCCTCTTCCCCAGACGCAATTGGAGCGTCGGTAGCCATGATCCATTTCCTCCCAAGTCGCCGTTATCGGCCGTTCTGCGCATCCCTGCGGATACGTGGACGCCGACATTGACCGAGAGGGAGGCGGCTGGAGAGAGCGACTTTGGTCGAGGATCGCCGATAGGCAAAGGCCGGGGTCAGCCGTCGATGGAGATGACTGGTCCCAGTTTAGGTTGAACTTGGCCGCGACGGACGCTGCGACGCTTCAGCCAGCCGCGGATGCGGGTCTGGATCGGATTGTCGATGGCGAAGTGGAAGGCGAAGGCGAAGGCGACGGCCGCCGCGACGCCTAGGCCCCACAGACCCCATTGGGCGGCGACGGGCAGAGAGATGCGGGCCTCCACGACGTTGACCACGCCGAACCAGACGATGCGGATCACCTCGTTGGAGATGAACATGGAGAAGGAGACCATGGCGGCCATCTCGACCAGTTTGGAGGGCTTCTTCACCGGCACCGCGCCGGCGGCCAAAATGATGATCGAGATCAGGGTCAGGGCGGCCAGGGCGTGCTTGTCGTGAAGCTCAAGGGCGAAGAAGCCGACGGCGGCCAGGACGCCGGCCCAACCGGCCAGGCGTGGCGCGATCCAGACCTTCTGGGCGAACCAAGCTAGGCACATCCCCAGGAAGAACAGCGGCAGGGCGCGGATGATGCCGTAGCGCATGGGCATCTGATAGACGGGATAGCCCAGGAAGTGCCAGCAGAGCTGGTTGGCGACCAGATAGACGCCGACGCCCATCGCCAGCGCGGCCCACGGACCCAGGCGCATCAGGCCGCGAATGATCCAGGGGAAGGCCAGGTAGCAACCGATCAGGGCCGAGATCGACCAGGTCGGGGCGTTCCAGCCCAGGCCGCCATAAACGCCATAGGACTGAAGCAGCAGCAGCTGGGCGGGCAGTTGGTCCCAGGCGAACCATTCCGGATTGCGCGGCGGGACGCCTGCGGCGGTGGCCAGCAGCACGAAACCGACCAGCGACAGGCCCATGATCAGGTGGGCGGGTACGACGCGCAGGAACCGCTTGAGGAAGAAGTCGCCCGGCGACAGCCGGCCCTTGTCCACCGCCGCGCCATAGACGCGCATCAGCACATAGCCGCTGTCGATCAGGAAGAAGTTGGTCAGCAGGAAGCCGCCGCGTTCGAAGATCGGATTGATCACCTCGGCCAGGGGCGCCGGGCCCGCCGCCTGGAAGTGATGCAGGATGATCAGGAAGGCCACGATGAAACGCAAAGCGTCCAGCCAGCCGCCGCGCGCGATCTGAACTGTCTCATTGCGGGTCGAAATTACGGACCAGGGCATCGTTAGAGCCTCCTTCCGCCGTCTCGCCGCAAGAGATGCGCCAGTTCGCGCAATTGGGGAAATCCTAGCCTCGGACCAGTCGCAGGAACTCTTCACGGGTGCGGGGGTCGTCGCGGACCACGCCGATCAGGTGGCTGGTCGACAGGCTGGCGCCCGGCGCATTGACGCCGCGCAGGGTCATGCAGCTGTGCTCGGCCTCAATGACCACGCCGACGCCGTGGGGGCGCAGGACGGTCTGGATGGCCTCGGCGATCTCGGAGGTCATCTTCTCCTGGATCTGCAGGCGCCGTGCGAAGCCGCGCACGACACGGGCCAGCTTGGAGATGCCGACGACGCGGTCGGTCGGCAGATAGGCGACGTGCGCCTTGCCCACGACCGGCAGCATGTGGTGCTCGCAGAAGCTGACGAAGCGGATGTCCTTCAGCACGACCAGCTGGTCGTAGCCGCCCGTCTCCTCGAACGTCTTCTCCAGATAGGAGAGGGGATCGACCTCATAGCCCTCGAACAGTTCGCGATAGCTGCGGGCGACGCGGGCCGGGGTCTCCAGCAGGCCTTCGCGGTCGGGATTGTCACCCGCCCATTCGATCAGGGTGCGGACGGCGGCTTCGGCGTCGGCCTGGGAGACTTTGGAGGCGCGGGGTTCGGTCATGGCGGCCTAGATAGCGGGGCGATTGCGGGAAGGGGAGAGGGTCTCGGGCTTCATTACGAGGCCGGGACGCATTCAGACGGTGACGCTCGAAAAAAGAGGGTCTGAATAGTGCAATTCGTCTGAAATCGGATCGTGAAAGGCCCCCCGGCGAAGCCGTCAGGTTGGGATCAGAGCTGCGCCGTTCAAGGTCTAGGGAGAGATTTTGTCGTCGTTCCCGCGCCGCTAGAGACGAGTCATCCGGCGTGTAACCTTATCCGTTTCCGTGCGTTACGGCTCAGCTACAGGCGAGAGGATGGCATGACGGACGGCGAGATCAAGCAAGACCAGGCCGCCTTCGGGATCGCCGGACTGGACGATATTCTGGCCGGAGGGCTGGAACGGGACCGGCTGTATCTGCTGGAAGGCAATCCGGGCACCGGCAAGACGACCGCCGCGATGCGATTTCTGATGACCGGCGTCGCGCTGGGCGAGACCACCCTTTACATCACCCTGTCCGAGACGGAAGAAGAGCTGCAGGCCACGGCGCGGTCGCATGGCTGGTCTCTGGACGGGATCGAACTGTTCGAACTGGTGCCGCCCGAAAGCCTGCTGGACGAACAGCAGCAGCAGAGCCTGCTGTATTCGTCGGACCTGGAACTGGGCGAGACCAGCCGCATGATCCTGGAGGCGGTCGAACGCCTTCAGCCCCAGCGGGTGGTGATTGACAGCCTGTCGGAAATCCGTCTGCTGGCCCAGGGATCGCTGCGCTATCGCCGGCAGGTGCTGACGCTGAAGCACTATTTCGCCAAGCGCGGGGTGACGGTTCTGCTGCTGGACGATCTGACGACCGACGCCAACGACAAGACGGTCCATAGCGTCACCCACGGCGTGATCCAGTTGCAGGAGCTGGCGCCGGAATACGGGGCCGAGCGCCGCCGCGTGCGGGTGATGAAATACCGCGGGCGTCGCTTCCGCGGCGGCTATCACGACTTCACCATCAAGACCGGCGGGCTGGAGGTCTATCCACGCATCGTCGCGTCCGAACACCGGACGCGGTTCAAGCGCGAGCCCATGTCCAGCGGGGTTGCAGGCCTAGATGACCTGTTGGGCGGCGGCATACAGCGCGGTTCGAGCGCGCTGATCCTGGGCCCCGCGGGCACCGGCAAGTCGCTGTTTGCGGTCAGTTTCGTGATGTCCGCGATCGCGCGGGGCGAGAAGGCGGCCATGTTCATCTTCGATGAGGAATTGGGCCTGTTGTTCGCGCGAATGCTGGAGATCGGCATCGATCTGCAAGCCTGTGTGGACGAGGGCTCCTTGCTGGTGGAGCAGGTGGATGCGGCCGAGCTGTCGCCGGGCGAGTTCGCCGCGCGCGTTCGGGACTGCGTCTCCAGGCGAGACATCAAGACGGTCGTGATCGACAGCCTGAACGGCTACCAGGCCGCCATGCCGCAGGAGCAGTTCCTGGTGCTGCACATCCATGAACTGCTGCAGTATCTGAACCGTCAGGGGGCCTCGACCTATCTGACCGTGGCCCAGCACGGACTGGTCGGGGACATGAAGGCGCCGGTGGATGTGACCTATCTGGCCGACACCGTCATCCTGCTGCGCTATTTCGAGGCGGCGGGCCTGGTGCGTCGCGCCATTTCGGTCATCAAGAAGCGCGCGGGCGGGCACGAGAAGACCATTCGCGAGTTCGACATCGGGACCAACGGCCTGACGCTGGGCGAGCCCCTGTACGGCTTCCAGGGGGTTCTGCGCGGCGTTCCCAACTTCGTGGGCCAAGGTGACCGACTGATGGGCGATAGCGCCGAATGAGCCGCGGCGGAGACGTGTCAGAACGCGCTCTGATACTGGCGCCCGCCGGGCGCGACGCCGTGGTGGCGGCCCAGATTCTGATGGAGGTCGGCACGGTGGCGCAGGTCTGCGACACCCTGGACGACCTTCTGGCGCGCATGATCGAAGGCGCCGCTTTAGCCGTGGTGGTGGAGGAGGTGCTGATCAACGGCGACCTCAACGCTCTGTCCGCCTGGATCGAAGACCAGCCGTCTTGGTCGGATTTTCCCTTTCTGGTGCTGAACCGCCGCGGCGGCAGCGTCGAGCGTAATCCGGCGGCGCGTCGGCTGTCGGCGACCCTGGGCAATGTCAGCTTTCTGGAGCGGCCGTTCCATCCGACGACCCTTGTCAGTGCGGTCGATACGGCGTTGCGCGGTCGCCGCAGGCAGTATGAGGCGCGCGAAAGGATCGCCGAGATCCAGCGCGCGGAGGCCCTGCTGGAGCGTCGAGTCGCCGACCGCACAGCGCAGCTGCAGGCGGCCAACCGCGAACTGGCCGCCCAGATCGTCGAGCGTGAAAAGGCCGAGACGGCCCTGCGTCAGGCGCAACGGCTGGAGGCTGTCGGTCAACTGACCAGCGGCGTGGCGCACGACTTCAACAACCTGCTGACCGTCGTGCTGGGCAATGTCGATCAGTTGAGAAAGAACGAGACCGACCCCAAGGTCCTGCGTCGACTGGACATGATGCGCGAAGCGTCGCAGCGGGGCGCGCGGCTGACGGCGCAGATGCTGGCCTTCTCGCGTCGGCAAAAGCTGGAGCCGCGAGCGGTCGATCTGAACGAAACGGTGCGCAGCATGGGCGACATGCTGCAAAGCGCCATCGGCGGCAGTGTCCATATCGAACAGCCCCAGTTGGCGTCCGACCTGTGGCCGGCCATGATCGATCCGACGCAAATCGAACTGGTCATCCTGAACCTGGCCATCAATGCGCGCGACGCCATGGAGGTCGGCGGGTCGCTGACCATCCGCACCGAGAACGCGCGGCTGGATGCGTCCGGGCGGCCCGACGAGCTTCCGCCCGGCGACTATGTGGTGGTGTCGGTCAGCGACACCGGATCGGGCATGACCGACGAAGTCCGGGCGCGGGCGTTCGAGCCCTTCTTCACCACCAAGGACGTCGGCAAGGGTTCGGGCCTCGGCCTGAGCCAGGTCTTCGGCCTGGCCAAACAGTCCGGCGGCGGGGTCAGCATCGACACCGAGGTCGACAAGGGCACGACGATCCGCATCTTTCTGCCCCGCGCCGACGCCGCGCCGACGCAGGAGCGCGAGCCGAGCGGCGAACTGCTGGCCGCGCGCGACGCCGGGATGGTGGTGCTGGTGGTGGACGACGACGAGGCGGTCAGGACCGTCACCGCCGGCTATCTGAGCGACCTGGGATACGACGTGATCGAGGCTGACAGCGGCGGGGCGGCGCTGGAGACGCTGGACCATCACGACCGGATCGACGCCATGGTGCTGGACTTCGCCATGCCGGGGATGAACGGCGGCGAGCTGGCGCGCGAGCTGAAGGTGCGCCGGCCCGAAGCGCCCATCCTGTTCGCCACCGGATACGCCGACGCCGAGGCCCTGACGGACGTGGGCGAGGACCTGATCGTGCGCAAGCCGTTCACCCAGGCCGAACTGGCGCGCAAGCTGTCTCGCACCCTGGCGGCCTGATCCCCCACGAATACGCGTTTGGTTAGCGGCCTGTTAACCATCCTGTCGGCATTTTCTGCCCAGTAGTTTGGGAGCGGTGTCGATGAACGGCGCGGAAGTTCTGGATGTCGGGCGCGACGCCATCTGGCTGACGATACAGCTGTGCTTGCCGGTCCTGATCGTGGGTCTGGTGGTCGGCGTGGTGATCGGCCTGTTTCAGGCCCTGACGCAGATCCAGGAACAGACCCTGATCTATGCGCCCAAGATCATCGCCATCTTTGTGTCCCTGATCCTGTTCCTGCCGCTGATGGGCGCGCTGTTGGGCGGCTTCATGCGTCAGATCGCGGCCCGCATCGCGGGGATGTAGTGGAGGCGTACGCCACCGCCGATCAGGTCTGGGCCGGGGGGCTGATCTTCGCCCGGATCGCGGCGATCCTGATGCTGATCCCCGGTTTCGGCGAGACCTATGTGCCGCCGCGCGTGCGGCTGTCGCTGGCCCTGCTCATCAGCCTGGCGCTGTGGCCGGTGGTGCGCGGATCGCTGCCGGGCCTGCCCGACAGCCTGGGGCTGATGGTCGGATGGATCATCCGCGAGGTGGCCGTCGGCCTGATGATCGGTCTGTTGCTGCGGATGTTCATGACGGCCTTGTCGACGGCGGGCGAGATCATCTCGTTGCAGACGACGCTGAGCTTTTCCCAGACCGCCAACCCGATGCAGGCCCAGCCGGGCACGACCATCGCCGCCTTTCTGACCCTGCTGGGGGTGACGCTTCTGTTCGCCACCGACACCCATCACCTGTTCATCGCCGGGATGGTGGGGTCCTATCGCCTGATCGCGCCGGCCCAGCCGCTGGTGATGGCCGACTTCACCCAGATGGCGGTGCGCACCCTGGGCGACAGCTTCATGCTGGGGGTCCAGTTGTCGGCGCCGGTGCTGGTGTTCGCCCTGATCTTCAACCTGGCGTCCGGTCTGGTGGCGCGGGTCATGCCGTCGTTCCAGGTCTATTTCGCCGCCGCGCCGTTGAGCGTCATCCTGGGCCTGTCGATCTTTGCGCTCAGCCTGGGCGCGCTAGGCACCATCTTCATCGACCGCTACCGCCGCCTGGCGGAGTATTTCGTGTTCGGAGGCCCGAATGGCTGAAGGCGCGGATCCCGAGTCGAAAACCGAAGAGGCGACCCCGCGAAAGCTTGAGGACGCCCGAAAGAAGGGCGACTCGGCCAAGTCGCCCGACGTCGCCCAGGTCTTGTCGCTGGCGGGGGCGGCGGCGGTGATCCTGATGGGCGGGGGCTGGTTCGCCTCGTCCATCGCCGAACAGATGCTGCCCTTCATCGCCGCCCCGCACGAGATGCTGGGCACGCTGAACTCGGGCGCCGGCAACCAGATCATGGTGCGCACCGTCTGGGCCATCGCACCGTTTCTGGGGGCGGTCATGCTGGCGACCATCCTGGGCGGGGTGGGGGGCAATCTGGCGCAGTCGGGCCTGATCTTCACCGCCGAGAAGCTGAAGCCGAAATGGTCGGCGGTCAGTCCGCTGCAGGGGTTCAAGCGCATCTTCGGACCCGACGGCCTGATGCAGTTCGTCAAGACCTTCTTGAAGCTGATCGCCGTCTGCGTGGTCTGCTGGATGGTGCTGAAGCCGCACCTGCGCGAGTTCGAGAACATGGTGTCGATGAGCCCGCTGGCGATCCTGCCGCTGGCGCGCGACATGGCGGTGTCGCTGTTCTTCGCCTCGATCCTGCTGTTGGGAGCGACCGCCGGCGCCGACTTCGTCTGGCAGAAGATGCGCTTCGCCAAGCGGATGCGGATGACCAAGGAAGAGCTGAAGGAAGACTACAAACAGTCCGAGGGCGACCCGCACATCAAGGCCAAGCTGAAGCAGATCCGCATGCAGCGCAGCCGCCAGCGGATGATGGCGAACGTCCCCAAGGCCACCGTCATCGTGACCAACCCGACCCACTATGCGGTCGCCCTACGCTATGAGCCGGATCAGGGCGACGGGGCGCCGATCTGCGTGGCCAAGGGCGTCGATGCCCTGGCCTTGCGCATCCGGGAGGTGGCGACCGAGCACGGGGTGCCGATCGTCGAGAACGTGCCGCTGGCGCGCGCCCTGTACGCCGCCGTCGAGGTGGACGAGATCATTCCGCGCGAACATTTCGACGCCGCCGCCAAGATCATCGGCTTCGTCTTCCAGTCCAGAAAGCGTCGGTAAGAGTGCGTCAGGATTTGAGCGTATGATCTGCCCACTGATTCGCGAGGCTGCATGACGTCCACCCGACGCCCTTCGTTCGATCTGCTGTCGGCCGTGATGGCGTTTGGCGTCGTGGCGGCCATCGCCGCCCTGGCCTATCCGGCGTTTCGCGACAATCCGACCTCGGCGCCGGGACTGGTGCTGATCCTGACGGTGGGCATGATCGCGCTGATCGGCCTGTTCGGTTTCCGGCGGGCGGCGAACGCCAAGCCCAGCAGCGACGCGGCCATCGAGGTGCTGGAGGCCATGGCCGAGCCGGCCGCCCTGGTGTGGGATTCAGGACAGATCCTGACCTTCAACACCGCCTGGGCCGAGGCCAATGGCGCGACGGGCGCCCTGCCGCGCGGCAAGTCGGCCCAGGCCCTCTACATGGCCTTCGCCCAGGCGCGCAAAGGCGAGCCGGGCCGCGCCATCGTCATGATCGGCGAACGCGAGGTCGAGGTCGTCATCGGTCAAGCCGGCGAGGGACGGTTCCTGATGCGCGCGGCGCCTGACGCGGCCCTGCCCATCGCCTTGGCTCCTGTGCATGCGCCTGCCGCCGCCGCGACCGGCGAGGCGCGGGCCATGGCCGCCGGGGCGCCGTTCGGCTCGGCTGTCATCCAGGGCGACGACCTGTTCTCCGGCCGGGCGGAAGAGGCCAATCCGGCCCTGGCCGTGCTGACCGGTCCCGGCGCCGCGCGCGATGCGGCGTTCGGCGATCTGTTCGATCCGGGCGGCGTTGCCGAGGCGCGGCTGAAGCTGGCGGGCGGGTCGTCGGGTCCGATCGAGCTGATCGCGCGCGCCTATCCCGACAAGATGCTGCACCTGTATGTGGCGCCTGAGGACGACAAGCGGCGGATCTGGCTGTTCGACGTGTCGGGCCAGAAGTCGATGGAGCTGCAGCTCAACCAGGCCCAGAAGATGCAGGCCGTGGGCCAGTTGGCCGGGGGCGTGGCGCACGACTTCAACAACCTGCTGACCGCGATCCAGCTTCAGCTGTCGGGCCTGCTGGAACGTCACCCGGTGGGCGATCCCTCGTACGAGGGGCTGAACGAGATCCGCCAGACGGCCATTCGCGCGGCCGATCTGGTTAGGAAGCTGCTGGCCTTCTCGCGCAAATCGACCGTTCGCCGCGAGCGGCTGGACCTGGGCGAACTGGTGGGCGAGTTCGCCATCCTGCTGCGCCGTCTGCTGCGCGAGGACGTGCGGTTGGAGACGGATTACGGCCGCGACCTGCCCGTGGTGCTGGCCGACAAGTCGCAGCTGGAGACGGCGGTGATGAACTTAGCCGTCAACGCCCGCGACGCCATGCGCGGCGTGGTCGAGCCGGGCGCCGGCGTGGTCACCATCGCCACGCGCCGCCTGACGGGCGACGAGGCGCGGGCCCTGGGCTGGGTCGATGCGCCGACCGACGAGGTCGCCCTGATCGAGGTGTCGGACACCGGTCCCGGCGTGCCGCCTGAATTGCTGGACAAGATCTTCGAGCCCTTCTTCACCACCAAGGCGGTGAACGAGGGGACGGGCATGGGCCTGGCCACCGTCTATGGCATCGCGCAGCAGGCGGGGGGCCATATCACCGTCAGCAATATCGAGGGGCCCGACTCCAAGACAATGGGCGCGGCCTTCCGCATCTTCCTGCCGGCCGCCGGCGAGGCGGAGCTGGCCGAGGTTCAGCCTGTCGAGGTCAAGATCAAGGCGCCGCGCGACCTGTCGGGCGCGGGCCGTATCCTGTTCGTCGAGGACGAGGACGCGGTGCGCGGCATCGCCGCCCGCCTGTTGCGCCAACGCGGCTATGAGGTGATCGAGGCCGCCGACGGCGAGGAGGCCCTGTTGCTGGCCGAGGAATACGCCGGTCAGATCGACATGATGATCTCGGACGTCATCATGCCGGGACTGGACGGGCCGTCGCTGCTGAAGAAGGCGCGGCAGTATCTGGGCGATGCGCCGGTGATGTTCATCTCGGGCTATGCCGAGAGCGACTTCTCGGACCTGCTGCAGGACGAGGTCGGGGTGTCCTTCCTGCCCAAGCCGCTGGACATCAAGACCCTGGCGGAACGGGTGAAGCAGGAACTGCACGCGGGCTGAACGCCGCAGCAGGCAACGGTTTCAGGCGGCGCGGCGAAGCGCCGAGGGCGCCTTTACATACAGACCCCGGCGACCGTTGACGGCGCGGAAGGCGACGGTCTCGCCCTCCAGCTTCTCTTCAGCGCCCAGGAACAGGCAGCCGTCATCGACCAGGCGTCGTTCCAGCCCGTCCAGCAGACGGGCGCGCCGCGTCGGTTCCATGTCGGACAGGACGTTGCGACAGAAGATGACGTCGAACCGCGCGTCGTCGGTCGGCTCGTCCAGCAGGTTGGCGCGGCCGAAACGCACGGCGTCGGCCAGTTCAGCCTTGACGATCCACTGGTCGTCCATCGGTTCGAACCAGCGCAGCATAGTCTTGGCCGTCAGGCCGCGCTGAATCTCGAACCCTGTGTAGAGGCCCGAGCGGGCCTTTTCGATGGCGCGTTGCGACAGGTCGGTGGCGACCAGTTCGACCGGCACGCCGAGCTCCAGCCCGGTCATGGCGATGGACCAGGCCTCTTGGCCGGTCGAGCAGCCGGCCGACCAGATCTTGATCCGCCCGTCGGGCCGCGCCTTGGACAGGGCCGGCAGCAGTTCGCTTTCCAGGATGCGGAAGGGGATGCGGTCGCGGCGGAACCAGGTCTCGGCGTTCAACAGGGCCTCGATGACCGACCAGGCCAGGGAAGCGACCGGATTGGCCCACAGGTTCGACAGCAGGGCCTCGACATTGGCGTAGCCCTCGCGCCGCGCGATCGGTCCCAGCCGGTGTTCGGCCAGGTGAATGCGATCCCGCGACAGCCGGTAGCCGGCGCGGGTGGCGAGAAGGGACTGCAGCTTGTCGAAGTCCTCTGGGGTCATGCGGCGATCGCTCCGACCTCCGTCAGCTTGGATTGCAGGATCTCGCCGTCGAACGGCTTCATGACATAGTCGTCGGCGCCGGCGGCCAGAGCCTCGGCGATCCGCTCGGGGCGGGTCTCGATCGTGCAGAACAGCACCTTGGGCCGCTTTCCGCCCGGCATGGCGCGCAGGCGACGCAGGAAGGTGATGCCGTCCATCACGGGCATGTTCCAGTCCACCAGCAGAACGTCGGGCATGGCGCCGGTGCAGTATGAGAAGGCTTCGGCCCCATCCGCCGCCTCGTCGACCTCATAGCCCAGGCCCTCGACGATGCGACGTGCAACCTTGCGGATGATGCGGCTGTCGTCGACGATCAGGCAGGTTCGGAAGTCCAAGATCGATCCCTCAAAAACACAGCGGCTTTCGCCCGAGGCGCATGGACCCTTTTTATCTCAGACGCCAGTTAATGAGTCGTTGGGAATTGGAAATCAGGCGGGCATTCGGGCGATCAGGGAGACCTTGCCGTCTTCAACCTTGACGCGCAAAGCGCCGCCGGCCTCGGTCACGGTCAGCCACAGCCAGTAGGGCTGGATCCATTGCCCGGCCAGGCCCTCGGTCAGGCGCTCGCCCGCCAGGCCGACGACGGCTTCGGGCTTCAGACGGGCGCGGGCGCCTTCGGCGAAACCTTCCAGATAGATCATGCCGTCCTCGACCCGAGACTGGATCACGGCGACGCCGCCCATCGGCAGGGCGCCCATGGTCAGATAGGCCAGATTGGTCAGGGCGCGGGCCTGGGGCTTGGTGAACTCGCCATCGCTGATGCGCCAGTCCATCGCGGCGCGGCCCCCCTGGACCATATTGGACGCCAGGCCTTCGATCTCGCGCGCCGTGAACCGCTCGCTGGTGGTGGCGGCGCCGAAGGCGACGCGGGCGAAATGCACCAGGGCGACCATCTTGCGCGCGCTCTGCTCGATCAGGGCCAGGGCGTCTTCGCGCATGTCCTGGGCCGTCGGATCCTGCATCAGGTCCAGGCCGGAAACGATGGCGCCGGAGGGGCTGATGAAGTCATGGCACAGCTTGGCCGCGATGTAGGTCGCCAGCTCCGTTCCATCGACGGGAAGGTCCAGCGGAGCGGCGTCTGCGTCGTGGGTCGGGGTCATAGGTCTGGCGCGCTCAGGTCACAGTTCGTGTCGCGCGCGAAGTTGGAGTGATTTGCTGGTTCATGGAACCGCCCGGATGGTCTATCGACCCGCCAATGACGACCTCTTCCTCTACCGCTCTCGCCCGCGACCTGAAGTCCGGTGCGCTTTCCCTGGCCATCGCCGAGATCGCGGAGGAGGCCGCGCGGCTGATCCTGCCCTATTGGCGCGCAGGCACGGCGGTCGAGACCAAGTCCGACGACAGCCCGGTGACCCAGGCCGATCGCGCGGCCGAGGCCCTGATCCTGGAACGGCTGGCGGCCCTGTATCCCGGCGTCCAGACGGTGGCGGAAGAGGCGGTTTCGGCGAACGGCGCGCCCGAAAAGGCCGAGGACTGGTTCTGGCTGATCGATCCGCTGGACGGCACGCGCGGTTTCGTGCGCGGCGGCGAGGCCTTTACGGTCAATATCGCCCTGATCCACGGACAGCATCCGGTGGCGGGCGTGGTGACGGCGCCGGCGACGGCGACGACCTGGCGCACCGACAAGCCCGAGGGCGGCGCCTTTCGGCGTCAGTTCGGCGCGCTTCAGGCCGGCGAGGCCCATGCGGGCGAGGACTGGCGGCCGATCCGGGTGCGCGACCGCCCGCAGAAAGGCATGGCCCTGCTGAGCCATAGCGTCACCGACGAGGAGGCGACGCGCCTGGCGGCCCGCCACGGCTGCTCGCGCTGGCAAGGAACGGATTCGTCGCTGAAGTTCTGCCTGATCGCCGAGGGGCGGTTCGACGCCTATCCGCGCACCGGCCCGACCTCGGAATGGGACACCGCAGCGGGTCAGGCCGTGCTGGAAGCCGCCGGCGGCCGAGTGCTGGCCGACGACGGCCAGCGGCTGTCCTACGGCAAGGCCAAGTTCCTGAACGGCGCCTTTGTCGCCATGGGCGGCTGAAGGCCTAGCGTCTCGCGGTCGCCAGCAGGGCCTCGGCCCGCTCGACCAAGGCCTCGACGCCCAGTTCGCGCGCCGTCATGGCGGCCTCGCCCAGGATCAGACCCAGATCGGTTGGGGCGTCGCCGCCCAGACGATGCCGCGCCAGCAGGATTTCCGCCATGCCGATCTGATCAGCGGCCCAGTCCAGCGGCGTCGCCGTCGCCATCCGCGCCCGCAGGCGCGTCTCCAGCGTCATCAGTGCGGTCAGATTCTTGACCGCTTCGGCTAAGGCGACTTCGCGCGCGATACGACGTTCGCGCACCAGGGCGCCGATGATCAGTTCGCCGCCTTGCGTCAGGGCCTCGGCCTGGGTCAGCAGCATCAGCGGCTGGGCGTCGTCGCCGACGCGCAGCACCTGAATCGCGGCCCAGTCCAGCGGGCTGTGATCGGGCGTGAACTGATCGGCGGCGGCGTCGAACATGATCCGGCCCTGAGCGCGGGCCTCTTCATGACCCGCGATGGCCGCCAAAGCCGACAGGCCGGCGCCGCACAGGGCCAGGGCACGGGCGCGGGTCAGGGGGCGATGATCCGGCGAGGCGGTCTCGACCAGGGCGCCCAGATCGCGGCCGGCCTGATCCAGCAAACGCACGTCGCGCTGCACCACGCCCATCTCCAGCGACAGGGCCGCGCGGTCCATTCGCAGGTCCATGTCGTGCGTGTCGTCGCTGCGCACCGCAGCGTCCATCAGCACGGCGGCGTCGGACAGGCTGGCGACATCGCCGCTCAGCCGGGCGGTGCGGACCTTGAGCCGGGCGTGGAGTGCGGTCATGCCCGCCGTTACGCGTCGGCTGCGCGGGCGACCGACGGCGGCCAGGGTGGCCAGCGCCCGGTCCAGTCGCGCGGGATCGCCGCACAGGTCGAAGCGCAGCATCAGCACCGCCGCCTTGTCCATGGCGGCCAGGGCGACCTGATCCTCGCCCACGGCGGTGCGCGCCAGGCTGTCGGCGCAGCGTTCGGCGCGGTCCAGACTGTCTGACGCGCCGCCGCGCCGGGCATGTTCGCGCCAAAGGGCGCAGGCGCGGTGCTCGGTTTCGAAGGGGCGGGCGCAGGATACGCGGCCTGAATCGATCGTCTCGCGCCGCGCCTCGGCCTGCAACAGGTCCACGCCGATCAGCTCGACCCAGCCCAGGTCTTCGCTCTCACGCGCCTGGGCGAAGAGTTTTCGAAGATCGCGGCCGAATTTGAACATGCGCTTGACCTCAGTTATCCCGCTTCGGGACGCAGACTGCGTCTCTCGGGGCGTCCAATGCAAACGCAGCGCCGCGAAAGCGGTTCGGCTTGGCCTTATCCCGGTTTTCGTCAGTCCAGGTTCGGCGTCTTCTGTTGACAGCGTTGCAGGGCGGCCCTTGCCTCGGGCGCATCGCCGTTCAGCGACCGCACGGCCGCGATGCGCGCCCGCGTCTGATCACCCTCGGCGACCGTCGCCGGCTTGCCCGCCGCCGTCGCCGCCTGCATCGCCGCCAACGACCAATAGAGGGCCGCATCATACAGCCGCCGCCCCTGCGCGCTCTCGCCGCCCTCAAGTTCAGACGCCGCCTGGGTCAGGCCCGCACAGCGCACGGCCTCGTCATACGAGACCAGCCCCACGGAAGGGGCAGCCTGCAGCATGACCACAGCGCTGGAAAGGGCGAGAAGCGACGACATCCTGTGATCATGGCTCAGCCGCGTGACCAAAGGAAGTCGTTTGGCGCAGAGCAGGCTCAGCCCCGTTCCTTCGTCTTGGTGAAGGCGATCTTGGGGAAGCGTTCGCCCACGTAGCCGGTCTCCCAGCTGGACTTGGCCAGGAAGACGGGGGCCTGGTCGATGTCGCGGGCCATCTGGGGGCGGTATTTGCCGCTGAAGTCCTCGATGTCGGCGTCCGTGCCGCCCGAGGCTGGAGTGACCCAGCGGGCCTCGGCGTAGGGGGACGGTTCGAAGAGGACGTCCAGGCCGTATTCCTCGCCCAGGCGGTCGGCCATGACCTCGAACTGCAACTGGCCCACGGCGCCGACGATGAAGTCCGAGCCGATCTCGGGCCGGAACAGCTGGGTCACGCCCTCCTCGGCCAGGCCTTCCAGCGCCTTCTTCAGGTGTTTGGCCTTCAATGGATCCTTGACCCGCACCCGTTGCAGGATTTCGGGCGCGAAGTTGGGCAGGCCGGCGAACCGCACCACGCCGCTCTCCGACAGGCTGTCGCCCACCCGCAGCACACCATGGTTCGGAATGCCGATCACGTCGCCGGCGAAGGCGTCGTCGGCCAGCTCCCGGTCCGAGGCGAAGAACATGATCGGCGCATTGACCGACAGGGACTTGCCCGTGTTCTGCACCTTCAGCTTCATGCCGCGCTTGAAGGCGCCCGAGGCCATGCGGAACATGGCGATCCGGTCGCGGTGGTTGGGGTCCATGTTCGCCTGGACCTTGAAGACGAAGCCGGTGACCTCGTTCGCGCCGGGCTCGACCACGGTCTCGACCGGAGCGGGGGCGTTGCGGGTCTCGGGCGGGGATTCCTTTCGGGCCTTCATCGTCTTGGGCGCGGGGGCCCAGTCGCCGATGGCCTTCAGCAGTTCGTCGATGCCGAAGTGGCGCAGGGCCGAACCCCACAGGACGGGTGTCATGTGGCCTTCCAGGAAGGCCTGACGGTCGAAGGCCGGATAGCCGCCCTCGACCAGTTCTACGGCCTCGGCCAGATTGTTCTGTTCGCCGGCCTCGAAATACTGCGCCGCCTGGTCCAGCGGCAGGGCGGCGGGGTGATCCGGGTCTTCGGCCGAGCCGGCGATCTTGCGGGTATAGGGCTGGAACCGGCCGGTGCCGACCTCGACCATGCCGCGCAGGCGATTGCCGCTCTCGGCCGGCCACCAGATCGGAGCCGGGTCCAGTTGCAGCCGGGACGCGATGTCGTCCAGCAGAGTCATCGGGTCCTGGGCCTCGCGGTCCAGCTTGTTGATGAAGGTGATGATCGGAATGTCGCGCAGGCGGCAGACTTCGAACAGTTTCAGCGTCTGCGGCTCGATGCCCTTGGCGGCGTCCAGCACCATGATGGCGCAGTCGGCGGCCGTCAGGGTGCGATAGGTGTCTTCGGAGAAGTCCTCGTGCCCCGGGGTGTCGAGCAGGTTGAACATCTTGCCGTCGTGCTCGAACGTCATGACCGAGGCGCTGACCGAAATCCCGCGCTCCTTCTCGATCTTCATCCAGTCCGAGCGGGTCCGCCGGTTCTCGCCCCGCGCCCGCACAGCGCCGGCCGCACGAATGGCGCCGCCGGCCAGCAGGATATGCTCGGTCAGGGTCGTCTTGCCCGCATCCGGGTGGGCGATGATGGCGAAGGTCCGGCGGCGAGCCGCTTCTTCAGGCAGGGTCAGAGAGGACATGGCGCGCGACTACCCCGCCACGCGCCGAAAGTCACTCGCTGGCGGGTTCGGGGGCGGATTCAGGCTCTGCGCCCGGCGGTGTTTCAGGCTCCGGCTCGCTGATCTGAGGCGCGTCGGCGTCCTCCGTGATCTCGGGCAGATCCTGCCCCGCCTCGATGGCGGCGATCAGACGACTGGCGTAGGTCGAGGCGCTGCCCCCGTGCGGATTGTTGGCCAGCGGCTTCAGGATTGCGATCGCCTCTTCCTTTGCGCCCGTCTGCACCAGGGCATTGGCATAGGGGAAGCGCGTCGCAGCAAGTTGTGGCGCCCGATCCAGCGCAAGCCCCAGCGTCAGAAGGTCGTTCTCGTTCGGATAGCCGGGCTGGCTCTGACGCATCTGTGACAACAGCATCAGGGTGCGATAGTCATTCTGACCGGCGGCATAGGCGCGAGCCAGAAAACCTCGGGCCTGAACTCGCAGCGCCTGGGCCTGATCGTCGTCATCGGCCTCTCGCGCCTGTCGCAGCCGTTCCTGCGCAAGATATTGCAGCGCCTCGACGTGGTCAGGATCGATTTCCAGCAGCCGCTGCAGCGCTCGCTCCCCCGCCGGCTTGTCGCCGAAGTGCATTCCGGCGTGACCGGCGGCCAGCAGAGCGAGCGGATCATCGCCGTGACGTGCCGCCAATCGGGCGACTTCCTGTCCCAGGGCGGCCCTGTCTTCGTCCGGCACACCGACTTTTAGTCTCTGATTGATCAGCAACAGGTCGTCGGCAGGGGGTGAGAGTTTTTCTACCGAGATTTCCGCAGTGGGAAACTGACCGCTGATTTTGGTGGTGCTCAGGCGCTCGCGCGTGTAGCGCCGCAGGCTGGCGCGCAGCTGTTCCAGTGTCATCCCTGTCGCCTGCTGCATCGCCGTGAGAGAGTCGTCTCCGTCTGCTACCGCCGTCAGGTAGGTTTGCAGCTGCTGCTGTCGTTCAGGCGTGCTGTAGAACCAATGCGTGAGCAACCAGGCGATGGGATAGATAGGTCGCCCGCTGGCTGGAGGCGCGAATTTCGCTCGGGCTTTTTGTCAGCAGAACGTCCAGCGGCAGCCAGCTCTCCGCCATGATCCAATAGGCGCGATTCTGATTGTAGTCGCCGAGCACGACCTCCCGGTCGCGAACGTCGATATCCGCCGTCGCGTAGTATTCCGCGAAGCCTTCGACGAACCAGGCGGGGTAGGAGCCGAGGAAATTCCCCAGCATGAAGTGGTGCGCGTATTCGTGCATCAGGACTTCGTCGCCGGAAATGCCGTTTCCGTCGCCGCGAATAGCGACGGCGAAGATGTCCTCTTCCGTCGGGAAATAGGTGCCGATGACGTTATCGCCGCTTTGCGGATGGACGCGCAGTAGCGCGCTTCGGTTTCGCACGAGATAGATCGGCAGTTTCCGGGGCGGTTCCGTCGTTATGGGCACGCCGGATCTGAACTGCATCACACGGTCGAACATCTCCAGCTTTTGAACATAGTCCCTGAGCGCGCGCTCGCCGCCGTCGCTGTAGACGATGAAGCGCTCGCTTTCGGCCCGCAGCCAGTCGGCATGCGCGGGCTGTGGCGCAGCCGCCAGCATGAAGGCCCACACCGCCGCAGCGGCGCAGGTCAAAAACCTAGAACGCATGAAATCGCCCCTGAACATCCCTTGGGCGCGAAGGTGCAACTTCGGCGCGCCGTCGTCCAGCGCGGCGCGCAGGAAAAATAACCCCTCGCCATCAGGGGATATTGGAGTCATGCTCTCTTCTGGAGGAGACGATCAGACCGTCAGAGTCCGACGCTCCCCTCCCGGATCGATCCGGGATCATAGGGAAAGGACAAAGATGATGGCTGTCATCCATCCTCAAGACCGTATCGCCAGCGCCCCGCGCGAGCATGCGCCCCTTCACCCGGCCCTGGGGCTGGCGGTCGGGTTCGGCTTCATTGTGGCCGTGGCGACGCTGGTGCACGTGGTCTTCAACGCGGTCTTCTGACGGCGCGTTGGGCCGCGATCAGGCGGCCAGGCGGTTCCAGACGGCGCGGTCTGCGGAGACGGCGTCGAGGCGGCGGCCCTTGGCCTGAAGCTGATGCATGACCTGCTGCGGCAGGGCGCAGAAACGCGGCTCGACCAGGTCGGGGTTGCAGGCGACGGCCGGGGCGGCGAACAGGGCGGCGTTCACATCCGGGCTGCGCTCGGCGATCAGCCAGGCCAGGCGGCGCGCGCGCTCGGGATCGTTGCGGTGAAGCAGCGGATCCTCGGCGAACAGTTCGCAGCCGAGTTCGAGGACATAGTCGAACTCCAGCTTCTCGAACCGGCGCGTGTCGGCGGGCGTGGCCGGGCAGGCCTCGTCCAGGTCGAACACGACATCGTTCAGAAGAAACAGCATGGGCGATACGCTCGACTGGCCGGACGCGAGTTCGTCCGTAAGCTCACAATAGGCGCCGCCGCTTGCAGTCCCGTTCACGGACGCGGTTAAGAGTTTCTGACCGGGGGCGGGCGTCGCCCGGCCTGCTTTCGACGAAAAGCGACCCCGATGACGCGACGTGACCCTTGCGAAGCGGCGCGGGCTCGGCTTACCTGATCACGCATTGTTACAGGCCGGCGTCGCGCCGGGGAGAGGCCGTCATGACGACCCATGAAGATCGCGCCGGGCTGAAGGTCGCAGGCGAGCTGATCGCCCTGATCGAGCAGGATGTGCTGCCGGGGCTGGGGCTGGATGCGGCGAACTTCTGGGCCGGGGCGGCGGCGATCTTCGAACAGTTCGCGCCGGAGAACCGCGCGCTGTTGGACCGGCGCGACGCCTTGCAGGCCCGGATCGACGATTGGCATCGGGAGCGTCGGGGCCAGCCCTATGACGTGGGGGCGTCGGAGGCCTTCCTGAGAGAGATCGGCTATCTGGTCGATGAGCCGTCGGCGTTTTCCATCGGGACCGAAGGCGTGGACGCAGAGATCGCCCAGATGGCCGGGCCGCAGCTGGTGGTGCCGGTGCTGAACGCGCGCTTCCTGCTGAACGCCGCCAATGCGCGGTGGGGCAGCCTGTATGACGCCCTATACGGCACGGACGCCCTGGGCGATCTGCCCACCGCCGGCGGCCATGACGCGGCGCGCGGGTCACGGGTGGTGGCGCGGGCCAAGGCCTTTCTGGACGAGGCGGCGCCGCTGGCCGATGGCTCGCATGCGGATGTGGGCGGCTGGTCGGTGGCGGAGGGCAAGCTGTCGCCGGCGTTGAAGAATGCGGGACAGTTCGTCGGTTTTACGGGCGAGGCGGTGGCGCCCGCGTCGATCCTGCTGGTGCACAACGGCCTGCACATCGAACTGGTCATCGACCGCAGCCATCCGGTCGGGCGGGGCGATGCGGCGGGGCTGGCGGACGTGGTGCTGGAATCGGCCCTGACGACCATCGTCGATCTGGAGGATTCCGTCGCCGCTGTCGATGCGGTGGACAAGGCCGAGGCCTATCGCAACTGGCTGGGCCTGATGCGCGGCGACCTGTCGGCGACATTCAGAAAGGGCGGAGAGACCCTGACCCGCGCGCTGGAGCCGGATCGCCGGTGGACGGCGCCGGACGGATCGACGGTGATCCTGAAAGGGCGCAGCCTGCTGTTCGTGCGCAACGTCGGACACCTGATGACCGCGCCGGCCATCCGTCTGGCCGACGGGTCGGACGCGCCCGAGGGTATCATGGATGCGGTCGTGACCAGCCTGATCGCGCTGTACGACATCAAGGGGCTAGGCGGGTTCGGCAACAGCGCGACGGGCTCGATCTATATCGTCAAACCCAAGATGCACGGACCGGAAGAGGCCGCCTTCACCGACCGGCTGTTCGATGCGGTCGAGGATCTGCTGGCCCTGCCGCGCCATGCGATCAAGGTCGGGGTGATGGACGAGGAGCGGCGGACTTCTGCCAATCTGGCGGCCTGTATCCAGGCGGTGAAGGACCGGATCGTCTTTATCAACACCGGCTTCCTGGACCGGACCGGCGACGAAATCCACACCGCCATGCAGGCCGGGCCGGTGGTGCGAAAGGCCGACATCAAGTCCAGCGCCTGGATCACCGCCTATGAGGCGCGCAACGTCGCCATCGGCCTGAAATGCGGCCTGTCCGGCAAGGCCCAGATCGGCAAGGGCATGTGGGCGGCGCCGGATCGGATGGCCGACATGCTGGAGCAGAAGATCGCCCACCCCCGGACGGGCGCCAACACCGCCTGGACCCCGTCGCCGACGGCGGCGACCCTGCACGCGCTGCACTATCACGCCGTCGATGTCTTCGCGGTGCAGAAGGCGGTGGCGGAGCAGCCGACGCCGGGCCTGGAGGCCCTGCTGACCCCGCCCCTGGCACACGGCGTCAACTGGTCCGAGGACGAGGTGGCGGCCGAGCTGGACAACAACGCCCAGGGCATATTGGGCTATGTGGTGCGCTGGATCGACCAGGGGGTGGGGTGTTCCAAGGTGCCGGACATCCACGACATCGGCCTGATGGAGGACCGGGCGACGCTGCGGATCAGTTCGCAGCATATCGCCAACTGGCTGCTGCACGGGGTCTGCACGGCCGATCAGGTCGAGGCGGCTTTCCTGCGCATGGCGGCCAAGGTCGATGGCCAGAACGCGGGCGATCTGCTGTATCGGCCGATGGCGACGGATCCCGAGGCGAGCCTGGCCTATCAGGCGGCGCGCGCCCTGGTGTTCGAGGGGGTAGAACAGCCGAACGGCTACACCGAGCCGCTGCTGCATGCCTGGCGGTTGACGGCGAAGGCGGCTCAGTCCGCCTGACCCGCTTTGGGCGGCGTCGGCTCCGACGTGTCGGCTTCGTCGTCGGCCATCACGTCGTCGGCGGCGTCGTTGGCGGTCTGGGCGGAGCGTAGGGGGATGACGGGTCGCGACGGGGCGCCCACGCCATAGCCGAGCCGCTTCAGGGCTTCGTCGCCTTCCAGGCCGAAGGCGCTGCGGATGCGCAGGTCGGTCTGGGGGAAGGGCACCTCCATGCCAGCGGCGTCCAGGGCGTCGGCGATCAACCAGGTATAGGCGGCGTGCATGGCGGCGGGCCGTTTCACCGCCTCGCGCGTCGGCCAGACCAGAAGCTCGAACGACAGGCCCTTGTCGCCAAACGCCACCAGCCAGACCTGGCTCTTGCGGGCCTCCGTCTCGGGCAGGGTGAAGGGGCTGGCGCGTGCGGCGGCCAGAACCGCGTCGCGCACCTTGCCTCGGTCCGACCCATAGGCGACCGAGAAGGGCACGTGGATGCGGCGGGTGTCGCCCTTCAGCGTCCAGTTGGTCACCGGCTGTTCGATGAAACGCGAGTTGGGCACCAGCACATTAACGTTGTCGTTGGTGCGGACGCGCGTGGCGCGCGGGCCGATCTCCATGATGGCGCCGCGAATGCCGATGTCCTCGATCTCGATATAGTCGCCGACCGACACCATCCGGTCGAAGATCAGGAACAGGCCGGAGACGAACTCCTTGACCACGCCCTGCAGGCCCAGACCCACGCCGATGCCCAGGGCGCCCGCGAAGACCGTCAGGGACGACAGGTTCAGGCCCGCCGCCGACAGGGCCGACATTACGGCGATGACGATGATGGCGTAACCCGCCAGCCGCTCCAGCAGATAGACGGCCTGGCGGCTGCGATCCGCCCGTTCACGCAGTCGGCGCAGGGACCGTGTCACCAGCCAGTGGGCGGCGAAGGCGACCAGCAGGATCACCCCGGCGCTGGTCAGGCCCCCGATCGTCAGATTGGCCCCGGCGATCCGCACGACCTGCGACTGTTCGATGGCCGCGAGGTCCAATTGTCTGATCGGATTGGTCATGGGCTCCAGAGCGCTTGGCGAACGGTCAAGGTTCCACCCTCGCGCCCGAACCGGCCGAACGTCGAGGGGTCAGATGCTGAAATCCTCGGTCGAGAACCGGCCGTCCAGCCAGGCGACGATGCGTTCGGCCGCGTCTTCGGGGGACATGGTGGTGGTGCCCACGACGATCTCCGGCGATTCAGGGGCTTCATAGGGACTGTCGATGCCGGTGAAGTTCTTCAGTTCGCCGGCGCGGGCCTTCTTGTAGAGCCCTTTGACATCGCGCTGCTCGGCGACGGCCAGCGGGGTGTCGACATAGACCTCGACGAACTCGCCCGGCCCCAGCAGGTCGCGCGCCAGGCGGCGCTCGGCGCGGAAGGGGGAGATGAAGCTGACCAGGACGATCAGGCCGGCGTCCACCATCAGTTTCGACACCTCGGCGACGCGGCGGATGTTCTCGACCCGGTCCTCCTCGGTGAAGCCCAGGTCGCGGTTCAGGCCGTGGCGGACATTGTCGCCGTCCAGCAGATAGGTGTGGCGGCCGTCGGCATAGAGACGCTTTTCGACCAGGTCGGCGATGGTGGATTTGCCGGCGCCCGACAGGCCGGTCAGCCAGACGACGCGGCCCCTCTGGTTCTTGATCGTGGCGCGCGCCGCCTTGTCCACCGACAGGGCTTGCCAGTGGATATTGTGGGCGCGGCGAAGGGCGAAGTTCAGCAGGCCCGCACCGACCGTCCGGTTCGAGATTCGGTCGATCAGAATGAAGCCGCCAAGGTCCTTGTTCTCGACATAGGGGGCGAAGGCGACGGGGGCGTCGAGCGACAGGTTGCAGACGCCGATCTCGTTCAGCTCAAGGCGCTTGGCCGGCTGCTGCTCCAAGGTGTTGACGTTCACCTTGTGCTTGGGCTCGGTGATGGTGGCGCAGACCAGTTTGGCGCCGATCTTGAGCAGGTAGGGCCGGCCCGGCAGCAGGGGCTCGTCGTCCATCCAGACCACGGTGGCCTCGAACTGGTCGGCGGCTTCCGGCGGGACGTCAGCTGAGGCCAGGACATCGCCGCGCGAGACGTCGATCTCGTCCGCCAGGGTCAGGGTGATGGATTGACCGGCGACGGCCCTATCGAGATCGCCGTCGGCGGTGACGATCCGGGCGACGGTCGAGGTCTTGCCCGAGGGCAGGACGCGGACGGGATCGCCAGGCCGCACGGTCCCGGCGGCGATCTGGCCGGAGAAGCCGCGGAAATCGAGATTGGGCCGATTGACCCATTGCACCGGCAGGCGGAACGGGTCCGCCTGAAGATCGTCCCCGACCTCCAGCGTCTCCAGCAGGCTCATCAGCGGCGGACCGACGTACCAGGGCGAATGGGTGCTGGCCTCGGTGATGTTGTCGCCGCGCAGGGCCGACATCGGAATGGCGTCAAAGGACTTGAGCCCGATCTGGTCGGCGAAGGCGCGGAAGGCGGCGACGATGGCGTCGAACACGGCCTGCGACCAGCCCATCAGGTCCATCTTGTTCACCGCCAGGATGACGTGGCGGATGCCCAGCAGGCTGACCAGATAGGCATGCCGCCGCGTCTGGGTCAGGACGCCCCGGCGCGCGTCGATCAGGATGACGGCGGCGTCCGCGGTCGAGGCGCCGGTGACCATGTTGCGGGTGTACTGCTCGTGGCCCGGCGTGTCGGCGACGATGAATTTGCGTTTTTCGGTCGAGAAGAAGCGATAGGCGACGTCGATTGTGATGCCCTGCTCCCGCTCGGCGGCCAGGCCGTCGACCAGAAGGGCGAAGTCGATGTCGCCCCCTTGGGTGCCGACACGGCGGCTGTCCGCCTCCAGCGCCGCCATCTGATCCTCGAAGATCATCTTGGAATCGTAGAGCAGCCGGCCGATCAGGGTGGACTTGCCGTCGTCCACGCTGCCGCAGGTGATGAAGCGCAGCAGGCTCTTGTGCTGGTGGGCGTCCAGATAGGCGTCGATGTCGCGGGCGATCAAGTCAGACTGGTGAGCCATCAGAAATAGCCCTCCTGCTTCTTCTTCTCCATTGAGGCGGACTGGTCGTGGTCGATCATCCGCCCCTGGCGTTCAGAGGTGGTGGTCAGCAGCATTTCCTGGATGACCTCAGGCAGGGTCGCGGCCGCGCTCTCGACCGCCCCGGTCAGAGGGTAGCAGCCTAGGGTGCGGAACCGGACCGACTTCATCTGCGGGGTCTCGCCGGGGCGTAGCCGGAACCGGTCGTCATCGACCATGATCAGGGCGCCGTCGCGTTCGACCACCGGCCGTTCGGCCGCCAGATAAAGCGGCACGATGGGGATCTGCTCCAGGTGGATATATTGCCAGACATCCAACTCGGTCCAGTTGGAGATCGGGAAGACGCGGATGCTCTCGCCCGGACGTTTGCGCGTGTTGTAGAGCCGCCAGAGTTCGGGCCGCTGGTTCTTGGGATCCCAGCGGTGTTCGGCCGTGCGGAAGGAGAAGATGCGCTCCTTGGCGCGGGACTTCTCCTCGTCGCGACGGGCGCCGCCGAAGGCCGCGTCGAAGCCATAGTGCGACAGGGCCTGTTTCAGCCCCTCGGTCTTCCATAGGTCGGTGTGCAGGGCCGAGCCGTGATCAAACGGATTGATCCCGCGCGCGACAGCCTCGGGGTTCTGGTGGACCAGCAGCTCGACGCCCAGGTCGGCCGCCGCCTGTTCGCGCATCGCGTACATGGCCCGGAACTTCCACGTCGTATCCACGTGCAGCAGGGGGAAAGGCGGTTTGGACGGATAGAAGGCCTTCCGCGCCAAGTGCAGCATCACGGCCGAATCCTTGCCGATCGAATACAGCATGACCGGTCGCTCGGCCTCAGCCGCCACCTCGCGCATGATGTGGATGCTCTCGGCCTCCAAGCGCTGAAGATGGGTCAGGCGAGCAGCAGGCAGGGCGTTTCGATTTTCGGTCAGAATGGCAATGTCCACCAGCGGTGTCTCCGTCGAACGCCGACGTGACAACGCCAATGTGCAGCGTAAGACAAGCGAGGGATACTGCCACGGCCTGAGAGATTTCCCGCCTTGCCGTCCACGCCGTCCGAAACGGGCGTTGCGACGTAAAGGAACCAGGGTCGCCAAGCGCGGCTTATGGCTTCAAACGGAAACGCTCATGTCCAGCATGAAATCCCTCGCCGTTTCGGCGGCCGCAGTGTTCGCTCTTGCCGGCTGCGTGACGGCGCCGCCGCCTTCCGAATATCGCGCGCCACAGCCGGCTAAACCGGTGGATGTCCAGCGTCTGTGGTCCGGGCGCTGGCACGAGATTGCGCGTCTGCCTGATCGACTGACGGACGGCTGCGTGGCGGGCGCGTCGATCTACACGCCGGTCGAGGGCACGCGCGTCGATGTGCGCGACACCTGTCAGGTCGGCACGCCGCAGGGCAAGGAAAAGGCCATCGGCGGGCGGGGAGAAATCCTCGATCCCGGCACGAACGCCAAGCTGAGGGTGAGATATCTGGCCGGTTTCGTGACCTGGGATTACTGGATTCTGGACCGCGCGGATGACTACAGCTGGTTCATCTCGGCCGATCCCACGTTCGAACGCCTGTTCATCTATACCCGCGATCTGCCGACCGAAGCCCAGGTGCGCAGCCTGACTGAACGGGCGCGCGGTCTGGGCTATGATGTCAGCCGGCTGGAGTTTCCGGCGCAACCCGCTCGGTAAGGACCACGATCATGACCGCGACCTCCAAATCCCTGCTCGCCTCGACAATGTTGGCGGCAACCCTGGGATTGGGGGGCTGTGCGGGCGGCCAAGCCTTGCCGACCGAGGCGGGTTTTGGTCCGAACCCCGAACTGCCCGCGCCGCGTCAGGGTCTGTTGCCCACGCTCAATATCGCGCCCGCCGCAAGCTGGCCCCAGGGCGCGACGCCGGTCGCGGCGGCCGGGTTGCGGGTGCAGGCGTTCGCGACGGGGCTGGATCATCCACGCTGGCTCTATCGCCTGCCCAACGGCGACGTTCTGATCGCCGAGTCGAATGCACCGCCTCCGCCTGAGAACGAGAAGGGCGGACTGCGGGACTGGGTGATGGGCAGGGTCATGGCCAGGGCCGGCGCCGGCGTGCCCAGTCCCAACAGAATCGTCCTGTTGCGCGACGCCGACGGCGATGGGGTCGCGGAGACGAAGACGGAATTCCTGACCGGCCTGAACTCGCCCTTCGGCATGGCCCTGGTGGGGGAGCGCCTCTATGTGGCCAATGCCGGTGTGGTGGTGGCCTTTCCCTATCGAACGGGGCAGACGCGGATCGACGCCGCCGCGACCAAGGTTACGGACCTGCCCGCCGGTCGCAATCACCACTGGACGAAGAGCCTGGTCGCCAGCCCTGATGGCAGCCGCCTCTATGTCGGGGTGGGGTCCAACTCGAACGTCGGCGAGAATGGGCTGGACGAAGAGGTGGATCGCGCCGCCATTCTGGAGATCGATCCGGCGACGGGCGCGCGGCGGGTCTATGCCTCGGGCCTGCGCAATCCGGTCGGCATGGACTGGAACCCACAGAGCGGGAAACTGTGGGTGGCGGTCAACGAACGCGACGAGATCGGCGACGATCTGGTCCCCGACTATATGACCTCGGTGACGCCCGGCGCCTTCTATGGTTGGCCGTGGAGCTATTACGGCCAACACGTCGATGCGCGGCCGCCCGCCAATCCGGCGATGGTCGCGCAGGCGGTTCGGCCGGACTACGCTCTGGGCGCCCATACCGCCTCTCTTGGGCTGACGTTCGGCGAGGGGGCGACCCTGCTGCCGCCGGCCTGGCGAAACGGGGCCTTCATTGGCCAGCATGGATCGTGGAACCGCAGCGTGCGCAGCGGCTACAAGGTGATCTTCGTGCCGTTCGTGGACGGTCGTCCGGCCGGTCCGCCGCAGGATGTGCTGACCGGCTTTCTGAACGCCCAAGGTCAGGCGCAGGGACGGCCGGTGGGGGTCCAGATCGATCGGCTGGGCGCGCTGCTGGTCGCCGACGACGTGGGCAATGTGATCTGGCGCGTGACCGGCGATTGAGGCGCGCACAAAAAAAGCCCCGGTCGAAACCGGGGCTTTCTTCTATCTGACCGCGATCAGTTCAACGGTTGGACCGTGATCGCCGGAGCGGCGGGAGTGGTCACGACCGGAGCCGGGGTCGAAGCTGTCGCCGGAGCGGTGTTCAACTGGCTTGTGCTCGCCGCCGGGACGGACGGGGCCGCATAGGGCTGAGGACCGGTCGGGACAGCCGGCGTCTCGACGCGTACGGCAGCCGGGCGTTCAGCGGCCGGTGCGGCGCGACGGGCGACCGGCTCGGCGCGCGGCTCAGCACGACGGGCGATGGGAGCGGGGGCAGCCGGCGTCGGTGCGGCGGTGGGGGCCTGAGCGGTCTCCATCGGCGCGGCCGGCATGACGGGCGTCTCGGCGGCGGTCATCGCGGCGGGCGCGGTCTGCATCGCCGGGGCCGCAACCTGAAGGGACGGCGCGGGCGCCGCCTGATCGCCGCCGCCCATCATCATGGCGACGCCGCTGCCCAGCAGAACCACGGCGCCGATCGGGGCCAGGATCATCCAGGTCTTCACTGACTTCTTGGCCTTGGTGTTGCGGGCGTAGCGCGGCACGAAGGTTTCTTCGGTGCGGGCTTCGGTATTGGCGTTGGCGTAGGTCATCGACATTGTTTCTGTCCTCCATAACGTTGATCAACCAACCCGCCGTCTCGCAACGTCGTTCCGCCGCCGGCGCAAAAGCCCCGAAGAAACACCGTTCCTGCCTGGAATGAGGCGACAACCGCGCCCTTTGCGGCCGGATCAGCGGGGAATGCGGCAATAAAAAGCAGGCGACGCCTCTGGATTTCCCCCGCGTCAACAGAACAAATGGATCACGGCTGGCGCCAATCCGTCGGGTTCGCGAGGGATCGCGGACGGCGCGGTTGACCCGACGCCCCCCCTTCGTCCATCACCGGACAGGGTGGAACACGCATTGACCGGAGACACGGCGCGCATGGGTTTTGTAGCGAATATCCGTCGGGACGTCCGGTTCGCTCGCGGCCTGTTCCGCCTGCTCAAGCGCATCAAGCCGATCGAGCTGGACAGCGACGTCCTGCTTTGTGACGACTTCGAAGAGGCGGTCGACAAGTTCGCCGACAATATCGCCATCGACGACGGTCAGCGCACCCTGACCTATCGCGACCTGGACGCCATGGCCAACCGCTTCGCCCACTGGGCCAAGAACCGGGGCCTGCGTCGCAGCGACACCATCGCCCTGATGATGACGAACCGGATCGAATATCTGGCGGCCTGGATCGGCTTCTCCAAGGTCGGCATCGCCACGGCCCTGATCAACACTAATCTGGGCGGGCAGGGGCTGGCCCACTGTCTGGCCATCTCGAAGGCTTTCAACGTCGTCGCCGACGAAGACTGCTGGCGCCAGATCGAGGAGGCGCGGCCTCTGGTCGATCACAACCTGGCGCTCTGGGTGCTGGGCCTGCCCGACGACCTGGAGACCAGCGACCGTCGCGGCCTGGACAAGCCCGTGCGCGGCGGCTCGTCGGTGCGGCCGTCCAAGTCGGCGCGCGAGGGTCTGACCAACCGAGACACCGCCCTTTATATCTACACCTCCGGCACGACCGGCCTGCCCAAGGCGGCGCGCATCCCGCATTCGCGCGCCCGCACCTATATGCGCGCCTTCGCCGGCGCCACGCGTTCGACGCCCGAGGATCGGATCTTCAACGTCCTGCCGCTGTATCACTCGACCGGCGGCCTGGTCGGAGTGGGCGCGGCCCTGCTGAACGGCGCGCGGCTGGTGATCCGCAAGAAGTTCTCGGCCAGCACCTTCTGGCCCGACGTGCGGTCGTCGGGGGCGACCATGTTCGTCTATATCGGCGAGCTGTGCCGCTATCTGGTCAACTGTCCGCCGCAAGAAGACGAGACCAAGCACAAGCTGCGGCTGGCGTTCGGCAACGGCCTGCGCGCCGACGTCTGGCCCGACTTCCAGAGCCGGTTCCGCATTCCCGAGGTGCTGGAGTTCTACGGTTCGACCGAGGGCAACGTCTCGCTGTTCAACTTCGACGGCAAACAGGGCTCCATCGGCCGCGTGCCCGGTTTCCTGAAGTCGCAGATCAATATCCGGCTGGTCCAGTTCGACGTCGAGACCGAACAGCCCATCCGAGGACCTTACGGCCTGTGCCGTCTGGCGCGGGTCGGCGAGGTGGGCGAGGCTATCGGCCTGATCGGCAACGACATCCGCCACGACTTCTCGGGCTATGCCGACAAGGCCGCCTCGCAGAAGAAGATCCTGACCGACGTGTTCAAGAAGGGCGACCGCTGGTTCCGCACCGGCGACCTGATGAAACAGGACGCGGAGGGCTATTTCTACTTCGTCGACCGGATGGGCGACACCTTCCGCTGGAAGGGCGAGAACGTCTCGACCTCCGAGGTCGAACAGGTGCTGATGGATGCGCCCGGCGTCACCGAGGCCATCGTTTATGGCGTGCCGGTGCCGGCCCAGGACGGCAAGGCGGGGATGGCGGCCCTGGTGGTCGAGGGCAAGTTCGACGCCCAGGCCTTCTCCGACCATGTCGAGGCCAAGCTGCCGGCCTATGCCCAGCCTGTGTTCCTGCGGTTGATCAAGTCGGCGGAAACGACCGGCACGTTCAAATACAGGAAGGCCGATCTGGTCGCGGACGGCTTCGATCCCGAAAAGACCGGGACGGCGCTTTACGTGCGCGGCGGCAAGACCGGTTATCAGAAGCTGACGGCGGCGGCGCGCACTGCGATCCTGAACGGCGAAGGTCGCCTCTGAGGTCAGGAGACGGCGTTCGCGAAACGCCGTCTTAATGATTAACGGCGATGATCCTGATCTCTCGCGTCAGGATCGTTCGCTTTCATGTTCCAGATCATCGGCATCGTGCTGCTGTTCGGCCTCGTCTTCGGCAGCTACGCCATCTCTGGCGGCAAGTTCGAAGTGATCCTGCACGCCGCGCCCCACGAACTCATGGCGATCGGCGGCGCGGGCATCGCGGCCTTCATGATCTCCAACTCCATGACCGTGATCAAGGGGGCCATGGGCGGGCTGGGCAAGTGCTTTGCCGGACCCAAGTGGAAGAAGCAGGACTACAAGGACCTGCTGTCCCTGCTGTTCCAGCTGACCAAGACCATGAAGTCCAAGGGCGTGGTGGCGCTGGAAAGCCACATCGAAAAGCCCAAGGAATCGGCCATCTTCCAGAAGTACCCCAAGGTGCTGAAGGACCATTTCGCCGTCGACTTCATCTGCGACACCCTGCGGATGATGACGATGAACCTGGAGGATCCGCACCAGGTCGAGGACGCGATGGAAAAGCAGCTGGAAAAGCATCACCACGAGCATCTCGAAAACGCCCATGCGCTTCAGGTCCTGGCTGACGGCCTGCCCGCCCTGGGCATCGTCGCGGCCGTGCTGGGCGTGATCAAGACCATGGGCTCGATCACCGAGCCGCCCGAGGTGCTGGGCACCATGATCGGCGGCGCCCTGGTCGGCACCTTCATGGGCGTGTTCCTGGCCTATGGCCTGGTCGGCCCGTTCGCGGCGCGTCTGACCGCGATCGTCAATGAGGAAGCGGCCTACTACAAGATCATCCAGTCGGTGCTGGTGGCCCACCTGCACGGCAACGCCGCCCAGATCTCGGTCGAGATCGGCCGTGGCGACATTCCTTCGTCCGCCCAGCCGTCGTTCGGCGAGATGGAAGAAACGCTGAACAACATCACCGCGGACTAGGTTTAGTCCGCCGCGGCGCGGCACCGCCCCGTTCGCGCCTTGCCGGATCGTAACTTGCCCTGACGCGCAAGGCGGCCCTATCGTCCTGGTGCGAGGCGTGCAGCCTCGCGCAAGCTTTCGGAGAAGTCCTCATGCGTATCAAAGCCCTCGTCGCCGCATCCGCTGCGGTCCTGGTCCTGGCCGCCTGCGGCAAGGCGCCTGAAGAAAAGGCCGAGACCGCCCCCGCGACCGACGCGGTCGAGGCTGCCGGCACCGCCGAGGAAGCGGCCCTGACGGTCGACCAAGCCGCCAAGGACGCCGAGGCCGCCGCCAACCAGGCCATCCAGAACGACACCGCCGCCGCCCCGGCGGCAACGACGATGCAGGGCGCGGACGCGTCCGCCGCGGCGCCGTCCCCCGCAGCCCCGGCCGAACCGCCGCACGCGCCCGCCGCTCATTAGGGTTTGGCTGCAAGCCATCGATCAGGCCGCCTCGAAGCAGGCGGCCTTTTTCGTCTGTGCGACGAAGGTGCTAGAGCCGGGCCATGATTTCCGATGACGACGCCTCGCCGCACCTGACCTGGACCGAGGAGGGCGAGCCACGCTCGGGCCGGTTCGGCGATGTCTATTTCTCGCGCGACGACGGACTGGCGGAAACGCGAGCCGTGTTCCTGAACGGATGCGGCCTGCCCGACGCCTGGGCCGGGCGGGCTTGTTTCACAGTGGCGGAGCTGGGTTTCGGCACGGGGCTGAACATCGCCGCCCTGCTGGATCTGTGGCGGCGGACCCGACCCGAGGGCGGGCGGCTGCATATCTTCTCCATCGAGGGGTTTCCGCTGACGGCGGACGAGGCGGCGCGGGCGCTGGGGGCCTGGCCCGAGTTGGCTGAGGCGACGCAGGCGCTGATCGACGCCTGGCCGTCCGCGACGCCGGGCTTTCACCGTGTGGACCTGCCGGGCTTCGACGCCGTGCTGGACCTGGCGGTCGGGGATGCGGCCTGGTCGCTGGAGCAATGGTCGGGGACGGCGGACGCCTGGTTCCTGGACGGCTTTTCGCCAGCGCTGAACCCCGGCATGTGGTCGCCGCAGGTCATGGCCCTGATCGCCGCGCGGTCTGCGCCCGGCGCGCGCCTGGCCACCTTCACGGTCGCCGGCGCCGTGCGGCGCGGCCTGGCCGAGCAGGGCTTCGTGGTCGACAAACGCCCCGGTCATGGTCGCAAGCGCGAGCGGCTTGAGGCGCATCTGCCCTTGGCCTTTGCGCCCGCACCGGTTCCCAGCATCGCCGTGATCGGCGCCGGCGTGGCCGGGGCGTCGGTGGTGCGCGCCCTGAGAGATCAATGCGTCAGGGTCGTGGTGTTCGAGGCGGATCGGCCGGGCGCGGGCGGATCGGGCTTTCCGGCGGCCCTGGTCACGCCACGCCTGGATGCGGGGGACGCGGGCATCGCGGCCCTGCATGCCCAGGCGCTGGAACGGGCGCGGCATCTGTATGCCGCGACGCCGGACGCCGTGACGGGTATTGGGGTGCTGCAACTGCCCCAGGCGCCGCGCGATGCAGCCCGGTTCGAGAAGATCGCGCGTCAGTCGATCTGGGCCGAGGGCGCGATGGTCGTGCTGGACGAAGACGCCGCAGCGGCCTTGGCGGGCGAGGCGACGGCGTCGGGCGGTCTGTCGATGAGGTGCGCCTGTGCAGTGCATCCCGCCGCCGTGCTGACGGACTGGCTGGGCGAAGCTGACATGCGGTCGGAACGGGTGACGAAGCTGGAGCGGACCGACGGCCGCTGGCGCCTGATCGGCGAGGGGGCTGCAGTGCTGGCCGAGGTTGATGCCGTCGTGGTCGCCGCCGGCTGGGGATCGGCCGCCCTGCTGGACGGGCATGATCCGGCGCCGCGCCTGTCGCCTGTACGGGGTCAGGCGGACTGGGTGGAGGGCGAGGTCACGACCCACGCGATGGCCTGGGGCGGCTATGCCGTACCGACCGGCCATGGCGTCCTTTATGGCGCGACCCATGACCGGGGCGATACCGACACGGCGCCGCGGGCGGAAGACAGCGAGAGAAATCTGGCGACCTTGCGGGCGCGCCTGCCGGGGCTGGCCGACAAGATTGAGACGGCGGGACAGGCGCAGAGCCGTGCCGCGATCCGCGCCACCACGCCCGACCGGCTGCCCTTGGCCGGGGGCCTGGACGACGGTCTCTATCTACTGGGCGGGCTGGGGTCGCGCGGCTTCTGCGTCGCGCCTGTGTTGGCGGAGCATGTCGCCGCCCTGATCCTGAAACGACCGTCGCCCCTGCCGCGCGATCTGGCGGCGCGCGTTTCGCCGCGCCGGGCGGCGGTCATCCGCAATCCCCTTGCGCCTCCGTCTCCGGCAAGCGCAGGATGAGCGGGGGGCTGTTTCAGGGAGCCAAACATGCATCGTCTCATCCTGTCCTCGGCCGCCGTCCTGGCGCTGTGGGCCTGTGCGCCATCGCCCGGCGCGACGACGGCCAGCCGCGTCGACGCCGCCCAATGTTTCCGGCCCAGCCTGGTGCGAAACTTCAACGCCCCCAACGACCAGACCCTGTATGTGCGCACGTCCGGCGCCGATGTGTTCCAGATCGACAGCACCTTCTGTCGCGACATGACCCGCGCCCTGTCGGTCGCGCTGGAGCCGCTCTCTGGATCGAACCTGTGCGTTGGCGATCAGGCGACCTTGCGCAGCCCGACGACCGGCCCAGAACCTTGCCGCGTCCGCATCGCCAGGAAGTTGACGGTTGAAGAGGTCGCGGCCCTGCCGTCGCGGGACCGTCCCTGATCGGAAAAGCTTTGCAGGACCGTCAGGGAGATTGAATTCTTCCGCACACGGGTATGAAATGATCGTCTTGCCTGGGGAGGGAAGAGAATGATCAGAACAATCGGTCTTGTAGCGATTATGGCCACGGCCGCCCTGGCGTCGCCTGCGGCGGCGGAAAGCTGGGCCGCGTTTTCGCGCAGCGACGCCGTCGTCTATCTCGTCGATCTGGACGGTTTGACGCCGGTGGACGGCGTGGCGACCACACGGATGGCGCGGGTGCCGGCGCGCGGCGACGCCGCCGATCTGAGCCATGAAACCGAAGAGGTCATGGTGCGGTGTTCGGACGGCCAGTCGCGCTCGGGCGCGACCGTGACCTATGGTGCGGACGGCGCGGAAACCGACCGCTATTCCGAGGACACGCCGTGGGAGGCGACGCCCAGCGGCGGCGTCTACGGCGGGATCAAGTCCTTCGCCTGCGAAGACATGCGGCCTCAGACCACGGCTTTTCCGACCGTTGCGGCCTTCATCGCGGGCGGACGCGGCCAGTAGGCCGCGTCCCTCTCGCCGTCAGACGTCGACGGCGGCGTCCAGGGCGTTTTCCTGGATGAACTCGCGGCGGGGCTCGACCACGTCGCCCATGAGTTTGGCGAACAGGTCGTTGGCGTCTTCCTCGTGCTCGACCGAGACCTGCAGCAAGGTGCGGGCGTTGGAGTCCAGCGTGGTCTCCCACAGCTGTTCCGGGTTCATCTCGCCCAGACCCTTGTAGCGCTGGATTGACAGGCCCTTCTTGCCGGCGTCCAGCACCGCGTTCAGCAGGTCCAGCGGCCCGCGAATGGTCGTGGACTTGTCCTTGCGGCGATAGGTTGCGGGCGAGACGAAGACGCCGTCGAACGCCTGGGCGCGTTCGGCTAAACGACGGGCGTCCAGCGAACGGATCAGGGTCTCTTCCAGCACGATGGTCTCCTGCACCGCGCGACGGGTGCGGGTGAAGACCACGGCGCCCTGTTCGCCCGGTGCGCCCGTCCAGTCGCCGTCGCCTTCTTCGGCATAGAGGTTCAGGCGCACGGCGGCGGCGGCTGATGCGGTCGCCATGTCCGAGGTTTCGGCGAACAGGCCGGCCAGCGCCCCCTGTTCGATGGCGAAGGCCGGCGCGCGCTGGCTGAGGCGATCGACGCCGGCGCTGAAGCTCTTGGCCTCGCGCACCAGGGACTGCAGGTCCAGACCCAGGCGACGTTCGCCGGTCGACAGGTCCAGCTCGGCCTCGGACGAGCCTTCCTCGATCAGATAGGAGTCCATCTCGGACTGGTCCTTGAGGTAGCGCGACTGCTTGCCCTTGGCGACCTTATAGAGCGGCGGCTGGGCGATATAGACGTGGCCGCGCGTGATCAGCTCGGGCATCTGACGATAGAAGAAGGTCAGCAGCAGGGTGCGGATGTGGGCGCCGTCGACGTCGGCGTCCGCCATCAGGATGATCTTGTGATAGCGCAGCTTGTCGGCGTTGAAGTCGTCGCGGCCGATGCCGGTGCCCAGGGCCAGGATCAGGGTGCCGATCAGTTCCGACGACAGCATCCGGTCAAACCGGGCGCGCTCGACGTTCAGAATCTTGCCGCGCAAGGGCAGGACGGCCTGGTTCTCGCGGTTGCGCGCCTGTTTGGCCGAGCCGCCGGCGGAATCGCCCTCGACGATGAACAGTTCGGACTTGGCGGGATCGCGTTCCTGGCAGTCGGCCAGCTTGCCCGGCAGGCTGCTGATTTCCAGCGCGGACTTGCGGCGGGTCAGGTCGCGGGCCTTGCGGGCGGCTTCACGGGCAGATGCGGCCTCGATGATCTTGGCGACCACCTGTTTGGCCTCGACCGGGTGCTCTTCGAACCACTGCGACAGACCCTCGGAGCACAGGCCCTCGACGGCCGGGCGCACCTCGGACGAGACCAGCTTGTCCTTGGTCTGCGACGAGAATTTCGGATCCGGCACCTTGACCGACAGGACGCAGGTCAGGCCCTCGCGGGCGTCTTCGCCGGTGACCGAGACCTTCTCCTTCTTGCCGGCGCCCGAGCTCTCGATATAGCCGCCCATGATGCGGGTCAGGCTGGCGCGGAAGGCCGACAGGTGGGTGCCCCCATCCCGCTGAGGGATGTTGTTGGTGAAGCACAGCATGGTCTCGTGGTAGCTGTCGTTCCACCACAGGGCGAGATCGATCTCGATCCCTTCCTTCTTGCCGCGAATGACGATGACGTCCTTCAGGATCGGCGTCTTGGACTTGTCGAGGTGGCGCACGAAGGCCTCCACGCCGCCCTCATAGTGCAGCAGGATCTCGACCGGCTCGGCGCCGCGATGGTCCGATAGCTTGATGACCACGCCCGAGTTCAGGAAGGCCAGTTCCCGCAGCCGGTGTTCCAGCGTCTTCAGGTCGAAATCGATATGGCTGAAGGTACTGACCGACGGGTAGAAGGTGACCTCGGTGCCGCTCAGGGCCTTGCCGGTGTCCTCGCGGATCGGGGCGTCGCCGGTGATCTCCAGCGACTTGACCGTGTCGCCGCGCTCGAACCGCATCTGGTGCGCCTTGCCGTCGCGATAGATCTTCAGCTCCAGCCAGTCGGACAGGGCGTTGACGACGGACACGCCCACGCCGTGCAGGCCGCCCGAGACCTTGTAGGAGTTCTGGTCGAACTTACCGCCCGCGTGCAGCTGGGTCATGATGACCTCGGCCGCCGAGACGCCTTCGCCCTCGTGGATGCCGGTGGGAATGCCGCGGCCATTGTCGGTCACGGTCACCGAGCCGTCGGCGTTCAGGATGACCTGAACCAGGTCGGCGTGGCCGGCCAGGGCCTCGTCGATGGCGTTGTCCACCACCTCATAGACCATGTGGTGCAGGCCGGAGCCGTCGTCGGTGTCGCCGATATACATGCCGGGACGTTTGCGCACGGCGTCCAGGCCTTTGAGAACCTTGATGGAATCGGCGCCGTATTCGGGCATGTCGGCAATCGGATCGGTCATGAAGTCATTGGCTCTGAAGTCCCGACCGGGACGGGGATGGAGCGCCGCGTGGAGCACTCGAATCGACGGCGGTGTCGCACCGCGCCGAAGCCCGCAACATATAGGAAATTTGGGGCAAATTGCGAGGGAAAGACTACGCTTGGTCCCCGTCCTCTGGAGGGTCCGCGAATACGGCGTCGAGGTCGCGCGCACCGTGCAAAATTCGCAAGACGTCTATGTAGTTTGACGTGTCGAAATAGCAGACAAGATAGGGAAAGTTCGGGATCGGCCAGGTCCGCAAACCCGGCAAGCCGCAGTGGTCTCCAACCAGACGGGAGCCGATGCCGGGATTTCGGCTGATCCTCTCGAAAGCGTCTTTCAGCGCGGTGGAAAACCGCGTCGCAAGCCTGTTTCCAGACTGTTCGAGATAGTAGTCCACGACGCCGTCATGATCGTCGATCGCGGTCGGGCGTTGCCGGATCGGCTTGCCGGTCACGCCGATGTCTTGCGCTCGAACTGGCGGATACGTTCGCGCTGGCGTTCCCAATAGGCGTCATCGACCAGAACGCCGGGGCCAGAATTGCGACCTTCCAGCAGCATGTCGCGGATGCGTTTTTTCTGCTGCTCCTGGCGAACGAGGGCGCGAATGTATTCGCTGCTCGTTCCGAAGCCCTGATCACTGACCTGATCGTCGATGAAGGTCTTCAGCGCGTCCGGGAGTGAGATGTTCATCGTGGCCATGCCGAAAATGATACTCGAATGGCAAAAAATGGCAATCTAGTCGCTTTCCAGCGCGCCGCCGGCGACGCGGACGAACTGGGCGCGGCCTTCCAGACCGGCGAACAGGTCGCGTTCGGTGCCGGTCATGAAGGCCTGGAGATCGAGGGCGACGATCTCTTCGAACAGGGCGGCGCGGCGGCGTTCGTCGAGGTGGGCGGGCGCTTCGTCCAGCAGCAGGACGGGGCGGGCGGGCCCGGCGACGGCCTGATCTGACAGGCGGGTGATCTGGGCCAGGATCAGGTTCAGGACCAGGGCCTTCTGCTCGCCCGAAGACCCCTCGGCGGCGGGGCGTTGCTTCTCGCGGTGCAGCGCGGTCAGGTCGGTGCGATGCGGCCCGAACAGAGACCGGCCGGCTGCGCCGTCGCGGGCGCGGGCCTTGGCGAGGCCCTCGCGGATGACGGCGGCGATCTCGTCTTCCTCGGCGCCCGTCTCGGCCATCTGTTCGGCAGGACCGTCCAGCCCCAGGTCGGCCTGAGGGAAGGGGCGGTCGCTGCGGGCGTCGATGGCGGCCTGGAGCGCGTGCAGGGCGGCGACGCGGGCGATGGCGGCGCGGGCGCCGGCCTCGCCCAGCCGAAGCTCCAGCGCATCCAGCCAGACGGGGTCGGCTTCGCGTCCGTCTGCCGCATCGTTCAGCAGGCGCAGCCGTTCGCGCAGGGCCTTCTCATAGATCGACACGCTGGCGGCGTGATCGGGGTCGGCGGCGAAGACCAGTCGGTCGAAGAATTTCAGCCGCTCGGCCCGCGCGTCGGAGAACAGCCGGTCCTGCTCGGGCGTGGCCCAGACGGGGCGCAGATAATCGAGCAACCGTCCCGGCTGGGCCGTCTCGCCGTCGATGCGGACGATGCGCCGCGCGGCGCCCGCGGCCTGGACGCCGGTGCCCAGACGCGTCTCGTCGTCCAGTTCGACCATGACGGCCCAGGCGCGGCCGGCCGCCTCGCCGGGCTCGCGCCGGCCCATCTCGGCGGCGGTGGCCCCTCGCAGTCCCTTGCCGGGGGTCAGCAGGCTGATCGCCTCCAAGAGATTGGTCTTTCCCGCCCCGTTCGGCCCATGCAGCACCACAGGCCCGGAGGTCATCTCCAGCCGTGCGCCCGCATAGGAGCGGAAGTCGGTGAGGGTGAGGGAAATCAGGCTCAATCTATCCGCTCATCCCGGCGAAAGCCGGGACCCAGTCCTTTTGCTCAGCACGATCTAACCGAGCAATGTTGGAAACAGATCCGCCCATGCCGAGTTCTTGCGCTCGATAAGCTCCAGCTTCCAGATCCGTTTCCATTCCTTGATCTGGCGTTCGCGAACGAAGGCCGCATCGCGCGTTTCGTGGATTTCGTACCAGACCAGAAGCGCCACGCCATATCGGCTCGTAAAACCTGGCGCAGCTTGTCGCGGTGTTCGGCCACCCGCTTGATCAGATCGTCGGTCCAGCCGGTGTAGAGCGTGCCGTTGCGCTGACTGGCGACGATGTAGGTGAAGCACGCCAACGCCAGCCTCCGGTACGAACGAAAGCACTGGGTCCCGGCTTTCGCCGGGATGAGCGGAAATACCTTGCTTAGACCCTCAGCGGCATCAGCACATACTGAACGCCCGGATCGGCCGGGTCGAGCACCAGTGTCGGGCTGGCCGGGTCGGCGAAGCGGAAGGCGGCGTTTTCGCCGGTGATCTGGCCGGCGACGTCCAGCAGGTAGCGGGCGTTGAAGCCGATCTCGAACGGTTCGTCGGAATAGCCGATCTCGACCTCTTCCTCGGCCTGGCCGGCTTCCATGTTGCGCACGGTCAGCTTCACCCGGTCGTTGTCGAAGGCCAGTTTCACCGAACGGCTCTTCTCGGCCGAGATGGTGGCGACGCGGTCGACGGCCTTGGCGAACAGGGCGTTGTCGATGTCGGCCTGTTTGTCGTTGCCCTTGGGAATGACGCGCAGATAGTCGGGGAAGGCGCCGTCGATGACCTTGGACGTCAGGGACGCCTCGCCCATCTGGAAACGGATTTTCTGGGCCGAGACGGTGACCTCGACCGGGCCGCCCGCGTCGTCCAGCAGGCGGCGGACCTGGTCGATGGTCTTGCGCGGCACGATCACGCCGGGGCCGCCGGCCGCGCCTTCGGGCGCAGGCGTCTCGGCCAGGGCCAGGCGGTGGCCGTCGGTGGCGACGGCACGCAGCAGGGGCACGCCGGCCTCGGAGACCGTGTGCAGATAAAGGCCGTTCAGATAGTAGCGGGTTTCCTCGGTCGAGACCGCGAACCGGGTCTTGTCGATCAGGCGGGCCAGATCTTCCTTGGGCATGACATAGGAGGCGCCGGCGCTGTCGGTGGACATGACGGGGAAGTCGCCTGCCGGCAGGACCGGCAGGTTGAAGCGAGACCGACCGGCCGAGACGACCAGACGGGGATCGTCGCCCGAATAGAGCAGAGAGACCTCGGCGCCTTCGGGCAGCTTGCGGACGATTTCATACAGGGTGTGGGCGGGCGCCGTGATCTGGCCCTCGACCTGCACCTGGGCCTCGGCCTCGTCGACCATCTCCATGTCCAGATCGGTGGCGGCGAAGGCCAGCCGGTCGCGCCCTGCGGACAGCAGGACGTTGGACAGGATCGGAATGGTGTTTCGACGTTCGACGACGCTCTGGACGTGGCCCAAGGCCTTGAGGAGCGCGGATCGTTCGATGGTCAGCTGCATGTCGTCTCGCCCGGCGCGGCCGATTCGCAGATGGCCGCGGTTAAGTGACCTGGGACACTAGCGGATTGCGCGGCGGGAGCAACGGGTCAGACCCGCTGCTCCACAGCTTCAGCCGCGAAGCTTGCGCGTCAGGGCCTCAACGTCGCGGGCGATCTGGTCGTCCTGCGGCATCAGCTCCTCGATCTTGCGCACGCCATGCAGGACCGTGGTGTGGTCGCGACCGCCGAAACGACGGCCGATGTCGGGATAGGAGCGGGTCGTGTGCTGCTTGCACAGATACATGGCGATCTGGCGCGGACGGGCGACCGCACGGGTGCGGCGCTCGCTGAGCAGATCGGCCTGTTTCATGTTGAAGTGGTCGGCGACCGTCTTCTGGATCTCGTCCACGGTGATGCGGCGCTCGGGTCCGCCGCGCATGGCGGCGCCCAGCAGGGTCGAGGCCTCGTCCACCGAGACGGAAGACAGGCGCGATCCGGCGGCGGCGGCTAAAGTGTTCACGGCGCCCTCAAGCTCGCGCATCGAACCGGGGGTGCGGTCCACCAGCTGGGCCAGAACCTCGGGATTGGCCTCGCCCTGAACGACGCCCAGGGCCGACAGGGCCTTGAGCCGGTTCTGGGCCACGGCGATCTTCAGCTCGCGGTCGCCCGCCTCGACCGGGCAGGTCAGGCCGGCGGCCAGGTGGCTGCGCAGGCGCGGCTCGACCTCGGTCAGGGCCATCGGTGCGCGGTCGGCCGAGAAGACGATGCGTTTTCCGTCCTCGATCAGGGCGGTCAGGGTCGAGAGCAGTTCTTCCTGGGTCGAGGTCTTGCCGCCCACGAACTGGACATCGTCCAGCAGCAGCATGTCGGCGCTCCGCAAGCTCTCCTTGAAGGCGGCGGTCGAGCGGTCCTGCATCGCCTTGACGAAGGTGGACAAGAAACGTTCGGCGGTCAGATAGACGACCTTGGCCTCGGGCCGCAGGCGCTGGGCCTCCCAGGCGATGGCGTTCAGCAGGTGGGTCTTGCCGTAGCCGTAGGGGCCGCAGAAGAAGACGGGGTTGAAGTGACCGTCGGCCCAGCTGGCGACCTGTTTGGCGATGGCCAGGGCGAAGGCGTTGCCCTGACCCTCCACGAAGCTGTCGAAGGTCAGGCGGTCCTGCAGGCCGGCGGCGCGGACGGCGCGGGCGCCGTCCGCGCTGATGGGCGCGGCGGGCGCAATATGGGGCGTCGAGGCGAAGGCGGCCAGGCGCGGAGCGGCGTCGGCCGCATTGCCTGACAACACGGCCGAGGCCGGCGGGGCCGAACCCACCTCGGCGCGGCAGCGCACCTCAAGGCGGCGGTTCAGGCCGTCCAGGCCCAGCCACAGCTCGTTCATGCGGCGCAGGGCGTTCTTGCGCACCCAGTCGCGGGCATAGGCGGTGGGGGTGACCAGGATCAGGCCGCCGGCGTTGTCCAGCCGGACCGCCGACGGGGCGATGTAGGACGAGAAGGGGCCGTCGCCGATCTCGGCGCGCAGACGCACAGAGGCCTCGCTCCAGATGCGGTCCGGGTCCGTCATTCCCGACGTCTTCGTTCCGCCCGCCATCGCCGTTGCGCCCCCAACCATCTTGCCCGCCCAGTCCAAAACCAAATCCGACCTTCCGCGACTTCAGGGCGATGGTTCAGGGACGACTTCTCCTGCGCCGAAAAGCGATGCTTTTCGGACGGGGTCGAACCTCTGGACAGACATCTCCCGCCAACGCGAAACCAAGTCCCGCGCCGTCTTCATCCGTGCTGGGATGGAAGTGCGTTAGAGGCCAAAACTTACGCTGCGAGCCGGGTGGGTCAACGCTGATTCGTTGGTCGATTCGCAGTTAAATTGTTTGACTCCGTCAAACCCTGATCCTGCTTGGAATTTCCGGCGAACCGTCGCTCGACGAGTGACGATTTCAAAAATGCACCTTAGCGACGCAACGCAAAACGCCGAAGGAGCATGCGCTCCTTCGGCGTTGATATTGCTTCATAATCCCACAACGAAACAGCGACAGCTGCTCCGTCCGCGTCGGATTAAATTTGGCTCAGGCGGCCGACAGCTTCTTCAGCTGGGCGGCCAGGCGCGACACCTTGCGCGAGCCGGTGTTCTTGTGAACGACGCCCTTGGAGACTGCGCGCATCAGCTCGGATTGAGCTTCGACGAAAGCGGTCTTGGCGACGGCGGCGTCGCCACCGGCCAGAGCTTCCTGGAACTTGCGCAGATAGGTGCGGACGCGCGAACGGCGCGCCTTGTTCACTTCGGTACGCGCTTCGATCTTGCGGATCGCCTTGCGGGCGCCGGGGTTGTTGGCCATGTCAAACCTTCGAACGGAAAACGCCGCGGAGCACACGTCCACGGCGCGGAAATCTCAAGAGGGCGGGCCTATAGCCGAAAGCCCGGGGGCGGTCAACGCAGAGTCTCGGTCAGATCGACTCTCGATCCCGGACGACGCCGCTGCGGGCCGTCGCGGCGCCGGTTGATAAACCTTATTCAACGAACGGCGTGGCAGGGTCTGGACGAACCGGAACCCGCATGTCCAGATTCTCTGTTTCGCTTATTGTCGCCCTCGTTCTGACAGGGCTGTTTGTCCCCGTCTCGCTGGCCCAGGGCCAGGCTTCCGCCTCGGCCCGCACGCCGTTGGCCTTGGCGCAGGCGGTGGAACGCCGTGCGGGTGCGACGGACTTCGCGGCGTTGGAGTCCTTTGGCCGTGAGGCCATGGAACGGCGCGACCGCGAGGGGCTGAACCGACTTTATCATGTGGCCTGGATTTTGTTGAACCAGGGCGAGTTCGATCGGGCCAAGGTCTGGAACGACCGGCTGGCGCAGGCCGCTCGTCGGCAGGGCGACAAGCGATATTTGCAGATCGCTCATCTCAACGCCCTGACGCTGCGCTACGATCAGGGCGACACGGCCGCAGCCGAGGAGGTGCGACGCATCTCCGAGACCGAGCAAGACTGGTTCGCCCGCACCCACGCCATACGCATCTGGGCCCTGGCCTTGATGGACCAGGACAAGATCGGCGAAGGACTGAGCCTGCTGACCAATGCGGACGCCCTGATCCCGGACAACGCCCCCTATGCGAACGCGGCGCGGGCGGGGCTGTGGGAGATGACCGGCATCGGCCTGCAGAAGCTGAACGACATCACCGGCGCCACCGCCGCCTTCGGCCGGTTCGAGATCGATTTCGCCAACCCGGCCTATCCGCGGCCGGATTTCGACGCCGTCTACAATCTGGCCAGGTTGTCGAGCCAGATCGGCGACGCCGCCCAGGCGCAGCGCCTGTATCTGATCCACCACCGACTGACGCAGCGGGCGGGGTTGCCCAGTCTGTCGGTCTATGACGCCAATCTGTGCGCCATCGTCGCCGAGGCCCGACAGGCGCCAAGGGATGTGCTGCAGTGCCTGGCCCCTTATGGCGAAGACCTCGGCGAAGCCTCCTTCCTCGCCGCTCATCTGCTGCCTGCACGGGCGATCGCCCGAGCACAGACGGGACAAATCGCCGAAGCGCGCCGCGACCTTGAGCAGATGCGCCGGCGCCAGGCCGGAGGCGCCCGCCGGGACGAGGGGGCATCGGAACTGCCGCATGTGGAAGCGGAAATCTTGTTCGCCGAGGGACGCCCGGCCGAGGCCTATGAAAGGCTGCGAGAGCATGCCCGGCTGGACAAGATCGCGGACGCCAGCCGCTTCAGCGCGGGTATTCGCCAGGTCACCGGCGACATGCAGCAGCAACTGACCCGCCGCCGCGAACAGCTGGAGACCGCGCGCGCCAACACCCAGTTGCAGGGCGACGTCATCGAAACGCAGAGATGGCTGATGGGGATCGCCGCCGTCTTTGGCCTGGTGTCCGTCTTCGGCCTTGTGTGGCTTTGGCGTCAGTCGCGGAGGCTGCGGATCGCGCAACGGCGCGCGGAGGAGGCGAGCCGGTCGAAATCGGAATTCCTGGCCAATATGAGCCATGAGATCCGCACGCCGCTGAACGGGGTCGTGGCCATGGCCGACGCCCTGTCTCGCGCGGGCCTCGACCCTCGCGAGCGAGAGATGGCTGAGGTGATCCACGCTTCGGGCGTCACCCTGGAACGCTTGCTGTCCGACATTCTCGACACGGCCAAGATCGAGGCGGGCCAGATTTCGCTGGAGCGCGCCACCTTCGATCTCGGCGACACGGTGCGCGGCGTGGCGGCCCTCTACCGTCCTCGCGCCGAGGAAAAGGGCGTGGATCTGCGTCTGGAGGTCGAGCCGGCGCTGGACGTCGCCGTCGAGGGGGATGTGGTGCGGGTGCGCCAGGTCCTGTCCAATCTTATCTCCAATGCGATGAAGTTCACCGACCGGGGAGAGGTGGCGATCGGCGTGACGACCGCCGGCGAGGGGCGGGTGAGATTTTCCGTGACGGACACCGGCTGCGGCTTCGACGCCGAACAGAAGAGCCGCATCTTCTCGCGCTTCCAGCAGGCGGATGGATCGATCACGCGCCGGTTCGGCGGCACGGGTCTTGGGCTGACGATCTCGCGCGATCTGGTCGAGCTGATGGGCGGTCAGTTGGAATGCGACGGCGAACCGGGCGTCGGCGCCCGGTTCTGGTTCGAGATTCCGCTCGCGCCCGCCGTCGAGGCGCCGGTGTCGACGCCGGTCGAGCCGGCGGCGGAGATGGTCTTTCCTGCGCGCATCCTTTTGGCCGACGACCATCCGGCGAACCGCAAGGTCATGGAGATCATGCTGGGCGGCCTGCCGACCGAACTGGTCCTGGTCGACGACGGGCAGCAGGCGGTGGAGGCCTTCCGCAACGGCGGCTTCGACCTAGTGCTGATGGACATGCAGATGCCGGTCATGGACGGGCTAAGCGCCACCCGAGCCATCCGCAGCCTGGAGGTGGAACAAGGCCGGGCGCGCACGCCCTTGGTCATGCTGACGGCCAACGCCTTGGCCGAACATATCGAAGCAGGCCGCGCGGCGGGGGCGGACGGTCATCTTTCCAAGCCGATCACGCTGCAGACCTTGATCGCCGCCGTGGCCGCAGCCGTGGAAAAGGTGCGCGGGTCCGAGCCGAAGTCGCCGACCTGAGCGTTGAGCAATGCGCTCGCGCCTTTGCAGAGGAAATAGGTGTTCGGGCGCGAAATCCTCGTGCTTGACGCCGTTCTCGCTTGAAGAAGCCGCACGCCAAGCGGTGATTTAAACGGCGCAGATCGCCTATTCCGTCGCGACTTTTTTCGCTGTGTTGAAAGGGTGCAACGCTTTCTGTTTCTTCATGAATTGTGTCGCTTTACGGCCATGTTTGTACCGTCCTGCAAGGGGCTGAATTCGTTTCCCGGACCGTCGTTCCATGACCCAGATCGCGCTTATGTTGTTGGCGCTGGCCCCCACGGCCGGCGTCGCCCAGACCACGGCGGCCCAGACCACGGCGGCCCAGACCACCGCAGCCCAGACTCCGCAGGAAGAGCCCACGACCGTGCTGCCCGATGTCGAGGTCACGGCGGCGCGGCGTGGCGTGGCCCTGGGCGGGCAGGAGCCGATCGTCTCCTATGACGCCGCCCAGATCCAGGCGTTCGGCGCGACCAATATCGGCGAGCTGATCACCCTGCTGGAAGCCCAGACCCGCAGCGCGCGCGGCGGCTCTCCGGTCTTCCTGGTCAATGGACGGCGCATCTCGGGCTTCCGCGAAATCCGGGGCATCCCGCCCGAGGCGATCGAGCGTTTCGACGTCCTGCCGGAAGAGACGGCCCTGTCCTATGGCTACAGCGCCAATCAGCGGGTGGTGAACATCGTCCTGAAGGCGGACTTCAAGTCCCTGACCGCCTCGGTGAACGTCAGCCGGCCGGAGCAGGGCGGGCGTACGACCACCTCCAGCGAGAACAACGTCCTGCGTATCGCCGGGGGCGACCGCTGGTCGCTGGACATCAACGGCACGACCGCCAACACCCTGTTCGAGACCGAGCGCGATATCGACCGTAGCGCCACGGCCGGTGGAGCAACCGGTGAAGAGGCGAACGCCTATCGCACCCTGCTGCCCAAGACCGATGAGGTTTCGGTGGCTGGGACCTACAAGCACGACCTGAACGACAAGGTCGGAATGACGCTGAGCGGCAGCTTGGAAGACTCCAGCAGCTTCAGCTACCAGGGCCTGCCCAACCTTCTTCTGAATGTGCCAGGGACCAATCCCTTTTCGCCGTCCGGCCAGGACGAGACGCTGTTCAGCTATCTGGACTTGCCCGGCTCCCTGACGCGCAAGACCGACACCCGCACCGCCGAGCTGGGAACGGTCTTCGACGGCTATGTGGGCGACTGGCGCTGGACGGCGACGGGGGAATACAGCCGCGTCGAGACCGACACCTCAACCGGGCGCGGTGTGGACGAGGTCGCCCTGCAAGCCTTGACCGCGGGCGACCTGACGGTCAATCCCTTCGGCGATCTGACCAGCCGCGCCACGGTCAATCCACGTGACACCGCCAACTCGCTGGCCCAGACCGCTACGGCCGAACTGGTCCTTAACGGCCGGCCTTACGAACTGCCCGCAGGCGACATCACCTCGACCTTCAAGGTGGGCGCGGGCTATCAGTCGCTGGACTCCGAGAGCGTGCGCTCCGGCGTCGCCGTGGATCGGTCGCAGTCGCGCAACTCGGGCAGCGTCCAGGCCAACTTCGACCTGCCGATCTCGAACGTCGATCGCGGCATCCTGCCCAAGATCGGCGACCTGTCGGCCAATCTGAACCTGGCCTATCAGGAGCTGTCCGACTTCGGCGGCGTCACCGCCGTCGGCGCGGGCCTGAACTGGTCCCCGGTCGAGCGGCTGTCGCTGTCAGCCAACTATTCCGACGAGGGCAAGGCCCCCACCGTCCAGCAGTTGAACGACCCGACGGTGTCGACGCCCAACACGCCAGTGTTCGATTTCCGCAACAACCAGACTGTCGAAATCAATCAGATCACAGGCGGCGACCCCAATCTGAAGGCCGAGGATCGGCGCATCCTGAAGCTGGGCATGAACTGGCAGCCCGTGTCGGCCCAGGATTTCCGGCTGAACCTGGCCTATACCCGCACCGAAGCGGACAACGAGATTTCCAGCTTCCCCGCCATCACCCCGGACCTGGAAGCGGCCCTGCCGGATCGGTTCGTGCGCGACTCCGATGGCAATCTGCTGTCCATCGACGCCCGCCCGCTGAACTTCTTCAAGCGCGAGCAGCAGGACGTGCAGTGGGGCTTCAACTTCTCGCGTCCCTTCGGCAAGCCGAACCCGGCAGAGGCCGGTCAGGGGCCTGGCGGGCGTCCCGGCGGTGGTGGGGCAATGATGGGCGGCGGCCCACGTGGACCCGGAGGCCCTGGCGGCGGCGGACGGATGCGCGGCTCGCGCGGGCCGGGGATGCAGCCCGGCCAAGGGATGTTCAATCTGTCGCTGACCCACACCTGGCGCGTCCAGGACGAGGTCGTGATCCGCGAGGGTCTGGCGCCGCTGGACCTGCTGGACGGCGACTCGATCTCGGGTTCAGGCGGTCAGTCGCGCCATGAGGTTCAGCTTCAGACCGGCCTGTTCAAGAATGGGCTGGGCGCCTTCGTCAACGCCAACTGGCGCGCGGGCACCACGGTCAATGGCGACACGCTCGGTTCGCCCGACCTGGACTTCTCGGGGCGGACGACGGTCAATCTGTTCGCCTTCGCCGACCTGACCCAGCGCACGTCGTGGGTGGAACGCTTCCCGTTCCTGAAGGGGACGCGGATCGGGTTCGGGGTTCAAAACATCTTCGACGACCGGGTTTCGGTGACCAGCAGCGACGGCGCCACGCCCGTCAACTATCAGCGGGACTATCTGGACCCACAGGGCCGGGTCTTCCGCATCAACCTGCGCAAGATCCTGTTCTAGGGGATCAGGTCGGCGGCTCAGGGCCAGACGGTCGCCAGGGCGATCATCACGACGGCGGCGCCGAGCGCCAGGGCGAAGAAGATACGGTCTGACATCGGTCTGCTTGAAAAATCGACTAGGAATCATCATCGCTCGTTAGTGAGCGATACAAGACTCTAAATGTTTCTAGCACTCAAAGTTGGTCGGTGATCCACAGGCCCCAGCTACGAGCGTCATCAATTGTCGAGAATATCAAACGTTCAAATGAGTATGGATTGCTCCGCACGGTCAGCGTCAGCGTTGGAGCTCCGGCAACCATCCGAGTGTCTTCTTGCTTCGTCACCACGGTCTTGATGGTGTGTGAGGTTGGCATAGCACTAGCGGCACCTACAACGGCCCCCATTGGCCCAAAAACCAGGCCCCCGAGCATTGCGCGTCCGACACCCGATTTCCGTTTTGCGACAGCTACTGGCGTTGAAACGACTCGGAGATATTTTTCAATGACATCGTCTTGCGAAACCGTCGCTTCGTGAATCTCAGTGAATGAATAGACTCGATCACTCGCCAACGTGAAAACTCGCCGCTCCACAGGCTCGTCAAGGAAGTCCCAAAAAAGCTCGGACGGCTTTGTCCAGCTTGTGATGCGAATGCCACCATCAACTGCTGCGATGATAGCTTGTTCTTCACCACGCTCACAAAGGAATCGTGGTTCCCGAAAATGCTCAGTGAGAAAGGCTGTTCGATCCTGCTCGAACGCTGTGCGTAAAGCTGTAGCCTTTTCGTCCCGCTCAGTAGCGTGCTGCTCAGAAGCTTTGTCGGCTTTCGCCAGCATTATTCCAAACAGTATGACCGCGCCAAAAATCCCTATAATCCACCACATAGAATAGCCCTCCTTATCAGGGGATAGACAGGCCGTTAGATCAAAGCAATCACCAATCAACGTTCTTAAAGGCGGTGCCTGGCTGCGAGGATTTGTAGGGTTTACTCCAGATCGATCGCCTGTCCGGGCGTGGGCGACGCAACAAGGAATGGCGACGGCGTCCTCTCTTTGCGTGAGCCTTGACCGATTTCGGAGGGCGTCCTACCCCGAAAGACCGTTTCCCGAAGGACCGACCGAATGCCGCGACTGATCCTGCTCCGCCATGGCCAGAGCCAGTGGAACCTCGAAAACCGCTTCACCGGCTGGGTCGATGTCGATCTGACGGCGGAGGGCGAGGCCCAGGCGCGTCACGGCGGCGAGCTGATCGCCGAGGCCGGGTTCAAGCCGGCGGTCATGTTCACCTCGGTCCTGACGCGCGCCAAACGCACCGGCGCCCTGGCCATGCAGTCGGCGGGCCTGACCGATGTGCCGGTGATCGAGGACTGGCGCCTGAACGAGCGCCACTACGGCGGGCTGACGGGTCTGAACAAGGCCGAGACGGCGCAGAAACACGGCGAGGACCAGGTCAAGGTCTGGCGCCGCAGCTATGACGTGCCGCCGCCCCCTCTGGCGCCCGGCGGCGAGTTCGATTTCGAGGCCGACCCCCGCTATGTCGGCAAGGCCATTCCCGACACCGAAAGCCTGAAGACCACGCTGGATCGGGTCAAACCCTATTGGGACGCCGAGATCGCGCCGCGCCTGAAGGCCGGCGAGGACGTGCTGATCGCCGCCCACGGCAACTCTCTGCGGGCCATCGTCAAACTGCTGTTCGGCGTGCCGGACGATCAGATCGTCGGCGTCGAAATTCCCACGGGCAATCCGCTGGAGATCGATCTGGACACGGAGCTGAAGCCCACCGCCGCCCGCTATCTCGACGCCGCCCGCGCCGAAGCGCTGCCGACCGCATCATGAGCTGGAGCGCCGCCGACCAGGCCTTCATGGCCCAGGCCATCGCCCTGGCGACGGGGCGAATGGGCGAGACCTGGCCCAATCCGGCGGTCGGCTGTGTCATCGTCAAGGACGGTCGGGTGATCGCCCAGGCCGCCACCGCGCCGGGCGGCCGCCCCCACGCCGAAGAGCAGGCCGTGCCTGCCGCCGGCGCCGAGGTCGTTGGTTCGACCGTCTATGTCACGCTGGAGCCGTGCGGCGCCCGGTCGTCAGGCCGCAAGTCGTGCGCCCATTTCCTGACCGAGGCGGGCGTGGCGCGGGTGGTCATCGCCTGCCTGGATCCGTCGCCCTTCGCCGCCGGACGCGGCACCGAGCGCCTGCGCGCGCAAGGGCTGACCGTCGAGACCGGGCTGATGTGCGAGGAGGGCGCGGCCCTGTGCGAAGGCTTCCTGCATCGGCTGGAGACCGGACGGCCCATGGTGCGGGTCAGCGAGGACGGCGTCGGCTTCGATGGCCGCTTCGTCGCCTCGCCCAAGGCCGATCTGGTCACCGAGCTGAAGCGACTGGGGGAGGCGGGCTATACGCGCCTGTGGACCGGCTCCGGCGAGCTGGCCGAGGCGCTCGAAGAGCAGGGCCTGCTCAGCGTCTGACAACCGCCTGTCGTTCAAGGGTTTCTTAAGTCAGACGGGCGCAATGTGTCGAAATGGCGCTGGCGGAACCCATCGTGAGAAAACGCCTGACGCAGGCGGAGCTGGACCTGGTCTGCGCCCGGCATGACCGGCTGTTCCAGGCCCGCCCCGGCGGCGCCCGCGCGGTCTTCGGCTGGATGGACCTTTCGGGCCTCAGCCTGAAGGGCCGCAATCTCGCCGACGCGGATTTCGCGGCCGCCTGTCTGGAAGGTTGCGACCTGACGGGCGCCAAGCTCGACAACGCCAACTTCTTCGGCGCGGACATGCAGGACGCGATTCTGGCCGAGGCCAGCCTGCGTCGCGCCGACCTGCGCGGCGCCTGCCTGCGTGGCGCGGACCTGTCGGGCGCCGACATGTTCGAAGCCGACCTGCGCGAAGGCACCATCGCCGCCGCCGACGCCAAGCTGGGCTTCAAGGTGATCGAACCGCGTCACCGCGAGGAGACCGAGGCCGTGGGCGCCAACCTGTCCGGCGCCAATCTGCAGCGTTCCAAGATGTCGGGCGTCATCGCCATGAAGGCCGATTTCTCCGGCGCGGTGATGAAGGACTGCAAGCTGGTCAGGGCCAATCTGAAACAGGCCAATTTCCGCGGCACGGACCTGGCCGGGGCTGATCTGTCCGGTGCGGACCTGTCGGGCGCCGATCTGCGCGACGCCATTCTGGTCGGTTGCAAGATGACCATGTGGCGCGCGGACGGCGCCGACATGCAGGGCGCGCTGACGGACAACAAGTCCTCTTGCGAATCCGTGGACCGGATGCCGGCCGCCGAAATGCTGCGCGAACACGCCCGCTGGTGCGAGACCGGCGGGTCCGAGGGCCAGCCTTCGGTCTTCGACGGCGTCGATCTGCGCCCGCTGAAGTCGATCACGGGCCTGAACCTGACCGCCCTGTCGGCCAAGGGCGCAGTCTTTTACGGCCTGGATATGGAGGGGGTGCAGCTACAGGGCGCCCAGCTCGAAAACGCCGATCTGAGGTCCGCCAAACTTCGACGCGCCGACCTGCGTGGGGCGCGTCTGAAGGGTGCGAGGCTGAACGGCGCGGACATGCGCGAGGCGCAGCTGGGGCCGTTGCTGATCGCCGCCGATCGTTTGATGCCAGCCGATCTGACGGGGGCGGTGCTGCGGGGTGCGGACCTATCGGGCGCCGATCTGAAGCGCGCGGTGCTGGTCGGCGCCGACCTGGGCCGGGCGACGATGCACGGTGCCCAAATGCGTCAGGCCGACCTGACCGACGCCAATCTGACGGGCGTGCGCGGCCTGGTTGTGGACCAGGCCGCCTGACGCTTTAAGCGAGCGCCTTGAGTTGATCGACCAGGTCGGTCTTTTCCCAGCTGAAACCGCCGTCCGCATCGGGCTCACGGCCGAAGTGACCATAGGCGGCCGAGCGGGCGTAGATCGGCTTGTTCAGCTTCAGATGCTCGCGGATCGCACGCGGCGTGGCGCCGCCGATCAGGTCCAGGATCTTGTCTTCCAGGACTGTTTCGGAAATCTTGCCCGTGCCGTGCAGATCGACGTGGATCGACTGAGGCTTGGCCACGCCGATGGCGTAGGAGATCTGGATGGTGCAGCGGTCGGCGAGACCGGCGGCGACCACGTTCTTGGCCAGGTAGCGGCAGGCATAGGCCGCCGAACGGTCAACCTTGGTCGGATCCTTGCCAGAGAAGGCGCCGCCGCCGTGGGGCGCCGCGCCGCCGTAGGTGTCGACGATGATCTTGCGGCCGGTCAGGCCCGCGTCGCCGTCAGGTCCGCCGATCTCGAAGATGCCGGTCGGGTTGATGTGCCAGACGGTGTTCTCATCGGTGAAGCCTTCCGGCAGGACTTCGAGGATATAGGGTTTGACGATCTCGGCGACCTGTTCGGAGCTGAGGCCCTTGGCGTGCTGGGTCGACAAGACGATCGAGGTGGCGCGGACCGGCTTGCCGTCCTGGTATTCGATCGTGACCTGGCTCTTGGCGTCGGGCTCCAGCTGCGAGCCACCGGCGTGGCGAACCTCGGCGAGGCGCTTCAGGATGTTGTGGCTGTATTGCAGGGTCGCCGGCATCAGTTCCGGCGTCTCGTTCGACGCATAGCCGAACATGATGCCCTGGTCGCCCGCGCCCTCGTCCTTCTCGTTGGTCGAGTCGACGCCGACGGCGATGTCGGCCGACTGGGCGTGAAGGTGGCAGGCGTAGTCCGCCGTTTCCCAGTGGAAGCCGTCCTGCTCATAGCCGATGTCCTTGACCGCGGCGCGAACCAGCGGCTCCAGGCTGTCGATGATGCTCTGGGTGAAGGCTTCGTTCTCTTCCTTGGTATTGCCCGGCTGGGTGGCGCGGACTTCGCCGGCCAGAACGATGCGCTGGGTCGTGACCAGGGTCTCGCACGCCACGCGCGCCTCGGGATCCTTGGCCAGGAAGGCGTCCACGACGGTGTCGGAGATGCGGTCTGCGACCTTGTCGGGGTGACCTTCGGAAACGCTTTCCGAGGTGAAGAGGAAGGAAGAACGAGCGGCCAAGAGAGGCTCCTGTCTGTGTCTGGCGATCAGACATATAAAGATATGCTTATATGTTCAAGTGATCTGACATCTGGCGATGAGACGGAAAGTGGTTTGCAGGCCAAGCGGATCGGCTGACAGCGTTGGATTTTAGGGTAAACAGGCTGCGGGGGATCGAATGCCTGACAGCCTGACGACGAGAGAAAGCGAATGCGTCCACCTCGCCGGCCAGGGCCTGGAGGACAAGGAGATCGCCGCACGGCTCGGCATTTCGCCCCGCACTGTCGGCAATCACCTGCATCGCGCCTACGCCAAACTGAACGTATCGGATCGCAAACTGGCGGCGCGTCGGCTGAGTAGCGTCTACTCAGAGGCGTCGATACTCATTCCCAACACCGGCCCCTATCCGCTGAATGATCCCACGTCGGCCGAACAGTCTGACGATGCGGTTTCCGACCGACCGACGTCCTGGCTTCTGCCGGCTCCGCCACGCGGGGCTCTGGCGAGAGTGGGGGTCATCGTCGCCGGCGCCGCCATCGCCCTGCTGTTCGCCATCGGGATCGTGACGGCGGGCATGGTGGTTCCATCCCTTTTCGACCGGCTCGCTCCCGCTGAAATGCGCTGACAAAACGGCTTAACGGGAGATGAGCCAATGAAGAATATGCACGTCGGCGTTCGCGTGGCGCGACAGGTCAGAACCGCCGAACACGCCGTCGATCAGGCGATGATCGAGGTCTGCCGACTGGTCCAGACGGCGCTGGAAGGTCGGGTCGAGGCCCGGCTGGCGGCCGAGGTCGGACAGGACGCCCTGGCCAATATGATTCGCGGCCTCAGCCAGCTCGCCGAGGTTCGCGGCGCGGTCATCGCCAGTCACGGCGAACTGGCCCAGGTCGCCGATGAACACCAGGTCGGCTGGTATATGGACGGCCCTCGCGAGGACAAGGCAGGCACAACCACCGGCGTCGCGCCCTTCGCCATCGCCGCCTGATCGCTGCTGCGGAAATGTGGTCGCCGCTATCCCTGCTGCTTGAGGGTCTGACCTACGCGGTCATGGCGCTTCTGCTATGGAAAGGCCGCACGCCCGAGCGGATCGTCGTCGTCGCCCTGTTCACACTGCAGTGGGGCACGCCGTTCGTGGACCACCTGTTCATCGGGCATTTCCGATGGGGGGTGGCGTCGCTGTCGTTCGCCATGTTCTGCCTGCTGGTAGGATTGGCGCTGCGATACGACCGCTGGTGGCTTCTTCTGGCGGCCGGCGCTCAGCTCATCGCCGTCTCGACCCATCTGGCCAGCATCGCCGGTTCCGACGCCCTTCTCTGGTCGATCGTATCGACCCGGATGGTCGTCTGGTTCGAACTGCTGCTCCTCGCTCTCTTCGGCGTCTGGGAGGCGCGCGCCGCCCCCTACGCCCATCCCCAATCACGGCCCGCGCCTGTTCGCGCGCCACACAAGGTCACAGTCCAATGAACACCCAAGCCGCCACCGCCTTCATGCCCCTGTTCCGCTCGTGGCTTGAGACGGCCAATCTGGCCCAGCAGGTCGGATCGCAATCCCTGTCGGCCAGCGGCGAGAACCTGCTGGTCGAGCTGGACCTGGCGCCGATGGAGGCGGCCGAAACCACCCTGCTGGATCATGCGCCCAGCACGGCGGTCGAGGCGGTCTGCATGATCGAGATCATTCGTCAGGGTCTGGCCGACGCCGGCCGTTCGGACGGCCGCGACATGCGCGCGCTGGCAGCGATTCAATCGTGGCTCGCGGCCACGGCTCTGGACGCGCCGTCGGATCGGCGCGACGAGGTGGAGCAGTTGCTGAAGAGCGTCAGCAACCGCGCCTGATCAGCCGCGCAGGCCCTTGGCCACGGTCAAGAGGGCGTCGCGTTGAGCGGCGTCCTTGATCCCGCGGAAGGCGGCCAGCAGTTCGGCGACGCCAGGGGCGGCCAGCGCAAGCTCGTCGCCCTCGGCCGTCTCCAGCTCGCCCAGCAGGGCGGCGCCGGTCGATTTCAGGACTGATGCGATCTGCAGAAGACGGGCGGCGGACACGCGATTGACGCCCCGCTCATACTTCTGAATCTGCTGGAAGGTCACGCCGGCGCCGGCGGCCAACTGCGCCTGAGTGATGCGAAGTTCCTCGCGACGCGTGCGGATGCGGCCGCCGATGGCGATGTCTACGGGATCTACTGCGTCGTTCATTTGGGCCTACGGACAGGACTAATGGCGTGCCAAGGCCCCAAAACGTCAACGCCGTCAAGCCAAAGCTACTCCACTAGGGAGTGCTACGTGTGCTGATGAGTGTGAATTCAACCATTGGGATGTATGACGGGGTTCTCGCCGTCGCTTCCGGCGCGAACCGCGCTCGGAAAAGTGGTGCCGCTTAGGTGACTCGAACACCTGACCCCATCATTACGAATGATGTGCTCTACCGGCTGAGCTAAAGCGGCCCGGTTGCGACGGACGAAGCAGTCCGCGCGAGACGGGGTCTTTATACGGCCGCATCGCGCTTGCCAAGCGCCGCTTTCAAGATCGTGAGCAATGAGGCTTCGTCGGGCGTTTCAGCCACGGCCGGGGTAAGGCCCAGGGCGACCAGCGGGGCGGCGGCGGCGGGGGAAATGCAGGCCGTGACGGCGTGCGACAGCCGGACGATGTCCCGTTCGGTCAGGATCTTCGCCGCGCGGGGGGAGTGAATCAAGATTGCGTCGAATGTCGTGGGTGCGGCGACGGTCGTGGGTCTGGCGCGATAGACGATCAGGGGCTGGATCGAGACCTTGCGGGCGCCGGCTGAGGACAGGGCTGCGTCGAAGTCGCCGGCGGGGCTTTCGGCTTGCGGAACCAGCACGACGCCGTCGCTCAGTTCGGAGGCGATCAGGCGTGCGAGGGCGTGGAGATCGCCGGAGGCGGAGCGGACGTCTACGAAGCCGGCGTCGCGGGCGGCCTGGGCGGTTGCATCGCCCACGGCGAAGACTGGACGATCACGCTCTGGGGCCAGGTCGGCGAAGGCGGCGACGCCGTTGATGCTGGTGAAGGCCAGGGCGACGAGCGGAGCCAGGTCGGGGACTGGCGGGGTCAGGTTCTCGATCGCCAGCAGGGGGGCGATAATCGGCTCGAACCCCATGTCTCGCAGGCGTGCGGCGGTGCGCGAGGCGCCGGGTTCTGCGCGCGTGATCCAGATGCGGGCGGGCGCCTCAGTCATCCGTCCAGGGTCGCGGGATCGACCTCCTGATCGCCGGCGGAGGCGTGGACCTCGCCGCCCAACCGCTGGCCCAGGGCGCGGGCGTCGGCCTCTGTGGGTTGGGCTAGGTCGCCGACGCGCCGCCACCGGGCCGAACCGTCGGGGCTGAGCATTTCCGTGGTCAGGTGCAGCGCATCGTTGGCGATCAGGGCGTAGGCGCCGACGGCGGTACGGCACGACCCCTCCAGCGCCGTCATGGCCCCGCGCTCGGCGGCGACGGCGACGGCGGTCTCCGGGTGGTTCAAGGCGGCGACCCAGGGGGCGTCGATATCCTCGGCGCGTGTCTGAATGGCCAGCGCGCCCTGGCCCGGCGCCGGCAGGAAGGCGTCCAGCGACAGTTTCTCGCGGATATGTTCGGTGACGCCCAGCCGCGCCATGCCGGAGACGGCCAGAAGGATGGCGTCGAAATCGCCCTCGGCCGCGCGGCGCAGGCGGGTGTCGATGTTGCCGCGCAGCATCTCGATCTTCAGGTCGGGCCGCAGCGCCAGGGCCTGGGCCTGGCGACGCAGGCTGGCGGTGCCCAGGCGCGCGCCGAAGGGCAGGGCGTCGAAACTGTCGAAGTCGCGGCTGATGAAGGCGTCGCGCGCGTCCTCGCGTTCGGGAATGGCGGCGATGCACAGGCCCTGCGGCTGTTCGGCGGGGACATCCTTCATCGAATGGATGGCGATGTCGATCCGGCCGGCCAGCAGGGCCTCCTCGATCTCCTTGGTGAACAGGGCCTTGCCGCCGACCTCCAGCAGGCGGCGGTCCTGGATGCGGTCGCCTGTGGTGACGATCTCGACCAGGGGAACCGCGGTCTCGATCTCGGCCTCGGGCACGTTCAGGGCGCGGCCGATGGCGCGCTGCATCATGCCGGACTGTGCCAGGGCCAGCTTGGAGCGCCGGGTGCCGATGCGGAGGGGAAAGGTCATGGCCGTCATGTGGGTCGTTGCTTACCGGACGCCGGATCGCTACCTCGACCCGATGGAGAGTTCCGCCGACTATAGCAGCGGCGCCGCAGCGGCAACCGGACGGGATGTCCCCCCCTTTTCTGGTGAAGCCCTGACGGTGCTGGGTCTGGAGACCAGCTGCGACGAAACCGCCGCCTCGGTGGTGCGCCTGCATCCGTCCGACCGCGGCGGCCGGGCCGAGGTCCTGTCCTCGGTCGTTCACAGCCAGATCGACGACCATGCGGCCTATGGCGGCGTGGTGCCCGAGATCGCGGCGCGCAGCCATGTCGAGATGATCGCCGAGGTCACGCGCCGCGCGATGGCCGAGGCGGACATGGGCTATGACGGGCTGGACGCGATCGCGGCGACGGCTGGGCCGGGTCTTGTCGGCGGGGTCATGGTCGGCCTCAGCTTCGGCAAGGCGGCGGCCCTGGCGCGCGGCCTGCCTCTGGTGGCGGTCAACCATCTGGAAGGCCATGCGGTATCGGCGCGGTTGGGGGCGGAGGTGGCCTATCCCTTCTTGCTGCTGCTGGTGTCGGGCGGCCACTGTCAGCTTCTGGAGGTGCGCGGCATCGGCGACATGAGCCGGATCGGCGCCACCATCGACGACGCGGCGGGCGAGGCTTTCGACAAGATCGCCAAGGCGCTGGGCCTGGGTTATCCGGGCGGGCCGGCGCTGGAGCGGCTGGCGGCGCAGGGCGATGGATCGAAGATCGACCTGCCGCGCGCCCTTCTGGGTCGCAAGGACTGCGACTTCTCCTTCTCGGGTCTGAAGACGGCGGCCTTCCGCATCGCCCAGACGTGCGAGACGGACCAGGACAAGGCGGACCTGGCCGATGCGGTTCAGAACGCCATCGCGCGCCAGCTGTCGGATCGCTCGGAGCGGGCGCTGGCGGCCTATGCCGAAACCCATGACCACCGGCTGTTCGTGGTGGCTGGCGGCGTGGCAGCTAACAAGACCATCCGCGCGACGCTGGAGGCCACGGCGACCCGGCACGGCTTCGACTTCCTGGCGCCGCCCATGGCCTATTGCACCGACAATGCGGCGATGATCGCCCTGGCGGGGGCCGAGCGGCTGGCGCTGGGGCTGACCAGCGACATCGACGTCGTCGCCCGGCCGCGATGGCCGTTGGACGAAGCGCGCGCCCTGTCCGATCCTTCGCACAAGCCGGGCCGTAAAGGCGCCAAGGCATGACGCAAAAACAAGCCTCGGGAGGGCGTATGGAATTCCGCACGGCAGGGGTCATCGGCGCGGGCGCCTGGGGCACCGCCCTGGCGCAGGTCTGCGTCCGGGCAGGGCTGGATACGACGCTGCAGGCGCGCGAGCAGAAGCTGGTCGAGACGCTGGGGGCGACGCGGGCCAACGACCTGTATCTGCCCGGCGTGCCGTTGGCGGACGAACTGAAGTTCACGGCGGAGCTGGCGGATCTCGCCGACTGCGACGTGATCCTGGCGGTGCCGCCGGCCCAGCATATGCGCGCCACCCTGACGGCCTTTGCGCCCCATCACCGCGCCGGCGTGCCGGTGGTGCTGTGCTCCAAGGGGGTCGAGCGCGGCACGATGAAGCTGATGACCGAGGTGCTGGCCGAGACCCTGCCGGACGCGCCCGCCGCCGTCCTGTCGGGCCCCAGTTTCGCGGGCGAGGTGTCGCGCGGCCTGCCGACCGCCGTCACCCTGGCCTGCGCCGATGCAGCGCTGGGTCAGGCCCTGCTGAACACCCTGTCGGCGCCGGGTTTCCGGCCCTATCTGGCGACCGATCTGGTGGGCGCCGAGGCGGGCGGGGCGCTGAAGAACGTGCTGGCCATCGCCTGCGGCATTTCCGAAGGGCGTCAGTTGGGGCGCAGCGCCCACGCCGCCTTGATCACGCGCGGCTTTGCGGAAATGACGCGCCTCGCCGTCGCCATGGGCGGTCAGGCCGAGACGGTGGCGGGCCTGTGCGGTCTGGGCGACCTTGTCCTGACCTGCTCCAGCCCCCAGTCGCGCAACATGAGCCTGGGTCTGGCCCTGGGCCAGGGGCAGACGGTGGAACAGGCCCTGGCCGGCAAACGGTCGGTGGCCGAAGGTTACGAGAGCGCTCCGGCCGTTCGCGAACTGGCGGCGCGCCTGGGCGTGGAAATCCCGATTTCCGAAGGCGTCGCCGCCCTGCTGGCCGGCGAGATCGACGTAGACGGCCTGATCGACGGCCTGCTGTCGCGTCCGCTGAAGGCCGAGCGTGTCTGAGGAGGCCCCGGCCGAGCGCAAGCGGGTCTGGAAGACGCCGCCGGGCGTGGCCCTGTGCGCCGAGAGCGACATCGCCGACCCCGGCTCGCGTGGCTTCGTGCTTCAGATCGGCGAGGCCTTCTTCCACGGCTTCGTCGTGCGCAAGGACGGTCAGGTCGCCGGCTGGGTCGACCGCTGCCCCCATGCGGGCTTTCCCATCGCCATGGAGATCGACCGCTATCTGACCCCCGACGGGTCGCTGATCCTGTGCGGCTGGCACGGGGCGGTGTTCGAGCCGCTGACCGGCGAATGCAAGGGCGGCCCCTGCGCGGGCGGGCGGCTGACGCCGTGGCCGGTGGCGGCGACGGGCGGGATCGTCAGGACGGCCTGAGGCCGATCAGCGCGCCAGCTTTCCCTTGGCCTTGGCGGCGCTGAAGACGACCTGCGGATCCGGCTTCTTCACCTCGACGCTGGCCTGTTTCAGGACCGACAGGATGTAGCGGCCGATGTTCAGCCGCGCGGTCTTCTTGTCGTCGGTGGCCACGACGGTCCAGGGCGCGAAGGGGCGATCCGTCTCGTCCAGCATGCGGTCGCGGGCGTCGGAATAGGCGTCGAACCGCGCCTCGGCCTCGGCGTCCAGCGACGACAGCTTGAACTTCTTCAGCGGGTCGGTGCGGCGTTCCTTCAGCCGTTTGGCCTGTTCCTCGCGTGAGATGTCCAGCCAGATCTTGATCAGGATGATCCCGTCGTCGGTCAGCATCCGCTCGAAGCGCGGGGCGTCGGTCATGAACTGGGCGTACTGCTCGGGCTTGCAATATCCCATCACCGGCTCGACCCCGGCGCGGTTGTACCAGGACCGGTTGAAGATCACCGTCTCGCCCGCGCCCGGCAGGTGGGGCACATAACGCTGGAAATACCACTGGCTGCTTTCGCGGTCGCTGGGCTTGGGCAGGGCGATGACACGGGTCTGGCGCGGCGACATGTGTTCGGTCAGCCGCTTGATGGCCCCGTCCTTGCCGGCGGTGTCGCGACCCTCCAGCACGATGACCACGCGCGAGCCGTGTTCGATGCTCCAGGCCTGGCTCTGGACGATCGCCAGCTGGATCTGCTCCAGCTCGGCGTCATAGGCGTCTGATTTCTTTCCCATCACGAGAGAGTGGGCCGGATGTGGGATCGGGGCAAGCGGCGCGAGATTACGATCTTCTCATGCGACGCCGCGCGGTTTCGGACTAGGGTCGGAGACTTGCAGGAAGAGGGATCGCATGACGCTGAATCGTCGAAACGTCGTGGCTGCCGGCGCCGCAGCCGCCTTGTTGGGCGCCCGACCGGCTGCAGCGCGGACTGCGGCGGCTTATGACGCCGCCATGGACGCGGCCTTCGCCGCCCAGGCCCCGGTCGCTCTGGCCCCGGTCGCTCTGGCCGGCGGGGTTGTGACGCGCGAGGGGCTGGCCTGGTCCGGGGTCCGGGGCGTGCGCCGGTTCGGCGCGAACGATCCGGCGACGCTCGATGACCGCTGGCATTTCGGGTCGAACACCAAGGCGATGACGGCGGCCCTGTTCGCGCGGTTGGTCGAACAAGGCCGAACCCAGTGGGACGCGCCCTTGGGCGAACTGTTTCCCGGCATGACGATCGATCCAGGCTGGAATGGGACGACCATCCGCGACTTCATGCGCCACCGGGCCGGGGTCAAGGACGCGGCCGCCCTGGGCATGGTCTTCTTTCTGACGGCGCGAGACGATCCGCGATCCCTGCCCGAGCAGCGGGCGGCCGTCGTCGAGCGGGTGCTGGGCGCACCGCCGAGCGGCCCCCAGGGCGTTTATGAATACAGCAACGCCGACTACATGATCGTCGGCGCCGCCATCGAAAGGATCACCGGCGCACCTTGGGAAGAGGCGATGCGGGCCGAGGTCTATGGGCCGCTGGGTCTGACGACCGGCGGCTTCGGCGGGCCGGTCCACAATGCGACGGGCGGCGCCAATGCCTGGGGACATAGGGGCGTAGGGGCCGGGCGGATCGCCATGGACCCTGCCGATCCGGGCGCAGACAATCCCCTGGCCCTCGGGCCTGCGGGCACGTCGCACATGACGCTGGGCGACTATGCGACATGGCTGGGCGTCTTTCTGAACGACGGAGCGGGCTGGCTGAAATCCGAAACGGTCGCGACGCTCTCTGCCCCATTGGCGGGCGAGGGAACGCCCTATGGGCTGGGCTGGATCGTTCTGCCGGGAAAAGCGTGGTCCAGGGGGCCGATCCTGACCCACGATGGGTCGAACACCCTGTGGTATGCGACGGCCGTCGTGGCGCCGGGTCTGGGCGCGGCCTTCATCGCCTTGACCAACCAGGGCGACGGGGCGGCCGCGACCGGACTGATGCCGGGGTTGGTCCGCGCTTTCGAGGCGGCGTGAACGTATCGCGCCCGGCGGCGTTTGCCAGCGGGGCCGTTTGCGGCCCGTGACGGGGCGGAATGAAGCGCGATCTGGCGGACATGTGGAATCTGGTGTGGGAGCTCGCGCTGCTGGTCTGCGCGGGCTTTGCACTGTTGAACGTCTTTGCTCCGGCGCAGGACCTGCCGTGGAAGCCGCTGGATCTGGATCGGCCCCTGGGACGGGCCACGACGGCCAAGGTCGCCGCCTTCGACGTGCCGACCGCCGCCTCGCCCGAGGCGGTGAACAGCGCGACGGAGGCCTGTATGCAGGCCTTGCGCAATGCGGGGGTTCAGGTCGAACGGGCGCCCGACCGCGACGACGGCGGCTTCTGCGTGGTGCGCGGGGCGGTGCGGATCACGGGCGGCGAGGTGACGCCTCTCGCGCCGGCCGGCGTCGTCATGCAGTGCCCCTTGGCGGTGCGCTACGTCATCTGGGACCGACAGGTGCTGCGTCCGGCGTCGCGCGACATTCTGGGTTCGGCCCCGGCGCGTGTCGAGAACTACGGGACCTATTCGTGCCGCCGCATCTATGGCTCGCAGGACGATCAGGAACGGCCCAGCGAACACGCCAAGGCCAATGCGCTGGATGTCGCAGGCGTCACCTTGAAGGACGGACGAACCGTCAGCGTCCTGAACGACTGGCGCGGCGACGGTCCTGCGGGCGAGCCGGGCTCTCGCTTCCTGCATGCCGTTCGCGACGGCGCGTGCCGTCTGTTCTCGACGGTTCTGACGCCCGACTACAACGCCGCCCACGCCAACCATCTGCACATCGACGGCGCTGCGCGGGGCATCTGCCGTTAATCCTGAATGGGACCAGCGCGAATCGCTTTGCTGTTGACCGCCTCGAAAAGCCGGGTGACAACATCAGCACAGTCCGGATTTTGCGTGGGGTCCATACCCGCGTTTCGCTCCTTCGCCTGAACGAGCTGTCCAGAGGACTGTCGGGTCACCCCAAGGGGGATCCGCCTGGAAAAGCGCGTTTACGGAGACGCAGACATGGCGACCGGCACGGTCAAGTGGTTCAACCCCACCAAGGGCTTCGGCTTCATCCAGCCCGATGGCGGCGGAACAGACGTGTTCGTTCACGTCACCGCCGTTCAGAAGGCAGGACTTCAGGGTCTCGATGAGAACGCCAAGGTCGAATACGAGCTGGAAAACCAGCGCGGCAAGACTTCGGCGATCGATCTCAAGCTTCTCTGAGTCGATCAGCCTTCAAGGCTTAGGAACGGGCGCGGGAGTTTCTTCTGCGCCCGTTTTCTTGTTGTGGGGCTACCGCGCTTCGCGCTGCTTGAGCGCATCGTTCCCGGCTACCGCGCTTCGCGCTACTTGAGCGCATCGTTCCCGGCTACCGCGCTTCGCGCTACTTGAGCCCGTTCGGCGCCTCTGCGGCGGTGACCGTCTTCACCCGCTGCGACCTCTGCGCCATCAAGATGGCGCCCAGCACCAGGGCGCCGCCCAGGGCCTGGATCGGCGTCAGGGTCTCGCCGAAGATCCACCAGCCCAGCAAACCCGCGACCACCGGCTGGATCAGGATGGTGACGGCCGTGACCGAGGCCGGCAGTTTGCCCAGCGCCCAGGCCACGCCGCCCTGTCCGAAGACGTGCATGACCCCCATGGCGATACAGGCGGCCCACCCGGCCGGCCCGGCGGGAATGACAGCTTCGCCCAGCGCCAGGGCGACGATCAGCAGCAGGGGCGCGCCCAGCAATGTGGCCCAGAAGGTGACGCGCATCGCGCCGGCCGTGCGCCGCGCGGCCTTCACCGCCAGGAAATAGCCCGAATACCAGACTGCCACCGACAGCGAGAAGATATCGCCCAGCGGCGGATTGGTCCCCTGTCCGCCGTCCGCGCCCGCAGCCATCGCGAAGGCGCCGCCCATGGCCAGGGCCAGGGCCACAAGGAACAGCCGGTGCGGCCGCTCCTTTAGCACGAACCAGCCGAACAGGGTGACCACGACCGGCGTCAGGTTGCACAGCACCGTCGCATTGGCGACCGAGGTCATGACGATGCCGTAGTGCCAGAAGCTGAGGTCCAGGGCGAAGAACAGACCCGCCAGCAGCGCCCATTTCGACGGCGTCGCGATCCCGCCGGGCTCACGCGCCGCCAGGATGGTCAGAAGGGGCAGGGCGAACAGGAAGCGCCAGAAGCCCGCCGCCGCCGGCCCCGTCTCGGTCAACCGCACCAGAATGGGCGCCAGGCCCAGCACGCAAGCGGCGATCAGCAGGACGATCAGGGCGAAGGCGCGAGGCGAGACACGCGAAACAAGGGCGGACATGGCGCGGCTCTTACGCCGCCCTGCGGCGTCACGCCACAGGGCGTGCGATCAGATCAGCGGATCGATCCGCGCCTTGACGTTGACGGCCAGGCCCGGCGCCCGGTCCACATAGTCGATGGTCCCGTCCAGCTGTCCCACCAGGCTCTGGATCATCATCGAGCCGAAACCCTTGCCCGCCAGATGGCCGCCGGCGCCCTCGTCCTCGACCGACAGGCGGAAGTTGGCGCCCTGGTCTTCCATGATGATGCGAAGCGGACCGGGCTTGCCGTTATAGGCGTATTTCTGGGCGTTGATGATCAGTTCGGTCAGGATCAGGCCGATGGTGACCGCCCGCCCGGCATCGACGCAGACCGGGTCCAGATCCGTCTCGATCACGGCCGTCCAGTCCGGCCCCATGCTGGAGCTGAGGTCCACGATCAGGTCTCCGATGTAGCGGGCCATGTCGATAGAAGCGACCTGATCGCCCAGATACAGCCGGCTGTGCACCGCAGAGACGGCGCGCACGCGACGACGCGCCTCGTTCAAGGCCGTGGCGGCGGCGCTGCCCGTCTGCTCGCGCGCCTGAAGGCCCAGGAAGCTGGACACCAGGGTCAGGCTGTTCTGGACCCGGTGGTTCACTTCGCGGATCAGATATTGCTGCTGCTCCAGCCGCAGATCCCGCTCGGACAGGCGGTCCTGAAGCGAGCGGTTCAGGCGGCGAAGCTGGTCGATGGCGGCATAGTCGGCCAGGGCGTCGCGAAGGCGCGCGGCCGACTCGATCGCAGCCGGGCTCCAGCGGTGGGCGCGGCCCGAGACCGATTCAGACCAGCTCTCGAACGAGGCGCGCGGCGTCAGCACGGCGTTTGGGCCGGTCTTGTCGGCGGTTGAGGGATTGCCGGCCCACCGCACCGTCTCGATCACTTCGGAGCGGAACCACAGGATCGACACCGGCTGGTCGATCGGCAGGGTGACGGCCAGGAGCCCGCTGCCATGGATCGACCAGGCCTTGGCCTCGGGCAGGACGGCGGCAAGGTTGTGGGAGGACACGGGGCGCAGACCGGGCTGTTCCGCAGCCCAGGCGGCGATGGCGCTCACCGCCTCCTTGGGCGGAGCATGGCCGAAGATCTGGACGTCGCAGTCGCCGACGATGGCCAGGCCGTCGGCGCTCGTCAGCTGCATCAAGGAATCGGCGTGCATGCCCAGCGCCTCGCGCAGCGGGCGGTCCGTCGAAAGCCGCCCGATCATTTCGTCTTCCATGCGGCGCAGGCGGATGCGTTCGCGATAAAGCTCGGCGTCGCCCTTGGCCTTCAGCTGCCGCGCCAGATTGCGTGCCAGGGTCGTGCAGCCGACCCGAAGCTCGTAGGGCAGCAGCTTGGGCGAGGCGTTGTGACAGGCGATCAGCCCCCACAGAGCGTCGTCGACGATGATCGAGACCGAGGCCGAGGCCCGCACGTCCATGTTTCTGAGATACTGCAGATGGATCGGCGACACCGACCGCAGGCCGCTGTCGCTCATGTCCAGCGGCGTCTCGCCGGGCGCCACGGGACGCAAGGGTTGGGGCGTATAGCGGCTGTCGGGAATGACACGCACGGGGTTGCGCAGATAAAGGGCCCGCGCCTGTCTGGGGATGTCGGCGGCCGGAAAATGGTGGTTCAGGAATGACCCAGTTCCGTCCGCGCGCGCCTCGGCGATCACCTGGCCCGCATCGTCGTCGTGGAAGCGATAGATCATGACCCGGTCGAATCCGGTCAGCTTGCGAAACGCCTCGGCCGCCCGCTCGCACACCGACTGCACCGTCACCGCCCGTTCCAGCGATGCGCCCGCAGCGTCCAGATTGGCGACCAGGTCGATGCCCAGGCGCGCCTGCTGCGAGCTCTGTTCGACCTCGACGATCATCAGGTCGTCGGCAGGGCCGGCGTTGGGCGCACGGTGGACGACCACGTCGTATTCCAGGCGGTTGGTCGCGCGCCAGCGGCAGGCGAATCCGGTCTCCTGCATCGCCGCCATCGAACGGATGCGCCGGTCCGTGACATCGCCCAGCACGTCCGCGATGGTGCGATCGATCCAGGTCTTACGGCCGGTCAGGTCCTCGATGGCGCCCGCGCCCTGTCTGATCGTCAGGGTTTGCAGGTCCAGAACCAGCAGGAAGCCGTGCGGCTGGATGGATTGCGGAATGTGGATCGGCTCGCGATCACAGTCCGTCAGCACCGGTTCGACGGGGTCGGGGGGCTCGGTCATGCGGCGGCGTCCTGCGTCTGCGGTTGCAGGGTCTGGTGGGCGAAGGCGAAGCCGTCGAGGCCGCCCTGCACGATCTCCTCGACGGTCGCGCGACCCGAGGCGCAGGCCTGGTCCAGCAAGGTCATAAAGGCGCGCCAGCGGGCGCCGGTCTCCTCGCCATAGGGATCGAGGAAGTCGAGGCCGTCCAGATCGCGTCTCTCGGCCGTCAAACGACGACGAATAATGCGGCCGCCCAGCATCGACCCTTCCGCGACATAGACCCAGCCCAGGGCGGCCCCAGCGGTCGTCGGCGCGACCGGGCGTGCAGGAGCGAGGACGCGGACGCCCAGCGCCGCAAGATCCCGGGCGATGTCGGCGGCGCGAGAGCGGGGCTCGAACGCGCCGCCGACATCCGTGTTCAGGCCAGCGACCAGCGGGTGGCTGACCGGCTCCAGACCGGCGTGAAACCGGTGAAAGGCCTGCACCGTCGCGGCGCGGGTCGCGCGGTCGGCCAGACGCGGCTCGATCCGGGCCTCGATCTCCAACGCTTCGTGAGCGGATGCGGTGGCTTCCCGAAGAGCGAGAAGGGCGGGGGAAGCGATCATGGGCGCCAGATTAACACACTGTCTTGTCTTGTCGATTTTCACGGACGCAAAGCCGCGCTAGAAGGCGCCTCACGGACACGGAACGGCCCAGGGCGCATGGCGTTCAGCAGCCTCGTCCATTTTCATTTTCGCTCGGAACGGTAGGCCCTCATGAAACTGCGCGTGCGCGCCGAGCTCGTCTATCGTTTCGATCCGCCGACCGACGCCATCTACAAGATCCAGGTGGCCCACTGGCCCGGCCAGGACATCATCGAAGAGACCCTGACCTTCGATCCGCCGGTCGAGTTTCACGAGGACGAGGACGTCGATTTCGGCGCCCGCACCCTGCGTTGCCATGTCGAGGGCGAGGTCACCCTGACCTATGAGGCGGTGGTCGAGAACGGCGTGCTGAAAGGCCTGCCGCCCAGCGTGTCTCAGCACGACTGGGGCGAGCTGCCGGCCGAGGTCCTGCCCTATCTTCAGCCCAGCCGGTATTGCCCGTCGGACCAGTTCGGCCGGTTCGTCACGCGCGAGTTCGGCGACACGGCGGGCGGCGCGCGCGTGCTGGCGATCCTGAACTGGATCACCGCCAACGTCGATTACGAGCACGGCGTCTCGGACACCGAGACCACGGCGGCGCGCACCTTCATCGACCGCGCGGGGGTTTGTCGCGACTTCACCCACCTGGGCATGACCCTGTGCCGGGCGTCGGGCATTCCCGCCCGCGCCGTCAGCGCCTTCGCCCACCAGCTGGAGCCGCCCGATTTCCACGCCATCTTCGAGGTCTGGCTGGACAACGGCTGGTGGCTGGTCGATGCGACGGGCCTGGCCCCGGTCGAGGGTCTCGTGCGGATCGCCTGCGGGCGGGATGCGGCGGACATCGCCTTCCTGACCACCCAGGAGCGGTGCCAGATGGTGCGTCAGTCGGTGACTGTGGCGGCGGCTTAATGCTTACCCTCTCCCGTTGGGAGAGGGCTTGAGCGCCCGAGAGCGTCAGCGATCGGTCTTGGCGCGAAAGGGTGAGGGGTTACGCTGTGCGACGCGATCAGCACCGTAACCCCTCATCCGGCCCTTCGGGCCACCTTCTCCCTCTGGGAGAAGGACAGCTATTTCGGCTTCTGCGCCGCCTTGTAGGCCTGCAACTCGTCGATCACGTCCATCTGGCGCAGCACCTTGGTGTGCGGATCGATCAGGACGTGCGCGTCGGCGGGAGCCGCGACCTCGCCGCGCCCGCCGGTCATCGCCACGGTCTGGACGACGCCGTCGATCTCGACCTCCAGCGGCATGGGGAAGACCCCGCCGTCGCCTGTGGTCCACGCCAGCCGCAACATCCCGCCTTCGCGCGTCTGCGTCAGCACGGGGAGGGCCGCGTTGTAAAGATAGCCCCGGAAGAACCAGCCATAGTCCTGGCCCGTCACCTGGTTGACGATCTGAAGGAAATCCTGCGTCGAGCGGTACAGGGGCTTGAAGGCGCCGGGACGCGGATCGTCGGTCCCATAGACCAGACGGGTCAGGGCCTGGTGGAAGGCCGCGTCGCCGATCAGCATCCGCAGCGAATGGCTGATCAGCGAGCCCTTGTTGTAGATGTCGAGCCCGGGCCCGACATCGCCCTTGTAGACTTCATCCTCGGTCTTGGGGGCGCCTGAGACGACGGGGAATGCGTTGATCAGTCCCTCGCGCTGATCGGCCAGTTCGCGCTGCATGTAGCGGTCGCCCAGCAGCCAGCGGGCGTAGAGCGGCTGCATATAGCTGCCCAAGCCTTCGTGCAGCCACATGTCGTCGGCGTTCTGGTTGGTCAGCTGGTTGCCGAACCATTCGTGGGCGAACTCGTGCTGCAGCAGCCAGTCATAGCCCCGCCCGTCGATCTTGTAGCCGTTGCCATAGGCGTTGATGGTCTGGTGCTCCATGCCCAGGTGCGGGGTCTCGACCACGCCCATCTTCTCGTCGCCGAAGGGATAGGGGCCGACCGTCGCCTCGAAGAAATCGAGCATCTTCGGGAACTGGGCGAACAGGGCCTGGACCTGTTCCGGCTTGTCCGATTTCAGATGCCAGTAGGCCATCGGGATCGTATTGCCGAACCGGCTGCGATATTCGCCCGCGACCTCTTCGTAAGGGCCGACGTTCAGGGCGATGGCGTAGGTGTTGGGCGACTTGGCGGTCCAGTTCCAGGTGGTCCAGCCGTCGCCGTGATCGACCTTGCCCAGGAACCGGCCGTTGGAGGGCGCCGACAGCTCGGACGGCACGGTGATGTGCAGATCGACCCGGCCCGGCTCGCCGTGCGGGCTGTCGATGCAGGGCCAGAAGATGTCGCAGCCCTCGCCCTGGACGGCGGTGGCGATCCACGGCTCGCCCGACGGCGCGGCAGACCAGACGAAGCCGCCATCCCACGGCGCGCGGGGCGCCACGCGCGGCTGACCGGAATAGGCGACGCGCAGGGCGACGGACTGTCCGGCGGGCAGGGTCTGGGCCAGCTGCACCGTCAGCCGGCCCTGGGGATTGGACCAGCGGTCGACGGCGACCTCGACCCCGTCGATCTGGACCGACGAGATGGTCAGCAGCGTATCCAGGTCGACGACCAGGGCCTCCAGCGGGGCCTTGGCGGTGAAGTCCAGCACGGCGACCGCGTCGATGGCCTGGTCGGCGGGAATGACCTTGATCGTCAGATCGGCCTTGTCGAACCGCATCGCCTGCTGTTCGGGCGTCAACGGCTGGTCGGTGGCCAGGGTGTAGGGGGTCGATTCGCGCGTCGTCGCGGCGGTCGGGGTGGTGGCGCAGGCGGTCAGGGTCAGAAGGCTCGCGGCGGCGAGCAGAACCTTGATGCGCATCGAACTTCCCTTTGGTCTGGCGAGGAAGGCTTAGCGCGGGCCGGCAAGGGCGCAAAGAAAAAGGCCGGTGTTTCCACCGGCCTCTTCCAGAACTCTATGTCGTCGCCGATCAGGCGGCGGCGGCTTGCTCGGCCAGCTTGGCGCGAACCTGGCGCTTGATGCGCTGGGCGGCGATCGACAGCTGCTCGTCGCGGGCCTTGACGATGAAGACGTCCAGGCCGCCCTTGTAGTCCAGGGTGCGCAGCGCGGCGTTCGAAATCCGCAGGCTGAACGTCTGGCCCAGGCTGTCCGAAGTCAGCTTGACCGTCTTCAGCGACGGCAGGAAGCGGCGCTTGGTCTTGATGTTCGAGTGGCTCACATTGTGGCCGACCATCGGGCCGATACCGGTGAGTTCGCAACGACGCGACATCGTCAGATCCTTAAGATGCGGCGTCCAGCCCGAGCATGGGAGAAGACGCATGAACAGTTGCGCGCAGGAACCTGCCCGCGCGAGAGGGGGCCGTATAAGGGAAGAGGCGGTTCGGCGTCAAGCTGAGTCTGGACGCATGATCCAGACGGTTCGTTCAGCCGTCATTCAAATGCCGCCCTGTATGGGTCATACCATGAAGACCAAAGCTGAACAGAAGGCCGCCATGTCCCGTCCGTCGCTGATCGACCGTCTGCCCAAGCGGGCGCTCGCCGTCCTGGCCCCGGTCGTCGCCGGCGGCTTCATGCTGGCCGCGCCCGCCGTCGCCCTCGCACAGACGGCGGCCCAGTCCGAAGTGCTGCCCGGCTATTGGGAATACACCACCAGCGCCGTGGGCCAGCGCGACACGCTGCAACGCTGTGTCCGCCCCAGCGAGATCAACCGCTTCTTCGGCGGCCTGTCGACCAACAAGTGGCGCTGCACCTATCCGACCCGCGTGGTGGGGAATGGCAACGCCCGCTTCGAGGGCACGTGCCAGGACCGCAAGGGCCGCCGTATCGCCGTGCGGCTGAACGGGACCTATACGGATACAAGCTTCAGCTTTAACGGCGGCGCCCAGATCGTGCGCGGCACCCCCTATATTCCCGCCAGCATCACCGCGCGCCGCATCAGCGCCCAGTGCCCGGCCAATGCCGAGTATTTCTGAGGCCCGTATAGCCGAGCAGCAAAAAAGGCCCCGGATCGCTCCGGGGCCTTTTCGTTGGTCCGATGTCGAAATCTATGCGGCTTCGGCGGTCGGGATCGGTCTGTTGGCGCCGACCGGTGCGATCCAGTCCTCCAGCGCGTCGATGACGGCGTCATCGACCTCGGCGTCGAACTTGCGCGCAAACAATGACGGGCTGGCCTTCAGTTCGGGCAGGTCCGCCAGCGTGTAGGTGCGCGGGCGCAGCTTGATGTCGCCGTCGGGAATCCAGTCGATCATCCGCATGTCGTCGTTGACCATCGGCCCATGGGCGTCGGTGTTCTTCATCACGGTCTGGAAGAAGCCTTCGTCGGCGATGAAGGTGTGGCGATAGAAGGCCTTGAACCGGTCCGCCGCCTTGTCGTTGCAGACGAAGTCGCAGAAGCGGCGGCTGACCATCATCCACTGATTGCCGATATAGGGCGTGGCGCCGCGCAGGAACGGACGGCGCAGGATGGTGCGCAGGATGCCGCCGGGGCGTTCGAACACCATGTTGCGGACCCGGTTCATGGTGTCGGGGCGGATGGTGCGCTGATCGACCGCGCGGATGAACTCCTGCCCTTTGTGCGTCGTCAGGAAGGCCATGATGTCGGCCTGGGACTTCAACGGGAAATCCTGGCCGCTGAGGTTGGTGAAGACCGACCAGTCGTCGCTCATCTCCAGCAGCCGCTTCATGCCGCGCAGCTCGGCATCGATCAGGCTGTAGCCGCCCCACAGGGCGCGCCGGCTCTCGATGACGTCGGCGTTGGCGTAGGGGGCCAGGAACTGGCGGATCTGCTGTTCCAGCTCGGGGCCGGAGTTGCGATCGACGTGAACGACATACTGGTTGGCGGGATCATAGACGGCGTCGAACAGGCGTTTGAACTGTTCGGGATAGCGGTGAACCAGGATCAGATAGCCGATCATGCGTCCGCCCTCCCCTTGATTGAAAGGGGACGACCCGTCGCGGCGGCGCGCGCGACGGATAGCTCGATGAGCCAGATCATAAGATCGAAGGTTTCGCATGGTGGTCAAACCGGATCCGATCAACCGCCTGCGGGCGGTTCGCTCTCGGCGACCATTCTCCTATTTGGGAAGTCTCGGCTCAAAAGCCATGGGCGCGGGCCGGTGCGGCCTCATTTGGCGGTCGTCTGCCTGTTAGGCTGATCTTTCACAGAAAAGGTCGATCACCGTGAAAGAGAGCAAGGGCAAGTCCAAGAAGGTCGCGCCGCCCAAGGCGAACGCGTCCCAGCCCAGTCTGAAGAACCTGGTTCCCGTGCCCGGCAAGTCGGGAAAGTTCGGCAAGTAGGGCCCGAAAAACAAAAAGGCCCCGGATCGCTCCGGGGCCTTTTCGTTTGTCCGAGGTCGAAGATTAAGCGGCTTCGGCGGTCGGGATCGGCTTCTTGGCGCTGAGCGACTTGGCGAGCAGCTCGACGGCGGCGCCCTTGTCGATCTTGTTGGCGGCGGCGACTTCGCGCGCCATGCGGTCCAGGGCCGATTCATAGAGCTGGCGCTCCGAATAGGACTGTTCCGGCTGGGTATCGGCGCGGTGCAGGTCGCGGACCACTTCGGCGATGGAGATCAGGTCGCCCGAGTTGATCTTGGCTTCGTATTCCTGGGCGCGACGCGACCACATGGTGCGCTTGATACGGGCGCGACCCTTCAGGGTGCTCAGGGCCTTGGTCACGACGTCGTCGGCGGCCAGCGAACGCAGGCCGGCCGTCGCGGCCTTCTTGGTCGGAACGCGCAGGGTCATCTTTTCGTGATCGAAGGTCACGACATAGACTTCCAGCGACATGCCCGCGACTTCCTGGGTCTCGACTGCCGCGACTTTCCCGACGCCGTGCGCCGGATAGACGACCGCGTCGCCAACCTTGAACTCCAGACCAGTCTTGCTCGTCATATTCGTCCTTTCCCGGTTCAGGGCCGGGCGACGCGAAGGCGCAGAAAACGCAAACAGAATCTCATCCGCCGGATCGCTCCGTCGGAGGGGATGATGTCAGGCGTCAAATGCGGAAACGGATCACCAAACCTCTGGCCGATCCCGTCTGTGGGCGGGATTCTGTCGCAAACACGGGCGGCGCGAAGATTTCGACCGCCCGATCCAATGAAACAGAACCTATCACAAATCTGCGGAATTTCAAAACGTCCACAGGGCGGACGTGGATTTGCGGCAAGGCTTGAGCGCCGCCGGGCTCTAAGTCAGGAACCCTTGCCCGGCTTGGGGCTGAAGTATTTCTCGTATTTGCCGGTCTCGCGTTCGTACTGTTCGCGATCGGCGGGGGGCGTGCCCTTGACGGTGATGTTGGGCCAGACCTTGGCGTATTCGGCGTTGACCTGAAGCCACTTGCCGTCAGGCTCGTCCTCGGTGTCGGGGACGATGGCGTCGACGGGGCATTCGGGCTCGCACACGCCGCAGTCGATGCATTCGTCGGGCGCGATGACCAGGAAGTTCTCGCCCTCGTAGAAGCAGTCCACCGGACACACTTCGACGCAGTCCATGAACTTACATTTCACGCAGGCGTCGGTGACGATGTAGGTCATTGGGCGAAGATATGGGGGCAAGCTGTGAGCGGGAGGCCTGCGACATGGCGGCCACGCAACCAACTGTCAACAGCAGGGCTTAAGGCGAGAGACGTTCGCAAGCGGGTTCGACGCCGCTTGACAACAGTCAGGCTTAATCGCAACTGTATTGATTGCATATCCACCGTCCCATCGACAGGAACTCCCCCATGCGCACGCCCTTCATGAAATACGCCGTTGCCGGCGCTCTGGCGCTCAGCCTCGCCGCCGGCGGCGCGGTCGTGGCCCAGGCCGCCCTGACCAACAACCCGGCCGAAGTCACCGCCGGCGACTACGACCTGGAATCCAGCCACGGCAAGATCACCTGGTCGGTGAACCACTTCGGCCTGTCGACCTACACGGGCCAGTTCGTGAACGTGAAGGCCGAGCTGAAGCTGGACCCGGCCAATCCGTCGGCCTCGACCCTGACCGCCACCATTCCGCTGACCGACGTCGCTCCGAACGACGACCGGCTGAAGGCGCACCTGCAGACCGCCGACTTCTTCGACACCGCCAACCATCCGACGGCGACCTTCGTCTCGCGCTCGGTGACGGTGGATTCGGATGACGCCAACGAGGCGACCGTGGTCGGCGACCTGACCCTGCGCGGCGTGACCAAGCCCGTCACCATCGAGGTCGAGTTCAACGGCGCCGGCACCGTCATGGGCGCCTACAAGTCCGGCTTTGACGGCGAGGCCACGATCAAGCGCTCGGACTTCGGCATCAACTACGCCCTGCCGGCCGTCTCCGACGAAGTGAAGCTGCACATTGAAGGCGAGTTCGTGCTGAAGCAATAGGGCTATCGCGCCGCCTTATGGCATGATGATCAGAGAATAGAGGGTGCGGGCTTCTTCAGGCGGCCCGCGCCTTTCGCCTATGGCGTCCACCGTCAGGGTGGTGACCCGTCCCGCCTGGACGAAGGTCAGCAAATCGCCGGGGCGGACGCAGCGGCTGGGCTTGTCGAGCCGTGTCTCCCGCCCCTGATGCGTCAGCCGCACCGCGCCCCGCTCAACCAGATCGGCGGCCAGCCCCCGCGTTTTCACGAACCGCGCGCGCCAAAGCCAAAGATCGATGCGACAGGCGTCCTCGCTCAAGTCGTCGCCTTCCGACGCGGACGCCGCCGCTTGGGCCGCGCAGGCGGGGCTTCCGTCAGAACCGCAAGCGCAGCGAACGGCGAATCCTTAACCGGTTTGGGCGCGGCGCCCGGCTTGTCGGGCAGGCGGGCGCGTTCGGTCTTCAGGGCGGCGATGACCTGTTTCGCCTGATCGGCGGCCCAGCCCAGGTCGGTCAGGGCTTCGTCGGACAGCCTGCCGTGGTTCGCGGCCCGCAGATCGGCCATCTTCTCCAGCGTCTCGACCGAGACCAGCCAGCGGCCGGCCTGGCGCAGGCCGTGGGCCGAAAGCAGGCGCGGCGAGGGCGCCTCGATCGGCGTCGGGATCAGGTCCGGCGTCGCCGGGATCAGCGGCGCATCCAAGAACCCTTGGGCGAAATGCCGGGCGCGCGGCTTCTGCAGGCCGGGCAGCCACACGGAATGGACGCCGACGCGAATGGCGAAGCTTTTCAGGGTGCGGCGCTCGACCTGGCTGAGCGCCGCCAGATCGCGCTCCACGTCGCGACGGTCGATCAGTCCGCCAGCTTCAATCAGGCGGAAGGCGATCCCGCGCGGCAGACCCTTGAGCGCGCCCGACTCCACCGCCTGACGCAGCCGGCGCAGATCGCGAAGCGCGCGGCCCGCCTCGAACGCCAGCCAGGCCTCGATCCGGCGCTTGGCGCGCTCGCGGGCGGGCGTCGGGCCCAGTTCGCCCAGCAGGCGGACGACGGGCGAGAACGGATCGGCCCCTTGCGGCGTCGCCACGATCTGGGCCGTCAGCACGCCGCGCCACAGGACGGCCCCGTCTGGGGTGACGGAAAAGGCCTCGTCGGTCTCGGCGGCCAGACGGCCCAGGCGGCGATTGATCTCGGGCGTCACGGCGCGCACGGCCGCCTGGCGCAGGGTGCGGTCCTCCAGGGCCGAGGCGCCCTTCTCCATGTGGAAGCGGACGCCCTCCAGCTGGCCGACCACCTGGCCCTCGACCGTCACCTCGCCGTCGTCGGCGACGCCCGCGAAAGTATCTTCGCGAACGTTCAGAGCGCGCATCAGGGCGGTGGTCCGGCGATCCACGAACCGGGCGGTCAGCCGCTCGTGCAGCACGTCCGACAGCCGGTCCTCCAGCGCTCGGGTCTTGTCGCGCCACCCTTGCGCGTTGTGAACCCAGTCGGGCCGGTTGGCGATGTAGGACAGTGTGCGGACGGCCGAGAGCCGCGCCGACAGCTGGTCGATCTGGCCGTCGTCGCGATCCACGAAGGCGAAGCGCGGCGCCATCCAGTCGTCGGTCAGCCGTCCGCGCTTGCCGGTCAGGGCATGGAAGACGTCCTTGGCCAGGCGGGCATGCTCGTCCAGCGTCGTCTTCTGGAAGTCGGGCAACTGGCACGCTTCCCACAGCCGCATGATGGCTCCGCGCGACCGGCCGATGCGGGCCACCTCCTCGTCCTTGATCAGGCGACGCAGCAGGGTTTCGTCGAGCGCTTCGCCGGTCAGGCTGAGGCCTGACGTCCGAGGCGTGACGGTCAGGGACCGCAGCAGGTCGGACAGGGTGTCGAAGTCGAGCTTGGCGTTGCGCCATTCGGCGGCCTCGACCGGATCGAACCGATGCTCGACCACCTGTTCGACCAGATCGACGTCCAGATCCTCGGCCTCGGCCGTGACCCCGAATGTGCCGTCGCGCAGGTGACGTCCGGCGCGCCCGGCGATCTGGCCGATCTCGTGGGCGTGCAGCCAGCGGGTGCGTCTGCCGTCGAACTTTCGCAAGCCGGCGAAGGCGACATGGTCTACGTCCATGTTCAGCCCCATGCCGATGGCGTCGGTGGCGACCAGGAAATCGACTTCGCCCGATTGGTACAGGGCGACCTGGGCGTTGCGGGTTCGGGGGCTGAGCGATCCCATGACAACGGCGGCCCCGCCCCTCTGACGCCGGATCAGTTCGGCGATGGCGTAGACCCGCTCGGTCGAGAAGGCGACGATGGCGCTGCGACGGGGCAGGCGGGTCAGTTTCTTGGACCCGGCGTAGGACAGGGTGGACAGCCGGTCCCGCGTCACGATCTCGACGTCCGGGACCAGGCGGCGGATCAGGGGCTCCATGGTTCCGGCGCCCAGGAACATGGTTTCAAACCGGCCGCGCGCATGCAGCAGCCTCTGGGTGAAGACGTGACCACGCTCGGGGTCCGCGACCAGCTGGATCTCGTCGATGGCCAGGAACTCGACCGACCGCTCCAGCGGCATGGCCTCGACCGTGCAGACGAAATAGTGCGGGCGCGGCGGGACGATCTTTTCCTCGCCCGTGATCAGGGCGACGGCGGCGGCGCCACGCTGCCTGACGATCCGCTCATAGATTTCACGAGCCAACAGGCGCAGCGGTAGGCCGATCATGCCCGAGGCGTGACCCAGCATCCGCTCGACCGCCAGGTGGGTCTTGCCGGTGTTGGTGGGCCCCAGGACCGCGGTGACGCGGGACGGGGCGAGGCCTGCGGACCGGTCGCTCATTGCCGCCCTAAGGTGGAGACGATTCTCTCCCGGCTCAAGCGTCGCCGGCGCGCATTCCCATACGAACCAGGGTGGACAGGTTCGGCGCCTGCATCTTGGTCATCACTTTGGCGCGGAAAATCTCCACCGTGCGCGGGCTGATCTCCAGCCGCAGCGCGATTTCCTTGTTCGAACAGCCGTCGATCAGGGCGTCGAACACCTGGCGCTCGCGGGTGGTCAGGGTGGCCAGATGGCTTCGGGCCTCGTCTCGCGCCGATCGGTCCGCTTCCAGGCTGCTCAGCGAGGCGATACAGCGGCTGACGCAGGTCAGGATCTGTTCGGGATCGAAGGGTTTTTCAATGAAATCGACCACCCCGGCCTTCATCAGCTGAACCGCCAGCGATACGTCGGCATGGCCGGTGATGACGATCACGGGCCAGGTGTCGCCCCTCAGCACCTTCAGCTTGCGAACCAGTTCCGGCCCTTCGACGCCGGGCATGCGCACGTCGCTGACGATGCAGGCGCTCTTGTCTGTGGGCAGGTTCTCCAGAAACTCGTCTGCGCTAACGAAGGCGCGCGCCCGAAAGCCTGCCCCCCGCAACATGAGGACAAGCGAGTCCCGCATGGCTGGGTCGTCATCGACGATGAAGACGGAATGCGGGTTCATGCGGCGTCGAGCTCCGATTTGTGAGGCAGACGAAAGGTGAAGGCGGCGCCGCCAAGTCTGCTACGGCCGACGGTCAGTGCGCCCCCGTGGCTTTCGACTATGGAGCGCGTGACGGACAGCCCCAGGCCCATGCCGCCGGCCTTGGTGCTGATCATGGGCTGGAAGATGCTCTCGCGCTGATCGGTGGGAATGCCGCGTCCGTTGTCCTCGACGGCGATCTCGTAGCCTTCGGGGCCGACCGAACGGCCGACGATGGACACGCGGCCTGCTTCGCTTCCGACGACGGCGTCGACAGCGTTGCGGACCAGGTTGGCCAGGGCCTGCTGCAGCTGAATTCGATCCGCCATCACATGGTCGTCCTCGGTATCGGCGTCTATGTCGATGACGACATCGGTGTCTCGCCCGATCAGGGTGAAGACGGGAACCAGATCCTGTATCATCTGTGACGCACGCTCCTCGGTGAAGGTGCGTGATCCAGTCGAGAGGAGTTCGCGCATGCGTCGGATGATGTCGCCCGCGCGCAGCAACTGGGTCCTGGCCAAATCCAGTGCGCGACTGGCTTCTTTGGCGGCCGGCCCCACCTTGGCCAGACCGGCCTGGCCGGCATGCAGATAGACGGCGGCGGCCGTCAGGGGCTGGTTCATCTCGTGCGCCAGGGTCGCGGCCATCTCGCCCATGGAGTTCAGACGCCAGACGCTGTCGAGCCTTTCGGTCAGGTCGCGCTCGCGTTTACGGATCGCTTCGGCCTGACTCTGATCTGCGAGCGCCAGGAGGATATGTTCCGGCCCGATGTCGTCCGGCAACACATTGGCGTGGATGGTCAGCGGCACAGGACAGGCGTCAGCCCGGCTGACCATCCAGGAACCCGGAGACGGCGCCAGAACCTCGCCGCCCTGCCGCGCCGACATCAGGGCCGCGTCATCGAAACCGGGCACCAGCGTTTGAAATGAAAGCGCCATGGCCTCCTCGCGCCTCACGCCCAGAAGCGCCGCCGCCGCCGGCGTCACGCGCTGTGTGCGGCCTTCGCGATCCAGCGTCACGACCGGGACGGACGTCAGGATTGTGTCGAGCAGCATCTCCCGCATGGCCAGATCGCGCGACAGCGCCCGAGCGGTTCTCAACGCGCCGCCCAGGCGCCGGCAGACCTCGGCGATGGTCCAGGAAACGGCGGCGAAGAGGGCCGCGTTGATCGCCGAGTCCAGCGCATCTTCCCGCTGCACCATCAGTTCGTTGGCCGTGATGGACAGACCGATCGCCACCAGCACGGAGAGCCGCCGCGCCAACAAGGCCGTGACCATCACGGCGACGATCATCGGCAGATAATAGAAATGACCGAAGGGTTCGAGCGCCAGGCGGACGGAGATAGCAACCAATACTGATACAAAGACGACAGAAAGGCCACCCCACCAAGTCTTTGTGCGCCGCAGCATGTAGACTGGGTGGTCAGATCTTTTCAAAACGGCGCAATCTAATTGCGCCATGAAGCATATTGCCCGCGCAAAACCACCCGAACGCTTCCCTGTCGTTTTTCTGCCTTATTTCGTATAGGCGATTTTTCTATGCGTGAAAATACGTAATCACTGCGACGGATTGGCAGTCGGGCCACGAGAAGCAAGCTCTGCCGTTCCTACGCATTCCTACCTACGGCGTGGTTCAGAAATAATATTAATCATCGCCTCATCCTTGGGCTCCACAATGGAGAAGCTTCAAGGACAGCCATGCTTCGTTCGCTTGCCACTCTCTTGCCTCTGACCGTCGCGGCTACCAGCCTCGCGGCTCCGGTGACGGCCCAGGCCCAATGGCTGGGCGGGGACGTCGGCGTCGTTGGTCCTTCGGTCACCGACGTTGTCGGACCGGAGGCTTGCGGCATGGAAATCACGAGCATTAACGGCCGGCGTCCCCAAACGGCGATGCTCGCCGTCGATGTGTGCGGGTACGACGCCGATGAAGACTGCGAGGGCGTTTTTCGCCACCACCAACTATTCGTTCTGAATAACCGATCCATCGGGGGATATAGAGTTGACGTTGATTGATAATCTGCCAGTCGGCCGCAAGCTGTTCGCGGCTTTTGGCTTGGTGCTTGCGGCGATCGCCGTAATGGGCGCCGTCGTGGTGTTCAGCCTGCTCAGGCTGGAAGCGGCAGGCGATGTCCGCACGATGGAGAACCAAGTAAACAGAACGACGGCGTCGGCAGAATTCTACATGGCCCGTCAGGAAAACGCCTTCCGCGGCTACCTGCTGTCGCAAGATCCCTATTATATCGAGCGTCTCGATACTCACCGCGCCAAGTTCCTTGCCGCGATGCAAGAGTTGCGCAGCGAACTGCCGACCGAGCGCGCGGCCCTGGTCGACAAGGTCGTCGATGGCAATGCCGCCTGGTACAAGAACGTCGTCGAAGCCGGAACGGACATGGTTCGAGAGGGCCGAGGCGCGCAGGCCGTGCAGATGGTCGGTCGCAACGGAACGGCCGACAACTACGTGGCCCCGGTCGAGGAAACGATCGACGCGATCAAGGCCGCAAACGATGTCGCTCGCCAGGCGTCTACCGAAGCGCAGGCGGCAGCCAGCAGCACCGCACTGATCGCCACCATAGTTGGCCTGATCTCGGCGCTGGTGATCGCACTGATTGCAGGCTTCACCGCGACCCGCGCCATCGTGCGGCCGATCTTCACGATGATCGGCTATATGCAGAAGCTGATGGCGGGCGACACCGCCATTCAGATCGTCGGCGCCGACCGCAAGGACGAGTTCGGCAAGATGGGCCAGGCCATCGTCGCCTTCCGTGACGCCGCCCTCGACAAGGTCCGCGTCGAGCAGGAATCCGCGTCGCATCGTTCGATGAGCGAACAGGAACGCGCCGCCAACGAAGCCGAAAAAGCCCGCGTCGCCGCCGAGGACAAGGTCGCTCTGGACGCCTTGGCCGACGGCCTCTCGGCCATGGCCAACGGCGACCTGACCCATCGGTTCACGGTCGAGGTCGCGCCGCGTTCGGAATCGTTGAAAGCCGACTTCAACGCCGCCATCGCCCAACTCCAGCAGGCGATCTCGGTCGTGGTCGGCAATGTGTCCGGGATCCGTTCCGGCGCCAGCGAAATCAGCCAGGCCGCGGACGATCTGTCGCGCCGCACCGAGCAGCAGGCCGCCTCGCTTGAGGAAACCGCCGCCGCCCTGGATGAGATCACAGCCACGGTGAACAAGACCGCCTCGGGCGCGCGTCAGGCCTCCGACGTGGTTCAGGCTGCGCGCGGCGACGCCGAAAAGAGCGGTATGGTCGTTCGAGACGCCGTCTCCGCCATGCAGGCCATCGAGGGCTCGTCCAACCAGATCAACCAGATCATCGGCGTGATCGACGAGATCGCCTTCCAGACCAACCTGCTCGCCCTGAACGCGGGCGTCGAAGCCGCCCGTGCCGGCGATGCGGGTCGTGGCTTCGCGGTCGTGGCCTCTGAAGTCCGCGCCCTGGCGCAACGTTCGGCCGAGGCGGCGAAAGAGATCAAGACCCTGATCTCGGCCTCGACCGGTCAGGTCGGCGCCGGCGTCAAACTGGTCGGTGAGACCGGCGAAGCGCTGCAACGGATCGTGGATCGTGTCGCCGAGATCGACAGCCTGGTCACCGAAATCGCCGCCTCGGCCCAGGAGCAGGCCGTCGGCCTGGCCCAGGTCAACACGGCCGTGAACCAGATGGACCAGGTCACTCAGCAAAATGCTGCGATGGTCGAGCAATCGACGGCCGCCAGCCACTCGCTGGCCCAGGAAGCCGAAAGCCTGCAGGCCTCGGTGTCCCAGTTCCGCGTCGGGTCGCACCAGCAGGCTTCTCACGCGCCCGCTCCGGTTCGCAAGCCTGCCCCTGCCGCCAAGCCCGCCAACCGTATGGTCGCCGCGCTGAAGACCATCGGTCGTGGCGGCGCGGCCCTGAAACCGCAAGCCGCCGCCGTCGAAGACGGCTGGGAGGAGTTCTGATGAGCGAGACCCTGATCCTGGCCGAGGTGCTGGACCTGAATGCAGCCGAGCCTTTGAAGGCTGAACTGCTGGCTCTGCGAGGTCACGCCCTGACGCTGGACGCCTCGGCCGTCGAGCGGCTGGGCGGGCTGTGCCTGCAAATCCTCATGTCGGCCCGCAAGACCTGGGCCGAAGACGGCGTCAACCTAAGCTTAGGGTCTGTGTCCCAATATTGGACAGAACAGTGGGCGGCTCTAGGCGCGCCTGACTTCAACACCGAGGGGGCGTTGGCATGACCAAGACCGTTCTGACGATCGACGATTCACGCACCATGCGCGACATGCTGCTGATGGCGCTGGAAGACGCGGGCTACACCGTGATCCAGGCCGTCGATGGCGTTGACGGCCTGGAGACGCTGGCCGCCAGGGGCGCCGACGTCATCATCACCGACATCAACATGCCCCGCATGGACGGTTTCGGCGTGATCGAGGGCGTGCGCGCCGATCCGAACCACCGGACCACGCCGGTGCTGGTGCTGACGACCGAGAGCGACGCCGAGAAGAAGGCCCGCGCCCGCGCCGCCGGCGCCACCGGCTGGATCGTCAAACCCTTCGACCCCGCAAAACTGGTGGACGCCGTTCGCCGCGTCGCCGCCTGATCAGCCGCCGGACCCGCACCTAATGGACGCCTTCGAAGCCATCAAAGTCACCTTCTTCCAGGAATGCGACGAACTGCTCGCGGACCTGGAGGCGAAGCTGATGCTGCTGGAGCAGGGTCAGACCGACCTCGAAACGATCAACGCCGTCTTCCGCGCCGTGCATTCGGTCAAGGGCGGGGCGGGGGCGTTCGGGCTGGAGGCGTTGGTCCGGTTCGCCCACGTCTTCGAGACCCTGATGGACGAGCTGCGCTCGGGGCGTAAGCCGTGCGACACGATCACCATCAAGACTTTGTTGCGCGCCTCCGACGTGCTGGCCGATCATATCCAGGCGGCCCAGGGTCTGATCCCGCAGGTGGACGAGGGCCGTTCCGCCGCCCTGGTCGCCGAGCTTGAAATGCTGACCCACGGCGGCGAGGCGCCGCCCCCTGTCGAGGACGAAGACGACGATTTCGGTTTCATGCCGATGGCCTTCGACATGCCGCTGGACGACCCCGCCGCCGCACCCGAGCCCGAGCCTGAACCTGAAGCCGTCGGCTGGCGCATCGTGTTCAAGCCGATGGGGCGGATGTACGCCAACGCCAACGAGACCGGCCTGCTGCTGCGCGAACTGGGCCGCCTCGGCCCGACCACGGTCGTCATGGACGATAGTGAAACGCCTACGCTGGACGCCCTGTCTGTTGAGGACGGTTGCCTGACCTGGACGGTCGATCTGGACGCCGCCGTCGAGGAAGCCGTCGTGCGCGAGGTCTTCGACTTCGTCGAGAGCGACTGCGAACTGACCATCACGCCACTTGGCGCCACTCTGGGAGGCGCATCGAACATGAGCGCAACGTTCGAAGACGAACCGGCGGCGATCCTGCCGGCCGGCGACGATCTGGACATCGCCGCCCTGCTGGCCAAGGCCGGCGGCACGGTCGCGGAGGCGCCGGCAGAGGCGATCCCGTTCGCGGCCTTCGAGCCTGAACCCGCGCCCGTCGTCGCGGCCCCGGTCGCTGCGCCCGTTTCTGCGCCGGCTCCCGCCGCCGCACCGATGGCGGCGGCGCCGGTGACGATCCGCGTCGATCTGGATCGGGTGGACCGCCTGATCAACGTGGTCGGCGAGCTGGTCATCCAGCAGGCCATGCTGTCGCAACGCGTCCTGGAAAGCGGCCTGGCCCGCTCGTCCGGCATCGCCCTCGGCCTTGAAGATCTTGAGCTGCTGACGCGCGAGATCCAGGACAGCGTCATGGCCATCCGCGCCCAGCCGGTGAAGTCGGTGTTCCAGCGCATGCCGCGACTGGTCCGCGAAGTCGCCGACATGGTCTCCAAACAGGTGCGCCTGGTCACCGTCGGCGAGGACACCGAGGTCGACAAGACCGTGGTCGAACGCCTGGCCGAGCCGATCACCCACATGTTGCGCAACGCCATCGACCACGGGCTGGAAACGCCCGACGAGCGTATCGCCGCCGGCAAGTCGGCCGAGGGCACGGTGCGTCTGGCCGCCCTTCACCGTTCGGGGCGGATCGTGATCGAGATTTCCGACGACGGACGCGGCATCAACCGCGAACGCGTCAAGAAAATCGCCATCGACAAGGGGCTGATCGCCGCCGACGCCCCCCTGACCGACGAGCAGATCGACAATCTGATCTTCGCCCCGGGCTTCTCCACCGCCGCCGTCGTGTCCGACATCTCGGGCCGGGGCGTGGGGATGGACGTGGTCAAACGCTCGATCCAGGCCCTGGGCGGCCGGATCTCCATCAGCTCGGTTCCGGGCAAGGGATCGACCTTCACCCTTAGCCTGCCGCTGACGCTGGCGGTGCTGGACGGCATGGTCGTCGCCGCCGCCGAACAGACGCTGATCGCGCCCCTGCCGACCATCGTGGAAAGCCTGACGCCCCAGGCCGCCGACCTGCATTTCGTCGGTGGCGTGGACCCCGTCATCCGTTTCCGCGACCGCTTCCTGCCGCTGATCGACGTGGCCCTGATCATGGGTTTCCGCGAGCAGCCGATGAGCCCGACCGACGGCGTCGCCGTGGTCGTCGAGACCGAGAGCGGCCAGCAGGCGGCCCTTCTGTTCGACGCCATCCAGGGCCAGCGCCAGGTCGTCATCAAGAGCCTTGAGACCAACTACCAGCAGGTCGAGGGCGTCGCCGCCGCCACCATCCTTGGCGACGGCCGCGTGGCCCTGATCCTCGACGTCGACGTCATCGTCACCGACATGCGCCGCAAATCCATCCGTCCCGATTTCAAGCTCGCGAGCTGAACCATGACCGAAGCCAAAGATCCCCAGCGCGAACTCATCGCCTTCCGCATCGGAAGTCAGGAATTCTGCGTCGACATCATGTCGGTGCGTGAAATCCGCGGCTGGACGCCGGCGACGCCCCTGCCGCGTTCGCCAGGCTATATGAAGGGCGTCATCAACCTGCGCGGCACCGTCCTGCCGATCATCGATCTGGGCGCGCGCTTCGGCCTGACGACCTCGGAACCGACGGCGCGCCACGTCATCATGGTCGCCCATATCGGCGGCCGGATGGTCGGCTTGCTGGTCGACGCCGTGTCCGACATCCTGCAGATGAGCGAGGCCTCGGTCCAGCCGACGCCCGACGTCGCCAGCGATCAGGTCAAGACCTTCGTCAAGGGCATCTTCTCGATCGACGGCCGCATGATCAGCCTGATCGAACTGGATTACATCCTGCCTCAAGTCGAAGCCGAAGCCGCATGAACGCCGCCGCCGGTCGGGGATCCATTGTCGAGGGCGAGTTCGTCTTCACCGCCGATGATTTCCGCCACATCGCCGAAATGCTGCATGCCCACGCCGGCATCGCCCTGAACGAGGGCAAGGCCGCGTTGGTCTATTCGCGGCTGGCCAAGCGTCTGCGTACCCTGGGCCTGACCAGCTTCCGCGACTACTGCGCCTTGGTCGAGGGCGTGGACGGCGTGGACGAACGCCAGAGGATGACGGCGGCCCTGACGACCAACGTCACCCGCTTCTATCGCGAGCCGCACCATTTCGACGATCTGCGCGACCGGGTCATGCCCGAGCTGGCCGCCCGTGCGCGCGCCGGCGGCCGGGTGCGCCTGTGGTCGGCCGCCTGTTCGAACGGACAGGAGCCCTATTCGATGGCGCTGACGATCCTTCAGGCCCTGCCAGAGGCGGCGGACCTGGACGTGCGGATCCTCGCCACCGACATCGACCCCAATATGGTCGCCCAAGGCCATGACGGCACCTATTCCGAAGAGGCGCTGGAGCCGGCGCCCGTCACCCTGTGGCGCAAATATTTCGACCGGGCCGACCGCGGCCAATGGACGGCGGGCCAGCAGCTGAAGCGTCTGGTCAGCTTCAAGGAGCTGAACCTGATCGGCGACTGGCCGATGAAGGGCAAGTTCGACGTCATCTTCTGCCGCAACGTCGTCATCTATTTCGACGACGCGACCCAGGAGCGGGTGTGGAAGCGGTTCACGCCTCTGATGAACCCCGGTGCGACCCTGTATATCGGCCATTCGGAACGCGTCTCCGGCCCCGCGACCAGCCAGCTTCAGACCGCCGGCTTGACTACCTATCGTCTGGGTGGACCGGCATGAGCATCATTCGTGTCCTGGTCGTCGACGACAGCCTGACCATGCGGGGCCTGATCTCGGCCGCGCTGAAGTCGGACCCCGAGATCGACGTCGTCGGCACCGCCGCCGATCCCATCGAGGCGCGCGCCGCGATCAAGGAACTTAACCCCGACGTCATCACCCTGGACGTCGAAATGCCCAATATGAACGGGCTGGAGTTCCTGGAAAAGATCATGCGGCTGCGGCCCATGCCGGTCGTCATGGTCTCGACCCTGACGGCGGCTGGGACCGACGTGACCCTGGCTGCGCTGGAAATCGGCGCCGTGGACGCCGTGGCCAAGCCGGCGGTGGCCAGTGTGGACGCCTTCCATGATCTGATCGGCAAGGTGAAGACCGCGGCCCGCTCGCGCGTCCGCGCCCGTGGCGACACCCCCGCCGCCGCCGTGGCGCCCAGCACGTATCGCCCCGATCCCAATCACATCCTGGCCATCGGTTCATCGACTGGCGGCGTCGAGGCCCTGCTGACGGTGCTCAGCGGCTTCCCCGCCAATTGTCCCGCCACGATCATCACCCAGCACATGCCGGCGACTTTCACCGCCAGCTTCGCCGCCCGTCTGGACCGCGTCTGCGCCCCGACCGTGACGGAGGCGGTGGACGGCGCGCCGCTGAAAACCGGCCACATCTATCTCGCGCCCGGCGGCGCGACCCATCTGGAAGTGTCTTCCGGAATGTCGCCTCGCTGCCGACTGGTCGCCAGCGATCCGGTCAACGGCCACCGCCCCTCGGTCGATGTGATGTTCGAGTCCGTCGTGCGCCTGAAGCGCCCGATGACGGGCGTCATCCTGACCGGCATGGGCAAGGACGGCGCCAAGGGTCTGCTGGCCATGCGCGAAGCCGGCGGCCGCACTCTGGGCCAAGACGAGGCCACCTGCGTCGTCTACGGCATGCCGAAAGCCGCCTTCGAACTGGGCGCCGTGGAGCGGCAGTTGCCGCTGCACCGCCTGTCCCCCGCCATCCTCGAACTGTGCGCCGATCAGGCCGCGCGGTCAGTCGCCTAACCGGGAGCGTAACTCATGCCCGCCGCCGCCTCACTTCACTGCCTGGTCGTCGACGATCAGATGACCATGCGCTCGCTGGTCCGCACCAGTCTGCAACAGCTCGGGGTTCGCGAGATCCGCGAGGCCGCCGACGGCGAGATCGCCCTGCGCGACATCATCTCCAAGCCCGCGCACCTGATCATCTCGGACTACAATATGCCGAACCTGGACGGGCTGGGCCTGCTGCGCGCCGTGCGCGCCCACCCGCCCACGTCCAAGACCGCCTTCATCATGCTGACCGGCCGGGCCGACCGCGAGCTGGTCCAGCGCGCCGTGCAGTTCGGCGTCAACAACTATCTGGTCAAGCCGTTCACGGTCGCTCAGCTCAAAGGCAAGCTGGAAGCCGTCTTCGGTCCTCTGACATGAGCTTCGCCGCCCTGAGAGAAAGCGTGGAAAAGCGCATACACGTCGGTCAGGGCGAGCACCACATCACGTCCGATCCCAACGTCGTGCTCAGCACCATCCTGGGCTCGTGCGTCGCCATGTGCCTGCGCGATCCGCTGGCCGGTGTCGGCGGCATGAACCACTTCCTGCTGCCGGAAGGGGCGGGGGCGGGGACCGACGCGGGCCGTCGCTACGGCGCCTATGCGATGGAGTTGCTGATCAACGACATGCTCAAGGCCGGCGGTCGTCGCGAGCGGATGGAGGCCAAGCTGTTCGGCGGCGGCCGCATGTTCGACAGCTTGCGCGACGTGGGCCGCGCCAACGCCGACTTCGCCGAGAAGTTTCTGCGCGATGAAGGCATTCCGGTCGTGGGCGGCAGCCTGCGCGGCGACGGCGGTCGCCGCCTGCACTACTGGCCCGTCTCCGGCCGCGCCATGCAACGCGCCGTGACCGACGTCGTCGCGCCCAAGCCCGTTCCCGTCATGGCTCCGGTCGATACCGGCGCGCTGGAACTGTTCTGAGCATGAGCGCCCCTCCCGAACATGCCGACCTGCTGGCCGCCGTCGCCGACGAGCTGATGCTGATCCGCGAGGGCATCGACGGGATCGAGGCCCTGGTGAGCGATCTGGTCCGCCGCGCCCCGCCCGAGGAACGCCCCAACGCCCTGACCCAGGCCCAGGCCCTGGACGCTCTGACCCAGAGGCTGGAGGCCCTGTCCGGCGTCCTGCGCATGCTGGGCGGCGGCGCCAGTCCGTCCGAGGCCGTCAGCCGGCTGTCGCTGGCCGACATGGCCGGCCGTCTGCGGCCCGCGGCCGGCGAAGCGCCGTCGCAAGCCACCGCCGACGCCGGCGACCTGATGCTGTTTTGATGTCATGGCCAAGAGCGATCGGGTCAATCTGGCGCACACCACAGTCCTGCTGATCGACGATCAACCTACGTCGCTGGATATGCTGGGTTCCATTGTCCAGGGCTTCGGCTGCAAGGAACAGATCAAGTGCGCGTCTGCGCAGGCGGCGACGGAACTGTTGGCCCGCCGCGCCGTCGATCTGATCCTGATCGACTGCATCATGCCCGACATGGACGGCTATGAGTTCGTGCGCTGGCTGCGGCGCGACGCCCCGACGCCGACCCGCTACGTGCCCGTCATCATGATCCTGGGCCACGCGTCCCAGGCCAAGGTTCAGCAGGGCCGCGACTGCGGCGCCAGCTTCGTGGTCGCCAAGCCCCTGTCGCCGTCGCTGCTGCTCAAGCGCATAATCTGGCTGGGCGCCGAGGACCGCGATTTCGTCGAGGCCGAATACTATGTCGGACCCGACCGCCGAGTGCGCAACTATGGCCCGCCGGCCGGAACCGACGGTCGTCGCGAGAGCGACCTGTCGGGCGAACTGGGCGCCGCCGTCGAAGAAAACATGGATCAGGACGACATCGACATGCTGCTGAAACCGATGAAGGTCAGCCTGTGACGGACGCACCGGTCAAGCCCACCATCCGCAAGGTCCACACCTCGCTTCAGCGCCAGATGGCCCGCCCCGGCGGACGGCTGATCGCCGAGGCCGAATCGCGCGCCAATCAGGCGCTGGAGGGCCAGCGCGATCATGTCTTCGATCTGCTGGCGACCAATATCGACGCCATCGACGCCGTGTGCGCCAGCCGTCCCGACGACGCCCCGGCCCAAATCTACGCCTTCGCCTCCGCCATGGTCGACATGGCCGGCTATCTGGACGTCCCCGCCTTCTTCGAGGCCGCCTTCAGCCTGTGCGAGATCGCCGACCGGATGCGCGCCGCCGACGCCTGGTCCTGGCCGTCGGTCGAGGTCCACGTCCGTGTGCTCAGGCTGACCCTGGCCGACGGCGGCAAGGCCACGCCCGGTTCCGAACGCCTGCTGGAGGGCCTGCGCGCCCTGACCGCCCACGTTCCGCCAGCGAGTTAACGGCCAGGCCTGACATCGCGGAACAAGCGTGAAACGAATCAGGACCGAATCGCCGACACCGCCCCATTCGTCCTTTGTTCACCGCGATATCTGGTAGGTTAAGGGCTCTTAACCACAAGCTTGTTCCAACTCTTCGCAGTCACTCACACAAGACTTTTTCGCCACCGACGGCGCTGCCCACTTTTCCAAATCCCCCCAAGACGCTAGGTCACCCCCGTGGCCCCGTAGCTCAGCTGCATAGAGCAAGGCTTTCCTAAAGCCGAGGTCGGGGGTTGGAGTCCCTCCGGGGTCGCCAGGATTTCAATGGCTTAGCGTTCCGTCATCCCAAAAGCCTTCGATCTGGGGTGCAAATGGGGTGCATAGCGACTGATTCACCTGTGTCTGTCTCAGGCTTTTCATCACTCCTTCAATGCGTCGCGAGCCGTTTCACGAGCTACCATCGTCCTGCGCGGGAGTCGGTTACGACGAGCTTCTGTCTTCTCCGTCCGGGCCCGGTTGCAGATGCAGACGCGGCGGCGGAAACTGGTAAGCGATTTCCTGGTGGTCAGGCTGTCGTGCGGTCTCCCGGACTAGGGTTGAACGCTCGCCCTGGCGGCAGTGGCCTGTTTTGGGATTAACGCTGCGCGAGGCGTCCGCGCGGCAGGATCACGCTGAACATCTGTGAGGTCGGCGCCTCCAGTTGAGGATGTGGGCCATGCCGAGGACGAGGGCTCCGGCGACTGTGATCATCGTTTCGGTCTCGTGGCTGGGGAATTCGGCCGCGCCGGAGACGAGAAGGGCGATCCCCAGCAAACCCAGTACGAGCTGTGCAGCAGCGGGGCACCGAGTCAGCGTCCACAGCGATATCGGCGCGGCCGTCAGAGCAAAGGCCCAGTGCACCCAAGGCACCTCGGCACCCACGCCTGCCAAGGGCAGCAGGCTGGCGATGAGGGGGAGGGCGAGGCAATGCGCGAGGCAAAGACCTGAAAGGCCGATCGCCGCGACGTCGCCGATCCGCCCGGCGGGAAACTTCGACATGGAGCGCTCCTGAGGGAAGACCCGGGAACGGCAGGCCGCTCCCGGGTTTAGGGGGTCAGAACCGGGCGCGCAGGCCCAGGACGAAGTTGCGACCGCGCAGCGGGGCAAGGTCGCCGATGAAGGAGGCGTGGTTCATCGCCAGTTCGTCGAGTAGATTGGTCCCGCGCACATAGACTTGGGCGGCTGTCGGGCCGACGTCGAAGTCGAAGGCGACCGTGCCATTGATCATGTTGTAACCCGGCGTGGACGTCTCGTAGTCGGCGACGCGATCCTGTTCGAACACCCGGACATACTCCAGCGATCCGGACCACGGCCCCTGGATCAGATCGCCCCGGGCGCCGAGGCGGCCGGCCGGGATACGCGGCAGGTTGCCGCCCTCGTCGAACTCGGCGCGGACCAGATCGCCGAACACAGTGGCCGACAGTCCGGGTGCTAAGCGGTGGGTCGCTTCGCCTTCCAGGCCGGTGAAGGTCGCATCATCCTGGGTGTACTGGATCAGACGGAAGTCCTCGAACTGGTCCAGAGTGTCGGCGAAGATGTAGCCGTCATAGGCGTAGCGATAGGCGCTGACCGAGAAGGTGGTGTCGCCGCGTGTCTTCTTAAGTCCGAGGTCGAGCGAAACGACCGTCTCCTCCTCGAGATCGGCCGAACCCATCTCATAGGTGTTGGTCGCCAGGTGAACGCCGCGGGCATATAGTTCCTGGATATTCGGCGCCCGTTGGGACCGGGCCACGGTCAGGGCCAGGGCGTAGTCAGGCGAGACGCGCCAGCTGGCGCCCAGCGACGCTGAGAAGGGTTGGTGCTCCCGCTCGGGATAGCGGCTCGCCGGCGTGGCGTTCGGGACGCGCGTCGTCTGCCATTCCTGGCGCAGGGCGCTTTCCAGGCTCCAGGCGCCGAGATCGCGCGTCTCGAGCAGAAACAGCGCCTGGGTCTCGGTTTCGCTCGGCCGGATAAAGGATTCCAAACCCTCGGCCGCGAAGTCGCTGCGGGAGATCTGGCCGCCGATCACGCCGCGGAAGCCGGCGATGGGTGCGTGCTGCACCTCGACCCGGGCCTCATAGCCAGTGTTGGAGAAGGTGGTGGAGACGGCGCCGTCGTCGATCTCGTCATGGGCGTAGTCGGTGTAGCCGCCGCGGAAGCGGATTCGCTCGACGCCCGAAAAGGGATCGCGCAGCTCGCCACGGACATCGACCCGGCGGCTGACGAGGTCGACGGTCGGGACGTGGCCATGCTCGTGGTCGTGATCGTGATCATGATCGTGGTCCTCCTCGCCGTGGTCATGACCGCCGCAGTGCAGGCTGGAACCGTGCGGATGGCAGCTTTCGTATTCGTGGCTGTGGCCGGGCAGCCCATAGTCGCTCTGCTGCTCCGTGTAGGCGGCGCCCAGATAGCCGCGCGAGCCGATCCATGACAGGCCAAGAGTCGCGGTCGAGGAACGATTGAACGATCCGTCCAGCACGTCCTCGTCCCAGTCGGGAACCTCGTAGTCGTCGGTGCGGCGGGTCGCGCCCTCGATGCGGATGGCGAACGCCCCTGCGCCGGCCGTGAGGCCGACGACGGCTGCCTCCTCATTGTCCGCCGAGCCGATGCGCACCTCGGCGACGCCTTCGCCGCCATTGGCCGGCGCGGTGGTCGGAATCTTTCGGTCGATCAGGTTCACCGCGCCGCCGATGGCGCCGCCGCCATAGAGCAAGGCGCTGGGGCCGCGCAGGATCTCCACGCCCTGAAGCAACAGGGGCTCGCCGCCGACGGCATGGTCGGGCGACACCTCGGAGGCGTCCATCAGGGCCGAGCCGTCGGTCAGCACCTTCACGCGCGGAGCGGTCTGGCCGCGGATCACGGGGCGGCTGGCGCCGCCGCCGAAGGTGTCGGAGCTGACGCCAGGCAGGCCGTTCAGCGTGTCGCCCAGCGTACCCTCGCGACGATGTACGAACTCATCACCGGTCAAGATGGCGACATTGGAGATCACCGCTTCGCCCGAACGGCCTAAGGGGTCGGCTGTGACGATGACGTCGTCGACTTCGGCGACGCCAGGTCCTGACTGCGGCATGGCGCGCGCCTCGGCCGCCGTGGCCAGCGCCGCCATCGCGGCCGCCGAGAAAAGGATTGTTCTAGAACGCATTGTCGCACCCCCGTTTTCGAATGAGGAAGGCTTGCTATGTTATATCGTAACAATTCACAAGGATATTTGGAGACAATGGGTCAGGGACGGCTGGAGCAAGATGTCGCACGCGAGTTGCAGGGTGTCGTCTGGAGCGAAGTGCATCGGGTGTTCGAAGTTAGGCGTCGGGAAAAAGGGCTCAGTCAGGCGGAACTGGCGCGCCGTATCGGTCTTCAACGCGAGCGGGTGCATTACTGGATGAGCAGGCCGGAGCGTATGACGCTCGCGGCGGCGGCGCGCCTTCTCGCGGGCATGGATGCCCGTCTGGAATGTCGTGGGCGGATGGGTGAGGTCGATGTCACGGCGCGCCCATGAGCTTCTGTTCGGACACATCGCCGGGCTCCAGCCGCCATGTTGCAGCCCTGTTCTGGACGCCGGGAACTCCAGATTGGACCACCTCGCCCGGTCGAGGAATATCGGATCGGCGGCGCCCTCTATGCGTGCTGGGCGAGGCTGGCTACCAAGTGATCGAGGCGCCGGACGGCCCCTCAGGTTTAAGCCTGCTGCGCTCGGACCGGCGCATTGATCTCCTCATCTCCGACGTGGGCCTGCCGGGCGGACTGAACGGCCGCCAGGTCGCTGACGCCCCGCGCGAGACCCGACCCGACCTTAAAGTCCTCTTCACTACCGGGTACGCAGAGAACGCCGCCGTGGGCAACGGTCTGCTGGTCCCCGGCATGGAAGTGATGACAAAGCCCTTCGCAATGGCCGAGCTGGCCCTGAGGTGCACGACATGATCGAGCCCTAAGGCCGGTCCTCGAGAAAATCGGCGCGGGCCTATCCGTCAACAAGGCCCCAACGTCCGCCGAGAGGTGAGCCATCAGAGCGACCTGGCTTCGTCTCCGGCGACACCTGATCGCCCGTCTGAACCTTCGGCTGTTCGCCTTGCTCAACTGTGCCAAGGATGAGCGCAGCGAGGGACGCTCGCGGTGCGCACGGTTTCGCGCGTCGCTGCGAGGCGATTTGCCGCTGGCCAGGGCGGCGCGCGCTGAGGAACCCGCCGGGGACGCTGCCGGTTCGACTCGGGACCCAACAGCCACGAGGAAGCGACATGACTCTCCGCCAGAAGCCGCTTGACCAACAGACCATCGTCATCACGGGCGCCACATCCGGCATCGGCTTGGCGACAGCCAAAGGCGCTGCCGCCCGGGGCGCGGCCATCGTGCTTGCGGCTCGCACAGAGGAGGCGTTGAAGACGGTCGCCAGTGAAATCACGGCGGAGGGTGGACGCGCCGTTTTCATTGTCGCGGATGTCGGCGATGAAGGTCAGGTCCAGGCTGTCGTCGATAAGGCCCTCGACGCCTTCGGCGGCTTTGACACCTGGATCAATGCCGCGGGAGTGGGTGTCTATGGTGAGCTCATGGATCTGCCGACCGACGAACATCGCCACTTGTTCCAGACGAACTACTGGGGCGTGGTGTACGGCTCGAAGGCCGCGGTCAGGCATTTTGAGACCCGGGAAGGCGGGGGGACTCTGATCAACGTCGGGTCGATCAACTCCGACTTCGCCATTCCGCTGCTTGGCGCCTATGCCGCCAGCAAACATGCCGTGAAGGGGTTTACGGACGCCCTCCGCATGGAGCTGCAACACGCCCGCGCGCCGGTGCAGATCACTCTGATCAAGCCGTCTGGTATCGGCACGCCGTTTTCGGAGCACGCTCGCAACCACACGGATAACGAGCCGCAGGTGGCGCCGCCCGTTTACGCGCCCGAAGTGGTCGCGCGGGCTATCCTGCACACGGTGACCCACCCGGTCCGCAGCGTAACAGTCGGGGGCGCTGGCCGGGTCATGGTCGGCAGCGCCCAGTTTATGCCTCACCTCATGGATCGCTTCTTTGGCTGGTCTATGCCGAAGGTCCAGCAGTCGGACGCCCCGAAGACGCCGGGTGACAATCTGTTCGAAGGGCGGTCGGAAGGCCGTCTGTACCGGGCGCAGGGGCCGGGCCGCGGTTTCAGCACCTACACGACGGCCGTGAACCGGCCGCTGTTGTCGGCAGGCCTTCTCGGGATCGCCGCTGCCGGAGTTCTCGTGTTGATGCACCGATGTGCAAGACGAGGCTGACTCAATGCCCGCGAGATCGAATGTGGAGCCGGTGCGGAACCGGGGCTTCGATCTCCATCAGCCTGCCCTATGAGGACGCGAGAGAGTCTGGGTGAGTCTTTGTCATGTTGAGGCTCCTCTTTTGGCGAACGCGCTTTACTGCTGAAACGCTGAAGACGTAACCCTGTCCGGCTTGCTGAATTGAACCTCGTCGCTTCGGCGTCGGCGGCGTGAGGAACATCCCCCGCTCGTTGATGGGTGCGGTGACCGGTCCAACACACCCGGAGTCGACTGCGGGCTCCCTCGCGCCCGCAGAGACGCCGCCGGGAAAGTGAACTGATCCGTCGGACCCTGACAGAGCCGATGCCACGCCTCTGCGACAAGGGCGGCGGATTGACTCGTCGTCGCGACCGCGTAGCTATCCCTCCATGCTGGACTTGCTGCTTATGTTGACGACAGGAGACCCGTCGGCGACGGAGACCGCAGGCCGCCTGGATTATGTCGTCGCCCGATGTGCGGCCTTTGGCTGGGCGGCGGATGAAGCGGAACGATTGAAGCGGGTGGAAGGACTGGTGAGGGATCAACCGCATCGTTCTCGCGACGAAGTCCTCCGCGAGTTTGCAGGCGGCGCCCGCTATGCGTTCAGCCGCGAAGGCGAGAACCTTGAAATCGTCAAGTCTCCGGAAGATCGGGCGCGCTGGGCCAGGGACACTGAGCGTCTGTGTGACAGGATCGCTAGTGATCACCCACGGGCCCTGCGTCGCACGCCTGAAACTGCGGAACATTGGGCGAGGCTTCTGGCGACCGAGAACTTCTGAGGCGCTCGGTTCAGACGAACGGTCAGCCTAAAATTGTGATTGTCACGCGCGAAGGCCGTTCGCAGTGCTGGACGGTATATATCGGGGGGCGCGCACGAGACGGGCGCATATCACCTGATCGTTAACCCCAGACGGCGGTTGGGGTTACGTCCGGCTTTGACGTTGAGCTGATGCAATCGAGGGACGGTTGTCCGGGACGGGCGGATACTGGCTGCAAAGGAGACCGCCCATGTCCGTCACGCCCGACCTGATCCTCGCCGTCGCCACCCTGGTCAGCGCCATCGCCGGTCTGATCTGGTCGCTGCGCCGCAGCCGCTAAACCCGCAAGATCTTCTGCCTCGTCTCGGCTAGGACCACCCCATGATCACCGCCCTTGTTCTCGCAGTCAGCCTCCAGTCCGCCGTTACCTCGACACCGCTCGTCGGCCGCGCCACCGTCATCGACGGTGACACCCTAGAGATCCGCGGCCAGCGGGTGCGCCTGTGGGGGATCGATGCGCCCGAGAACCGCCAGTCCTGCCAACGCAACGGCCAGGCCTACCGCTGCGGCACGGAGGCCGCTCGGCACCTCGATCGTTTGATCAACGACCGTCCGGTGACCTGCACGCCCCAAGGCCGCCCCGACCGCTGGGGGCGAACGGTCGCGCGCTGCGAAGTCACCGCCGACTGCGCCCCCGACGAAGATTGCAAGACCTTCCGCCGCGACCTCGGCGGCTGGATGGTCGCCGCCGGCTGGGCCCTGGACTATCCCCGCTACAGCGACGGCGAACACGCCGAGCAGCAATACGACGCCGAACAGGCCCGCAAAGGTCTCTGGGCCGGCGCCTTTATCACCCCTTGGAACTGGCGCGCCGGTCAACGCTGAGCCTCAGGTCATCGCTCCGGCCGGCCGCCGCGGCTGGGGGGAGGCGAACCGGAGGCAGGTAATTGTGGTTGGGAGCAACCCGCAATGGTGTCCAGCGCGGTCGAACCATGCGCTGGAGCGCTCCGACCTGAAGCGCGCCACCGCAGACTTGTTGTGGTAAGGCTGGATCAGCAGGGGGGTGTGGTGGACCAGATATCTCGACGGGTGCGACGGACGTGATTTCGGCGCTGGCGTGTCGGGCCTCGCCAGCCGTGGCGGCAGTTGTGCGCGGTTATCGCGAGCGGACGGGGTTCAGCGCAGGGCCCGGCGTGGTGGTGCCGCTGCCAGGTCGCCCGGCTCAGTTTCTGGAAGTCTATCTGGACACGCCCTATCGCGTCAGCATCGACGGCGGGACATTCGACGCTGCTCCCGAGGCCGTGGTTGTCGGCCCGTCATCGCGACACAGCGCGCGTTTATTGCTCGCCGGCCCTGTCGCCGCCTTCCACGTCGCCTTTCAGCCGACGGGATTTCACCGACTGTTCGGCGTTGGCATGGGGCCGTTGAGCGACATTGCGGTGGCCACTTGCGACCTTGGTCTGAAGCCGCTCGACGAGTTGGTCGGCCGCATCCGACAGGCGCCTGATTTTCCTTCGCGCGTGAGGGTCGCCGACGACTGGCTCGCCCATCGCTTGGCATGGTCGCGCGCCGCAGATCCCCTGGACCACGTCGCGCGGCTCATACGACGTGCCAACGGCGCGCCGCCGGTCGCCAGGATGGCGACACGGCTGGACCTTTCACCGCGTCAACTTCAGCGGCGCTTTACCGATCAAGTGGGTCTGACACCAAAACTCTACGCGCGGACCGTACGGTTCGACGCCGTGCTGGAGGCGCGCGAGCGAAACCCTGATCTCACCTGGACGACGCTGGCCCACCGCTTTGGCTATTTCGATCAGGCCCATCTGCTTCGCGACGCCCACGCTTTCACGGGCATGCCGCCCAGCGCCCTGGTTTCGCAAGCGATCGCCATGTCCGATTCTTCCTAGCGAGCCCCTATCCGCAGGCGGCATCCTTGGCGTGAACGAGGAGAAGCCGATGAACCGCCGCACCCTTATGACCCTTATTGGAGGAGCCAGTCTGATGACCGCCATTCCGGCCCTGGGCCAAACACAAGTCGCAGACGCCGACCGAACCGCCGTCCAGGCCTGGCTGGATGAATGCGCCGCCGCCTGGGCGACCAGCGATGCGGAACGCATGTTCCGGTCGGCTGCCGACGATGTCGAATGGGTCAATATTGTCGGCATGCACTGGCGCGGAAAGGCTCAGGTCGTCGGCGTCCACGCCCTGTATCTGAACACCATGTTCAAGGGCGTGCCGATGTCGCTCAAGTCCATAGAGAGCGTGAGGTCTGCCGGTCCCGACGTGGTGATTGCGGTCGTGCGCTGGTCGGTCGGCCAGTTCAGTCCACCCGATGGATCAATCGTCCCTGCCTCGGACGACCGAATGACCTTGGTGTTCCATCGCTCGCCGGCGGGGTTGCAACTGGTCCACGGCGCGAATGTTCAGATCAACGCCATTGCGGAGCAGTTCGACCCATCGAAGGGACCGCCTCCGACGCGTTGATGCGCGCCGTGCACAGCCCGCTCCGACCTGTCAGGCCGGGCCTCCCGGACGCCGACCTGTCGCCAGGCGGAAGACGTCTCTGGCTCATCTTGGAAATCTGAGATGACCAAGCCCGTCGCTTAGCGTCGGCATAAGGTTTTCGCCCACGGGTCTGTTTCAACGATCCCGCAGAAGATTCGTGATCCACCCATCCTGACGGTTGGCGCGCTTCAGGGATGCTGACTTCCGATCAGACACCGCCTCTGGGGTATCCGGAGCCCGGGCGACTGGCAGGACCTCATTCAGGAGGGCCGCGAAGAGGCGCCCGTTCCTCGACCATGCGCAGGTGGCGAGAGCTAGCGTCGGCGCAAGGCGGTCGATACGGGATGTCGCCGGGAGACCGACGTCGCGACCCAAACGAGAGCCGTGGTTGAAAGCAGGATGCTGGACACCAGGCCGCCGATGGCGAGTAGGCCGGCGTTGGTGACCTTCACCTTCGCGGCGAGTTTGAATTCGCCGGCCTTCAGCGAGGCGGCGGCGGTGTTGAAAGTGTGCTGATCCATTTGTCTCTCCTGCTACGAGGGCAACAGCGACCCACGCCAGCCGTTCCAAAAACGCCCCCTACTCGCCTGGGCTCGTCCCGCCCTTTGTGCCGCCTCGACTGGGTTGGGCCTCGTTCGCTTCCGGGTCGCCATCTCGGAAGCGCCACTTCATGAAGAGCACTCCCGACGCCATCACGAGCGCGAAGCTATTCGACACGGTCACCGGCCAGGCCTGGGTCATCACGCCATACACGACCCAAAGAATGAAGCAGGTTACGGTCAGCGAATATGTCTTGAGGCTGACTGATGAGGCGTCTCGATCCTTCCAGATTTTGATGCCTTGAGGGGCAAAGCTGGTGATGGAGCAGACGGCGGCAGCCGATCCGACAATGTTGGCCAAGAGGTCGTTCATGGGTCCGCAACGGCGCGTCGCGAAGCCCTGTTCCAATGTCCGGGAGCGTATCCGACTACAGGAAGCGCTCGCGGTGGGTCAGCAACTTCAGCAGACTGTCAGCGCCGATCAGGATGTTGGCGAAGAGGTTCATACAAAAGCCAATGCCGACTAGGCCCAGCCGTTCCCTGACATTGAGCGTCGAGCCCTAGGCTCCCCTATCGAGGCCCGCTTTTTTCGGAGGGCGATCTTTCGCCATGATCACCGGTGACCTTTCGCCATACCAAATCATGAGGCCGCCTATGCCCAATCGATTGTTCGTCACCACTCTCGCTTTTGGTGTCGCCCTCGCGTTCAGCGCCGCCGCTGGCCCGCCTGAACAATCCGGAACAACCTCCCAGACGAGCGAAACCCTAGAGATTAATGGCGTGGATCAGCGCCAAATTTTACCATGCGATGGTCGCCAGGTCGTCATCGCCGGGTCAGGCAATGTCATTCAGTTGACCGGAACCTGCGCCGGGCTCGATCTTGCGGGGGTGGATAACACGGTCGAGATCAATCTGGCGCCCGACGCGCATGTGACCGTGGCGGGCGCCGGTAACCAGCTACGCTGGAGTTCCACAGGTCGCCCTCGCATCAGGGTCGAGGGCGTAGAAAATGAAGTGACGCGGCTAAACTGACCGCCTTCGATAAAAGGCGAGCCTAAGACTACGCTATCGAGGGCGTCATCCTTCGAGGTGGCGGTCTTGATCGTTCGGGGGGCGAGCCGCCAGGTCCCGATAAGGCTCGCCTCGGTCGCCCGCCTCGGGTCAGTATCTTGCTGGCATCGCTGCTACCGACGGAAACCTTGATGTCTCGGATGCGGATGGCGTCGGCGAATGCGATGGCCGAGGCGTTGGGCGCATGTTGCTGCACGGCTCCAACATCGTAATCTTCGGTCAAACTGATGCGTTGGCGATCCAAGCCACCGGTTTTGGATTTGTCGTCCGTCACAAGCTCTCCCTCACTGGTTGGAGGAAAACTTAAAGACCTGTCGCCTGTTCCCTTGCTGGGTTTCGATCAACTATGTCGATGCGCGGTTCGATTTGACCGAGGCGATCAAGGAGACCTTGAGGGCGCGCGGATTGAGCTTCCCGTATCTCATCAGGTTGCGGCCATCAGGTTTGGCTTCGCGCAGGTCTGTCCCGATGAAGATCGGATGCCAATGGAATCGGCGCCCGGGGCTTAAGCCATAGGTTCGGTTGCGTAACGCCTGCCAGCCATTGTTGAAGCGTCAGTTGCGGCTTGCTGACGCCCCGCCGCCTGAGCGGCAGGGCCGTCGGGGTTCGAGGTTCTACGCCGCCTGGGGCTGCATCGCTTCTGCGTTAACGGCCGCGTCCGCGATCGTCGTCAGATCCTCGTCGGTCTGGCTCTCTTCCTGAAGCGTCTCGTCCAGCAGGGCGGCGGCGTCCTTCATCCCCAGCACCAGAGCCCAGCGCTTCAGCGTGCCGTAGCGGGTGATCTCATAGTGTTCGACCGCCTGGGCGGCGGCCAGCAGGCCGGCGTCCAGGGCCGGGGTGTCCTTGTATTCTTCCATGATTTCGTCGCCCTCGGCCAGGATGCCTTCGATGGCGTCGCAGGTCTTGCCGCGCGGGGCCTTGCCGATCAGTTCGAAGACCTGTTGCAGGCGTTCGATCTGGCCTTCGGTCTGTTCTTTGTGCTTTTCGAAGGCAGCCTTCAGCTCGGGCGATTGCGCCGCGCGGGCCATCTTGGGCAGGGACTTCAGGATCTTTCGCTCGGCGTAATAGATGTCCTTGAGCGTGTCGTGGAACAGGGTGTCGAGTGTTTTCTCGGCCATGGTGCAAACTCCTGATGATGCGCCTAGCGCGCCCAGCAAAAAGTGCAGGCGGCTCTATTGGTTCCTATTCGCGGGTCAGGCGGCTAGGCTGAAGCAGGCCACTTCCCAACCGCCGCGAGCACCCGTTCGCCGCGTCCAACACGGTTCCACGCAGCTTACGATGGATCCGCTTCCACTGAGCGACGAGGCCGGCCAACCGCACGACCTGACAGCGTGCCTCGGCCGACACAGGAACCGCCGCCTGCGGCCGACCATTCACCCTCTCCCGGGCGCCGTCGCACCCGAAGCGCAGGCTCGCCCGGCAGGCCGCCAAGAAGTTCGAGGGCGCCACGCTACTTTTTCAATACTGCTGACGGGAGCTGTGTTCGCGATCCGCAAGGAGATGTCCTCCCGGCGCTGAACGAGGCCAAACAAATGGCTTTGGCGGTAATGGGGGAACTTCTGCGTATGCAGCCTCCCACTCTGCTGGTGGACGGCGAGTTCACCCTCTCGGTGACAGACGAGGCCGGTTCGCTTCTGTGGCTCGTGCGCAGCAGCACCGGTCGCCCATGAGTCGTCCGCAGGACACGTTTGAGGTGCAGACGCATTGATCGTCTCGCAGCTCACATCGATTCCTCGCACGACCATCAGCTTTCAACATCACGAGGCTGAAGCTGAAGCGAAAGTAGACCCACTCGGCCTGCCGGATCAACGCCGCTGAAAAGCAATGGCGCTCAAACGAGAGCGGCTGCAAGACATGCGATCTTCGATCAGGCTGTTATTCCGCTCAGCCGAGTACAGCGTTTCATAGTGCAGGTCCGCCGCGGGTCAGCTGGGTCTGCTTCTCGGAAAGGACCAATGGCTGCTTCGGGCCCATGCCGCCCCCGTCGGTGGCCAATGACGCTCGTCCCGGTCAGCCTCTTCAAACGCAAAGGCCCCGGCGCGAACCGGGGCCTTCTTCTTCGCTAGAGTCGGCTAGGCCAATCAAAGTCAGCGCGCCAAAATGCTGCGCAAACGGCCGAACGACCATTGCTGAGCGTCATAGGCGTCGCGGACGACGTCGGCCATCGAGAAGAACTCGTGCACCGAGCCGTCCCAGACGCGACGCTCATTGGGCACCCCGGCGCGGGTAAGGGCGGTCGCAAGGGTCTCACCGTCCGAGTTCAGCGGGTCAATCTGAGCATTGACGATGGTCACGCCCTGAAGCCCGCGTAGGTCGGCGGCGACGAGGTTGTAGCGCGGATCCTGCTGATCATCCGGGCCGCGCAGTGCGTATTGACCGAACCATGCCAGGGTCGAGGTGCGCAAGGGAAGGCTCGCGGTGTTCTCCATCTTTGACGGCAGGGTCGGATCGGCGTCGGCGATTGGATAGACGGCCAGCACATGTTTGGGCGGGGTCCAGCCGCCGTCCCGCGCCGCGATGGCGACGTTCAGGGCCAGATTTCCGCCGGCGCTTTCACCGGCAACCGCGATATTGCTCGGGTCGCCACCCCAGGCGGGGGCGTTGTCCAGCACCCAGCGATAGGCGTTGTTGGCGTCCTCATGGGCGGCGGGGAACTTGTTCTCTGGACCCTTGCGATATTCGACCGAGACAACGATGGCGTTGAGATTGCGCGCCATCGACCGCGGGGTGGCGTCATAGACGTCCAGGTCCGCAATGACCCAACCACCGCCATGGTAGTAGACCACGACAGGCAGATTGTTCCCGGCCGCGCCGGCCGGTTTGTAGATGCGCACCGGCTGTGTTGCGCCGCCAGTCGGATAGGTCAGGTTCATGGTCGTGACAGTTTGATCGGGCGCGGTCGACATGCCGCGCATCGTCTTGACCCGGTTGACGGCGTCGGCGGGGCTCGGCTGGGTGCGGGCCTGTTGAACCGTAAGGGTTTCGATCGGCTTAGCGCCGAGAGCGGCGTGGGCGTCGAGCACGGCCTGCATGTCAGCGTCAGGACGGGCGGTCATGCCCATCGGCGCCATGGGCGAGGCAGGAGCGCTGGTCATGCCGGGGTCCATCACGGACGGCGTCAGGGCGCATGCAGACAGGGCGGCGGCGGAGGCCCCCGCGACGAGGAGGGTGGTCAAGCGTTTCATGTCAGATTTCCCGGGGTTCTATCAGCGCATCAGGCGTTGGAGCTCGGCGAGGTGGGCCTCGACGATCGGCACCGTGGCGCGGGCGCCGCTGCGAAGTTGCGGGGTCTCGCCGGTTTCGGCGTAGGTCTTTTGCAGGCCCAGGGCTTCCTTGTGCGCCATTTGCTGCTGGACCAGATACAGGCGGTCACGCTCGACGCCGGAATACTGACGTAGGGCCGCGACCATGGCGGCTTTAGGCGCATCCAGCATCGGCGGCGCGGGCGTCAAGCCGGCCGCGCGAGCGGCGGTCACGGCGTCCGCTGTGGTCTTGGTATGATGATCAATCATCATCTGGGCGAAGCGGCGGATGGCCGGATCAGCGGTTGTCTCGAGCACCGCTCTGCTCGACTCGATCTCATAGAGGTCACCAGCCCCGGCGAACATCAGAAATTCAGGCGCGGGGGGCGTGGGAGCCAGGGTGCCGGCGGGCGTCCAGGTGTAGGTGAACGATTGCGCAGAGGCGGCGGTGGCGAGCAGCGACAGCGTTGCGGTCGCGCACAGGAGGCGTTTCATGGGGCTTCTTTTCGGTTTATTTAAGGGGGGCGTCTGTCTGAGCGTAGGTCCCGATGAGGCGACCCTTGCCGATGACATGTCCACGCATGGCGGCCAACAGGGTGTCGCGGTCTGAACCCGGCAGCACATCGAGTCGGGTGTCGAGCGCGAACACTTGCACATTGTAGTGGTGCGGCGCATCGCCGACCGGCGGCCGCGGGCCGTAGTAGCCGACCGACCCGCGCGAGGTGGCGCCTTGGACAATGCCGTCTGGCAGCTTGATCTCTTCTGACAGGCCTTCCGGCGTCATCGGTTGGGCGATATTCCAGGCGAGCCAGTGCACGAAGGGTTTGGGCGTGGCGGCGTCCGGATCTTCCATAATGACCACATAGGTCGCGGCGCCATCAACTGGGGTCCAGCTCAGGGCCGGGGACACTCCGTCGTAGTATTCGCTCTGCGCCCGGGGGATGGACGCGCTTTCGGCGAATGCCGTCGAGGTGACGGTGATCGGCGCCCCACCTTGGACACGTTCAAAAGCCAGCGGCACGCCGGACCCGCGCGCGGTCTGAGCCCGCATCGCATCGATCGGCGGCGCCGCCATCTCGGCCCGACCGCGCCCGCGGGGATAGCTGATGCGATAGAGGATGCCGTTCTCGTCGTCGCCGAACAGGAGCGATCCGTCGCCGGCGATTGCCAGTCCTGTCGGGCGGCCGGTGCGGGCCCGTCCGCCGTCAGCGATGAAGCCTGTCAGGAAGGGCTCGATGGAGCGGGCGCGGCCGTTTTCGAAGTCCACGCGTACGACCTCATAGCCGGACGGTGTGCTGCGGGCCCAGGATCCGCGTAAGGCGACAAAGGCGTCGCCGTTGTAGGCATTCGGGAAAGGCCCGCCAGCATAGAAGGCCATCTGCATGGGCGCCGCGTGGGCGGTGTAGCCTAGGACAGCGGCTTCGCTCATTTCGGCCCAGGTCGCGGCAGTGATGTTCGCTGGCGGCTCATCCTGCGGATTGACGCCTTCCTCGACCCCGTAGACGTAAGGCCAGCCGAAGCGTTTGCCGGCTTGAATGTTGTTTAGCTCTTCTTGCTGCAGATCATCGCCTAGATTGTCGATGCCGTGGTCCATGCCCCACAGTTCGCCGGTACGCGGATGCCAGCCGAAGCCGATGGTGTTGCGCAGGCCCGAGGCGAAGATGGTGCGGCTCTTACCGTCTAACGACGCCCGCAGGATGGTAGCGTTCTCCGGATTGCTTTCGGCGCAGGCGTCGCAGGTCGAGCCCACGGAGATGTATAGCATCTCGTCCGGACCCACGCTCAGCGTCCGGTTCGGGTGCTGGCCCGAGTCCGGGAGGTCCCCGATGATTAGAGTCAGCGGGGAGAGGGTCCCATCGGTCATGATGTCGCCCACGAAGACCTCTTTGACCGTGGCGAGATAAAGCTTGTCGCCATGGACCGCCAAACCGTGCGCTCCGGCCCGACGGGCCACAACGACCGGATCCCCGTCCGCTTTGCCGTCGCCATCAGCATCTCGAAGCAGGATCACGTCGCCCTCGGCGCGGCGCGTGGCATAGATGTCGCCGTTCGGCGCCACGGCCAGCATGCGCACATTGCCCAGACGTTCGGCGAACCGGCGAACCTCGAATCCATCCGGGACCTTCAGCGCCGAAGTGTCCCCCGGCAGTGGAGCCCGCGCCGTGGGCTCGAAGATCGCGGTCGGAATGGCAAGCCGGTCGTTGTCTTCAGGGTGAGCCTGAGCGAAGGCGGATGGGGCGCAGCATAGCGCCACCGCGGAAGCTGCGGCGAGAAGGCGAGGGTTCATCAGAAACTCAATGGGAATGGTCCCGGCGACTGCCGATTTCGCAATGTTTAAGCCGCAGACGGGTCTCGGGTTCCGGCGTTATGCAATCGGCTACGAAATTCGTACGAGGCTTCCACTATCACCACGAAGCCAGATCGTCCGGGCGCGGCGGCTGAACGCTTGGCTGCATGAGATCGAGTCAGACATTTGGAAGTGTCGCCGCATTATCAAAGGCATAGGAGCGAGCAGATGGAGAAGGCGCGCACCGGGCCGGTTCGAGCCTAGAAGCGACAGGCGGCCCGCCTAGGAGAGGAGACCGCCCGTCGCACGGGGTGACGCGGATGCCGGGCCGTCACCCCTCAGGCCGGCTCCAACTCTCCAACCATGCAATGCCAGCCGCAGTTCCCAAAGTCCGAGAGAAGACAAAGCCGCCGTCTCAGGAGAGACGGCGGCCCCGGGGGTCGAACTGACCGCTCTTCGCAAACGGTCAGACTCCAAAATCGCGGAACGTCGTGTCAGGTTCCGATCCGCTGGACCGAACCATAGGTACAGGAAGACCCTGCTCAAATCCGAAGCCGGCGTTCGGCTTCACCACATCGAGCACCTCGCCAGCCAGCAAAAGGTCGTGCAGTCGTCCTGGAGGTTTTTCACGATGCGCTCGAACCAGCCGCGCACTTTCGCAGATGAGGCGGCGGCCGAGGACGCCTTCGACGGGGGGGCATCGCCTCCCTAACCGACGCCATCATCATCGATATGCAGCGCGCGGACTGCTCGACTCGTCGATGGCATAACGAATACAGCCGAACGTCGGTTGGCCGTGACATCTCCTTGGAATAGGGACCTGTTCAACCTCTACCGATGCGGGCTGTTCTGATGCCGGATTCGACATTTCCGGACGGAACATCCGGGCGTTGGCGCCATTGGTTTGCGATGATCATCAGAGCAAGACCGACGTGCCGTATTGAATATCTGGGCGTCAGCTTCCTAGCGGGAGCTGTCGCGGGGGAAGTCCTGAGGCGCGCCGGGCCTTACATCGGTCGAGCTATCGGAGTCCGCGGAGAGCTCACGCCGAAAGGACCTGGAACGCCGACCTCGGCGCCGGGCGCAGACGCGCCGGCCGGGGAAACCGATCGTGGGCGCGACGCCGAACGCCCCGGCCGGATACCATTCCGGGGCTGGAAGGATATTCTGATACGGACCTACAAAGAGTTCAGCGAAGACCGGATTCCGCTCATCGCCGCCGGATGCACATTCTACGCCCTGCTGGCGCTTTTCCCCGGCGTAACGGCCTTCGCCGCCCTTTACGGGCTCTTCGCCGATGTGGCCGACGCGGGGACGCACATCGAGGCGCTGTCGGGCGTCATGCCCGCCGGTGCCATCAGCCTCATCGGCGATCAGATGGTGAAGGTGGCGGCCGCCGGTGAGGGAGGCCTGTCCTTCGCCTTCATCCTCGGGCTCGTCACCGCACTCTGGAGTGCGAACAAAGCGATGAAGGCGATCGTCACCGGTCTGAACATCGCCTATGAGGAGGATGAGACGCGTGGCTTGGCGGCCAAAACCTTGACGCCCCTCCTCTTCACCCTGGGGCTCATTGTCTTCGCCTTGAGCGCGATCGGCCTGGGGGCGGTCGGCGCCGGATGGACAGAAACGGCGATACCGGCGGCGAGGGTCGTCTGGACGGTGTTCTACTGGGGCGCGCTGTTCGGCGGCGTCATCCTCGGCATGACGCTCCTCTATCGCTTTGGCCCGAGCCGGAGTCGCGCGCGCTGGCAGTGGGTGACCTGGGGAAGCGGCCTCGCCGCCGTCGCCTGGCTCGCGATGTCCGGAGCTTTCACCTTCTATGTTTCCCGCTTCGGGAACTACGACGAAGCCTACGGCGCGCTCGGCGCGGCCATCGGCTTCATGACCTGGATCTGGCTGTCGAGCATGGTTTTCCTGATGGGTGCAGAGCTCAACGCCGAGATCGAGCATCAAACGGCGCGAGATACGACGACGGGGGCTCCCCGCCAGTTGGGCGCCAGGGGCGCGGTCATGGCGGATACCGTCGGCGACGCCGCCTGATCCGCTAAGCCAATCCTGTCGCTGTCGGTCAGTCCTCGGGTGCGTCGGGCCTGGCCGACGCGTCTGCCCGTCCCTCAGCCGGTGCGTCCACGATCCGCACCGGAAGCTCGGCCTTCGGCTCTCGCTCCACGGACACCTGATGCGGATAAGGGAAGCTCAGGCCTGCCCCGTCGAACCGCTCCTTGATGATTTTGATCAGATCGACCTTGGTGTTCTGCCAGTCGTCCGGAGTAGTCCAGCAGCGCAGGGTGACGTTGACGGCGCTGTCGCCGAGGCCGGTGACCCGCGCCCAGGGCGACGGCTCTGCGAGCACCCGATCGTCGGCGGAGGCGCAATCCAGCAGCAGGCGGAGAGCCAGATCGAGATCGTCCTCATAGTCGACGCCAAACGTCAGATCCACGCGGCGGCGCCCGAGTTGATCCACGTTGATGATCAGCTCGCCGAAGACTTTGCCGTTGGGGAAGTAGAGCGTCAGGCCGTCGTAATCGACGACGGTGGTGTTGAAAAGGTCGAGGTCCACCACCTTGCCCTGTCGCCCGTTGAGATCGACTCGATCTCCCACGCGGTAGGGGCGCAGAATCAGGATCATCACGCCAGCCGCAACATTGCTGAGGGCGCCCTGAAGCGCCAAGCCAATGGCCAGGGAGGCGGCGCCGAGTACCGCGAGAACTGAGGTGGCCTGCACGCCGAGCTGCTGAAGCACCGCGACCAGACCAATGGCGATGACCACGTATTTGACGAGGCCGGAGACGAAATCGCTTAGTGTCGTGTCGCCGGGGTGGTGGTGGTGGGGCATGCGACCCACAGCGCGCCTGACCAGGTTTGCAAGCTTCCTAGCGGCCCAGAAAGTGCCCGCGAGTATGACCGCAGCGACAAGCAGCCGGACTGAGAACGCTCCGATCGCCGCGAGCACCTCACGGACCATGACAGGGTCGCCTTGGAGGGCGCGTTGGCCGGCTTCGAAGAAAGATACATCTTGGGACGGCGACGCCATGGGTGCTCCAGTATGTGCGAGCGATCAACGCGCTCGACGGCCCATGCGGTTCCAAAAGCCGCGATGATACGGACGGTGCAGTGGGGTGGTTAGCGAATAGGAGCGGGACCGCGTCCTGCGCCGCCTACAAGCGAGGCTAAGCTAGAGCGCGAGGCTCGCTCCAAGGCCCAGCCAGTCGTGCGGGGACTTGCCGCGCTTCAACCCGGCGCTATTCCGGTGTGTTTGATCGGAGAAATGCAAAAAGTTCGGGGCTGCTTCATCCGGTTCGCTGCTGACCATTTTTGTATCAGCTCAGACGGCGGCTTTTGGGCGACACCCCAACGACTGCTTCTGGAGCGTTGGCGACCTTTGTGAGTGAGGAAGAGTGAGCCGCTTTACGGCTAAGCGCCATTTGCGAAGCTAGATTGCGAGTAGATGCCTGCATTGCTCCGCTGGATGATGGCGGAGAGTGCGAAGTTTTCGCCAGTTAGCTTTGACGACGCGAGCGTATTTCAGCTCTCCAACTGCTCCATGCGGCATTGGTCAGGCCTTTTGTCAGGCCTAAATCGCAACAGCTTGGTGCCGTGGCGGAAGCGCTCGTCCGAGACTTGGTCGAAGCCGACTTCAACCACCCGCTCAGGCCGCAGCGGCACCCAGGCGGCCGACCGCTCGGTGGACCATCGGCTCGGCCCACCGGGCGCGCGGCCGCTGAAGCCGTCACCCCCGCGCAAAGCTTCGAGTTCACGGGTCAGGGCGATCTTGTCGACACCTGCAAAACCCGATGTATGGCCGACATGGTTGAGTTTCTCCTCTCCGTCGTAGAGACCGAGCAGCAGCGAACCGACGACCGGCGCGTCTGACGCATAGCGGAAGCCTCCAATGACACAGTCGGCCGTGCGGGCGCGCTTGACCTTGATCATTGCGCGCTCGCCTTCGACGTAGGGGCCGTCTTCAGCCTTGGCCACGACGCCTTCCAACTTGGCCTCTTCCAACCATGTCCGGGCGAGAACCCGGTCGGACGTACCGGGCGTGAGGGTGAGGTCGGCCGACTGATGAACTTCAAGGAAGGCCTCGAGCCGTCCATGTCGATCAGACCAAGGCCGACCCCTGAGGTCTGATCCATCGATATCGACCAGCATGTCGAAGAGCGCGTAGATCGCCGGCGTTTCCTGGGCGAGGCGCCGGATACGGCTTTCGGCGGGGTGGAGACGCGCCTGAAGCACCTCGAAGGAGAAGGCGTCGCCGTCGCGGGCCAAAAGTTCGCCGTCGAGACCGAAGCGCGTCTCCGGCAGGGCGGCGAGGCGATCGACCACCTCGGGAAAGAAGCGGTTCAGCGACTTTCCCGACTTGGCGATCAGGTGAACCTGACCGTCTCGCTTGAAGGCGAGGCAACGAAACCCGTCCCATTTGGGCTCGTAGACCCATCCCGCCCCCTCGGGCAGATCCGGCCGAGACCGGGCCTCCATGGGGCGGGCGTCGAGATCAGCGTGCATACGGCTTGGCCTCATCCGGGCTTCAGCACGACCTTGGTCCACTCATTCTGGTTTTCCTTGAAGTTCTTGTAGCCCTCGGCGGCCTGTTCCAGCGGCAGTCGGTGCGAGATCAGATCGGTGGTGTCGATCTTCCCCTCAAGGATCAGTTCGAGCAGCTGCGGCAGATAGTTTTGAACGTGCGTCTGGCCGGTCTTGAGCGTCAGGCCCTTTTCCATGAAGGCGCCGATCGGCCATTTGTCGGCGACGCCGCCATAGACGCCAGGCACCGAGACGGTGCCGCCCTTGCGCACCGCCATGATGGTCTCGCGCAGCACGTGAGGGCGGTCGGTGCCCAAGATCTTGGTCTCCTGCTTGATGGCGTCGACGATGTTGTCGGGCGAGAAGCCGTGCGCCTCCATGCCGACGGCGTCGATACAGCTGTCGGGCCCGATGCCGGCGGTCATCTCCATCAGGGCCTCGCGCACCTTGACCTCATGATAGTTCAGGACCTCGGCGCCGTTCTGCCTCGCCAGATCGAGGCGGCGCGGGTGGTGGTCGATGGCGATGACCCGGCCGGCGCCCTGAAGGAGAGCGCTCTTGATCGCGAATAGACCGACGGGGCCGCAGCCCCAGATCGCCACCGTGTCGCCGGGCTTTATCTGGGCGTTTTCGGCGGCCATCCAACCGGTGGGGAAGATGTCGGAGAGGAACAGGACGCGCTCGTCCTCGATGCCATCCGGGATCTTGATCGGGCCATAGTCGGAATAGGGAACCCTGGCGTATTCGGCTTGGCCGCCCGCATAACCGCCGGTCAGGTGCGAATAGCCGAACAGGCCTGCGACCGAATAGCCATAGGCGATCTCGGTCGCATCCGCCTTGTCGGCCGGGTTGGAGTTGTCACAGGCCGCCGGCATCTTGTGGTCGCAGAAGAAGCATTTGCCGCAGGCGATGACGAAAGGCACCACGACTCGGTCGCCGCGCTTCAGCGTCGTATTGGCAGGGCCGACCTCTTCGACGATTCCCATGAACTCGTGACCAAGGATATCCCCGTTCGACATGCCCGGGATCATGCTGTCGTAAAGGTGCAGGTCCGAGCCGCAGATGGCGGTGGCGGTGATCTTGATGATGGCGTCACGGGGATTGACGATCTGGGGGTCAGGGACGGTGTCGACCTGGACGTTGTGTTTGCCGTGCCATGTGAGTGCGCGCATGGGACTCTCGCTGTTGAAGGGGGGGGCGGGCGAGCCCGGGATCAGAAGTGACGGCTGGCCCGAGGCGCAGCTTCCGGCGCCTTGGAGGTCGAGACCTCGCCGGTTTCCATGAGTTGCTTGAAGCGGCGGAGTTCGCGGCGGGCCTGGATGCGGGGCTCGCGCTGCATCACCTTGGCGACGACCTTGCCGATCGCGCCGGCGGGCGGGTCGTAGCTGATGAAGATGCGCACCTCGGTGCCGCGGCCGAAGGCGTTGTCCTTGAACTCGATCCACCCCTCGTGATCGACGTCCGAGCCTTCGCTGGAGCGCCAGGCGATCCGCTCGCCGGGAATGTCCTCGGTGATCTCGGACACCAGATCGATCTCGGCGCCCGCCGGGCCGGCGATCGTCCATTGCGATCGGCTGACGTCAAGAACTTCGACGGCCTTCACATTCTCGGTGAAGGAAGGAAGGTTCGTGAAGTCACGCCAGAAGGCGTAGAGGTCTTGGCGAGGCCTGTTGATCATGGCTGCGCGGATGGTCGATGCGGCGTGATCGCCCTCGACGTTGTCATTGTCGATGAAGGCCGGGGAGGCGACTTCGGCGTCGGTCGAAATCGGATCGGATGAGGACATGGGATGCTCCGTCTGGTCCGTTACCCAATCCGCCCGACGCCGCTGCGTTCCAGCGTCGCAATACGGAACCGGAAAAGCGCGCACGGCCATGCGCCGACCTGGAGGATTCGATGTCTGGTGATCAACTCACGACCGTCGAAGCTGTCCGCTCGCCGGGGTGACCGTCGCTTCAAACGGGGGTGGTTACGAAGGCGCAGCCTTGTGGCCGAGGATGGGTTGGGCCTGGAGCTGCCGCCGACCCGGTCTGGCCGCTCCTTATGTTGAGCCGATCTGAACGGCCCGGGCAGGATCGGATCCCGCTATCGCATCGGCAAAGGGGCGACTGACATAGGGCGAGCCAGCCCGGCCGAACCGCCAGGGCGTCTCGACGCCGCGTCGAAGGCCGATCCGTGGGCCGACGAGGACCGGCTCGGGTTGGCCAAGGTCAAGCGCAAACGGGGCGACGGTGATCGGCAGGGCGTTGAGCGCCCCCGTCACCCCGAGCGACTGACAGAGCCGGCCGGGACCGGCGCAGAGGTCACGGGGGCGAACCCTGCCCCGTCGTTCGGCCATGACGGGCAGATTCCAGATCGGCTCGAGGGCGCGAATGAGGACGGCGCTGCCGGGGGTCGCGGCGTCGCAGACGATGTTGAGACACCAGTGCAGGCCGTAGATCCGATAGACGTAAGCCCGACCGATCGCCCCGAACATCGGCGCGTTGCGCGGCGTCGGTCCACGGAAGCTGTGCGAGGCCGGATCGTGGCGGTCGTAAGCCTCGGTCTCGACGATGATCCCGCCCACGCCGTCGATTTTCAGACGGGCCCCGATCAGCCCGGCGGCGACCTCCGGCGCCGGGCGCGACAGAAGCGCCTCCAGGCCTGCGGGCGCGGTCAGGACGAAGCGCCCGACGTGGCGCACAGTCGCGCGAGCACGAACGGCAACCGACCCGGAAGGTCTCGCGCCAGAAAGCCCAGCGGTGCGCCGGCAGCGGCGAGGTCCGACCCGGCCTGGGCATGGAGCATGACACCCCAGAGGGCGGCGACCACAGGCGGGGCGCCCCGCGCGAGAATCCCGCCGATCGCGCCCGCCAGGACATCGCCGGAACCCGACGTTCCCAGGCCGGCCACACCGCCGTCATGGCGCCAGGCCGTCCCGTCCGGGGATACGACGAAGGTCGTCGCTCCCTTCATGACCACGACTGACCGGAACATGGCCGCCGCTTGACGGGCGGCGCCGAGCGGATCGGCCTGGATGTCGTCCCTGGCCCGACCGAGGGTCGCGGCCATCTCGCCGGCGTGAGGCGTCATGACGGTCCGGCCGCCCGCGAGCCGGGCGAAGGCGTCGGCTTCGTCGTAAACTGGGAGGGCGCCGGCGTCGATCACCGCCGGGACGGCGGGGGCGCTGTTCAGCAACCTCGACGCCAAGCGCCGACTGGCCTTGGCGGTGTCCATGCCTGGCCCGAGCACGAGGGCCGAGGCCTTGACGGCCTGTTGAACCAAAGGAGAGGCGCTCGTCGCTCCCGCGATGACGATCCGGGCCTCCGGCACCGCCACGGCGATCGCAGCGGCCGAGGCGCGGTCGGCGCGAATCTGCAGCTTGCCCGCACCGACGCTGAGGGCCGCGACGCCGGCGAGGATCGCCGCGCCCGCCATCACGGCGTCGCCGCCGACGACCAAGACGGCGCCGCGGTCTTCCTTGTCGCCGTCCGCAGGAAGCGGGGGGAGGGGATGATGGGACAGGGCCGCGGCGTCGAGGGGCGTCGTCATCGCGCGGCGACCTTGGCGTCCGGCGCAGAGGTCACCGGCGCCCCTTCATCTTCCAACGGGGCGACGAAGTTGTAGACCTCGAGCGTCAGGCCGCCCTGACGGTTGCGCGAATAGGTCGTCACCCCGCAGTTGGCGACATCGCCCTCGGCGTCGATGGCGAGGATCTCGGTCTCGGTCAGTCCTTCCAGCAGATAACGCAGGCACAGGACCACGACCTGGTGACCGACGATCAGGACGCGTTCGTCGCGATGATGCAGGCTTAGGGTGTCGAGCGCCGCGCGAAGCCGGAGGATGACGTCGCACCAGCTCTCGCCTCCTGGTGGCCGATGGTAGAACTTTCCCAGGCGGCGGCGGGCTTCGGCCTGTTCGGGGTAACGGGATTCGATGCCCCGAGTGGTCAACCGATCCAGCACGCCGAACTCCCGTTCGCGCAGGCGTTCATCGATACAGAAGGCAAGATCGGCCTCGGCGAGCCCCCCGGCCTCGGCGATCGCGGTCGCCGTCTGTTGGGCGCGCAGATAGGTCGAGGTCAGGACGACGGTCGGACGCTCGCCCTTGGGCAGGTCCGCAAACCATTTGCCGAGAGCCTCGGACTGCACCTGCCCCAGGTGGCTGAGCGGTACATCGACATCTCGGATATCGAGATCGATCTCGCCGAGGCCGGCGGCGTGGGCGTGGTCGCGGGCGACGTTGCCTGCGCTTTGCCCATGGCGGACGATCCAGAGACGGGCGGGCCACGGGGAGGTCATGCCGCCGGCGCTCCGGGCGCGGCCTGGGTTTGGAGCAGGGCGATGACCTTCTGGAACAGATCCATCGCGGTCCTGTCGTCGAGGGTTTCGATGTCGATCTCGCCGATCGCATCGTCCAGGCGGCGGATCATGTCTCCGCAGTCGGGAGGCGCAGAACCCGTGTCCTCGACGGCCCACCCGGCGATGGCGGCGATGGTCTGGAGCGATTCCTGTTCAGAGATCTGAGCGCCATCCAGCAGGGCGACGGCGGCGATCTCCCGGATTTCCCTAAGGGCGCGGCGGCAGGCCAAGGCGTCTTTCGCGGTCATGAGGGTTCAACACCTCTGCAGGCCCGCGGTTCACCGTCAGTAGGTATACGGCGGAGGATGGTCCGTCTGTTCGATTGGCAAGACCAGCATCTCCGGCGCGCAGGCGTCGACTTTGGAACGCGGAGGCGCGCACCTCCCGCCAGCCTTCAAGCCTCGCAACGCGAGCTTAGCGCCCCCGTCGCCACCGGGTGCTGCCAATCGTCTCGTAGCATTCACAGGTTTGCCGGAGCAGGACGTCTCGATTGAGGATCCGGAGCCGACCTCGTCGACTTTGCACGGCTTCACATTCCGAGAAAGCGCGAAGGACGCTGTTGATGGTCGTTCGCTGGGCGCCAAGCAAGTCGGCCAGATTTTCCTGCTTGAGATCGTACTCGTCTCGCCCCGTCCGATCCTGCGTCATGAGCAGCCAGCGCGCCAGGCGGGCGGGCACCGGGTGTAGAGCGTTGCAGACGGCGTTCTGGGCGGCCTCGATCTGATTGTAGTGGGTAAGGCTGAGAAGAAGCTGTTGAAGGTGAGGGCTTGCATCCGCGCGTTCCCGAAAGACCGGCGTCGGGATCATCAGGGCTGAACCCTGGACCGCCACCAGCAGGTCCCAGCCGATTGGTTCGTCAGCCATGAAGGCCGCCAAGCCGGTTACGCCCTCGCGTCCCACATTGCTCGCCATCGACATCATGCCGTCGGCGAGGTGGATGACGTTGCTGATGTCCGCGTCGATCGGGAGAAAGACACGCTCGACGGCATCGCCGCGCTGGAGGAGAACGTCATCTTTCGGAAGATGGGACAGGATCGCGGACTGGCCCAAAATGGCTTTGTCTTCATCGTTCATCGCGGCCCATAGGCCGTTGGCTTCCGCCGTTATCATGCCGCCCCGCTCTCCACGACGTCCACTTCGACCGGTAAGCCGGTATAGGAGTCGTGCGTGGACTTCTGTCGCCTCCACGACATAAGCCCTCACGCGGCGCGAGGGTTGCAAGCGCATGCCGGGTCGTACGCTGAAGAATGACGCCCATCGCGCGAAAACGCTTTCCGAGCGGGGCTTTCCCCGCCCCCTTCGCGGAGCTGAGGCCCGATGTGACGTCGAACACCGATCGCGTGGCGGTCAATGGAGCGGCGCCCGCTTCGCTTGGACCCCGGCTACGAAACTCCCGTTTCAGGCGCGCCCAGCGCAGCGACACGGACCGAAAGATCGTCCGGCGGTCTAGCCTGCATCTTTGAAAAGACCGGCGCCCGAGCGCCGGCCTCCTCACTTGGTCAGAGGGCTTTCGCCTGGGCGGCGGCCTCCTGGATGTCTGCAGCCCCGCCGAAATCCTCATCGGTGACCCGCCCCGCCCCGGGGCCGGCTCCGAGATCAACGCCCGTCTCCGCATCCACAGCCGGATCGGACTGGGTGCGCTCTGCGAGTTTATCAACGACCCCTTGCGTCTTCTTGTCGAGGGCGACCGTTGCGCCGCCGTCGCCGTCATCGGCCGGCATGACCTGATCCAGGTCGTCGATACGATCCCACTGTTCGCCGCTGTTCCACGGCCCGTCGACGTCGCCTTCGCCCTGTGAGGTGTTGACGTACATGTTGGCGAAGCGCTCGATGCCCGGCAGCTTGCCCGGCGGGAAATTGTCCTCGATGGCGTAGAGCGCCTTCTCGAACGATTTCTGGTGCGCGATCTCTCGCGTCATCAAGAAGCCAAGCGCATCCTTGATCCCGGGATCGTCGGTGATGTTGATCAGCCGCTCGTAGACGATCTTCGCGCGGCTTTCCGCAGCGATGTTGGATCGCAGGTCGCAGGTCGGATCGCCGCGGCTGTCCACATAGGCGGCGGTCCAAGGCACGCCGGAAGAGTTGGTCAAGGAAGGGCCGCCGCCGTAGAGCAGCGACTGGGTGTGGCTGTCGCCGCCGGCGTTCAAGGCCATGTAGAGCTCGGCTTCCGCCATCGATGCTTCGGCAAGCTGACCCTTGATGCCGGTGTTCAGCATGGCGATGATCGACCCGATGACCTCAAGGTGGCTGAGCTCCTCCGTCGCAATATCGATGAGGAGGTCTTTGCGGCCGGGATCGAGCTCGCCCAGACCTTGGGTGAAGTAGCGCATCGCGGCGGAGAGTTCGCCATCCGGTCCTCCGAACTGCTCAAGGAGCAACGATGCCAGCGCCGGATTGGGTTCAGCGACCCGCACCGTATACTGCAGCCTCTTGTTGTGCATGAACATTTTGGAGTCGTCCTTTTTAGGGTGGGCTTTTAATCTTCCGCAACAACTCCTTCGTTTCGCCAGTCGTTCCAGAATCCAGGTCCAGATTTATCAGTTAAGCGTCTGTTTGCTCGAATGTCGGCTGGACGACACTTGAGTGAAGCGATTGAACGCTGAATCGCGTGGTTCTGAATACTTCGTCCGAGTGTCGTCCTGACGACTTTGGAACACTTGATGTATCAAGGGCCCGGGCCCCCGCTGATCCAACCGACGCGGGGGCTAGAGCCCCAGGTCAACGAACCGCGCTTCATTCCCGAATTTTTGAACGGCATCACTCTCAGTCCGGTGACATCGGCGATCGGATCGCCTCGGGCGCCCTCACGGTGCAGGGGACCGTTTGAGCAACGTCCCGAAGGCAGGGTTTCTGAACGGCGGCGGGCGGCGATATCCGTTGCGGCGTTCGTGTGGATCACGACCTCGCCCTCGCCGGCGCCGATATCGCGACCGTCGAACTTTGGCTGAGGCGTTTATCCCCAAAGTCTGCGCCAGCCGGGATCGGACGAACCTACCGCCTGTGAAGGCGTGGTCGAGTGTGCAGACGTCTCGAACGCTTGCCTGGATCGCTCGCTGCGGGCTTGAGCAGGCCGCTCACAGGAGCGCCGCCGACGTTGAGATGTCGGGCCGTGTCGCCGGCGGAAGAGAGGAGGCGGAGGCCTGTGTCTGTCGTCAAGACGACATTGGAACGCGGGCGATGGGGCGGCATTTGCCCTGCGCCCGCACCAACGCGGGTTCAGGACGCCTCATGCCCCTTATCCCCTTCGTGCGGGCCTTGCTCTCGCTCCTTGGACTTCTGGTCCTCGCTCTTGCCGCCTACCTTATCTGGACCTGGTGGCGCGGCGACGTCCTTCTTGACCCATCGGGCGTCCCCTTGCGCGTGCGCGAGGATTGGCGCCTGTGGGTCGCCGGGGGTGTCGTCGGGTGGAGCCTGGCCGGTCGAGCGTTCCCCCTGCTTCTCCTCGCGAAAGCCGACAGCGAACCCACGCGGGCGCATCGGGGCGGGGGCGTTATGACGGCCAGTCCAACCGGGGCTGAACTTTATGTCGAGAGCGAGGGCGGGGAAGACGGGCCCGTGGTCATCGTCACCCACGGCTGGGGACTCGACCGCACCATCTGGCACTCTCTGAAGCACCGGCTGGGGGCCGAGCGGAGCCTCGTCCCTCATCGTCTCGTCACCTGGGATCTGGCGGGGCTCGGCAAATCCAAAGCGCCTCCGACGGGCGAAATCGCCATCAAGAACTTCGCGACCGACCTGGCGCACCTGATCGAAGAGGCGGCGCCGCGGCCCGTCCTTCTGATCGGGCACAGCATCGGCGGCATGACGATCCAGACGCTCGTCCGCGATCATCCCGCCCTGTTCCACGCGCGCGTGTCAGGCGTCGTGCTGCTCCACACGACCTATACGAATCCTTTGCGGACCATGGTGTTCAGTCCCTTGATGATGGCGCTGCGCCGCCCCCTTCTGGAGCCGATGTTCAAGCTGACGGTGCTGTTCGCGCCTCTGGCCTGGTTGAGCGCCTGGCAATCCTACCTGAACGGAACCGCGCATCTCGCCAACCGTCTGCAGTTTGGCCGGGCCGTGACGCGCAGCCAGCTCGAACATACGACGCTGCTGGGGACGCGCAATTCGCAGGCGGTCCTCGCAAAGGGCAACCTGGCGATGTTCGACTGGGACGCCTCAGGGGCCATCGCGGCCATGGCGTGCCCGGTCTTGGTCATCGGCGGGACGCTCGACCTGGTCACGAAGCTGGAGGCCAGCGAGGCCTTGGTCGAAACCGCGTCCGCTGGATCCCTGGACCCGGTCACAGGCGTCAATCACATGGGGTTTCTCGAGCGGGATCATTACTACAACGGACGCATCGCGGCCTTTGTCGCCGAGAGCGCTCAGGATCGGCCGCTTGCTCGCGTCGATGCGAGCGCCTCGCTCAATCTCTCCTGATGCCCAGATACACCTTGTCGACAGTTCGGAACGGCCGTCCGGTCTCTGAAGAAAGCCTGCGCGCCATGACGGACGAGCAGGCGCGCGGACAGGCTCAGCTGCGATTGGCACGGATCATCCCCGGGGATGTTCTGGTCCTCACATTCGCCGGAACCGAATGTGGACGGTGGGGGCCCAGACGCGCGGGCTGACGGCACGGCGACTGAGAACGGCGCGCTTCGAGTCGGGACGCCGACACAGGAACCATCAATCGATCCGTCGCTTAGCCATGGAAGTTGGACGGAGAAGACAATGTCTGTGATCGACAAGCTCATGGCTGCGGTGACGCCCTTGCCGGACGCGGAAAAGCGTGCGGCCGCGACGGCGGAGGCGCGCGCCGCCGCGAAGCCCGGCGACTGGCTGACGATGGTCCTGGACCACCACGATCTCATCCGCGACGCGTTCGCGACGGCGCGGGCCGCGCGGTCGGCGGCCGACCGCAAGTCCGCATTCAAGGCCCTGGCCCTGGTCTTGAACGGCCATTCGCTGGCGGAAGAGATCGTGCTCTACCCCGCGCTGGGGAAGGCCGACCACAAGGCGCATGCCGCCCAGGCCTATCTCGAGCAGACCGTGGCCAAGACCCAGATGGCGGAACTGGAGCGCATACCCGCGTCCAAGCCTGAGTGGTTGGACAAGCTCGAACATATCGAGGGTGCGGTCCTGACCCACATGTTCGAAGAGGAATCCGGCTGGTTTCTCGATCTTTGGAACCAGGCGGACGATTCCGCTCTGCTGACGGCGCGCTACGCCGAGGAATACGAAAGATACGCCGGATGATGGCGGGAGGGTTCAACCGTCATGGCGGCTGACCGGATCCTCGTGACGGGGGGCGCGGGCTATATCGGCTCCCACACGTGCAAGGCCCTGTCACAGGCCGGCTACCAGCCGGTCGTTTACGACGATCTCAGCAACGGCCACGAAGAGGCGGTGCTGTGGGGGCCGCTGGTTCAGGGCGATGTGCGCGATGCGGAGCGCCTTGCGGAGGCGATGAGGGACAACAGGATCGTCGGGGTGATCCACTTCGCCGGACTGATCGAGGTGGGCCGATCGATGCATCGTCCGGACCTCTACTGGGATCACAATGTCAACGGCGTGGCCGCCGTGCTGTCCGCCATGCGGCGCACGGGCGTGGGACGGCTGATCTTCTCCTCCACGGCCGCCGTCTATGGAACGCCATCGACGTCTGGCCTCCTTCAGGAAACGGACCCGCTCAATCCGATCAACCCTTACGGCGACAGCAAACTGGCGGGAGAGCGGATGATTGCCGCCCACTGCGCCGCCTTCGGACTGGAGTCGGTAGCGCTGCGCTATTTCAACGCGTCAGGTGCGGACGCCGAGGGTCTGATCGGGGAGGCGCACCATCCTGAAACCCATTTGATCCCCCTTGCCATCGAGGCGGCCTTGGCGGGCGGGCGACCGTTGACCGTGTTCGGTGACGACTTCCCCACCCCGGACGGGTTCTGCGTTCGCGATTACATTCATGTGGCGGACCTGGCGCGGGCCCATGTGCTGGCGCTCGGTCTGGACAGGATCGACGGTGGTTTCGAGGCGATGAACCTCGGCCGAGGCGTCGGGGCTTCGGTCGTCGAGGTGATCAACGCGGTGGGCGCAGCCTGTGGCCGGCCGCCCGTCTATGAGGTCGGCCCGCGTCGGGCGGGCGATCCGCCGGTGCTCGTCGCCGATCCGTCGCGCGCGGCGGCGCGGCTGGGTTGGCGACCGGAGTTCGACGATCTCCAGACGATCATCGCCACGGCCGTCGCCTGGCGCAGGAATCGGCGCTTCGGCGCTTCCATCCTGCCGAACGCCGCATGACCGGCTGCGGACCCGGGCTTTGGGGCGGACCCGAGTGCACGCTCAACCGTATCGGGGATGTGTGGCGCGATCAGACACGGCTAAGCGGCCATCACGACCGGATCGACGATCTCGACCGGTTTGCCGAACTGGGTTTGGAGGCCCTGCGTTATCCGGTGCTCTGGGAGAGGACTGAAACCGCGCAGGGCGTCTGGGATTGGACGTGGCCAGACCCGCGCCTGTCGCGGCTGAGGTCTCTAGGCTTGCGACCCATCGTCGGGCTGCTGCATCACGGTTCTGGACCGGCCTGGACCGATCTCCTTGATCCGGGCTTCGCGGAGGGCCTGGCGCGCCATGCGGCCTGCACCGCCGAACGCTATTCGTGGGTTCGGGACTGGACACCGGTGAACGAGCCGCTGACGACCGCGCGGTTCAGCGCCCTCTACGGCCATTGGTACCCGCATCGGACCGATGAGCGCGACTTCTGGCTGGCGCTGCTGAACCAGATCGATGCGACGCGGCTGTCGATGAAGGCGATCCGGCGCGTGAATCCTGAGGCCAGGCTGGTGCAGACCGAGGACTTCGGCGCGACCTATGGCACAGCGCCCTGCGCGTCCCAAGTCCGGTTCGAGAATGATCGACGACTGATGACCTGGGACCTTTTGTGCGGCCGGGTGACGGCGGGTCATCCGCTGTTCCAGCGTCTGGCGTGGTTTGGGCTGGGCGACAGGCTCGCCGTCATCTCTGAAGACCCGTGCCCGCCGGACGTGATCGGCATGAACCACTATGTGACGAGCGACCGCTTCCTGGATCACCGGCTTGATCGCTATCCGCCGGCGTCGCACGGCGCGAACGCTGAACTGGCCTATGCCGATGTGGAGGCGGTCAGGGCGATGTCGCCGCGGCTTGGCGGGTGGCGCGATCATCTCTCGAGGCTTTGGGACCGGTACGGCCTGCCTCTGGCGGTCACGGAATGCCATCTCGGGGCGGAGTCCGATGAACAGATTCGTTGGTTCCACCAATGCTGGCGAGCGGCGAGCGACCTGTCGGCGGAGGGCGCGTCCATCGAGGCCGTAACGACGTGGTCCCTGCTCGGCGCGGTCGACTGGGACAGCCTCCTGACCAGGACGCAGGGCCGATACGAGGCTGGCGCGTTCGACGTCTCCTCCGGCCAACCCGTCGCTGGCGACCTGGCGCGGTGGCTCACGGGATTGGCGCGGCGAGAGCCGAGCGATCCTCCTGCGGGCGGGGGGTGGTGGTCGCTGGAGGAGCGAAGATGCTTCCACCCCGAGATCGATGATCCGCCGGATGGCGCTCTTGCCGCCTGACCCTCCGACCCTTTGAGACCGCCCCCGTCCCGCACACGCCAACACTACCGGAAGGCCACGGCGACCGCCTCGCGGGCGCCAGAACCAAGGACCCCAATGATGATCACCGCCTCCAAAGACCGCGCCGCCGCCGGCGCAGAGGTCATCGACCTCGCCCCCTCGGCCCGCCGCGATCCGATCGTGTGTTTTTCTCATCTGCGCTGGGACTTCGTCTTTCAGCGCCCTCAGCATCTGATGACGCGGTTCGCCCAATCGAGGACGGTCATCTATTTCGAAGAACCGATCCCCGATGACGGCGAGGCCAGGGTGGAGACGCGCGTCTGTCCGTTGAGCGGCGTCGTCATCGCCACGCCCCGGTTGCCGAATGGGCTGTCCGAACTCGCGAGGGAAGAGCGACTCAAGGCCTTGCTCGACGGACTGCTGACCGAGCAAGGCGTCGCCCGGCCGGTGCTCTGGTACTATACGCCGATGATGTTGCCGTTCTCGCGGCATCTGCAGCCTGCGGCGGTCGTCTATGATTGCATGGACGAGCTCGCCAACTTCCGCTTCGCCCCGCCCGGGCTTCGTCCGCTGGAGCAGGAGCTGATCGCCACGGCCGATGTGGTCTTTACCGGCGGCCACAGCCTCTACGAAGCCAAGGCCCACCTGCACGCCAATATCCACCCCTTCCCATCGAGCGTGGATCGGGCCCATTTCGCCCAGGCCCGCGATGTCCAGCCGAACGCGACGCCGACCCTGGGTTTCTACGGCGTGATCGACGAACGGATGGACCTCGACCTGATCGCCGCCGTCGCCGATGCGCGGCCGGACTGGACCATCGTCATGGTCGGGCCGGTGGTGAAGATCTCGGAAGACGACCTGCCGCGTCGCCCCAATATCGATTATCCTGGCGGACAATCCTACGACGCCTTGCCGGCCGAACTCGGCTGCTGGCACGTCGCTTTGATGCCGTTTGCGATCAACGACTCGACGCAGTTCATCAGTCCGACGAAAACGCCGGAGTATCTGGCGGGGGGGCGGCCTGTGGTGTCGACGCCGATCCGCGACGTGGTGCGCCACTATGGCGATCTGGACGCCGTCGCCATCGCAGCGACCCCGGAAGCCTTCGTCGCCGCCTGCGAGACCGCTCTGGTCCTCGCAGGCGACCGAACGGGTCAATGGCTGACCGAGGCGGATGCCGCCTTGGCGGATCTGTCATGGGACCAGACCCATATTCGCATGAGCGCTCTTGTTGATCGGGCCGCAACCTCGCGGGGCGCGATGTCGGCGACGCGGGCGGCGCGCCCACCGCGCCGCGCCCACTACGACGCCCTGGTCGTCGGGGCAGGCTTCGCCGGTTCCGTCCTGGCCGAACGCTTGGCGGCGGACGCGGGCATGAGCGTCCTGATCGTCGATCGACGGCCGCACATCGGCGGCAACGCCTATGACCGCCTCGATGAGGCGGGGGTGCTGATCCACGAATATGGGCCGCACATCTTCCACACCAATTCGGCCGACGTCTTCGCCTATCTGTCGCGTTTCACGCGGTGGCGTCCCTATGAGCATCGGGTGCTTGCGCAGGTCGGCGACAAGCTGGCGCCTATGCCGATCAATCGGACGACGCTGAACATCCTGTATGATCTCGACCTGCAGACGGACGAAGCCGCAGCGGAATTCCTGGCCGCGCGTGCGGAGCCGGTCGAGAAGGTGCGGACTAGCGAGGACGTGGTCGTCTCGGCCGTCGGCCGCGAGCTCTATGAGACCTTCTTCCGAGGCTATACGCGAAAGCAGTGGGGCCTGGACCCCTCGGACCTCGACAAGTCGGTGACGTCACGCGTCCCGACCCGGACCAACACCGACGACCGCTACTTCACCGACACCTTCCAGGCGATGCCGCTGGAGGGTTACACCCGAATGTTCGAGCGCATGGTCGACCACGAAAACATCCGCGTCGAGACGGGCGTCGACTATCGCGACATCGTCGACGAGGTGACCTTCGATCGCCTGATCTACACTGGACCGATCGACGAGTTCTTCGATCACTGCCATGGACCTTTGCCCTACCGCTCGCTGCGCTTCCAGCATGAGACGCTGGACCGGGAGCAGTTGCAGTCCGTCGCGACCGTCAATGCGCCGGCCGAGGCGACGCCCTACACCCGGGTCACCGAATACAAGCATTTGACGGGCCAGGTGCATCCCAAGACCAGCGTGACCTACGAATATCCGACGGCCGAGGGCGACCCCTATTATCCCATCCCGCGACCGGAGAACCAGGCCCTGTTCAAACGGTATGAGGCGCTGGCCGAAGGGCGGCCGGACGTGGTCTTCGCCGGACGTCTTGCGACCTACCGATACTACAATATGGACCAGGTCGTGGGTCAGGCACTGGCGACCTATCGCAAGATGGACAAAAGCCGGCGCGGTGGCCTTGGCCTCGCGACTGAAGGCGCAGTGACCGCACGGGTCTAGGTCGCGCCCGGCAAGATCAAGGGCTCCAGAGTCCGCGCGCAGCCGCCTTCGCGCGGATTAGCGGGCCGGAGCAGTTTGGCCGTCAAATGATCCGTCCCGGACTGAAACGGGCGTCGGGGGGATGAGGCGGTTTGGCAGGATGCCGTCGCCGGTCCCCAGGCTTCGAGCGTGCATCACCTTCGTAGGCAAGGGACAGAGGGTTTGGCGGCTTCGTAAAGACCGCCGAAGCCGGACCCTTTGACGTCCCCGCAGGGGCTTTCTGGTTGGCAGAGAACACGGGAGGAAACCGAACGACGAGAAAAGGCGTAGCGTCTTATGATCTTCCACTTCCAGAGCGATGCGGGCGTCCACGGATCCCAGAGTTGGTCCGCCGAGCTCGCAACGATGCGAGAGGCGCAGGTCGAAGCCATCCGAACGCCTGGAGAACTGCTGAGCGAAGACGGGTCGCAGTTCTGGGTGAGGGGGCGGTCTCGATGACCGTCTCTGGCGCCGATGACCTCATGCTGTTCCGGTTGGACCTGGGCGCAATGAGGTCTGCGTCGTTCGCAAACGCCAAAGAATAAGGGCCTATGGAGGTGGCGCTCGGCGCCGGCGGTCGGGAACGGCGTGTTCGGCCATACAGGGTCGCCCTTCATGCCGTGATCTCGAGGGCCGCAGGCTGTCTGTTGACGCGCGGCGGGGTTGCGCCGGCCTCGTTTCGTGGACGCCACGCAGTTACGGCCCGATGTTGAAACATCGGGCCGCTTATTAAGCCGCTATAGACGGCGATGGGCGTCGACTTGCGCCTAGCGGTATCTGGCGCGTTCGAGTTCGATCTGTTCCGAGGTATAGGGCTCGGCGTTGGCGTCGAAACCGGACCAGCCGGACTGGCGGTAGGCTTCACCACGCGTCGTGGCGTCGAAGCCGCGACTGCCGTCGAGGATCGTTTGCAGACGGTGGGCGTCGTCGCCGTCAGCCTTGACGCTGACGAGTGTTCCGCCTCGACGCACGCCTTCGGAGTAGACATTCGCCTCGTCGTCGCTGTGTCCGGCTTCCTTCAGCGCGCCGAGAAGGCCGCCGGTTGCACCGCCGGCTGCGGCGCCGACCGCTGCGCCGACCGCTGTCGAAGCGAGCCAGCCGGCGGCGACCACGGGACCGAGTCCGGGAATGGCGAGCATGCCCAATCCTGCGAGGACGCCGGCGCCGGCGCCGAGGATGCCGCCCGTGGCCGCGCCCTTGCCTGCGCCGTCGGCGACATCGTTCTCTCCATCGCCGTTTCGGTCCCCGAGAGGTCCGGCGTTATGATTTCCAGATCCCGAATGCCAGTTGTCGGCATTGTTCGAGACGATGCTGATCTTGTCGTGGGAGACGCCCGCAGCCTCAAGTTTCGAGACGGCGTCCAGGGCTTCGGTGTGGCTGTCGAACAGCCGAGTAACGGTCGCCATGATGTTGGCTCCTTGATGTTGGGAAAAAGTGGAGGGTCAGGGCGCGTTACTGGGGCGTTACGACGCCCTTGTAGTCCACCGAAACAGTGGTCGATTCACCGCCTGCGCGAGACGCCTGGCCTTTCCAGATGCCTTGATCGTCCTGCGTCAGGGGGCCGGAAACGACGTAGCCCTGCTTTTCGATGGCGGACTTGGCCTGGCCCTCGGTGAAGGAATTGGCGCCGGGGGTGAGCGCAGCCTGTTCAGACGTGTCCTGGGTGTCGACGGCGGGATTCATGGGGGCTTCGGCGGACGAGACGGCTGGACCTTCGACGGGCGCATCGGCAGGCTCATTATTCCCACACGCGGTGAGGAGGACAGCGGTCGCCGAGACGGCGAGGGCGGCTTTCAACATGGGAGCATCCTTTTCGAAGTTGCCCCTTAGAAAGAGTCGTCGCCAGTCATCGTTCCAAAGGCCAAGGTTGATGATGGGGATCGATGCGGCCTGCACAGCGGCGCCGGGACCGGATGCGATGCGGGTTCATGGCCAGGTTGCGAACTGGGCGCGAGTATCGGCGCAGGGCGTTCCGGACGAATAGGAAGAGAAGCGGCCCAAGGGCTCGGTCGACCCTCCAACCCGCGCTGCGTCGTCGCGGGAAGATGGCGCAGGCGGACGGGGTCTTCGAAATCGATGTCCATAGGAACGATCGGCCGGACCCCGTTTGAAGCCGCCGATCTTGATGTTTGCTCTCGGATACGGCCTTAAGCCCCAATGGGGAAATACGATCCGCTCGGCAGATACCTGAAGCGCCAGAAGGGGGCTGTGGTCGAACTGAGCTTCACGGAGATCGAGCGGCGTCTCGGAGCCCTGCTGCCCAAGGCCGCCAACGCCGCCGAATGGTGGCGGGCCGACGGGGCGCACACGCGAGCATGGGCGCCCCTCGGTTTCGTGGCCACCCTCGCGTCCGGTTCGGAGCAGGTGCGGTTCGAGAGGGCCCTCCTCGCGGCGCCGAAGGTCGAGCAGGGAGGAAGGGCGCGGGAGAGCGCTCCGGTTTGAGAGCGTTCTGGCCAGGAGGCCGCCGTGTCCCATCCCCCTATCGTCCCCGTTGTCCCCGTCGTCACCGTCGTCCATACCGCCTCAAAGGCTCGCCCCCGCCGTCGGCCGTCGCTTTGTCAGAAGGCGCAGTCCCTGCGGCAGGCGTCCGCCGCGACACCCGCCCTGGGTGAGGATGCCGCCCTCCTTGGGGATCTGTTGTCCCGGAGCCTGCCGCCCGAGGCTTGCGCCTCGGCCGTCGCCATCCTGATCGAGCGGTTCGGATCGACGGCCGCCGTGCTTGGCGCCGATCCGGGCGAGATCCAGCGCTCCAGCCGCCTGCCGTGCAAAGCGATCGCGGACCTGATGTTGCTGCGCCGGCTCGCCGTCGCGCTCGCGCGGGTCGAGGCCTCGCGTGAACCCGTGCTGTCGTCCTGGTCGGCCCTGCTCGCCTATCTTCGGGCGGAGCTGGCGCACATGCCTCGCGAGCAGTTCCGGACCCTGTTTCTGGACAAGAAGAACCGTCTGCTCCGCGACGAGATTTGCAACGACGGCACGGTGGACCATGCGCCGTTGTACCCTAGGGAGATCGTCAGGCGGGCGCTCGAGTTGAACGCCTCCGCCCTGGTGCTCGTCCACAATCATCCCTCCGGCGACCCGGCGCCGTCGCACGCCGATATCGCCATGACGCGCAAGATCGTGGACGCCTGCCGGGCCCTCGAGCTCCAGGTTCATGATCATGTGGTGGTGGCCCGTGAGGCCGTCGCCAGCTTTCGCGCCCTGGGGTTGATGTGAGGCCCGGGACGCTTGGGGGCGTCGTCCGCGCGGTCGGGGGCGATCTGTATGCCGGCGGCAGCCGGGCGAATATTCCCGCCCCCGGTCACAGCAGTTCCGACCGATCGGTGTCCCTGCTGCTGAACCAGGGACGTGTCGTCGCTCATGGCTTCGGCTCTGCCGACTGGCGCATCGTGCTCGACGATCTTCGCCGGCGCGGCCTCGTCGACGACCGGGGACGTCTCTGCAATGACGGGGGCGCCGGCGGCGGAGGGGATCCCGCGCCGCGTCCGGACCGTCGCGAGCGGATTCTGGCGGCCACCCACCTTTGGGTCGAGTCCGGACCGATCTCAATGGATGGCCCCGCTGCACGCCATCTCCGCCTTCGCGGTGTTGCGTTCGGTGCGACGCAACCGGATCTGCGCCAGCATGGCGCGGTCCCGACCTCGGTCTATCGACCGGGTCGCCGGCGCCTTCCGGCCCTCATGGCGGGCATACGCGCGCCGGCGGGCGCGATCACCGCTGTCGAACTCGTCTATCTGTCATCCAACGGACATCGGTCCCCAAATGCGACGCCCGCCCGCAAGACTGTCGGGGTCGTTCCGCCCGGCAGCGCTGTCCGGCTGGGCGAGGCGGAAGGGCGTCTTCTGGTGGCGGAGGGGGTGATGACTACGCTGAGCGCCATGACGCTGTTCGGACTGCCTGGGTGGGCCTTGCTGTCCGCAGGAAATCTGGCGGCCTGGGCGGCGCCGCCCGGCGTCGACTCGGTCCTGATCGCTGCAGACCGAGACGCCGCGGGTCAGGCGGCCGCCGCGACCCTCGCCGCCCGCCTGAGGCGGGCGGGACTCCGGTGTTGCGTCGCGACCCCGCCGCCGCCGTGGGGGGACTGGAACGAAGCGTTCATGTCCGGCGGGAGGCGGGAAAGGGAGGGAGGGGAGGGGCGCCGGTAGGGCGGGGGTGGTCCTCGCCGCCGGTTGGAATCCCGCTATGACCCGTTCCCGCTCCAAAGGCCGCGCCGTCTCCCCGACGCCGGCCCACGTCGCCGCCGCCCGCGAGCGGCGCCAGTTCGCGCTCGCCGATCTCGACATCGCGCCCGAAAACCTCCGCTACGGCGAGCCCGCCGACGACGACATTCCGGTCCTGGCGGAAACCCTGCTCGCCGCCGGCCAGCTGCAGCCCCTGACCGTGAGGCTGGCGTGCGGGCCCACTGAACGCCCGGCCATGGCCCTGGACGGCCGCCGACGTCTCCTCGCCCTGCGCCATCTGGCGGCGAAGGGGCGGATCGCGGACGATCATCCGGTCGAGGTCATCGTCGAGACGGATCCGACGCGCCAGGCCGCGGCCGCTGTCCTGACCAATACGGCTGCGCCGATCCATGTCGCCGACGTCATCGCCGCAATCGGCCGGATGGTGATGTCCAGGCTGAAGCCAGCGCAGATTTCGCGGGCCCTCGGCTATGCCGAAATCGACATCAAGCGCCTGGCGGCCCTATCCGCCCTGCCGTCCGTCGCCCTCGACGCCTTGCGCGCCGGACGGATGAACCTGCGTCAGGCCCGCCTGCTGGCGCGGCTCAACGACCCTTCGGAACAGGCCGCCCTGGCCCAGGACGCCCTCGATGGTCGCGGTTTCGCGGACTGGCGCGTCACGGAACGGCTCGACGCGGGTCGGGTGACCACCCACGATCCGCGGTTCGCCCTGGTGGGGGCCGATGGCTATGCCGCATCCGGCGGCCGGGTCGAAGCGGATCTGTTCGGCGAACGGGCGCCGGTTCTGCTCGATCCGGATCGGCTGACCGCCGCCTGGACGGCGCGGGCGCGGAGACTCGCCCTGGTCTTCGAGGCGGAAGGCCTGGCGGTGCACTTGGCTGCAGGTCCTGAGACCGGGCATATGACGGACCTGCCCGACGATCTTGAGCGGCTCCACTACGCCTACGGCGGCGATCTCACCGAGCGTCAACTCGATGACTACCGTGCGGCGCGGGATCGCTATGACGCGGTGGCGGAGGATGCCGCCGCGCGCCTGGAGGAGACGGCGGATGCGGAGCGCATCGAGCCCGCGCTCATCGCCCTGGTGCAGGCCAGGCTGGCCATGGATCAGGCCGCGAGCGGCGGCCGCCTCGCGACCGTCCTCGTCATTCGTCCAGATCGGCGCACGGGCGTCGAAGTGCAGTGTTACGCCCCGCCGGAGCCTGAGGCTGGGGTCGAGGCTGAGGTCCAGGCCGACGCCGACCCGGGCGCGGACCCGTCACGCCCCGTGCTGTCGCGAAGCGCTTGGGGCGCGGCGCCCTATGCGGCGCCACAGGCGGAGGGGGCCGTCCCCGAGACCGAAGGCGTGACCCATGCCCTGCACGGGGTCAGGACCGAGACGGCGACGCGGGGGCTGATCCGCGCTCTGGCGGATGCGCCGTCCGTGGCCATGACGGCCCTGATCGCCGGACTGTTCAGCCTGCTGGCGATCCCCGTGCGCGGCGCCCGGTCGCAAGGCGCGCTGACGATCACAGCCAAGGCGTTCGCACCGACGGGCGGGCGGGTGATCGACACCCTGGACGGGGTCGTTCGCCGGCGGCTGGACGATCGGCGTGCGGCCTGGGAGGGGTCGGGCGAGACGGTCATCGCCTGGGTGCACGGCCTCGCGGACGACGACCGCCAGGGTCTGCTGGCGGAGCTGACGGCGCTTACTCTCGACCTTCATGAGGATCGGACGACGACGATCAAGCGCCCGGCCCGCGCCCAGGCTGCGGAGCTAGCCCGGCTGTGCGAGGCCGATATCGCGCGCCACTGGACGCCGGATCTCGTCTTCCTCAAACCTCATCCCAAGCCCCTCCTGCTGGCGATGCTGGAGGCGATGGACGCGCCGATGAGCGATGTGATCGGGCTGAAGAAGCCGGAGCTGATGGCGCACGTGGTCGAGACAGCGGCCGGCAAGACCTGGGCGCCGGCCTCCCTCTCCTGGATCCCGCAGCCCGGAGACGACGACGGAGCCGGCGCTGCGGACGACGGCGAGGCGATCGCCGGTCCCAACGGCTACGACGACCACGACGACCGCGACGACCACGGCCGCATCGAAGCGCAGGCGGATGCTGGATCGGAAGACGGGCTGAGGACCGCCGAAAAAGGCGACCCAGCCGAGAAGGAAACGACGACGCCTGAAGCGGACCCGGCGATCCCCGAGGGCGAGGGCGTCTTTATCGTGACTCTGGAAGGCGCAGCCGCGCTGAGGCGGTCGGCGGCCTGAGCGTCGCCTGACGGTCGCCGGCCCAGCCCGCTTTCGGCATCGCCCGGAAGCGGGCTCGCGGAAGGAGAGGGAAGGGCGGGGAGGGATGAGGCGGGATGAGGGAGATCGGCTCCCCGACGCCTCAGGATCCACAGGAGACTGACATGCAGACCATGGTGTTCACCGGTCGGCTCGCCGCCGACCCCCAGATCAGCCCGGACTTCGCCAAGGCGGTGTTCCGGCTGATCGAGAAACGCGGCGTCGATGTCGGCGGCAAGGATCGGCTCGTCGGCGTCAACTGCGTCAGCTGGTCAAAGGGCCTCAATGAGAAGGTCATCGCGCGCGGTCTGGCACAGGGCTGCGAGGCGGTCGTCGTCGGCGCCTTCATCGACACCGCCTACACCGCTGCGGACGGCACGGAGCGCGCCGCCAAGGAGCTGGTGGTGAACCGTCTGACCGTCCTCGATTGGGCCGAGGCCCGCGAACCCGCCGCAGAACGCGCGGCGGCCTGACCTTCCTCTTCATCACCAGGAGACTGACCATGCAGACCCTCACCCTCGAAGGCTATCTGGCTGCCGATCCCTCCATCCTCTCCGCCCAGGGTTCGGGCCGGAAGCGCGCGAGCTTCCGTGTGCTGGAGACCACCCGGTTCCGCAAGGCGGATGGGACGCCTGGCGAACGGACGACTGGCTTCAACTGCCTCTGCTTCAATGAGTCCACGGCCGAGAAATACATCCAGGCCTTCGCCAAAAAGGGCAGCCGCGTCGTAATCCAGGGGCATGTGGAGAACGACAGCTGGACCGGCAAGACCGGCGTCGAACACTACGATCTGCGCGTGATCGTGTCGGATATCCGGCTGAAGAACCGGCGGAACGCGGTCGGGCAGTCGGCCGACGAGACCCCGGACGGCGGTCGGGTGGAGGAACCCGCCGGCGGCTACGATATCAACGACGACATCCCCTTCTGAAGACCGGTCGTCCAGCAGCACGGTGACCCGGCGCGAACAGCGCCGGGTCATTGTCATGCGGTCGGGAGGAAGGGCGACGCCGGTCGGGCCGATTGGGCCTGAACGGAGTTCCGTCATGAGCTATTGGACGAAGGAGAGAACCCACCGGCTGATCACCCTCTGGGTCGAGGGGCTGACGGCCGAACAGATAGCGACCCAGCTGGGAGAGGGCGTGTCCCGCCCCGCTGTCCTGGACAAGGCGCACCGGTTGGGGCTGAAGCGCGCGCCGGTCGGCCCCCCGGACCGATCCGCGTGGTCGGAGGGCCGTGAGGAGGCGTCGCGGCCGTCGCAGACCGAACGGGCCCGTTTGATGCCGTCTGTCGAACAGACCCCCGTTCGCCGATCGATCCTCACCATCCGAGCCGGAGAATGCCGCTGGCCGCTCGGGAAGCGCGGGGACGCGACCTTCGGTCTATGCGGGGCGCCGGTCGAACGCGGCGCCTTCTGTCTGGCGCACGCCGCCATCGGCTACCAGCGCCGTCCGTTCGTGGCGGAAAGCCTGCTGGACGCCGGTCCGCTGGACTAGCGCCGATCCGGGGTCGATAGGGGGCGGCGGCGAGAGCCGCCGCCCTTCGACAGGTTGTGCGGATCATCGACGGCATCGGCGCGCGGCGCCGAATGGGGTCGGCGCCGCGAAGGCGACGCCGACATGCCCCCACACAACGCCTTCTGATCTTGTCACGTCACCCCGGAAGTCAACGGCTGCGCCGTTCCCCTCCGCGCCGCGAAGGGCGCGCCGCTCCGGTGACTGCCGGGGACCCCGCCGTGCCCAAATCCTCAGTCGTTGCGCATGGGGCGCTCGACCTCATTCAGAGGATGACTGCAATGCAAACCTTCAACACCCCCGCCTCCTTCCAGAAATCCGACTCGGCCTTCGACGATCTCACCGGCGCCCTCGGCGATCCGCGTCCGCATCCCAGCGAGGCGGCGCTCGAGCAACTCGGCCGCGCGCTCATGACGGAGCTGCTCGACGTCATCGCCGACACCGCGCTGGAGGATTATCAGACCATCCTCGGAGAGGCGCTGATCGGCGCGTTTCATTCGGCGGCGGGACGGATCGAACGCGACGCCGACAGGGCGCGCGATGCGATGCGCGCCCTGGATCGAAACTTCGACGGCTCGGAGGCGGCGGATACGGAGCTGCAGGAGGCGACGGCAAAGGCCCGCGCCGGCGATGCGGCGACCCGGGCCTGCGAACTGGTCCGCGACGCCGCCTCCCAGACCTGGACGGTCTCGACCGGAGAGGTCTGGACGGCCTGGCGCGGCAGTCGGCGCGGCACCCACCTGACAGCGGCGCAGCTGGAGGCCAAACAGGCGATCCGCGCGATCCGCAACCGACGCGCCGGAGAGGCGGTCCCGGACGGTCCTGTGGTCGCCTTCCGCGGCGCCCCCTCGGCCGACACCGCAGGGGATGCGGGGCGGATCTTCGACGCCCTCAACTGGGCGAAACAGGAATGGCCCGGCATGGCTCTGGCGACGACCGGAGCAAAGGGCGCCGAGAAGCTGGCCATCAAATGGGCCCAGCAGAAGGGGGTGACGGTGATCCTCGCCCGCGCGGACTTCGACACCCATGGCAAGGCCGCGCCGTTCCGGGCGAACGACGACCTCATCGCCCTCGAGCCGAGCTGCTGCCTCACCCTGGTCCAGTCGGTGGATCGAGATGGCGCGAGCGATCCGCGTCCGTTCGGTCCCGCCCTCAATCTGGGGCAGAAGGCGGTGGCGCAGGGGCTACGGCATATGCAGATCCGCGCCCGATCGGCCTGAAGCGTCAGCCCTCCCATGACCCGCTCGGCCTCGGCCGGGCGGGTTTTGTTTGTCGTGCGAAGCCCGCAGACCATCAGCCCCACCGCCGCACCAGGCCGGCGAAGCTCATGATTGATGTTGATGCGGTTTGATCGGTGTTGATGAGGCTGGCCGAGAATCTGGTGAAAGGGGGTCAGGGCAAGATAAAAGGCGGGGGTCGGCGCTGCGCTTTTCGGCTATCTTCTCCGTGAGTTGAGCGACCGGCTGGTTGGTCCTCTCGACTTGTCGCAAGTCACGGGTTGGGGCGGTCGAAAGCGTCAGGGAGGCTTTGCCTATGCTCGTACGTGACCGGTTCGCTGACCTCGAGACCCCGGTGGAGTGCTCTGCGGACGCGGGCATCCAGGTTCGGCTTCCCGCCAGTCTCAAGCGCGACAGGGCCGATGTGAGGACCGCCTTGTTCGTTCGTCTGGCGGCGTCGCGCGCCTTCGCTCTGGGCGATCGCGCAGGCGTGTTGCGAGCGGCGCAGACCCGCTCGGGACGAGCGTTCCGGCTGGACGTCCGGCAGCGGGTGATCGTCAAGGCGATGGTGTCCCGCCATGTCGGCAAGGGCGCAGCGCGGGCGTCCGCGCTCGCGGCGCACGTCGCCTATCTGGGCCGGCCGGGCGCCGGCGCGGAGGCGGCGCGGCCGGACTTCTTCGACCGTGAAAGCGACGGCCTGGACGCGCGGATGGCGACGGAAAGCTGGGGCGCAGATCGGCATCATTTCCGGTTCATCGTCTCACCCGAGAACGGCGACCGGATCGCCGATCTGCCGGGCTATGTGCGGGATGTCATGGGACGTGTTGCGGCGGACCTGGGCGAGCCGTCGCTGCGCTGGGTGGGGACCTGCCACTACGACACGGACCAGCCCCACGCCCACGTCCTGGTGCGAGGGCGGCGCGCGGGTGGTCGGGATCTGGTCATTCCGCGGGACTACATCGGTTATGGATTCCGGGCTCGGGCGCAGGAGGCCGCGCAGGAGCGGCTGGGGGATCTGTCGCGCATCGATGCGGAGAGACGCGTCTGGAGAGAGACCCAGGCGGAGCGGTTCACAGGGCTTGATCGCCGACTGATCGCAGCGGCCGATGAGGCCGGTTTGGTGGACGACGGCGTCGGCGGAACCGATGTCTGGTCTGCTTTGACGCGAGGGCGGCTCAGGACTCTCGAAGGTTTGGGATTGGCGGTCCCGGCAGGGCGGAGATATCGGCTGGACGGCGACTTGGAACCGCGATTGCGGGCGCTTCAGATGCGGCGCGACATCATCCGGACACTGAACCAGCGACGGCTCGAAGGCGCGAAGGATGTGCGCGTTGTTAAGAACGGCCGGGTACAGGGCGTCGCCGTGAAGACCGGGTTTCATGATGAGATGGGCTTGCAGCCCTATGTCGTCGTCAGAGATGCTCGAGGGGTTGAGCATTACGCTCGCCTGAGGCCAGGGTCACAGGCTCAATCGGGTCAAAGCCTGAGCTTGGTCGCTGGGGTAAATGGGATGGCCCAGGCGGTCGAGGGGCGAGCGAGCGCGCTTGAGCGGTGAGGTGTTGACCGGGTTAAGATGCGTGGTGACGTTGACGCGGGTTTGTTACGCGGCAGGATGTCTGTCTGAGTTTGGCGCCAAGCAGACCCAACCGGCAGGACGCTGACGCTGCCTACGAACGTCGATTGAACCCTTTCAAGCTTCGCCGCGTTTGCGCACGATGGAGGCGACCTTTGTCGCCAAGGCTGGGGGCTCACCACTGTCTGACGCGCCAAGGAGTAATGGCCTAGGAGAAGCTTTTTCTCCGGGGGCTGGTGAGATGGCCGAACGCGTGCGGCGTCACGACTGGGCCTCGACGCCGCTGGGCCCGAGTCACGCATGGCCGCAAAGTCTGCGCACGGCGGTCGCGCTGTTGATTGCCTCTCCTGTCCCCATCGTCCTGCTGTGGGGCGAGCACGGCGTGATGATCTACAATGACGCCTATTCGGTCTTCGCTGGCGGCCGCCACCCGCACCTGCTGGGGTCCAATGTGCGGGAGGGTTGGCCCGAGGTCGCAGACTTCAACGACAACGTCATGAAGGTCGGCCTGGCCGGAGGGACCCTGGCCTACAAGGATCAGGAACTGACGCTCAGCCGCCATGGTCGACCTGAACAGGTCTTCATGAATCTCGATTACTCGCCTGTGCCGGACGAATCCGGACGTCCGGCCGGCGTGCTGGCGGTGGTGATCGAAACAACGGGCCGGGTCGTCGCCGAACGGCAGGCGGCGGCCGAACAAGCGCGCCAGCGGGCGATGCTGCGGCAGATGCCTGGCTTCGCCGCCGTTTTAACAGGGCCGGAACATCGGTTCGACTACGTCAATGACGCCTATGTGGAACTGGCGGGACAACGGCAGTTCTTGGGTCGCACGGTGCGCGAGGTTTTTCCCGAGCTGGACGGCCAGGGCTTCTACGAGCTGCTGGACGGAGTCTACCGCACGGGTGAGGCTTACCGGGGGGAAGCCACGGCCGTTCAGCTTGCCGAAGGTCGGGGCGAGCGGTTCGTCGACCTGCTCTACGAACCGGTCCGCGATACGAGCGGGGCCATTACGGGCATCTTCGCCGGCGGTTACGACGTCACCGAAGCCGTTCGCAGCGCGGCGGCGTTGGCGGACAGCGAGTCTCGATACCGCACCTTGTTCGAGAACGTTCAGACCGGCTTCTGCATCATACATATAAAGTTCGACGAGGGCGCTCGGGCGGTCGATTACTTGATCGTCGAGGGCAACGCCGCCTTCGAGGACATGACGGGCCTAAAGGACGCGGCGGGCAAGTGGGTCAGCGAGATCGCCCCCGGCTTGGAGCAGCACTGGTTCGACCTGTATGGCCGGGTGGCCCGGACCGGCGAACCAGCGCGGTTCGAAAACCAGGCCGAAGTCTTCGGGCGGTGGTACGATGTGGAGGCTTTGCGCATCGGAGCGCCAGATGCGCATCGTGTCGCCGTGCTGTTCAACGACATCAGCGCCCGCAAACAGCTGGAAGCTCGACAGGCCGCCCTCATCGAGCTCGATCAGGCCTTGTCGCACGAAACCGATCCGCATCGGGTCGTACAGACGTCATCCCGGCTTCTGGCCAAGGCGCTGCGCGCCTATCGCGCCGGATATGGAGAAGTCGATTCGGAGGCCGAAACCATCGTCGTCGCGGACGACTGGGTTCAGGAGGGCGGCGAGAGCGTCGCCGGTCCCCACAGCTTCCGCACTTACGGCACCTATATCGAACAAACGCTTCAGGGCCTGCCCGTTGCGATTGCGGACGTCACCGTCGACCCTCGCACCGCGGCGGACCCCGGCGCCCTGCTAGCCTACCAGATCCGCGCCCTTTTGGACGTCCCGGTCATGGAGAACGACCGAATGGTCGCCCAGGTCCTGGTCCATTCCGACATGCCCCGGTCGTGGACGGCCGACGATGTCCACCTTGCGCGAGCCTTCGCCGAACGCACCCGCGCGGTGGCGACTCGCCGCAAGGCCCAGCAGGAAATCCACACGGCTCAGCGACGACAGAGCGTGCTCCTGGGACTGAACGACGCCGTTCGCGACCTGACCGATCCCGACGAAATTGCGCATGCGTCCTCACGAATTCTGGCCGAGGCGCTGGGGGTGAGCCGTGTCGGCTATGGGGTGATGGACACCGTCGCCGAGACCGTCACCATCGCGCGCGATTACAACGCCCCGGGCGTTGCGAGCATCGCCGGGATGATCCACTTCCGGGACTTCGGTTCCTACGTTGAAGAGCTGGTGCGCGGGCAGACGGTCGTCTTCGCAGACGCCGCCAACGACCCCCGCGTCCAGGATGGCGGGGTCGCGCTGGCCGGTATCTGCGCCACCGCCCTGATCAACATGCCCTTGATCGAACAGGGCGAGGTCGTGGCCCTGCTGTTCGTCAACAACGCCGCGCCGAGGATCTGGACTGACGAGGATGTGGCTCTGGTTCGCGAGGTCGCCGAACGGGTCCGTACGGCCAGCGAACGCGCGCGGGTCGCGACTTCGCTCCGGGAGAGCGAGCGAAGGCTGCGCTTCCTCGATGAACTCGCGCGCGGAACCCAGCCCCTCACCGACGCCGACGCCATCCTGGCGACCACGACCCGGATGACGGCGGAACACCTTGGCGTCGCCAACTGCGCCTATGCCGATATGGACGAGGACGAGGACGGCTTCACCATTCGAGGCGACTGGGCGGAGCCTGGCGCCCGCAGCATTGTGGGCCACTACCGATTGGCGGATTTCGGCCAGTTGGCGGTGCAGGAGCTGGGCGCGGGACGGCCGCTGATCATCAACGACAATCTCAAGGAGATCGCACCCGAAGAAGCATCGACCTTCCAAGCCCTCGGTATCTCCGCCACCATCTGCATGCCTCTGGTCAAGGAAGGTCGGTTGACGGCCCTGATGGCCATCCACGCGGCCCAACCCCATGTCTGGACAGACTATGAACTGGCCCTAATCCGGGAAGTGACGGAACGGTCGTGGGCTCACATCGAGCGGGTCCGGTCTCTCGCCGAACAGCGGGAAAGCGAGGCCCGATACCGCACGCTGTTCGACACCGTGGATGAGGGGTTCTGCATCATCGAGTTCGTCGATGGTCCGCACGGCCCCTTGAGCGACTATTTGCATGTGGAGACCAACCCGGCGGCGGCCGTCCAGGTCGGTCTGAGCGGGGTCGCCGGCCGAACCATCCGGGAGCTGGCGCCGAACGAGGCGCCGGACTGGGTCGACCTGTACAAGCGGGTGCTCGATACGGGCGAGCCTGCGCGCGTAGAAAGAGCGTTCGAGGCCACCGATCGCTGGCTGGAAGTCGCCGCGTTCAGGATCGAGCCGCCGACGCGCAATCAGGTCGCCGTTCTGTTCAAGGACCTGACCTCGCGCCGGACGGCGGAGACGGCGCTGCGCGAAAGCGAGGCGCAATTCCGGGCTTTCGCCCAGGCGGTTCCCAATCACGTCTGGGCCAGCCGGCCGGACGGCGGCCTCTATTGGTTCAATGAACAGGTCTATGCCTATACCGGGTTATCCGAGGGCGACATCGACGGCGCCGAGGGCTGGGGCAAGATCGTCCACCCCGACGATTTCGCGGCAGCCGCAGAGACGTGGGGGCGAGCGCTGTCGAGCGGCGAACGCTACAGCACTGAGTTCCGCATCCGCGCCGCCGACGGACGCTGGCGCTGGTTCGTCGTTCAGGCGGAGCCGGTGCGCGACGAGGGCGGCCGGATCATCAACTGGGTCGGCGCCAACAGCGACATCGACGACATCCGCCGCCAGGGCGAGGAACTGGAGGCGCTGAACGCTCAACTGGAGTTCCTCCTGGAGGGCAGCACGGCGGAGCGGGACCTTCTGTGGGACCTGAGCCCCGACCTGCTCACAGTGGTCAACTTTGAAGGAAGGCTTGAGCGGATCAACCCATCCTGGTCACGGGTTCTGGGCTGGGACGAGGCGACCTTGCTGTCCCGGCCCTATGCCGAAATCCTTCACCCCGATGAGGTGGAGCCGATCGGCGACCTTCTGGCGGCTATGAAGGCGGATGGACAGCCGAGGCTGCTCGAGGACCGCCTGCGGACAGCCACCGGAGAATGGCGCAGCTTCGTCTGGACCTTGTCGCCGGAGCCGGGCGGCGAACGTCTCTACGGCGTCGGCCGCGACGTCACAGAGGATCGGGCCCGCGAACAGCAACTGGCGACCGCCCAGGAAGCTTTGCGCCAGTCGCAAAAGATGGAGGCGGTGGGCCAACTTACGGGCGGCATTGCTCACGACTTCAACAACCTGCTGGCCGGCATATCGGGGGCGTTGGAGCTGCTGTCGAAACGCCTGTCCGAGGGCCGGCTGAATGGGATGGAACGCTATATCGATGCGGCGCAGGACTCGGCTAAGCGGGCGGCGTCGCTGACGCAGCGGCTTCTCGCCTTTTCGCGCCGCCAGACGCTGGACCCCAAACCCACCGATGTGAACCGTCTGATCAACGGCATGGAGGACCTCATACGCCGCACAGTTGGCCCCGCGGTTGAGGTCGAGGTCGTCGGCGCCGGCGGTCTTTGGGCGACGAAGATCGATCAGTCGCAGCTCGAGAACGCGCTTTTGAACCTGTGCATCAACGCCCGCGACGCCATGGCGCCGGGCGGCGGGCGGCTGACCATCGAAACCTCGAACAAGTGGCTCGATGACCGCGCGGCCAAGGCTCGCGAGCTGGCGCCGGGGCAGTATGTGTCGCTTTGCGTCACAGACACCGGGACGGGGATGCCGCCCGAGGTCCAGGCTCAGGCTTTCGACCCCTTCTTCACCACCAAACCCCTGGGCCAGGGCACGGGCCTCGGCCTGTCGATGATCCACGGTTTCGTACGCCAGTCGGGCGGCCAGGTGCGGATCTATTCCGAGATCGGCCAGGGCACGACCATGTGCCTGTATCTACCCCGCCATCAAGGCGGAGTGGAGGAGGGTGACGAGGTCTCCGGAACCCCGGTGACCGAAGGCGGGCACGGCGAGACGGTGCTGATCATTGACGACGAGGCGACGGTGCGGATGCTCGTTGCCGAGGTGCTGGGCGAAGCCGGCTATAGTGTCATCGAGGCCCCGGACGGTCCCTCGGGCCTGGATATACTCCGCTCGAGCCGTCGTATCGATCTTCTGATTTCCGACGTCGGGCTGCCCGGCGGAATGAACGGGCGCCAGGTGGCGGACGCCGCGCGCGTAGATCGGCCAGAGCTGAAGGTGCTCTTCATTACCGGCTATGCGGAGAATGCAGCCGTCGGCAACGGCCTGCTGGCGCCCGGCATGGAAGTCCTGACCAAGCCCTTCGTGATGGGGGACCTCGCCGCCAAGGTCCACGACATGATCGAACGCTGAGGCGGCGTTATCAGGCCCGTCCGGATAACTCGACCGCCCATCGGTTCAGCGGGCGGGCCTTCAGCTCCCCGCCGGATGTCTGACTTCCGCGCGGATGCGAATGTCTGCTTCTGGCTCATTTGAGACGTTCGAAAGGTCAGCTTCATCGAGGCAGCCTCGGTTCGAGGCTGCCCTTTTTCAAAGCAGACGCGTGCAGCGCTAGGGAGTTGACGGACATTTCACCTGCGACGTCGCGCGTGCTCGGCAGCCAATGTTGCAATGATGCGGAGGTCGCCTGGATTTACGTCCAGAGGCTCGTGCATTTGCGAGAGTGCGTAGGTGATGTCGTCGTCGTTGATTGAGAATGTTGGTGCTGTCGCGACTTGGACGACCCTCGGGTAGGCCAGTAGCCCTCCATCATCTCGTAGGTCACACGACCCCAGAGCATCGCGCCGTTTTCGTCCATCAAGCGGGTAAAAGAGGCATGCGTTTCGTCGTCGGCGATGCCTTCCTGATGGTCGATGCAGCCATCTAGAGTGAGGTTGATGGGAAAAGTCAGAAGTCCCATGAGGCTATCGGTCTACCCCTGGGTTTCGCTGATCTTCATTGTGAAGCGCGTCTCGGCATCGTCTGAAATGACGGTCAGCGACCCGCCATGTGCTTCCGCAATCTTCGATGCGATAAACAAGCCCAGGCCCAGACCTCCCGATGTCTTATCGACACTAGCGCGGGTGAAAGGTTTGAACAGGTTGGGAAGAGCTTCAGGCGGGATCGCCTTTCCGCCGTTAGAAACCGAAAGCGTAAATTCGCCCTTTGTCGCGGCGGCGCGGACCTCCACGGGATGAGCCGCCGATCCGTGCGTCACCGCGTTGCCGAGCAGGTTTGATAGCAATTGGCCTATGCGTTCCGGATCGCTCGCAACTGGGTGATCGATGGAAACGAATGCACGAATCGTGCGGTCAGGGTGGGATTGCTGAAGCTCGCTAATAACCTGCTCAATGGCGGGTTTGAGTTCGTTCTCCCCGGCCATCGCCATAGAGAGTCCGCCGCCCAGGTGACCGCGCGCGAAGTCCAGCACGTCTTCGATCAGACGGCTAATTCTCATAATGCTAGCGCCCATCTGGGTCACCACCATGCGGTCTCGATCGGATAGATCGGATCGCCCAATGAGTTTCAGTCCGGCTGCGATCGACGCAACCGGGTTTCGCAGATCGTGGCCTAGGATTGCGATGAACTGGTCGCGAAGCTCTGATTCTCGACGTTGGGCTTCAAGGTCGGACGACTGGGCGTCAAACTTGTCTGCCGCATCAAGGTGGAATGCTATCAACTCTGCAAACAGTCGGAACATCTCTTTGGTCTCGTCGGACGAGACTTGGCGCGGTTCCGGATCGATTGCGCAGAGCGTGCCGAACATCTCTCCGTTGGCGCGGATAATCGGAAAAGAGATGTAGCTTCTCAACCCGTATATGCGCGGCGTGTGGTGATCGGCGTATACGGGATGGGCTTGGGCATCGTCAAAGACGACCGGGACGTGGCTGTCGCGGATTTCATCGCAGATCGTAGTTCCGAGGTCGAGTTCGCCACCCGGTTCGAGACCGAAATTCACGTCGTCTTTGACCGCGCAGGCAATCCACTTCTTGTCAGTTACGCGCGCGACCGCAGCAAAACGCATGCCTGTTGTCCGACAGACAACCTCAAGAATGCCTGTAATGGCAGTGATTGAATTGACCAGATCGACGTCGGACTGAACGGCGGGGTCGATCACATCGGGGCCATTCTTGCACATCCGCCCACACTAGCCGGCGAGCTATACCGTGGGAAGAGAGCGGAGTGCCGACTGTTCAGTTACCAAACAGCGGCAGGAGGTTGTGATGTTCGCTTTCAAAGCAGTTGAACCGTGACTGTGTATGGGAAGCTGTGAACCCCCGACGCGGCTCCGCCCTGTAAAACGACGTCCATGCTCAGATTAAAGCTGACCGTTGAAAGCAGACCAATCGCATTGAGATCGAAAACGATTATCTGGGCGTCAGCGGGCGGAGCCCCGGTTCGATACGTCCCGCCTCTGAGGCCGGAGACGCGGAACTTCGATATGGCGACTGGATCAGCGCTCGCGGGGGCGATTGTGATGCGGACCGGCCTGAGGGCGCACAGGCCGCCTAAGTTGAGCAGCCCGCAGTTGAAGGAGACCGTCGGCACGGTCACCGAACTGTTCGACAACCGGATCGCATCACCGCTGAGACGGCTTACCGCACCTGTATTGCTGATGGAAAACGTCGTCGCGCTGGAGCCGCGAATGGTGGTGCCGAGGGAGGGTGCGGTACGAGGCGACAAGCTCACTTGAGCTTGAGCGCCAGAAGCGACGCTCAGAACAGCGACTGCACAGACCAGCCAAAGCCAACGCACGACCATTTTGACGCCCACGCAACTGTAGAAGTTTCCCTCCCCGATGTTACCGCCAGACTCCCTCCGGACGGCGCGACACATCCGCCCATCGCGATGACAGCCTAAGTTCGAGCTTAGTTGTAGGCGGCCGAGACAGTGAATGTGCCGGTGTATGCGCCCGTCGCTGTGCTCGCGCCGATGGGAACAGAGCCGCCGACACTGAAGGCCAGCGAGCCGGCGGACCCAAGGGCGTTCGACAAGGTCTGGCTAGCGACTGAACCCGTCAGGCTGTTCGAGGTCGTGACGACCACGGCGTCCGTGCTGTTGGCCATCGAGAAGGACGCCGGGACGGTGATCGAGACCGACTGGCCGCCTTCGCCGGCGACAGAGAAGGCTGCAGCGGCCGGCGCATCGCCTGACGCAAGGCCGACGACGCCACCTGCGACCGAACGCGCGCCGGCGGCGCTGATTACGGCCGCGCCTGATCCCGTCGCCGGGCGAACCACGGTGCCGAACTTCAGGTCGGCGGTCTTGGTAAGGGTCAGAGGGCGGATCACGGTGATCGAGCCCGAACCGGTGGTGGAGGAATTCGACTGCGCCAAAGACGGCGACGCAAATGCGATCAGAACAAGAGCGGCAGCAGCGGCAATCATCTTCATGGCTATTCTCCAAGCAGTAATCTGGCGTCGCCGCCGGTCTGAGTGACGAGATCTGCCCGGTTTCGACCTGAGTCGAGCAAGTGTCTGCCTAAAACGAGGCAAATCGAACTAAAGTTATCCGCACAGGCCGTTTTCTTCGGGGGTAGGCAGCTTATCCTCATTCGCTGAACAGGAACGCACTTCTCTCGTGCCGTAAGGTTCGCTCCGCCGAATCATCATTCAGCGCTACCTACGAGTTGGCCGTGAGCTCGAGGGAGCTGGCCCAGGATGGGGATGCGGATCTCAACCCGCGAGCCTCGGCCAGCTCCGGTGATGTAGTGCGCCGAGCCGCGGTGGGCCTCGGCGATGACGCGTACGACGGCCAAGCCGAGACCCGTGCCGCCTGCGTCGCCTGAACCGTGCTTGAAGGCGGTGAAGACGGACTGGCTCATGGCGTCGGGCAGGCCGGGGCCGCTGTCCTCGACGGCGATGACGGCGAAGTGGTCATCGGCCGTCACGCTGACGGCGACAGGGCCGGGATCGGCGTGCCGACGAACGTTTTCGAGCAAAGCCAGAACGGCCTGCTGAATACGGTCGCCGTCGCAGACGACCGGGGTGGACGGCGTCGTCCAGGTGATGGGGTAACCCTCGGCCTCAGCTTCGGCGCCGACCAGGGCGCGGACGTCTTCCAGCCGTTCGCCGAGGTCCTGCGGCGTCAGGCGCAGTTGCAGGCGGCCGCTGTCGGCCAAGCTGACCACACGCAGATCCTCGATCAGGCGGCCCAGGGCATCGACCGGCTTGAGCAGGGTCAGGAACATCTCGCGGTCCAGTGGAAGGACGCCGTCGGCGGCGGCTTGCAGACGGCCTTTCACGATGGTGACGGGCGTTCGCAACTCATGGGCGATGGAGGCGTTCCAGGTCGTCATGTCGGCGGCCAGAGTGTCCAGCCGCTGAGCCATCAGGTTGAAGTCGTCCACCAGGTCGGCGGTCTCGGACATGGAGCGGTCGCCGGCTACGGCGCGGGCAGACAGGTCGCCGTCGGCGATGGCGCGGGCGGCGCCGGACAGGGAGGCGAGAGGCAGAACGATGCGTCGGGCCAGTTGCAATCCGGCGAAGGCGGCGCCGATCAGGGCCAGGACTGCGGCTGAGGCCAGGGCGACATAGTCCACCGGCTGCGGATGCCAGGCCTGGGGCGAGGCCACCGCATCGGGATAGTTCTCGAATACCCAGCCGTAGAGCGCAAAGGCGCCAGCCGCGCTGAGGCCCAGCACGGCCAGGGTGACCAGGGCCATACGCACGGCGATGCGGGGACCTAGGGCGCGCGCGGCCCTCATGGCATGGCTTCCAGGCGATAGCCCACGCCGCGCACCCCCACGAGGACGTCGTCGCCGCCGGCCTTGCGTAGCTTGAGCCGCAGCTTGCTGAGATGGCTGTCCACCGTCCGGTCCAGCACCTCGTCGCCCTTCAGGCAGGCATCGGCCAGCTCGGCGCGCGAGAAGACGCGCATCGGATAGCGGGCCATGTGGGCCAGCATGCGGAACTCGGTCAGGGTCAGGGGAATGCGTTGCGGCCCCTCGGCCCCTCGCCACTGGACAATGTGGGCCTCGAGATCGATCTCAAGCGGCCCTAGGCGAATGACGCCGCCCTGGCCCGAGCCGCCGCTGCGCCGCAGGATGGCCTGGGCGCGGGCCACGACCTCGACCGGATTGAAGGGTTTGACGACATAGTCGTCGGCCCCGATGCGGAGCGCCTGAAGCTTGTCGATGTCCTGGTCCAGCGCGGTGATCATGATGACAGGCGTCTCTCCCCTGCGCCTCAGTTCGCCCAGCACGCTCCAACCATCGACGCGCGGCATGCGCACGTCCAGCAGCACCAGGTCGGGCCGAAGGGCGGCGTGCAGGTCCAGCGCGATCTGGCCGTCCATGGCGCGCACGGTGCGAAACCCTTCGCGCACGAAATAGGCGTCGAGCACGGCGGCGATCTCGGGCTCGTCTTCGGCGATGATGACCAAGGCGCTCATTGGGTCTCCACGACATCGCCCGGTGAAGAGCGGCGGTCCAGCCTAGATGGGGTGTCTCCATGATTTCTCCATGAAGTCCACACGAACGCCCCACGGCGACGTGCGAAGCGGCGTCGATCCCGAAGCCGATTTTGAGAGCCGATGAAATTCACCGCCCACCAGATCTTCGTCGCCGCCATGACCGCCGTGAACGTTGCAGTGCTCGCCGCCTGTGGCGCGTTCATCGTGGCCATGCTGTGAGCCGCGCAAGCCTGCGCTGGGCGCGGATCGCGGCGGCGGCGAGCTTGATCGCGCTGGCCATGGGGTGCGCCAAGCCGGCCGAACCGCCTGCGCCGCCACCGCCCCCGCCGCCCTCGATCCGACTGGACGACAGCGTGGCGCAGGCGGCGTCGGTCTATCTGGTCTTCATGCGCGACGCAGCGACGTTCGACGGCGGTTTCGCCGACGCCGATGCAGTTCAGGCGGCGTTGCAGCGAGGCGCGACCTATAACGCCGACCAGTTGGCGCGCGGTCTGGTGGCCTATGGCGCGGTGCTGGCGATGCAGTCCCCAGACTTCGTCGCGGGCGTGCGGGCCTATGCGGCCGATCCTGAGCAAAGACGCGAGATCCTGGACCGACTGGCGGCCGACCCCGCCTATGCCGCGACCTTTCCCGGCGCCGATGCGGCGGCGGGTCTGATCGTCGAGGTCATGGAAGAGGCCGCCGTCGCCATCGAGGCCGCGTCGGACCGGGTCGAGGGTGACGCCTATACGATCCAGGAGCGCAACGATCCCCGCCGTCGCTGGGCAGGTCAGCCCGTGGCCGATCGGCCGGGCCGGCTGGAGCGGGCGAAACTGGCGTCTGAGACGTCTCGACCGGCGTCCGAGGACGAGAGCGCCCTGTTGCTGATGGCCGCCCATGCCGAGCCGTCTCGCACGCCCGCCTCGCTTCGAACGGCGCCCTATACGCCGGCGGTGACTCGGTCATTGAGCATCGCCGCCCGGGCCTTGCTGGGCGAAAGCGTGGCGGATGACGGGAGTGACGGCGTGTTGCAGGATCCGAACGCGACCTTCTGCCTGCAGATGTCCAAGCTGAACCTGTTCCAGTGCCTGGCCGCGGCCAAGCCCAGCTATGAGGACATGTTCTGCATCGGTCGGCACGTGGTCAGGGACCTGGCCGACTGCACGCGCACGGCCGTCAGTCTTGCATCGAGATGAACCCAGACGGACGACGCTATGAGGCGTCCATCTCAGCGTGACGCCGATGGGCGGGGCGAAGGGGGGCACGGCTTGCGCGTTGGGCAGACGGACGGGGTCGCTGCGGGCTAATGTGTTGGCTAGGTGTCGAACAGACTGGCGACGAACGCGGTGCCCGTTTATGGCGAGGTTGCACGCGGAGAGCCAGTCGGCCCGTGCCATACTCGTCCCTGCTGTGCTGCGGCCCGTCGAATGTCGACCGGACGAGCCGATGTCGGACAGCATTGAGCGCGCGGGGATGTCGCCGGTGCCTGTAGCGCGTTCCGCCCTGTCGGCGACCAAGCTATCGTCCGCTCGCGGGTTGAGGAGGAAAGCCCGCGTTCCGGTTCGTAAAACCTTCCAAAGCGCGTTGCTGTCTCGGACGTCGATCACCGCGGCTTGCGCGCCGCGCCGCTCTCAATCGGGCTTTTCCTAGTCGTCGTGCAAAAACCGCTGTCACAGAGAGATTTTTCATTTAGGACCGTCTGTTCCAGCGCCGAACTGACATGGCCCGTGGCTCCCCTGCCTCTCGCATCCCACGACTCATTGCGATCGAAGTGGCCATCTCGACCCTGCGATTAGCTGGCTTACTGCCTTTGGTTGATCGCGCCTGGTATTCGCCGCGTTTCTCGCCTTCGTCTATGGTGTAGACCATCAAGGCGTGTCCGAACTGCGCGCACGGTTATGCGGCGGCGGACGTAGAGTCTGATTGGCCTTCGCGACGAAGGCGCGAGCGAGGCTGGGCATTTTGACGCAGCGTGTAGAAGGTCACCGCGTCGGGCAGGTCCTGTCGCATTTGCGTAGCGCTTGCGGGTTAGACGGCGAAGGCCTTGCGACGATGGCACGCCCCCAGCCAAGCAGACGCCTCATCATATACAGTCCTGTCAGCGGCTGTCTGCGTCCCGGCGCAGGCCGTCCCCAAATGGAGCCGTTTCCAAGATGCGCATTCCGAAACGATACGCTTTGACCGCCCTTGGAGCCATGCTGGCCTGCACGCTTATCGTCGAGGCGGCGTCCGCACAGGTCGTCGCTCCGCCCGACCCCGATCCGCTTCCGCCACCCGCCCATGCGCCGAGCGGTCGATGGGCAGCGAAGGGGTGGGCGGATCGGATCGTCTTGAGCCCCGCCGCCGACGCAGCAAGAGGCGCAGCCGTGGCCTGGCGTACGGACACCCGTCAGACGCTCGCACAAGCTCAGATCGCGCAAGAGATCGATGGGCCGCTTTTAGACTTCACCACGCGCGAAGTAGCTGGAACCACTTCGCCGATAGAAAACGAGAACGGTCAGGCTCATTATCATCAAGTTCGATTTGAAGGGCTGGAGCCGGATACGCGTTATGTCTATCGCGTTCGAGCTGCGGACGGATGGAGCGAGTGGCTGCCTTTCCGCACCGCGTCGGCCGGGTTCGCACCGTTTCGGTTTATCTATCTGGGCGACACCCAAAATGACATCCTTGAGATCGGGTCGCGCGTCATCCGCTCATCGCTGAAAGAAGCCGGTCCGGCGGCCTTGATAGTCCACGCCGGTGATCTGGTGGCCCAGCGCGAGACCAAGGTCCACGACGACGAATGGGGCGAATGGACCGAGGCTGGCGGTCGCGCCTTCGCCATGACGCCGCAGTTGCCCGCGACGGGCAACCATGAATACGTCGATCAAATCCTGCCAGACGGGTCGGAATCGCGACGTCTTGGCCCGCACTGGGCGCTCCAGTTCGCGCTTCCTGGCAACGGCGCGCCGGGCGTGGAGAAGACCAGCTATTACATCGACTATCAGGGTGTGCGGTTTATCGTATTGGACGGCACGGCCGCCATCGACCTCGGAGCTTCAGGAAGCCAGACGCGCTGGCTGGACGAGACGCTCGCCACCAGCACTGCCCGCTGGAACGTGGCCTTGTTTCACCAGCCAATCTACACATGCGCTCGGCCCGAGGACACTGAGGAACTGAAGGCGGCATGGAAGCCGATCTTCGATTCTCGTCGGGTAGACCTCGTGCTGCAGGGGCATGACCACTGTTACGGCCGGGTGTCCAATCCCGCCGGGGCCGAGGCCTCGCGCGTCGACAGCGCCGCCGGACGGCCGCAGGGTCCGGTCTATGTCGTCTCAGTCACCGGCTCGAAGATGTACGGTCTCAATGACCGCGCGGATACACAACCCGTGCGCGCCGCTGAGAACACCGAGCTCTATCAGTTGATCGATGTCGAAGCAGAGCGGTTGAACTTCCGCGCCTTCACCGCAACGGGCCGACTTTACGACGCATTCACCCTGGTGAAGGGCGAGGACGGCTTGAACCGCCTGATCGAGACAGAGGAAACGGTTCTCGCGGCGCGTCGCTGCGACGGCGCGGCCGGGCCAGACGATCGACCCTGCACAGCTGAGATCAAGGACTGAGGCAGTGGCGCGGGCGGCACCGTTCATCGACGACGCCAAGTGTCGGGAGCACTTGGAAGCCAGGGATTTGTGCTGGGTCCCTCCGGCTCTGGGCGGCTGTCCCGGATGGCCAACATGGTGACGCAGCTAATGGCCGCGAAGCCGCTTTATTGGATCCGCGATCACACGCGAGGTCGGTGATCTGGACGGCATACTTGAGCAGTAGGCTTGCCTCCTCATCGCAGGCGATAGCATCTATCCTATACTAGGCTTCGCTCGCCCGGGTATTCCGACGCTGAACAACCAACGGTTTTTCCAGATGGGCCATCAGGTCGCTAGGGCAATCGCCATATCTAATCCGGCGCTTCAGGAAACGCGTGATTCTAGCCGCCTTGGCGAAAGAGATGTTTTTATCATACGTAGGCACCAGACAGTACGCTTGGCTGGTCGATGCCTGGTGAGAGTGATCGACTCGAACCGTCTTAGTCTATCGGCCAGAAAGCCGACTTTCGAGCGCACTTAATGTCATGTTTGCGGCCGTCGTTGAGTGACCGCTTCTGGCGCGATGCAAAAATTGGTGGCTTCCTAGCTGTGACGTTCGGGCGACCTGCCGCTAGACGCTCGACCCTACCAAGCCGGGTGAGAAATGTCTGTCGCCATCGGCAGGCCTTCGCCTTAGCCTGACGGCGCTGCAATCGAAGGCGGATCAGCCGCCGTCAGCAAGAGGAAACACACAATGCGCATCCTGTACATCGCCGCTGCGGCCGCCTTGGCCTTGGCAGCCTGCTCCGAGCGGACCGAGGAAAACGCCGCCGCCACTGCGGAAAACGCCGGCGACACGGTCGCCTCGGCGGCCAGCGACACAGCCGCGAATGCGGACGCCGCCGCCGACACGACCGCGGCTGCGGCCCGGGACGCGGCAGCCAACGCCGACGCTGCCGCCGATACCGCGGCGCGCAAGACCGATGCGGCGGCCGACGCCGCGGCCCGGACCGAGTAAGACAAACGTCGCGACGCTCCCGATGCATTTCGGGCGCGTCGCTTCACCCTCGAGATGATGTAAGCAGTGCGACCGGCTCACGGGGCGATTTCTGTCGGGAGACGTCGACATGCTGGAAGTCGGGACCACCTGCTGGCGCGCCGAAGTCGCGCCCCGCGCCGCGCTCCTGGTGGACATGGAACCTTACCTGGCCGCCGCGAAGGCGGCGATGAGCCAGGCGAGTCGGTCCATCCACTTCCTGAACTGGGCCTTTGATCCCGACACTGTCCTCGATCACGAGCCGATGGACGGTTCGGGTCCGCAAACGATCGGCTGCTTCCTCAGAGATCTGTCCGAGGCCCGGCCGGACCTCGAGATCCGGATCCTGTGCTGGAAGTCGCCCGTGGCCGTGGCGGCCACCCAACGGTTCTTTCCCTGGCGCAGCCGTCGCTTCTTCGCCAACACGCGCGTCGATTTTCGTCTGGACGGAACCTTGCCGCCGGGCGCTTCCCACCACCAGAAGGTCATCGTCATCGACGACGCCGTGGCCTTCTGCGGCAGTTGCGACATCGGCCCCGACCGCTGGGATAGCCCCGAACATCTTCACCCTGACCCGCGTCGCGGGAAGACCGCCAAAGGAATGCCCTGCTACGATTGCCGCCATGAGGTCATGGCGATGGTCGACGGTCCGCCGGCGGCCATTCTGGGTGATCTTTTCCGCGAGCGGTGGGCGAGGGCGACCGGAGAGATGCTCGCCACCCAAGCTGCAACCGTGTCCGACGTCTGGCCGGCCGACGTGACGCCTGATCTAGAAAACGTCGAGATCGGCGTGTCACGAACCCAGGCCCCGTGGAAAGATTTTCCGGAGTTGAGGGAGGGCGAGGCGGCCACCTTGGCCGCGATCGCTTCGGCCAGGACGACCCTCTACATCGAGAACCAGTATTTCACCTCTCCCATCGTGGCGGAGGCCATCGCCCAGCGGCTCGACGAAGCCAACGGCCCGGAAGTGATCCTGGTGTCGACCCGGCATTCGCCAAGCTGGTTTGACCAGATGACCATGGACAAGACGCGCTCGGCGTTTCTCAAACGGCTGGAGGACGCGGACCGGCATGGGCGGTTCAGCGCCTATAGCCCTGTCACCCGCAATGGCCGGATCATTATCGTGCACGCCAAGCTCGCCGTCGTCGACGACCGGTTCGTCCGCATCGGGTCCAGCAACGTCAACAACCGATCTCAGGGCTTCGATAGCGAATGCGACCTGACCCTAGATGCGGGGTCGGGCCCTGAAGCGGCGGGAGGGGCGTGTGTCGGCGTGTTTCGTAGCCGGCTGATTGCGCACTGGCTGGGGTGCGATGAGATGCAGGTCAGCCGGGCAATCATGGCCCACGGCGGCATCGGCGCTGGCATCGAGCATCTGCGGGACGAAGGTTTGGATCGTCTGCGTCCGCTTCGGTCACGCAGTCACGGCGCCTTCTCCCGGTTCGTCGCCGAACACCACCTGGGAGATCCAATCTCGGCAGCTGACAGCCTGCGACCGTGGCGCCGACCGGCGCAGATGCGACACAAGCTTGCCGCCGCGGCCCATCGGCTGGTCCGCGCGGACATTCCCGCGCCGGAAGTGCCGCTCAGCGGTTCGGTCGAACTGGGCCTCGGTCAGGAGTAGCCCTCGGCGCAAGCGATAGCCCACTTTTCAAGCCTACTGGGCAGTCGCGCGAAACCAAGGTTCAGTGGCTATGGATTAGGAAATTGGCGTTCCGCAAGACCGCAGCGCTCTGACACGGGCAGGCCGGGCAAAATGGCCGCAAGTTCGCAGCATAAGGGCACGATGTGGCGCTTGGCAACGCCCGCATGCTCGCCGCGTTTGCCCGCTGAATCCGCACCTCTCACCAAGTCCGATACTCTCCAAACGTCTGCTTTCAGCAGTGACGGCGGACGGGCCGCAAGACTTGGCGGCTACAACCGGCCATTTGAGTTTGCGCTTATCGTCGAGGCTGCGAAAAGGCAGGTGGATTTTGGAAAATTGGTTAGCCTATCGGTCTACAGAATTCCGTAGAGACTCCCGGGCCGCTTGGTGAGTTCTAAGAGGACGCTGACGACCTGAGCCCCGGTCCCTGTTTCGTTTATGATACGGAACGACTGCTCTTTCAGAGGCGTTCGATCGGGGATCGCCATCACCCAAGCCTCAAACAACCGCCCAGGAGCAGGCCACCTGCCGAGGATGACGATGTCGTCGTGACGGGGGTCTGCGGCAACTCGGGCCATCAAGGCGTCGATCGCCACGGCAGGCCCTTCGACCACGTGGGTGAAATGACATCGGGTTGGGCAAGGCCGCCGGTAATGCGATCGCGTTTGTGGTTTCGTCGTGAGACCTCGAAGATGGCCTTCACAGTCGTTGTATCGTCTGGCGCCACGAGCGACCGGCTCCTGTAAACCAGCCTCGTAAGTGTCTTGGGCATCCCGGTCCTTCCAGCACGACCGAGCGCCACGATCTGCGACGCCATGCGTGCGTCGATCGCACCCGGATAGAAACCCAAGCGGCGTCATTAGTTGCCGTTATGTATTGAGGGATCTGAACTCTGCGCCTAAGCGACCTCGCCATAAGTCGCTATGACCTGCGATAGTTGTCAGCCAAGGCGGGACCAACGCGGGCGCCGGAATTATTCACGGCAAGCCGGCACGTCATTTTTTTTGGACTGCGGAGCCCTTATTTTTGACAGGCCCTGACGCGCTGTTGGCGAAGCGCTGCCTCAAGCCTTCTTGGGTCGGAACCCTACGCCTAGTTTGCTGCCGCAAACTCGAAAACATCTTCGTCGAACACCTCGAGGCCCATAGGCTTCGGCCGTGAAGCGTTCCCCTGAAGGCGAGCCAGCAGGTAGTCGACGGCACGCACCATGTCTGCGGCGTCGTAAGGCTTCGGCAGCGAGGCGATCGCAACCGTCCGCGCTGATCGTGCGCGGCTGACCTGGCCGCTAATCAGCAGGACCGGTATGCCCAAGGTCTTAAGAGCATCGGCCAGCTCGACACCGTCGTCCCCATCAGCGAGGTCAATATTGACCAGCGCCAGATTTGGAGCGCGGCCTTTGGCGACTTCGAGCGCGTCGGCGGTTCGGTCTGTCAGATCGAGGATGTGATATCCGGCATCTTCCAGCTCGTCCTTGAGGACGGTCGCGATGAGTACATCGTCTTCAACGATCAGTAGGCGGTTACTCGCGCGCAATGGAGTCATCATCTTCCCTTAGGCGGCAGCAACGACTGGACTTAGCGTCACGCGCTCCCTCACAGTCGGCGCCTTCCCCTCAAGACGTCAGGTTCTACAAGGTTCCGCCGAGGGGTTTTTCCATCCTTCGGGATCGAACATCGCCGATAGCGCCGATGGGGGGTAAGCTAGGGGTGGAAAGCCAAGATTGACGCGCGGCCTGCCCGACAATAGGCCGGGAGAATGAACGCCGCGACCGCCCTTCTTCTCCATGGATGCGCCGGAGCGGCGCTTACGCTGCTGTCCACCTTCGTCGGCGCGCGTTCCATCACCGTCGTTGATCCGGAAATCATGGGCTGTGAACACGGCTGCAATGTTGTCGCCACAGGATGGCCCCTGACATTCGTCAGCGACTACCTCGGCATGTCCGTGGTGAACACCGCCGATATAACCGAGGTGTGGTTCGCTGCTGATCGGTTCGATTGGCGGATGTTTCTCATCAACGCAGCTGTCTGGACCCTGGCTTCTCTGGCTGCGCACGCCGGTCTCCTGTGGTGGCGGGCGGCGCGGCGGTAGTCGGATCCGCTCATCTGGTTCGCGTCCGCAAGGGTGGGAAGCGGACTGCAGCCAATGCGCGCTCGCATTACCAAGCTGTTTCGAAACGCCGGTGGACGACGGCCCACGTTTCCGGCCCAACCGAACAAGACTTACGAGATGGCGCGGCGAAGGTGTTGGATAAATCCCTTGTCTGCGTTCGTCAGTTGAAGAACGGGCAAAACAGCCTTCCATCCATTGCTGCTGTTTGTGAACAGGACCAGTCCCTTGCCCGCATCGAGTTCGAAATAGGCGAAGGTGAAGGTTCCCTCATCCATCCCGGTGTGCATCAAGACCCGCCGACCGTCGATCAAGACGCTTTCCCAACCTAGGCCAAAGCCGTCCTCGGACGCACAAACTGTTGCCGCATCAGTCGCGCACGCCGGCCCCGGGCGCGCCGTCTGAATCGTCTGACGTTCTCGGTACAGCTCTGGCGTCAGACCTTGCTGGTTCAGTACCCCGATCATGAAGTGCGCGTAGTCGGTCGGCGTCGTGATCAGATCGTCAGAGGCCACATAGTTCTCAGCGATCTGCGGACTCAACGCTGTCGTGTCCGCATCGTAGGGTACGGCCAGACGCCCGCTAAACCAGGAACGCCGGGTGTAGGCCGTATCCTTCATGCCGCTTGGGGCGAAGACGAGCGCTTGCGCCAGTTCTTCGAAAGGCGTGCCGGTTTTGCGTTCGATAAACCGCGCGAGCCATTCAAAACCTTCCCCTGAGTAGCCGAAGGCCTCTCCCGGTTCGCGATCAAACTTGAGGACTCCCCCGTCGTCTGCTCGCCAGTTCGGCAATCCCGTCCTGTGGCTCATCACAAGGCGGGGCGTCAGCCGAGAGGCCCGGGGATCTTCCGCCAAGTCCGGATCGATCCAGTAGGGGGACATGGCTTCGTCGAGCCCGATACGCCCCGTCGCGATGAGCCGCATAGCGACTTCCGCACTGACCGGTTTCGCCAAGGACGCGACGTTGTAGAGCGTATTCGAAGTCGCAGCTTGGCCAGGCGAGGCTTGTCCCCAAGCCTGAGTGTAAACCATGCGCCCCTCCTCAAGAACTGCGACCGAGAGGCTGGCGATGTTCAGTCGTGCGAGTAGTCCAGGCGCTTGAGATTCTAAAGAGGCGGCGATGGGAGCCGCCGCGACCGCAGACTCGGCATGGTGCGACTGCGCCATTGTCGGACTCGTCGCCAACCACACCCCGATCGCCAACATCGTGCCCGCACGCATCATGCTTCCCAGAGCCTCCGCCGCCGACATGGCGGCAGCGACATGTGCTTTCGCTTGATCCGATGTCGCAAGTTAAGCTTACGCAATGTCAGTTCTGGACGACGAGCCCGCCGCCTGGGTCACGCCCGCAGGTCCGCGATGGTGGCAAACGGACGCTGTGGAGAAATGCGGAACCGTTCAGTGCGCTCGATTACACGAGCAGGCCATAACTTTGAGAACGGCGCGATCAGCAATCGTAACCCGGCCTCTCAACTTGCCGCGGACGGCTCCCGCCGTTCTGAGGGCGATCATGGCTTCGTTGACGGTGGAGCGTCGAACGCCGAGCAGACCGGCGAGGTCTTCTTGTGTGAATGTGAAGCTTGCCTGCCCGGTGCGCTCTTGCAGGGTCAGGAGCCAGCGCGCGACGCGCGGCAAAGCCGCATGAAAAGTCGCGCAGATCGCGAGGTTGTGAGCTTCAACTTGGTTAGCGTGCGTGGCCTTCAGGAGCTGTGTCGCGAACTCGGGACTGCTGGCGGCGAGCGTGCGTACGGTGTGAGCCGGAACCGTCCACACGACCCCTGGGACCTGGACGATGGCGTCCCAGCCTAAGGGTTCGACGGCCATGAAGGCCGCCAGCCCTGTGACACCTTCTCGGCCAACCGAACTGACGGCGAGGCTCTCGCCCGTGTCAAATCGCATGATGTTTGCGATTTGCGCGGATACCGGGAAGTGGATGACGTCGACGACGTCGCCTGCGTGGAAGAGGACCTCGGAGTACGCGACCTCGCGACGTGCGAGTGCGGGCCGAAGAACGTCCTGATCGGGCGCGCTCATCCCGCTGAACAGCCAGTTGTTGACGAGGATTGTCTCAGGCATTTGCGCCTCCGGGGAGCGGAACGAAAATCGTTCGCCAGCCGGTGCTCAAAAGCGGGTGACCCCGACCTATGCGATGCATTTCACGCCGACACCACTCAATCCTCGATTTCGGCTTGGGATTGGTTCCGATCCGGGGCCTTCTTGAGGAGCACGTTAGTCTCCAGATAGTGATCGGTCGGGGTCGATGCAGCTACGGCGGAAAGCTGGCATGCGGTCACCGCAAGGCAACACGCCTCGCCTCGTCTTCTGCGCTGGGGGAGGTTTGCATTGACAGGCTGGTGCTGCCTGCCCTTGGCTTTGGCAGCGGTCGTCGTGGCCTACCTCGGATTTAAATCTGGAGAGGCTTTCGCGACATGGCCGCTGCTTTGGGTGGGCATGCTGATTGGCGCTGGCGAAATCTTTGCGCTGGCTGCCGGGCTGGGTTTTTGGGGTGGTCGGCGAGCGCAGTCAGGCCGGGGCGACTAAGGCGGGTGGCTTGCCTGCTAACGAACAGCAGACGCCCACCGAAAGTTTGCTTCTGAAAGAAAATGTTCGTTTTTGACTCATTTGAGACGTTCGAAAGGTCCGCTTCATCGAGGCAGCCTCGGTTCGAGGCTGCCCTTCTTCAAAGCAGACGCGTGCAGCGTTAAGGAGTTGACGGACGTTTCACCTGCGACGTCGCGCGTGCTCGGCAGCCAATGTTGCAATGATGCGGAGGTCGCCTGGATTTACGTCCAGAGGCTCGTGCATTTGCGAGAGTGCGTAGGCGATGTCGTCGTCGTTGATTGAGAATGTTGGTGCTGTCGCGACTTGGACGACCCTCGGGTAACGGTGCCCCGAGAAGCGGTGGAAGAGCCAGGCGAAGCCAATCAAAAACGCGGCGTTGAGCGCGACCGGCAAAAAAGGAAACAACCACGTCGCCGCTGGTGCGCCGACGCCGGCGAGCACCGGGATCAGAGCCGTTCCCCCGCCTGGCGGATGTAGACAGCGAAGAAGCGACATCATCGCGATGGCCGCTCCGACCGCGATTCCTGCACTGAGCATGGGGTCGTCGAGCAGGTGGGCGACCGCCACGCCGACGGCGGCCGAAACAACATTGCCGCCGAGCACAGGCCAAGGCTGTGCAAGAGGGCTTGCGGGAACGGCGAAGACGAGAACGGCGGAGGCTCCCATCGATGCGACCATCATTAAGGACGCTGGGCCTTCCGATCCCAGCATCCACCGAGTGGCGAGACCGGTCGCCGCGATCCCGATCATGGCTGCGATGCACGCGACAACACGATCGATGATCGTCGTGCCGGGCAGGATGGGTCGGAATAACTGCATGGCGACTTCCTGCGCGATCGTGGGCGTTTCACACAGGGATTGCCCGTCTGCAATGCTTGACCTCGGTCATTGCGAAGGTGCTGAAGCAGAACCTCGAAACCCAAGCACGGGACCGACCTATTGGTCATCGGCTTAGGTGGAAAGCGGACCGTCGGCGTGCCTCTCCCCATCGCGATGAAACGCATGTCTGGTCAGGTGGCGGCTGTGGCGGTTATCGTCAACGGTTGCGGGCCCGCGACTGCCGGGGCTGCGAGCCAGTCGAAGCTCCGCGGTGGAGGCGTCCATCGTCGGAAGCGATCATGCCTGCGCCCATTGGGGATTCAGACAGGCGCGCCAGCCGCCCAACCTGACCCGACAAGGTTCGGCCCGCCCCGGAGCCACTGAAGGTTCGGAACGGGCCTGTCCGGATGTTTCCTCCCGGATACCTTTTAGATAACGCGAGTCGTTCAACCCGCAAGCCTGCGCTGAGGGATGATCAGGCCTACGCGAACGTCTGGCTGATCAACTGATCGGTCAGTTCGAGGTGAACCTCCAGGGCGGCAAGGGCTTCCGTCCGCGCTCGCTCGGCCGCTGCCCGGTCGCCTGACGTCAAGTGCGCCCCAAACTCGGTGATCTTGGCGGCGACTAGTTGCTCAGCCCCCATAGCGCGCCGCTCCAGCGTCCCGTCGTCATCGCAACCCCCGTCGCTGTAATGCGGCCCGGCCGAATGTGTCCTCGCCCAGCCGGGCCGCGTGACGCAGTTCGGGCATGAGCCGCGACAGCTCTGCCGTATCGCCTCACTGCACGGCTTGGCAAATTTGGAAGACTGGCCGGGGCATCTGCGGAACCTCCGGCCCTAGCTCCCCGCTGGAGCGAGCCGAAAGGCTCAGCCTTGATGTTATCAGGCGCACCTATCGCGCGCAACTTTCACAATCTGGAGAATGGCGATGAGCGCCAAGGCGCTATTCCGGGGCGGCTAAGGCCTGGCTGAAGAGCGACTTGAGCTGTCGCCGCATCGCCTGCCGGACGTCGTAGTCCGCCGAAATGGTGAGCAACTCCGCGCATGAGCCTATGTCGCCGTAACGGCCGACGTTTCGATCGCAACGCTTGATCCATGGCGCGGCGCGCGCCTGCCCCCGCCGGAGGAGGGCGCGGCCTTCATCGCAAACCGTCTCAGCCTCGTCGGTGCACCCCTGTGCGAACGACAGGAAAGCAAGGTAATCGACGTTCGTCTCGCTGCGGACGGATGGGGCCCTAGTCTCGAAAATCACCTGGCCGAGGAAATGGCAGCCTTCCCCGTCGATGAGGATGGCGTCGTTGTGCAGGAAGCAGGCCTTCGATAGCGCGACGAAGGCCTGGGTTAGATCACGCTCCACGCCGGTTCCCGTGAGGTACATCCAGCCAAGGTACTTGCAGGCGTAGGGTCCTTGACCTGAATCGTCGCCGTCGCAGGTCAGCACGAGACTTTGCCTCGCGCGCACGTAGTCGCGCAGCTGGCGGTTCTGGAGATACAGCTTGCCGGCCTCGTAGCAGCCTGCAGTCATGATGCGGGCCGCGCAGGACATGTCGTAGTATTCTAGCGCGACCTTCAGATCGCCGCCCCGTGCCGCGCTGACGCCGCGGCTCCAGCAGGTGTCCACGTTGTTTTCGACCTCGCAAGGCGCAGATGCAGATGCGGCTGCGAGGTCATGAATAGTATAGTTTGGGAAGCCAACGCCGTCTGACGCCCGCTCCCGCCCGATGTCGCGCATGCGCGCCAGCAGCCGATCATGTGCGCGCTCAATCGTGTCGGGACGGCAAGGCAGGCGAGCAAGTTCGCTGCCGCTTCGACTGATGGTGAGGTGTCCGAACGGCAGAAGGGCGGAGGGATCGGGCTGCGCGCCGTTGCGAAGGCCTGTCTCAAACCGGTAGGTAGTGTCTCCATTCGCGAAGGTCATGATCTCGTCGACCGTTCCCGCCGGGCCGTTGTGGCGGACATAGTCGAGATCGGCCAAGGGGCTCGACAGGGTCAGCTCCGGCTCTGACGACGAAGGCCCGTAGCGATAGGTTGCGCCGATATCACTGAGAGATACCGATGCCTCTCGATCGCGCCCTTCGATTCGACAGGTGACGAAGACTTCTTCGCCCGAACGTTCGGTCGCAGCGACGGCGTTCGACGTCCAGACGCCCGCAAAGAGCAGCGCGCAAGCCAGAGCGTGCGACACAATCGAGCCGACGGTCCTCTGTTTAAACTGTCGTGTCGTGCGCACCATCACATCAACCCTTGCCGCAATTAGGGCCCGATGCTGCACGCACTGGCCCAAAATACCAACCGCCGTATGGGCAAGCGTTGAAGGGTGTGGTGACCGCCGACCTGTGGTTTGATGATTGGGCGCGCATCCGCCCAAGACGAAAGTGCAGCTCGATGAAACTTCGCCTCCTCAACATGTCGAGCAGACTGAACGCAGGCGTTTTGCTCAGCTATGCGGTCTTGTCGGGATGCGTCACGTCCCCGCCACTGGTCGCGTCGGACGGCTCTCGGAAGGTGAAGCCGCCTCTCGCGTCTTCCGAGCCCTACGCCGCGCCCTCGCCCTCGGAAGCGGGCGCGGCCTCCGACGACTTCGAGGTTTTAAGGACAGTTTCGGTTGCTGCGTTGAGTCCTAGTCAGGGGGTTGAGGAGCGACACCGTGGCAAGCGCATCCGTTGGGCAGGCGCAGTCGAGCGGATCACCGCAACCGATCAGGGCGTGTGCTTGACCATACTTTATGCCCGCAGCGGTGAGGATGGCGAGCCTCTCTGGACCAACACGCCAACCTATCAACACTTCGAAGCCTGCGCCGCGACCGCCTACGATCCGATGCTGGTTCATGAGCTGACCAATGTCACGATCATCGGTCGCATCTCGGGCACGACCTACATAGGTTCCGGCGGCGGAGACAGGACGGGTCCCGTCGTCCAGATCGAAAACCTGTTCCGTTGGTCGGACTGTCTTTCGGGCGACGACAGCCCCGAGTGCAAATACGGCTTTCTAGATCCGCAAACCGATATCATCGACTGAGGGATGGCCGGAGCAGAGGCGTTAAGGGGACGGCCGAAGCCCGCGCAGCCCTTCCAACCCAAATGCGCGGAGCTCACTTCAACTTCCGACGACGAGAAGTGCGTCTATGTTCAGCCTTGTGATGATTGCCCTTGTCGTTGGCGCACTGGGGGGAGTCGCGATCAGCCGCGCTCGCGCTGCCCGCTTTCGCAGGCGTGCATTGATTGGCTGGTGCTGCCTCCCCTTGGCTTTTGCAGCGGCTATAGTGGCCTACCTCGGACTGAAATCTGGAGAGGCTTTCGCCACATGGCCGCTGCTTTGGGTGGGCATGCTGATCGGCGTCCCTGGCGCACTCTTTGCGCTGGCTGCCGGGCTGGGTTTTTGGGGTGGTCGGCGAGCGCAGTCAGGCCGGGGCGATTAAGGCGGATGGCTTGCCGCTAACGAACGGCAGACGCCCACCGAAAGTTTGCTTCCAAGTCGAAAGCAAATGTCCGTCTCTGACTCAGAGGGGACGTTCGGAACGTCCGCTTGCCGTCAGCCAGCAATTTGCTGCTTGAACACCTGCGCCAAGCTGCGAGACGTCCGGCTTAAAGGTGCCCTTCGATGCGCCTTCCCAGCCCCTCTCAAGAGACAGTGGGGATTTCTGACCGCAGCCCCTTGCACTATCCTCGCTGAGCGAAGCTCTTGGTGCCAAAAGATGCAGGTGGCGGCATCTCGCGCATTGGTGGTAACTCGCTCGCTTAGGGTCTGGAGGACAGCGCTCGCGAGAAGGGTATCCGCTAAATCTAAGGCACGTGCAGGAGGGGAGGAAGCGCGCAATGTCATTCAACGAAGATCGCTTGATCCTCAACCTGACGGACAGCGAACTCGAAGATCTGATCAAGAAATGGCTGGCGCGGGTGGAGGAGACCTATGCCGGTTATGAACGGCCGACCGCGTCGGCCGATATGGGCCGCGATTCTGTCGGCTTCCTATCGGCACACCGCTACGACGGGGAGTGGCACAACTATCAGTGCAAGCACCTGAAGACGCCGCTGAGCAAGGCCGACTTCGTCGTCGAACTCGGAAAGATCTTCTATTACGCGGGCCAGGGCGAGTTCACGCTCCCGACGCTCTACGTTTTCGTCTGCCCGAACTCCGCTGTGCGAGACGTGAAGAAGGTCATAGATCGACCGTCGCTCATCGCCGACTTCCTGATCGATCATTGGGACCAATACTGCCTGAACGGCATCTCGAAGACGCCGTGCCCGCTGACACCGGATCTCGAAGCTGCGATCCGGGGCTACGACTTCACGCATGTCGAACTTTGGAAAGCCAGCGAGCTTGTCGAAAAGCCGCACATGCGAGCGGTTCTGCATGATCACCTCGACATCGATCCCGGTGAGGCTCCGCGCGTCGGCGTGGACGACGTGCCGGAAGATTTTAAGGATGACGAGTCCGCGTACGTCAGCCAGCTTGTGGCTGTCTTTGCCGGCGCCAGTGGCCAGCCGTTTGCGACCTATGCGGATGTCGTTGCCGACAAGGTCTATGGGCCGCAGATCATCAACGCCCGCCGGCGATTTCTCGAACGCCAGGCGTTCCGTCGTCATTTCCGCGACAATCTCCCGGCTAGCCAGATCGACAATGTAGATGTGGACGTGCACGACACGGTGATCGATCGCTATCACGCGCTGGGAGGCGCGCCGCTGCATGATAGACATGCCCAGATCATGGAGAGCGCCTCGACGGCCCAAGTGACGGGCGCGCTGGGGCGGCATAATCGCGTGACGCCCAGCGTGAAGCAGGGCGCCTGCCACCACTTCGCCAATGTGGGCCGCATGCCGTGGGCCTGAGCTTATCGACCGACGCCACGCCCCTGTTCAACACGCCCCTCGAAGCCGGCGTGAGGGCCGTGCTCATCCTCGACGCCTTCGCGCCCGAAGCGTTTGATCTCGCGACCCTGTCCCTGCTCGACTACTACATCGTGCATACCGGCGACATCGATGGTCCTCCCAGTTTGCACCCCGAGCTCAACGCGCGGGCGGGTGAATATTTTGTCCGCCGACATCTGGTGGAACAAGGCCTGTCCTTGATGGCGCGGGCGTCCCTCGTGGAGCAGGTTTTCGCCACCAGCGGCATCGCCTTCCGAGCGCACGAAACAGCTGCCGCGATGACCGATTTGTTGGGGAGTCGGTATAACCGACAGCTCGCCGAGGCGGCCAGGTGGCTCTCGCGGGAAGCGGCTGCCCAAGGGATCGAGCCATTCATCCGGAGCTTGAAGGAGGGTCTCGAGCGCTGGTCCCATGAGATCGTCGGAAAGGCGCCTCGGCATGTCTGAACGCCGCAGGATCACGATCGATCGACTGATGTTCACGGGGCCCGAGCGGCCAGCGGCGTTCGTCGAGTTCAAATCGGGCGTCAACATAATTTGGGGCGCTTCGAACAGCGGTAAGTCGTTCGTTCGCAAGTCGATCGATTACCTGCTGGGTGGAGACCTCCCCACGCTGCCGCCTGAGGGCAAGGGGATGGACAACTATCTCCTCTGGTTGACGCTCCCCGGCGACCAGAAGGCGACCTTGCGCGCATCCGCCTTGGGAGGCGACATCTACAAAGCGGAAGGGCATTTGACGGGCGTCGATACGACGTCCGCCGGATACGAGGTGTTTTCGCGCAAGCACGTGACCTCGCCCAATGTCTCTCGGTTCCTGCTGTCGGCGTCAGGCTTCCGACCGGCGCAACTTCTGAAGAACGAGCGCGCGGAGAAGTCTCCGTTCTCTTTGCGCGTGGTCATGCGCTACCTCCTCGTCGACGAAACGCGGATGATCGACGAGAAGAGCCTTCTGCTCGCTCACAACACCACCGTGACCTCGGAAGACAAAGGGCTGCTCAAGTTCCTGCTAACGGGCGTCGATGGCGCCTCGGTGGCTCAGGTTCGCTCAGCCGACCAGCTGAAGGCGGTAAAGGAGGGGCAGATCGAACTGCTCTCCCAGATGGCTGATCGACTTCGTCAAACGATCGATGAGACAGTCGATGAGGATGCCATCGCGTCCGATCTCATCGATGCCGACGACGAGAGAACCGGCTTGTTGGAGGCTCTGGGTGAGCGGCAGACCAGCCTGGACACCTTGTTCAAGGAGGAGCGGGCGCTCTCCGACGAGGTTCGCGTTCATCAGGCGCGGCTCGCTGAACTCGTCGCCCTCAAGGTTCGCTTCGAGGAGCTTGCCGGCGTCTACGCCTCCGACCTCGAACGGCTCGAAGGTTTGGAGGAGGGTGGATTTCTCCTCCAACGGTTCGCCTCGATGAACTGCCCGCTGTGCGGAGCGGAGCCGCAGCATCAGCTGCATGATCACGGCTTGGGCGGCATCGAGGACCAGAGGCGAGCGGTCGAGTCAGAGATGGGTAAAATTCGGTTCGAAGCTCGCGAGCTCGAAACGGCCCTCGCCGATGCGATTGCCGAGATGGACGAGGTCGAGAAGCTTGCTACGGGCGCGAACGGTCGCCTAACGCAAACACGTAGCGATCGTGAGAACGCCGGACGGCAAGAGTTCTCGGCGCGGTCGATGTTTCTGAGCGCTAGCACAAAATGCGAGAAGCTTGAGGCTGCCTTGGACAGCCGCCGTCGGCTCGCGCAACTCGAATCTCAGATCGATCAGATCAAGGCCGAATCCGTTCGGTCGAGGCCACGCGCCGAGGGCATTGATCTCAACCTCGACCTCACGAATAGCGAGGCCCACGAGCTTTCGAACGCGGTGAAAGCGGTGCTCAAGGCCTGGAATTATCCGGGTGCGGACGCGCTGCATTTCGACAAAGGCGACCAGGATATCGTTGTCGACGGCAAGCGGCGTCGGGACAACGGGGCAGGCGTCCGGGCCCTCTTGCATGCGGCGTTCAAGGTCGGTGTGCTCGCACACTGTATCGACAAGGGAAGGCCTCACCCAGGGTTCGTGGTTCTGGATTCGCCGCTCTTCGCCTATCGACCGGCTGAAGAAATCCGGCCCGGTGAACTGACCGAGGACGAGCAGCGCTTACGAAGCGCCGATGTCGCGACGCACTTCTACCGCCATCTGCAGAGCATGGCTCATCTGGCCCAGTTCATCATCATCGAGAACCACCGGTCGGACCAGGGCGTGGTGGTCCCGTACAACAACTATCAATTCACCCGGAACGCCGCCATCGGCCGAGCAGGCCTCTTTTAAGAGAGCGAGGCGCAAGGACGTGCATTACCTGACGTCGTTGGCGGTTGGACGTCTGTTTCCGGGCGGCCAACCAATGACCGCTTCTGGCGCAGGCCGGCATTCGCAGACGGATGAGAGCGGGGCGATTTCGCCCAAGCGGCCTTACGCGAAATCAGACCGACCGTTCGAATGCTAAGCGCTCCTAGACGGCCGATCAACTCGCCCATCATCGTGCTAGCGGTCTGTCACCCTAAGACGACGGGCCGGCAACCAGCCAGTGACAGATTGCTCAGGCGCGTAGCTGAAGACCTCAACGAGAACCCACCCGTCGCGCATGTCCTTGGTCACCGCCATTTGTCCGGCAAAGACGGTCTGCATCGCCGGCCCTTTTGCATGAGGCTCTGTCCTCAGCGCACCGTCCGAACCGATGTACCGAACGGTCCGATACCGCTCCATCGCCTCGGATCGCGCATCAGATCTTTCCTGACGGACTTCAGCCTCGAACGCGACCTGAGCGGCGCGGTCTTGATCCTCCGCTTTGCGACCGGCCTCGTCTCCCCTGTAACTCGCGATCGCGATCAGAAGTGCGATCATTACGCCGATGAAGTTGGCGATATCGAGCAATCCGACGCGTCGGACCGGATCCCGCTCCCTGAGAATCTGCACTTGCAAATCTCGGACGGTCTCCATCAGGACCGTGATCGTTTCGCCGGTGACGGTTTCAGCATCGGCGGCCCGCGCGGTGCGGACAGCGGTAGAGAAAACTGGTGCGTCGATGTCAGTATCGTCGTCATATGCCCAAAGGGCCTCGACGGCGACGCCGCGAGCGACCGTACCCGCCAAACCTGCTGCGGCGGTCATCTGATAGCCGGGCCTTAGGATGCCGGTTTGAGCGATGGTCTCAGCGAACGAGGCCATCTGCGACGCAAGTCCGCCGGACGCGAGATCAGCGACGAGGCCTAGCATCGGCCTCGTGACTCTCATGTGGTGGTGCAAGTCTAACAGGTAAGCACTCTGCGTTTCGGACCACGCGCCAAGTGTCGAGGCGAGTCCGAGGTCCGCCGCCGACCGAGCGCCGATCGCGGTCCTGAGGGCGCGAGACTGCGCCAGTATGGTTTCGTTGAACGCCTCGTAGGCCGGGAGATTCGCTCGCGCCAACCGGGCCACGTCAGAGCCCAAGGCGTAGGTTTTCAGAATCTCGCGATCAGCCAACCCTGACGCAATGCCGCCGAGAGATGAAGCGCCGATCCCGAGCGCAGCTTTGTGTGCCGCAGTCAGTCCGGAAACATCGAGCCCCAAGGCGGCGTTTCGCACGGCTGACATGGCGCCGAGTTCCAGGCCTTGCGCCGCAGCGATAGCCGAAGGTGTGAGGCCGGCCGCCGCGCGAGCAGCCAAGCTGAGGCTCGATGCATCGATACCAGCGGCGGCGGCGCGTGCGGCGCTAAAAGCGCTGCCTTCAATCCCGCGAGCCAACCTGCCGACCGTGGTGTCACGAGCCGCCGCCAACGTCCGAGCCATTGGCGTGTCAGCGGTGAGATAGTCGAGAACCCCAGCGGCTTTGACCGCAGCCTGAATCTGATCGGCACGATCTACGGCATCCATGATCTGCTCGTAGTTCGGCCCAAGCGATTCGGTCACTCGCCCGCTGGCTTCAAGCCGGGCGTCGTGCGCCAAGTCGTTGGAAAGCCGGATCAGCTGAGCCGTTGCCGTCTCGTCATCGCGGCGCGACATGTCGTAGGCCTCAGAAGTTCTCCTCCGGCGCGCGCGAATATTCTTTCCTGTTCGCCTCAGTTCAATCCAGCGAGGCCGAAGCGCGAAGGATGCTCCAGAAAGGACCGCCTCAGCGACGCTCTCGGCGGCTTCGTCCGTTAGTTCCCAAGGACTGCCGCCGGATGTCGCAAGCGTTTCGGGCCCTTTGGCGCGGGAGACGAGCAGGTCTCGCACCAGGTCACGGCCGGTTGCCCACGCCTTCCTGTCCGCTCCAGCCGCAAGCCACTCCTTGAGGTCGCCGTGAACCTCGAGGTCGAAATCACCAAAGCCCGGCACGTTCAGGACGAGCGGTTGGACCAAGTCCGCCAGATCGAAAGAGATCGTCATCCGCGCACAATAGCCCGAACACGAGGCGGCTGCCTCAGATATGCTGCGAACCTGACGGGTCGTTTCGGTCCGCTGTTGGCAGTGCTCCTGGATCGGCCGGCACCTTGATTGATGGACCTAGCATCAGCCAGTGTGATCGCCGTGCCGAATTCATCGCGCTTCATTCAGTCTCCAACATCGGACTAGGATCACCTATCCGAGAGACAGGCGCATGAGGCGACTGGTGATGACGCTTCACGAGTACAACCTTATCAATCAACTCGCTGTCGAAGTCCTTTCGGCGGCGGCGACTGCGATGAGAGCTTGGCGATGAGTTTGGATGGCGTGTGGTCTGACGCCGCGACCTGGAAAGATCGTTGGGAGAAGGTTGAGACGCTGGAGGGCGGCGGCCAGGGCGAGGCTTTTCGCGTGCGGCGGAAGGACGACGGTCACTCCGGCTTCCTGAAGATCATCAAGTCGAAAAACGCGCCAGAGCGCCGGGCCCGCTTCTTTCGCGAGGCGAACGCCTACGACACGTTCCGCGTCGGCGGCGTACCGGGTCTGATCGAGAGCAATGCCCAGCATCACGCTGATCTGGCTTACACGCCGTACCTGGTCAGCGACTTTGTCGAAGGGCCAACGCTTGGAAAGTGGCGTGCGAGTGAAGCGCACGTCTCCCTGGAAGCGGCTGTCGTACTCACGCGCGCCCTTCTCGACATCCTCAATGCCTGTCACCGAGAAGGGTGCGTTCACCGCGATGTCAAACCTGATAACATCATCCTGGCGGGCGGCGATCCGGCCAACCCGATCCTGCTAGACTTCGGATTGAACTTTCACGAAGCGCCGGCCATCGAGTTCACTACCGAGGACGGGCAGGAGGTTGGGAACCGCTTTCTTCGTCTCCCGGAACTCTCTGCGGGAAGCCGCCTGAAGCAGGACCCACGCTCGGACGTATCGTTCGCGGCAGGCATACTGTTCTACGCGCTGACAGGAGACCACCCCGACCTGCTCTCGGACGCTCAGGGGAAGCTCCCGCACCAGAGGTCCAAGGCGCACGCACTGCTCCAGACGGCGGCCGGCGATCGTTTTCAGCGGCTCGTTTCAATCTTCGATCATGCTTTCGCCTCGATGCTCGACGACCGTTTCACGGATGCCGAAGCGATGCTCTCGCAATTGGATCGGCTCATGCGCGACGTCCCAGTTGAAGGCTCGCTAGAGGACGCCATCGGCGAGTTGGCCGAATTTTTCGATACTCCCGCTGAACGTCGCTTAGGCCTGTCCGATGCCGCAATCCGCAACGGTCTTCAGGCCGTGCAGCGGGCCTACAATGACCTGATTGCGAGAATATCTGGCACGCTGGTCGCAGCTCAAACCAACTTCAATGTCTACATGGACCGCGGCGAGAACACGTTGTTCCTCACCCGTAAAGGGTCCAACCAATACCTCCTTAAAACGACCTACGAAGTGCAGGTGGTGGGAGATGAGCTCGTGCTTCGAATATCGGGCGGGGACGTCTATCGCACGCCATTGAGCGAGCCTGTCTGGGACGAGGCCTTCACCCACGTCGTCGGAATTTGGCTGACTGCCAAGCTGAAGGTTGCTCTCGGCCCGAACGCGCTCCCTATCGAAGCGGAGCATTTTCGCGACCAGTCACCGTTGTCGACTTTGACGGAGGCGGCCGCAGAGGCAAAGCGCACGGATCGGCGCATCCTCGCCTTCGTCTATGACCCGACACAAGAGGGTCTCGGTCGCCTCGACCATGCGCTCGGCGCGTTCCTCAGAAATCGCAGAACGCGCGACCGCATGAACCACAACTTCGTCACTGCCCTGGTGCCGATGTCTCAGCTTATGGCTGTGTCCGAACTCCTTAATGAAGAGTCTATGGAGACCGCCAGATGGGTTGTCCTAGACGCTGATGTTGGGGCGCTTGAGCATGCCGTTATCTATGACAACGCTGAGGTGGCAGAGAAGCAAATGGCAGACCTCGCCGCTCGTCATGCCATGGGTCAACAATAGCCAGCATCCGTGAACGTCCGACCCTACCTGGATAACGCCGTCAGGTTAGCCGAGCCAAGTTGAGAAGCGCCTTATCTCGCCTTGGGATGGTGAATGTCCGGATTCCGGCAAGGTTGTAATGTCCGCTACTGGCGCAATGCCGACCTAGGGTGAGACCTCGGCACCCTCTAGCAAGACCGGACCAAGTTTCACTAAGGCGTATTCTGGTAACTAATGTTCTCACTCTTGATCTCGAACAAGCGCGCAGGATGGATGCCGAGTGCGATCGAAATAGCAACGATCGTCTCAAGGCTCGGGTTCTCTTCGCCGCGCTCGATCCCTGCGAGATATCGTAGGGATAAATTGGCCTCACCTGCGAGGGTCTGCTGCGACCAATCTCGACGGCGGCGAAGCTGTAAGATGTTCTGCCCAACGCAGCGCTTCCAATCCATAAGGTTTGGGTGGGCGATCAAACAGTAATGATAAAGGTGATATGCTGCTAGCAGTATATTGCTAGTTACAAAACTCTACGTTTCGTTCTCTGCCGGTTGCAGCAGTGTCCAAATCGGAACCTTGAGCGCGATTGCGATCTGAGAAGTTGTCTCCAGACTGGGGTTTTCCTCGCCTCGTTCGATGCCAGAGACAAATCGAACAGATAAGTCCGCCTCGCTGGCGAGATCCTGCTGAGTCCAACCGCGATCGGTTCTGAAGCGAAGTATGTTCCGTCCTAGGGTGTCCTTCCAATCCATCGAAGATGGATCGCCGGTCACAAGCAGATGTTAAAGGAGCTAAACTGCTAGCAATATGTTGCTAGCTGAATTACACTTTGCATTGAAACCAATGAGCACTTCAGACGCACATCCGCCAGAAGATCCGAAGGGCCGGCTGGACCTTCTCTACCGACGCCATGCTGCTTGGCTAGCGCGGCGGCTCGCGGGCGTCGGTATCCGTGGGACAGAGGATATCGTTCAAGAAACTTATCTTCGTACGGCCATTTATGGTGGTGGAGAGGAGATCAAGAATCCAAAGGCATTTTTGTTCAGAGTTGCGACCAACATCGTCCGGGACCAGGCTGCCCGCACCTTAAAACGAGGGTTAGCTGAAGGTGCTGTCGGTTTTGGACGCCAAGAATCGACTGCATCGTCGGAAAATTCGTTCGTTCTCCAACAAATCATCCTGGGGTTGCCAGAGCCGCTGCGGGATGTCTTTGTGATGTCGCGGGTCGGTGGGCTGAGCAACGCCCAGATCGCCGAGCGGCTCGGCATCAGCCCGAAGACGGTGGAGTGGCGGATGACCAAGGCTCTGGCGCATTGCGCCGCTCAGCTCCGCTAGAATGGGGCGCGACATGAACGGCCCGACGGTGCGGGTTGCGAAGGAAGAGACCGAGGCGGCGTCCTGGCACGCCCGTCTTGGCGCGCGCGAGGTCGATCCGCAGACCCTTCAAGACTTTTTCGACTGGCGCGCGAAGCCAGGCCACGCCGCCGCCTATCGACGTGTCGAACAGGTTTGGCGACAGGCGGAGGGCCTGAAATCCTCGCCCGAGGTTCAGGCCGCTCTGGAGGCAGCCATGCAGCGAAAGAGCGCGCGGGAGGCGAGAGGGCCGTCGGGTTGGGCCTTGGGAGGGCTGGCCACGATCGGCGCGGTGCTGGCGCTGGGCGCCGGGGGATGGTGGTGGACCCAGGTCCGCAACGTTTATAGCACCGCCGTGGGCGAGCAGCAGGTGGTGCAACTCTCGGACGGGTCGTCGGTGCGGCTGGACACCGACAGCCGATTGCGCGTGCGCTACACCGGCGACCGCCGCACGATCGCGCTCGAAAAGGGCCAGGCCCTGTTCGAGGTGGCCAAGGAGCCGGCACGGCCGTTCGTCGTCGACGTCGACGGAGCCCAGGTGACGGCGGTCGGCACGGTGTTCGACGTCCGGCGCGAAGCCGCAGGCCTGAGGGTGACGCTTGTCGAAGGCATCGTCGATGTAGCGGGCAGGGGAGGGCGCGAACGTCTGACGGCCGGCCGCCAGGCCGAGGTCCGCGCCGGCCGGGTGCAGAGCCGTGTGATCGACGCCAGGGCGGCGACGAGCTGGACCGAGGGCCGGATCGTCCTGGTGGACGCCAGGCTCAAGGACGCCGTCATGGAGGTGAACCGTTATCTGACGGAGCCTGTGATCCTGGCGCCGGATGCGCCGGTGTCCACGCCCGTCAATGGATCGTTCCGGGTCGGCGATCGTGACGCCTTTGTCGCCGCAGCCTCCGGGGCGCTGGGCCTGAAAGTTCAATCCAGGGCGGACGGGGCGGTGGTCCTGTCGCGAGGCGGGTGACGGTGTCGCGCGCTCGGCGTGATCCGACCGCGGAGAAATATTTATCCAAGCCTCCGGGGTAGGCCGGGGTTCGAACGGTCTCTTTCACTGACGCGAGGGGCGTCCGGGAGAGAAACGAATGCATCAGTGGGGTTTATGGACGAGCGGCGCGGTCGGCGTCCTCGCGTTAGCGGCGGCCGCACCCGCGTCGGCCCAGGCGCCGCAGTCGGCGCGCAACTACGAGATACCGGCGGGGTCTCTGCGCGATGTGCTGAACGCCTTCGCGGCGGCCTCGGATCAGCAGCTGTTCTTTGAGAGCCGCCTGGTCGACGGCAAGACGTCGCCAGGCCTGAGCGGCGCCTACACGTCAGCGCAGGCGTTGAGCCGTCTGCTGGACGGCGCCGGACTGCAATGGAGCGAGCCGCGACCGGGGGTCATCTATATTCGGACGATCCCCGCTGTGAGTCTGTCGGCGGCGCCCGCCGCCGAACTGGAGGAGGTGGTGGTCACCGGCAGCCTGCTTCGCGACCCGGGACCTGCCGTGTCTCCGGTGGTCACGCTCGGCCGCGACGAACTGGACCGGCGGGGCCGGGCGACCGTCGCCGAGGTGCTCGTCGAACTGCCCCAGAACTATGCGGGGTCGTCGACGCCGCTCGTGCAGGGCGCCGGCTCGGACCGCTCGGGCTCCAACTCGGTCTATGCGACGGGCGTCAACCTGCGCGGCCTGGGCCCGTCCTCGACCCTCAGCCTGGTCAACGGCCGACGACTGGCCGGCTCGGGCTTCCGGGGCGAGTTCGCCGATGTCTCCGCCCTGCCGTCGGCGGCGGTGGAGCGGGTTGACGTGCTTTTGGATGGCGCCTCCGCGATCTACGGCACCGACGCCGTGGCCGGGGTGGTCAATGTCATCCTGCGTCGGACGTATGACGGTCAGGAAAGTCGCGTACGGGCTTCGGCCGCCCAGGGCGGTGCGGAGGACATCGTCGTCTCGCATCTGATCGGTCGGACATGGTCGGGAGGCGGCGCCTATCTTTCCGCCGAGCACCAGACCACCAACGCCTTCAGCACCCTCGATCGGCCCTATACGGCGGATGGCGACCTTCGGCCGTACGGCGGCACGGATCGACGCACCCTCTACAGTTCTCCGGGGAATATTCTCGCCTTCGATCCCGCAGCGGGCGGCTACGTCTCCCGCTACGCCATCCGCCCGAACGCCTCGGGGTCTGCGACCTCCCTGGCGGATTTCGTGGCGGGCGGCGCTAACCGCCAGAGCCTCGAACAGGGAGGGGACATCGCCCCGGCGATCGAGCGGTACAGCGCCTATGCGCGATGGTCGCAGACGATCGGGGGGCAGCTTGACCTGTCGGCGGACCTGCGGTTCAGTCAACGGGACTATACGCTGCTGCGCGGCGCCTCGGCCGGCATCTTCAATGTCAGCGCCGCCAATCCGCATTTTCTTTCGCCTGTCGGCGCCTCATCGCATCTGATCGGCTATTCGTTTCTGAATGACGTGGGGCTGGCCCGGGCTGCCGGTCAGTCAAGAAGCGTCGGCGGCACGATTGCCGCGCGCTACGATTTCACGTCCGGCTGGAGCCTGGACGCCTACGCCGCCCTCGCCACGGAGCGAGGGGAAGTGGGGCAGCGCAATCGGGTCAACTCCCGCTTCGTGAACGAGGCGCTCGGCGCCTTGGCGGACGATCCGGCGACGTCCTATTCGGCCGCCCGGGACGGTTATCTCAACCTGTTCGGGGCGGGTGAGGCGAACAGCGAGGCCGTGCTCGCCTTCATCAGCCAGGGCTATTCCGGGGGATGGGACCGGAGCCGCGCCGGCTCCGTCAACCTGCTGGCGGAAGGCCCTCTCTGGTCGATGCCGGGCGGAGAGGCGCGGCTCGCTGTAGGCGCCCAGTGGCGCTCGGATCATTTCGACACGGAAGCGACCAGCTTCCTCTCCTCGGCCGCGCCGATCGTCTATGAAACCCCGGAGCGAAGCCGGGAGATCGCCGCCGTCTTCGCCGAAGCCCGTTTCCCGCTCGTGGGGGAGGGCAACGCCCGTCCGGGGCTTCGTCGGCTGGACCTGTCTGTGGCGGGGCGGCTGGAACGGTATGACGACTTCGGCGAAACGGCCAATCCCCGGCTGGGGCTCGCCTGGGGGCCGGTGGACGACCTTCTGTTGCGAGCGACCTGGGGGACCTCCTTCCGCGCGCCCTCCCTGCCGCAGATCTATGATGCGGCGGCCGTCAACGGTCTGTTCCTGTCGCGACCCGGCGGCGCCCAGGTCCTCTCCCTGATGCTCGTAGGGGGGAACGCGGACCTCGAGCCGGAAACGGCCGAAACCTTCACCGCGGGCTTCAGCTGGCGGCCGCGCGGACGCCTGCATCTGGACGTCAGCTATTTCGACACCCGGTTCACGAATCGGATCGCCCAGCCCGTCGCGGCCAACCCCGCCGGCGCCTTGAGCGATCCCGCGCTCGCCCCCTTCGTCACCGCGATCGCGCCCGCTGCGAACCCGGCTGATCTCGCCCGGGTGCAGGGCCTCACGGGACTGCCCGGGTTTCCCTCGCTCTATCCGCTGACGACCTATGGGGCGATCGTCGATGCGCGCTGGGTCAATACCGGGGCGGTCAAGATCCGGGGCGTGGACCTGGAGGCGCGGTACCCAATCGCGCTCGCCGGCGGCGCCCTGACGCTGGAAGGGACGGGGTCGTGGGTGCTGGAGTACGACAATCGACCGACCCCCGCTTCAGCCGTCCAGGACGTCATCGGCCTGACGGGCTATCCCGCCCGGCTGCGGGCGCGGATCGGGGCCAGCTGGACGCACGGCGCCATCGGGGGCGGCCTCCACTGGAGCCATTCGGCGGCCGGACGCGACCGCCTCGGCGCCCGGGTCGGCGCCTGGGACACGCTCGACGGGCGGGTGAGCTGGACGCCGGGGACCGGTAGCGGGCAGGGCCTGCGCCTCGCCCTGACCATTCAGAACCTCCTTGATGCGGACCCGCCCTTCTTCGACAGCGCCAATGGGTATGGATTCGACCCGGGTCAGGGCAATCCCTATGGGCGGGTCGTCGCCCTTCAGCTGATCAAGCGCTGGTAGGGGGCCGCCATGAACAGAATATTCAAGCGCCTAGCCGGCGCCTTGGCGATCTGCGCCTGCCTGGCGACCTCGGTCCATGCGGAGCCGGATGGAAAAAGGGATATGACGGTCGACGACATCGTCGGGCTTGAAGGATTTGGGAGGGCCTCGATCGCCCCGGGCGGCCGGTGGGCGGTCTATGAAAAGCGCGGCGCCTACGACACCATTCAAGCCGTCGATTATGTCCAGAGGTCCGTTTGGACCATCACGGATCTCTGGCGGGTCGACCTGACGGCGGTCTCACCGCAGCCCGAGCGTCTTCTTCCGGACGAAGGTCTTGGTCTCTTGCGCGGAGAGTGGTCGCCGGACGGCGTCCGGATGGCGGTGTTTCGTCTCCAGGGCGGCCGCTACGAACTCGGGATCGCCGAGGTCGGGGCGCGAAACGTACGATGGACCGGTCTCACGCCGGACTTTCTGCCCAAGGGCGCGCCGGTGGTCTGGGCGTCGCCGACCCGGCTCCTGGTCGTGACCCGTCCGGACGGAAGCATTCCGCCCCTCCTGGGCGCAGCGAGCAATGCTCAGGCCCGTGTCGCCGCGGCCTGGCGCGTCACGTCGGAGGGGCGCGCGCCCAGTCGCACGGTCATCGACACCGACGCGGGGGTGCAGACGCCCGAGACGGCCACGCCTGTTCAGCATCTGGTCGAACTGGACGCGGAGACGGGAGACGTGGTCCGGGTACTGTTCGCCGGCGTCGTGACGGATCAGGTGCTTTCGCCGGACGGTCAGACGCTGGCGGTGCTGCTCGGCGCCGAACGGCTCAAGCTCGCCGATCCGCCCCTGTCCTTCGACGATCCTTTCCGCCAGGGCCTGCTGATGGTCCGGATGGCGGATGGACGACGGACGGCGCCGTCGGACAGGCTTGACGTGGCGACGCAGATGCTGCGTTGGTCGCCGGACTCGCGCGAGGTGCTGTTCTGGGCGCGTGGCGATGACCAGCGGTGGTCCGAAGGGGGGCTTCGGTCCATGGCGCAGGATGGGACCCTTCGCCGGTGGCCGACGACCCTCGATCTCGGGGGGGACATCAACATTCTCCGCGGGGTGCGGGCGGATTGGCTGCAAGGCGCGCCGGTGATCTACGGGCGACCTTCCGCAGGCGCACGCGCGGACTGGTTCCGTCTGGACGGCGCCGGTCAGACCGTGCTCACGGCAGGGCTGGCCCACCCGCCCGCCAGCCTCGCGGCCGCGCCGGAGGAGGATGCGCTTCGGGTCTTCGCCGAGGACGGCTACTGGCGCATGGACGCCAGCGGGGTGCGAAGACTGACCCCCGCAGCGATCACGGTCCGGCCCATGCCGGCCTATGATCCGGAGCGGCCTCGCCGCATCGTCCTGGACGCGCCGCGACAGGACTGGACGGCGGCGGTGCAGGACGCGGGTCAGGCCGTCGTGGTGAGGGACGGGTCTGTTCGTCCGATCGGTCCGGCGACCGATGCCGGCGAAACCCAGATCCTCGCCGCATCGCCGGACGCCCTGCTCGTGCTGGTGCGTGACGAACTGGTGGAGGACCTGCGCCTGCGACGCGGGGACGACGACATCCTCCTGGACCGGGTCAATGCGGGCCGGGCCGACGTGCGACTGATCGCTCCGGAATTCATCCCGCACGCCAATGCGCTGGGGGAGCCGGATCGTTCTGCCTTGTTTCTTCCGCAAGGTCCCACGCGCGGCGTTGTCGTTGCGGTCTATCCGGGCTTCGCGGAGGAAGGACGATGGGCAGGCCCTCTGCTTCTGACCTACAACATCCGGGCGCAGGTCCTGGCGGCGGCCGGCTATGCCGTGATCAATCCGGCCATGCCTGCCGACAGGCCGGGCACGCGCAGTTTCGCGCATTATGTGGACAGCGTCGATCGGGCGGTGGACGCCGTCTTCGCCGCTCATCCCGACCTGCCCCGGGATCGCATCGCCGTCTTCGGCCACAGTATGGGCGGTTACGCCGGTCTGGCCATCGCGACGCAGACGAAGCGCTACCAGAGCTACATCCTGTCTTCGCCCCCGGCGGACATGTTCGCCATGTGGGGCGAGTTCAACGCATCCAGCCGCAGCACGCCCGAATACGGCATTCCGTTCGGTCACCAGCAGGGTTGGGTCGAGAACGGCCAGGGCGAGCTCGGCGCGACGCCCTGGGCCGATCCCGCCGCCTATGTTCGCGAAAGCCCCTGGCTGCAGGCCGATCGGATTTCGGCGCCGGTGCTCCTGTTGACGGCTGACATGGACTTCGTTGGCCTCACCAACGCCGAGCGGGTGTTCAGCGCCCTGTCGCGCCTTGGCGGCCGATCCCGCATTGTCACCTACTGGGGCGAGCACCATGCACGATGGAGCCCTGCGAATATCCGCGACCAGTATGGCCAGATCTTCCGCTGGCTCGAAGAGACCTTGCCCCCCTCCGGAACGATCACCGCGGCGGAGGAGGAGCAAGGCGCCGCTCCCAGGCCCTTATCCAACCCTCGAACGCCGCCGCCGTGAGCAGGGCGGCGTAACGGCCCCGCCAGATCAGCGTCTCTCGTTGAAGAAGCTTGTCCACGCCGGCGGGGTCGATCACGCCAAGAGCGACCAGCCGGCCGTGAATCAGCCAGTCCCGAAGGACGTCGATATTGTCGAGGATGATCTTGCCATAGAGGCGGCTCATGTCGCCCTTGGAGCGCCGGTGCAGAATCTCCGGCGGCAACCGGTCTCGAAAAGCATGTCGCGCCAGACCCCGGTCACGCCCCTGAAGGACCAGAAGGGCGGTTGGCGTCGACAGACAGGCTTCGACCACCGGTTGGGCGCACAGCGGATGACGGACATCGACGCCCTCGGTCAGAAGGGAAGGGCCGTGTCGGGTGATGTTGTCGATGACGCCGCTGATTTGCCCGGCCTTCGCCGGACCGAAGGCGGCGCTGTTGCGACGCCAGGCGGCCATTGCGGGGGTGTCCTCGAGATGGAGGAGAAAACTGTCGTCCCGCGTCGGCGGCGCCGCGCCCTCGCGGACGAACCGTCGGGCCTCGCGCGCCAGCGTCCAGAGGGATTTCTCGACGGCGATCGCCTGGTCGCGGCCCTCCCGCGACAGGAGGGTGCGCCACCCGCACCGCATCCAAAGGTCCGTGAAGACATCGCCGCCAGTGTTCTGCATCAGAACGGAATCCCCGCCCTTGCCGGTCATTAGCGCGTCCGCCTCGACGGCTTCGATCTGACGGCGCCATTCGAGGTCGTGAGCGGCGTCGAGCGCAGCCAAGCCCGGACGGAAGCCCCCGTTGGTGCGGACGAGCGTCTCCCCGGACAAAGGTGCGGAGGCATGGGCGATTCGCAACGGCGTGATGTTCAGGCGTTGCGCGAGCGCCTCCACCCAGAAGCGCTCGTCGGATTCCGGCGTGGCGCCGTAGGCGTTCAGCCAGGTCTGGACCTTGAGCCCAGGCGCGGCGACGAGGGCGGCGGCCACGATGCTGGAATCCAGTCCGCCCGACACTTCAGCGGCCAAGACGCCCGACAGGCCGCCGAGGCCCTCGACCGCTTCTTGTATGGCGTCGCGTAGTCGACGCGCGGCCGGTTCGAAAGTCAGGGGGGCGTCGAGACTGACGCGGGCGAAGGTCGCCGCCTCCCAAAGCCGGACCGCCGGACGGTCCAACGGCAGGGGCTGGACGTCCCCGGGCCCGACGGAGCGCGGCCCGTCGAGCAGCAGGTCTCCTGGCACGAGCTGAGGACTGCGCAGGGCGGCGGCGACCCGGCCGATGTTGATCGACCATGTCGGCCGCAGGGCTTCAATCAGCCAGTCCGGCGGCGCCGAAGCCGCGAAGGTCAGTCCGTCCTGGGTCCAGGCCACGCAGTCCATGGCGCCGGACGGATCCCGCAGCAGGGCGTCCAGGCGGTCGCGCGACGCGAAACGGACGCCGATGAAACGACCCCAAAGGCGCGAAACCATCTTTCTTTCATATCCCCAGTCCGTGTCGGACTCTCCGTCGGGGATGACGGGATTCCGACGATCGAGGACGTCCCCCAGCAGGACCCAGCCGCCGATCCGCTGGACTTGCGGCGGATGGGCGCCTGCCGTGGCGATCACGGTGGTCGCGTTCAAAGGCGTGGTCGCCATGCCTCGGTCCCGGGCGAGATCGATGATTTGTCGGGCGCGTCGGCTCGCGGCCTGGTCATCGTGAACGGCGCGCGAGACGATCAGATAGTCGCCCATGTCAGACCGCCCGGATCGGGGTGTAATGACGCACGCGGTCCAGGGTGTCGCCGACGACAAGCGCCCCGATCTGCAGCCAGCAGTGGGCGGCGAAGGGCCAGGTCCGGACCCCGAACACCCAAGTCGGTCCATAGCCTTCGTGGTGGAGCCAACGCCGCAGGACATAGGCGCGGTGCAGGCATTCGCCCTCGAACGGGATGAAGGGCGCCGCCTCGCGCACCGCCGCGACCAGGGCGCTCAATCGATCCTCATCGTCGGCGCTGCAGGCAGGCGTGGCGGGCAAGGGCGCGACAAGCGCAGACAGTCGCCGATTGTGAAAGCTGGCGGTCGCCGCCGCCACGACCAGACCCGCCCGGACGGTGGACAGGCGCGAGCGGGTCAGGCGAGGCTCCAGAGCGCGGGCGGCCGGCGGGCAGACCGGGCGGGGCGGAGAGGGTTCCCGCATGGCGAGGCCCGCCTGGATAAGGTCTTCTGCAAGCGCGGGGTCGGCGACCGCCAGGCTGCCGTCCGGCGCCGGGGTCAACCAGGATGCTGCGTCGACGAGACACTCATAGCGATCCTCCTTGACGTCAAGCACCACGACATCCTCATGCAGGGCGACCATCGACACCCCGTTCACGGACCAGAGGGGGAGCGTCATGACGCCCGTCCAATGGGATCGGGCGGCTGAGACGGAGAGGGTGCGGACACCTGTCCGGGGGTGGGCCGGCGGCTGTCGTAGAGTTGGAGTTCCGTGTAGGGCCCGTCGCCGTCGCGGGTGCGTTCAAGGACGCGGCCTAGGGAAATCTGGAAGATCAGAGGGGCGGCCATTACGGCTCCTGTGGAAGAAGGGCGGGCGGGTACGCCGCCCGCCCAGGCGCTCAGCCGACCGGAATCCGGGAGGGCCAGACGAGCATCTCGATGTGGATTCCACCGTCGGTATCGCGCGTTTCCTGGCGTGCGCGGCCGAGGTCGAGACGGGTCAATCGTGTCAGGGGCATGAGGGTCTCTCCGGTTTGATCGCCACGGATGTGGCCGGATCAGACAGCGCTTGGCGGGGTGGAATACGAAGCGATATCTGTCCGATATCTGCGGTCGAGGGCGGCGCTCTGTCGTGACCCGCAGGGGCGTCGGCTGGGCCGTCCCACGCCGTTTCGCGCCGGGAAAGACATCCACGGCGTAAGGGAGGCGGAGGGCGGCAGGATGGGGGTGCAGCGCCGCTCGCGCAAAGACGGGCGACGCTGTCGCGTCGCCCGTCTCGCCGTTCACGCGACCAGGGTCTTGCTGTCGAAGGCCTGGATTTCGGTGTAGGGGCCGCCTTCGCGATCGCGGGTGAGATCGCGGGCGCCGCCGAGCGTGAGGCGATTCAGGGTTGAACGAGCCATTGGTCTTCTCCTTGAGGCCGTAGGATTACGGCCCCGCCACGGAGCGCTCGCGCGGCGGCGATACGAAGTGATATCTCGCGAATATCCGGGATCGCCGCCTATCGTCCCGGCGGGGGTCGAGAGGCGTCAAGGCGCGCGGCCGCGGCGTCAACCTCGTCCTGTAGGGCGCGCATCTCGCGTGCCTTGGCGGCGAGCGTCTCGAACATGGGGGTCACGATCTCGAGGATGTCGCGCGTGCTCAGCGCGGCGAGATCGGCGCCGGCGTCCCGCGCCAGGTCATGCAGGCCGTTCGTCAGGATGCTGGCGAATTGGTTGCCTGCGCTGTACAGCGCGAAATCCGCCTTGCCGATAATCAGGGCGACGACAATGGCGTAGTAGTCCGTCTTGGTCGCCCTGGCGAACCGATGGACATATTCCAGGTTCAGCTTGGTCTCACCGTTCTCGAACCGCTCATAGGCGCTCGGGCTGATGTTCATCAGGGTCGCCGTCTCGGCCGCCGTCAGCCGGCGGAGCCTGCGAATGGACTTCAAGGCGACGCCCAAGACAGGGGCTCCACCTACGGCGTCCGGGAAGGCCTCGGTCATCACGCGTCCTCTACTCCAAGCTTGACCTTGGCAACGTCCGGCTGTGCGGCGCAAGATTTGCGGCGGGTAATCCATCGAATTTTGAGGCGCCAGGCAGCGAAAATCGACGGATGATGCAGCGTTAGCCGAAGATAAGCGCCCGCACAGCTTGTGCGCGAGCGCTAAATCCGTCCGTCTGCCGATCAGTTGCGCCCTGGGGACTTACACGCCCATGAACCGTGCTCGAGATCCGTTCCAATTTGCGCTGGACTCCCTGCGGTCAAGACTGGCGGCCGGCCGCTATGGATCTGGTCGGCCTATCGTCATCGCCGACGAGGCCCGACGGTTGCGATTGTCGACCACGCCCGTGCGCGAAGCGCTCTGCTGGCTCGGCGGCGAGGGATTGGTCGAGCGCGGCGGAGCCGGCGGGTTCTTCGCCCCCCGCCTTGAGGCCGCCCTCATCGCCAAACGATACGAGCTGCGACGTCTCTATCTCCTGTGCGGCCAAGACCGCCCGGTCGATCCGCCCGACGGTCTGATCGACGCCGGGACGGCGGTGGTTCGGCTGCAGGCTCTCTGGGGATGGCGGCTTGGAGCGCTCGGCGACGCCGCCCTTTTCGACGCCTTCCTTCGAATCCAGGGCCAGCTTGCCCGCTTTCATGCAGCCGAGGCGCGGCTCTTCGCCGACCTGGAGAGCGAGGCGCAAGCCCTGCTCAGCGCGAGCCCCGAGGCCGAGGCGATTCTGCTGGCGCGATATCACGCGCGTCGCGTAACCGCTGCACCGCTTCTGGTGCTCAGCGCGGAAGGCGCGGAGAGCGCTGAGGATGAGGCGTGAACCTGCGGGTGGTTCTCCTCGGAGTCGGGCTTGTCGCGGGCTTGCAGGCGGCCAGCCAGACGTTCGCCTGGACCTATGGGCACACGCCTGTCCTCGGACCCGGGGCAAGGGTGAGCCCCGGTCTGACCGTGTACCCGCCTTGGTCCATCCTGGTCTGGGGGCGCCGTTTCGGATCCGAAGCGCAACCCGCCCTGTCGAGGTCGGCCTTTCTCCTTCTGCTCGGCCTCTGTTCAGGAATCGGGAGCGGCATGCTTCTGGACAAGGGCCGTGTGCGGCGGCGTCGCGGATGGGGCGGCCTCGCGGACGCCCGCGCCGGGGGCCTCCTGAACAGGAACGGGACGGTCATCGGCCGGTTCGGCGGACGGCTGCTGACCAGCGACGATCTCAGGCCGACCCTGGTGACGGGCGGGACCCGTAGCGGCAAGGGGCGGGGTCATGTCCTGCCGACACTACTGGGATGGACGCACAGCGTCATGGTCCATGATCCCAAGCGTGAGCTCTGGGACCTGACCGCCGGTTGGAGGGCGGAGTTTTCTCACGTGCTTCGCCTCGACCCCCGGGACGCCGGATCGGTCCGATGGAACCCCCTTGCGGAAATCCGGCCCGGTCCCGGGGAACTGGCCCAGGTGCAGCGACTGGTCGCCATCCTGTCCGATTCCGGCGGGGCGCGGGACGATGAGGCGATCTGGGACAAGGCGGCTTCCGAGATTCTTGAAGCCGTGATCCTGCACGTCCTCCATGTGGCGCCGGACGCCGACAAGACCCTGTTGAAGGTGCGCGACCTTCTCGCCGATCTCGATCGATCGGCGGAAGTGATGCGACGGACCCTGCACCGTCTGGGGCCGGAGGGGCCCGAAACCCATCCCTTCATCCGAACGGCCGTGATCGGCTACGCCGCGATGCACGATCGGTTCCGGACTTCGGTTCAAGGCACAGCGCGTTCCTACCTTAAATGGCTGGCGGGCGACGACCTTGAGGCCGTGCTGTCGCAGTCGGACTTCAGCCTGGGGGATCTCATGTGTGCGGCGGCGCCGGTCAGCCTCTACGTCCAGGTCGCCCCGGCCGACTCCGTCGCTCTCAAACCGTACGTCAGGCTGTTGTTCTATGCGGCGAGCCAGGCGCTCACGGCCGAGGAGAAACGGGACGCCGAGGGGCGTGAGAAGCGACGGCCGCTTTTGATGCTGATGGATGAGTTCCCGCTTCTCGGCCGGTTGGCCTTTTTCGAGAAGGCGCTGCGTCTGCTCAGCGGTTACGGGATCAAGACGATGTTTGTGGCTCAGTCGTTGAACGACATCGTCGAGACCTATGGACCCCACAACACCCTGCTCGACAACTGCGCGATCTACACCGCGTTTTCGGCGCTGGACCCCGTGACCCAGGACAAGGTCTCCAAGCTGACCGGTACGGTCACGGAAACGCGGACCAGTCGCTCCGGTCCCGCTGGACTGGGAGGCGGTCACGCCTCGATTTCGCGCGGGGAAGTCGAACGGCCGTTGCTGGAGCCGGGCGAAGTGCGCGCGCTGCCCGACGACATCCAACTGGTCTTCATTGCGGGGCAAAGACCGATACGCGCCGCCAAGCTCCAGTATGACAAGGCCCGGCCATTCCGTCGGCGGGCGGGGCGGGTTCCGCCCTTTTCCGCCCGAGCGGATGCGCCACCGCCGCGACCCCATCCCTGGGCAGGCCGACGCGCCCTCGGTGAGGACGAGAGCGCCAGCCTGCCGCTGTTCAAGGAGGTGGCCGGCGCCATCGACGAGCGGAAGGCTTCAGCCTTGGCGGCGCAACGCTATGCGGACACCCGCGCCGATCTTGCGGCCCAGGAGGCCGTGCTCGATCATTTCCAAGGCGGCCGGTCGTGAGCCGGCGCGCTTCCACAGCCTGCAGGGTGCAGGTCTATCTCACCGACCCCAAGGTCGTCACCGGCTTGAACCGCGAGGCCAAGGCCGGACGAATGGCGCTGAGCCAGGCGGCCGGGCGCGCCATCGCGAGAGGCCTTCAGGGCAACCCGAGAGCCGATCCGGAGGACCGAATGGATCGGCTCGAACGCTCGCTGCGCGATCATATGCGGGCAACGGCGCGCGACATGCAGATCGTTCAGGAACTTCTGGTGGAGGTTGCGCGCGCCTTCTTCCTCAGGCTGCCAGACGCGGTTGTCGATGACGATCCGACGGTCCAGGCGGCCGTCGAACGGCGTATCGAGCGCCTGCTCGACTCCACCGCCGCCCGGATTGTCGCGGGTCGGACGCCACGGCCTGACGGCGGTAAGACCGGAACGGATGACGAGGCACATGCCTGATCTCGCCCTGAGCGCTGATCGTCGTCTCGACGCCTTGCGGCATGCCCTGGGGGAGGGGGTCCTCACAGCGCTCGCCGATCCAGCGGTGGTCGAGGTGCTCGCGAATCCAGACGGACGCCTGATCGTGGACCGACAGGGCGAAGGGCGTCTAGATACCGGCATCCGGCTGTCTGCAGAGGCGCGCGAGCGGACCATCCGCTTGATCGCCGATCACGTCGGCGAGACGGCCAATCGCGAGACGCCGAGATTGTCCGGCGTCTTGCCGGGCGGAGGCGAACGGTTTCAGGCGCTTCTGCCTCCCCTCGCGCACGGACCGGCCTGGGCCATTCGGAAGCGGCCCGTTCGGGTCTGGTCGCTGAAGGATTATGTGGCCGACGGCGTCATGACCGCCGCCCAGGCGGCGGGACTGCGCGAGGCCGTCGAGGCGAGATGCAATATTCTGATTTCCGGGGGAACGGGCTCTGGCAAGACCACGCTTGCGAATGCGGTGCTGGCGGAATCCGCCTTCGTCCAAGACCGGATATTCCTCATCGAGGACACCCCGGAACTGCAATGCTCGGCTTGGGACTGTGTCGCGGCGCTGACGCGGCGGACGGCGCCTGCCGTCGGTGTGGCGGATCTTGTGCGTGATGCGCTGCGGATGCGGCCGGACCGGCTTGTCGTCGGCGAGATGCGTGACGGCGCCGCCGCGCTCGAAACCCTGAAAAGCTGGAATACCGGTCACCCTGGCGGTCTCTCCACCATCCACGCTAATTCCGCCGAAGACGTGCTGCAGCGTCTCGAAGACCTGATTGGGGAGGTGATGGTCGCCTCGCCGCGTCGGCTTATCGCGCGGACTGTGGACCGTCTCGTTCACATCAGACGGACATCCGACGGACGGCGTGTTGATCGACTCGTGGCTGTCGACCTCGATGACGCGGTCGGCATTCGCCTGCGAACCCTGGCTTAGGGCGCATCAGGTCCAAGACCGGCTGTCCGATCTCCGTGTGACGGTCTGAGCCGAGTGAAGGCTGCGGACCAGCCTTCGGCCTATCGAAAGCTAACCACATCCAGACGATGATCAGGCAATGGGAATGGCTCTGATTAATCGCAGCCTTTCATTAGAGGCGCTGTGACCTTCCAAGGAAGGGCAGGCCTTAATAAGAGGCGCATGTGCCCAGCATCTTCCCCCGAGGCCTGCCGATCGGTCGCTGAGCGGCTTCAAACCGTGGAAGACTGCGGCGTTCGGGCGGGTTGGATCAAATTTCCCTTGACCGGCATTGCGGCCGTCAGCCTGGAGGGCCGCCGAGACGACGCGTTTGATCGTCAGTTTGCGCGAGCGTCGCCTCCAAGTCGTAACCGAACGGTTCGGCCACGCAGCGGGCGACGGACGGACCGTTCGAGAAACCCGTTTGCGATCGCCGATCGTCACCGAGCCTCTTGCCCATCTTCGCGAAGCGCCGACGCCACGGCTTGCCACCCCGCAGAGCTGACCCGCTGAGGCGCAATCGTCGCCGTCGCCGATGTGGTCGGTCTGTGAGGCCCGTCCTTGGCGGCCGTCCGCCTGTTGGCCCTGAGTGAAACGCAGGCGACCAGACGGTCGCGCTTGCGCCGAGCGCGCGTCGACTTGTGACGACTTGGAAGAAGGGAAATCCTCTTGGGGTTGAAACCTTTGAGTGAACGACGGACGAGACTTGGCGAGACTTCCGTCTGAGTTGTAGGCAAGTTGTTGAAAAAGCTCGAAAAAACTGTTTGACGTCTGTGGATAAGTCTGTTTGCAATGAGGTGGGACGGGGTGAAAAGCCCTGACATTTCAGGAAGCAGACGATGCGTGGACATCTTTCACGCCGCCTCGGCGGCGCAGCGATAACCTGTGCCTTGCTGGCCGCCGGGCCGGCCTTCGCCGGCGGATCCGGCATGCCGTGGGAAGGGCCACTCCAGCAGGTGGTTCAGTCGATCACGGGACCTGTGGTCCAGGCCGCCGCGGTCGTGGCTGTGGTCGTCTTCGGCGCGGGGGTCGCCATGAGTGAAAACGGGTCGTCGATGAGACGGGGCCTGGGCATCATGTTCGGCCTCTGCATCGCCTTCGCCGCTTCCACCTTCTTCCTTGACTTCTTCGGCTTCGCCGGCGGGATGGAGATCGCGTGATGGCGGCCGCCGGCGATCCCCGACCTGAAGGCTGGGACCTTCCCGTGGCCCAAGCGCTCGCGGCGCCGGTGCTGATGGCGGGCATGCCCCGTGACTACGCCATCGCCATGGGAACCATCGCCCTGGTTCTGGGTCTGGCCCTGCGCATCTGGTGGCTGGGTCTCCTGTGGTGGGCGGTCGCACACGCGATCGGTCTGTGGGCCGCCCGGTCCGATCCCCGCTTCTTCGACGTGCTGCGGCGACATCTCGCCCTGCCCGGTCACCTGGACGCGTGAGGAGGGGATGCGGTTTCTCGACGACCATCAACGGCGTCCTGCCAGTCTGGCGGACCATCTGCCCTGGGCGGCGATGATCGCGCCAGGCGTCGTCCTTAACAAGGACGGGTCCTTCACCTGCGGCTTTCGCTTCCGCGGTCCGGATCTCGAATCCTCGACCGAGGAAGAGCTGATGGCGGTGCGGGCGCGACTGAACAATGCGCTGCGCCGTCTGGGCACCGGTTGGTGCCTCCATGTCGAGGCGCGCCGCAGACCGGCGGCCGCCTATCCTGAGAGCGACTTCGACCTCGATGTCGCCTGGCTGGTCGACGCCGAACGCCGCAACCGGTTCGACGAGGCCGACCCCGCCTTCGAGACCGACTACCGCCTCGCCCTGACCTGGCTGCCTCCGGTCGACGACAGCCGGCGAATGGAACGCTGGCTTTTCGATGGGCTGGCGGCGCGGTCCGGCGATTGGCGTTTGGCGCTCGAACAGTTCCGTCGCGAGGCCGACGCCACCTTCGACCTGCTGACGGATGCGCTCGACGAGATCGAGCGACTGGACGATGCGGCCCTGCTGTCCTGGCTGCATGACGGCGTGTCGGACCGAACGCTCACACTGGCGCCGCCTGATCCGCCCATGTTTCTCGATGCTTGGTTGGCGGAGACCCCGCTGACCGGTGGTGTGGCGCCCCGCCTAGGCGACCTTTGGCTCAAGGTGGTGTCCGTCCGTAGCCTGCCGTCGACCACCCGACCGGGCCTGCTGGATGCGCTGGGCGCGCTGCCCTTCGCCTATCGCTGGACCGCCCGTTGGATCGCGCTCGACAAATCGGCCGCAGAGCTGGAAATCGTCAAGCTGCGCAAGCGCTGGTTCGCCAAGCGCAAAGGGGTGGGCGTCCTGCTGCGCGAGGCCATCACCAAGGAGGAGACGCCGCTTCTCGATACCGACTCCGTGTCCAAGACCGAGGAATGCGACGGCGCCTTGGCGGCCCTTGGGTCCGACGCCTGCGCCTATGGGTATCTGACGCTGACGGTCACCGTGCTGGACGAGACCGAGACGGGGGCGGCGAACAAAGCCCGTGCTGTGGAGGCGGCCCTGAACGCACAGGGGCTGGTGGCGCGGATTGAGGACCTCAATGCCGTGGAGGCCTGGCTGGGGTCCCAGCCGGGCGAGCCCTATGCCGATGTCCGACGCCCCTTGGTCTCGACGTTGAACCTTGCCGACCTCTTGCCCGTTTCCGCCGTCTGGGCCGGTCCGCTGGCCGATGCCGCGCTCGCGGGGCCTCCGCTGGCGACGGCGCGCACCACAGGCTCCACTCCGTTTCGGCTCGTCCTCCATGTGGGGGATGTCGGACACGCCATGATCGTCGGCCCCACGGGGGCGGGAAAAAGCGCCTTGCTGGCCTTTCTGGCGCTGCAGTGGTTTCGCTATCCAGGCGCCAGGGTGATCTTCTTCGACAAGGGCCGGTCCGCGCGGGCGGCGACGCTTGCCGCAGGCGGATGCTGGCGCGCCCTCGAGCCGGGCGGTGCGGTCTCCTTGCAGCCGTTGGCCGACATCGACGATCCGGCCGAGCGCGCCTGGGCGGCGGAATGGCTCGGCGAGGCGATCCGGTTCGCCGGTCTGGAGCCGGTGCCGGACCTGCGCGAGGAAATCTGGTCGGCGCTCAATGCGCTGGCCGAGGCGCCGCGCGATCAGCGCACCCTCACGGTCTTCTGCGCCCTGGTGCAGCATCGCGCGATCGTCGCCGCGCTGGAGCCGCTGACGCTGAAAGGACCGCACGGCAGTCTTCTCGACGGCGCCGACAGCGGTCTAAGCGTGAGCCGGTTCGACACCTTCGAACTCGAAACCCTGATGGCCACGCCATCGGTCACGGCCCCCGTCCTGTCGGCCCTGTTCCACCAGCTTGAGGCCAGCTTCGACGGGCGGCCGACCCTGTTGATTCTGGACGAGGCCTGGCTGTTCCTGGGGCAGGGGGCCTTCGCCGCCAAGATCCGGGAGTGGTTGAAGACCCTGCGCAAGAAGCGCGTCGCGGTCGTGTTCGCCACCCAGAGTCTGGACGACGTTGCGGCGTCTTCCATCGCCGCCACCCTCATCGAAAGCTGCCCCACCCAGGTCTTCCTGCCCAATCCCCGCGCGCTCGAACCCGCCTCGGCCGCGCTCTACCGTGCTTTCGGCCTCACCCGGCGGCAGTTGGAGCTGATCGCCTTCGCCCCGCCCAAGCGCGCCTATTACTGGCGTCAGCCCCGGGGGCGGCGCCTGTTTGATCTGCGCCTGACCGGCGTGGCCCTGGCCCTCTGCGGGGCAGGCACTCCCGAGGACCAGCGACTGATCGACACTGTCCTGGACACGGTCGGGCCGTCCGGTTTCGCGCGGGAATTTCTCAACGCCAAAGGAGTGCGCAATGTCGACGCCGTTCTCGACGCATACGCCCGACCGCTCGCCGCGGAATAGACTTGTGATCCTCACCGCCGCCGTGGCGACCCTGGTCACCGCGTTTTGCGCGGCGCCGGTCGCCGCCCAGATGGTCGTCTATGATCCGCGAAACCATCTCGAAAACGCGCTTCAGGCCGCCCGGCAGCTAGAAAGCCTCGCCAACGAGGCGCGCAGCCTGGCGTCGTCGCCTTACAGCCACCTGACGCAGAACAGTCAGACTCTCCAGGACATGGCGGCCTTGGCCCGCAGCGCCCAGGGCCTGGCCACGACGGTCTCAGGCCTCGAGCGTCAGTTCGACAGCCTCTACCCCGACGATCCGTCCGCCTCCGGCGTCCTTGATCTTATCGAACAGGGACGGGCGCGAAGCGACACCGCGCGGCGCACGGCCGGCGATCTGGCGCGTCATGCCGCCGAGCTGGAGCGGCTGGGCGCCGGCCGGTCGAGCCGTCTGAGCGGCGCCTTGTCCGCCAGCCAGTCGGCCCAAGGGCAGACGGCGGCGGTGCAATCCTCCAACCAGATTCTTGCGGTGCTGGCGGAGGATCTGGCGGCCCTTCGCGGCATCATGCTGGCGCAGTCCCGGCTGATGGCGGAACAGGCTGCCCGGGCGGAGGCCGATCGCGCGGCCGGCGATGCGGCGCGGCGCCAGGCATGGGGCGGAACGACCGCGGTCCCGGCCCCGCCCCGGTTCGATCCCTTGGCTCGCGCGCGAGACTGATCCGATGGCCGTCGGCATGGACACGCCCAACGAGCTGATGGTGGTGTTTTCGAACACCGTCTCGGCCGGCTTCGCGGCCCTGGAGGGATCGGTCGCCGGCGTCTTCGGGCTGATGATCGCCCTGGTCGTCGCCCTGACCGGCATACAGTGGGCGTTGTCTCCCGGCCGCGACGTCTTGGCGGCGGGGTTCGGTAAGGTGCTCCTCGTCGGCGCCTTCGCCTGGCTGATCAATGACTGGCAGCAGCTGGCGGAAACGCTCTACGCCGGCTTCATCGAACTGGGCCTGACCGCGGGCGGCGGGTCCCTGGCGCGCGAAGACTTCCTCAATCCCGGAGCCGTGCTCGCGCAGGGATGGGCGATCGTCAAGGCCATCGGGGAGACGCCGAGGGCGGCGGACAATCCCCTCGATGTCGTCGGCAATCTGGCTGACGCCCTGATCCTGAGCGTGGCCATGATCGGCATCATGCTGGCCTTCGCCGTGCTGGCGCTCCAGATCATCGTGGCGCTTCTGGAGTTCAAGATCGTGACCCTGGGCGGCTTCGTCCTTCTGCCCTTCGGAATCTGGAGCCGCACCGCCTTCCTCGCCGAGCGGCCGCTGGGCTACGTCGTTTCGTCCGGCCTCAAGGTCCTGGCGCTGGCGATCGTCGTGTCGGGCGCGCGGACCGTCTTCGATCAGCTTCAGCCCTCGACCCAACCCGATATCTACGAGGCGCTCAGCATCTTGGTGGCGGCCATTCTTCTGGCCATGCTGGCGATTTTCATTCCCAACCTCGCGTCCGCCCTCGTCACCGGCGGACCCGCCCTCGGCGCCGGGGCGGCCATGACCGGCGGTCTCGCCGTCGGGGGCGCCGGGCTTGTCGCCGCGGCAGGCCTCGCCGGGTTGGGCGCCGCAGGGAGCGGGGGCGCCGGGCGTATCGCCGGGTCCTCCCAAGCTGCGGCGGGGGCAGGTGCAGGCCGGTCAACAAGCCCGCCTGCGGCGCCGCCACGGGGCGGCGCCGCGTCCGGCGCTCCGCCCTCCGGATCAGGAAAGCCGGGACCTGCCGGGGGCGCTGCGCCGAGCGGGGGCGCCCGCACGGGCGCGAAAGATGCAGACAAGGCGGCGACGGCGATCGATGGAGTCGACCCCTCCGCAGGCCCCCAACGACCGCAATCCCATCGCGACCGCGAAGCGGCGGCGGCGCGAACCGCCTTCCACAAGGCCGCCGCGGCAGAGAGCGAGGGCGGGCGAGCCCCCTCCCAGACCCGACGCGGTCACGCCCTCCAAGCCTTCTTCGTCGCCAACGCCGGTCGCAGCCTGATGCCGTCCAGCGAAACGAGCGGCGTCCTTTCCCCCCGTCTGAACACCGAGGAGACGTGAGATGCATCCCTTCTTTCGACCACGGCGGCCTTTGACCTCCGCGCCGGACTCCACGCCCTATCAACGCGCAGGCCAGGTCTGGGACGATCGCATGGGCCTTTCTCTATCCCATGCCCGGAACTGGCGCCGGTTCGCCGCGGCCAACCTCGCCTTGGCGGCGTTTCTCGGCGCGGGCTGGTGGGCCCAGGCGGATCGGGCTGTCGTCAAACCCTTTGTGGTCGAGGTGTCGGACTGGGGCGAGACCCAGCGGATCACCGCCCTCGGCGGACGCTACGAGCCCAACGACGCCCAGATCGGCTACGCCCTCTCGGGATGGATCCGCGATGTCCGGTCCAAGAGCATCGATCCGATCGTACTGCGACAGAACTGGCTGCGCGCCTATGATCTGCTGACGCCCAAGGCCGCCGGCTTCCTCAACGGCTGGGCTCAGGCTCACGACCCGTTCGCGGACGTGGGGCGAGAGGCGGTCAATGTGCAGGTGCTGAACGTCGTGCGCCGGTCGGGCCGCACATTCGATCTGCAGTGGCGCGAAACCCGGTTCGTCAACGGCCAGCCGGCCGGCAGCGACCGCTGGCGCGCCTTGATCACCACCACCCTCCAGCCGCCCCGCACCGAGGCGGAGCTGATGAAGAACCCCCTGGGCCTGAAAATCGAGGATGTGTCATGGACACCCGACGCGTCTTGATCGCGACCGCCGCTATGGCGAGCATGGTGGGCGCGATCGGGGCGCCGGTCGCCATGGCGTCCTCTGCAGCGCGCCCTGCCGAGCCGCGGCCCTATCTGGCCGCGCCCGCCGAGACGCCGCGACTTGGGCGACGCGCCATCGCCGAGGCCAATCTGGAGGCGCGCACCGCCTCGCGCTCCGACCGCTTCGAAGGCGGCGTCCAGGTGTTCGGTTGGGCGCCGGGGCGCATCTATGAGGTCTGGACCGCCCCGTTGAGGGTGACGTCGCTCACCCTGGCGCCGGGCGAGGCGCTTCTGTCCAAGGCCGCGGGCGATACGGTCCGCTGGCAGCTGGGAGAGGTCCGGTCCGGCGGCGTGGCCGACGGACGGGTGCACGTTCTCATCAAACCTCTGCAGCGCGGGCTCGAGACCAATCTGATGCTGATGACCGATCAGCGGGTGTATCTGGTCGCACTGCGCAGCGGACCGGTCGAGACCTTCAATCCGGCGGTCGCCTGGGATGTCCCCCTTACCGAGCGACCGGTCGAGGCCGCAGTGGAGGCGCCGGCCGGCCTGAGCCCCGTCACGCCGTCAGGACCGTTGAACGCCCGCTACCGGATTGAGCCAATGGGGCGGCGGCCCGCCTGGACTCCGACCGCCGTCTTCGACGACGGCCGGCGCACCTTCATCGCCTTCGCCCCGGATCTGGCCCTCTCCGAAGCGCCGGCCCTGTTCGGTGTGGGTTCGAGCGGTGACGCCCAGTTTCTCAACTATCGTCAGGCCGACGGTCTGTTCGTCGTCGACCAGCTTCTGGATCAAGCCGAGCTCCGCCTGGGGGACCGACGGCCTCAGGTGGTGCGGATTCGACGCCTGGGCGCGCGTCCATGACCGTGCCCCCTCCCAATGAAGGCTCTGTATCCGGCAAGGCGCCAGCGCCCGATCTGACCGGTCGCGCGCCGCGGCCTCCGGTCGTGCGGTTGCGCCGGTCCATGATCCAGATCGTGGTCGGCGTCGGCGGCGTCCTTCTGGCGGGCTCCCTGACCTGGGCGTTCGTCATCCAGCCGGAACTGCGTGACGCGGCCCGATCCCGCGCTGTGGAGGCGGGGGACGATCCCCATCAGGGCGCCGTAAGGCCCGCCGATGTCGTGGTGGAACAGCCGGCCACCTATGATCGGTTGCCCGAGCCTCGCGGCGCCGGGGATCCGCCTGACGTCGAGCCGCCGGCGCCGACCGTCTCGCCGCGACCCGCCTATGCAAATGAAGCGCGTCGGGAGGCGATCCCGAGACGCGGTCCTGACACGCGCCAGCTGGCGATCCGGTCTGCGATCTTCTTCGGCGATGACGCCCGCCGCAGCGATACGACGGAGCCGGCGCCGAATGCACTCCGATCTTCCGGAGACCCTATGCGCCACCACCCGCCCGGCGCGACAACCCAGGGCGGGGGCGTCTACAATCGCCACGTCCTCACCGCGCCGCGCTCGCCTTACGAAATCAAGGCCGGCTCCGTGATCCCCGCCGTTCTGCTCACTGCCGTGGACACAAGCCGGCCGGGCCCGGTCATCGCGACAGTGACCCAGAATATCTACGACACCGTGACGGGGCGTCATCTTCTGCTGCCCCAGGGGACGCGTCTGATCGGGCGTCATGAAGGCGACAGCGCCTATGGCGACCGGCGCGCCTTTCTCACCTGGGAGCGGTTGATCCTGCCGAATGGCAAGAGCCTGATGCTTGACGCCGAACCCGGAGTCGACGCCCAGGGCGCGACGGGAGTTCAGGGACGGATCGACCGACGCCTCGGCGCCCTGGCGACCTCGGCCCTGTTCGCCGGCGCCATCACCACCCTGGGGCAGGCGGCGCGGGACGACGGCGGGCGGGGCGGCGGGTCCTTCCTGGGCGATGCCGGCGACGCCGCCGCGATTGAAGGCGCACGGGTCGGCGGCCGCTTGATCGATCGGGAGTTGGATGTCCGTCCGGCCATCCGCGTCGGGGCCGGCGGCCTGGCGCGAGTGCTGATCACCCGCGATCTCATTCTGGAGCCCTATACATCATGATCCGGTTCCTGACCTTGAAAGGCTGGGCTGTTCTGGCGGGGACAGGCGCCGCCGCCGGGCTGCTCGGCTGCGCCACCGACGTTTGGCCCGATGTCGCCCTCGTCAACGAAAGCGCGAGCCTGCCGCGCGGCCTGTACGTGCGTCAGCCCGGCGCCAAGCTCGAACAGGGCGCCGTCACGGCGGTGGAACAGCCACGGGCGGCGCGGGCCTATCTGGCCGGTCTGGGCGCGCCCCCGGACATGATGCTCATCAAACGGGTCGCGGCGCAGGGCGGTGATCCGGTCTGCCGGGATCACGACCGGATCCGCCTGCCGGCGCAGGTGGCGCCGGTGGCGCGCACAGATCGGCGGGGCGCGACGCTGCCGGTCTGGTCGGCGTGCCGGCGTCTGTCGCCTGATGAGGTGTTTCTGCTCGGGGACACCGAGACGAGCTTCGACAGCCGGTATTTCGGACCGGTCCGACGCTCGGACCTGCGGGGGGTCTACCGTCTGGTGCTGACATGGTGAGGCGGCGTCTCGACGTCTTAAGCGTGGCGGCGGCTTCGATGCTGATCCTTTCGCCGTGGCCGGCCGGGGCCCAGACGGCGGACTGGCGCGCGGCCGGCGGCGATCTGTTCGGCGCCAACACCCCGTTCGAGCCCCTCGACGATCGGACGGACGAGGCGGTTCGACTGCCCGAACTTGATCCGCCCTTCCATGAGGCGATGAGGCAGGCGGCGGCGCGGCACAATATCGACTTGAAGCTGCTTCAGGCCTTGGTGCTGACGGAGAGCGGATTTCGACCCGATGCGGTCTCGCCGGCGGGCGCGGCGGGTCTGACGCAGCTCATGCCCGGCACGGCCCGGGACCTGGGGGTCGTAGATCGATTCAACCCCATCGAAAATCTGCTGGGCGGCGCCAACTATCTGGCGCAGCAGTTGACCCAGTTTCAGGACGTCAGGCTGGCCCTGGCCGCCTATAATTCCGGACCGGGGCGCGTAGCGCGCCTAGGTCGGGTGCCGCGAATCCCCGAGACGGAGCAGTACGTCTCGACAGTGATTGAGTGTTTCCTCGCCCTGACGGCAGGACGAGACGTGCGGTCGTCGCGGGCCTGCAGCCGAGCGGAGGGGCAACCATGATCCCCGAACCGAGTGATACGGCCTTCATAGACGATCACGCGGACGATCTGCTGACCCGCACGGAGGCGTCCGCCTTCCTCGCAACGTTCGGCATTCGCCTCAAGCCCGCCAGCCTGGCGCGGCTCTGGTCGGTCGGGGCGGGCGGTCCCCCGTGTCGGCATGTGCGCGCCAAACCCTATTACCCTCGCGGCCTTCTGCGGGCCTGGGCGCTTTCGCAAGTGTCCGAGCTCAGAACGGGCGCTCCAGCAGCCGCGCGAGGCCGCCGCCATGGATGACGTCAGAGACTTGGACATCGGCGGCCCGGACGACCGGATGCTGAACTGGCGAGAGGTCCAGGCTATTATCGGCCTCAGCCGCACCACAGTGTGGCGGCTTCAACAAATCGACGCCTTCCCCAAGCCCGTATCCCTCTCGCCGGGCCGTGTCTGCTGGTGGGAGACGGAGGTGATGGCCTGGAGGCGGTCGCGCACGACGGCGGCGTTCCGACCGCCGGAGCGCCCGCGTCTCCCCGGCATGCCGAGGCGGCCGAAGTCCGGACCCGTTGCACAGGCGGCGGATCGGAAACCAGAGCCCGCGCCGCCGGCGCCCGAGGTGCGGGTCCAATCCAGAGGGCGCGGCCGCTCAGTTGCGCCCAATCAGATCGATTTCGGCTTCTGAAGGCGTCAGTCCGGATGAAGGTCGGTCGCCCCGAGTTAGGCGACCTTTCCCAACGCCGCGCCGGCCCGTTCCACGCCTTCGACAAACGCTCGAGGGTCTATGGGCTTTGTCCAAAAGGTCTCGACCCCGACCGAAAGCCAGGCCTCAAGCCCAGGCCGTCCAGCGCATCACCCTGCCCATCCTAAAGAGGGGCCTGGCGACCGGTTCTCGGGCGCTGAAGATTGAACAGCGCGTGACGTCTCCACAGCGCCGAACAGCCTACATCATACCCTTTGAAGGGTCATCGCCCGGCGTATTGGGATCGATCTCTTTGTCTCGTTTTGCGCCGCGTAGGTAGCCGTAGACGATGACGCAGAGAAGAAGAGCGGGTCCGCCGATTACGACGAATCCCCAAGGAAAGTTTTCCATCAAGCGTCTCTCCGTTGCGGGGATGCTGGGACGACCGTCGGGGCGGCGCCAACGTCTCCATCCGGGCGTGTCGGACGGGTCGTGGCAGAAGACTCCGAGATCGGACCCTCCTGGCCCGACGTGTTTTCGTTCGCGTAAGTCCGGCCTTCCTGAACGCGGCGCGTGGCGGGGTCCGGACCGACCTGCCCGCCGGGCCCGATGCCGCCGGCTTGAAGCTGTTGCTCTTTCGGAGTCGTATCCAGCCGGAGGCCCTTCGCGACACCTGGCGGCAGGGCGGCTTCAGCGTCCCGATCGCTTTTCATCAGCCCCGCAGCTCCCGTTCGACGGCATCGGCCTGATCGCCGACCTTTTCGACGGCTTGGCGGAGGCGCGTCTCGCTCACACCGAACTTGGCCGCCCAGTCTCGAACTTCGTAATCTTCGGTCAAACTGATGCGTTGGCGATCGGCGCCGCCCCTTTTGGCTTTGTCGTCCATCACGAGTGTCTCCTTTCAACTGAAGAAAAACTCAGCAACCCGTCAGCCTGTTCCTGTGTCGGGTGTTGGTCAGTCGTCAGACCGTCCCGTCGCATGTCGATGAGGACGGCCACTCTCAGGGAGCCGGCGACGACAACCAGATCGAAGGCGTCCTGGATGCGATGTAGATCGTCGCGAGCGCGCGATTTGAGGAGGTTTTCTGTGGTCCAGTTGCTCTGCACAGGAACCTGACACGGTGATTTAGGTTTCGGAGGCGATTGTTGGCGACAACAGTCTTCTTGGTGGGAGCCGAGCCGCCAGCCTTTGGAGGCTGGCGGCTTTCTCGTGTTCTGGGCCCCATCAAGGGCGCCGGAACCAAACGTGCCCACGTCCGTAAGCGAGGCATGATTTTTCGGTTTGAAAGCGATGCAGGGGTTCACGGGCGTCAGAGCTGGGACGCCGACCTGGGCAGCGTTCGAGAGGCGCAGGTTCAGGCGATCCAAACGCTCGGCGAACTGCTGAGTGAAGACGGTTTACAATTCTGGGTCGCCGAAGAGGTGACGATGACGGTTTCGGACGACACAGGCCTTCTGCTGTTTTCGCTGGACCTGAGCGCTGTGAAGGCGCCCGCCTTGCATAGTCCCCATCCCGAGGGGGGCTAGTTCACCGCGCGTCCACCCGGAGCATTGGCGGTCAACTCCATCTTGAGGGTGCCGGCCATGACGGCCAGGGCGTCATTGATCGTGGATCGATTTGCGTTGGGATACGCTTCGAGCGCCGCTTCGGTAAATGCCGAAACGAAGGCGTCAGCGACCTGATCGTCGCTCAGGTCATCCCACGACAGACCGCGATCGCGCATCCGGCGTTCCAAGATGACGCCCGTTTGTCGAAGCGCCTCACCCAAAGGCCCCTGAAGCCTCTGGTAGAACGCTTCGAGCTCCTCCTCGGTGATGTTTGCCGTTCCCATCGACGATGCTCCTGGTTCCGTCGGAATCTCTCACGGCGTTATGCGATTGTGGAGTCGGCTTTATAGAACGACGTCGCGGCGCGGCGCCGGAGAGTCTGATGCCGAACGCAAGCGCTGTTCCGGGAGAACACTATCGCCAATCCCCGCCTAATCTGCAGGCCGACGGGATTTGGCGATGACAGCGGTATGAGCGATGCCGACCAGATCGCTTCGATCTGAGATCATCTTGAGGGAGTGTCGATCCAGCGCGGAACCGGTCCACGTTCCGACGATCGCGAACCCATGGCGCCTCAAAAGCTTGGCGGGAATTTCTCCCTCTGACCGACGATTGTCGAGGCGCCAAACGACAGGACCAACGATGAGCAAGACGCCGGTGCGCCGCCTCAAGGTTTTTCAGGCGCCGTTTGGATTCTATGACACCATCGTCGCTGTTCCGAGCCGGGCCGCCGCCCTGCGAGCGTGGGGAACGCGGCAGGATTTGTTCGCCTTCGGTCAAGCCCACGAGGTCGATAATCCGGAGTCGATCGCGGCTGCCCTCTCCCAGCCCGGCGTCGTGCTCAAGCGGGCGATCGGCACGAACGCGCCGTTCGCCAAAGAAGCGACCAGTCTGCCCATCCTTCCCGATGCGCCCAAGCCAAAGGTCGTCAAGGCGGCTTCAAAACAGACCGCTCCCCCAAGACCCAGAGCTCAGCCGCCGGATCGCGGGGCTTTAACCCGGGCTGAGACGTCGCTCGGCGCGATCGACAAGGCGCGAAAGGCCGAAGAAGCGGAGTTCCATCGACAACAGGAAGAGCGGGACGCCGCCCGCGCCGCAGCCCAGGCCGTCTATGTCCAGAGACGCAAGGCCGCGACGTCCGCCGTGGTTGCGGCGCGTAAGGCTTACCGAAAGGCCGGGGGGACGGATTAGGCGCTCTTGTTCGCTCTCGGTTTTGCAGCGGCCTTTTCGGCCGGCCTCGCCCTTGCCTTCGAGCTCTTGGCGGCGGGTTTGGTCTTGCCGCCGAGGCTTGCGCGGAGCGCCGACATGAGATCGATCACATTGGTGTCTTCGGGCTCGGCGACCTTGGCCGGCTTGTGGCCCTTCTGCTTCTCTTCGATCAACGCTTTCAGCGCCTCCTCGTATCGATCGACGAACAGGCTGGGGTCGAACGGTCCCTCCCGTTGTTCGATGATGCGCTGCGCGATCGAGATCATGTCGGCATCGGGCTCGGCGTCGCTGATGCCGGCGAAAATCGCGTCCGGCTTTCGAACCTCGGCGTCCGTGCGGATCGTGTAGGCGAGGATGCCCTTGCCGCGCGGTTCGAGCGCCAGGATCCGTTCCCGGGTCGAAATCACGACCCGCGCGAGCGCGATCTGGCCGGAGCGTTCCATGGCGGTTCGGATCACCCCGAAAGCTTCCTGGGCCATCTTGCCGTCGGGGGCGAGGTAATAGGGGTTGTCCCAATACAGGCGGTCGATGTCGTCCCCGGGCACGAACCGCTCGATGTCGATCGTCTTAGTGCTCTCCAGCCTGACCGACTTGATCTCCTCGTCCGTCAGAAGAATGTATTCGCCCTTGGAGACCTCATAACCCTTGACCAGGTCCGACCGCTCGATCGGCCCGGTGTCCGGATCCGTCGTGATCATCTTGATCCGGTTGTTCGTCTTGGGATTGATCAGGTTGAAGTGGACGTCGCCGCCCGAACTGGTCGCGGTGTAGAGCGACACCGGGCAGGTGACGAGCGACAGCCTCAGATGGCCTTGCCAACTCGGACGGGACGCCATGACAGGTTCCTTTGCGTGGTTCTGGGCCGTTTCGAACCACAACGACTCTCGTGAACGAATCGCTCCCTAGCCGCAGGGCGCCGTGTCCCCGGTCTCCAGGTCGATCCGGAAACAGTGTTCGTGCCCCGAGACGACATCGCGCACGATGACGCTGATGTCCGGGCTATCGGTCACGGGAGGATGGAAATCCTCGACATAGGCGACTGCGGCCGCCTCGAATGAGGCCTCTTCGACCACCCGCGCATCGTGGGCGTCGACATGGCGGGCATGGACTCGGAAGCTGCGGGTGTCGTGAGGGGTCATGGCGCTCTCCTGCCGATCAAACGCCTGTGCCGCAAAAAGGATTCATGCGGGCTGAAATCTGCAGGGATCGTGTGGGGATCGTGTTCGTTCAGCGAGGAGGACGTACGGGATCAGCATCATGGCGCCTTCCAAACTCGCGACCTACCAGCGCATGCGCGACTTTTCGCAGACGGCCGAACCTTCGGGCGAGGCGGCCCGGGTCGTGCCGTCCGAGGCCCTGCGTTTCGTGATCCAGAAGCATGCCGCCAGTCATCTGCATTTCGACCTGCGCCTCGAGTACGAAGGGACCTTCCGCTCCTGGGCGGTGCCCAAGGGACCCTCGCTCGACCCGAAGAACCGTCGCCTGGCCATGGAAGTCGAGGACCATCCGCTTGACTACGGCGACTTCGAGGGGACCATCCCCAAGGGCCAGTACGGCGGCGGCACAGTCATGCTGTGGGACCGCGGTTGCTGGGCGCCCGAAAAGGGGTTCGAAAATATCGGCGCGGCCTTGGCCAAGGGCGAGCTCAAGTTCGTCATGGAGGGCGAGCGACTGCACGGATCCTGGGTCCTCGTCCGGTTCAAGGCTGATAAGGTCTCCAAGTCCAAGCCGGGGTGGATGCTGATCAAACATCGCGACGAGGGCGCGGTCGATGGGGATGTCGGCGGCCCGAGTGACGCCGACCAGTCGGTCGCGTCAAAGCGCACCATGGCCGAGATCGCCGAGGGCAAGCGCCGGAAGGTGAAACCCTTCATGACGGCGGTAGGGCCTGACGCCGCCGCCGTCTGGCAGAGCAGTCGTGAGGCGCAAAGCTCTGCTCCGCAGCCTTCGGCAAAACGGACGAAGTCCCCGCCCGTGAAAACGGTGTCCCGATCAAAAGCCAAGGGCCAGCCCGTTTCAACCCTGCCGACCTTCGTCGAGCCTCAGCTGACCAAATCCTCCGAGAAGCCGCCCCGAGGCGAGACCTGGGCTCATGAGATCAAGTTCGACGGCTACCGGATGCAGCTGCGCACAGTCGGTGGCAAGGCGACCCTTCTGACCCGCAAAGGCCTCGACTGGTCGGCGAAATTCCCGGAGATCGTCGCCGCCGGAGCGACGCTCAGGGACGGGATATACGACGGGGAGGTCGTCGCGCTGGACGCGACCGGGGCTCCGGATTTCGCAGCGCTGCAGGCGGCGATTTCCGAGGGCAGGACGAAGAACCTGGTCTTCTACATCTTCGACCTTCTGTTCGAGGGAGGCGAGGATCTGCGGCCCCTGCCGCTCTCCGCGCGCAAGGCTCGACTTGAGGTCGCCGTCGACAAGGCGCCCGCCAATCTGCGCTACGTCGATCATTTCGTGACGGCCGGCGATGCGGTGCTCCTGTCCGCCTGCCGCATGGACCTCGAAGGCATCGTGTCCAAACGCCTGGATGCCCCGTACCGCTCCGGGCGCAGCGACACCTGGACCAAGTCCAAATGTCGCCAGGGCCATGAGGTGGTCATCGCCGGTTGGACCACGACGGGCGACGCCTTCCGGTCCCTGATCGCGGGGGTCTACCGAGACGGCTCCCTGGTCCACGTCGGTCGGATCGGCACCGGCTTTGGGCGTGAGACCGTCGCTCGCATCATGCCCCGGCTCAAGGCGCTCGAGACGCGGGAGAGTCCATTCACGGGAAAGGGCGCCCCCAAGAAGGCCGTCGGCGTTCATTGGGTCGAACCCGAGCTCGTGGCCGAGATCGAATACGCAGGTTTCACCGGCGATGGCTCAATCCGGCAGGCCGCCTTCAAGGGGCTGCGTGAGGACAAGCCCGCGGCGGAGGTCGAGGCCGAGGTCCCGGCCGACGCCGCCGTCACCGAGTTGGCCGAGCCCGTTCCCGCCAAGGGGAAACCGACCGCCAATGGCCAGGCCCGCATCGTGAGGCCCAAGGGTTCGGCCGTGGTCCAGGGCATCACCATATCCCATGCGGACAAGGTTTTGTGGCCGGACGCCGCCGACGATCATCCGGTGACCAAGATGGACCTGGCCCAATACTACGAGGCGGTCGGGGAATGGATGCTGCGCCATGTGAAGGGCCGCCCCTGTTCGATGATCCGCATGCCCGACGGGATCAACGGGGATCAAAAGTTCTTTCCGCGCCACTCCGGCAAGGGCCAGTCGTCCTTGATCACCGAGGTCACGGTCTGGGGCGATCATAAGCCCTATCTTCAGTTCGATCGTGTGGAGGCTCTGATCGCGGCTGGCCAGACCGGCGCGCTTGAGCTTCACCCGTGGAACAGTGAGCCCTACGCTCCCGAACAGCCCGGCCGGCTCGTGTTCGACCTCGACCCGGCGCCCGACGTCGCGTTCGAGGAAGTCGTCCGCAGCGCCAAGGAGGTTCGCGACCGGCTGACCGATGTCGGTCTCGTCAGCTTCTGCAAGACGACCGGCGGGAAGGGGCTGCATGTCGTCACCCCGTTGAAGGCCAAGGGAATCGACTGGCCCACGGCCAAGGCCTTTGCGCGGGACGTCTGTAAAGCCATGGCCCACGATGATCCTGACCGCTTCCTGATCACCATGGCCAAGAAGGACCGTACGGGCCGCATCTTCCTCGACTATCTACGCAACGACCGCATGGCCACCGCTGTCGCCCCGCTCTCGCCACGCGGCCGCCCGGGGGCGCCCGTCTCGATGCCCCTGACCTGGTCGCAGGTGAAGAAGGGTTTGGATCCGATGAAATATACTGTTCGCACGGTTCCAGGTCTGGTTCGGAAACTCACCGCCTGGGACGACTATTGCGAGGGAGAGCGGCCTCTTGGCGCCGCGATCAAGCGGCTCGGCAAGGTGTAGCCAACGAAATCGACCTTCCTATTAACCGTACCTAGATTCTGGCGTCAGACGTCGACAGTTGGGCTACATCAAGGTCGGAAAGGAAAGCGTCGTCTCCTGATACGTGTCGGGTCCGAGTTCTACAGAATATCAGGACCCCCTCGCGCCAGACCTCTACGGCGTGACGGCTCGGCATTCCCAGCAACTCTCGGACGGCGCGCACCGCGGCCTGGGCGTCATCGGTCAGGTCGGCGTGTTCGACCGCGGGGTCGGGCGAGGCGCCGAAGCGATAGCGAAATTCGTACATGCGAGACATGGCAGGCCAACGGCGCGTGCCGCTGCGCGTTCCTGTGTCGGCTTGGCGACGGCCGAACGGGTTTTTTTAGGGCGGGCCGCCGATGCAGCGCAGGCGTTGACGAGGCGAGCGCAAGGTGGGCTGGGCTGGCGCCCTAGCCATGGCGCTAAATCCGGCCCATGGCTAACTGAGCCGTTCGCGCGCCGCTGCATCGGCAGGATATCAGCCGTTGAGCCAGTCCAATGAACCAACCGAGTTCCGCCGTGTGGGATGAGCGTCATCTTCGTCTCGGCGTCACCGCAGCTGGCGTGGCGTTGTGGGCATGGAATGTCGATACCGACCGCCTGACGATGGACGATATCGGATACGGCCTCTGGAACATTCCGGCTGGCGGGCCGGTAACATTTGAGGACTTGTCAGCGAACATCCATCCCGCCGACCGGGACAGGGTACGGGCCGCTTTCAGCGCGACGCGCGGGATCGTGGGACCTTACGAAATCGACTTCCGCATTCTCATTGCCGACGAGGTTCGCTGGATTTCGGCCCGTGGCCGGGGAGACGACGAGGGCATCGTAGGGCGCGTAATGTTCGGCGTCTTCTTGGACGTCACAGGACGAAAGCAGGCTGAAGAGGCCAACGAGCTGTTGGCCGGCGAGATGAGCCACCGCGTCAAAAACCTGATCGCCATTGCAGGGGCGCTGACTGCGATGACGTCTAGGTCCGCCGAGACAACGGAAGATATGGCTCGGGAGCTCACACACAGACTTACCGCGTTGGGGCGAGCGCATGACCTCGTGCGACCTGTTCCCGGCCAAACCGAGAACGCCGCCCTTCTAGGGGATCTCATCTCTGTCGTGCTGATGCCTTACGATGATCTCGGCGCCTTCAGCGGTCGGATCAGAGTGTCCGTGCCGAGAATGGGCATCAGCGAGTCTGCCGCCACCAATGTCGCGCTAATCCTGCACGAGTTAGCCACGAACTCCGTGAAGCATGGGGCACTGTCGGACGACGCCGGCCTTCTGGACGTCAGTTGCCTGATCGAGGACGAGGACGCTGTGATCATCTGGACGGAACGCGGCGGTCCCTCGGTGTCCAAGCCTGATTCCGGCACGGGGTTTGGAAGCGGCCTGCTGGATCGTCTCGTGACGCGGCAGCTCAATGGGGCCATCGACTACGCCTGGCTGCCTGAGGGGCTGATTGTGACACTGCGGATCCGTTCGGCTAAGCTGGGGAGAGGTTAGGCTGGACCTGCCTCCTGAAAGTCCGCGATCCACCTTCCTAGACTTTGGGGCAGTCCGCTTTCCGACAGGCTGCCCTCAAGCTGGCTCAGAGGTGGTTCTGTTCCGAGATCTCCAACCTGTCCCCTTAGTGCAGGTCTAACCACATTCGACCGCTGCTAGAGATCCAATGCCGACCACAGCGCACTGGACTGCAGGGAATGCAGTCGGATCCCAGCCTCTCTGCACCCGGAGCTGAGACGGCGCGAGGGGGGCGCGCGCCTTCTACAGCACTCGCCTGATTTAGAACTCTTCCCAACCTTCGCTTTCGGGCTTGCGAGCGGCGCCGCCGCGACCGATGGTCTTCAAAGCCTGGACCATCGGAATGACCGGCTTCCGCTGACCATAGGCCGAAGTCACTGCTGGCGAGTCGCGCACCGGCCGCAGCGCTGGCCGCTCCGCGGAGGCCTGGACCGGCGAACCCGCGCCGACCCTGAACTGGGCGACCGACGCCTGCAGGGCCTCGGCCTCCTGGGCCAACGAGTGGCTGGCGGCGGTCGATTCCTCGACCATGGCGGCGTTCTGCTGCGTAACCTGATCCATCTGGTTCACGGCCGTGTTGACCTGGGCCAGGCCGACCGCCTGCTCCTGGGCCGAGGCTGCGATTTCGGTGACCAAGCTGTCGATCTCGGCGACACGATCCACGATCCGTTGCAGGGCCTCGCCGGTCTCGCCGACCAATTTGACGCCGGCGCCGACCTGACCCGTCGAGGCCGAGATCAGGGTCTTGATCTCTTTCGCCGCTTCGGCCGAACGTTGCGCCAGGGCCCGGACTTCCGAGGCCACGACCGCGAAACCGCGACCGGCGTCGCCGGCACGAGCGGCTTCGACGCCCGCGTTCAGGGCCAGAAGGTTGGTCTGGAAGGCGATCTCGTCGATGACGCCGATGATCTGGTTGATCTGGTTGGACGAGCCCTCGATGGCCTGCATGGCGGAGACGGCGTCACGAACGACCATGCCGCTCTTTTCGGCGTCGCCGCGCGCAGCCTGAACCACGTCGGAGGCTTGACGCGCACCCGAGGCGGTCTTGTTCACCGTGGCGGTGATCTCGTCCAGGGCGGCGGCGGTTTCTTCTAGCGAGGCGGCCTGCTGCTCGGTGCGGCGCGACAGGTCGTCGGCGGCCTGACTGATCTCGCTGGCGCCGGAACGGATCCCGGACACGTTACTGACCACGACCGAGATCGCCCGCTGGAGTTGGGCGATGGCGGCGTTGAAGTCGGCTTTCAGCGATTCCGCGCGCGGGGCCACCTGTGCCGTGAACCGGTGCGTAAGGTCGCCGTTCGACATCGCCGACAAGCCGTCGGCCAGCGCCGTCAGCGCCACCCGATCTTCTTCAGCGACGCGCGCCTTCTCGGCCTCGTTCGCTGCACGCTCCTGCTCCCCAAGCGACCGCTGTGAAAGAGCCTCGGCCTCCAGCCGATCCTTCTCGATGGCGGCGTCCTTGAAAGCCAGCACGGCGTCAGCCATCCGACCGACCTCATCACGTTGGCCGACCGCCGGAATGGTTACCGACTTGTCGCCCTTCGCCAGTCGATCCATGGCGGCGGTCATTGCGATGATTGGACGCGCGACCAAACGCGCCAGCATCATGCCCATGGCGGCCGACAGCATGATCAGGATCAGACCCCCAGCTACCAGTACCGTGATCGACTGGCTCAATGCCGCCTCATGCTCGGCAGCGCGGATCGTGACACGCTCCGCCGCAGCCTCGCCTAACTCGCCGCCAAGCGCTCGAACCTCCGTAAGATCCAGCGTCGACGAGGCCCCATCGTTGACGATGTCCTTGCGAGCGAACTCGGGCGCCGCGACATCGCCTCGCCAGGATTCTACCGCAACCTTGAGCTTGTCCAGGCGCGCACGCTGCGCCGGTTGGGTCGTCGAGGTGTGGAATGCCGTCCACTCCTTTTCGAACTGAACCCCCGCCACATCGTAGGCCTCACGCGCCGCGTCTCCCCCGCCGAGTAGATAACTGCGCAGCGCGTTCTCCTGATCGACCGTCAGGGCGACCAGACGGTCAGCCTTTTGGTTCAGCGTTTGCGAACGAGAGGCCGATTCCGCAGCCTCACGCAAAGTTATCAGATCGACAAAGATTAAGGTGCTCGTCGCGGCCGCAGCGAGGATAACCAAGGAGAAGGCAAGCAACAGTTTACGGGACAACGGCAAGTTACGCAGGAACATCTGACCACTTTACAGATGCGGCCCCCACGCCAATCGTTTGCGCCGCACTCGCTTGCAGGTGACACCGGTAGCAATGAATTTTGCGCTAACGTCACGCTTCGATGATGGTGCTTAGGGGAAACTTCCTGCCCTTTGTCCCGGACCGGGGTCTGCAATGCGCGAGGATCAGATATTGTCGGCATGCCAGGAGGGAAGGCGCACGATCTCGGTCCGATCCACCCGTCGCTCGTTGGTCAGTTGGCCCGCTTGGCCGTCGAACCAAGCGAGATCGACGAAGGCGGCGTGGATGTCCTCGAAATCGAAAATCTCATCCGGCATGATGACGCGAAGCTGAGGCGGCCGGTCCCGGCGTCATTTACCCCCGCTGGGGGAGGGCATGCGCCTAACGAAGTGTCCACTGTTTTGGTCGCAACGTTCGGGGAAACGAGGACCGTATGGCCCACCCTGACTCCCGCGAGCTTCTGCGTGCTGCAATGGCGGCGCGTGCCCGCCAGTGGCCCACCCGGCTAGGCCTCGGCGCCGTGATAGCCGGCGCCTTCTTCATGACCACCGGCGGCGTCTTCGCGGCGAGTTGGTTCTTGCTCTACGCCACTCTTCAACTTCTGGAATGGCGTGTCTTCGGCGCCCAGCCCCGAGCTGCTGATTGGACGCCGACGACGGTATGGTGCTCCGGGGCGATTATGCTGGTCGCCGTGAACAATGCGGTCTTCGGCGCCTTCGCTGTGCGCCAGGCGTTCGAGGGCGGCGATTTGAGCCTCGTTTCGGCTTCCCTGCTCATCGCCGGCGCCATCATCAACGGGGTCATCGTCAGCGCCGGATCCCGTGCGCTGACATGGGCCTCCATTCTCCCCCACATGATGGGTTTTGTCGGGCTCGCAGGCGCCGCCATAGCCACCGGTCACACGACGCTTGCGACACTCCAAATCTCCGGAGCAAGCTTGCTCTTCGTCGTCGCCGCCTGTGTCGCCTCGACACAGCTGGCGCGCAAACTTCGCCTCGCCGAGGAAGGGCGATTGATGGCGGAGCGCGCCAATCGCGCCAAAGGGCAGTTTCTCGCCAATATGAGCCATGAGATCCGCACGCCTTTGAACGGCGTCGTCAGCATGGCGGATCTCCTCGCCAAATCCCCGCTGGCGGAGGGCGACCGCGAGATGGTCGAAATCATCCGCGCCTCCGGGCAGAACCTCACAGGACTTCTCTCCGATATTCTCGACGTGGCGCGCATCGAAGCTGGCGAGATCGCAATCGAGTCGGCGCCGTTCGAGCTTGGCGACATGCTCCGGTCAGTCTGCGCTCTATTCAGTCTCAGGGCGCGGGAAAAGGGCGTTGAGGTCGCCTTGCAGATCGCGCCGACGGTCGATCGAGTGATACTTGGCGACGGGGCAAGATTGCGTCAGGTCGTCACCAACCTCGTCGCCAACGCCATCAAATTCACCGATCGCGGCGAAGTGCGTCTGGCGGCCGAACTGGACAATCAAAACCGCCTCAGCCTTTCCGTCCGTGACACCGGAATCGGTTTTGATCCAACGGCGACCGGCGATCTGTTCGGGCGGTTTCAGCAGGCCGATGGTTCGATCACGCGCCGCTTCGGTGGGTCCGGGCTTGGGCTGGCGATCGCAAAGGACTTGACCCAACTCATGGGCGGCGACATCGGCTACGACAGCCGACTTGGGACGGGCTCCGTCTTTTGGGTCTTGCTGCCTTTCGTACCCGCAGAGCGACCGACGGCGACCATCCAGCCGACGGGCCGGCGTGATGACGCGCCTTATCGCATCATTTCAGTGCTCGTGGCCGATGATCACGAGACCAATTCGAAAGTCGTGAGTCTGATTCTCGATCAGGTGGGTGCCCAGTGCACCACAGTCGGCGACGGAGCCGCCGCGGTCGCAGTGTTCAAAGCGAAGAGCTTCGATCTCATCCTCATGGATATGCAGATGCCAGTCATGGACGGCCTGACGGCGGTTCGGCAAATTCGCGACATCGAGGCGACAGGTGGTCGCGGCCGTACTCCCATTGCGATCTTGTCGGCCAATGCGCTCCCCGAGCACATAGCCGTCGCGCTTGCGGCAGGAGCGGATCGCCATGTCGCCAAACCCGTTAGGCCTGACGTGCTGATCGATCTTGTCCACGAGCTCGTCTTTGAGGGGGCGCCAACATAGCCTGCGAGAGCCTGTTCAACATAAATGAAGCACGCGCTCGTCCTTGACTTCACCCGCTTATTAGCAGGTCGCCTTACCCGGCCTAGGGCAGCGGTCAGCGTAAGGTGGGAAAGCGGATGTTCAGCCCATGTCGCGGGCCACAAGCTTGTCAGTCACAAACCGCGCGCGTATTTTCTTCCCACAAGCGCGGCTATTCCCCGCCAGACAAGCACGGTTGATCACCTTTCCTAACCGGAGGCCCAGGCATGCCTGACTACCGTATTTACCTTCACGATGGACCAGATAACCCACCAGTCACCGAGACATTCTTAGCGCACGATGACGTAGAGGCCCTTGCCCTTGGGGAGATGCGGCTGCTGCTGACGACTGAATTTACCCATGCAGTCGTCCTCCAAGATCGTCGGCGAGTTGGATCTTTAAGGCGAGACAGTCAGCCCGCTTTGGAAGAGTTGGCCGCAGGTGCTTCCGGCTAGTTACGTGCTGCCGGCGACAGCCAGAGGCGGGGTCAGGTTGCGACACCCTCATGCGCAAGCGTGGCCATCAATGCGATCAAGCCCAACCCATCGTCCGCTTTAATCAGTGTCGCTGTTTCGGGTGCCGCCTTGGCGAGGTCCACGCGCGCCATCGACCAATCCGGCAGCAGGCGTCTCTCCGATGAGCCGCGGAGTAGGATCCTCAGCTGTGTATGGCGGGTGTCGGCCACAAGCGTTTTGACCAGCTCGTCAATGGCGAAGGGTGAGCCTTCGAGAAGCTGGATGTAGGTCTGCTGTGAGAAACCCAGCGCTCCAGTGATGTTCATACGGGCGTTCTTCGAGAGGGAAGACCGGAAAATCCGATCCAGCGCGACTTCTGGCAAGATCGCGACAGCGTGACTGCGATACACGAGACGGTCGATCAAAGTGCGGGGTTCCCTTGGCTAACTTCGCTGGCGATATTCACGCCCGGGGCTCAGTCCACTGCGCGTTGAGATTCTTCCAGCGCCAGGTCATCTATAAAGCTCGCCAGCTGAGCCAGCGTGAATGGCTTGGCCAAGCGCGGCAGAATGGCCACGTTGGGCCCGGGCGAGGGGTGAAGGTCAGCATAGCCGGACGCCAACGCGACAGCCGCTGCGGGTCGCAGCTTCCTCATCTGTTCCGCAAGCTGGCTGCCGGAGAGCCCGGGCATAACCTCATCAGTCAGAACGAGGTCGATCTCCGGGTGCCGCTGAAAGATTATCAACGCCTCATCACCGGAGTTTGCGACGAGGACGTTGTGGCCGAGCTCATCCAGCATCGCAACAGTATTGGTCAGCACGAGAGGATCATCATCAACGGCGAGCACGACTAGCCGTTCTCCGACATCATCGACGGGCTCGGTCACCGTCAATCCTGCGGCCGGGAGGCGAGCGCCTGCGAGTGGCAACCACACGTCGATGCGAGCGCCCTGGCCGATTTCGCTCTCGATCTCGATCCAACCTCCGGACTGTCCGGCGAGGCCTTGGACCATCGAAAGCCCGAGCCCCGTGCCCTTGCCAACTCCCTTCGTGGTGAAGAACGGCTCGGTCACCTTAGCAACGATCTCGGGCGGCATCCCCGTGCCGTTATCGCTCACGCTGAGCCTTACATAGCTTCCAGGTCGGCGTTCGCCCTCCCTGCGCACGACCTTCAGCTGCTCGGCGGTGATCGAGATTTCTCCCCCGTTCGGAAGCGCGTCGCGCGCATTGACGACAAGATTGAGCAACGCCGTCTCGAGTTGATAGGGGTCGGTCTGAACTCTCGGCAACACATCGGCAAACCGCATCCGGACATCGACGTTCGGCCCGATGGAGCGGCGGATGAATTCGCCCATGCCTCTGACGAGCTGGGGTATATCCACGGCTTCGATCTTCAGTTCCTGCTTGCGCGCAAAAGCCAACATCCGTTGGGTAAGGATCGCACCACGCTCAGCGCCCTGAATGGCGTTCTCAAGAAGCGGCGTTGTTCTGGGATCGTAAGGAAGGCGTTTCCGAAGAAGGTCAAGGCTGCCGGTAATCGCCGCCAAGAGGTTGTTGAAGTCGTGCGCCACCCCTCCGGTCAGTTGCCCGATGGCCTCCAGCTTTTGTGACTGATAGAGGGCCTCGCGCGCGGCCTCGAGTTCGCGTTGGGCCTCGGCCCGCTCCGTGACGTCACGAGTTATTTTTGCAAAACCGACAATCTCGCCGTCGTCGCCGGTGATCGGATCGATCACCACGTGCGCCAAAAAACGCGTTCCGTCCTTGCGAAGACGCCATCCCTCTTTCTCGAAGCGTCCAGCGTCACGAGCAATGCTGAGGGCGACGGTTGGAGCGCCGGCCTCCACTTCCTCGGGAACGTAAAACCGTGAGAAATGGTCGCCGATGATTTCGTTTGGCGTATAGCCTTTGATGCGCTCGGCGCCGGCGTTCCAGCTGACCACGGTTCCGTCAGGGTCGAGCATGTAGATGGCGTAGTCTGTCACGCCTCCGACAAGTATTCGAAACTGCTCCTCGCTCTGACGGAGAGCCTGCTCAGCCGCTCTACGCTCCGTCAGGTCACGCGTGATCTTGGCAAAACCGATCAGTTCCCCGTCGCGGCGTATGGGATCGATCACCACATGGGCCCAGAATTGGGCCCCATCCTTCCGGAGGCGCCACCCCTCAGCTTCGAACCGCCCGGAGTCTGCCGCCATCTTCAGAGCATTTGACGGCCGCCCGGCCTCGCGATCCTCAGGAGTGTAAAATCGGGAGAAATGCTCGCCGATGATCTCTTTCGTGGTGTAACCCTTGAACCGTTCGGCTCCCGGGTTCCAACTTGTCACGTACCCCTCGGCATCCAGCATATAGATGGCGTAGTCCGTTATGGACTCGACCAAGAGCCGATATCGGCTGTCGTCGGCGCCGTCTTGCAGTGTGGTCAATGAGTTGGCCCTATTCCCGTGGCCGAACGAAGCGCCGCGCGAAACGTTCCGTTGCCGGCCATTGGAACAAAACACTATCCCCAACGGTGTGATCTGCGAGGTAGGCATCGCGCCGGAACGCCGTGCTGATACCGCATCCGTGGTCCACGTCGGTCCGGTAGCTGGTGGCAAAGGCGAACCTTCGTCCGGCACGCAAAGCTGGCGATTGACCGTCGGCTCGATCGCGCTCGCGGCGACCCGGTCTTATTCTGTCGGACTAGGCGAGGGCTGACGGCGATCCGCTGGGTTTTCGACGCCCACCCCTACGCCGCGCCAGTGAGCGTGGATCTCCAAAGCAGCATTCGTGATCTCGCTGCTGGCAAGGTGGATGGATCGGAGCTCTCCGCACGCCTCCGAATAAATGAGTTCGACCATCAGGCCCGATGCGTTCGCCTCCCGGGCAAGTCTCAGCGCGCATTGAAAGGCCGCCGCTCGACTTGCAAAATGCCCGAGTTGCCGACGCTCCGACACCACGCGCCATTCCAGACCGCAGAGCAAGACGGCGTAACGCACCACGTCAGCCGTCTCGCTTGAGACAAGCGGCGCCCGCGTCCGCGTGGGCCGCGAAAGACCCGGAGCGGCTGGGAGGTCCGGATCGCGTTTTTGCGCCTTGGCGAACAGCAGCTTCGTCACTGCATGTCGGTCCACGGCTTTGGAGTAGAGGTAGCCCTGGGCTAACGAGCAGCCGAACGTTTCCAGGAGCTCCGCCTGCTGACGGGTTTCCACGCCTTCCGCCACGACGCGGATGCCGAGACGGGCGGCGATCGCGATCAGTCCCTCTACGATGGCGGCGCTGCGGCTTTCGGGCTCCATGCGCGACACGAAGGATCGGTCGATCTTGATGATATCTACGGGAACCGACAGCAGATGGGTCAGAGATGCGAATCCGGTCCCGAAGTCATCGAGCGCTACCCGAAGCCCGTCCTGTCGAAGGGTCTCTATCTCGCGCGCGACCTTGCCGTCCTGGGCCATATAGACGGACTCAGTCACCTCCAAGATCACATGCTGTAATGACACATCTTCGCGGCCAAAGGCTTCCGTGATGGCGGCGTGTAGCGCCCCGCCCTGGAAGTCAGCCGACGCAGCATTGATGCCGACATGCTGAAACCATATTCCAAGGTCCAACCAGCTCCTGACATCGCGCGCGACGATGTCCAACATGCGGCGCGTTAGATTGGTCGACGTGTGAACGTCGGACGTCGCATCCATGTAGGATCCGGCCGCAAACACCTCTCCGGATGGCGAAATTACGCGAAACAGCGCCTCCAGCCCCACGATCTCCCCCGTGTCCAAACGAACGATCGGCTGATAGTGGGCGTCGATGCGGTTTTCTCGGAGTGCCTCGCTCACGTCCCTAATGGCGCACAGCCGTTGGGTCATTGTCGTCCCAAGGTCGGGCGAGTAGGCTACATACCCGCCCCGGAGCGTTTCTTTCGCATGGTAGAGTGCGAAATCTGCCCATTGCCTTAGCTCATCGATCGTCGCTCCGCCTCCAGAAGCGGCGCCGCCAATAGTTGCGCGAGGAACCGTGCGATGGCCCTCGCAATCAACCGGCAGATCGAGACCTTTGAGGATCAATTTCGCGAGGCGCTCAAGACCGTCCGGTCGCGCCTCATCACCTATGACGAGGACGGCGAACTCATCGCCACCTAACCGGAAAGCCGACTGAGGAGCAGCCTGTTCGATACAGGCCGCCGCAGCCTGGATAAGGCAATCGCCCGCCTTGTGCCCGAAGGTGTCATTAACCGTTTTGAGGTTGTCGAGATCGATCACCAGCAGACCTCGCTGGTAGTGCAGTTCGCTGCTGTCGCGCGTCACGGCTTTGTCGAACGCCGCCCGGTTCGGCAGATCTGTTAAGGTATCGTGATAGGCCAGTCGGTACTGGTCGGCCATCTGCCGGTCTCGCTCGAGCGCAATCGAGCACAAGTGCGTCGATGCCTGGACGACCCGGGATTCCAGTGCGGTGTGACGCCGAGATTCGCGAAAGTAGAAGGCGAACGCCCCTAAGATCTGCCCCGCCTGACCAATGATGGGCGTGGACCAACATGCCCGAAGGCCGGCCGACAGCGGGATAGCACGGTAAAGGGCCCATCGCGGGTCAGTTGCAATATCTTCCGCCTCCACTGAGGTGCGCAATGCGATTGCAGCGCCGCAAGTACCGACCTCTGGCCCCACAGCGAGACCGTCAAACGCGTCCGAGAAGCCGGGCGGAAGACTTGGACCCGCCACCGGATGGAGTCGGCCATCGGCGTCAACAGAAAGTATCGAGCATACCGCGTCCGAGATTATGGCCTCGACCTTGAGGCACAGGGCACGCGCAGTCCTCTCCAGCGGCTCACCGCGAGCGACCATTTTAAGAATGTCGTTCTGAAGCAGAAGCATTCATTCGCCCTAGCGAGCGATGACGCTAACTCACGCCCCTTAACGGCGACCTAGGACCCATGCTTAATGGACGACTTCCAGAGGCGGCTATACATGACATGACGGCAAAGCTTGGCATGACTGCGGCTAGACAAACCAGACATCTACTCGCCGTTTGGATTCCTCAATGACCGTTAGGCGCGGGAGGGTGGGATGTTGGCTTTCCGAACCGAAGCTTGCGGCTGAAGTCGACCCTTAGCCGACATCAGCCCTCGCTGCCGAGGGCCCGTTGTGCATGAGGGCCGCCTGTCGGGCTGAGGGGACGTAGCCAGCCATAGCATAGGCTGCTTTCAGGTTTCCAAATCTCCGGCGGATCGTGGCCGGGGTCGGTACACCCGGGGTCGATAGGATGAGTGGGATCGTAAGCCGTCCCTCCACCGCAAGAAGACCGCGTAGCTTCCTGATTATATGCTCATCGGACAGCACACACCCTCTTTCGCGACGCCTCTCTGTGATCGCTTGCATGTTGGCCAGTGAGGTCTGCTGGCGTTTGGTCATATTGAAGCCCGCCTGCGCGAAATGCGTTTGCAGATCGCCCAACCGCCGCCTGTAATATGCGCTGGTTCTTCCGCTGTAGGCACTGATCAGTGCTTGGCTGACAAAACCATGCTTCTGATAAAGCGCGTGTATCTCGGCCATGAGGTCTTCGTTAGTGGGCACGCGGCGGCGACGAAGATACTCCCGTTGGGCACCCTCAAATGTCGCCTTCGTTACGATTGGCTTCACAAACCCCGGAAGGCGCACCCAGTCTTCCGGCGTGGTAGGCAGCGGCTTGCCGAGATGCTGCGGAAACCGGGCGCCGACATATGTGCCCGCGTACTTCTCGTTCGTGATGATCTGGCGGACGGTATACCAGCGCCAATCTCTTCCGTTCTCTGCCTTGAGCCCATCGCGGTTTAGGTGCGTTGCGATCTCAGCGAAGCTGAGCTGGTCTTGTATATACAAGCGATAGATGCGCCGCACGGTGGCCACCTCATATGCTGGCCCATGCACCAATATGCACCGCGACTTCAGGTGAGGGTTTCGCTCGCCATATTGGCAGACGCGTAGTGTTCGACCGGAGCGTGTCACCGCCTGTCTGCGCAGGCCATATCCCGGAGCACCGTTGGTCCAGTACCCCAAGTCTCGAAGGCCTTCCTTCGCAGCTTTCGTTTTATGGGCCAGTTCGCGACTGAACTCTGCCGCCATCAGGCGCTTCATAGATTTCAGCAAGCCAGACGTCGGGCTTCCGTCGTTGGCAAATGGCTCTGCGCAGTAGTGAACAGGTATACCAGCCTCGACGCAGATGAACTCGTAGTGTGCGGCTTGGTCTGGGTTCTGGAAGCGCCCCCAACGGCTGATGTCGTAAACGAGCACGGCGGTGTACTGAGCGGTTCCACCGACGACGTCAGCCAGGAGGGACCGAAGTGCTGGTCTGTTCGAAATGTCCAAGCCGCTGACGCCAGAGTCGGCGTACGTCTGCACAACTTCGTAGCCGTGCTTTTCGGCATACTCCGCTATGGCAAGCGACTGCATCTCAATCGAGAAGTCCTGCCTGTCTGTCGACATGCGGACGTATTGAGCGGCGGGACGGAACTGAATGTTCGGCGGTTCGAGCATTTCTTTGGATACCGTAGCGGGAAGTCTGATCCGCTAACGTTCACGGTAGTGGCCAAACAGGAGCGACCTTGCTGGTCAGTGTTCCGCCCGTGTCGCCCAGTCGCCGTGACAACGCAAACAAATGTCAGCTTCCTACCCCTGACGGACATTGTGAGGGTCACCTTTCAGGTGACTCCCCAAACCCGGATCGTCGTGTGCGTCGTTCCGTGTGCACCCTCTTTCGACGCCCTCCTCGTCCCCAGCCCATACTGGACATGGCCCAGGCTATGCGCTCCACAATCGGCAATCTGGCACCGGGCGACATCTATCCCGCGTGCCTCACGCCGACGGTGCGCTGGGACGGGGAGGATGGAACTTAGCGTCTGCCCGCGGGGCATTCACGAAGGCGATCTTCGACAACGCCACCAAGCGCGCGCCAAGGTGACGATGTCGGGTTTCCTGAAGGAGTTCGAATTGGTGCGAACAACGTGCGGAAGCTGCTGGCCCACCGCGAGCGCAATCCTCTAGGCGGCGAAATGCTTCCGCACATTAGAACATCGCCTCGCTCCGTCCCGTTGCGGAGATGTGAATGACCTCGTGGCAAATATTGTCGGATCGGCTGCAGCCGTCTGCTCCATCACCAACTTCGCCCCTCAAGGGATCAAATCTGGAAGGAGCGAGACGCTTCGTCAGTGACCTCAAGACTTACTCGCTTACCGTAACCTGCTTTATCCTCCGGGTGGTATACGGCGTGAGACCCAGGCTTGGCCGGTGACTGCGTCCAATAGCTTCGCGCTTGTGATAGCGTCGGAGTGCTCTTCATGAAATGGCGCTTCGAGACGGCGATCCGAAGTCGAAATACACCAGATCGGGCAAGAGGGCGCGAAGCAGACATACAACCCGCCCTCCAAAGCTAGTAAGCCTCAAGAGCTGATAACGTGCCGCTTAGATTCCCCCCGATCGCGCGACGACTACGGCGATTAGCCCCAGGCAGATCACCGCAGCTAGCGCAATGGCTATGCCCGAGATCTTGAATGCGCCCAAGCTCGCCTTGTCAGGCGGATCGTCAAAACCGATAGGCGTCTCACGTGGGGGCTTGTCATCCATAGACCACCCAACGCGCCTGCGATGGAAGCGTTCGCTTTCTCGCGCATCCTTGATGATGACCCTTCCGAGGCGGCAGCGCACAGCGGCCATACGGCCCCCGATCAGGGCAATGCCACGTAGTCATCCTTGCCGCGGCCGCTTTTCCAATCTCAGCCAATTTCAGATTAGATGATTGCTCGACCAATGCCTTCCCACGGGTGCTGCCCGCCATGCACAAATAGTCGCCCCCAGCCTAGCCCTCCTGCGAGATGACCAACGGTTCTACGTCGTTAGCGGCTGTCAGACCGAACATTGAACTCCGAAGGATGCCGACATGAGTGGATGGTTTCACGGCGCTGGGCCCATGTTCGACAATCCGCAGAAGCAGCGCTTCCCACGCACGCAGAGCGGTGCGCTTGTCCACCATATACTCGTTCGCGTCGTAGTGGGTGCTGGAGACTTGAGCCCCGCCGCCGGCGTCGGTGCCGTGGCCCAAAACCTTCGAGCGGATAAAGGGGCTGACCCGAAGTCTTTCGCTGGTTAGCGCCGTCGAACCGGTGCGTCGCAGATCGTGAACCGTCGCGTCTTCGACCCCGATGCAGTCTCTTAACCGGTCCATTGCTCTGGTCATCGCATCGGCGCGCATGGGTTGGGTATAGTCCCGTTGATGTGGGAAAACGGGCCCCTTCAACCGGTCGGACGGAAGCTTGGTGAGCGCAATGGCCTCGCGAATGAGCGTGACCGCGTACGGCGGCAGAGGCACTTGGTGAGGGCGATCCGACTTCATCCGCTCGGCCGGTATGAGCCAAACCGCCTGGTCGAGATCTAGTTCGGCGAGGTCCATGCCCGCTATCTCGGTTCTGCGCTGCAGGAGCAGGAGCGCAAGCTGCAGGGCGATGCGGACCGGCCTGCTCACAAAGACGCTGTCGCCTCGGGGGGTACACAATGGAGTGTGGTCAGCTAAGGCGTTCCAGAGCAGTCGCAGTTCCGGGTCCTTCCAGACTCGGCGGCGAGGCTTGGCGGAGTGCAGGGCCGCGAACCCCATGGCTGGGTTGATCTCCACCAACTCCTCGCCAATGCCGAAGTTGAATACTTGACGGATCAGCGCTTGGACACGGTTGGTTTGAGCCCCGATCCCTTTCGCCGTCATATCGCGAAGCAGCGCCTTGATCGTCGAGCGCTTGATACTCGCCAATGGCTGGTTTGAGAGGACAGGCTCGATATGCCGCTCAGACAGGCGCTTTTCGTATTTGAGTGTCGTTGCGCGCTTCCGCTTGCGCTTGGGCTGCCACTCTCCGGTTTCGCACGCGACCCAATAGGCTTCGAGCAGCTTGCCGAACGTGTCCAGCGCCTCGAGTCTTGCCTGTTCCTTGATTTCCTGACGTTCCCGGACCGGATCGCCTCCGTGTCCGATCATTTCGCGCAAGCGACCCGCTTCTAGGCGCGCTGTGCGAAGGTTTACAGTCGGAAACTCTCCCAGGCGATGACGGGCGTGGCGTCCATCTGCCGCACGATATCGCATCGCCCATGATTTCGTTGTCCCGGTGACGCGCAAGTGCAGGCCCGGGCAATTTTGATCGAAGATTTCTAGGCGCTGATTCGGGACGCTTTTGATGGCGTGGATGTATCGATCGGTCAGCGATATGGCAGGCATGGCGCACAATTCCTCTGCAAAATCTGGGGTACGCCGGGGGTGCGGCGTGCTGGAACTTGAGGTTACGCCGTGATAAACCGAAAACAACCAAATTGTTGATTACAGAGGTAAGTGAATAAGATTGAGAACAGTCGAAACAACGTGAAATCGACTATTCACCCGTTCCTAAAGCCGAGGTCGGGGGTTGGAGTCCCTCCGGGGTCGCCATCCCTCTGCGTCCGCGCTACTCAAGGTGGCTATGACGACCAAAGCCAGCCCGCACCGCAACCATACCATGAGCGACGTTGCGCGCCTGGCCGGCGTTTCGCCGATGACAGTGTCGCGTGTGGTCAATGGGGATGCGCGCGTGCGCGAGGCGACGCGCGAGAAGGTCGAGAAGGTCATTCGCGAGACCGGCTATGTGCCCGATCCCGCCGCGCGGATTCTGGCGCGGGCCGGGGGCGGGCGGATTGGGCTGCTCTACGCCAACCCGTCGAACGCCTATCTGGCCGAGGTTCTGTCGGGCGCGCTTGAGGGGGCGCGGTCGGTGGGTCTGCTGCTGTTGATCGAACCTTCGCGGGCCGGTGCGCCGGACGAGGAGCGCGAGGCGGTCCAGCGGCTGGCGGCCGGCGGGGCGCAGGGGGTGATCGTGCCGCCGCCTCTGGGCGAATCGGACGCGACTTTGGACGCCATCGCCAAGAGCGGCATGAAGGCCGTAGTCCTGGCCGCGCCCGTCGATCGGGACGGCCTGATCTCCCTGCGGGTGGATGATCAGGGTGCGGCGCATGAGATGACGCGCCATCTGCTGGACCTGGGCCACCGCCTGATCGGCTTCGTCGAGGGCCGTCAGGACCAGAGCGCCAGCGCGGATCGCCGCATGGGCGCCCAGGCCGCCGTCGATGCGGTCGAGGGCGCGGCGCTGCTGGTCGAGGCGGGCGATTTCACCTACCGATCCGGCTTCGAGGCCGGGCGACGGCTGCTGGCCCGGCCCCAGCGTCCGACCGCCGTCTTCGCCAGCAACGACGACATGGCCGCCGGCGTTCTGGCGTCTGTGCATGCTGCGGGCCTGTCCACGCCGGGCGACATTTCCGTCGCGGGCTTCGACGACACCTATTTAGCTGCCAGCGTCTGGCCGACCCTGACCACCATCCGCCAGCCGGTCGCCGAAATGGCCCGTGCCGCCGCCGTGATCCTGGGACGGGGCGGGGAGGAAGACGGCCCGGTCCCCCACCAATTCATCGCCCGCGAAAGCACCGCCTCGCCAAGCGATTGACATCCGCCTCCCGCTAAAAGATGTTAGCGCTAACACGTCCAAGAACGTGAGGAGGATGATATCTTGTTGCTTGCTGAGTGCCTGCCGGCGGACTGGCGCGACGCGCGCCTGCTTGGACGCGTAATGACCTCGGCCGGGCCGTCGCCTGTGCTGGCGCGCGGCGGGCGGCTGTATGATCTTACCGGCCATGTCGCCACGACGGCCCAGGCGGTCGCGCTGGACGATCTGGATACGGCGGGCGTGGATATGGGGCCGCTGGACGCGCTGACGGTCGCCTCGGCCTGGTCGCTGCAAGGCATGCAGTTGCTGTCGCCGCTGGACCTGCAATGCATCAAGGCCTCGGGCGTCACCTTTGCGGTTTCGGCTTTGGAAAGAGTGATCGAGGAACGCGCGCGCGGCGACGCCGACGCAGCCAATTCGGTGCGACAATCCATCCTCGACCGGATCGGCGGCGACCTGAAGGACCTGCGTCCAGGCTCCGAACAGGCCGAAGCGGTCAAGGCGCAGCTGATCGCCGATGGCCTGTGGTCGCAATATCTCGAAGTCGCCATCGGCCCTTATGCCGAGATCTTCACCAAGGCGCCGGTGCTGGCCTCGGTCGGCTGGGGCGCCGAGGTCGGGGTGCGTTCGGACTCGGCCTGGAACAACCCGGAGCCGGAGGTGGTGGTGATCTGCGATCCCGCCGGCCGCCCGGTCGGCGCCAGCCTGGGCAATGACGTCAACCTGCGCGACATCGAGGGGCGTTCGGCTCTGTTGTTGGGTAAGGCCAAGGACAACAACGCCTCGGCGGCGGTCGGCCCCTTCATCCGCCTGTTCGACGACGGCTTCGGCATGGACGACGTGCGCTCAGCGACCGTCCGGCTGGAAGTCGAGGGGATGGACGGCTTCGTCATGACGGGCGAAAGCTCGATGAGCCTGATCAGCCGCGATCCCGAGGAATTGGTGCGCCAGACCTTGAGCGCGCATCAGTATCCGGACGGCTTCGCCCTGTATCTCGGCACCATGTTCGCGCCCATCGACGACCGCGATGCGCCGGGCAAGGGGTTCACCCACAAGATCGGCGACCGGGTTCGCGTCTCGTCCGAGAAGCTGGGCGTGCTGGAAAACATCGTCGCGACCTGCGACCAAGCCCCGCCGTGGCAGTTCGGGGTGCTGGAGCTGATGCGCAATCTGGCCGGTCGCGGCCTCTTGGGAGCGGCCGCATGAGCGGCGCAATCTATCCGTCGCTGAAGGGCCGTCTGGTCGTCGTCACCGGCGGCGGCTCAGGCATCGGCGCCGGCTTCACCGAGGCCTTTGCGCGCCAGGGCGCCCGCGTCGTCTTCTTCGACATCGCCGAGGCGGAGTCGAAGGCGCTGGAGGCGTCGCTGGCCGAACTGTCGCCGGCCCCGACCTTCCGCCCCTGCGACCTGACCGACATCGCCGCCCTGCAAGGCCGTCTGGCGGAGGTCGTCGCCGAACATGGCCCCATCGACGTCCTGATCAACAACGCCGCCAACGATGATCGCCATACGCTGTCCGAGGTCACGCCTGACTATTGGGACAATCGGATCAACGTGAACCTGCGCCATCTCTATTTCGCGGCCCAGTCGGTCGCGCCGGGCATGCGCGCGCAGGGCCGGGGCGTGATCATCAACCTCGGCTCGATCAGCTGGCACCTGGGCCTTCCCGATCTGTCGCTCTACGAGACCGCCAAGGCGGGCATCGAGGGCATGACGCGGGCCCTGGCGCGCGAACTGGGCGGCGACGGGGTGCGCGCCGTCTGCATCGTGCCGGGCAACGTCCAGACCCCGCGTCAGATGAAATGGTACACGCCCGAGGGCGAGGCCGAGATCGTGGCGGCTCAATGTCTGCCCGGCCGGCTCCAGCCCGACGATGTCGCCGCGCTGGGCCTATTCCTCGCGTCCGACGACGCGCGCCTGATCACGGGCCACGAGTATTTCGTGGACGCCGGCTGGCGATAGGGTTTTCTGAGTTTCACGCCCGCGTCAGACGGGTTTCGGAGGGAATATCGAAATGGCAGGACCGACGGGGGGCACAGGCCCCGATATTGCGGGCGACGACCGCGTCAACATGGCCTTCATCGCACTGATCGTGGCGGTCGCCACCATCGGCGGCTTCATGTTCGGCTATGATTCCGGCGTCATCAACGGCACCCAGGACGGGCTGGAGGCGGCCTTCAACCTGTCGGCCCTGGGCACCGGTTTCAACGTCGGCGCCATCCTGCTGGGCTGCGCCGTCGGCGCCTTCATCGCAGGGCGCCTGGCCGACGCCATCGGCCGTCGCACGGTGATGCAGATCGCCGCTGTCCTGTTCATCGTCTCGGCCTTCTGGGCGGGCGCAGCTGACAGCTCGGCCCACTTCATCATCGCCCGCTTCATCGGCGGCCTGGGCGTCGGCGCGGCCTCGGTCCTGTCGCCGGCCTATATCTCCGAAGTGACCCCGGCGGCGATCCGCGGTCGGCTGTCGTCGGTGCAGCAGATCATGATCATCACCGGCCTGACCGGCGCCTTCGTGGCCAACTACGTCCTGGCGCGCACCGCCGGCGGATCGACCGCCGACTTCTGGCTGGGCTTCCCCGCCTGGCGCTGGATGTTCTGGCTGCAGGTCGTGCCGGCCGCCATCTATCTGCTGGCCCTGCTGGTCATCCCGGAAAGCCCGCGCTTCCTCGTCGCCAAGAAGAAGGACGCCCAGGCGCAGGCCGTGCTGTCCAAACTGTTCGGACCCGCCGCCGGCGCCCGCAAGGTCGGTGAAATCCGCGCCTCACTGAGCGCCGATCACAAGCCGAAATTCTCGGACCTTCTGGACCCTGCGACGAAGAAGGTGCGCCCCATCGTCTGGGCCGGTCTGATCCTAGCCGTGTTCCAGCAACTGGTCGGCATCAACATCGTCTTCTATTACGGCGCCGTGCTGTGGCAGTCGGTCGGCTTCTCCGAGAACGACGCGCTGCAGATCAACATCCTGTCCGGCGTCCTGTCGATCGCGGCCTGTCTGGCGGCCATCTCGGTCATCGACAAGATCGGCAGGAAGCCCCTGCTGCTGATCGGTTCGGCGGGCATGTTCGTGACCCTGGGCACGGTCGCCTGGTGCTTCTCGCGCGCCGCCCTGATCGACGGATCGCTGCATCTGGACGACAACACCGGCCTGATCGCCCTGATCGCGGCCAACGCCTATGTGGTCTTCTTCAACTTCAGCTGGGGTCCGGTCATGTGGGTCATGCTGGGCGAGATGTTCCCCAACCAGATGCGCGGTTCGGCCCTGGCCGTCGCCGGCTTCGCCCAGTGGATCGCCAACTTCGCCATCTCGGTCAGCTTCCCCTGGATGGCGGCGACCCTGGGTCTGGTGGTCACCTACGGCTTCTATGCGGTCAGCGCCCTGATCTCCTTCTTCCTGGTCCAGGCCTGGGTGAAGGAAACGCGCGGTCGTGAACTGGAAGACATGACGGGCTGATCTTTCGCCCGTCCATCCCCATCTCCCCGAAACGGGCGGCGCTCCCCCGCCGCCCGTCAGCCTTCAGAAAAGGACATCCCATGACCGACACGCTTGAACTCTTCCACTGGATCGGCGGCGAGAAGGTCGCGGGCGCGTTTGCGGGCGAGAGCCTGAACCCGTCGGACACCCGCGACGTCGTGGCCCGCACGCCCAAGGGCGGGGCCGCCGAGGTGGATCAGGCCGTTCAGGCCGCCCGCGCCGCCTTCCCCGGCTGGTCTGACGCCTCGCCGGAAGTGCGCTTCGACGTGCTGGACAAGGCCGGGTCGCTGATCATGGAACGCGCCGCCCAGATCGGCCGCCTGCTGGCCCGCGAAGAGGGCAAGACCCTGCCCGAGGGAACCGGCGAGACGATGCGCGCCGCCCGTATCCTGAAGTATTTCGCCGGCGAGGCCCTGCGGGTCCACGGCCAGAACCTGGCCTCGACCCGTCCAGGCGTCGAGATCCAGACCTATCGCCAGGCCGTCGGCGTCTTCGGCCTGATCACCCCGTGGAACTTCCCCATCGCCATTCCGGCCTGGAAGATCGCCCCGGCCATCGCCTTCGGCAACACCGTCGTCATCAAGCCCGCCGGCCCGACTCCGGCCACGGCCGAGGCCCTGATCGCCGTCCTGCATGAGGCCGGCCTGCCCAAGGGCGTGGTCAATATGGTCATCGGCGACGGGGACGTCGGCCGCGCCGTCGTGGCCCATCCGGGCATCGACGGCATCAGCTTCACCGGCTCGCAAGCCGTGGGCGCGGGCGTCGCCGAAGGCGCGGTCAAGCGCCAGGCGCGGGTCCAACTGGAGATGGGCGGCAAGAACCCGCTGATCGTGCTGGACGACGCCGATCTGGACCGGGCGGTCGCCGTGGCCCTGGACGGCAGCTTCTTCGCCACCGGTCAGCGTTGCACCGCCTCCAGCCGCCTGATCGTTCAGGACGGCATCCACGACCGCTTCGTGAAAGCCCTGGCCGAGAAGGTTGCGGCCCTGCGCGTCGGAGACGCACTAGATCCCAACACCCAGATGGGCCCGGCGGTCAGCGAGGCCCAGCGCGAAACCTCGTACAAATATATCGACATCGCCCGCGACGCCGGCGGACGGATCGTCACCGGCGGCGAGCGTCTGACGTTCGACGCCCCCGGCTGGTACGTCCAGCCGACCCTGATCGCCGACACCGCCGCCGACGCCCGCATCAACAACGAGGAAGTCTTCGGCCCCGTCGCCTCGACCATCCGCGTCGCCAGCTATGAAGAGGCGCTGGCCGTCGCCAACGGCGTCGAGTTCGGCCTGTCGGCCGGCATCGTCACCCAGTCGCTGAAACACGCCCGCGACTTCCAGCGGAACGCTCGCGCAGGCATGACCATGGTCAACCTGGCCACCGCCGGGGTCGACTATCACGTGCCGTTCGGCGGATCGAAGAAGTCGAGCTACGGCTCACGCGAACAGGGCTTCGCGGCGGTCGAGTTCTACACCCAGATCAAGACCTCCTACTCGGCGAGCTGATCTATGAGCGATGTGGAACTGGCCCAGCCAGAATTGGTTTGGGACATCCAGGCGGAGCTGGGCGAAGGCCCGGTCTGGGATGCGGCGCGTGGCGCGGTGTGGTTCGTCGACATCAAGGGTCGAAAGCTGCATCGCTACACCCCGGCGACGGCTGAGAAGCGGTCTTGGGACACGCCGGACCAGACCGGATTTGCTCTGCCTGCCGAGGACGGTTCTCTGGTCTGCGGCGTGCGCGGCGGGCTGTATCGCTTCGATCCTGACCAGGGCGACTTCTCGCGGTTTCAGCCGGTCGAGGAAGACCGGCCGCAGAACCGGCTGAACGACGGCTTCGTCGCGCCTGACGGGTCGCTGTGGTTCGGCTCGATGGACGACAGCGAACAGGTCCAGACCGGCGCCCTCTATCGCTGGTTCCGGGGCGAGCTGACGCGGCACGACGACGGCTATGGCGTCACCAACGGCCCCTGCCTCAGCCCCGACGGCCGCACCCTTTATCACCACGATACGCTGAAGAAGACCGTGCTGGCCTTCGACCACGACGACGGCGCGATCTCCAACCGGCGCGTCTTCGCCGTGACCGAGGACGGCTATGCCGACGGCCCCAGCATGGATGCGGCGGGCGTGCTTCACGTCGGCCTTTTCAACGGCTGGGGCGTGGCGCGTTTCGCACCCGACGGGACCCCGCTGGGCAAGATCGAAGCGCCGGTCCAGACGGTGACCAAGGCGGCCTTCGGCGGCCCCGATCTGCGCGACCTCTATATGACCACGGCCTGGCTGGGGAACGCCGACAAGCGGGCGGACCAGCCGACCCTGGGCGGTCTTTATTGCGTGCGCGTCGAAACACCGGGCCTGCCTCAGAACCGGATCTCGCTGTGATAGCACTGACGGCCGGCGACTGGCGCGCCACTTTGTCGCCTGAACTGGGCGGGGCGGTACTCAGCCTGGACTGGCGCGACCAGCCCGTGTTTCGTCCCACGCCCGAAGGCGCGACCGATATTCTGGAGACCGCCTGTTTCCCGCTGGTCCCCTACGCCAACCGCATCGCCGATGGACGCTTTGTCTTCGACGGCCGCACGGTGCAACTCCCAGCGCTGGATCGGTTCGCCCCCCACGCCTTGCATGGAGACGCCTGGCTCTTGCCCTGGACCGTCGAAAGCCAGACGGCGAGCCGGGTCGAGATGACGCTGGACTGGCCCGGCGACACGGACGGCTGGCCCTGGCCTTGGCGCGCGCGCCAGGTCATCGAACTGACGGACCAGGGCCTGACGATCACCCTGTCCATGATCAACACCGGCGAGGCGGTCATGCCTGCCGGACTGGGCCTGCATCCCTATTTCCATCGGTATGCCGACAGCCGACTGACCCTGTCGGCCCAGGGCGTCTGGATCACCGACGCCCGCGAGATTCCCGAACGCCTGGCGTCCCCAGCCGAGATCGCGGACTGGTCGAACGGTCTGGCCCTCGCCGACGCGCCCTTCGTCGATCACGCCTATGCCGGCTGGTCCGGCGAGGCGGTGCTGGACGGCGGCGGTCGCCGGGTGACGCTGACGGCCGATGCGCCCGCGCGCTGGACCCAGGTCTATGCGCCGAAAGGCACCGACTTCTACTGCGTCGAACCCGTCACCCACCGACCCGACGCCCACAATGCGCCGTCGTCGGAACAGACCGGATTGCAGCGACTGGCGCCGGGGCGCAGCCTCGGGATGGCGATGACGGTGTCGGCTGTGGAACTCCTGCTCTAGTCGAGAGGCGGCCGAAGTCGGTTTGGCGAAATGCAAAAGGGCGCAGCCTTTCGGCCGCGCCCTCTGGCGTCACATCGGTGGACGGGGATCAGCCGCGACGGTTGTCGTAATCGCGACGCTCGTTGCGGATCTGGGCCGACAGGCGGTCGAAGCGGCGGTCTAGATCGGTGCGCTCCCAGGCGGTCAGGCCGCCACGGCGGTAGCTGGCCTCCAGGCGCAGGATGCTGCTGAACTCGCCACGCAGGCGGGTGGCTTCGCGGCGGCTGATCTGACCGTTGCGGACGCCTTGGTCGATGCGGCGGTCCAGGTTGGCCTGGCGGGCGTTGATCGACTGCCACGAACCGTAGCCGGCGTGCTGGGCGCCGTGATGCGGCGGGGCCGGACGGCTATAGGATTGCGCGAAGGACGGGGCGGCGACCGAAACGGCGGCCAGGACGATGGCGGGGACGATAAGCTTGCGCATGGCGATCTCCTTGAAACGGTCTTCGCCGGTCGGGGTGACCAGCGATGAGGAGAGTTGACCATCCGGCGGCTGAGCCGGTTCTGAACAGCGCCGATCAGATTCGGTTCATGTCGGTGACAACTTCGACAGGATCGGTGTTCGCCGGTTTGGCGCGAGGGTCGCTTTAAACTATACGACGTATTCAGCGCCCGTTCAGATGATTGGGCCTAGATCGGTCGCCATGTCCCGTAAACCCGCCAGCCTCATCGTCGCCCCGCCCGCCTTGGCCTTGGCCCTGGCCCTGGCGTTCGCTCCCGTCCTTTCGACGCAGGCGGTCGCCCAGTCGCGCGATCAGGGTCAACAGTCGCAGGATCGACCCCCTCCGCGCGTCAGTCCGGACGAGGCGCGTCGCCGTGGCGGCGCGGCCGGCGGCGGCCGCCCCATCGACACCCAACCGCGCCGCGACGGCAACTACTCCGTCCTGGTCGAACGTGACGGCCGCGTGCGCGAGGTCGTGGTCGACGGCCGCACCGGCCAGGCGCGCCCTGACAACAACAACCAACGTCGCAGGCCTGACTGATGCGGGTGCTTTTGGTCGAGGACGACGCGGATCTGTCGCGTCAGCTTAAGGCGGCGCTGGGCGACGCGGGCTATGCCGTGGATCACGCTCCTGACGGCGAGGAAGCCCATTATCTGGGCGAGAACGAACCCTATGACGTCGTGGTGCTGGACCTGGGCCTGCCCAAGATCGACGGCGTGTCGGTGCTGGAGCGCTGGCGGCGCGACGGCAAGACGACGCCGGTCCTGATCCTGACGGCGCGCGGCGCCTGGTCGGACAAGGTGGCGGGCTTCGACGCCGGGGCCGACGACTATCTGACCAAGCCTTTCCATACCGAGGAACTGCTGGCGCGCCTGCGAGCCCTGCTGCGCCGCTCGGCCGGCATCGCCTCTGCGACCCTGGCCTGCGGGGGCCTGCGGCTGGATCCGCGCGCGGCGCGGGCCAGCGTCAACGGCGAACCGCTGCGCCTGACCTCGCTGGAATACCGGTTGCTGCATTACATGATGATGCATCAGGGCCGGGTCATCAGCCGCACGGAGCTGGTCGAGCACCTGTACGATCAGGACTTCGACCGGGATTCCAACACCATCGAGGTCTTCATCGGCCGGGTGCGCAAGAAGGTCGGGTCCGACCGGATCGAGACCGTGCGCGGCCTGGGATATCGGCTGACGCCTCTGGCGGGCGAATCCGAAGCGGCGTGACCGAGGCGTCGGCTTCCAGGCGTCAGGATTGGGGCCGCTGGTTCGGGCGGCCCGGTCGCTCGCTGACGCGGCGGTTGATCTGGCTGGCCTCGGCCTGGATCCTGGTGGCCCTGGTCGTCGCCGCCCTGGTCCTGACCCAGGCCTTCCAGGAATCGGCGCTGCGCCGTCTGGGGGCCATGCTGAACGAGACCATCGACGAGATCGTGGTCGGCGCCAGCCGCACGCCCCAGGGCGACGTGGTGGCCCAGATCCAGGACGCCCGCACCCTGCGCCTGCTGTCCGGCAAATACTGGCAGATCATGGAGGTTCGGCCGGACGGACGCCTAGTCAGCCTGGCCCGTTCCAACTCGCTGTGGAGCTATGACCTGACCCTGCCGGCCGATCTGCCCAACCGGCTGGATGCGGCGTTCGGGGACGTGATCACCTTCAACACCACCGGTCCCAAGGACGACGACGTGACGCGCGAGCCCCTGCGCGTCGCCGCCAGCATGAAGTCCATTCCCCGGCACGAACATCCGGTCATCTTCATCGCCGCCATCGACCGCTCCGAGGTGGACGCCGACACGCGCCAGTTCGCCCGCGTCACCTGGACGGCGATGCTGATCCTGGGCCTGGGCCTGGTGTCTGCGGTCTTCATCCAGGTCCGGATCGGCCTGCGCCCCCTGTTCGACCTGCGCGACGAGATCGCCGATGTGCGAAAGGGCAAGTCGGCCCGGATCGGGCGGTCCTATCCGCTGGAAATCCAGCCCCTGGCCGAACAGGTCAACCGCCTCTTGGATCATAACCAGGAGGTGGTGGAGCGTCAGCGCACCCACGTGGGCAACCTGGCCCATGCGCTGAAGACGCCGATCTCGGTCATGCTGGCCGAGGCGGGGACGACGCAAGGGTCGCTGCCCGAACTGGTGCGGCGTCAGACCAAGGTCATGCAGGGCCAGGTCGATCACCACCTGCGCCGCGCCCGCGCCGCCGCCCGCGCCGCCCACGGCCTGGGCGAGACCACGCCCGTCGCCGAGGTGCTGGACGAGCTGGCGGTCATGATCGAACAGGTGTTCCGCGACAAGAACGTCGAGATCGACTGGCGCGCGCCCGACAACCTGTCCTTCCTGGGCGAGCGTCAGGACCTGCAGGAGATCCTGGGCAATCTGATCGAGAACGCCGCCAAATTTTCCAAGCGTCGGGTGCGCGTCTCGGCGGGCGGCAGCGGCCTGGGGCAGATGATCCTGGTGGTCGAGGACGACGGGCCGGGCCTGCCGGCCGACCAACGCGACACGGTCATGCAGCGCGGCGCGCGGCTGGACGAGAGCGCGCCGGGCTCGGGCCTGGGCCTGTCGATCGTGGACGACCTGACCCGCGCCTATGGCGGGCGGTTGAACCTGGCGGACAGCGACATGGGCGGGCTGAAGGCCGTGCTGGAACTGCCGGCCGCCCAGGCGGACTAGAGCGGGTCGCCGCCCCGGCGGTAGCATTCGCAGGCGGCCCGCTCCAGCGCCGCGCGGTCCAGCACCGTGATGCGGCCGCGCGAATAGGCGATGGCGCCGGCCTTCTGAAGCCCCTGCGCCGCCTCGTTAACCGTGGTGCGCTGCGACCCCAGCATCGACGCCAGATACTCCTGCGTCAGGTTCAGGGTGTCGCCCTCGACCCGGTCGTGACAGCGCAGCAGCCATTTGGCGAACCGCTGGCCCGCGTGGTGCAGGGCGTTGCAGGCCGTGGACTGCTCCAGTTCGCCCTGCAGCCGGGCCATGTAGTCGCCGACAGCGTCGCGCACGCCCAGCCGCTGGGCCGACAGGGCCCGAAAGCGCGCGGCGTCCACCCGCCGCGCCGTGCCGGCGACCTGGGCCACGCTGCGGGTGTGGGCGTGGTGCGGCACGACCGAGGCGACGACGCCCAGCACCCCCTCGCGGCCGATCATGACCGTCTCCACCGTTCGTCCGTCCTCCAGCACCGCCACCGAGGAGCAGAAGCCGCTGTCGATGAAGTGCAGGTGTTCGATGGCGTCGTCCGGCTCGTTGAACACATGACCCAGGGCGAATTCGACGGGGACGGCGATCGCCAGCAGGGCGTCGCGGTCTTCGGGATTCAGGTCGTGGATCAACCGGTTGCCCGGCGGGAGACTGCGCATGAGTTCGCGCATAGGGCGATCTGCTTCGCGCGTCTGTCGAAACTCGACACAGCGTAGCTGTATCCGGCTCCGCTTTCTGGGGAAAAGCCCTGATTTTACCGAGATGTGTACGAAACCGATCAGCCGGCGTCGGTGGCGGTGCGCTCCAGCCGGGCCACGAGACGCTCGGCCTGATGAACCTCGACACCGATGCAGGAGGCGTGATCGGCCAGGCGCTTGCGGGCGGCGGCCACGGCCATGGCGTCGTCGGCCCCGTCGAAGAAGTCGAGCAGTGGGCGGCGGTCGGCCTCGTCGAAGAAGTGAAACTCGTAGATGCGCAAGCGAACGGCTCCCAGGCCGAGAACCTTAGCCTTGAGGTTGCGGGCCTGTCTGTCGGATGTCGACACAGCGCGGGTTCGGGAGCCTTTGCCGTGCGAGCGGCGTTAGGGGGCTTCTCGCCGCCGGGGATGCAATGACCGCCGCCAAGACCTTTCTTAGACGCGCCCCTGTCCTGCGGCGCCTGCCGCCGCTGGCGACGCTGGTCGAGTGGGCGGCGCGGGTCGGATATGGCGCGCGGGGCTTCGTCTATCTGTCGGCCGGGGCGCTGACCCTGCTGGCGGCGACGGACCGGATCGGCGAGGCCGTGGGGACGAGCGGGGCGACGGGCTGGCTGGCGGCCCAGCCGTTCGGCAAGGTCTGGCTGGTGCTGCTGGGGCTGGGCCTGTGGGCCTTCGTGGGCTGGCGGGTGCTGCAGGCGGTGTTCGACGCGGACCATGAGGGGGCCGACCTGAAGGGCTGGGCGACGCGGGCGGGGCAGGCGGCCAGCGGCCTGTTCTACGGCGTGCTGGCGTCGGGGGTGTTCGAGTATCTGGACGAGTTCGGCGAGGCGACCAGCGCATCCTCCGCCCAAGCGGAGAGCGTGGCCGAGAACCAGGAGAAGGCGGCCGCTCTGCTGGGTCTGCCGTTCGGCGAGGCGCTGCTGATCGGGGCGGGGCTTGTGGTGCTGGGCGTCGGCGTCGGCAATATCGTTCGGGCCTTCCGCGACGACTTCGACGACGCCCTGGCCTGTCCTAAGGCCTTCTGCGGGACGGCGACGGCCCTGGCGCGGGCGGGATACGGGGCGCGGGGGTTCGCCTATCTGCCGCTGGGGGTGTTCGTGGTTCTGGCGGGGCTGCACGCGCGGTCGGGCGAGGTGACGACGACGGCGGCGGCGCTGGACGCGCTGGAGGCCCAGCCGGGCGGGTCGTGGATCCTGGGACTGACGGCGGCGGGGCTGATGGCCTTCGGCGCCTTCGCCTTCGTGGAGGCGCGCTGGCGCAGGATCCGGCCGCCCAGGGATCTGAAGATCGGCTGAGGCTTGGCGTCGGGCTTGGCCTCCCTATATTCCAGCAACACTTGCTGTTCCAGAAGGCCCTCGCCATGACCAAGACCCTGAAGATCGACTTCGTTTCCGACGTGGTCTGCCCCTGGTGCGTGGTGGGCCTGGGCGGGCTGGAGGCGGCGCTGGACGCCCTCAAGAGCGAGGGGATCGCCGCCGACATCGCCTTTCAGCCGTTCGAGCTGAACCCCCAGATCGCGCCCGAGGGCGAAAACATCGTCGAACACATCGGCCGAAAATACGGCGCGTCGCCTGAGCAGTCCGCCGCCAACCGCGCCATGATCCGAGAGCGGGCCGGCGAGGTCGGCTTCGACATGCGGATGACCGACGACAGCCGGATCTGGAACACCTTCGACGCCCACCGCCTGCTGCACTGGGCGCACGAGACGGCGCCCGACAAGCAGAAGGCCCTGAAACAGGCCCTGTTCACCGCCCACTTCACCGAGAACCGCAACCTGACCGACGCCGGGGTTCTGACCGCCGCCGCCGAGGCCGCCGGGCTGGACCGGGCCGAGGCGGGCGAGGTGCTGGCCTCGGGCCGCTACGCCCAGGCCGTGCGGGCGTCAGAGGACCTGTGGCGCGCGCGCGGCATCACCTCGGTCCCCGCCGTGGTGGTGGAGGGCAAATACCTGATCAGCGGCGGCCAACCGGCGTCGGTGTTCGAAGAGGCGCTGAGGAAGATGGCGGCGGAGGTGTGAGCTTCACCGTCTCCTCCCTGGCGCGAAGCGACGGGGAGGTGGCGCGGCGCCGCTTGGCGCCGTGACGGAGGGGCTTTTTCAGCAAGGCCAATGTCAGTGGGGCGTCAAGAGCCCTCCACCACGCCCTGCGGGCGCGGTCCCCCTCCCCATCGCAGGCGATGGGGAGGAGACGATCACGGCGGGTCGGTTTCAGACTCCCCCGCATCAAAAACACCGTCTGAACTGTGCAATTCGTCTGAAATCGGGGGCGGTTTCAGGTCGTCCAGCGCCTCCACTCGGGCCATCAGGGCGTCGCGGCCGGCGTAGTCGCCGGGCGTCAGGGCGGCGGCCTCCAGGGCGATGACGCCGATCTCCCGGGCGACGGCCGTGGCGCGTTCGGCCATGTCGGGTTCTTTCGGTTTCGGCTCGGGCTTCGGCGCGGATGGGGCAGCCGGCGGCTCCGCCTCGCGCGCCAGGCGGGTCAGATGGGCGTGCAGCCGCACCCACCGCGCCGCCTCCATCGCGCGCCCGGCCTGGACCGCCCGGCCCATCCGCACCAGGGCGTGGGCCGCCATCTCTGCAAAGTCGGGCAGGCCCTGCGCCGTCTCGAACGGCAGGTCGATGGGGTCGTCCATTGGCAGGGGCGCGGGATCGTCCTGGTCCTCGCGCCGCCAGCCTTCGTCCCTGGCGCGGGCGCGAAAGGTGCTGACCCCCATGCCGTAACGGGCGCTGACCTCCTCGGCCGTGTCGCCCTCCAGATAGGCCTTGCCCGCCGCCTGCCAGGCCTCTTTCGACAGGCGGCGATAGCCGCGATTGTGGACCCGGTCGGCGTCGCGCGCGACGGCGTCGGAGGCGGCGAGGGTCGGCGGCCGCAACAGATGCATCGGCAGGCCGTGCGTGCGCCAGAACCGCACCTCGGCCTCGGCCGAGCAGTCCAGGTGAAGCGCGTCGCGATACGCCTGTTCCAGACCCGCCGCGCGCAGGACGCGGATCTGATCCAGCCCCTGCTGCGTGGCCGCATCGTAATGCGGATCTCGCGGCCCATCGAACCCGCCGCCCTCGCCGTCGTCATAGGCCTGATCGTCGTCCATCCCATCCCCCGGCTGTCGCCCACGCCCGATCCCAGGACGCGCCCCCAGTCTAAGGCCGTCCCGAACCGTGATAGGGTAGAGGCCGTCGATTTCGCGAAAGCCGAGGGATTTCAACGGGCCGGGAGGGGACATGTTGTATAGGAAGGGGCGCTAGCTGTGCATCTGTCCCTCTCCCGTTGGGAGAGGGCTTGAGGCTCGGCAAGCGAAGCGCGCCGCAAGCCGAAAGGGTGAGGGTCGTGCGTCACCGGCGAGGTCCGACCCTCACCCCTTTCGCGTTTCCAATCGCTTCGCTCTCGGACGCTCAAGCCCTCTCCCAACGGGAGAGGGAGCACACGCCTAGGCCCGCTTCTTCTTCGGTGCAGCCGGGGCGTCGGCGGCGGTGACCAGATGCCCCTTCCAGCCGGGCGGCGGCAGGAACTTGCCGGACTTCTCCTCGCGCGTGCCGGTGCGCGCGATCAGGGCGGCGTCGCGCCCGGCCTTCAGAACGGTTTCGGTGTCGAAAATCTTACTCATCGCGGGCTCGTTTCTAGCAGTTCCAGGCCCTCGTCGCTACTCGCATAGACCTCCCACGAGTCCACCAGCGGTTTGTAGACCGTCTCCAGATAGTCGAGGCTGAGCGCGAAACGGCGGCGCAGCGTGTCTTCCGGTATGCCGTGGCCGCCCTGGGCGACACGGCGCGCCACGCGGGCGACGGAGAAGTCCGCCGAGGGCGGACGCAGATAGATCAGTTCGACACGGTATCCGGCGGCCTTGAACCGGCGGATGCGCGGGGCGTGGGAGCGGGTGGCCAGGGTCGTCTCCAGCACCCCGTCGGCCCGCTCGACGAACAGGGCGTCCAGCCGCTCCAGCACCAGCCGCCCGGCCGCCAGATCGCGCGCCGCGCCTTCGCCCGTCAGACCACGCGCCACCTCGTCCGGGTTCACGAACCGGAAGGCCTCCGCCCGCTGACGCAGGAAGCGGTTGATGAAGGTGGTCTTGCCGGCGCCGTTCGGCCCGGCGAGGAGGACGAGGGTGGGCATTAGAAAGCGACCAACTATTCTCGATGCATTAGCTCTCGAAGTCTTGTTGCTGCACGCTTGAGGCTGGGAGAGTTTTCTATGGCTACCCCAACCCGCCATTTCGTCCGGAGGAATTCTTCAACTCTGGGATTGTAAGCTGGGCCAACTGCCGCAGACGCACCTTGAGCAGGAACCATGTCGTCTCGAATACGGCTATTCCTCGATGATCGTGCCAGATTGACGAATGTTTGCTTTGGGTCCGGTAGTCGATCAACATTATTTGGTACGCGATTTCCCGGAATTTCTAAAAATTCCGTGACTCTGTCCGGGTCAGCCAAGAGCCAAGCCTCGGTTTCCATCTCTGCAAATCTAACGACCAAGTTTGGCGCTTGAGGGCCCCGGATCCATTCTTGTCGGAGTTCGATGGGGCAATTTAAGACCGAGTCTCTATCCGTAAGGACGAATATTTTTAGCCCTGCTGCCGCCTCGTTGAAGTCTTTTAGCTTGCGCCGGATATAGCCGTTTCCTTGTCTCCCAAGTCGATTGACAACCACGCCATGAGGATCGACGTGAGAAAGCAAAATCTCAGTCACGATTTCAGAGGGCAAATCTTCAGTAACAATCGTTAGATGGCCTGGCATTTCAGTCCAACGCAGCGAACAGATCAAGTTGCCGTGGTCGAGTCCTTGGCAGCACAACCTCTCCAGCAGAAAGACCTGCCTTCATCAGCCTCGACAGGTCATCGAAATCAGATAGGGCCGTTGCGGCCGTTCCCTCGTGGCTTGGTTCTAAGAGAATAACTTCCCTAGCCTCAATGCCCTCGTCGGAAAGTAAGTCCATACTGTGCGTGCTTACGATGACCTGACGACGACGCTGTCTCTGCATTCGATAAATTAGAGGGCCTAGCCTAGCAACAATCGCCGAATTGAGAGAAAGTTCAGGCTCCTCAAGCAGTAAAAGGGACTCGCTTTCCAGCAAGGACCATAAGAGTCCTATTAGCCTTAGTGTTCCGTCAGAAAATTGATCCTCTCTTTGCCATCCAGCATTTGGTCGCCAATGAGAGTACAGAGCGCCCAGGTGAGGGCGGCCAGTATCGTCATCGCGCTCAAATCGAAGTTGCTGAAGTTGAGGAACCGCCACTTTAAGAGCGGTCTCAATTCTTGCAAGTCGTGATTTTTGTATTCGGGGGCTAGTCTTAGCTACTCGTTCCAAGAATCCTTGCCCAAACGGATCAGATTCAAGCAATCTTCCCTGAAACAGCTCGGGGTGGCGAAGCAGTTGCGGGACGAGATGAAGATATGTCGTCGAGAAAAAGAAGTTAACTAGTTCTCGAAACTGAGAGTTCTCATTAACTTGCTCAAGGAATGATTGAGTGAGGCGCTCTGGGTCGTCTCGGTCGTCTGAGTTGGGGCGAGATAGGACGATTTCTTCGTCGCGCCACACCTTTTCCTCGGCAACGATAGGGCGTCTGAAGCCTCGAATTTCTTGGCCAATAGATAGCCTATATCTCCAGATCGTGGGGCCATCTTGCGTTTCCGAAAGATGCAGCTCGATCGTAATTTCTGGGTCTTTGCGCGCAGACAGCGAGCGAAGTTTAGATACGCCACCGCGATCCTTGACTGCCTTTTGTACGCCGCCTCCCTCTGGTTTTGCGACATCTCGGAGAAACCTGAATGCGTCTAGGAAGTTAGATTTTCCCGCCGCATTAGGGCCGACTACGAATTGCCTTTCGCGAAGCCCGACGTTGATCGAGCGAAAATTGCGCCAGTTTCCCAGAATGATTCGATTGACGAGCACCGCTTACCTCAGATGAGTTCGCGGTAGATTACGGGCCAGGAGGGTATGCAGCAAGATTTTCAGTTATCGCCTCACACCTTCACCTCCACCACCCCGCCGCCGGCCCTAAACTTCGCGCTCATCTCCGTCATTCCGGCCTCGGCTTCCGCCAGCGAACCGCCCGCGTCGTGCTGGGCCTGGGCGTCGCGGCGGATGTCCTGGCTGATCTTCATGCTGCAGAACTTGGGGCCGCACATGGAGCAGAAGTGGGCGGTCTTGTGGGCTTCCTTGGGCAGGGTGGCGTCGTGGTATTTGCGGGCGGTTTCCGGGTCCAGACCCAGGTTGAACTGGTCCTCCCAGCGGAACTCGAACCGGGCGCGCGACAGGGCGTCGTCGTGCAGGCGGGCGGCGGGGTGGCCCTTGGCCAGGTCGGCGGCGTGGGCGGCGATCTTGTAGGTGATGACGCCGTCCTTGACGTCCTGACGGTCGGGCAGGCCCAGATGCTCCTTGGGCGTGACGTAGCAGAGCATGGCCGTGCCGAACCAGCCGATCATGGCCGCCCCGATGGCGGATGTGATGTGGTCATAGCCGGGGGCGATGTCGGTGGTGAGCGGGCCAAGCGTATAGAAGGGCGCCTCGTGGCAGTGTTTCAGCTGCTCATCCATGTTGGCCTTGATCTTGTGCATCGGCACGTGGCCGGGGCCCTCGATCATGACCTGGCAGCCCTTGGCCCAGGCGATCTTGGTCAGTTCGCCCAGGGTGCGCAGCTCGGCGAACTGGGCCTCGTCATTGGCGTCGGCGATGGAGCCGGGGCGCAGGCCGTCGCCCAGGCTGAACGAGACATCATAGGCGCGCATGATGTCGCAGATGTCCTCGAAATGCTCGTAGAGGAAGCTCTCCTTGTGGTGGGACAGGCACCATTTGGCCATGATGGAGCCGCCGCGCGAGACGATGCCGGTGACGCGTTTGGCCGTCATCGGCACGAAGGGCAGGCGCACCCCGGCGTGGATGGTGAAATAGTCGACGCCCTGTTCGGCCTGTTCGATCAGGGTGTCGCGGAACACCTCCCACGTCAGGTCCTCGGCGACGCCGTTCACCTTCTCCAGCGCTTGATAGATGGGGACGGTGCCGATGGGGACGGACGAGTTGCGGATGATCCAGTCGCGGATGTTGTGGATGTTGCGGCCCGTCGACAGGTCCATGACGTTGTCGGCGCCCCAGCGGGTGGCCCAGACCAGTTTGTCGACCTCGTCGTCCACCGACGACAGGACGGCGGAGTTGCCGATGTTCGCATTGATCTTCACCAGGAAGTTGCGGCCGATGATCATCGGCTCGACCTCGGGGTGGTTGATGTTGTGCGGAATGATGGCGCGGCCGCGGGCGATCTCCTGCCGGACGAACTCGGGCGTCACGAAGTCGGGGATGGCGGCGCCGAAGTCCTCTCCGTCACGGATGCAGGGGGCGTTCTGTTCGCGGCGCAGGTTCTCGCGGATGGCGACATATTCCATCTCGGGCGTGATGATGCCGGCCTTGGCGTATTCGTACTGGGTGACGGGGCGGCCCTCGACGCCCTTGAAGACACGGTGGTTCGAGACGTCGAAGCGGGGGGCGAGGTGGCGGCCGGAGGCGTGGCCGTTGTCTTCGGGCTTGACCTCGCGGGGGTTCAGGACCGGGGCGATGTCGCCGCGATCCATCTGCCATGACGACTTCACCAGGGGCAGGCCGCGCTTGATGTCGATGGTCACCGTCGGGTCGGTGTAGGGGCCGGAGCTGTCGTAGATGGTCACCGGCGGCTCGTTGGCCGACGGATGGACGGCGACCTCGCGGAAGGGGACGCGGATGTCGGGGTAGAGTTCTCCCGCGACATAGACCTTGCGGCTGCCCGCCCGTTCGCCGGTGGGGATGGTTCCGGTCTCGCGCATGACCGCGTCGCGGGCGTCCTTGAGCGCCAGATCCACATTGGGCTCTTCGGGCAGGACGGGCGGGGTGACTTGGATGTTCATGGCGGCCTCAAACGGTTGAGGTCTGCCGACGTCGGGCGGAACGGTCCTGTAGCGTGGACCAAAAGCGTTTCCCATCCCTTCGCCGGCATGACCCGGATCAGGTTCGACGGGTCAGGCGGCTACGCCAATCTCAGCCGCTGGGCGCTTTCAGGCGAAGTGGTCGCCGGTTCGCCGCCCGGAAAGCGCCCACTTAAGTGGCGCGCCTTCGAACCGCTCGCTGGAACCGCTCGCTGAAGGCGCGCTGCGCGACCCCCCGGAGAACGCGATCACCCTAACGCGCCCGAGCCGGGAAGTCGAGTTGTCCGGTATCGTACACAAGTCCTTGTAGTTGCATCTGTTTTAATTGGCTATGGTCGGGCGACGGCCGGATTGCGGCTCTGGAGGAGAAGACGACATGAGCCTGGCCCTGGAACGCGTCGTCTATACCAGTAGAGCGCGCGGCGACGCCGACAGCCTGCTGATGCAGGTGGACATCCTGGCGGTGTCGCAGAGGAACAATGCGCGCGACGACCTGACCGGCGCCCTGATGATCCACGACGGCCGGTTCCTGCAGGTGCTGGAGGGGGCGGGGCAGGATCTGGATCGGCTGATGACCCGGCTGGCGAACGACCCACGCCACGACGAGGTGGTGGTGATCGAACGCGCGCCCATCGAGGCCCGCGACTTCTCCGGCTGGGCCATGGCCAGCGTGCGCGTGACGCCCGCGCTGGAGGACGTGCTGAGCGCCACCGTCGGCGGCGAAGGTTCGGCCCAGGAGACGGTCGAGCGGATGCAGCAGGCCGCCCTGGCCCAGGCGGCCTAGGGCGCGGACCAGCCCTTGACCGAGACGGACGCCGCGCGCGGGTCGGCGTCGAAACGGAGATAGGCCTGGGCGTGGCCGTGGCGGGGGACGTAGTCGAGGCTGGCGGTCGCGGTCTGGTCGCCCAGCACGCCCTCGACCTCGACCGCGGCGGCGGTGTCGTCGCCGTCGTTCTGGACGCGGATGGTGGCGACGTGGCCGGCCGACGTGGCCTCGACCGCGACGATCCGGGCGCTGAGGGCCGGGGGCGCGGCGGGCTGAAGCGCCTCCCACACCACGATGGCGATGGCCGACAGGGTGACGACGGCGCCGACCACGGCCATGACCCATTGCAGGACGGGGCGGCCGGGGTCTGTGGACTTGGCTTTGGCGGGCGATTTGGCGGGCATGGATCCTCAGACCAGAAGGCGGGCGGCGGCGGCGCCGATGGCGGCGGGAAAGCCCAGCACGATGGCGATCTGGACCACGCCCTGCACCGACAGCCCGTCCGTGCGGCCGAAGACATAGAGGGCGAACAGGCTGATCCCCAGGGCGATGGCGTAGCCGGGCAGGGTGAAATGCATGAAGGCGTGCAGGGGCCGATCCGCCTCTTCCTGACCGGCGAAACCGGCGTTGAAGACGATCAGGTGCAGCAGCAGCAGCGACAGGGCGATCAGGGCCAGGACATGCAGGGCCGTGGCCTTGTAGGCGATCAGGATGATCTCCTCGGTCGGGGCGATGTTCAAAGCGAAGAACAGGGCGCCCGCCGCCATCAGGAACAGTTCGCCGAAATAGGAGGCCGCGTCCTCGTCGGTGTCGCCTCCGCCGTCGCCGCTGAGTTGACGTCGGGCCAGAAGCGCCCCCATGGCGCCGGGCACGGCCTGAAGCGCCACCATGCCGATGGCCACATGCGGCGGGGCGTTCCACTGGACCACGCCGAACAGGATCAGCAGCGCCGAGGCGGTGACGAAGCCGACGGCCAGGGCCACGGCGGTGTCGAGAATGTCGTTTCGAAACCCGCGCCGCTTTGAAAAGCCCGCATAATAGGCCAGGCCGTACAGCAGGGGCAGGCCCGCCAGGATGAAGGTCAGCAGCCGCCAGCGCTCCATGGCCACGCCCTGCTCCCACATCTCCATCGTCATCAGCAGCGGGATGTTGAACACCAGGGCGCCGGCGAAGGCGCGGGCCAGATCGCGGACGTAGGCGCGTTCCTTGCGCAGGTCGAAGGGGGCGGCGGCGGTCATGAAGCGGCAACGCTTGGCGCTCCGTTTTGGCTCCTTGGGCCTGTCACGTCCGCGCGCTATCAAGGCGGCGAACAGGAGCCTTCCCCATGCATCTCGCCCGTTTCGCCCGCATCCGCCTGGCCCATCTGCCGACGCCGCTGGAGCCGCTGCCCCGGTTGTCGGAGGCGTTGGGCGTGGATCTGTGGATCAAGCGCGACGACTGCACCGGCCTGGCGGGCGGGGGCAACAAGACGCGCAAGCTGGAGTTTTTGCTGGGCGCCGCGTTCGAGCAGGACGCCGATACGCTGGTGACGCAAGGGGCGGTGCAGTCGAACCATGTGCGCCAGACGGCGGCGGCGGCCGCCGCGCACGGCCTGGCCTGCGAGATCATTCTGGAGGAGCGCACGGGGTCCAAGGCCAGCGACTATGTCGGCAACGGCAATGTGCTGCTGGACCGGCTGTTCGGGGCCAGCATCCGCACCGTGCCGGGCGGGACGGACATGGTCGCGGAGCTGGAGACGACAGCGGACGCGGTGCGGGCGCGGGGCGGCAAACCCTATGTCATTCCCGGCGGCGGTTCGAACCCCATTGGGGCGCTGGGCTATGTCGATTGCGCGCGCGAGATCGTGGTCCAGGCCGACGAGATGGACCTGGAGGTCCACCGGATCGTGACGGCGACGGGCAGCGCGGGCACCCACGCCGGCCTGGTCGCCGGGCTGGCTGTCATGGGGGCCGACATTCCGGTGCTGGGCATCGGGGTGCGGGCGCCCAAGGAGAAGCAGGAGGCGAACGTCTTCAAACTGGCCGAGGAGACGGCCGCCCTGCTGGGCCAGCCGGGGCGGGTGACGCGCGAGAGGGTGGTGGCCGACTGCGACTATGTGGGGGAGGGCTACGGCCTGATCGACCAGGGGGTGATCGACGCCCTGACCCTGGCCGCGCGTCTGGACGGGATCGTGCTGGACCCCGTCTATTCCGGCAAGGCGATGAAGGGGCTGATCGCCCTGGCGCGGGCCGGACAGTTCCGGGGCGAGACGGTGGTCTTCCTGCACACCGGCGGGGCGCAGGGGCTGTTCGGCTATCAGAGCGAGATCGAAGGGGCGCTGTAGGGGCGGTGAGCCCGGTGGATGCGCGCGAGGCGACCTTGGCGTTGTTGGCCGCCCGTGCGGAGGACGCGACCGTCTGTCCCAGCGAGGTGGCGCGGGCGGCGGCTGGTTCGGCGGGGGAATGGCGGGAGACGATGCCTGAGGTTCACGCGGCGGTCGATCAGATGGTGAGCGACGGGCTGGTGCGCCTGAGCTGGAAGGGGCGAAGGCTGACGACGCGGGCGGGGCCGTATCGGATCGGGCGCGGCGGATAGGAGAGACAGTATGACCAGAACCGATTGGCTTCAGTTTCTGTCCTACTACACGGGGTTCGGCGTGCTGTTGCTCGTGTCCGGTCTGGTCGTCGTGGTCGTCACTGTCCTTGTCGAGAGGCGCCGCGCCCGGCGGCGGAAGGATCGCCAATGAGCTCCATCAAAAGATGCCGAGGCGTGGGGTTCGCTTTTGGGCCAGGCGCCCACTTCGCAAACCGACCCATAGCGAACAGAGACGAAATCGGCGGATTCGGCGGTCATGATGCCACACGACGAGAGGCGCCGCTTGGGATGACTTTCGGCAGTTGGCGACAGGTGGATGAAGTGATGGACAAATTGCGCCATAAGGTTGCTGATGTCCGTAATGCTCGCCCTGGCGCTCCAATTGCTCGCAACGCCTACGCCCACTTCGCATTGCACGGGCGCGCGGCGAAACGAGGTATGCACGGAAACGGGCCGGGCTGAGCTGCGGCAAGAATTGGGGCTCCAGCCTTTAGAGGTGGAGACGACCCAAGGGGTCGAAGTCTATCGTGCATTCTACCTTGAGGGAGGCGGAGCACGGCCAGCGATTGCCTTCGTTCGCCGCCCGGGACGGAACCCGGCAGTCGAGGTAATGGCGGGCGGCGGCAGGTCGATGCGCGCCGATGTCCCCCTAGACGTCTGGCGTCAAGTTCAGGCTGCAGGCCAAATCGCCGACTTAGCCGTTGTTCCAAGGAGCGGCTCGGAGGGCGGCTGCATGGATGGTGGGGCGGTGTTCGCGGAAATCGGCGTTCCGGCTACCGACTCGCGAAGCCCGGCAATCAATCGACAGCGGGCGGCGAGCAGTTGCGAAGACAGTGGGACACTGTTTTTTTCCCGCCTCCTAGTCCAACAGGCGGAGCGGCTGCTCCCCGGTTGCGCGGCTATTTCTCGCGACTTCCTTTCGGAAGGCGTGACACGACTTCATTTTTGCTTCCGGCTGACCGGCGACCAAGTTGCCGCCGCCGAAGTCATGGGTCTGGCGCACAGCGACGTGAGCGTCGGGGAAGATGACTCCGTAGCCCGCAAGCGAGCGGAGTGGGCTCGCGCCACGGGTGTGAATCCTTGGACCCGGCTGCGGTGGGCCGGTGAAGATGTTCCGCCAAACCCGGGCGGACGCGACGCAGGGGGAGCCACGGATTTCCTGATCGCCAGGTCGGAGGAATCGCGCGATCTGAGGTTCCATCCGGTTGCTTTCAATGGTGTGTCGGCCACGGTGGTGGAGGTGAGTGGGCACGCGTCCAAGTCCGCCAAGCCAGAGAGTGGCTCGCTATACGCCGACTATCGTCAGGTCTGGCGGCGTATCGCCGGGCAAGAATGGCGCGTCACCGAGTGGTCGGTCGAACCGTTCGAACCCGTTCGATAGCATTCCCCTGAGCGCACTTCGTCCAGGCGAGATGTCGTCTTGCTGCGTCCAAACACCGAAGCTTTTTCTGGAGTAGCGGCATGACCAAGATCCTGGGCGTCATCGGGGGCATGGGGCCGGCGGCGACGGTGGCGTTTCTGGAGCGGGTGCAGGCGCTGACGCCGGCGCAGGGAGATGCGGATCACATCAGGGTGGTGATGGATCTGAACCCGCAGGTGCCGGATCGGAACACCCGGCCGGGCGAGGCGGAGGCGGTGCTGGGGCAAATGGCGGCGCGGCTGGCGGCGGCGGGGGCGCAGGTGATGGCCATGCCGTGCAACACGGCCCATGCCCAGGCGGGCGGGATACGCGCGGTGTGTGAGGCGCAGGGGTTGAGCTTCATCGACATGATCGCGGCGACGGCGGATGCGGCCGTCGTGTCGGGTGTGGAGCGGATCGGGGTGCTGGCGACGCCGGGCGGGGAGCGGCTGTACGGGTACGCGCTGGAGGCGCGCGGGGTCGAGGCGGTGCTGCTGGACGGCGCGGATCGCGAGGCCTTCATGGGGCTGGTCTATGGGGTCAAGCGCGGGGATGTGGGCGAGGCGGCGCGGGCGGGGATGTTGCGGTTGGCGGGCGTGTTGGCGGATGCGGGGGCGCAGGCCTTGATCGCGGGGTGTACGGAGGTTCCGTTGCTGCTGCGGGCGGAGGATGCGCCGGTTGCGTTGACGGACTCTGCCGAGGTGCTGGCGCGGGCGTGCGTGGGGGCGTGTGTGGGTTAGATGTCGTTTTCTTTCGTCATTCCGGGCGCAGCGTAGCGGAGACCCGGAACCCAGCGGCGCGCGAGAGTGCGAACCTGTCGCGGATTAGATGTCCCAGCATCCTGCGGCGGAAGCATCGCCTTCGGTGCCGCTGGGTTCCCCGGTCTCGCTACGCTCGCCGGAGAATGACGAAAGAGGGGTATGAACGGGGCTTGCTAGCCGGCCTCTGGGGCGGCAAACGAAGCGGGTGTCTATTCAGTCCCTTATCATCGATTGCGACCCCGGCGTGGATGACGCCGTGGCGCTGTTCCTGGCCTTTGCGGCGCCCGAGTTGAACCTGCTGGCGGTCACCACCGTGGGGGGCAATGTTCCCGGCGCCCTGACCCAGCGCAATGCGCGCATCGTGCGCCAGATCGCCGGGCGCGAGGACGTGCCGGTGTACGGCGGGGCCGAGCGGCCGCTGAAACGGCCTCCGGCGGGGGCGGGCGCGTTCCACGGGCCCGAGGGTCTGGGCGATCTGGAGCCGTTCCAGCCGACGGGCATCGTCGGCGACGGGCCGGCCGCCAACGCCATCGTCGATCTGGTCATGAGCCGGCCTCAGGGTTCGGTGGCGGTCGCCGTCATGGGGCCGATGACCAATCTGGCGCTGGCGATGCGGCGCGAGCGGCGGCTGGCCGACTGGCTGGGGCCGGTCGTGATCATGGGCGGCGCGAGGTCCGAGGGCGGCAACATCACGCCGTCGGCCGAGTTCAACATCTGGGCCGACCCGGATGCGGCGGCGGTGGTGTTCGGATCGGGGTGCGAGGTTATCGCCCTGGGGCTGGATGCGACCCATCAGGTGCGCGCGACCGAGGACCGGATCACCGCCATCGAGGCCATCGACAGCGAGGCGGCGCGGGCGACGGCGTCGATGCTGCGGTTCTCGCAGCGGGTCGAGCGCGAGGTCGTCGGTTGGGATTCCGCGCCCTTGCACGACCCCTGCACCATCGCCTGGCTGATCAGGCCGGAACTGTTCGAGACGCGGCCGTGCCGGATCGAGGTGGAGACGACGTCGGAGCTGACGCGCGGCCATACGGCGGTGGAGTTCCGGGTCGATCCGACGACGGCGCGGCATCGCTGGGCCGTGTCTGCGGACGGGCAGGGGGTGTTCGACCTGATCGTCGGCAAGCTCAGAGGCGCGATATGAGGATCACCGTCGTCGGCTCGATCAATCTGGACCTGGTCGCCACGGCGCCCAGTCTGCCGGCGCCGGGCGAGACGGTGACGGGGGCGACGCTTGCGCGCCACCCCGGCGGCAAGGGCGCCAACCAGGCGCTGGCGGCGGAGAAGCTGGGGGCCGAGGTGTGCCTGATCGGGCGGGTCGGCGACGACGCCATGTCGGGCGAGGCCCTGGCCCTGATGGCGGACATGGGCGTCGATCTGTCGGGGGTGGAGACGGACGTGGCGGCGCCGACGGGCGTGGCCCTGATCGCGGTCGATCCCAGCGGCGAGAACCAGATCGTGGTGGCGGCGGGCGCCAATCATTTCGTGACGCCCGAACAGCTGCCGCAGCGGATCGAGGGGGCGTTGATCGTTCAACTGGAGCTGCCGCTCGCGACGGTGGAGGCGGCGGTGGGTCGGTCGACCGGCTTCGTCTGCGCCAATCTGGCGCCCGCCGGGCCGGTGTCGGAGGCCCTGCTGCGCCGCGCCGACCTGATCGTCGTCAACGAGATCGAGGCCGCCTACTATGGCGACAGCCTGCACCGGGGCGGCGGCCGGGTGGTGGTGACCAAGGGCGCCAAGGGCGCGGCCATGTATCAGCGCGGCGTCGAAATGGCCTGGGCGACGCCGCCTGTGGTCGAGGCGGTCGATGCGACCGGCGCCGGCGACGCCTTCGTGGCGGCGATCGTCGTGGCGTTGCTGGAAGGGATGGACCCCGCCGAAGCGTTGAAGTTCGCCTGTGCGGCCGGGGCCGTCGCCGCGACGCGCGCGGGGGCTCAGCCGTCAGCGCCGGAGCGCGAAGAGGTCGAGGCGCTTTTAGGTCATCATCAATGAAGGGCTATCCCGCCGGGACGGTGTCCGGCCTGATGCTGGACCCGCGCAAGACCATCGAAGGGTGAACCGGGCGGCGGTTGGGCCGTTGGGTTGTCCGCAACCGATGGAGACGCCCGCATGCGCCGCAGCCCTCTGGCCGTTCTGGCCCTGATGTCCACGACGGCCTTGGCGGCCTGCGGCGACAACAGCCCGTCCAGCCCGGCCGAGACCTCGCCCGCTGTCACCGAAACGGCGGCAGGCGTGCCGGCTCAAGCGGCCCCCGCCGCAGGGATGTCGGGCGGAATTCAGGGCGGGACCGACGACTGGCGTCAGCTCGTCAATCCGGCCGACGCCAGCCTGCTTGGCCGGCTGGACCAAGCCTGGCGTCTGGGTCGCGCCGAGGCCGAGGACGGGGGCTTCGCCCGTCAGGTCGAGGCGCTGGGGCCGCTCGCCGATCCGAATGCGGCCCAGACCGGCCGCATCCAGCCGGGGCCGGGAACCTATCGCTGCCGCACCATCAAGATGGGCCGCCGCGTCGAGGGCCAGGGGCTGGCCTATATCGAATATCCCTGGTTCGCCTGCTCGGTCGAACTGACGCCGGGCGGCGACCTGGTCCTGACCAAGACGAGCGGGTCGCAGCGCACGCGCGGCCTGATCTATCCCGACACCGACCGCCGCGCCGTCTATGTCGGCGCCCAGGCCTGGGGCGCGGACGAAAAGACCTTCCCCGCCTATGGCGACAAGGCCGAGCGCGATCAGGTCGGCGTCATCGAGCGGGTCGGCCAGAACCGCTGGCGTCTGGTCCTGCCGTGGCCCAAGCAGGAGGCCAAGCTGGAGCTGCTGGAGATCACCCGCTGACGGCCTAGACCCGCGTCAGCTTCAGATCCTGATAGTCGTAGCTGAAGTCGATGTCGGGGCTGACGCCCTTCATCGTCGCCGTCGCCGGCTTGGCCGTCAGGATGGCAAAGGTGACGAAGGCGTCCTCCTCGCGCTTGTCCGGGAAACGGGTGCGGAAGGTCTCGCCGTCATACGGCTCCAGCCAGCCTTGCAGGGCCGGGGTGTGGGTGAAGGTCAGCCACAGTCCGCTCTTTTTATTGCGCCCGCGCCCCTCGGTCTTGGGCGCGATGACGATGTCGCCGTACCAGGGGTCGCGCCAGGTTCCGGCGTAGGATTCAAGCGGCATGGACGGGGCGGCGCCGGCCGCCTGTTTGGCGTCGATCTCGGCGGCGGCGGCGATGGATTTGGCGTTGCCCTCGGTCTCCAGCCGCTTGGAATCCGCGATCCAGTCGATGTCGACTTTGCCCATGCAGATGTCCGAAATCCCAGAGCGCAGGGCGCGCAGCAGGAAGCTCTCCTCCGCATTCGAGAAGATGCTGAAGCCGGTCTTGCGGCCGGGGATCAGCACGGTCGCCGAGATGCCGCCTGGCGAGCCGCCGCCGTGGCTGGCGATCCGCTCGCCGCGATAGTCCTGGACCTGCAGCCCCATGGCGTAGGTCGAGGCGATGGCCCGGTTGGGCAGTTCGGCCGTCGGTCCGGGCGAGGAGCCGACGATGATGTTGGGTCGAACCATCTCGCGCGCCGCATCCTCGGAATAGAGCCGGGTTCCGTCCGCCAGCTTGCCGTCGTTCAGGCGCACGGCGATCCATTTGGCCCAGTCGGTCGGGGTGGTGCAAATGCCGCCCGCCGCAGCGGCGGAGTCCCAGTTCCAGACCTCGACGATGGACTTGGCGATCGGCGTCATCGCCCCCTGGTAACGCAGCGGCGGCCCGACCCGGCCGTGGGGCAGGGCGGACTTGGCCGGATCGGCCAGACGCGCCAGCGGCACGGTCTCGGTCATGCCGACCTTGTCCAGGATGCGGGTCTGGATGAAGTCTTCCCAGCTCAGGCCGGACACGGTCTCCAGCACCGCGCCCGCGACCACGAACATCAGGTTGCAGTAGTGGTAGCGCGCCCTGAACCCGTCCTTGATCGGCACGAAGGCGGCCTGGGCCAGCACCTCGGCGCGGGTGCGGTCCGAATTGGGCCAGAACAGCAGGTCGCCGGCGCCCAGGCCGAACCCGGCCCGGTGGCTCAGCGTATCGCGCACCGTGATGTGTTCGCCGATATAGGGGTCCGACAGGGTGAAGCCGGGCAGGTAGTTTTTGACGGGTTCGTCCCACTTCACCTTGCCCTCGTCGACCAGGATGGCCAGGGCGGCGGCGGTGACATTCTTGGTGTTGGAGGCGATGGCGAACAGGGTGTGCTCGTAGGCCCGGGCCAGCTGGCCCTGAACCTTGACGCCGTATCCGCGCGCCAGGACGGTCGTCCCGTCCTTGACCACCGCCACGCCCAGCGCGGGCTGATCCGGCCAGGCCGCCATGCATTTCGCCACATAGGCGTCCACCGCCTGAGCCAGCGAGGCATCGTCGTTCGCGGGCGCGGTTTGGGCGAAGACCGGCTGGGCCGCCAGCGCCGCCGCGCCTCCGGAAGCGAACAGGGAACGGCGCGACAGGCGAAGGGACATGGCGAACTCCAGCGAAGACGCCGGACGCTAGCGCCCCCGGTCGCCTCGGCCAACCTTTAAGGCGTCCACCCATTTTGAAACCGTCATCCTCGCCCTTGTGGCGAGGATCCAGATTCCCGGTCGTCGAGCAGGCGCCTCTGCGTGGAAAAACCGGGAGTCTGGATCCTGGGGACAAGCCCCAGGATGACGGATGTGTGGGTCGCCGCCTTGGGTTTGGCAGCGCGTTCTGCTTACCCCAGTCGCCACCGCTGAAGTTGCTCCAGCACGTCGGCGACGATCTGGTCCTGGGTGAAGCCGGTGATGTCGTGCGGGCGGGCGCCGTCGCCGGTCTGGGCCATCAGTCGCCACTCCAGCAGGCGGCGGCCTTGGGAGGTTTCGCGCGCGGTCATGGTCGGTCGCGGGCGTGATCGCGCGCCGATGCGATAGACGAAGGTCCGTTCGCCGTGCCGCAACGTCAGCCAGGCGGCGGCCTCGTCCGTGCCGATCTCGGCGTCCGGCTCTTCGGCCTCCAGGGCGGCGCGCACCGTCTCCAGCGCGGGCATGCCGTGACGGTCGATCTCCTTGACGATGTCGGCGCGGCTGGCGGGCGCCAGGATGCGCTTCAGCCGCTCGGCCAGGGGCGGGCCCTCGGTCTCGACGTTGCGCCCCGCCAGGTCGGCGTTCATCTGGCGCACCAGGCCGATCGACAGCAGGATCATGATCAGAACGAAGGGCAGGGCGGCGGCCAGGGTGGCGGCCTGAAGCGCGCCCAGCCCGCCCGCCAGCAGCAGCGTCGCGGCGATCAGGCCCAGCAGAAGACACCAGTAGACCCTCTGCCAGCGCGGCGTCTCGTCGGCTCCGCCCGAGGCGATGGTGTCGATCACCAGGGCGCCGGAATCGGCCGAGGTGACGAAGAAGACCGCCACCAGCAGGATCGCCAGGGTCGAGGTGAAGGCCGCGCCGGGCAACTGTTCCAGGAAGTAGAACAGGGCGGTCGACAGGTCGGTCGAGACGGAGTTGGAAATCGCCCCCGCCGCCTGACCCATGTCCAGGCTGATGGCCGTATTGCCGAAGACCGTCATCCACAGGAAGGTGAAGCCGGCCGGCACCAGCAGCACGTTCAACAGGAACTCGCGCACCGTGCGCCCGCGCGAGATCCGGGCGATGAACATCCCCACGAACGGCGACCAGGCGATCCACCAGGCCCAGTAGAACAGGGTCCAGTCCGCCATCCAGGCGCGGGGCTCATAGGCGTAGAGGGTGAAGGTCCGTTCGAAGAAATGGTCCAGATACAGGCCGAAGTTCTGGACCAGCGCCTTGAACAGGAAGTTGGTCGGCCCGACCACCAGCACGAACAGCATCAGCAGCACGGCCAGGATCAGGTTCAGCTCGGACAGGCGTCGCACCCCCTTGCCGACGCCGCTCATCACCGAGGCGGTCGCCGCCGCCATGACCACGACGATCAGCCCCACCTGAACCCACGGCGTATTGGGGATGCCCAGCAGATAGGTCAGGCCGCTGTTCATCTGCGACACGCCGAAGCCCAGCGAGGTGGCGATGCCGAAGGCCGTGCCCCAGATGGCGAAGATGTCGACGGCGTCGCCGATCGGGCCGTTGATCCGCTTGCCCAGCAGCGGCGACAGCCCCGACCGCAGGGTCAGCGGCAGGCCCTTTCGGTGCGCGAAATAGGCCAGGCTAAGCCCGACCAGCGCATAGATGGCCCAGGCGTGCGCCCCATAATGGAAGAAGGTGATGCCCATCGCCTCGCGCGCGGCGGTGAAGGTGCCGCCCTCGCCCGAGGGCGGGTTGATGTAGTGCTGGATCGGCTCGGCGACCCCGAAATACATCAGGCCGATCCCCATGCCGGCGGCGAACAGCATGGCCAGCCAGGACAGGTAGGGGAAGTCGGGCTCGGCGTCGTCCGGCCCCAGTTTCAGCGCGCCCGTCGGCCCGATGGCCAGCACCAGCACCAGGCCCACGAACCCCGCCACCGATGCGATGTAGAGCCAGCCGAAGGTGTCGATGACCCAGGCCTGGACGCTCTGGAACACACGGTCGGACTGTCCGGGAGCGAGGGTGGCGACAAGCAGCAGCATCGCGATGATGGCGCTCGCGCCCCAGAAGACGCGCGGGTTCATCTTTGTAGTCAGCATCGGGTCAAAGCGTATGGCGAAGCTGGCGGTTCCATGCGTGGCTGCCGACCCGCCGTGCGCATGAAGAAGATGTAACTTTGCTTTTCAAAGTAGCGTCGTTAGGCAGCGTTTATCGAAGGGCGTCGCGGACGCCTGGGCGCACTTTCAGGATTTCCGGGGCATGACCTCCTCCAAACTCGTTCTCATGCTGGGCGTGGCTGCGGCCGTGCTGCCCGGCGCCGCCCTGGCGCAACAGGCGCCGGCCCAGCCGACGACCCCGGCCCCGGCCCCGGCCCAGACGCCGCCCCCTCAAACGCCCGCACCCCGCGCCCAGGCGGCCGAACCGGCCCAGCAGCAGCCCGCCAGCGTCGGCGACGTGGTCGTGAACGCGCGCGCCAACGATGTGCGGACCTCCATCGATTCCACCAGCTACAGCCTGGCCAACGATCTTCAGGCCACGACGGGCACCCTTGCCGACGCCCTGCGCAACATTCCCTCGGTCGAGGTCGATCCCGACGGCAACGTCAGCCTGCGCGGCGATGCCAACGTCACCATCCTGATCGACGGCCGCCCGGCGACCCAGTTCAACGGCCCCAGCCGCGGCCAGATGATCCAGCAGATTCCGGCCGCCCAATACGCTCGCATCGAGGTCATGACCAATCCGTCGGCGGCCTACAGCCCCGAAGGATCGGGCGGGGTCATCAACCTGATCTCCAAGCCGACGACTGTGCGGCCGACACAGACGACCACCGGCTCGATCCGCGCCAATGTCGGCGACGGCGGCCGCTACAACATCGGCGGCAGCGTCGCCCATGTGAACGGCAAGACGACCCTGACGGCCGACGTCGGCCTGCGCCACGACGGCTATCTGTCGGAGACAAGCCGCGTGCGCGAACGGCTGGACACGGGCTCGGGCCGCTTCCTGGAGTCGCGCCAGAGCCAGGATATCGACGGCGCGTCCGACAGCGCCTACGTCCGCCTGTCCGCCGAATACAATCTGGACGCAAAGACCCAGCTGGTCGGCGAACTGCGCCACACAGAGGTCGATGCGGGCGGCGACGGCGTCACCCTGTACGAGGCCGACAATGCGGCCGGCGGCATCGGCTCGGCCTATCGCCGCGCCGGCGACGGTCGCTTCAAGGGCCAGTTCTCGGGCGCGACGGCGCGGATGCTGCGGCGCTTCGACGACCAGGGCCACGAATGGACCAACGAGGTCCGCTTCGACCGCAACAGCTTCAACTTCACCTCCGACAGCTTCGTCGATCAACAGATCCCGGCGGCGGCGAACTTCCTCGAAAACACCGCCAACAAGAACGAACAGGACCAGTGGGGCGTCACCAGCGCCTATGTCCGGCCCCTGTCGGACGGCGGCAAGCTGCGCCTCGGCTATGAGCTGCAGGCCACGCTGCTGGAGCTGGACAACGGCGTCGAACGCGGCCCTTCCCAAGCGGCCCTGACCCCCGACCCGCTGGTGTCCAACCGCTTCGACGTCGATCAGGTCGTCCACGCCCTCTACGTCACCTACGAGAAGCCGTTCAGCGAGAAGCTGTCGGCCCAGTTCGGCCTGCGTCTGGAACAGGCGAACCTGGACCTGGATCAGGTCACTAGCGGCGTGAAGACGTCCCAGGACTATTTCCGCGCCTATCCGACCGGCCACCTGTCCTACAAGCTGAACGACAAGGACACTGTGCGCGCCAGCTACAGCCGCCGCATCCAGCGTCCGGGCCCGGCCGATCTGAACCCCTTCCTGACCTATGGCGATCCGCAGAACTATCGTTCCGGCAACCCGGACCTGCAGCCGCAGGAGACGGACTCGTACGAGCTGAACTGGCAGCGCCGGGTCCAGCAGACCTTCTATCAGGCCACCCTCTATTACCGCGACACCAACAAGGCCTTCAGCCAGACGACCCGCGACCTGGGCGCCGGGATTTTCCTGACCCGGCCCGAGAACCTGGGCGCCAGCACCTCGACCGGGCTGGAACTGGTCGCCAACGGCCCGCTGCTGCCGACCCTGCGCTACAACGCCAGTCTGAACGTCTATCGTCAGGAGATCGACGCCGCCGGCATCGTCGGCGCCCAGGATCGCTCGGGCGACGCGGTCTCTGGCCGCCTGTCGGTGAACTGGCAACCGACGCCCAAGGACTTCGTCCAGGTCTCCGGCATCTGGAGCGGCGACCAGCTGCTGGCCCAGGGCGTGCGCGAGCAGTCGACCCTGGTCAACCTGGGCTATCGCCGCAAGCTGAACGACGCCTGGTCGATGCAGATGACGGTGCGTGATGTGTTCGACGACTTCGGCTCTACAACCACTTTGACGACCCCGACCTTCCGCGACCGTTCGAACCAGAGCTTCGGCGGCCGGGCGGCCTATATCGGCCTGACCTGGAACTTCGGCGGCGGCCAGCGTCGTCCCGAACAGTTCGACTTCCAGGGCCCGACGACCGGCGGCTGATACGGGGACGACCGGTTTCGGAGACGTGGGCTCAGGTCCGCGTCTCCCAGGCCAGCCAAACGGCGACGACCACGAGACCGGCGGCCATGACGGCCCGTATGCCCGGACCTTTGACACGCGGCAGCACGGCGCCGGCCGCGCGCGCCGCGCCCATCACGATCAGGCTGTGGACCACGACGGCCACCGCCAGATGCAGCCCGCCCAGCGTCAGGGCCTGGGTCAGCGGCGCGCCGTGGTCCGGCCGCATGAAGGTCGGCAACAGGGCCACATAGAAGACGGCCGCCTTGGGGTTGAGCAGATTGCCCATCATGCCCCGCAGGAACAGTCCGCGAAGCGAGCGCACGTCCGGCGTCGGCTCTGCGTCTGCACCCGGCTCGCGCCAGGCCTCCCACGCCAGCCACAACAGGAACAGCACGCCCGCCCAGCGCAGGCCCTGATACAGCGGCGGCCAGACGGCGAAGACCTCCGTCAGCCCATAGGCGGCCGCCAGCATCCAAACCGCCAGACCTGCCGTCACCCCCGCCACGGCGGCGAAACCGGCCAGCCGCCCGCGCGCCAGGGCGACCAGCGCCAGCCAGCCCATGTTCGGCCCCGGCGTCAGCTCGATCAGGGCTACGGCGATCAGAAAGGGGCCGATGACGGCCGGATCGACGGGCCAGGCGGAATGGGCGATCACGGTGCGCTCCTGTTCAGCGAAGCCTAGGCCGCAGACGGCGCCACGGACAGTCCCGATGTGGGCCGCGCCGACCCCTTGTGTGACCCGATCGTCACACCCACCTCGATCTCAACGGCGCGCTGCTCCGCAGAGGGCGAGCCGAAACCTATCCGCCTCACGAGGGGACTGAAGACCATGAATCTCGAACTCTATTCCGACCGCGCCAAACAGGCCGTCCAGTCGGCCCAGTCGCTGGCGCTCGCCCGCCGTCACCAGCAGTTCGCGCCCGAGCATCTGCTCAAGGTGCTGCTGGAGGAGCGCGACGGCCTGGCCCGCAATCTGATCACCGCCGCCGGCGGCGACGCCAAACGCGCCGAGGCTGACATCGAGACCGCCCTGAAGAAGCGCGCCCAGGTCTCGGGCGGCTCAGGCCAGCTCTATCTGGACGGCGACACCGCCCGCGTCTTCGCCGCCGCCGAGGAGGCCTCCAAGACCGCCGGCGACGCCTTCGTCACCACCGAACGCCTGCTGGCGGCGCTCGCCAAGGAGGGCGGGGTCGCCGCCGAGGTGCTGAAATCCTCGGGCGCCAGCGCCGACAAGCTGGACGCCGCCATCGCCGAGGTGCGCAAGGGCAAGACCGCCGACAGCGCCGGCGCCGAGGACGGCTATGACGCGCTGAAACGCTATGCCCGCGACCTGACCCTGGCCGCCCGCGACGGCAAGATCGACCCGGTCATCGGCCGCGACGAAGAGATCCGCCGCACCATCCAGGTGCTGGCACGCCGGACCAAGAACAACCCCGTCCTGATCGGCGAACCGGGCGTCGGCAAGACCGCCATCGTCGAGGGCCTGGCCCTGCGCATCGTCAACGGCGACGTGCCCGAGAGCTTGCGCGACAAGACCGTCATGGCGCTGGACATGGGCAGCCTGATCGCCGGCGCCAAATACCGGGGCGAGTTCGAGGAGCGGCTGAAGGCCGTCCTGTCCGAGGTCACGGCGGCCGAGGGCGGCATCATCCTGTTCATCGACGAGATGCACACCCTGGTCGGCGCCGGCAAAGGCGACGGCGCCATGGACGCCTCCAACCTGCTGAAGCCGGCCCTGGCGCGCGGCGAACTCCACTGCGTCGGCGCCACCACGCTGGATGAATACCGCAAGCACGTCGAGAAGGACGCGGCGCTTGCCCGGCGCTTCCAGCCGGTCTTCGTCGCTGAACCGACGGTCGAGGACACGGTCTCCATCCTGCGCGGCCTGAAGGAGAAGTACGAGGTCCACCACGGGGTCCGCATCTCGGACAGCGCCATCGTCGCCGCCGCGACCCTGTCGAACCGCTACATCACCGACCGCTTCCTGCCGGACAAGGCCATCGACCTGATCGACGAGGCCGCCAGCCGGGTGCGCATGGCCGTGGATTCCAAGCCCGAAGCCCTGGACGAGATCGACCGCCGCCTGGTCCAGCTGAAGATCGAACGCGAGGCCCTGAAGAAGGAGACCGACCAGGCGTCGAAGGCCCGGCTGGAAAAGCTGGACGACGAGATCGCGGATCTGGAAGGCCAGTCCGACGACCTGACCACCCAGTGGAAGGCCGAAAAGGACAAGGTCGGCCAGGGCGCGCAGCTGCGTGAAACCCTGGACCGCCTGCGCCTCGAACTGGCCAACGCCCAGCGCGCCGGGGACCTCGGCCGCGCGTCCGAAATCGCCTACGGCCAGATCCCCCAGATCGAAAAACAGCTCGAAGAGGCCGAGGCCAACGAAACCTCCGGCAAGGGGCCGCTGACGCCCGAGGTTGTCGACGCCGAACAGATCGCCGCCGTCGTCAGCCGCTGGACCGGCGTCCCCGTCGACAAGATGCTGGAGGGCGAGCGCGAAAAACTGCTCCAGATGGAGACCGCCCTGGGCGGCCGCGTCGTCGGTCAGGACGAGGCCCTGGCCGCCGTGTCCGACGCCGTGCGCCGCGCCCGCGCCGGCCTGAACGACCCCAATCGTCCGCTGGGCAGTTTCCTGTTCCTGGGCCCGACCGGCGTGGGCAAGACCGAACTGACCAAGGCGTTAGCCGAGTTCCTGTTCGACGACGAGGCGGCCATCACCCGGCTCGACATGTCCGAATATATGGAGAAGCACAGCGTCAGCCGCCTGATCGGCGCCCCGCCCGGCTATGTCGGCTATGACGAGGGCGGGGCCCTGACCGAGGCTGTGCGTCGCCGCCCCTATCAGGTCGTCCTGTTCGACGAGGTCGAAAAGGCCCACCCCGACGTCTTCAACGTGCTTCTACAAGTGCTCGACGACGGCCGCCTGACCGACGGCCAGGGCCGCACCATCGACTTCCGCAACACCCTGATCATCATGACCTCCAACCTGGGCAGCCAGTATTTAGCCGAACAGGGCGAGGGCGACGATGTCGAGGCCGTCCGCCCCTTCGTCATGGACGCCGTCCGCGCCCACTTCCGGCCCGAGTTCCTGAACCGGATCGACGAGATCATCCTGTTCCACCGCCTGGGCCGCGACCAGATGGGCGGCATCGTGCGGATCCAGCTGTCACGGTTCGAAAAACTGCTGGCCGACCGCCGACTGTCGCTGGACCTCGACGACAGCGCCCTGGCCTGGCTCGCCGACCGCGGCTACGACCCGGCGTATGGGGCGCGGCCGTTGAAGCGGGTGATCCAGAAGGATCTGGTCGATCCGATTGCGCGGAAACTGCTGGCCGGCGAGATCGAGGACGGCGGGGTGATTGCGGTCACGGCCGGCGAGGGCGGGTTGGAGATCGGGAAGATGCGGGTGCATTAGCGGGGTAGAACTTTAGCCGTGACGAAAACTCCAAGCCGCGCCGCTGCAGGTAAGTAGGGCTACCTTTCGATGTGCGCAGGGGCACTCGCCATGCCCCGCGCACTATTTTGTGCCTGTGCAACGGACGGCGCTGAAGTTGAGCGGTCGTCAGTCATCACCGCGATCAAGATCGCTGCTAGTGCCGTCAGTATGGCAGACGATATGGCTGCAAAAACGGTGCTGGAGTTTGTGGCACCTCCCATCTCGAATATCTCAGCCAATCGCAGAAGCTGATTTAAGTCCTGTCCAGATTCCTCTTGTGTTTCTGAAGATTTTTCAGCCACATAATCCCAAAGTGCGGAATCCGTGAATGAGTCATCCCCTCTTTTGTTGTATTCAATTCTCTCTGTGACTATGCGACGAATGTCAGCTGCCTCGAATCTTAGGCTGTAGATGTCAGCTATGTCTTTCTTGTTCGAGAGTAAGAAGTAATTTTTTATTTTAACGAACAGATTCCGTTCTGTAAGCCTATCAATAACTGATCGTATTCCATACGAAACGGAATATTCGATTTCCATCAGCCGGTTTCTTGTGTATATTTGAAGGTAAAAATTAGGAAGGACTGCTCTTATTTGCCGATAAAATCCAGTTAAATTGGGTCCTTGATACAGTATGCTGTCGTACCCGCGCCTCTTCTCAATTTTGAGATCTTCTTTTTCTGATATCTGAAAGTAAAATTCTGCATGAAATGGACTTGGTCCCAAGCAAGCAAATTTCACTGAGGCATCTTTAGGCCAACGAGAAGCAAGGTAATTTCGTATGACTGGCACGAAATTCGAAAAACCCTCTGATAGATCGCCTGAAATTACCTCTCCCGGCTTTATCAGCGCGATGGGGAAATCTCCTCCAAAATCTACCAGCACCTTAAACTTTTCACAATGAAGTGCGCCATATCCGTAAGGATAAACTTCTTCTTGAACGCGTTTAGGGATGAATACATCAAACGTCACTAAACCTGATGATGGGCAAGGTATGAAAGGTATATTCAGATACGATTCTTCGTCATCATCTTCGTACTTGGGGTGAAATCCAATATCAGAGAATCCGGATATTTCGGATACTGAAACATTACTTACATTATCAATTTTTTCTAACGAGTTTGATATTCCTAGAGCGTAATCTTCCCCCGGAGCATCGTTTTCTTGCCATTTTTTTTGGACGAAATGAAAACAGCCGATGGCGAAAATTTCGTCAGCTTTTCCATTCAAGAATGCGCTTCTGCTCATGTGCCCCTCCAGATTCGCAACCATCACGCGGGGCATGGATGATCGCAACTTGTTCATACTGTCAAAGCCGACAGCACTTGATCCTTCTCCCATTGGGAGAAGGTGGCCGCGAAGCGGACGGATGAGGGTCGGGTGTCGAAGTCGGCGTGAGCCGGTCGCACCGGTCGGGCCGCAGCGGGTGGCGGACGACCCTCACCCTTTCGCGCAAGAACGTCGGCTGCGCCGCCGTGCGCTCAAGCCCTCTCCCAATGGGAGAGGGAGGTTACAGGCCCAGCGTCCTGGCGCGATCACGGATGGCGGCGTCGATGCGGGCGGGGTCTGTCAAGGCTTCGGCGTTGGTGAAGCGGACGACGGTCCACCCTAGGGCCTCGATCTCCTGCTGACGGTGGTGATCGTTCAACACGACATCATCCCGCTCATGCACCCCGCCGTCGATCTCGATGACCAGCCGCAACGGGACGCTGGCGAAATCGACCACGAAGCGGCCGACCGGGTGCTGGCGTCGCACCTTCCAGCCATCGACTGCGCCGCCGCGCAGTCGCTCCCAGATGCGGTCCTCGGCCAGGCCGCCGCTCCGGCGAAGCCCGCGCGAGCGCGGCGTCAGTCGGCTGGTCGTCATGCGCGGGTCCCCGTCAGAACCCCATCCCACATCCGTCGCCGGCTTTCGGCAAGCGAAACCCGCCAGCCCGCGCATCTGCCCCAAAAGGGACGAACGATTTCAACCCCTTACCACCCACCATCGTCCTCTTCCTGCCCGCCCTCCAGAACCGTGCGATCCTGGTTCCGCTCGTCCGCATCGGACGCGCAGCACAGCCGGGGAGGACGGATTTGAGACAGATTGCACTATTCAGACGGTGTTTTTCACGCCGCAGGGTCTGAAATCGGCGTCACGGGTTGATGACCACCTTGATGCAGCCGTCCTTTTTTTCCTGGAAGGTCTTGTAGGCGTCGGGGCCGTCTTCCAGCCCGATCTTGTGGGTGATCAGGAAGCTGGGGTCGATGTCGCCGTCGAGGACCTTCTTCATCAGGGGCTCCAGGTAGCGCTGCACGTGGGTCTGGCCGGTCTTCAGTGTCAGTGCCTTGCCGATGAAGGCGCCCAGCATCACGGGCGCTATGCCGACAAAGACGCCGGGCAGGCTGATGATCCCGCCGGGCTTGCAGGCCACGATGGCTTCGTTCAGCGCATAGGGGCGCTCCAGCTTGCCGGCGACGGTCTCTTGGACCTTCTCCATCAGGCTGCCCGAGCCGTGGCTCTCCAGGCCGACGGCCTCGATCACCGCATCCGGGCCTTCGCCGTTGGTCAGGGCCTTGATCCGCTCCTGCAGGTCGCCCTCGGAGAAGTCGAGGGTCTCGGCGCCAGCCGCCTGGGCCAAGGCCAGCCGCTCGGGCACCTGGTCGATGGCAATGACGCGGCCGGCGCCCATCATGAAGGCGCTGCGGATGGCGAACTGGCCCACCGGGCCGCAGCCGAACACCAGTATGGTCTGGCCGGGCTGGATGTCGCAGTTCTCGGCCGCCATCCAGCCGGTCGGAAAGATGTCGGACAGGAACAGCACCTGATCGTCGGTCAGCCCCTCGGGAACCTTGATCGGTCCGACGTCGGCATAGGGGATGCGCAGATATTCGGCCTGACCCCCTGCGAACCCGCCGTACATTTCGCTGTAGCCATACAGGCCGGCGGTCGGATAGCCGGTCTGTTTGGCCTGTTCGGCGCCGTTCGGATTGGAGCGCTGGCACAGGCTGAACAGGCTGGCGCGGCACATCTTGCAGTCGCCGCAGCTGATGGTGAAAGGCACGACGACGCGGTCGCCGACCTTGAGCTTGTCGTTGTCCTTGCCGACGGCGACGACCTCGCCCATCGTCTCGTGGCCCATGACGTCGCCGTGCTTCATGCCCGGAACATAGCCGCCGTACAGGTGCAGGTCCGAGCCGCAGATGGCGCAGCTGGTCACGCGGATGACGGCGTCGCGGCCGTCCTCGATGGTGGGGTCAGGCACCTCCTCGCAGCGGATGTCGCCCTTGCCGTGCCAGCACAACGCCTTCATGTCGGATCTCCCAATCTGAGTGGGATCAATCCGGCTGTGCGGGCGCGGTTCCTAAGGTGACGCTTTGAAATCAAAGCGTTACCGTGCCGAAGTCAGTCCTTGGGGATCGGGTTGGTCCTCGGGTCGGGGCCATTGGTGATGACGCGGTCGCGTTCGCCCAGGTCCTTGATGATCTTGACGTCGGTGAAGCCGGCGGCCTCGAACAATTCCTTGACCTGCGGGCCCTGGTCCCAGCCGATCTCGACGGCGAAGACGCCGCCCGGTTTCAGGATGCGTTTCACCTCGGGCGCCAGGTCGCGGTAGGCCTGCAAGCCGTCGGGGCCGCCGTCCAGGGCCAGGTGCGGGTCGTGGTCGCGGACCTCGGGGTCCAGGGTCGCGATATGGTCGGTCGGGATATAGGGCGGGTTGGACAAAACGAGGTCGAAGCTGGCGTCGCCGAAGCCCGCCGCCCATTCGGTGCGCAGGAAGACGGCGCGGTCGTTCAAATCCAGGTTGGCCGCATTCTCCCTGGCCACGGCCAAGGCCTCCGACGAGATGTCGGTGCCGACGCCCTTGGCGGCCGGCCGCTCGGCCAGCAGCGCCAGCAGGATCGCGCCCGATCCGGTGCCCAGGTCGATGGCCTCGAAGGCCTCGTTCCTGGCGAAGGCCAGCATGGCCACGTCCATCAGGGTCTCGGTGTCGGGGCGGGGGCTGAGCACGTCGGGGGTGACGTTCAGCATGATCTTCCAGAAGCCCTTCTTGCCGATGATGCGCGACACCGGCTCGCGCTTCAGGCGACGCTCGACCATGGCCTCATAGGCGCTCAGCTGGTCGTCGGTGATGACGCGATAGGGGTCGGTCAGGATGTCCATGCGGCTGGCGCCGGCGGCGGCCTCCAGCAGCAGGCGGGCGTCGATGGCGGGGCTGTCGATGCGGCCGGTCTTCAGCTTGGCCTGGGCGGCCTTCCACGCGGTCAGCAGGGTGTTGGATGCGGTCATGGTCGCTGATTGGCCCGCGCGGGCGCTGATTTCAAGCATTTGCGGAACGGCCGGACAGCTATACCGTTCGCCAGACCATGTCCGACCGCAAGTCCCCCCGCCGCCCGTCCGTTCTGTCCAGCCTCGCCCGCAGCCTGTCGTCGTCGCCGCGTCCGTCGCGTTGGGGGGGCAAAAGCATGGGCGGGGGAGGCGGCGGGATCTGGCGCTATGTGGCGGCGGCCGTTGGGGGACTGACGGCCGGGGCGGGCGCGGCCCACCTGCTGTACAGCCAGGGCCACAAGGTCGGGGTCGAGCTGCGTCCCGAACGCCCCGAGCCCCTGCCGCCCAAGCCCCCCACGCCCGAGGACTATGAGGCCAAGGAGCCGGGCCGCGGCCGCATGGCCAGGCGGCCCGAGCACATCCCGCACAGGGGCTGGTCCGACATCGTCTGGCGCACCGGCGGCTCCTATTTCGGTGACCGGGTCGGGTTCCTGGCGGGGGGCGTGACCTTCTTCACCCTGCTGTCGCTGTTCCCCCTGCTGGGTACGTTCGTGACCCTGTACGGCCTGTTCGCCGATCCGTCCGACGCCTGGGCGCGGCTGGACTTCCTCTACGCCGTCCTGCCCGACAGCATCGCCGTCTTCCTGGGCGGGGAGATGCAGCGCCTGGCCCAGAACTCGAACGGCCAGCTGACCTTCACCCTGATCTGGACCCTGGCCCTGTCGCTGTGGACCGCCAACGGGGCGGTCAAGGTGCTGTTCTACGGGCTGAACGTCGCCTACCACGAGATCGAGATGCGCAACCTCGTGCGCTACAACCTAATCTGCATGGGGTTTACGGTCGGGGCCATCTTCGCCGTGCTGCTGACCTCGGTGCTGGTCGTCGGCGTGCCGGTGGTGGTGCGGCTGTTCGGGCTGGAGGAGGAGTGGGGCTATCTGGCGCTGTTGCGCTGGCCGCTGCTGCTGGCGGGCTATATCGCCGCCCTGACCGTCATCTACCGCTTCGGTCCCTGCCGTCAGAGGGCGCGCTGGCGGTGGGTCACGCCGGGGGCGATCTTCGCGGCCGTGCTCAGCCTGACGGTGTCCTTCCTGTTCAGCTGGTATCTGAACAACTTCGTGCGGACCGACAGCTATGGCCCGCTGGCGGCCATGATGGGCTTCCTGCTTTGGACCTGGCTGTCGGTGCAGGTGATCCTGATGGGCGCCGAGCTGAACGCCGAGATCGAACACCAGACCGCCGTGGACACCACGACCGGCAAGCCGCTGCCGATCGGCGAGCGGGGCGCCAAGGTCGCCGACAGCATCGGCGCCCGACGCGGCAACCCCGCCGCCCTGGCCTTCACCCAGCGGCAGGCCGAGCGGGTGGCGCACCGGTTCCGAAACCGCCAGAACCGCAAGGCCGTGGAGGCCGCCTCTAAAGAATGAAGCGGCTCAGATCGACGTCCTTGGTCAGGGCGTCCATCTTCTCGCGCACGGCGTCGCCGTCGAAGGCCACGGTCTGGCCCGACAGGTCCGAGGCCTTGAAGCTGGTCTCCTCCAGCACCCGTTCCATCACGGTCTGAAGCCGGCGCGCGCCGATGTTCTCGATGGCGCTGTTGGCCGCCACCGCCGCATCGGCCATGGCCTCCACAGCATCGTCGGTGAAGGTCAGGGTCACGTCCTCGGTCGCCAGGAGGGCCTGGTTCTGACGGATCAGATTGGCCTCGGGCTCGGTGAGGATGCGCTTGAAGTCGTCGCGCGTCAGGGCCTTCAGCTCGACCCGGATCGGCAGCCGTCCCTGAAGCTCGGGCAGCAGGTCCGAGGGCTTGGCGACGTGGAAGGCGCCCGAGGCGATGAACAGCACATGGTCGGTCTTCACCGGCCCGTATTTGGTCGAGACGGTGGTCCCCTCGATCAGGGGCAGCAGGTCGCGCTGCACTCCCTCGCGCGACACGTCGGCGCCGGACGCGCCTTGCCGCGCGGCGACCTTGTCGATCTCGTCCAGGAAGACGATGCCCTCGTTCTCGGCCAGCATCAGCGCTTCCTGGGTCAGGCTGTCCTGATCCAGCAGCTTGTCGCCCTCCTCGGCGATCAGGGGCGTTGTCGCGTCGCGGACCATCAGCTTAACGGTCTTGGTGCGCCCGCCGCCCATCTTGCCCAGCATCTCCGACAGGTTCAGCAGGCCGACATTGCCGCCGCCCGGAATGTCTAGGCCCTGGATCGGCGAGGCGGTGTCGGCCAGCGAGATTTCGATCTCCTTGTCGTCCAACTCTCCGGCCCGCAGCTTCTTACGGAAACTGTCGCGGGTCGCAGGCCCTGCGCCGGGTCCGACCAGGGCGTCCAGGATGCGGTCCTCGGCGGCGGCTTCCGCCTTGGCCCGCACGTCGCCGCGCCTGCGCTCGCGCACCATGATCAGGGCGCTCTCGACCAGGTCGCGCACGATCTGGTCCACGTCGCGGCCGACATAGCCGACCTCGGTGAACTTGGTCGCCTCGACCTTGAGAAAGGGCGAACCGGCCAGCTTGGCCAGGCGCCGCGCGATCTCGGTCTTGCCGACGCCGGTGGGGCCGATCATCAGGATGTTCTTGGGCGTCACCTCGTCGCGCAGGTCCGCCGGCACGCGCTTCCTGCGCCAGCGGTTCCTCAACGCCACGGCCACGGCGCGCTTGGCGTCGTTCTGGCCGACGATATAGCGATCCAGTTCGGAGACGATCTCGCGGGGGGTCAGTTCGGTCATGCGGTGCAGATAGGAGGCCCGCAAGCGGAGCGGGAGAGGGCAGGGCGTCGCGGAGAAGGATTTCGTCAATCCGGGATCCCGACGGCCGTTTCGCCGCCGCTCATCTATCGCGGCTGATCGGGCCAGGCCTGCAAAGCGGCGGACGCGATGCCCAGCAAAGCCAATCGCCCCGCGCCGTCTCGCGCCAGAACGGACATTCCCTGCATGACGGCCATGACCAGGCCTGACAGCGCGGTGGCATCCGCGTCTGGCGGCAGCCGTTTCTCCTGGATGTCACGGTCGATCCTGGCCCGCAGGCGGCGTTGAATGCCGAGGCGGATGTCCGCAACAGTCCGCTGAACGTCCGCCGAGGCCGCCGAACCGCTGGCGGTTGCGCTGGCCATCAGGCAGCCGCTAGGCGTCTCCTCGCCGGTATAGGTGCAGGCTGCGGCAGTCATCAGGGCGCGCGCAGCCTCGAAGGCGCTGGGCGCGGCGTCGATGCCGTCGGCCATCGCCTGCTGGTCGCCCGCGTAAAGCCTGACGGCCTCAAGGAACAGCTGCTTCTTGTCGCCGAACGCGGCGTAAAGGCTGGGCGCCGTGATCCCCATCGCCGCTGTCAGATCGGCGATGGAGGTCGTCTCGTAGCCGTTACGCCAGAAAGCAAGCATCGCCTGCCGAAGGGCCATGTCGCGGTTGAAGGACAGCGGGCGGCCGGGACGCCGCGGTGATCGTGCAGATTCCATAGCAATCATTATGAAACATCTTGACCTGTCGCACCAGCACGCTAACTGGTTCTGTAGTGACCGTTAGGAAAACAAAAATGCCTCTGGCCGAATTTCGCACCCTGGGCCGATCCGGCCTGGTCGTAAGTCCGCTCGCCCTTGGGACGATGACGTTTGGATCGGGCGAATGGGGCGCCGATGAAGCGGAGTCGCGTCAGGTGTTTCAGGCCTATCGCGACGCCGGAGGAAACTTCGTCGACACAGCAGACATCTACGGCGGGGGCGAGAGCGAACGTCTGGTGGGACAGTTCATCAGGGAGACCAAGTCCCGCGACGAGGTCGTGCTATCGACGAAGTTCGCCTTCAATGGGTCAGCCAGTCCGCTGTCATCGGCTCAGGCTGGCGGGGGCAATCCCAACGCCGGCGGCGCCGGGGCCAAGAACATCCACCGCGCCCTGGACGCGTCCCTGAAGCGGCTGGGGACCGACTATATCGACCTTTATTGGATGCATATCTGGGACGGCGTGACGCCGGTCGAGGAGATCGTCCAGACGCTGGGCGACCTCGTGCGGGCGGGCAAGATTCGTTACTACGCCCTATCGGACATGCCGGCCTGGCTAGCGATGAAAGCCGCGACACTGGCCGCCGAGCGACGCGTTCCGGCTCCGATCGCGATCCAGGTGGAATATTCGCTCGTCGCACGCGATATCGAGGCCGAGCACGTCCCGGCCGCGGTCGAGGGTGGAATGGGCGTCATGCCGTGGAGCCCGCTGGCCGGCGGCTTCCTGACCGGCAAATACCGACGCGAGGACACGGCGAACACGGGGCGTCTGAGCGGGGCCAATCCGTTCGGCCAGAGCAAGTTCGCCGACCGCAACTGGATCGTGCTGGACACGCTGAAAGCCGTCGCCGATGAGATCGGTCGGCCGCCGGCTCAGGTGGCGCTGCGCTGGGTCATGCAACGCCCCGGTGTCGCCTCGACCTTGATCGGCGTGCGCGACGCCAGCCAACTGGCGGGCAATATCGCCGCCACGGCGTTCGCGCTGACCGACGAACAGATGTCGCGTCTGAACGCCGCCAGCGCGCCGCAACCGGGTTTCACCCTTGGGCTGACGGCTCCAGCGATCCGTCGCATGGTGTTCGGCGGCAATGAGGTTTCGGGTTGGCGGGAATAGTCGCTTAGCAAAAAGGCGCCCTCCGGCCGGAGGGCGCCTTCAAAGCTCTTGTCGATGTCGCCAGTATCAGGCGGCGTTGGCGGCCTTGGTCTTGGCCAGCTTGTCCTGGTGGGCCTTCATGCCTGCCGCGATCAGGTCGGCGGCTTCGCCGGCGTCGCCCCAGCCCTGGACGGTGACCGACTTGCCCTTCTCCAGGTCCTTGTAGCGGGTGAAGAAGTGCTCGATCTGCTCGATCAGGATGGCGGGCAGCTGACGATAGCTGGCGATCTCGGTGTAGTAGGGGTTCAGCTTGTCGACCGGCACGGCCAGGATCTTCTCGTCGCCGCCGGCCTCGTCCACCATCTTCAGCACGCCGATGGGGCGCGAGCGGATGACGCAGCCAGGCACCACCGGCGTCGGGTTCAGCACGATCACGTCGCAGGGATCGCCGTCGTCCGACAGGGTGTGTGGAATGAAGCCGTAGTTGCCGGGATAATACATGGCGGTGTGCAGGAAGCGGTCGACGAACAGGGCGCCGGACGCCTTGTCCATCTCGTATTTCACCGGCAGGCCACCCTGCGGGATCTCGATGATGACGTTGATGTCCCAAGGGGCGTTGGGACCGACCGGAATGGCGTCAAGGTTCATGGCGAGGTCTTTGCTGCGACTGCGAAATTCTAAAGGGCGAGGCGTGATAAGCCGACCAGCCCGTTACGGCAAGCACGACCTGCACAGGACAGGCTTGCGTCGCGACGCATCATCGCGGACATCTGGGCCATGACCTTGACCGACTGGGCCGCCCTGGCGCTCTTTTTCATCTGCTGGCTGGGATACAGCCCCATACTGGCCTTCATCAGCAGGAAGGGCGGCTCGCTGAACCAGGACATGGAGCATGTCCGCGCGGTGTGGATGCAGTCCATGACCCACCGCGAGATGAAGCTGATCGACAGCCAGCTGATGGGCCATTCGATCAACTCGGCCTCCTTCTTCGCCTCGACCAACCTGCTGCTGATCGCGGCGGTGGGGGGCATATTGTTCGGCGGCGAGAGCGCGCTGCAGGGCTTCGCCGCCGTCGGGGCCGAGAACGTGCCGCTCAAGATCCTGGAGGCCAAGCTGGCCCTTGTGCTGGTCTGCCTGGCGCGCGGCTTCCTGGATTTCATCTGGGCGCTGCGCCAGATGAACTACACCCTGGCCCTGATCGGCTCGGCCCCCGAACTGCATTCCAACACCGACCGCAAGGCGTTCAGCGAGGCGGCGGGGCAGTTGCTGAACCCCGCCCTCAGTTCCTTCAGCCAGGGGGTGAGGGGATACTATTTCGCCCTGGCGGCGGCGGCCTGGCTGTTTGGTCCGTTGTGGCTGGCGCTGGGTGTGGCCTCATCGTTCGGCCTGCTGATCTATCGCCAGGAAGCCTCGCCGGCGGCGCGGGCCATTCGCAACGCGCGTCGTCTGCTGGAGCATTGAGTCCGGCTATTTCGCAAGTGCGAGATGAGGCGCGCGCCCGACTTTGGTCTAATACGCGCCATGTTATCGGTTACATGGCCGTATTTGCGTAACACGGCGTGACCGGGATGGCGCATATCGGCCTTGACCCATTGTGCATCGCAACCTAAGTTGACCTCTGACGCCTCCGGGCGTCTTGCCCTTCCTGGGCGTTTCCTCCCTATAGACTTTAATGCCGCACCTTCGGGTGCGGCTTTTTTTTGATCTGATCAGCGATCAGTCAGGTGGACCATAGGTCTGCACAAAGGGCGGCGATCACGCGCGACAGGGCCTTTTGCGTCGCGGCGTAGGTCGCGGCGGGCTGAAGCGTCGTCTCGTCCAGATACAGCCGCCGGCTCAGCTCGATCTGGATCGCCTCATAGCCGTCGTCGGGCCGGCCCCAGCGCTGGGTGGACCAGCCCCCGGCATAGGGGTGGTTCTGCGCCACCCGCCAGCCCAGCCCCTCGAACAGCTCGCGCAGCCGTCGGCTGAGCCGTGCGCCGCAGGCCGAGCCGTAACGGTCGCCCAGCACCACCTCGGCCCCCACCGCCCGCGTCGGCATGGAATGCCAGTCGATCAGCACCGCCCGCCCATGCGTCGCGCGCGTCGTCTCCATCAGTTCGCCCAGCGCCTGATGATAGGGGTGGTGAACCGCAGCGATGCGGCCCTGCGCCTCCGCCAACGGCAGACGACGCGCATAGAGGGGCGTCCCGTCGCCCGCCAGGCGCGGCACGACGCCGTAGCCGGCCGCCGTCTTGGCCCCGACCGGCCCCTCCAGCCCGTCGATCAGCGCGGGATCCAGCTCGCCCGGATCGCGGTTCAGATCGACATAGGCCCGGCCGACGCGGCCCTCGATCAGGGTCGCGCCCTGACGCGGCCCCTCCGCGATCAGCCGCCCGACCAGGGCGTCCTCGGCGCTTTTCAGGCTGGAGAGCGACAGGTCGGGCACGGCCCTCATGTCGTCGGGATAGCGGTCGCCCGAATGGGGCGAGGCGAACACCAGCGCGGTCGCCTTGACGCCCGCGGCCGGCGCGGTGATCGAAAAGCTGTCGCCGCCGTCGGTCATGCCTCCGCATAACGGGTTTCGCTGTGGAAGGAAGTCGGCTGATCGGTGAATTTCATCGGCGGTTTACCGTTGCGCCTCTAGTCTGGTCGTCTGTTTCAAGGATGTTTTTCGAATGGCGCGTATTCTCCTGGCCGAAGACGACGGTTCGTTGCGCGGGTTTCTGACGCGCGCGCTGGAGCGGGCGGGCCATCAGGTCATCGACTGCGAGAACGGCGACGACGCCATCGACGCCCTGGAACACGGCCCCTATGACCTGCTGCTGACCGATATCGTCATGCCGGGCGCGGACGGGATCGAGGTGGCGCGCGTCGCCGCCGCTCGCCAGCCGGGCCTGCGCATCATGTTCATCACCGGTTTCGCCGCCGTGGCCCTGACCGCCGCCCAGGCCACGCCGGACGCCAAGGTCCTGTCCAAGCCCGTCCACCTGCGCGACCTGGTCAACGAGGTCGAGCGTATGGTCGCCGCCTGAGCGGCTGATCCGACGGCGGTTTTCGAGAAATCTCTTTCTTGCCGTGAAATCGGCTTGATGAAGCCCGGCCTCGCCGCTATACGACCGCTCTTCCCGCTCCGAACAGCTTTTTCGGAGCCCTACGGCGGATGCGTAGCTCAGCGGGAGAGCACCTCGTTGACATCGAGGGGGTCACAGGTTCAATCCCTGTCGCGTCCACCATTCCCTTCCAATGACTTAACAGAGCACGGTCTTCGGCGGTAGCCAGATACTGGCCTGTAACCTGGCCCGCTGCCGCCTCGCGCGCAGCGCGTCGTGCCACGCGTCACCCTTTGGGGCGACAGGCAGATCCGCTATCAGAGCGAGCTGTATACAGAAGATCTGGGTGGGAAAATCGGACTGGGCTGCCTACGCGTGTGACCTGCCGCCGCCAGTTCGAGGCCGCACGTTCCGTCTGACCTCTCTCTATCATGTGACCCATGCGCATATTGCGCAAAGGATCATCGAGGACGGACAGATCACTCGCGGGCTCGTCTATGACGAGAGCAGATTGAACGTGACGCGGCGGACGGTTGTCTGGGTCTCACCGAATACTTCGCACAACGGCTCTCGCTACGGAACCGTCCAGTTTGAGTTCGACTGGGCAAGTCTCTTGGCGGGCAGGAACATCTATTGAGTGGAGGCAATGACCGCCTACCAACCACCCGCCGTCCGATTTTTCCTGACCAATGGGGAGGTCTCGGGGCTGCCTGGATTGAAGGCCTACGACCCGACGACGTCCAACGGACCTCTCCATTTCGACGGCTCGGAATGGTGGTGGAATGGCAATTCACCGCTGAAATCATGGTCGACGATGACTTGTCGCTGGCCGATTGCAGCGGCATGGATTTCATTCCGCACCACCCGACTTTCTGCAATATTGGGCATGCCTAGTGCATAGAGTTGGGCAAGAATGGTGACGCATCCTCAGCCCGGTTGCTGGCTTATGTCCTCGCAAGTGAGCGCACCTCCGCAGACCACGCATTTCTCAATGCTGCCGGTCAGCTGACACCGGCAGCGGACAACGCTTTGGTCCGAATTGGCATCGGACTTGGGGCTTTGGGCAAGCGAGACAGCGGTAAGATCAAAAGCGCAGGCAATGCGCGGCCAGTGGTGCAGGGCGCGTTGGCTCAACTGGCGCTCGGGCGGCCGAATGAGGCGAAAGCGCTGGCCGCGCAGCTGGCTTCCAGCAACCTCATCTGGTCATGCCTTCAAGCGCTCTGCACAGAACATTTTGGCGTTCCGTCGGCCTCGCTTTCGGACGCTCTATGAGCTGGCGCTTCGCCGGGCAAAGCGATGGGGGAGCTCCGGCCTTTGGATATGCGGCACTAGGCGGGTTGCTCGTCACTACGTCAGGGCGAGATGGTTGCACAGAAGTTGAAGAGAGACGGGCTGCAGTCGGGCTTTTGGGAAGTAGCCGTTCGTTGCCGGTAACGCCTTCTCCATGGCGGACATTACAGTCATCGGTGGCCTTATCTTTGCTGACCTCGTCAATCTCGCCATACCCGATGAATGCACTGCCTTGATCTCGTGGTACGCTCGAATGAACGACCGCCAAAGCGTGCTTGACCGGATCAAGATTTCAGAGCCCAAAGACCTTATGGCCTGATACTGCACCACACGCTTTGGCAATCAATCGCCGCACCAAATGCGGAACGCCTCCTTGACGACACCCGCCGGCACTACATTCACTGTTGATGGCGATGTCGTATTGGTTCGGCGAACCACAGGCGAGCGCGCGGTCTGGATAGTTCACAAAGCTGACTTGTCGCCGATCCCGGCGGACGAAAATACTACCTTGGAAGACGCTGTTAGTCAGTCGGAGACCCTTGAGGCTGTCGGCTTGATTACCCAGGGTGAACTGGGTGAGGTTGAGCGGGCGGGCGTCTTCCAACGCATAGTCGACTAACGTAGGTTGAAAGGCATGCAGACCGCGCTTTCAATCCGTGCCCGACCCCTGCCTTGTTGCGCTAGCCTACCGCACTGACTGCCTATCAGGCAATCAACGTCCGATCTTGACTCAAGGCGGTCCTTGGCAACGTCGGCTTTTGGGCAAGGCGTTGATGAGCTGCCCAATACGCGAGTATGACGTATAAGAGACCTCACTAATAACGTTGTCTGGCGCGTTACGACGCGTTTCAGTTGGAGGGTGCAACCGTTGCGGCTAAGCGGCATTCAGAGAATTTCAACGAGGCGGACGTCGCTTCGCCTACTCGTGTCCAGCCGACCCAGCCCTGAGGTTCAGTTCGTCAGCTGAAAGCTCAGTCTCAGGGCGCCGGTGATGCCCTTTACGCCCATGCGCATGCAGATGGCGCGTAGGTGGGCGCGGACGGTGTGGATCGACATGTCCATCTTGCGCGCGATGTCCTTGGGCGCCTCACCCTGGGTTAAATGACCAAGCACCGAGAGCTCGGCGCGGGTCAGGCCGAAGATGGCGCGCAGCGGCTCCATACCCTCAACCCCCATACAATGGGCGGGCCGCGCCGTCGCGAAGATCCGCCCGGCCGCATCCGGCGCAGTCGCCAGATCAAGCAGGCACCAGGCGTCGTCGCCGGCGCGAAACAAAAGGCGGCCATGGGATTGTCGTCCTTCCAGCAGCCGTGTCGCCATGGCGTCGAACTCGGCGCGATTGCGATGGCTAGGACAGATGAAGGCACCGCCGGCGCCCAGCACGCCCGAGGCGATCATGGTTCTGGCCTTAGCGTTAGCGCGCAGCACGCAGCCCTGAGCGTCCAGAACGAAACGCGCGATGGAGTCATGTTCGAACCAAGCGGTGCAGTCCGCATGGGTCAGGGATGCCGGATTTCCAGGCGGCCTGAACGGCGTCAGGCGCAGCGTGAATTTTTCCTCCAAGACCGCCGTCGCGGCAAGGTTGTTCCGCTGCGGCGTCGCCGCCGCCGCCATCTTCTGCTCATACATTCGCGCCACCCAATGTTCGAAGAACGTCAAGCCCCAGGATATGGCTGTCGGTCTCAAGTCTGAGATCTAGAAGGGCCGGCCTCTCCAAGCCGTTCGGCCCATCGCGTTAACGTGTTATCAGTTTGATCTTTAGGCCGTAATCGCCGTCATGGGCTAACCATGATGGGGTATGCCCGTGGTCAGTGCGGCGAGATGTCGATGGCGATCACGTCCTGATAACGACCGGCCATCTGACCCTTGACCTCGCCTAGGGTGAACAGCATCGGCAGCGACATGCCGGCGAGGGTGCGCGGGGGATCGACGTCCTTGGTCCACGGCGCCGTCAGATCGACGGCCGCGTCGTCCAGTTCGACGGCGTAGGGGACGCTGGACTCCGTCTCCACATCGCCCTGGCGTCGCATCACGCCCCCATGCTCGGACTTGATCGAGATGACCGACGGCGCATTGGCGCGGACCTGGACGAAGATGCGCCGGGTCAGACCGGTGGCGGCGTCGCCGAAATCCACCACTTCTACGCTGGAGCCCGAGCCGAAGGCCCCTGCGGCGCCGGCCAGGTTCAGTTGCGCCCTGGGCGTCGAGACCAGCTGCATGCGCACCGGGATGGGGGCGAGCAGGGCGGTCCCATCGGCGTCCTCGACCAGCAGCTTGAGGTCGCTGGCGTAGGTTCCGGCGTCGGGCACGGCGTCCACGACGATGGCGGCGTCCAACTGGGCCTGACCTGTCGCCTTGCCGGCGAGGGTGTAGTGGAAGACCCCCGGCTCGACGTCGGAGGTCTGAAGCCCGGACGCTTCTCGCGGGCGGAACTGCACCCCCACCCCGCCTAGGGCCAGGCTGGAGACGGCCGCGCCGCCGTCGTCCACGAAGGACAGTCGCAACTCGCAGGCCTCGTCGCCCTGGTTCTTCAGGCCCAGGTCGATGGCGCCGCTGGACGGGCCGATGGCGAAGGGATTGTAGTTGATGACCACCGTGTTGGGGCTCTGGCTCAAGGCTAGGTCGCAAGCTCTCGCGTTCGAGGCCATCAGGGTCAGGAGCGCCGCCAGGGCTAGTGACACAGCGAGCGTCACAGTGTCTGACCAGGTCAGGGCTGGCGTCTTGCGGTTCCCTAGCCCCCTGCGGCTACGGCGGCGGCTGAGACGTGCGGATTTCGCCGACATCGACTGTTCCTTCCACTTTCTCGGGAATGATGAATTCGCCCACCACCGCGCCCTGGATCAGCAGGCGATAGCGACCAGGCGCCAAGCCGTCGGCGACGAACCGCCCGGAGCGGTTGGTGAAGAAGGGCTTGCCGACCGCATCGGCTGGGGCGTCCACCGCCTGGATGACGCCGCCAGCCAGGGCGACCGGCCCCCTGGCGGACATCAGGACGCCGCGCGCGGTGCGCGACGCCTCGCTGCCCACGACGACGCGATAGCCGTTGCCGAAGCCGGGGAAGATGTTGATGACGCCGCTGCCCAGATCATAGCCCTGCGGCAGGGGATTGGCCTCGATCTCATAGCGATTGACGCCGTAACCGCGATCCAGGCCCACCAGCGCCGGACCCAGCCATCCGCTGTGCGCGACCGTATAGCCGCTGGAGTCCGTCAGGTTGATGCGTGAGCGCGACAGAGTCGGGTGGGGCGTTGCGATGACAAAGCCTTCGCGGGCCGAACGCCCCACGCCGAACGCGCCGTCGGCATAGCCGATCATCGTCGACAGCCGCCACAGCGATTCCTGGCGGGTCGCGCCGCCCGGTTCCGACGACACGAGCCGGTTGGACACAAGCTCGGCGTCGAACCGATTGTTGATGTAGCGCAGGTCGGCCGTGACCGCCTGGTTGCTGCGATCCTGCGACAGCCGCACATCGCCGCTCAGGTCGTTGAGACGACCGGACGAGGCGCGCGACACGCCCACCTCGCGGAAATCCTTGTCGCTGTCGTAGCGTGCAATGCTGCTCCAGCGCCCGCCAAAGCGCGATGTCAGCGTCAGGCCGAAGCGATCCTCGTCGCGACCGTCGTCCGTCGATCCGCGCTGCCAGGTCAGATTCACGGCGAATCGGCGAAAGGTGCGACCCAGGCCCAAGCTGTAATCGGTGCGATCCTTGCGGTCGCGACCTTTCACGAAGGCGGCGCCGCCGCTGATCGAATAGTCGCGAAAACGCACCAGCAGCCGCGCGGCGGCGCGCCATTTCTCGTTGTTGAAGGCGGAGGGGTCGAAGGCGCTCTGAAAGTAACGGCTGGTCGCCTGGGCCGACGCCACCAGGCGCGCATCGGCGTTCTTGCCCAGCGCGCTTTCGAGAAGGTAGTCGACCGAGGCGACATAGCCGTTCGTGCCGGTGTCGCCGTTATGGCTGGCGGCGCCGCTCAGCTGGACCAGGCCCAGCTTGGATCCCCATGTCGCCATCGCGCCGGCCTGGCCCTTGCGGTCGGCGATCTGGGCGTTGGCGCCGACCGTCAGGACGTCGGACATGCCTTTGCGGACAAAGCCGCTGGCGGCCAGCGTAGAGCCGTACTGAAGATTTCCGCCTTCTTCCAGCATCCCAGCCGAAACGCCGAAATCCACCACGCCGCGATCCAGAAGGCCGGCGCCGCCGAACAGGTCGAACACGGCGATTTCGCGCTGCCCGTTGTCGTCCTCGACAAGCAGTCGAACCGTGTTGGCCCCTTGCGCGAAAGGAAAATCGCCGATGGAATAGGGCCCGGCGTCCAAGCGGATCCGCTCCACCACCACGCCGTTGACCTCGACGACGACGAGAGCCGGGCGGTCGAGGATAAACTGGCGGCGGCCGGCTGGGCGCACGTTCTGAAAGGGACGGATCGTGGAATAGGCCCGTGCGGCAGACAGTCCCAGAAACCGCTGCGAGCCCTGGAAACTGTCGATGGGGGGCGCGAACTCGCCGGCGGTCAGACGCACGGCGGATTTGAAGATGTCCTTGGTCAAGCGGATTTCGCGCCGCTGCCAGCGGCCCTGGTCGTTGCTGCCGTCATAGTCGATGCCGGTGGTCAGGGTGACGCCGTCGAAGCCGCCGAAGTTGGCGAACATGTCGATCCCGCCCTGAAGCGGCGAAAACTGACTTTCGGTATGGGAATAGAGCTGGGCCAGGGCGATGTTCGCGCCGGCCGAAAAGTTCGCTGGCTGATCGAAGGCGGCCGGGTCGATCACCGGGTTCTGGGAGAAGCCGACATCGCGCCGCGCCCGGCTTTCGGGCGTGGATGTCGCGATGAATGTCAGGGAAAGGGGATCGAAGGTCAGGGAGAAGCCGTCGCTGGACAGGTCCGCCATATTGACCTTCGTCTGGGTCGCGATCCGGCCTGACAGGGTCGTGAGGAGATCAGACCCGACCTGGGGCCGCAACAGGTCGAGCAGGGCTCTCGCGTCCACCAGCCCCTGGCCCTGATTGTCGACTGCGCCGCTGATGTCGCCCAGATATTTGCCGTCCAGGGTCAGCGGCCCCTGGATCGGCGTGAAGACCGATGACGGCCTGACCGCGGGAGATTGGTCCTGGGCGGGGGGCGCTGCGGATGGGGGTGGACCTGGGGCTGAAGGCGAGGCGTCCGCAGCCCCGCCGGAGCTGTCTTCTCGATCGATCGCGACGACGACGGAATAGTCATGGGGCGCCGTGCGCATGACCTCGTCGGTCAACTGGATCGGCCCGGCGTGCGCCACGGTGGCTAGGCCGCCGCCCATGCAGGCGAAGGCGCCGATGCGGCGGAATGCGGTTCGCGCGCCGGACCGCCCGCCCTTAGAGGACTTGCGGGCCATCGCCCGCCCTCACAGCAGCACGATGGAAGCGGTGAGGTCGCCGGATGCCGAGGCGGCGAGGGCCGCCGGTATCTTCACCTGACGCGTAGCGCCGCCGGCGATCACGCTGACCTGGCCGACATCGACGTCGGCGGCCGGCACTTCGTGCGACTGTCCGTCTGCGGTCTTCAGGATGATCCTGGACTCCCGGATATAGGCGAAGCCTGTGCCCGAGTTGCGGGCGGTCAAAACGACGTCGCCGTTCGCCGCGCGCGACACCGCCGTCACCTCGATTTCAGCCCGCGCCCGTGGCGGGGCCACGAAGACGTAGGTGTTGATGGTGAAGGCGACCTGCACATCGGCCCCGGCTCCGCCTTCGGTGGGAGTCGTTTGCATGTTGATCGGCAGCTGAGCCGCCCGGACCAGATACATCCGTCCTTCCTCGGCGGCGTCGCCGGTATAGCGGACTTGGATCACCTGTTCGCGATTGGGCGGGATGACGGACTGGACGGGAAAGACCAGGATGTCCTTGTCCTCTTCGACCAAGGAACGGGCACCGGTTTCGTCCACCTGCATGCGGTAGGTTTCGATCTCGACGGTCGCCGGGGTCGCGCTGTCGTTCCTGACGGTCATCCGATAGCTGGATCCGCCGCCGGACGGCGTGATCTTGGACACCATGGGCGAGACGTCCATGGCCTTGGCCGGCGTCGTCGTTCCCGTCATCAGGACTGTCGTCAGGGCCGTTGCGGCCATCAGCGTAGCGAATGCACGACGTGTCATTGGTTGCCCCCGTGTTCTGTAGAAATCCCTCAAGAAGAAGCAGGGGGCCGACCGAAGTCGGCCCCCTTTTTCGCTGCAATCAGGCGGGATCGAGCGAGAAGTTGAAGATTTCCGTGTAGGTGCCGGCCGGAGCCGATGCGGCGCCTGGACCCGAGGGAGAGGCGGCGCAACCCGAGGAGCCGGGGTTGGTCGGATCGCCCTGCGTTCCGCCCACACCGCTGCCGCCGGGGACGTTGTAGCAGAGGTTCAGGAACAGATCGCCGTAGACGCCGTCAGCCAGCTTCTGGCTGTAACCGCCCGAGTTGGTGATCATCGCCGGCTCGCCGGGATAGGTGTCATTGGCGGCGAAGCCCAGGCTGGGGATTTCCGGCACGGACAGATCCCAGTCGTAGTTGATCAGCTTGCCGGCAGAAGACTTGAAGTCGCCGTTGGTGGCGCTTGAGGTCAGCTTTGCGCCGGTCGCCGAATTGCACGACATACGCAATGTGGTGACCTTTTGACGTGCGCCGTTGGCGACCGCGACGTTACCGCCCGCAACATTGGCCAGGCCGATGCCACAGAAGTTGGTCACGGTGGTCGAGACACTCACGTTGGTCTGAGCGCTCGACACGGCCGGCATCGCCAGCAAGGCCGCGGCAGCAGTCGCCGCCGCAATAAGATAGGTCCGCATAATATTCCTCCAGCTTTTCAATATTGTTGCCCGCCCAACGAGATCGGCAGGGGCCACAATGTCGTGGCGTCTTTATCTATTCACGGCTGGAGCCCGTCCTGCATCGTCAAAGAAACTACCGATTATTGTCTAGTTAATTTTCGTATCGTTGTTACGAGAAGGAATGCACAAACGAAGCCGCTGCATGATCTCTACGGAAAAGGAGGGCGCCGGTCTTCTAGACCGGAGCGGATTGCGTCGTATTCGCAGGCGTCAACCTCTCCCCAAACTCGGGTATGTCAATTCTCCGTGCGGTTGGATACGACAGCGGGGTGAACTGTGCCCGTTGAATGCTCGACCGTCGGAATGGCTGTTCACGGTTCGAGCGTAGAGGCCCAGGCATAAGGGAGGGCTGGGATGATCGTGGGCGTAACGGGTTTTCTCTCCGTGGGAAGCGACGTCGGTGATTTCGACGCACGCCAGGGCGACCTCAATTTTTACGACGATGAAGAGATCATCCCGCCCTGGTCTCGCGCCATTGCTGCCTGGGTGAACATCGACCCCCGCGCCAGGATGCTGTTGTCGCGTTCAGGCCGCATCGGCTGGGCCAACGACGCCGCCTTTCGCATGCTGCGAGACGCCGGCGTGTTCAGGGTGGTGGACGATCACCTTGTGTCCGACAGCGGAGCGACGGCGGCGGCGCTCGCGCGTCTTCTTCAGGAGGCCGCGCCAGGCGCAGCGACCTATGCCGTAACCGCTATGGACGCCGATCGGCAATGGCTTCTACGGTGTCAGCAACTGATACCGGGCGACGACGACAGCATCGGGTTCGCCGCGCACAGAATGGCGGATCGCATCTGTTACGAAGCTATGCTTCAGATTCATCATCTCACACCCAGCGAAAAGCAGATCGTCACGATGATGCTGGCGGGGATGGAAACAGGGCGTATTGCGCAGAAGCAGGACATTTCCATCGAGACGCTGCGCACCCATATCAAGCACGCCTATCGCAAGCTGGATGTCACCAGCCGCGGCGAACTGTTCGCCAAGGCCGTGGATTTCGCGGGCCTTTAGGCGTCGAAGGGGGGGGGGATTTCGACGCGCAATACATTCCCGGTCCCGGCTCCATAAGGCGTTCCGATAGGGACATCGTAGGACCTGCCGCGCTTAGCGGCCGAGTACATCGTGTTGGCGTAGATCAGATATGAGCTCGGCGTTCCGGCCAGGCGCGCCGGGTTGCCCACAGGGTGCCGGGAAACGACGTGCTGATGCATCGGATCGAGGCGCTGAACCTATACAGTGTACATTGTGGCCTTCGGTGAGGGTTCCCGAAAAACGCGACTCTGCAGGTGAGTTTACCTCTGCCCGCAGATGGCGCATTCCCGAGGGGGCAAGGGCAGGGCACCTTAAATCTAAGGCGCATGGGGCGGAGCAGCTACGATTTCCTGGACCGAAGCTGGAGACTGTTCAACATCTGTTGGATGCTGATAACCGATGGAGTTCTAAAACGGACTTTTCGAAGGTCTCAGCTGATTTCGTAACTGCAGTGGCCAGTGGCAAAGCGCCGGGAAGGTGAATGTCGCCTTTTTGGGCTCACGGTCGAGTCCGCTAATGGCGCAAAGCCGAGATCCATCGGATGGCAGATGGCATGTGGCCGGAAACTAGCCGGATACAGAAAAACTGCAGGCATTTGCGTGCATTTATGGCAACCATCGCGGTCTTGAGAATTTTTGTCCGGTGACCTTTCGCCGCGACAAACAACGTAATGAATGATCAAAAAATCAAACGGTTATGCGTGATCTGCTTTGAATCGCAACCGCTATGCCGACGGGTAGCTCAGCGGGAGAGCACCTCGTTGACATCGAGGGGGTCACAGGTTCAATCCCTGTCGCGTCCACCATTTCCTTCAACACCCTAGCCTACTGCGGCTGACCGGCGTCGGCCAGAAGGCCCGCTGGGCGCCTGATTGGGCGAACGGGATGGCCGTGCGCCCTCTCTGGCCCGAAATGGGTGTCACAGGGGTTCCGCAACGACGGCGGCGCCTGGCAGACAAGGCCGCAGCCCGGCCATTTCCCCGCGGCGGCGCGATGAAGTCTGATCGACGTCGGGTCAGGCGCAGGGGCGGAGGAGGGCTGTCAGTGGTGGGCGGCCTTCCAGGCCGGATAGTCCTTGTCCAGCAGCGTCTCGGCCCATACCCCGACGTAGCGGTAACCGTTGCGACGCTCGTGCTCGATCTCCATCAGGTCATGACGGATGACGGCGTCGCGGCCGATGTAGATGGGCTGATTCGTGTCCAGAGCGTAGAAGCGCGCCCAGATGCGCGCGCCAGGCTTGGGCGCCAGGACGCGGTCGCGGCGGCCTTGTGCGTCGGTGATGAAGACCTCCGTCGTGTCGCGAAGGGCGGCGGCCTCCAGCCAGGCCACGGCGCCGTCCACGGCGGCGACGACATGCTCGCTCGGATCGGGCAGGCTCATCAGGAAATGGACGATGCCGACGGTTTCCTGGCCGGACAGCGACGCCGGCTCGAACCGGCGGGCTGCGACCGGGGCCAGGGTCTGAGCGTCGTGCTGGGCGCACCAGCCGGTCAGGACGCCGTTCTTGCGGATCTGGGTGCGCAGGATGGTGTCCACGCCCCGCGCCACGGCCTGACGCGCGCGTTCGCGTCGTCCGTCATCGACGAAGCCATAGGGGGCTGTCCCATCGCCCACGTCCCGCAACAGCTCCAGCACATGGACCATGGCGTCGTCGTTGAAGGTGATCTGGTCGTGATAGCCGCCACGCAGGGGAAAGAACTGCGGCCAGCCGCCGTTCGGCTGCTGGGCGGCGAGCAGATAGTCCAGGCCCCGGTCGAAGGCGGCGCGGCTGCTTGCGTCGCCCGCCGTGATCGTCCGGGCCAGGAAGGTCAGCGGCAGGGTCGTGCCGCCGTTGTCGATCGTATTGGCCAGGCCGGGGTCCGCGTCGGGGCGGGGCGCCGCGAACAGGTCGGTGTTCTTGGGCCAGCCGCCCTCGGCCGACTGATGCAGGACGACCGTCGCGGCCAGACGCCGGGCCTCGGCCGTGGCGTACCAGTCGGCGGGGCGACGAACGACGGCTGTGTTCCAGACGACGGCGGGAGAGTGGGCGACGGCCTCTTGCGGCGCCGCCGAAGCGGGGGGCGGGGCCAGCATCGCCGCCGCCAGGGCCACGCCCACGATCAGTGCTGTGCTTTTCATCGAGAGCCTTTCGGGTTTCGGCAAAAAAGAAGGGACGCCGATGTTTCGCGGCGTCCCTGAGGGACAGCGTCCTGGGAGAGATTAGCTGTCGAACATCGTCGTCAGAACACGAACCGTGCGCCGACGAAGTACTGGCGGCCGGTCGAGCCGTAGCTGGCGACCACCGGATCGGCCTGATAGGCCCAGCGCTCGTCCGCCTGGTCGGTCAGGTTCAGCGCCTCGGCGGTGATCGTGACATTGTCCGTCAGCTTGTAGGTGAAGGACGCATCGACGTTCAGGGTTTCGGACGAACCCAGGAAGTCGTTGATCAGCGGCGAGTCGCAGGCGCCCGGATCACAACCGCCCGACGCGAGCGGATAGGTGGTCTGATACTCGGCGCGATAGGCGGTGGAGACGCGGGCGCTCCACTTGGGCACTTCGTAGAAGACGGTCGCATTGAACGATTCCGGCGAGGCCCCCAGGAAGGGCGCCGTGCCCGTCAGATTGCGCGCCGGGTCCAGGATGTATTCCAGCTCGGAATCGATCTTGGTGTAGTTGGCCTGGACGCCGAAGTTCTTCAGGAAGCCCGGCAGGAAGGTGAAGTTCTGCTGATAGGCGATCTCGAAGCCGCTCAGCTTGCCGCCCGGCGCATCGTTGAACTGGCGCACCTGGAAGGGCAGGTCCGCGTCGATATAGGCGCGCCGGCTGTCGGACGACACATCCGTCAGCCCGTCGAAGGCGAGGCGCAGATTGGCGACCTGATCGGCGTCGAAGATTTCGCTCAGCTTGCCTTCACGCAGGACGATCTGGGGGAAGCTCTCGATCTCCTTGTGGAAGACCGCGACCGACAGGATGGCGTCGCTGGCGAAATACCATTCGACGTTGAAGTCCAGGTTGGTGGCGCGGAAGGGCTTCAGCTTGGTGTTGCCCAAGGTAATGCGGGCGTTGGAGCCGTCGAAGGCCGCCGCGGCGCCCTGATCGCCGACGGGCACCGCAAAGTCGGTTACGCCGGGTTGCAGCGCAGTCATCTGCGGACGCGCCATGACCTTGGCGGCGGCGAAGCGGACGATCAGCTTGTCGTTCAACTCCCAGACCAGGTTTAGCGAGGGGAGGGTGTCGTTGTATTCGTTCTCGTTCTGGACGGGGCGTCCACTGGGCGAGCGACCGCGGGAATCCACCTTGGTCTCGGCGCGACGAAGGCCGGCGTTGCCGCGCAGTTCGCCGATGAACAGGGGCACGCGGAAGTCGGCCTGCGCATAGTAGGACAGGCTGTCCTCGTCGACCCAGAAGGTGCTGGTGCCGCCGTTGCGCAGATCCGACAGACGCCAGTCGCCGAATTCGTTGATGCAGTCGCAGTCGAAGCCGAAGCGTTGCTTGAACGCATCCAGGTTCGGCGTGAAGAAGCTGGTCGGCGTGCCCTCGGGCACGTTCAGACCCTCGCCCCAGCTGGTCAGCTGGCCCATCTGCGAAACGGTGGTGGCGTCGACCAAGCCTGAACGCACGCCTTCGAGCAGGCTGGGGTTCATGGTGTCGCCGATCAGGCGCTCGAAGCGGGTGTAATAGAAGTCGAACTTGCGTTTGCTGATGCCGAAGCTGAAGCTCAGGTCGTCGCTGGCGTCCCACTCGAAATCGATCTTGGCGGTCTGGTAGCCGTTCTCGGTGACGGTGCGGAAGTGGCGCAGCGCCGAATAGCCCTTCACGAAGTCCCAGCTGTTGGGATTGGCGACGTCGAAGCCGAAGTCAATGCTGGGCATGTCGCCGCCTTCGCGATCGTCGAAGACGAAGTAGTCGTTGCCGGGAACGCCCTGACCCGAGTCCAGACGAATGAAGTCCGCCAGCAAGCCCTGGTTGTTGTTCTTGGAGCTGGAATCGCCCACCAGAACCGACATGCGGAAGGTGTCGCTGAAGTCGTGCTCGATGTTGATCGAGTTCTGGCGGAACTCGGTCGTATAGCCCCCCTGATCGACGGCCGAACGCATGTCGACATTGCCCAGCACCAGATAGTCGGCGTTGGCGCCGGTCTCGCTGAGACCCGCATCGATCAGCCGAACAGAGGGCCGTCCGATGAAGGCGCCGCGCTGCGCCAAGAACTGCGGGTGAGCGATGTAACCGACCGATCCCGGCTGGTTGTAGTAGTCGTAGACCTCAAGGTTGTTCGGGTTGAAGCTGCCCGTGCCGGCGGCCAGGTTCTGGTTCGTCGCACCCGGCGCGGTGCGGAACACAGGCGTGCCGCCGTACATCGATTGGCCGCAGTCGATGGCGTCGCGGAACTCGGTCGCGGCCTGGCTGGCGCAGTTGGCGTAGGTGGCCCGGCGGTTGGCGTAGGAGTTGTTGGTCGCGCTGGCCGTCGTCGCGGTTTGATAGCTGAACGCTGTTCCGGTGCGGTTTCCGTTGGTGTTGTTCCGGTTCAGGCCTACCGGCCCGATCTGATAGTTGGTCGAGACCTGGTTCTGCTTCGAATACAGGTTGTCGAAGTTGATGGTCGTGCGATCCGAAGGCCGCCACTGACCCGACAGGGTGACGCCCAGGCGATCCTGATCGACTTCGCGGTGGTTCAGCGAGGCCAGCGAGGGAATGTGAACCAGCGAGCCGCGGTTCGAGGCGCCGTTCAGCAAGGCGTAGGCGGCCGGGTTCGACCCGATCAGCAGGTTGCGGGCCTCGGGATTGGTCACCCGAGGAAGGGCGGTCGCCGGATTCGTGCCGATCGGCAGGGCGAAGCCCTGCGGATCGGTCGTCGCGCCCGATCCGGCGTTGTTGAACGTCGCGCCCCGGTACAGATATTCGTTCGAACCGATGCCGCGCGAATAGCTGTCGATGTTCTGCTTGCGCTCGTTGTAGGCGACCGAGCCCATCAGGCCGAATTCGCCGATCTTGCTGTCCCAGCGGTCCGACGCCAGCAGGGCGACGCGCGGATTGTGCGTGCCGCCGTTCTCGTAATAGGCGTCCTGAAGCGTCAGGGCGAGGCGGCGTTCGCTGAAGTCGAACGGACGGCCCGAGATCAGATCGACGGTCGCGCCCAGCGAGCCTTCGTCGGTCTTGGCGTCGGCCGATTTCTGAACCTTCAGCGAGTTGAACAGCTCGGAGGCGAAGGTGTTGAACTGAAAGCCCCGGTCGCGACGCAGGGCTCCGTCGGCGTTGTTGGCGCCCGATGTGGACAGGGTCTCCAGGCCGTTCAGGCGGACGCGGGTGAAGTCGCCGCCCAGGCCGCGCACCGAGATGGAGTTGCCCTCGCCGTTTTCACGGTCGATCGAGACGCCGGGAATCCGCTGCAGAGATTCCGCCAGGTTGGCGTCCGGGAAGTCGGCGATGTCCTCAGCGTTGATGACGTCGACGATGGTGTTCGACCGGCGTTTTTCGCTCAGCGCGCTGGCCAGCGAGGCCCGAATTCCGGTGACGACGATTTCGCCGACCTCGGTGGCTTCCGGGTCGGAGTTTTCCTGCGCCTGGACCGGGGCGGCGAACAGCATGGCCCCCATCAAAAGAGCCGCCGGCGAGGCCGCCGCGCGCAGATATCCCGTGTGTTGGTTCCGCATTCTTCCCTCCGTTGCAGTCGCGCTCCTGGCCTCTTGGCGGGCTGGATGCCGACTTCCCCTGTTCCCGGTGCGCCGGGTCACAATCAAAAAGTAGTATGATACGATTTGGACATCAAGCAGAAATGTCACCGGTGTCATGACGCGAGCGGGCGTCGCTTGCAACATAAAATAACGACGTTTGGAGGAGCGCGATGATGTTGGGCAGAAGAGGCTTCCTGGCCGGCGCGGCCGGGGTGGCGAGCGTCGGCGCGGCGCGGGGCGCATGGGCCGATCAGCCGCTGGACGACTCGGGCCGCATCATCCCGACGCCGGCGCGCAATCCCTATCCCTATTCCGGCGTCAGCGGGCCGGGCCTGCCGGTGCAGCCGGACGATGCGCGCGGCGGCTGGATGTCGGGCCTGGCCGGCGTGCGCTACAGCGGCCGACGTCCCATGCCCTATCCGATCCTGCCCTGGGGCGAGTCGGCGACGGGGGCCGCAGTGGACAAGGGACTGCTGCCGCCGATCCATCCGCTAATCCAGGTGCAACTGCGTGACACCCAGATCTGCATCGGCGGCGACGGGGCCTATTACATGACTGGCTCGACTGGCGGAAACATCTGGGCCTTCAACGACGGGGTCGAGCTGTGGCGTTCCGAGACCCTGGTCGACTGGACCTATCTGGGCCTGGTCTGGAGCCTGGATCGCGAGGGTGGGTGGGCAAAGTCCTGGCGGTCCAGGAAAGGCGTGCCGTTTCGCGCGATCTGGGCGCCGGAAATCCACTATCTGGCCGGCAACTACTTCATCTGCTTCAGCGTCAGCCGGGCGGGGCTGGGCGTGCTGCGCAGCATCAGCGGCCGGCCAGAGGGACCGTATGAATACGCCTTCTCGCCCGACGCCCACCTGCGCCGCGGAATCGACGCCACCCTGTTCCAGGACGACGACGGCGCCGTCTATCTGACCTATGGCTCGGGCGACGAGATGGTGCGGCTGAAGGACGACCTGTCCGGCTATGCCGGGGAATGGCGCAAGACCGCGTTCGTCGAGACCGACTGTCTGGTGGCCCGCGACCGCGACCGCTGCCTGCGCGGCGAGAACATCCTCGGCTATGAAGGCGCGACCCTCTTCAAGAAGGACGGGCTCTATTACCTGGGTGCAGTCGGCAATGTGGAGGGGCGGTACTCCTTCGTCTTCGCCGTGTCGGAAAACATCCACGGCCCCTATCGGATGCGGCACGAGGCGGCGCCCTGCGCCGGCGGCGGCAATGTCTTCAAGGACAGGGAAGGGCGGTGGTGGTCCACCTTCTTCGGCAATGACGAACAGAGCCATTTCCGCGAGAAGCCGGGTCTGATCCGGGTGGAGTTCGACGACGCCGGGCGGATCGTCGCCGCCAAGGACCAGCCCTTCGCCCGTCCCTTGCCGCCGCTGCCGACGCCCAAGCCGGAGATGATGTCGTGATGGATCGCCGAACCCTGTTGCTGACGGGCGCCGCCCTGGTCTCCCTGCCGACGTCCAGTCTCGCCAGGGATGGGCAGCCGGCCTTTGCAGGCGCCATGGGCTGGGCCGCATCGACGCCCGGGGGGCGCGGCGGGCGGATCGTGCGGGTCACGACCCTGGCCGGAGAGGGGCCGGGATCCCTGCGCGAGGCCTTGGAGGCCGAAGGGCCGCGCATCGTCGTGTTCGAGGTCGGCGGCGTGATCGACCTGAACGGTCATGACCTCCGGGTGCAGACTCCCTTCCTGACCATCGCGGGTCAGACGGCGCCCGAGCCGGGGATCACCCTGATCAAAGGCGGGATCGGCATCCGCACTCATGACGTGATCGTGCGCCATATCCGCGTGCGGCCCGGCGCGAACGGCGCGGCGCCCCGCAGCGGGTGGGAAGTGGACGGCCTGACCACCTCGGGCGGCTGGAACGTGATCGTGGATCAGTGCTCGTTCTCGTGGGCCACGGACGAGAACCTGTCGGCCTCTGGCCCGCGCTTCGGCGGCGGAGAGACGGTCGAACAATGGCGTCAGAACACGTCGCGCCGCATCACCTTCAGCCGCAACATCGTCGCCGAGGGCCTTTCCCATTCCAGCCACGCCAAGGGCGAGCATTCGAAGGGCACGCTGATCCACGACAATGCGACGGAGGTGCTGATCGTCGGCAATCTGTACGCCCACGATTACGAGCGGAACCAGTTATTCAAGGGCGGCGCCCATGCGGTGACGGCCAACAACCTGATCTACGACCCCGGCAATCGCTGCATGCACTATGCGCTGAACGCCGAGGAATGGGGCGCTCATCCGTGGGAGGCAGGGCGGCTGTCCATCGTCGGAAACGTGACGCGCGGCGGCCCCTCGACCCGCGCGGACCTGCCGTTCCTGATTGTGGAGGGGCAGGGCGATCTGGACCTCTACGCGGTCGACAATCCCGCCCGCCATGCCGACGGCCGGCCGATGCAGGAGATCGGGATCATCTCGGACCGCGACCCGAAGATCACCCGGCTGGAACGGTCGCCGCACTGGCCCGCCGACTTCCACGCCCGACCGTCGGGCGAGGTCGAGGCCTGGGTCTTCGCCGAGGCCGGGGCGCGGCCCTGGGCGCGTGACGCCATCGACCGGCGCATCCTGCAGCAGGTCCGCGACGGAACGGGCCAGATCATCGACGACGAAAAGGTGGTCGGCGGCTATCCGACCCTGACCCCGACGCAGCGGGTTTTCGTCGGGGGCGGCTGGGACCTGGCGACGATGATGCGGCGGGACGGCAAGCCGAGCTGACGCTCGACCTGCCGATCCGTCCTAGAGAGCCTTGAACTTGAAGTTCCTGAATCGGACCTCGCCTTCGCCGGCGGCGTAGATGCCGGGGCGCAGCATCATGAAGCCGCCGCGGACGTTTTGGTTGTAGCCCGAGACCTCCATGCCCCGGTCGAACCGCTGCCAGGTCACGCCGTCGCCGGAGGTGTCGAAATAGACGTTCTGGTAGGCGTTGGTCAGGCGGATGAACATGCGCCGGCCGTGCGGATTGGCCGGCCTGCCCCGCTCGATCCCGTACTGGTGGGTAACGTAGCGGGTCGCGTCGAAACCGAGGCCGGCATACAGGGCGCGGTCGTAGAACAGGATCAGGCCGGCGACCGCGCCGGGGTCGATCTCGACCTCGCATTCGATCTGATAGGCCTGCTCGCCCTGGACGAAGGTCAGAGGCGAGCAGTCGATCGGCGCCTTGCCCTTGGCCTTCATGTGCAGGACGCCGTTCTTGCGACGCAGCCGATCCTTCTCGTTCGGCTGCGGATCGTAGAAGCTCCACTGGATGCCGAACTTGTCGGTGGAGAAGTCGTCCGACAGGGCCATGCCGTGCGGCACGGCCTCGCCGCCCCGGGGCTTGGCGATGGGCTGGGACAGGTCGCCGCCCTTGGCGCGGAACCAGCCGTCGTCGGTCCATTCGATGGGGTCCAGCAGGGTCTGGCGACCCAGGCTCCAATAGGCGTTTTCATAGCCGTGATAGACCATCCACCAGTCGCCGTCGGTCGGCCCCTCGACCAAGGTGGCGTGACCGCGCGACCACCATTTCTCGGCCCCCGAGGCGGTGCGAACGATGGGGTTGTGCGGGCAGTCCTCCCATGGCCCGTTGACCGACTTGGACCGGGCGGCGATGACCATGTGGCCGGTCGGCGGGCCGGCCGTGCCGCCGATGGCGGTGATCATGTAAAAATACTCCCCGTGCTTCAGCAGCTTGGGCCCTTCCTGGGCGAAGCCTTCGACGATCCAGTCGTCGGGATAGCGCCAGGCCTTATAGACTCCTTCCTCGACCGGGCCGTCGGTCGCCAGGCCGTCGTCGGTCAGCTTGACCCGGTCGCCGCCGTTCAGGAACAGATAGCGTTTGCTGTCCTCGCCGACGATATGGCCGGGGTCGATGTTGGCTGGGATCTTCAGGTCGATGGGCTCGCTCCACGGCCCTTCGATCCTGTCCGCCCAGATGACGTAGTTGGAGCGATATTCGGGGAAGCGCGCCGGGATGTAGCAGTAGAATTTGCCTTCGTGCTTGATCAGCTCGGGCGCCCAGACCGAGCCGATATTGGTCGTCAGGGCCGCGATCACCGGCTGCCAGTTCACCAGATCGCGCGAGTGCCAGATATGGATGCCCGGCACCGATTCGAACGACGAGAAGGTCATGTAGTAGTCGTCGCCGTCCTTCAGGATCGACGGATCGGGGTGGTCGCCCGACATGATGGGATTGAGGAAGTTCCCGTTGCCCAGATCGGCCATCCGCTGGCCCTCGATGCCGCGACGCCATTTCATGCCAGACCATTCGCGACCCAGGGGCGCGGCCTCTTCGTTTGTCTGGGCGAAGGCGGCGCGGACGGGCAGGGCGGCGGCGGCGACGCCTCCTAGGAGGCCGGTCAGGGCGGCGCGGCGGTCAATGAATCTCATGGCGTTTCCTTTGTCTTTGTGCCGGACGGAAATCAGGACGGTGTGTGTGCAAGGGCGGCGATCAGCCGGCTCATGGCGTTGATGTAGGTTCCGGTGGAGATGCCCATCGGTCCGCTGGCTTCGGTGAAGGGCGAGGTGTCCCAGTCGTCGCCGACTTGGCCGCGATCGACGAAGCCGGGCGGCGGTTCGGCCGGGCCGGGGCCGCGATAGGGATGGCTGGTGGTTTTCAGCTCGACGGGCCAGTAGCCCTCGGCGTTCAGGCCCAAGACGAGCGTCGCGACCGAGGTCGGCCCCAGGACGGCGGCGTTCAAATCCGAACCGGCCTGCGGACGGGTGATCACATAGTCCGGCATCAGCGACGGCCCGCGTCCCAGCAGCGGCGAGTTCTGCGTCGCCGCCTCCGGCGACAGGGCCGAGACCTGGGCTGTGCGCCGGCGCAGGGCGGCCACGTCGATGTGCTTCTCCCCCCGCGCGCCGGTCATGTCGAAGTCGGCGTAATATTCGCCGTTCTGGGCGTTGGAGCCGCGCCGATGCACGGCGATAAACCGGTTCGTCCCGGGCTCGACGAAGCGGAAGAAGTTGCGGCCGTCGTTGTGAGCCTCCACCGGCGCCTCCATCCGCTCCAGCCAGTCCAGCGCCTGCGGCAGGCGGGCGAGGAAGCTGCGGTCGCCGGTGAGGCGATAGAAGTCCAGCATCTTGTCGATCGCGGCGGCGGTCGTGTGCGGCGAGACGGCGGCGGGCTCATAGGTCCGGCCCCAGGCGGGCTTGAAGTCGGGGGTGTATTGCAGCGCCCAGCCCGGCGTCGGGTCCGGCTGTTGCAGATCGCGATAGCAGGTCATGGCGCGCTGGATCGGTTCGCGCACCCGCTCGTCGCCGAACTGCTGCAACACCAGCAGCAGGAGGTCGATGTTCTCGTCCGCCACCTCATCGTTCAGGGTGATCAGGCCGGTGTAGTCGGGCTTGCCGTGGTTCTCGAATGCGCCCGCGCGAGGCCAACGCTGGGGCCATCCGCCCGACGGCAACTGGCTGTTCAGGACGAAGTCGATGGCCCTGTCCACGGCGGGCCGGAACCGCGCCTCGCCCTTGGCCAGGTGCAGCCGCAACAAGAAGCGGGCGCACTCGACCGTGGCGTGGTCGTCGAAGGTGGCGTTGCCGTAGTCGTGCTGAAACTCCTCCAGTCGCCAGCCATTGGCGCCGACGGTATCGTACCAGCGGTGGATCGACTCTTCACCGGCTGTGTCGATGACGTAGTTCCAGCCCCCGGCCGGGTGCTGGCCCTGGATCAGGGCGCCCGCCGCTTGGGTCGCCGCCGTGTAATACAGGTCGTCGCCGGTCGCCCGCCAGGCGTCCAGGAAGATCTGGCCCATCTCCGGCGTGCCCGGCGCCTGGGTCCAGATCATGGTCGGATAGGCCTCCATCTCGCCCCAGCGACGCGACATATCCGGCAGGTAGGACCAGACATAGCCGCCATTCACCGCCACCTTGTCTGTCATGACGTGGGTGGCGCGGGCCATGGTCGCCAGTACCTGGGCGCGCGTCGGCTCGGCCGCGCGCCAGCCGGCCAGAGGCGCAGCCAGGGCGGCGCCGGCCGCAGTCGCCAGACAGGTGCGTCGGCTCAGCATCGAAGACCCCTACGTTTCCTGGATGTCCGTCGCTCTGACGGCGACTGGCGGAATGACACCGCTGGACATGTCTGGAAATATAATAATACTTTTCGGCGAATGGCTAGGGAGGAAAGGCCATGAAATGGCGGGTGGGCGGCTTGGCCGCAGCGGCTCTGGTCGCGCTGTCGAGCGTGGCGGGGGCGCAAGGCGCCGATCCGCGCGCCGTCTGGCGGATACCGGCCATCGACTTTTCGCACGCCGGCTATCACGGCGGCGGCGTGGCCCCGGCCGTCTATCCGGCGACCCTGATCGTGGACCCTGCCGAGGGCGATGACGGCGAGCGGATTCAGGCGGCCATCGACCTCGTCGCGACACGGCCTGCCGACCGGCGCGGCCATCGCGGCGTGGTTCAGTTGACGGCCGGAACCTATGAGGTCGAGGGCCAGATTCGCATCACGGCGGACGGAGTGGTGCTGCGCGGCGCGGCCGACGGCGGCACGACCGTGGTGGCGACCGGCGTGGACCGTCGCGCCCTGATCGCCGTCGCCGGCCAAATGGGCGCTGTGCCGTCCGGCGATCCCGGGTCGGTCGTCGGCGCCGTGCCGGCAGGGGCCACGCGTCTGCCGCTGGCCTCGACCGCAGGCCTTGCGGTCGGCGACCGGATCACGATCCGGCGGCCCAGCACAGACGCCTGGATCGCCGCCCTGGGCATGGACGATTTCGTCGGCTGGCGACCCGAGGGGCGGCTGAACTGGAAGCCGGGCACGCGCGACGTCGTCTGGGACCGCACGGTGAAAGCGGTTCAGGCGGACGCCGTCCTGATCGACGCCCCCCTGACCACGGCGCTGGACCCGGCGATGGGCGGCGGCCTGGTCACGCGCGGACCGTCCACGCCGCGCATCCGCGAGGTGGGGATCGAGGGCCTGACCCTGGTGTCCGCCCATGATCCCGAACGGCCTATGGACGAGGATCACAGCTGGTACGCGGTCGCCTTCGACGGGGTCGAGGACGGTTGGATCCGCAATCTGTCCGCGCGCGGCTTTGTCGGTTCTGTGGTCGATCTGGGCGAGACGACGCGGCGCATCACGGTTCAGGATGTCTCGGCGTCCGACCCCGTGTCCGAGATCGGCGGCTGGCGCCGTCGGGTCTTCTACACGGCGGGCCAGCAGAGCCTGTTCGTCCGCTGCGACAGCCGCGACGGCATCCACGACTTCGGCCTGGGCCATGCGGCGGCCGGCCCCAACGTCTTCCTCGACTGCACCGCCACGGACGCCAGGGGCGACAGCGGCGCGCTGGAAAGCTGGGCCTCGGGCGCTCTGTTCGACGGGGTCAGGGTGCGCGGCGGCGCCCTGACCCTGAGCCACCGGGGACGCGAGGCCCAAGGCGCCGGCTGGGCCGCCGCCAACTCCCTGCTGTGGAACTGCGAGGCGACGGTTGTCGAGGTTCGCAATCCTCTTGAGGCCCCCAACGCCGCTGTCGGCTGTCGCGGCGAACGGATTGGCGACGGCGTGCTGGAGGATCCGCGCGCCCGGCCGGGCCGTGACTTCCACCGCGCCCAGCCGCAGGAGCCGGCCAGCCTGTATCGTTATCAGTTGGAAGCGCGGCTGGGGCGCGAGGCGCTCGACGCGCTCGACCCCGTCGTCCTGCCGGCGCCCGCGCGCGGAACACCCAGCTTGACCGATGCTCAGGTCGCCGCCTGGCGTGACGTCCATCGTCCGTCCGACGAACGCCATCCCCTGACCCTGGCCAACGGCCGGTTCCAGATCGACGGCCGCCCGGCCTATGTGCGCAAGATCGGCTTCGCCTTCTTCCAGGCCCAGATGCCCACGGCCGCCGCCACCGGTTCCGGCCCCTTCCTGACTCGGTTCGCGCCGGGCAAGATCGGACTGGGCCTGACCGACGACCTGGACGCCCTCGTCGCGGAGCTGAACACCGGCGACGTGGTCCAGCACAACTACGGCCTCTGGTACGACCGCCGCCGCGTCGATCACGACTTCTACGGTTCGCCGGATCAGAAGGACGGCGAGGTTTGGGCGCCCTTCATCGAACTGCCCTGGGCGCGCAGCGGTCAGGGGCGGGCGTGGGACGGGCTGAGCAAATACGATCTGACCCGCTTCAATCCCTGGTTCTTCGACCGGCTGGACGGCTTCGCCGAACGGGCGGAGCGGCGCGGCGTCGTGCTGCATCACCGCATGTATCTGCAACACTGGCTGCTGGAGAGCCGCGCCCATTACGTCGACTTCCCCTGGCGGCCGATGAACGCGATCCAGGCGACGGGCATGCCGATGGAGGTGCCGGCGGCCGAGGTCTTCTGGGACGTGTCCGACCCGGTGCGGCGCGACCTGCATCGCCTCTATATCCGCCATACGCTCGACGCGCTGAAGGATCGGTCCGACGTCATCTTCGGCCTGGATCCGGAATACACCGGTCCTGCATCCTTCGTCCGCTTCTGGCTAGAGACCATCGCCGAATGGGAGGCCGAGACTGGCCGCTCGGTCTGGGTCGTGCTGGAGGCGCCCAAGACGGTGACGGACGCGGTGCTGGACGATCCGACCCTGTCGCGCACGATCGACGGGGTCGAATTCCACCACTGGACCTATCGCCCGGACGGGACGCTGTTCGCGGTTCAGGGCGGCATCGACCAGGCGCCGCGCGAACAGGTGGACGCCATCGCCCGACCCCAGGATCTGGCCGACGGCGCAGACGCCGCACAGGTGCGTCGCGATCTGTGGACGTCCACGCCCGCCATGCGTTACCGCGCCTATCGCGAATACCGCGACCGCCGCGCCGATCTGGCGCTGCTGGATGGCGACGACGCCTATCCCGATCTGAGCCGAGCCGTCGAGGCGGCCTTCCCGGCGGCGGCGCGGGCAGGGATGCGGCCGTCAGACGAAGTCGTCGCCGGCCCCTCGTCCTGGGGCGGCGCGGATGCCCAGGGGCGGCTGTTGGTCTATGCGACCCAAGGCCCCGCGACGCTGCGCCGACTGGCCCGGCCGATGACTGTGCGCTGGGCCAGCGGCCAGGGCGTCGCCTGTTTGCCCGCAGGCGCGACCCGTCTGGAAAGCACGACCGAGACTCCCTGGGCCGCCTGGCTTGAACCGACCACCGCCTGCACGAACTGAACCGAAGGAAACCCCATGACGCTCGCCGCCATCCTTTCGTCCGTCGCGCTGCTCGCCGTCCCCCAGGCCGCACCCGCACCGCCACCCGGGGGTACGCCCATCACGCCGATCCAGGCGTCCAAGATCATCCTGGTCGGCGATTCGACCACGGCGGTGGTCGGCGGCTGGGGCCCCAGCTTCTGCGCCGACCATGTGACCTCCTTCGTCGCCTGCGTGAACCTGGCGCGAGGCGGGCGCAGTTCGGGCAGCTATTTCGCCGAAGGCTCCTGGGATCTGGCGCTGGCGGAAATGTCCACGCCCGGCTTCGTCCAGACCTATGTCCTGATCCAGTTCGGCCACAACGACCAGCCGGGCAAGCCGGGCCGCTCTACCGATCTTGCGACCCAGTTTCCCGTCAATCTGAAACGCTATGTCGAGGAGACGCGCGCACGTGGCGCCATCCCCGTCCTGCTGACGCCCCTGACACGGCGTCAGTTCGTCGACGGCCGGTTGCAGAATGACCTGGTCCCTTGGGCCGAGGCCGTGCGCCGGCTCGCGCAGGAAACCAAGACGCCGCTGGTCGATCTGAACGCCGCCAGCGCTGCCGCCGTCCAGGCCCTAGGGCCGATGATGTCGGCCCGCTTCGCCCAGTCGCCCCCTTCGCCCGAGGTCGCGGCCGCTCTGATGACCGGCACGACCACCCCCGGCTCGACCGGCGTGACGCCGACGCCCGCCACGCCTGCGGTTCCGGCCCAGAACAACGCCGCGGTCGAGCCTCTGGGCCAAGCGCGGGTGTCGTTCGACTACACCCACCTGGGGCGCGAGGGGGCGGACTTCTTCGCCGCACTGGTGACGCGCGATCTGATCCTGGCCGTGCCCGCCTTGCGTCGGGTGCTGGTGCCTTGAGGCGCGGAAAATATAATCATATGAATCGGTTTGCAGACTTTTGAAGCCGCCTAGCTTACGACCGCAGGATGAGCGCCATCAACGATGCCCCGGCCGGCCGCGTCAGGTCGACGCAGGTCCTGTCCACGCACGAGCAGATCGTGCGGGCGTTGGCGCAGGACATTCTGACCGGTCGATTGGCGCCGGGTGAAAAGCTGCCGCTGGAGGCCGACCTGCTCGATCGTTTCGGCGTCTCCCGCACGGCCTTGCGTGAAAGCCTGAAGACGCTGGCGGCCAAGGGGTTTCTCAGCGTCAAGACACGGGTGGGCACGCGCGTCACTGAACCCGTTCACTGGAATTACTTCGATAAGGAAGTCCTGGCCTGGCAAGTTTCCGGCGGGATGGATGCGAGCTTTCGCCGGCAGTTGGCTGAGGTCAGGCGCGCGCTCGAACCCGCAGCGGCTGCGCTCGCTGCAGACCGGCGGACCGTCGAGGATCTAGCTGCGATGCGGACCGCCGTTCAGGCGATGCGGGTCGAGAATGGTTCGGAATACGCCTTCGCCCAAGCCGACCTTTCGCTGCATCTCGTCATCGGAGCGGCGTCAAAAAATCCGATGATGCGGTCCCTGGCCAGTGTCATCGAAACCGCATTGCTGGAGGTGTTCACGCTCAGCCCGCCCACGCGGGATTTGAGACTTCACCGCGATACCGTCGATGCGCATGAGCGGATTGTCGATCTTATCGAAGCCAGGGACGGCGCGGGAGCGGCGGCGGCGATGATTTCAGTCATCGATGCGGGATTTGGTCGCGTGGAAGCCGAGCGATCAGGCTCTAAGGCCTAAGCGCCTAGCTTGTTGTCGCGCTGCACTGGCGGCATCTCGGATACAGGGGCCAGGCGAGGGTGACGCCCGTCACGGCCAGCCGAGGGTAAGGCCCACATGCCGGGGGCGCGGTGCAGGTTGAAAAGGCGCCGAATGCTGCCGCGGCGACCTGCCACGCCGGACGCCTCGCGCCATCGTCGCAGGCGCGGGATCGCCAGGCTGAGAGACAGGGCGTGATCCGCCATCGCCGACATCTGCATCACGCCGCCGGTGGGTGCGCGCCTTAGTCGGAATTGTTTGTGGCGCGTCGGATGCGCGTTCGCTGGACCTGGGTCGTGGAATGGGCGATCTCGAAGCCATGGGATCTGTCGCGCGCCTGTTCCGTCTGCATTTCTCGCTGTGGCTGGGGCTGCTGGTGCTGGCGGCGGTGGCGGCGCTGACACCGGCGGGCTTCGGCTGGCCGCTCAGGCTGGCGGCGGGCTGGGACGCGGGCGTCGCGGCCTTTCTGATCGTTACTTTCTACCATGTGTTCAGGGCGCGCTCTCAGGACGCGATCCGGCGCCGTGCGGCCGAATTGGATCAGGCGGGCGCCCTGGTCTTGCCGCTCAGCATGGCGGCGGCCGTCGCCAGCGTCGTGGTTCTGGTGCTGGCCATGGTGGCGGGCGATGGCAAGCCGACGGTGGGGCAGGCGATCTTCTCGGTCGGCACGGTGGGGCTGTCGTGGCTGTATGTGCACATCATCTTCGCCCTGCATTACGCCCATGGCTTCTACGCCCCGCGCGAGCATGGCAGGGGCGATCAGGGCGGGCTGATCTTTCCCGGCGAGGACGAGCCCGACTACTGGGACTTCCTGCACTTCGGCCTGATCATCGGCGTGGCGAACCAGACGGCCGACATCCAGATTTCCAGCCGCAAGCTGCGCGGCCTGGCGACCCTGCACAGCCTGGTGGCCTGGTTCTTCAACGCCGTCATCCTGGCGTTGACGGTCAATCTGGCGGCGACGCTGTTCTGAGGCGTCGCCGCCGTTTCGATCAGAGATCGACGGGCTTGCCGGACTCTTCTTCCTCAAGGGTGACCGCGACGTCGGCGTTGGCCGACAGGCGCACCTTGTCGCCCTCGACGCCGGCGACGAAGCCGTTCTCGATATAGTGGTGGTGGTCTGCATGGGCGCCGGTGTTCTCGCGGCGGGTCAGCTTGATCCGGTCGCTCTTGACCCGGTCCACGACGCCGACGTGAACGCCGTCGGCCCCGATAACCTCCATGCCTTCCTTGATCTCACTCATCGCCGTCTCTCCTGGTTGAAAATAACAACAGGACAGGAGCCCGTCGGACAGGATTCCGTTCCCGTTGCGGTTGGACGGTCCGCCGTTTGCGTTTTACAGGCGGCAGGGACGGGCATTGGGTGCATTATCGCGCCGCAAGACCGGCTCAGCGCACTGGCTGAGGATTGCAGGCGACAGGGATGCCGTTGACTTGATCGAACAGTATGGATGGTCCGACGCCTGGGCGACGGCCTTTGCGCCTCATGCCCGGGCCGGTCACGCGCCCGGCCGCGTCGTTCTCCAGCACCGCAACGGCTATGTGGTCGCCACGGACGAGGGCGAGCTTCAGGCCAAGGCGTCCGGCCGCCTGCGTCACGAGGCCCAGGAGGTCGGCCATCCCGCCGTCGGCGACTGGGTCGCACTGTCGCTGAACCTTCAGGACCGCACCGCCACCATCCATGCCGTCCTGCCGCGCCGCACCGCCTTCGTGCGCCGGGCGGCCGACAGCGTGCGGCGAATACAGATCCTGGCCGCCAATATCGACGTGGCCTTCGTCGTCACCTCGATGAATGCGGATATGAACCCGCGCCGGATCCAGCGGTTTCTGGCCGCCGCGTGGGAGAGCGGGGCGCGTCCTGTGCTCGTGCTGACGAAATCGGATCTCAGCGCCGATCCTCAAGCCGAGGCCGCTCAGGTCGCGGCGCTGGAGACGGGGTGTCCGGTCCTGATGGTCTCGGCCCGCGAAGGCGTCGGTCTGGAGGCGTTGCGCCTTCAGGTGAAGCCGGGCGAGACCTGTGTGCTGATCGGCTCGTCCGGCGTGGGCAAATCCACCCTGGTCAACGCCTTCCTGAACGAAGACCGGATGGCGACACGGGCGATCCGCGCGTCCGACGATCAGGGGCGTCACACCACCAGCCACCGTCAACTGATCCCCCTGCCGGGCGGGGGGCTGATCATCGACACGCCGGGGATTCGCGAAGTGGGCCTGATCGACGCCGAAGAGGGGGTGGGGGCGGTGTTCGACGACATCGAGCGCCTGATGCAGGCGTGCCGCTTCACCAACTGCAGCCATACGAACGAGCCGGGCTGCGCCGTGCAGGCGGCCCTGGCGGACGGGACGCTGGAGGCCTCGCGGTGGGCGCACTTCCAGAAGCTGACGCTGGAACTGTCGGAGGCGGGGGATAAGGCGGAGCGGGTCGCCAAGGCCGCCGAACGGCGCCGGCTGGGCGGGCTTCAGAAGGTCTATCGCGCGACCAAGCGCAACGATCGGGGCGGCGCGGATTGATCCGGGTGTTCCCGTTCGCTTTTTCGACCTGTTCGCCCTCTAAGAATTTAGGCCTGTCGCGCCGCCAAACAGGCTAGGTGAGCGACTTAGACTCAAGAAAGAACATCATGTCCGCATTCACCATCGTCACCACCAGCGCCGTCCAGGGCAGCGAGGCCGCAGAGGTCAACACGCTGACGGACGACTTTTCCGACGCCAGCGAGGCCGTCGGCTATGCGCGCCGCATGGCCGACGAGATGATCGACATGGCCGCTCAGCTGCTGCTGGATTTCGATTACAGCAATGTCGGCGTCTATGAAGGCGACCTGCTGGACGAGGACGTCACCCCGGACCACCCCGCCCTGATCGGCGTGTGGGTTCTGGACGAAGAAGGCTCGGCCTTCGTGCCCGCCGAAGAGTTCCGGCAAGGGTCGACCGAAGTCGAGAACTGATCGGCGACGATCGCGGCAGGAGGCTCGGATCGAGCCGCCTGCCGCGTCTGCCTGCAGGCGATGCGCGAGCGCATTCATTGCGCGCCGAATAGCGTGTGCGCCGCATCAAGAATGTATGGGAGGATGGCCGTCCCTCCGAACACCTTGCGGTGCTCGGAGGTGACGATGGTGGAGCTTAGCGGAGTCGAACCGCTGACCTCTTGCATGCCATGCAAGCGCTCTACCAACTGAGCTAAAGCCCCGGACCTGTCGGTCTGGATCGCCCGGTTCATCTTGCGATGGCCCCCGGCGAGGCGGCGGAAACTATGTCAGGGCTTTTCTACGATCAAGCCCGTTTCGAGATTTATTTTCACCGCGTTCCCGGAGGTGAAAATACGCAGATTTTTCAAACCGAAGTGGCTGGAAAAGCCTGCTGTCCCGCCGCGCTTCCCTAGCGGGAAATGCGGCGGGTGCAACAAGAATCTGAGCCCAATCGCGAGAAGCCTAGAGGAAGCCGGGCCTCAAGTAGCGCGAAGCGCGATAGGCCCACCAAACAAGCCCTCAAGTAGCGCGACGCGCGATAGGCCCAGAGATTAGTCGTCGTCGCGCGAAGGCTTGGCGATCTCGTCGTCGATCGAGTCATCGTCGTCGTCTTCGATGAACGGCACGGAGTCGTCGTCGTCGGCCAGATCGTCGTCGCCGTCGGTCGCGCCCATGCCGGCTTCTTCCGAAGCATCGGCGGGGACGTCCTCGTCCTCGTCGTCCGGCGTCAGGATCGGCTCGTGGCCTTCCTCGTCGATCTCGGGCGTCTTGACGTCTTCTTCCTCGTCCTCGTCGCCGTCGACCTTCTTGTCCTTGACCTGGTCTTCAGCCTCGTCGTCGGCCGGATAGCCGGGGCGAGCGCGGCGGCTGCGCAGCTTCAGCGCTTCTTCCGGATCGAATTCCGTCGCGCATTTGGGGCAGTGGGCGGGTCTACGGTTCAGGTCGTAGAATTTCGCCTGGCAGTTGGGGCAGACCTGCTTGGCGCCCAGTTCTGGATTGGCCACGTGAGGACACTTTCAACGGGTTGAATTCGGGGCGGTCCCTTGCCACCCCTTGGACCCGCTGTCAAAAGCCATCTTTCGCGCCGCCCGCGCGGCCGTTTCGACAATACAGCCTGAAGCGGGTGAATATGCCTTCCCAACTGACTGCACGACGTTCGTCCGCCCTGACCGGCAAGGTCCGCGCGCCCGGCGATAAATCCATGTCGCACCGGTCGATGATCCTGGGCGGAATGGCGTCGGGCGTGACCGAGGTCGAGGGCCTGCTGGAAGGCGACGATGTTCTGGCCACCGCGCGCGCTGTCGAGGCCTTCGGCGCCAAGGTCGAGCGGACGGGCGACGGCAAGTGGCGAATCGAGGGCGCAGGCGGCTTCACGACGCCAGTGTCGGTGATCGACTGCGGCAACGCCGGGACCGGGGTTCGCCTGCTGATGGGGGCGGCGGCCGGCTATCCGCTGATGGCGACTTTCGACGGCGACGGATCGTTGAGGAAGCGGCCGATGAAACGGGTGACCGGGCCGCTGGCCGACATGGGCGCGGCGTTCGATTGGCAGGCGGCCGAGGATCGTTTGCCCGTGGCCCTGACCGGCGGGACGCTGAAGGCCATCGCCTACGTGCAGACGGTGGCCTCGGCCCAGGTCAAGTCGGCCATCCTGCTGGCCGGGCTGAACGCCGAGGGCGTCACCTCGGTGGTCGAGCCGGAAAAGAGCCGCGACCATACCGAACGGATGCTGCGCGCCTTCGGCGCCGAAGTCGGCGTGGAGGAGATGGGCGAAGGCTGGAAGGTGACGCTGAAGGGCGGTCAGCCGCTGACCGGAACCTTCGTCGCCGTGCCGGGCGATCCGTCCTCGGCCGCCTTCCCCCTGGCGGCGGGGCTGATCGTGCCGGGGTCGGAGGTCACGGTCGAGGGGGTGATGCTGAACCCCCTGCGCACCGGCCTGTTCGACACCTGGGTCGAGATGGGCGCGGACCTGACCATCACCAACCGGCGCGAGGCCGGCGGCGAGGAGGTCGGCGACATCACCGCCCGGCATTCGACGCTAAAGGGCGTGGTGGTGCCAGAGGCGCGCGCCGCCTCGATGATCGACGAATATCCGATCCTGGCGGCGACGGCGGCCTTTGCCGACGGCGTCACGGTCATGCGCGGGGTGGGCGAGATGCGGGTCAAGGAGAGCGACCGGATCTCGCTGATGGTCGAGGGCCTGCGCGCCTGCGGCGTCGCGGTCGAGGAAGAGCCGGAGGGCTTCATCGTCACCGGCGCCGGACAGGACGGTTCCGTGCGCGGCGGCGGCCTGGTCCACACCGCCCACGACCACCGCATCGCCATGAGCCACCTGGTCCTGGGCCTGGCCGCCGAACAGCCGGTCTCGGTGGATGAACCGGGCATGATCGCCACCAGCTTCCCCGGCTTCGTCGAGATGATGAACGGGCTAGGCGGGCGGATCGCGTGACCGAAGGCCGGTCCTCGCGCCGGGTTCTGGCAATGTTGGCAGCATTCGCCGGCTGTATGTTTGTCCCATGGGCAGTTGCATCGTTTATTGATCTCGGTGACGGCGAGACTTGGGACCAAACGAAGCCACGCTACGCCGAGATGTTTGAAAATAGAGGGTTCGACGTCAACGAGTTCGGCTTCTACAAAGTCTCTCGCGGCCAGCATCCACATGAGTTCAAAACAATTGTCATCCTCAGGGGATTGATGCCTTCGGTGTTTTTTGGTGTGCTTTGCGCTGTGAGCGCCTTGGGTTGGTCGGCGCAACCCAAACTTATTCGCTCAGGGCAAGAGTAGCACGTGAGCTTGTGTAGCTGGGCAAGGAAAGGCTAGGCGTTCCTCTCTCTCTTGGACATCGTCGCTTGGGCGCTGTCGGCGCTCGCGAAATCTCGGAAGATCCACCCTGACACAGCCTCTCGTCATCGCCGTCGACGGACCGGCCGCCTCTGGCAAGGGGACCATCGCCGCGCGCCTGGCCCAGACCTATGGACTGCCGCATCTGGACACGGGGCTGCTGTACCGGGCCGTGGGCGTGAAGGTGCTGGAGGACGGCGGTTCGCTGGACGACGAGGCGGCCGCGACCGAGGCGGCGCGTGGACTGGATGCGGCCGGTCTGTCGGACGATGCACGACTGACGACGGGCGAAGCGGGGGAGGCGGCCAGCCGGGTCGCCAGCTTCGCCGGGGTGCGCGCGGCCTTGCTAGAATTGCAGCAGGCGTTTGCGGCCCAGGCAGGCGGGGCGGTGCTTGACGGGCGCGACATCGGCACGGTGATCGCGCCGGACGCCCAGGCCAAGCTGTTCGTCACCGCGACGCCCGAGGTTCGTGCAACCCGCCGCTGGAAGCAGCTGACGGCGCGAGGATCGGACATCGCCTTCAAGGACATGCTGGCTGATATTCAGCGCCGCGACGAGCGCGACGCGGGACGCGGCGCGGCCCCCATGGTCCAGGCCGACGACGCGGTCTTGCTGGATACGACCGATATGGGTATAGAGGCGGCCTTCGATGCGGCCCGCCGTATCGTCGAGGCGGCGCGCGCGAAACACGGTCTTTAGACCCTCTATCGCAAATCCAACGTTCCCATCCTCGGCTTCCGCGGGCGTTTTGATCGTTCTGAACGGCCTCGCATCCTGACGACCTGCCTATCTTTTCCTCTCGCCTCGGCGCAGCGCCTTGCTGTGTGAGGGGCGTCCACCTCGCGCGGGGCCTTTCGGTCGCGCGCCACAGCCCTACCGGAAACACCAGAGCTTCATGTCTGATACTCTCAATCCCACACGCGACGACTTCTCGGCGCTGCTCGACGAACAGCTTCAGGGTCGCGACTTCGGCGAAGGCCAGGTCGTTCACGGTCGCGTCGTCGGCATCGAAAAAGATATCGTCATCATCGACGTCGGTCTGAAGACCGAAGGCCGCATCGCCATGCGCGAGTTCGGCCAAGGCGACGACGGCGCCCTGCCCAAGGTCGGCGACAACGTCGAGGTTTACCTGGAGCGCGTCGAGAACGCCCTGGGCGAAGCCGTCATCAGCCGCGACAAGGCTCGCCGCGAAGAAGCCTGGACCCGTCTGGAAGTCGTGTTCGCCGAAGGTCAGCCGGTCAACGGCGCCATCGTCGGTCGCGTCAAGGGCGGCTTCACCGTCGACCTGGGCGGCGCCTCGGCCTTCCTGCCCGGCTCGCAAGTCGACATCCGTCCGGTGCGCGACGTCGGTCCGCTGATGGGCAAGGAACAGCCCTTCGCCATCCTGAAGATGGACCGTCCGCGCGGCAACATCGTCGTGTCGCGTCGCGCCATCCTGGAAGAAGCTCGCGCCGAACAGCGTACGGAACTGGTCGGTCAGCTGGCCGAGGGTGAAGTTCGCGAAGGCGTCGTCAAGAACATCACCGACTACGGTGCGTTCGTCGACCTGGGCGGCATCGATGGCCTGCTGCACGTCACCGACATGTCGTGGAAGCGCGTCTCGCACCCGTCGCAGGTTCTCGCCGTCGGCGACACCGTCAAGGTCCAGATCGTCAAGATCAACCCGGACACCCAACGTATCTCGCTGGGCATGAAGCAACTGCAGTCGGACCCCTGGGACGGCGTGGAAGCCAAGTATCCGGTTGGCGCCAAGTACACGGGCCGCATCACCAACATCACCGACTACGGCGCCTTCGTGGAGCTGGAAGCCGGGGTCGAGGGCCTGGTGCACGTCTCGGAAATGTCCTGGACCAAGAAGAACGTCCATCCGGGCAAGATCGTCTCCACCTCTCAGGAAGTGGACGTGGTCGTCCTGGACGTCGACGCCTCCAAGCGCCGCATCTCGCTGGGCCTGAAGCAGGCTCAGGACAACCCGTGGGACGCCTTCGTCGCCAACAACCCGATCGGTTCGACCGTCGAGGGCGAAGTCAAGAACGCCACCGAGTTCGGCCTGTTCATCGGCCTGGACAACGACATCGACGGCATGGTGCACCTGTCCGACCTCGACTGGTCGGTGTCGGGTGAAGAAGCCATCCAGCGCTATCGCAAGGGCGAGATGGTCAAGGCCAAGGTTCTGGACGTCGACGTCGAGAAGGAACGCGTCTCGCTGGGCATCAAGCAGCTGGGCGGCGATCCGATCGGCGAGGGCGACACCTATCGCCGCGGCCAGCAGATCACCGTCACCGTCTCGTCGATCGAGTCGGGCGGCATCGAGGTCAAGTTCGGTGAAGACGATGCGCCGGTGACGGCCTTCGTCCGCAAGTCGGACCTGTCGCGCGACCGCAACGAGCAACGTCCGGAACGCTTCGCCGTCGGCGATCGCATCGACGCCATGATCACCGCCGTCGACAAGGCCTCGCGCCGCGTCTCGGTGTCGATCAAGGCGTTGGAAATGAAGGACGAACAGGAAGCCATCGAACAGTTCGGCTCGTCCGACTCCGGTGCTTCGCTGGGCGACATCCTGGGCGCCGCGCTGAAGAACGCCGGCACCAAGGACTAAGCGCTCAAGCAGCAGAGCGCCGCGCGCTCTGCGGTAGCGTAAAAAGATGAGGGCGGCGGGAGCGATCCCGCCGCCCTTTTCTCTGTCTGGGACAGCCTTATGTTCGCTGACGGACATAATTCCTGCGAATGACGCGCATCATTGGCGGATAAGGGCTTTTTCGAGAGCCGGTCGAAGGTTAGGGTGCGGCTTCTGGATCGACGGCGGGCGAGACGGCCTGTCAAAACGCGCTGGCAGGGGCATCGATGATCAAGTCCGAACTGATCGAAAAGCTGGCGATGGAAAACACTCACCTGACCCACGCGGAGGTGGAGCGGTTGGTCAACGTCATCCTGGGCACCATGACCACGGCCTTGTCCGAGGGCGGCCGGGTCGAGTTGCGCGGTTTCGGCGCCCTGTCGGTCCGCTCGCGTCCGGCGCGGGCCGGACGCAATCCCCGCACCGGCGAGGCCGTCGAGGTGCCGGCCAAGGCCGTGCCCTTCTTTAAGAGCGGCAAGGAACTGCGCGAGCGGCTGAACGCTTCCGGCGACGCGTGATCCTGCGCCTCGCCTTCTGACCCTCCAAGGAAAGTCCCATGAGCCTGCTGTCTGAGTTTCGCGAGTTCGCGGTCAAGGGCAATGTCGTCGACCTGGCGGTCGGCGTCATCATCGGCGCGGCGTTCAACGGCATCGTCAAGAGCCTGGTCGATCAGGTCGTCATGCCGCCTATCGGCCTGGTGACCGGCGGCATCGACTTTTCCGAGCTTGAGTGGGTCTTGCGGGCCGAGAACCCGGCGACCGAGGCGATCGAGAAGGTGGCGATCCAGTACGGCGCCTTCCTGAACACGGTGATCCAGTTCCTGATCGTAGCCTGGGTGGTCTTCATGGTGGTGAAGGGGATCAACGTCCTGCGCCGTCAGGAAGCGGCCAAACCCGATCCCGCGCCCTCGGCGCCGTCGGCGACGGAATCCCTGCTGATCGAAATCCGCGACGAGCTGAAGGCCCGCCCCAAGGTCTGATCAGGCCTTGGAAACACGGCCGCGCGCGGTTGCGTGCGCTGCGGACGGCCGGCTGAGCCTCGTCGGCGCCGGCGGAGTGCGCGAACAGATGCCGTAGTCGCCGTCGTACGGCGTCGGCGCCCAGGCCGAGGCCAGCGCCGGATCGTCGATGATGGCGTGGCAATGGCCCCAGCCGCCTTCGCGTCGCGCCGTCGTCGCCAGGTCGCCCAGGGCCGTCAGCATCTGCGGCGTCACCATCTGCAACCGTACCTTGGCCGCGCCCATGTCGCGCGCATTGTCGATCAGGGTCTGCGTCAGCACTTCGATCGCATCCTGCGCCGTCTCCAGCGCGATCAGGTCGATGATGTCCAGACAGGGCGGCTCGATCAGGCTGGTCTTGGTCATCTGCGCCATGGCGGTCGCGACGATCCGGCCCTCGCGCACGCATGACAGCAACACCGGCTTCAGCGTCAGGTCGGGATCCGCCATGCGCCAGCGCAGGGTCTCGGGGCTGCGATCCGCCAGCAGTCGATCCTCAGACGCCAACGTCCGCCAGAACTCGGCATAGGGCGAGCTGTCCGACAGGTCGCGCAGCACGGTCACCTGCGGCGGCAGGGACGGGGCCGTCTGTCGAAACACCCGCCCATTCATCAACTGCTCGCCCAGTCGGGCCGCCGTCTTCGCCGAGGTCCGACCCAGAAGGCTTCGCAGCACCCGACCCTGGGCGCAGGCCAGCCGGTCCGTCACCCAGGACAGCTTCAATCCATGGGTATCGGTCGGCCAGGGTTTCAGCCCGAACAGGGCGTACAGCGGGGCCGAACGCGCATTGGCGTTGAAGGTGTAGCGGGCGAACAGGCCCGGCTGTTTCAGGAAGGTGCGGATCAGCGCGCGGCTGGCGCCCTGGCGGCTGGGCGGCACGATGATCGAGAAACCGGTCGCCCCGTAGAGGCTGCGTGACCCGTGCCGGAACCGCTGGACGAAGTTGCCCACCATGGCCACGGCTTCGTCCCGGTCGTCGGCGACCACCCAGCCCGCCGGGGCCGCGATGTCCTGGCGCGCCGGATTGGCCTCCAGCCAGCGCCAGCCGGCCGGCGACCGCTCGGGCCAGCCCACGTTGCGGTGCAGCCGGTTCAGGGCCTCATGGTCGGATCCGACGATGGGTCGAACGGACATCGGGCGCTCCTTCCCATTATGAAACCGGGGGCGTTTCCTGGGCGCGAGGATTGCAGAATGGGCGCCAACCTGTATCACTTCAGGTTGTGTCTGGCTATGCGTCTTCGCGGCACGCTGTCCCACAACGGCCTTAACACTTGTTCGGATTCGCCCGCTGTGCTGGGTATGCGCCTTTCGCGCGCCCGATAGCGGCGCGGCAGTTGGGAGTGAGCCGTTGACAGCGACGGATGGGGGGGCGCTAGAGCCTCGCAAGACTTTCCTGGGGCACCCGCGGGGGCTGGTGATCCTGTTCTTCACAGAGATGTGGGAACGGTTTTCCTACTACGGCATGCGCGCCTTGCTGGTGCTGTACCTGACGCAGCACTTCCTGTTCGGTCCGGCCGAGGCCCAGGGCATCTACGCCGCCTATGCCGCGCTGGTGTATCTGATGCCGGTCATCGGCGGCATGATCGCCGACAAATATCTGGGATCGCGCAAGGCAGTCATCATCGGCGCCGTCCTTCTGGTGCTGGGCCACTTCACCATGGCCTTCGAAGGCACGGGCGGACGTGAAAGCCTGACCATCGGCGACACGACCTATCAGATCCAGGTCGAAGGCCGCGACCAGAACCGCAAGATGTTCGCCGTCAACGGCGACGAGCGGGTCCATATCGCCATCACGCCCGAAGGGGTCTCGACCGTCGGCGCCGAACCGTCGGCCGCCAACGCCGCAGACGCGGCGGCCGCCGCTGTCGGCACGGGCCTGGGCACGCCGCCGACCGGCGCGCTGGATCCCGCGACCCAGGCTGCGCCGCAGGCCGCCGCCGCAGCCGGCTTCCCTGCCTTCACCGCGACCGGCGGCTATACGCTGGAGACCGAGCGCGACCAGAAGCTGGGCGAACCCGTGCTGTTCCTGGCCCTGGCGCTGATCATCGTCGGCGTCGGCTTCCTGAAGGCCAATATCTCGACCGTCGTCGGCTCGCTGTACGAGCAGAACGATCCGCGTCGCGACGGCGGCTTCACCATCTTCTACGTCGGCATCAACCTGGGCTCGTTCCTGGCCACGGCCGCCTGTTCCTATCTGGGCTTCAACTATGGCTGGGCCTATGGCTTCGGCCTGGCGGGCATCGGCATGCTGGCGGGTCTGCTGACCTTCGTGCTGGGTCAGTCGTGGCTGGAAGGTCGCGGCGGACCGCCGGTTCCGATCGAGGGGCGTTCGATCCTGGGCGTGCCGCTGGTGCCCTTCTTCTGGATCGCCGGCCTCATCGCCGTCATCCCGACCTGGCTGCTGATGCAGCGTCACGAGATCATCGAGACGGGCCTGCCCTGGATCGCGGGCGTCATCTTCGCCTCGGTCGTCGGTTTCACCGTCTTCCGCCTGAAGGGCGCCGAGCGCAGCCGCATGCTGGTCGCCCAGGTGCTGATCTTCTTCTCGGTGCTGTTCTGGGCGCTGTTCGAACAGGCCGGCTCGTCGCTGACCCTGTTCGCCGACCAGTCGACCCAGATGCCCAGCTGGTTCAACGCCGGCTATACGCAGATGTTCAACCCCGGCATCATCGTCATCGGCGGCCCGATCATGGCCGCTCTGTGGGTCTGGCTGGCCAAGCGCAAGCTTGAGCCGTCCACCCCGGTCAAGTTCTCGTTCGGCCTGGTCTTCGTGGGCTTCGGCTTCCTGGTCCTGACCTGGGCGGCGGGAAGTCAGGCTAACGAGGCCTTCCGCGTGCCGTTGCTGTTCCTGTTCCTGACCTACTTCTTCCACACGATCGGCGAGCTGTGCCTGTCGCCCGTCGGCCTGTCGATGATCACCAAATTGTCGGTGGCGCGCGTAGTTGGCCTGATGATGGGCGTCTGGTTCCTGTCCAGCTCGGTGGCGCACATCGTCGCCGGCCTGATCGCCAAGGCGACGGCGACCGACACGGTCGCGGGCGTCGTGACCAGCCCGGCCCTGGCGCTGGAAACCTATGGGTCGATCTTCGGCACCATCGGCTGGACGGGCGTCGGCGTCGGCGTCTTCCTGCTGCTGATCTCGCCGCTGCTCAAGAAGGGCATGTCCGGGGTTCACTGATCCTGACTGCCTGACGAAGAAAAGCCCCGGCGGATCGCTCCGCCGGGGCTTTTTGCTGGACGACGTCTGGCCTCAGAACGTCTTGCGCACGCGCAGCGACACGAAGGTGCGGGGATCAGCGGCGCTGTCTTCCACGAAGGCGACCGCGCGCGTCTGGCGGTCGGCGAAGACCGTACGGCGCTGGGTGAAGTCGTCCCACAGGTTCAGCTGGGCGCGGATCGACAGTGTCGGAGTGGGTTTGTACTCGGCGAACATCTCGAAGTAATCCGTTCCGCGCCACGCCGAGACCTGGTCCGGCGAATAGTTGGGCTGGTGCAGATAGGGCAGCCAGTTGACGCCCCACTGCAGCTTCCAGCTGGTGATGTCCTGCTCGATGCCGACGTTGGCCTGGGTCGCACGGACGCCCGAGATGGGGCGTTCCTCGCCTGTGGTCGGATCGGTGACGGCGGTCTTGTTCCAGTCGTTCTTGAAGGTGAAGCGCGCCCCGGACAGTCCGAACTTGTCGAGCGGCAGCGTCACGTTCAGCGACAGCTGATCCAGCGTGCCGTCGCCGATATTGCCCACCGCCGAAAGGCCGTCCGCTAGAGGAATGCGATCGATGGCGTCGATGATCTGGTCGTGGCGATAGCCGATTGAGACGATCCCCTCGCCCCAGAAGCGACGTTCGTAGGTCAGTTCAGAGATCCAGCGCTGTTCGGGCTCCAGATCGACGTTGCCGCCATAGACGTTCTCCTCGTCCAGGTCGGCCGAGGCGGCGAAGTCGGAGAAGTCGAGCTGGCCCAGTTCGCGCTCGAAACGGAAACGCAGCTGGTTGTTCGGCATCGGCGTCCAGGTCGCCAGGAAGCGCGGCTTGGCGAAGAAGAAGCTCTTTTCCTGGTTCGCATCGCCCGACTGGCTGATGGTCGAGGCTTCCAGCCGCAAACCGGCTTCCAGCGTCAGATCGGGATGCAGCCGCCAGGTTCCCTTGGAGAAGGCCTCGCCGCGCGTCTCCTCGACCTTGACCGAGGCGCTGGGCAGGGGAATGGCGACGCCGCCCTCGGTATAGGCCTGGTCGGTCTGACGCATATTGTAGGCGATCTCGCCGCCGGTCTCGATGGTCAGTTTGGGCGAGCGCTCGTGACGGACCAAGGCGCGTAGAATGGTTTCCGAGCTTTCGCCCTCATAGGCGAAGATCTGCTCAGGCGCGTCCACGCCGTTGTTCAGGACGTTGTAGGTGGAAACGCCGTCCCAGCTGCCGAACTCGTGCATCAGCCGGGTTTCCAGCTTGAAGCGTGCATTCAGAGGCCGCTCCCAGGTCACGCCGAACTCGCCGCCGTCGCTATCCTCGCTGTCGAGGCTTTCGCGGAAGGCGGTTGCGGATCGGCTGGTGTTGTAGCCCTGCCAGTCGTTGATCCCGTAGCGGGCGGTCAGGTCGACCTTGCCGCCCGCGAGCGGGCCGGCGTAGGTGCCGCGGATGGAGTTTCCGCCGCCGTATCCGTCGGTATCGGTCAGTTCGTCGCGCAGAACATTGCCGGCGGCGTCGCGACGGATCAGGCGGCCCGGTCCATTTGAATCGCTCATGCTGATGCCGTCGGACAGGGTGACGCCCCAGCTGCGGGCGCCGTTGCGGGCGGTGAACTGATAGCTGCCGCCATACAGGTCCTGACCGGCGCCCTCGAACTGGGTGGTGTTCCACGACAGGATCGACTGACGGCTGCTCTCCGTCTTCAGAATCACGTTCACCACGACCGAGAAGCCCTGCATGTCGATGCCGGGCGCGCCGCCCCGGATCAGCTCGATCCGCTCGACCTGGCTGGCCAGGGTGCGGCTCAGTACGCTGGAACCGGCGTCGTTCTTGGACGCCGGTCGGGCGTTGTTGATCAGGACGTTGCCGACCGCGCCCTCGAACCCGCGCGCGCCGGAACCGTCGTCGACCGAGAAGCCGGGCACGCGGTTGACCATGTCCAGCGCCGTGTTTGGGCGCTGGGTCGTGAAGAAGTCGGGTGTGAAGACCAGCACGCCGCGCTGGCTGGCGTCGGCCAGCGGCGCTTCGCTGGTCGGGCCGGTTGGGACGGGGGCCTCGGCGACTTGCGGTACGTCCCCGGCGAAGGCTGGGTTGGCGAAGGCTGCGCCGGCGGTGAAGAGCAGGGCGGTGCTGGCCAGCAGCAGGGTCTTGGTCATGGGGTTCCCCTCGGTGTGTTGGCGAGAGGTGTGCCGATCCGGCGTCTTCATCTCCAGTTACAAGGCGGCAAGGTGGATTAAATCGACGACATCATTACAGCGATTTCATTACACGAAAGACAGTAGAACGCCTTACAGCGATGTAATGATCAACCGTTCATCTTCTCTGTTGTTGTCCCTGCTCGCCGCTGCTGCGCTGGCTGGCCCGGTCTCGGCCCAGGACGCGCCCTCCGATGCGGTCGAGGACATCGTCGTCACGGCGCGCCGGATCGAGGGGCCGATGTGGGAAGTGCGGCGCGGCGACAGCGTGCTAATCCTGGTCGGCTCGATCGACGGCCTGCCGCGCGACATGGAGTGGCGCACCGACGCCCTGATCTCGGCGGTCGAACGGGCGGATCGGGTGTTGTTTCCGGTCGAGGGGCGCGCGTCCTTGGCGGATGTCGGGCGGCTGCTGTGGCGGATGCGAACCCTGACGCGCCTGCCGGGCGAGCGCACCAGCGCGGACTATCTGTCGCCCGAGCTTGAAGCCCGGGTGGAGCAGGTGACGGGCGAGGGCCCAAGCCGCAAGAGCATGCTGATGCTGTCGGCGGATCTGATGGAACATGGCGGCTATGCGCGTCGGGCGCGGCCGGTGTCGGAGGTGGTGCGTCGCGCCGCCCGGACCAACCGCACCCCGGCCGAGCCGGTCGGCGTCTTTCGCGGCGACGAGATGGTCGACAAGATCCTGACAACGCCGCCCGAGGCCTATGTGGACTGTATCACGGCGGCGGTGACGGCGGCTGAGGCGCATCCCGAAGAGGCCGCGCAGCGCGCCGAGGCCTGGCGTCTGCGCCGTGTGCCCGCCGTATTGGCCTCGTCTTTGGATCAGGCGACCAACGCCTGTTCCTATTGGGCGGTGATGGGGCAGGGCGAGACGCTGAGGGGCATCTGGAATACGGCGGTGGACGGGGCTCTGGCCGAGAACGGCGTCACGGTCGCCATCGCCCCCTTGCGGCTGCTGGCCGAGCAGGGAGGCGTGCTGGATCGTCTGGAGGCGGACGGGCTGGACCCGCTGGGTCCCGAGTGGCGTCCGTCCGCCCCTTGACTGGGTCTTAGTTAGCGGGAGCCGGCGCGCGTTCCGGGACGGCGTCGCGGGCGGCCTCGCCGATGTTGTCGGCGGCGTTGCCGACGCTTTCGGCCGCGCCGGCGATGGCGTTGGACTCGACCGCTTCGTTATTGTTCATGTTCATCAGGAAATAGCCGATCACCAGAACGGCCAGCAGGCCAATGATCAGGGCGACGATGGCGCCCATGCCGCTGCCGCGACGCTCGACGACGGTCGTGGGGGCGGCGGTGGTTTCGGTGATGCGTTCAACCCGGCCATCGGGATGTTGGACTTCGCGTTCGGTAGGCATGGATGTTCCCTCTCCAGTGTGGCGAGGAAACACCCTGCGTGGCGATACGGTTCCGCTGGCTCAGACCGCCGTGCCGCCGACCGTCAGTCCGCCGATCTTCAGCGACGGCTGGCCGATGCCGACGGGCACGCCCTGGCCGGCCTTGCCGCAGACGCCGACGCCGGGATCGAAGGCGAAATCGTCGCCGACCATCTGGATGCGGGTCAGGGCCGTCGCGCCATCGCCGATCAGGGTGGCGCCGCGCACCGGGGCGGTGATGACCCCGTCCTCGATCAGATAGGCCTCGTTGCACTGGAAGACGAACTTGCCGTTGGTGATGTCCACCTGGCCGCCCGAGAAGTTGGCGGCGTAGAGGCCGCGCTTGGTGTTGGCGATCATGTCGGCCTTCGAATCCTTGCCGCCCTCCATGAAGGTGTTGGTCATGCGCGGCATGGGCATGTGGGCGAAGGACTGGCGACGGCCGTTGCCGGTGGCGGCCACGCCCAACTGACGCGCAGACAGCCGGTCGTGCATCAGGCCGACCATGATCCCGTCCTCGATCAGGACGGTGCGAGAGGTGGGGGTGCCCTCGTCGTCGACCGACAGAGAGCCGCGACGGCCGGCGATGGAGCCGTCGTCCACCACCGTCACGCCGGGGGCGGCGACCCGCTGGCCCATCATGCCGTTGAAGACGGACGAGCCCTTGCGGTGGAAGTCGCCCTCGAAGCCATGGCCGATGGCTTCGTGCAGCAGGACGCCGGGCCAGCCGGCCCCCAGGACCACATCCATCTCGCCCGCCGGGCAGTCGATGGCGTCCAGATTGATCAGGGCCTGGCGCAGGGCCTCGTCGACCTGGGCCTGCCAGCGCTCGGGCGCGACCCAGGTCTCGAACCCGGCCCGACCGCCGGCGCCGGACGAGGCGCTCTCGCGCTTGCCGTTCTGTTCGACGGTGATGGAGACGTTCAGGCGGACCAGGGGGCGGACGTCGCGCACCACCCATTCGTCGGCGCGCAGGATCTCGATGGCGCGGCGCTCGCCGATCAGGGAGGCGGACACCTGAACCACCCGCGGATCGCGGGCCCGGGCCCAGGCGTCGATCTCGGCCAGCAGGGCGATCTTGTCGGAGAAGGCCGGCGAGGCCAGGGGATCGACGGCGTCATAGAGCTGCTGATTGGTGGCGCGCGGCCCCTCGGCGACGCGGGCGGCATGGCCTTGCTTGGCCAGGGCGGCGCTGTCGGCGGCGCGGCGCAGGGCGGCGGCCGAAATCTCGTTGGCGTGGGCGTAGCCGGCGGTCTCGCCCGCCACGACCCGCAGGCCGAAGCCCTCGGTGGCGTCATAGGCGGCGGACTTCAGCCGGCCGTCGTCGAACACCAGGCTCTCGCTCTCGGACCGCTCTAAGAACAGCTCGCCGTCGTCGGCGCCGGCCAGGGCCGTCTTCAGGATCGACAGGGCTTCGTCGGTATCGACGCCGGCGGCGTCGAGGATGGGCGGCGTGGAGGCGTGAACAGTCATGGCCTGTAGGTAGGGGCTGCAGGCCGTTTCGTCACCTGCCGTGACGCGCGATCTTTCGGATCAGTCCAGCAGTTGGGGCCGGGTCACGACCGGGGCGTCGGGATCGCTGGCGCCGGGACGCGCGGCGGTCGGGGGCGGCGCGGACGGCACGACCACCAGCGGCTCGGTCTGGACCGTCGGGGCGGGCGTCGCTGCGGGCGGAGCCGCAGTCTGCGCAGGTTGGCGCGGCGCGGCGGTCGCAGGGCGAGACTGAGCGGTCGGCGTGGTCGACGGCGTCGTCGTCGTGCGGGCGGCCGGGGGCGGCGCGGTCTGCGCCTGGACGGGGGCCGGGGCGGGTGCGGCTGTCGCGGGCGTCGGCGTTTCAGCCTGAACGACGGGGGCTGCGCCCGTCGGGACCGTGTCGGCCGGCGGTGTGGTCAGCGGCGTCGCGGGAGCCACGGCGGCGGTCGTCGCCGGCGCCGGCGTGGAGGCTGGACGCGTGGCGAACCAGACGCCGCCGCCGATTACCAGCAGGACGGCGACGCCCGCGCCGACATAGAGCGGCAGGCGCGAGGGCTTGGTCGGCGCGCGGGCGAAGCTGGGCGTGATAGGCGGCGCCGGCGTTGCGGCGACCGGGGCCGGCGTCTCGACGGCAGGTTTGGAGGCGACAGCTTTGGCCGCGACCGGCGCGGCTTCCGCGTGCTTCGGCGTGGGGGCAGGCGCGGCCTGCGGCGTCGGCAGCGGACGCACGGTCAAGTCCGCAGCGGACGATTGCTGAGGCTGAGGCGCGGGCTGGGGCGTCGTCACGGTTTGAGCCGGACGGGCGGTGGGGATCAGTGATCCGCCCAGGATGCTTCCGGATTGCGGACGCGGCGGCCGGGGCTGCGCGGGCGTCCGGCTGGGGGCCGCCGCCTGACCCTTGGCGGGCGCCACGCCGGAGGCCAGGCTCTGGGTCTGGATCGAGGCTTGCTGCTGTTGCGGCGAGGGCTTGCGCGGGGGCGGATTGGGGATGCGGTCCAGCGGATTGGGCGCGACCGGCACCGGCCCGACGTGGAAGGTCGTCGCGGGCATGCGTCCCCACGTCACCGGCTTTCGAGCGAAAGGTTCGGGGCGGGCGAAGGGTTCAGGCGGGGTCTTCTGGTCGTCGGACATAGTCTTCCCAATCGCTGGCGATCTGGCCCGTTTCGTGACGGATCAGTTCTTGAGCCGATAGCCGGTCTTGAACATCCACATGACGATGGCAAGGCAGACGGCGAAGAAGCCCAAGGTGGCCGCCACGCTGATGCCGATCGCGACATCGCCCTGACCGTAGAAGGCCCAGCGGAAGCCCGAGATCAGATAGACCACCGGATTGAACAGGGTCACCGTACGCCAGCCGTCGGGCAGCATGTCGATGGAATAGAAGGCGCCGCCCAGGAAGGTCAGGGGCGTGACGACCAGCATCGGGATCATCTGAAGCTGCTCGAACCCGTTGGCCCAGACCCCGATGATGAAGCCGAACAGGCTGAAGGTCACCGAGATCAGGATCAGGAAGGCCATCATCCAGAACGGATGCAGGATCTGCAGCGGCACGAAGAAGGCTGCCGTCGCCAGGATGATTAGGCCCAGCACCGCCGACTTGGTCGCCGCCGCCCCCACATAGGCCAGCACGATCTCAAGCGACGACACCGGCGCCGACAGGATCTCGTAGATGGTGCCCGTGAACTTGGGGAAGTAGATGCCGAAGCTGGCGTTGAAGATCGACTGGGTGAACAGGCTGAGCATGATCAGGCCGGGCACGATGAAGGCGCCGTAGGGCACGCCGTCCACCTCCTGCATCCGACTGCCGATGGCGCCGCCGAAGACGACGAAATAGAGGGCCGTGGTGATGACCGGCGTGACGATGCTCTGCCAGACGGTGCGCAGGGCGCGCGCCATCTCGAAGCGATAGATCGCCCAGACGCCATATGCATTGAAGGTCATGCCGCGGCTCCGTTCTGATGGACCAGGCTGACGAAGATGTCTTCCAGCGAGCTCTGGCGGGTGTTCAGGTCCTTGAAGCCGATGTTCAGCGCCTCAAGCCGACGGATCAGCGATGGCACGCCCGTGTCGTCGGCGTTGGCGTCGAAACTGTATTCCAGCTCGCCGCCTTCATTCTTCAGCGTCAGGTCCCAGTCGGACAGGTCGGCGGGCAGGACCGTCAGCGGGTCGACCAGGTTCAGCGTCAGGGTCTTCTTGCCCAGCTTCTTCATCAGGGCCGACTTCTCCTCGACCAGGATCAGTTCGCCCTTCAGGATCACGCCGACCCGGTCGGCCATCTCCTCGGCCTCCTCGATATAATGGGTGGTCAGGATGATGGTGACGCCGCGCTCGCGCAGCTTGCGCACCATCGCCCACATGTCGCGACGCAGTTCGACATCGACCCCGGCCGTGGGTTCATCGAGGAACAGGATGTCCGGCTCGTGGCTCAGGGCCTTGGCGATCATCACGCGGCGCTTCATCCCGCCCGACAGGGTCATGATCTTGGCGTCGCGCTTGTCACACAACGACAGGTCCTTCAGCACGCTTTCGATGAAGGCGGGGTTCGGCGCCTTTCCGAACAGGCCCCGGCTGAAGGTGACGGTGGCCAGCACGGTCTCGAAGGCGTCGGTGGTCAGCTCCTGCGGCACCAGGCCGATCTTGGTGCGGGCGGCGCGGAAGTCCTTTTGGATGTCATGACCGTCGGCGATCACCGTCCCCGTCGTGGGCGTGACGATGCCGCAGACGATGGAGATCAGGGTGGTCTTGCCGGCGCCGTTCGGGCCCAGCAGGGCGAAGATTTCGCCCTTTTCGATGGTCAGGTCGATGCGCTTCAGCGCCTGCAGCCCCGACTTGTAGGTCTTGGTCAGGCCGTCGATCTCGATTACGGGCATGGGCGTTCCTTTCCGGCGGCGCGGCGGCGCCGGCCGGGGTGTGGCGGCAATATGGCGTGCGTTACGCGGGACTCAAGGGGGAGCGCGCCGGCCGAGAGGCGCCAAGTCGTTGTTAACCGGATCGCCTGCACAGTGAGCCGCCTTCCCTTCGTTGGCGGGAGCTTTCGTGTCGTCCCTGTCCGCCGCCCACCGCGCCGCCCTGACGGCGGTCGTCGAGGCCTGTCCCGACAAGTCGCTGGCGACGCTGGGTGCGGCTGTCGCGGCCTTGCGTGGGGACAAGGCGGACGAACTGGCGATCATCGTCAGGGACGAGGCTCGCGATCGCGCCCGTCGCGCTACGGCTTTCGGTCCCCTGCTGCCCCTGTTCCATCCGCGCGAGGACGGCGCGCCGGCTCTCACTTTTCCAAGGATGATCCTGGCCCGTGTGTGGCGGCAGGCGATCCAGGGCGAAGAGGCCTTTTTGCCGCTGCTGGACGGCGCCGTCACGGTCGATGGCGAATGGACCCTGGCCGCAGACCGGCTGTGCGCCAAGGCGGCGGCGGTGCTCCGCGATCGTCCGCGCGAGGTCTGGCCCGAGTTTCAGCGTCCGGCGGAGGGCGAGCCGCCATCGACGCCGGCTGAGCTGGCCGGCTGTTTCGACCTGACGCCGCTGGCGCGGTCCGCCTTGCCGCGGTTGCCGGTGTGGCTGGAGCGGCCCGACGACAATCAGTTGGCGGGGCTGAGGCTTCTGATCCAGGACTGTCTGGAGATGTCGCCCGACGGCGGGCGTCGGATGATCGACATCCTGTTCGCCCATGTGGCGGACGCCGAGCGGATGTTGCGGGTGGTGACGCGCACCAGCCGCTTAGCCGACCGCGAAGTCACGCTGAGCCATTCCGATATGGGCGTCTTCGTCGAACGGTTGCTGACCTCGGTGCAGGCGCGGGTGCAGAAGATCGCCGCCGTAAGGCCGTCTATGGGCGAGGCGGCCATGCTGGGCGTCGTGGATGACGTGACCTGGTGCGCGGGCGTCTTGTCCGAGATGGACATGAGCCTGCAGGTGCGGCCCGATTCCAGCTGGGGCAAGACGGCGCGGATGGCGCGGGTCCAGGTCTCGGGCCAGTTGTCGGGGCTGATGAAATCCACCTCGGCCGCCGTCCATGCGGCCTTGCCGATGAAGCGCCGCGTCATCACCGGGCGGATGACCCGTCTGTGCCCATGGCTGGAGGCGCCCAGCGACGGCGAACCCATCGAGGCGGCTGCGGCTCTGCTGGCGGCGGTGGCGGCCCTGCGCGGTGCGGCCGTCACCTTCGGCTGCGAGGCCGACCGGTCGGCGTTGAAAATCGAACTGACGGACTATCTGTCCACCTGGGCCAACGAGGCGCTGGACAGTGTGGCGGACGGAGAGGCGGAGAATGCCGATCACGTGCTGCGTCTGGTCGGCGTGACGGCCCGGTTCCTGACCCTGATCGAGGCCTTGGAGGCGGCGCGGGCCGTGCGGCGGCGCGCGGCCTCGGCGGAAATGGCGCGCCTGGGCTGAAACGACGCCTCGCCCGGCGTTCGCGGATGGGTTAGACGGCGAGAATGATCGCCTTCTGGATGATGACGGGACTGTCGGCGGCCTTGGCCGCCCTGCTGGTGTTGACCGGCGCACGGCGCGGCGCCGATCCGGCTGCGGGGGCCGAGACCCAGGCCGGCTCGCGCGAGATCGAGGAACTGGATCGGTTGAAGGCGCGTGGGCTGCTGGACGACGCGGCCTATGCGGGCGCACGGGCTGAGGCGGGGCGACGGCTTTTGGCCATGACGACGACCGCAGCCCCCGTGGCTGGGCCTAAGGATCGGTTATGGGTGCTGGGGGGGATCGCCGTGACGGTCGCGGGCGCGCTGGGCCTCTATGTCTTCACCGGATCGCCCGGCCTGCCGGACCAGGCCTATGAGCGACGCGTCAACGACTGGGCGGCGAACCTGGAGGGGCTGGAGCCGGCGCAGCTCGCCGCCGTGACGGCGCGGGTCGTGCGCGAACGGCCGCAGGATCGCCAGGCGCTGGCCATGCTGGGCGCGGCGCGTTATGCGGCCGGCGATCCCCTGGGCGCGGCGTCGGCCTTCCGTCGTCTGATCGCCCTAGACCCCAAGGACGCCCAGGCCTGGGCGCGACTGGGCGAAAGCCTGGTGGTGGCCAATGACGACCAGATCGGCGGCGACGCCGAGGCCGCCTTTCGCGAGGCGCTGAAGCTGGACCCGGATCAGCTGGGCGCGCGCTTCTTCCTGGGCGAGGCGGCGCTGCGTCGGGGCGACGGCGCCTCGGCCCGCACCCTGTGGACGCCCCTGATCGCCGCGCTGGACCCGGCAGACCCGCGTCGTCTGGACCTAGAGCGGCGACTGCCGAAGGACGGCGCGCAATGACGCGTTGGTCGCGCGTCGCGACGGCGGTATATGCCGCCGATCCGCCCTCAGAACCCGGAATGTCCATCGCATGAGCTGGCTGCCCAAATCGCCGAAGGCGCGTTGTCGCCTGTGGGTCGTCGCCGCCGTGGCGCCGATCCTGGCGCTGGCGGTCGGCCTGTCGCTGTGGGCGATGCAGGACAGCGTGACCTTCTTCTATTCCCCGTCCGAGGCCACCGCCGACAAGGCGCCGGAGGGCCGCAACATCCGTCTGGGCGGTCTGGTCGAGGCCGGCAGCGTGCAGAAATCCGGCGACGGCGTGGTGGCCTTCGTCGTCACCGACAACGCCGCGACGACCCGGGTCGTCTATCACGGCGACCTGCCCGACCTGTTCCGCGAAGGGCAGGGGATCGTGGCGCAAGGCGCGTTCGGCGCCGACCGCACCTTCCACGCCAGCCAGGTCCTGGCCAAGCACGACGAGAACTATATGCCGCGCGAGGTCTCCGACCGGCTGAAGGAAAAAGGCGAGTGGCGGCCGGACGCAGCGCCGACCACGGCCGCCCCCAGCAAGACCGTTCCCCTATGATCGCTGAGCTTGGGGCCTTCGCCCTGGCGCTGGCTCTGGCGCTGTCGATCCTGCAGACGGGCCTGTCGGCGGCCGGACGCGCGCGACGCAGCCCGGTTCTGGCGGGCGCGGCCCAAGGCGCGGCGTTGGCGGTGGCGGGCGCGGTGGCGCTTAGTTTCGCGGCGCTGATCTACGCCTTCGTCGCGTCCGACTTCTCGGTCTCCAACGTCGCGGCCAACAGCCACACCGACAAGCCGATGCTGTACAAGGTCGCCGGCGCCTGGGGCAGCCATGAGGGCTCGCTGCTGCTGTGGTGCCTGGTCCTGACCGTTTTCGGCGGCGCCCTGGCGCGCGCGCGCGGCCTGCCGTTCGGGTTGAAGGCGTCAGCCGTGGCGGTGCAGGGCGCGCTGGGCTCGCTGTTCCTGGCCTTCGCCGTCTTCACCTCCAGCCCCTTCACCCGCCTGGACCCCGCGCCTTTCCAGGGGGCGTCGCTGAATCCCCTGCTGCAAGACCCGGCCCTGGCCGTGCATCCGCCGCTGCTCTACGCCGGCTATGTCGGCTTTTCCGTCTGTTTCTCCCTGGCGGTTGCGGCCCTGATCGAGGGACGGGCGCAGACGGCCTTCTGGCCCGCCTGGGGGCGCTGGGTCCGGCCCTGGGCGCTCGCCAGTTGGGCCTTCCTGACCGTCGGCATCACCCTGGGATCGTTCTGGGCCTATTATGAGCTGGGCTGGGGCGGCTGGTGGTTCTGGGATCCGGTCGAGAATGCGTCATTCATGCCGTGGCTGGCGGGCGCGGCCCTGTTGCACAGCGCGGTCGTGACCGAACGGCGCGGGGCGCTGGCGGGCTGGACCGTCTTCCTTGCGTTGCTGGCCTTCACCTTCTCCATGCTGGGCGCCTTCCTGGTGCGGTCTGGCGTGCTGACATCCGTCCACGCCTTCGCCGTCGATCCCCAGCGCGGCCTGATGCTGCTGGCGATTCTGGGCGTGACCGCCGGCGCCGCCTTCGCCCTGTTCGCCTGGCGCGCGCCCCAGCTGAAGGGCGGCGGAATGTTCGCACCGGTCAGCCGAGAGGGGGCTCTGGTGCTGAACAACCTGTTCCTGACGGCGGCCGCCGCGACCGTCCTCTTGGGCACCCTCTATCCCCTGATTCTGGAGGCCGCGTCCGGCGCGACCATCTCGGTCGGCCCGCCCTATTTCGCCGCCACCTTCACGCCGCTGATGATGGTCGCCTTCATCATCCTGCCGGCCGGGCCGCTGCTGGCCTGGAAGCGCGGCGACCTGCCCGGCGCGATGCAGCGTTTGGCCGTCGCCGCAGGCCTGGCCATCGTCTCAGCTCTGGCGGCCTATGCCCTGTGGGAACCGAAGAAGGCGCTGGCCGCCGCAGGGATCGGCCTGGGCGCCTGGTTGATCCTGGGATCGTTGGCCGAGGTGGCCGAACGCGCGCGGCTGTTCCGCGCATCGGCGGCCGAGACCCTGCGTCGGCTCAAGGGCCTGCCGCTGGGCGCCTGGGGTATGAGCCTGGCGCACCTGGGCCTGGGCGTCTTCATCCTGGGGGCCGTGGTCGAGACGGGCTTCAAGGCCGAGACGGCGCGCGCCTTGGCGCTGGGCCAGAGCGTCTCCGCCGGACCCTGGACCGTCACCCTGGACGAGGTCCGCGTGGTCGAGGGGCCGAACTATCTGGCCGAACAGGGCCGGCTGACGGTGCGGCCGACCGATGACCGGGGCCGGGCCAGCGCCGTCACGGCCGAGCGCCGCTTCTTCCCCCCCGGCGGTCAGACCACGACCGAGGTCGGGCTGGATTTCCGAGGGCTGGACGACGTCTATGTCGTGATCGGCGAGCGGGCGGGCAGTCCGCAGCAGCCGGCCTGGGTCGTGCGTCTGTACTGGAACCCCTGGGCGCGGCTGATTTTCCTGGGGCCGATGATCATGGCCCTGGGCGGCGTCCTGTCCCTGATGGATCGGCGGCTGCGGGTCGGCGTCGGTTCGCGACGGCGCAAGACGGCATGAGGCGTCTGTGGAGCCTTCTCGCCGCGCCGGTCCTGGCGCTGACGCTGACGGCGGCCGAGCCGCCCGCCGCGCCCGACAGGCCGCTGACCGATGCGACCCAGGAAGCCCGCGCCCAGGCCCTGTTCAGGGACGTCCGCTGCGTCGTTTGCCAGCACGAGGCCATCGCCGACAGTCCGGCGGGCGTGGCGGGCGACATGCGCCGGCTGATCCGCGAGGAGATCGCGGCCGGCGCCTCGGACCAGGCTGTGCGCGACGACCTGGTGCGGCGCTTCGGCGACTATGTGCTGTTCACCCCGCCGGTGCGGGCGGGGACCTGGCTGCTTTGGTTCGGGCCGTTCGTCCTGGTGCTGCTGGCGGTCGCCGTCTTGATGCTGCGCGCGCGCCGCCGTCCGGTCGAGGCTGCGCCCCTGACGGCCGAAGAAGAAGCGCGGCTGGACGAAGTTCTGCGAAATGAGAAGCTTCGCCGCGATCCTGACGCAACCTCGCCTCACGACGGGCGCTAGTCGAGATCAACGATCGGCGGCTGAATTGGCGTAAGCGCCGTCCGGCCTATATCAATCGCGAAACCGGCGCCCGCATGGCGCTGGACAGAGGATCGCAAGGACCACGATGCTGAAGCGCAAGGAGTTCATTCTCGGGGCCGCGGCCGGCCTGACCCTGGCGGCGGCGGCGACCGCCGGCGGCGTCATCAACTGGCCCGGCGCGCATGCGGAGCCGCAGGCGGTCAACCGGATCACCCCGGTCCCGGCCAACGGCGACAGCTTCACGCCCCCGCCGGGCGCGCCCAGCAGTTTCGCGACCATCTTCGATCAGGTCTCGCCGGCCGTCGTGCAGATCGACGTGACGGTCAAAGTCGACCAGCCCCAGGGCGGCGCCTTCACCATCCCCGGCCTGCCGTTCCAGTTCGTGCCGCCGCAAGGCCGTGGCGGTCCGGGCGGTGACGAGCCGCAGACGACCCAGGGCGCCGGCTCGGGCTTCTTCATCTCGCAGGACGGCTTCATCGTCACCAACAACCACGTCGTCGCCGACGCGACCGAGATCAAGGTCAAGATGTCGGACGGCCGCGAACTGCCGGCCCGCCTGATCGGCCGCGATCCCGGCACCGATCTCGCCGTGATCAAGGTCGAGGGCAATGACTTCAAGTATGTCAGCTTTGAAGAGACGGCCGAGCCCCGCGTCGGGGACTGGGTCATCGCCATCGGCAACCCGTTCGGCCTGGGCGGAACCGCCACTGCCGGCATCGTCTCGGCCAAGGCGCGCGACATCGATCCGTCGGGCTACAACGACTACATCCAGATCGACGCCGCCATCAACCGGGGCAACTCGGGCGGCCCGACCTTCGACATCCACGGCCGCGTCATCGGCGTGAACTCGGCCATCTATTCGCCCACCGGCGGATCGGTCGGCATCGGTTTCGCCATTCCGGCCGATACTGCAAAGACGATCACCGAGCGCCTGATGCGCGGTCAGTCGATCGAGCGCGGCTATGTCGGCCTGGGCCTGCGCACCCTCAGCCCCGACGGTTGGGAAGCCCTGGGCCAGCCCAAGGACTTCAAGGGCGCCCTGATCGAGAGCGTGACCGATGCAGGTCCCGCCGCGCGTGCAGGCGTTCAGGTCGGAGACCTGCTGGTCGGCGTCAATGGTGAGGCCGTAGCCAACAGCCAGGAAGCCACCCGTCGTGTCGGGTCGGCCAAGCCGGGCGATACCATTCGCCTGGAAGTGATCCGCGACGGCCGCCGTCAGACCCTCAACGTCCGCTCGGGCACCCGTCCGTCGGAAGAAGAGTTGAATGCGGGTGAAGAGGGAGGCGGTTCTGCGGCTCCGGGTCAGGCTCAGCCGGGCCAGGGCGAAACCATCGAAGGCCTTGGCGTGACGGCCATTACGCCCGCCGCCCGGTCGCGTTTCAGCATTCCCGAAAGCGTGACCGGCGTGGTCATCACCAATGTCGAGCAGGATTCGGCTGCGGCGCGTCTCGGCTTCCAGCCGGGCTTCGTCATCACCCGCGCGAACGACCGCAACATCACCTCCGCGGCCGATCTGCGCGCGGCGGTAGCGGCGGCCAAACAGGCGGGTCGACCCAGCATCCTGCTGTTCGTCCGCACGCCCCAGGGCACCAGCCCGGTCCCGCTGCGCTTCGCCACCGGCGAATGATCGGCATTCTGACCAAGCCTTAACTCACCCTATCGCCGCCGATGCGCTACCATCGGCGGCGATTTTGATTCCGGGAGGGGTTTGATGCGGATTCTAGTGGTCGAGGATGACGCCGAAGCGGCGACCGCCATGGTGCGGGGCCTGTCCGAAGCCGGACATGAGGTGACCCACGCCGTGGACGGCGCCTTCGGGCTGCTGGAGTCGCAAAAGGGCGGCTACGACGTCTATGTGGTGGACCGGATGATGCCGCGTCTGGACGGCGTCGGCATGGTGGAGACGGTGCGCAAGGGCGGCGATCAGACGCCGGTGCTGTTCCTCTCGGCCTTGGGCGAGGTCGAAGACCGGGTCACGGGCCTGAAGGCCGGCGCCGACGACTATCTGGTCAAACCCTACGCCTTCGCCGAACTGATCGCGCGGGTCGAGGCCCTGGCGCGTCGCCGCGAGACCGGCGGCGTCCAGACCGTGCTGAAGGTGGGCGACCTGGAAATGAACCTGATCGCCCGCACGGTGCATCGGGGGGCGACCGAGATCGATCTTCAACCGCGCGAGTTCCAGCTGCTGGAGTTCCTGATGCGCCACGCCGGCCAGTCGGTGACCCGCACCATGCTGCTGGAGAAGGTCTGGGAATATCATTTCGACCCCCAGACCAACGTCATCGACGTCCACATCAGCCGCCTGCGCTCCAAGATCGACAAGGGCTTCGACCGCGCGATGCTGCAGACCGTGCGCGGGGCGGGGTATCGGTTGGAGGCGTAATCAATTCTCCCTCCCCTTTATGGGGAGGGACGATCGCGCAGCGATCAGGGTGGGGAAGTGCCCATGTTTTCGGAGACAGACCGCGCCCGCGCGATGCGCAAGACGATGACCCCGCCGGAGGCCCGGATGTGGGCCAATCTCAAACGGCTTCGCGGCGAGGGCTTTCACTTTCGCCGTCAGGCGCCCTTCAAGGGTTATTACCTGGACTTCGTCTGTTTCAAGCGCCGTCTGGTGATCGAGGTCGATGGACAGGTGCATCAGTTGGATGAACAGATACGCCATGATCGGATCAGGGACGCAGTCTTGGCGAAAGAGGGGTTCGTCACCTTGCGCTTCGACAATGCGGCCATCCGCGACAATATCGACGATGTAATGGATTTCGTCGTGGCGAGGCTCAAGAACTGCCCCACCCTGGCGTCGCTGCGCGCCGCCGTCCCTCCCCATGAAGGGGAGGGAGAATAGGTGCGCCTTCCCTCCCTCCTTCGCCGCACGCCTTTTCGGCTGACGCTGCTGTTTCTGGCGCTGTTCGTGGCGGCGGCGGGGGCGATCCTGGCCTATGTCTATTTCGCCTCGGCGTCCGAGGCTCAAGGGCGGGCCAAGGCGGATGTGGAGATCGAGCTGGGCGCCCTGACGGCGATCCACCGCAATCGCGGCATCGACGCCCTGAACCAGGCGCTGGTCGAGCGGTCGATCCGGGGCGGGCCGTATCTGTATCTGCTGACCGATGCGGCCGGAAAGACGATCACCGGCAACATCACCGAATCGCCCATCGACATCGACCTCAGCCTGCCGGCCGGCGCCAGCGACTGGGAAAGCTTCCGCCTGACCGACACGGATGCGCAAGGCAAGGTCCAGCGTCGGCGCTCTATCGGGGTGATCACCACCCTATCGGGGGGCGAGCATCTGTTCGTCGGTCAGGACATCGGCGACATCGAGGAGTATCTGGCCCGCCTGACCCAGGCCCTGTGGGGCGCCATGGCTTTGGTGATGCTGCTGGGCCTGGCGGGCGGTCTCTACATCAGCCGGCGGGTGGAGAAGTCGATGGCCGGGCTGAACCAGGTCGTGCAGGCGGTGCAGGAAGGCGACCTCAAGGTCCGCGCGCCCGTCCGCCACACCGGCGACGAACTGGACGAGTTGGGTCAGGGGCTGAACACCATGCTGGACCGGCTGGAGGCGTCGATGTCCTCCATCCGCCACTCCGGCGACGCCATCGCACATGACTTGCGCTCGCCCCTGACGCGGATGCGGGCCAAGTTGGAGGTGGCGCTGATCGACGCCGAGGCGGGCAAGATCGACGGAGTGGAGGCCCTGGGCATCGCCCTGGACGAGGCCGACCATCTGCTGAAGACCTTCAACACCGTCCTGGCCATCGCGCGTCTGCAGGCGGGTGGCGCGCCGGACCCCAGGCTGATGGACGCCGCCGACCTCGCCGCCGACATGGCCGAACTGTACGAGCCGGCGGCCGAGGACAAGGAGATCGACTTCTCGTCCGAGGTCGAGCGCGGCCTGATGATCGAGGGCAACCAGCCCTTTCTGGCCCAGGCCCTGGCCAATCTGATCGACAACGCCATCAAATATACGCCCGCCGGCGGGGCGGTGAAGCTGCGCGCGCGGCGGCGGTCGTCGGGCGAGATCGAATATTCCGTCACCGACACCGGACCGGGCGTGCCGGAGGAGGATCGCGAACGGGTGGTCCAGCGGTTCGTCCGCCTGGACAACAGCCGCACCGAGCCCGGCTCGGGCCTGGGTCTGTCGCTGGTGACGGCGGTGGCCGAGGCGCACGGCGGCCGGGTGGTGCTGGACGAAGGCCCCGGCGCCTATGGTGATTTCGGGCCGGGGCTGCGGGTGGCGCTGGTGCTGCCGCCTGCGGTCCAGAACTAGAGATTTCCGCTCATCCCCGCCAAAGAGGGAACCTAGGTCTTTGGGCGGTCAGGCTTGTGGCGTGTGTCAGGATCGTGGTCCAACGCTTTGCCGAGCAAAAGCACTGGGTCCCCGCTTTCGCGGGGATGAGCGGATGATTTAATGGCCGAGTCCAAGTCCCAGCCCCTGTTTCAGTCCCTGACCGCCGCCGGCCCTGTGGTCAGCCCCGTTTCCGCCGACCGCTTGCATGAAACCTTGACGAACGCCGCGACCACCGACGGCTGGCGCGATACGCTGGACGCCGCCTGGCCCGCTCTGGCCCCCGTCGCCGGCGCTTCGCCCTATCTCGCCGGCCTGATGCGCCGCCGCCCCGCCCATCTGCGTCGCCTGCTGGAACAGGATCCCGCCGCCAGCCTCGCCCAGATCATCCGCGACACCGATGCGCTGGACGCCGAGCCGGACGAGATTCGCGCCCCGCTGCGGGTGCTCAAGGCCGACCTGCATCTGCTGACCGCCCTGGCCGATTTGGGCGGCGTGTGGGATCTGGATCAGGTCACCGACGCCCTGTCGAGGTTCGCCGACGCCTCGTGCCGCGCCGCCCTGCGCGCCGTCGCTGCCGAACAGAGGGCGCGGGGTCGGCTGGTCTCGCCGCCCGGCGATCCGCGCGGGCCCATCCCCGGCCTTTTCGGCCTGGCCATGGGCAAGCACGGCGCCAATGAGCTGAACTATTCCTCCGACATCGACATCTCCCTCTTCTTCGAGCCGCGCCTGATGGTCCTGGCCCTGCGCGAGGGCGAAGAGATGCAGGATTTCGCCAATCGAGTCGGCAAGGGGATCGCCACCCTGCTGACCGAGCGGACGGCCGACGGTTATGTCTTCCGCGTGGACCTGCGGCTGCGGCCCGACCCCTCCTCGACCCCGCCGGTGGTCGCCGGGCCCATGGCTCTGGCCTACTATGAGAGCGTCGGTCAGAACTGGGAGCGGGCGGCCTTCATCAAGGCGCGGCCGGTGCTGGGCGACATGCGCGCGGCGGGCCGGTTCCTGAAGGCCATGATCCCCTTCATCTGGCGGCGCAGTCTGGACTACGCCGCCGTGCTCGACATCCAGTCGATCAAGAAACAGATCCACGTCCACAAGACGGGCGAGGGGCTGCACGCCGCCGGGGCCAATCTGAAGCTGGGCCGCGGCGGCATCCGCGAGATCGAATTCTACGCCCAGACCCAGCAGCTGATCCTGGGCGGGCGCGATCCGGGCTTGCGCAAGCAACGCACGCTGGAGGCGCTGAAGGCGCTGGCCGACGCCGACCACATCCCCCAGGCGGTCTGCGAGGAGCTGTCGGCCGCCTATGTCGAACTGCGCGGGCTGGAGCATCGGGTGCAGATACTCGACGACGAGCAGACCCACCGCCTGCCCGAGGACCGCGAACGCCGCGCCGCCGTCGCCGCCCTTGCCAATTTTGGTGATCTGGCGGCCTTCGACGCCCATGTCGAGGCCCTGCTGGTCCGGGTCAACACCCGCTACGGCGAACTGTTCGAGGGCGGCGAGGATCTGGATTCCAGCTATGGCAGCCTGGTCTTCACCGGTGTCGAGAACGATCCCGAGACGCTGGAGACCCTGCGTCGCATGGGCTTTTCAGAGGCCCCGTCCGTGGCCGACACCATCCGCAGCTGGCACCACGGCCGCATCCCGGCGACGCGGACGGCGCGGGGACGCGAACTGTTCACCCGCCTGGCCCCGCGCCTGCTGGAGGCCCTGGCCCGCTCCGGCGCGCCGGACGACGCGTTTCGGCGTTTCGCCACCTTCTTCTCGGGCCTGGCGGCGGGGGTCCAGGTCCAGGCCCTGTTCCTGAACCAGCCCAAGCTGTTCGAGATGGTGCTGGGCGTCATGGCATTCGCGCCGCGCCTGGCCCGGACCCTGGGGCGGCAACCGGCGGCTCTGGACGGGGTGCTGGACGCCCGCTTCCTGGCCGACCTGTCCGCCGAGACCGGCCTGACAGAGCAGATCTTGCGCGAAGCCGGCGAGACCGAGGATTTCGAGGGCGCCATGAACGCCGTGCGCCGCCTGCACCGCGAACAGATGTTCCGCATCGGCATCCACGCCATGACCGGACGGGCGGGCCCCGAGGCGGCGGGCCGCGCCTACGCGGCCCTGGCCGACGCCGCCATGCTGACCCTGTCGCCGGCGGCCTTGGCCGAGACCGAAAGGCTGGGCGGCGCCTTGCCCGGCGCGGTGGCGGTGGTGGCCCTGGGCAAGGCCGGGTCGCGCGAGATGACGGCCGGGTCCGACCTGGACCTGATGACCCTGTACGAGGCGCCGCCGGACGCTGCGTCCGCGATCAAGGGGTGGACCGCCGATGTCTTCTACGCCCGCTTCACCCAGCGGCTGATCGCGGCCCTGTCGGCGCATACGGCCGAGGGCGGGCTGTACGAGGTCGACATGCGGTTGCGGCCCACCGGCTCCAAGGGACCGGTCTCGGTACGGCTGAAGGCTTTCGACGCCTACTACGCCCGCGAGGCCGAGACCTGGGAGTTCATGGTCCTGACCCGCGCCCGCGTCGTGTGGGCCAGCGATGCGAAGTTCGGCGCCCAGGTGTCCGCCGCCATCGAGGCCGCCCTGCGCCGCCCGCGCCCCGGTGTGGATATCGCCGCCGATGTCAGGAAGATGCGGGCGTTGATGGATCGCGAACGTCGCCCCCACGGCTTCTGGGATTTGAAACTGTCGCCCGGCGGCCAGGTGGATGCCGAGTTCGCAGCCCAGTTTCGTCAGCTGCAGGCCGCCGCCATCGGCGAGCCGCTGACCCTGTCGACGCTGGAGGCGCTGCACGACGACCCGGTCCTGGCAGAGGCCTGGCGGGTGCAGCAGAGGCTGGCCCACCTGCTGGCCGCCGCCTTCGAGGGGCGGGTCGATCCTGAGGCCGAACCGTCCGTCTTTCAGCTTCGTCTGGCCGAGGCGGCGGGGGCGCAGGATTTCGAGACCCTGAAGACAGAATTGACCGATCTGCGGGCGCGGGCACGCAAGGCCTTCGAAAGGGCGGTTCCCGCCAGACTCGAAAAAGAGGGTCGCGACGGAGATTCGGAGACGCCGCGTTCAATCTCCTGACAGGGCAATGTCAAAGGGTCGCGCCAGGCGGTCCATGGAGATGATCGAGATGAGAAAGACCTTTCTGACCGGCCTGAGCGTCATCGCGCTGGCCGCCGTCGCCGGCGTGGCGACCGCACAGGTTCCGCCCGCTGGCGCAAACGCTCCGTATCAGGCGCGCGGCGAAGCGAACCGTCAGATGACGCGCGCCGAGTACGTCGATACGCGCGTGGCTCGCCTGACCGCGCTGGATGCGAACCGTGACGGCACGGTCAGCGTCGAGGAACGTCAGCCCGGCATGCAGGCCCGCCGGGCCGAACGCGCCGACGACCGCTTCGCGAAGCTGGACGCCAACGCCGACGGCTCCATCAGCCGCGCCGAGTTCGACGCCGGCCATGCCGCGCGCCCCGATCGCGGCCCGCGCGCCGAACGCGCCGGCAATCGCGAGGGGCATCACGGCGGCCCGCGTCACGCCATGCGCGGTCCTGGTCGTCCGGGCGCCGAAGGGCGTGGCCCCGGTCGCGAGCGCGGCCCGGTGGTGATCTCCGAAGTCGCCGCCAAGCTGGGCGAGCGCTTCGACAAGATGGACGCCAACCGCGACGGCGTGATCTCGGCCGACGAGCGCCGCACGGCCATGACCGCGCAACGCGAGCAACGCCAAGAACGTCGCGTTCAGCGTCAACAACCGGCTTCCCCCGCCCCGGCTTCGGAGTAAGAACGGTGTCGGGGTCGGCCGTCATGAGCGAACCGGTCCCTTTCGTCAGCAGCGGAAGAGGCAGGTTTGGTCGCGATCGTCGACCCCGACGAGGATCTGGTGCGCCGGGTGGGTCAGGGCGACCCGGCGGCGGCGCAGACGCTCGTCGCGCGCAAGCTGCCGCGTATTCTGGCCCTGGCCCAGCGGATGCTGGGCGACGCGGCCGAGGCCGAGGACGTGGCCCAGGAAGCCATGCTCAAGGCCTGGCGTCAGGCCCCGAAATGGGCGCCCGGCAAGGCTCGGTTCGACACCTGGCTGCACCGGGTGGCGCTGAACCTCTGCTACGACCGGCTGAGGCGAAGGCGCGAGATTCCCACCGACACGCCGCCGGATCGCCCCGACGAGGGACCGGCGCCGGATCGGGGGCTGCTGGCGGCGGAGACAGGCGTGCGGGTCGATGCGGCGCTGAAACGGCTGCCGGACCGTCAGCGCGAGGCGATCGTCCTGTGCCATTATCAGGAGCTGTCCAATATCGAGGCGGCCGCCCTGATGGAGATCAGCGTCGAGGCGCTGGAGAGTTTGTTGTCGCGCGGTCGTCGCGCATTGCGTCAGGCCCTTTCGGACATGGCTCCGGCCGGGTCGCCGAGGGCGGGTAGAGGAGACGGACGATGAAGGCGGAACGGTTGCACGAACTGGCGGACGCCTATGGCGCCGACCTGCGTCGGTGGCCCGCGTCCGAGCGCGCCTTCGCCGAAAGCTTGCTCGCGGCCGATCCGTCGCTGAAGGCGGTGCTGGACGAGGCGGCGAGGCTGGACGCCCTGCTGAACGCCGCGCCGACCCCGGTTCCGTCCACCGCCCTGACCGCGCGCATTCTGTCCGCTGCGCCCCAACGTAAGGCGCGTGGCCGGTTGGGCCGTGCAGTCTGGTATCTGGGGGCGGGCTGGGCGGCCGCCGCCTGCGCGGGCGTGGTCGCCGGCGTCGGCCTTACCACCCATCTGACCGCCGACGCGCGAGCCGATGCGGTGCTCTATCAATCCTCGCTGACCGGCGTGGACGACACCGAGGTTCTGGGATGACGTCGAAGACCCTGAAGATCGCCCTGGCCGTCTCGGTGGCGTTGAACGTCTTCGCCGTCGCGGGCGCCGTCACCTATGTCGTCAATCGCGACAGGATCGAACGCAAGATCGAGGATCAGAGGCGTCCCGGTCGTGAAGGCCCGCTGGCCGAGGTGCTGGCCGATCTGGATCCCGCCGTTCGAGACCGCGTGCGCACGGCCCTGAGGGAGTCCGCCTTGGCCGCGCGCCCCGACTTCGAGGCGGCGCGGGCGGCGCGGCGTGAGGCCATCGACGTGGCCGGTCAACCGACGCTGGACGCGGCCCGCGTTCAGAGCCTGCTGGACCAATCCCGGGCTGCGGAGATGCGCGGCCGCACGCGGCTGGAGAACGGCGCCGTCGCTGTGCTGGGCACGCTGACGCCCGATGAGCGCAAGGCCCTGACGCCGATCCTGCAACGCAAGGGCGACGCCCGCCGCGCCATCGTGCACGGCGAACGCAACGACCGTCAGCGGGACCCAACTCCGTCCCGCTGACGGCCTGACAGATCAGCCTTTCTTCGACGCCCGGAACGCCGCCACGGCGTCCACCGTCGCGCGGACCTTGGCCTCGATGGCGGCCCAGTCGCCTGACTTGACGGCTTCGTCGGTCACCAGTTTCGAGCCCATGCCCGCCGCCACGATGCCGGCGCCGAACCATTTGGCGATCGAGGCCTCGTCGGGATCGACGCCGCCCGTCGGCATGATCTTGACCCAGGGCATCGGTCCCTTGACCGCCTTGACGAAGTCCGGGCCGCCGACCGACGAGCCGGGGAACAGTTTGACGATGTCGCAGCCCAGTTCGTGCGCCTCGCCGATGTCGGTCACCGAGCCGCAGCCGGGGAAATAGGCGACCATGCGCCGGTTGCAGACCTTGGCCACGTCGGGGATCAGGCAGGGGCTGACCACGAAGCGCGCGCCCCGGTTCAGATAAAGCGACGCCGTGCCTGCATCGACGACCGAACCGATGCCCAGGACGACATCCGGGTCGGTCCTGATCAGTTCGCGATTGATCTCGCCGAACATGTCGCAGGCGAAGTCCCCGCGATTGGTGAATTCGACCACCGGCGCTCCGCCGCGCGCGCAGGCGCGAATGACGTTCAGGCTGACCTCGGCGTCTGGGTGATAGAAGACCGGGCAGACGCCCTGGGTCTCCAGCGCCTGAAGCACGCTGACGCGATCATGGGCCATGGACGGTTTCCTCTGCAATAGGTTTCGCGTCCGACCTCCGATGTCGCGGACGCAAGGTCAAGTCAAACCGCGTAAGCGACCGTGCGCCAGATCGGCCAAACGACGGATGAGTGCGCTGTTCGCATCGAACAGCGGGTCCAGCACCGTGAAATGGTTCAGGTCCGGCAACGCCTCGAACCGCGTCTCGGCGCCTTGAACGGCCCATCGCGCGGCCATGGCCTCGCTTTGGTGTCGGAAGGCGTCGCTCTCGGCCCCGCCGACGATGCAGTCCAGGACGACGCCGGCGGGCGCGGGCCAGTGGATCGGCGACAGGGCGCGCGCCTCGGTCGGGCTCAGGTCCAGGGCGGCGTTCAGCGAGGTCGGGATCAGCGGCTCCAGGTCGAACACGCCCGAGATGGAGACGGCGGCCGAGGCGCGACCGTCCGCCAGCAGGCAGGCCGCCATATGCCCGCCCGCCGAATGGCCGCTGACGACGGGGCGGGCGCCGGTGCGGTCATGGATCAGATCGACGGCGGCGCGCATCTCGTCGATGATCTGCCCCAGCCGCACGGTCGGGGCCAGGTCATAGGTCGGGATGGCGACGCTGACGCCGTGAGCCAGCAGGGGCGGGGCCACGAAGCTGAACCAGCCGGCGTCCAGCGCCTGCCAATATCCGCCGTGGATGAAGACCACGACCGGCGCGCCTTCGCCGGCATCGAACCAGTCGATACGCTCGCGCTCGCCGGGGCCGTATTGCAAGAGGTGCGGCAGATGGGCGGCGCGGGCGGCCGCCGATCCCGCAGTCCAGCGCGCCATGACGGCGGGGTGGTCGGGGACCAGGGCGCGATTGTTGTATTGCGCCTCCAGCACGGCGTCTGTGTCTTGCGGCTTACCCGTCACGTCTTGATCCGCTAGGAACGCCTCCGAACCAGAGGACTGATCCGCCATGATGACCGCCATCTTCGTCTTCATCAAATGCGAGCTGGGCTACGCCAACGAGGTAGCGGCCGACATCGTGGACAATGTCGAGAATGTCTCGGAGGTCTATTCGACCTCGGGTCAGCACGACCTGTTGGCCAAGTTCAACCTGCCGCGCGACGCCGACATCGGGACCTTCGTGACCAAACAGGTGCAGACGCGGCCGCACGTGCGCGACACCTTCACCGTCATCACCTTCTCGCCCTTCCTGCCGAAACAGGCCTAGGTTTTTCGCGCGGCTCCCGCCTTGCGCTTGACCTCGTCCTTGCGCTCTTCCGCCTCGTAGTCGTCGCCGACCTTCTCCTCGACCGTGGCCGAGAAGCGCTGGAAGGCGCCCAGGCCCACCAGCACCAGGACGGCGGCGATCAGCAGGGCGGAGGGATAGAGCAGCAGGGCCACGTCCTCGCGCGCCGTCTTGAACACCACCACCAGCGCCTCCAGGAACAGGGCGATGACGATGGTGGACAGGAACTTCGTCAGGCTGCGCCGGGCCTCGGCCGCACTGCGCCGTTCGTTGCCGCGTCGCACCTCGTCCTCGAAGATGTATTTCGCCACGTCGAAGACGGCGATGGCGACGATGACATAGCCCAGCATGTCCAGCACGGCGTCGGCGCCGGACTGATCCGGGCGTCCGATCCCTTCCACCGCGTCCTTCACCCCGAACCCGATCAGGGCCATGGCCGAAAGCAGCAGCAGAAGACTGGCGAAGCCGAAGACGGCGCGGGTCAGATAGGTCATGGCGGTGCAGCTCCCTGGCGGCTGTCAACGCACGAACGGCCAAGCTGTTGCCTCGCCGCAAAAGGGTGACGCTGACCCAAGGGACGGCTAAACCGAAGCTATAGGGAGACACGACATGACGCGATCCAACGCGCCCGCCTATCTGACCGGCTTTGCCAATCATTTCGCGACCGAGGCCGCGCCCGGCGCCCTGCCGGTGGGGCAGAACTCGCCGCAAAAGACGCCGATGGGCCTGTATGCCGAACAGCTGTCGGGCACGGCCTTCACCGCCCCGCGCGCCGAGAACCGGCGCAGCTGGCTGTATCGTCTGCGCCCCTCGGCCCAGCACGGCCCCTATGTGGCCTTCGACCAGGGGCGGGTCCGCTCGGGGCCGTTCGACGAGACCCCGCCCAATCCCAACCGGATGCGCTGGGATCCTCTGCCCATCCCCGAGACCCCGACCGACTGGGTCGAGGGCCTGGTGAGCTATGGCGGAAACGGCGAACCCGACGCGGGCGCAGGCGCGGGCATCCACCTGTATGTCGCCAACCGGTCCATGACAGACCGCGTCTTCTACGACGCCGACGGCGAACTGCTGATCGTGCCCCAGCAAGGCGCGCACCGGTTCGTCACCGAGATGGGGGTGATCGAGGCTGAGCCGGGCCATGTCGTGCTGATCCCGCGCGGCGTCCGCTTCCGCGTCGAGATCGAGGGGCCTGTTCGCGGCTATGTCTGCGAGAACTACGGCAGTCCGTTCCGCCTGCCGGATCTTGGCCCCATCGGCTCGAACGGCCTGGCCAATCCGCGCGACTTCGAAACCCCTGTCGCCGCCTATGAGGACGTGGACCGCCCGACCCAGTGCGTCCAGAAATACGGCGGCCGCCTGTGGGCCACGACCTTCGACCACAGCCCGCTGGACGTGGTCGCCTGGCACGGCAATCTGGCGCCCTGCCGCTATGACACGGCGCGGTTCAATACGATCAACACCGTCAGCTACGACCACCCGGACCCGTCGATCTTCACCGTCCTGACCAGCCCGTCCGAGACGCCGGGCACGGCCAATATCGACTTCGTCATCTTCCCGCCGCGCTGGATGGTGGCCGAGCATACGTTCCGCCCGCCCTGGTTCCATCGCAACGTCATGAGCGAATTCATGGGGCTGGTGACCGGCGCCTATGACGCCAAGGCCGGAGGCTTCGCACCGGGCGGCGCGTCCCTGCACAACCGGATGAGCGGCCATGGTCCCGACCAGGCCAGCTATGACGGCGCGGTCAAGGCGGATCTGAAGCCGCACAAGATCGAAAACACCCTGGCCTTCATGTTCGAGACGCGCATGCCGATCCGCGTCACGAAATGGGCGTCCGAATCACCGCAGATGCAGCTCGACTACGACGACGTCTGGTCAGGTTTCACCAAAGGACAGATCTCATGATCCGCGTTTCCCTCATCGCCGCCGTCGCCCTGCTGGCCGCCGCCTGCTCGCCTCAGACCACGACGAGCGCCGGCTCCGACGCCCCTATGCAGAGCGCCGAGGCCTCGGCCTGCGCCACGCGCGGCGGCACGATGAAACAGGTCGGGCGGATGCAGTCCTGGCAGTGCGTGATCTCTTACGCCGACGCCGGCAAGCGCTGCACCGACGGCGATCAATGCCAGGGCGACTGTCGCATCGAGGGCAACAGCGGCGTCGCGCCGGGCGCGGCGACGACTGGCGTCTGTCAGGCCACCAGCGACCGCTTCGGCTGCAACACCCCGGTCGAAGACGGCAAGGCCGGTCCGACCCTCTGCATCGACTGACCCATCACGCACGAAAAAGCCCCCGTCGCGAACGACGGGGGCTGATCCATCCGTAAACGGATTTACTGGGTAGCCAAATCTTACTGGGTCGACGGCGTGTTGTTGGTGGTCATGCCGCCGTCGGCGTTGCCAGCTTGCTGCTCGACCATGTCGGCCTTGCGGTCGGCGTTCTTCTCGACCTGATCGGCCTGAGCGTTCAGAGCCGTTTCTTGGGCCTCGTTCGAGGTCGCAGCGGCCTGGGCTTCCAGTTGGTCGGCGCGGGCTTCACCCGTTGCTTCGATGGCGTCGGCTTGCTTTTCAGCGGCCTTGTCGGCGGCGCTTTCACCGCAGGCGGCGACGCCGGCGAGCATGAAGACCGAAGCGGCGGCGATGGCGAACTTTTTCATTTGAGTTTCCTCTCCTAGGTGGAGACTCGAAAACGCCACGGCGCCGGTTCGGTTCACGCCGCCGTGAGATTTTCGTGATCGCCCGAGTTTTTAGTCTTCGGATTGGGCGAACGCGACGCGCGCCGCACCCAGCAGGGCGGCGTGTTTGTGCATGATCACCTTGGTCGGAATATCGGCCATATAGTCCTTGAATCGGCCCTTGCGCTCGAACCGCTGGCGGAAGGGGCTGGCCTTGATGAAGGGCAGGATGCGCGGGACGATGCCGCCGGCGATATAGACGCCGCCGCGCGCCCCGGTCGTCAGGGCGATGTCGCCGGCGACCGCGCCCAAGATGGCGCAGAAGCGGGCCAGGGTCGCGCCGCACGGGCTGTTGGGATCCGCCATCGCCGTTTCGGTGATCTGGGCCGGGTCGTCGATATGGGTCTCACGGCCGTCGATCTCGGCCAGGGCCCTGTGCATGTTCAGCAGGCCGGGGCCGCAGATCAGGCGCTCGATCGACACCCGGTCATAGCGACGACGCAGGATGCGCAGGATTTCGTCCTCGACCGGGTCGCCGGGGGGGAAACAGGCGTGGCCGCCCTCGGACGGCATGGCCATTTCCTTGCCGTGGGCGTCGCGCACCAGGGCGGCGACGCCGAAGCCGGTGCCGGGGCCCAACACGGCCACGGTGGAGTGCGGATCGCCGTCCACCGGCCCGCCCAGGCTTTCCAGCTGATCTTCCGGCACGATGGGCGCGCCCCAGGCCAGGGCCTCGAAATCGTTGATCAGCTTGACCGGCTTCAGGCCCAGGGTCTGAAGCTCGGTCTCGGACACCGCCCAAGGCGAGTTGGTCAGGTCGATGGCGCCGTCTGTGACGGGGCCGGCCACGGCGATCACGCCGCCCGTCGGCTTGACCTCGCAGCCGTCCACGAAGGCGGCGACGCCTTCCAGGAAGGTCGGATAGGTCTCGGCGGGAAAGCTCTCGTGGTGATCCAGCACGGGCTTTCCATCGACCATGCGGGCCACGGCGAAGCGGGCGTTGGTGCCGCCGACATCGCCGACGAGAAGGGTCTTGTCATTCATTGAGGCGTTTCCTGCGCTCGGTTCGGTGGATCAGGCGTCCACGGTCCGGTCGACGAAGTTGGGGTTGGGCGGCGTGTCATCATGACCGCGAGAGCCGGTCGGCACGGCGAAACAGACGGTCGCCCCCTGTTCGGCCGTGGTGACCACATGGCGGAAGGCGCCGAACAGTTCGCGGCCATAGCCCCAGGACGAGCCCTCGGCGTTGGCGGCGGATCGGGCGGCGAGGGGGCGAGCGGTCAGGTCGGCGATCCCGACCGTGGTCAACACCCCAGCCTCGGCGTCCAGGCGAATGACATCCCCGTCCTGCACATGGGCCAACGGGCCGCCGGCGAGGGCTTCGGGCGAGACGTGGATGGCGGCCGGGGTCTTGCCGCTGGCGCCCGACATGCGGCCGTCGGTGACGAAGGCGACCTTGAACCCCTTGTCCTGAATGACCGACAGGGCCGGCGACAGGCTGTGCAATTCGGGCATGCCGTTGGCCTTGGGCCCCTGGAAGCGCAGGACCACGACCACGTCGCGGAACAGCTTGCCGTCCCGGAAGGCCTGGAGCGCGTCTTCCTGGGTTTCGAACACGGCGGCGGGGGCCTCGACGATGCGGTTCTCGGGCTTGACCGCCGAGATCTTGATGACCGCGCGGCCCAAGTCGCCCTGGACCAAGCGCAGACCGCCCTCCTTGTCGAAGGGGTTGGAGGCGGGGCGCAGGATGTCGAGATCGAGGCTTTCCTTGACCCCATCGCGCCAGACCAGTTCGCCGTCCACCATCGACGGTTCCTGGAAATAGGCCTCGATCCCCTGACCCATGATGGTGGTGACATCCGAGTGGATATGCCCGGCCTGCGCCAGTTCGCGGGCCACGAAGGCGACGCCGCCGGCGGCCTGGAAAGCGTTCACGTCGGCCGAGCCGTTCGGATAAACACGCGCAAGCAGCGGCGTGACGGACGACAGCTCGTCCATGTCGGTCCAGTCGATCAGCACGCCCGCCGCCCGGGCCATGGCGACCAGGTGGATGGCGTGGTTGGTCGAACCGCCGGTGGCCAGAAGCGCCACGATCATGTTGACGATGGACTTCTCGCTGATGACGTCGGCCATGCGGCATTCGCCGCTGCGAGCCAGTTCGACCGCCCGCTTGGCCGCGGCCGCCGTCAGGGCGTCGCGCAGGCCGGTGTCGGGATGGACGAAGGCGGTGGACGGCATGTGCAGCCCGCCCAGCTCCATCATCATCTGGTTGGAATTGGCCGTGCCGTAGAAGGTGCAGGTGCCGGGCGAATGGTAGCTGCCGATCTCGCTTTCCAGCAGGGTGTGGCGATCCACCTTGTTCTGGGCATATTCGGCGCGGACGCGGGCTTTCTCCGCGTTCGGAATGCCCGAAGGCATGGGGCCGGCGGGGGCGAAGACGACGGGCAGATGGCCGAAGGCCAGGGCGCCCATGAACAGGCCGGGGACGATCTTGTCGCAGACGCCCAGCATCAGAGCGGCGTCGAAGGCGTCATGCGTCAGGGCCACGCCGGTGGACATGGCGATGACGTCGCGGCTGAACAGCGACAACTCCATGCCGGGACGACCCTGGGTCACGCCATCGCACATGGCGGGTGTGCCGCCGGCGACCTGGGCCGTGGCGCCAACCTGGCGCACCGCCTCGCGCACGACGCCGGGGAAGCGTTCGAACGGCTGGTGGGCCGAGAGCATGTCGTTATAGGCGGTGACGATGCCCAGATTGGGCTTGGACCCGTCCATCGCCGTCAGCTTGTCGGCGATGGTCTGGCCGGCGAAGGCGTGGGCCCAGTTGGCGCAGCTCAGCTTGGCGCGGCCCACTCCCGAGTCTCGGGCGGCGTCCATGCGACGGATGTAGTCGGCGCGGGTCTCGCGGCTTTTCTCGACGATGCGGGCGGTGACCGCGGCGACCGTGGGGTGCAGGGCCATGTCAGCTGTCTTCCGTATACAGAACTTCGAGTGGGACGCCGGCGGCGATCAGGGCGGCGATGGGCTGGATCTTGGGATCGCCCTGGGCCTGTTCCTCGAACACGCGACGCTTGGCGGCGCCCTTCAGGCCCAGAATGACGCGCCCGGCCGACATCAGATAGGCCAGGTTGATCGACAGGCGCTCCAGGGTCGGGGCCGCGCCGTCGCGTCCGTGGGGCACGCCCAGGACCGTCGGCTTCAGCGTCGGGGTCAGCAGGGTCTTCAGGGTCGGGCTGTTCGGGAACATGGAGCAGATGTGGCCATCCTCGCCCATGCCGAGAAGGACCGCGTCGAAACGCCCGCCAGCATCGGCCAGGGCCTTGGCCGCCACGATGCCTGCACGGTCCACCGTGACCTCGGGCGTATAGAGGGGGATAAAGCGCGCCGAAGCGGCCTTGTCCTGCAAAAGCACGTCTCGAATCAGGCGGGCGTTCGATTCCGGCGAGGTCTCGGGGACATAGCGCTCGTCCACCAGGGTCACGGCGATCTTGGACCAGTCCAGGTCGGTCGCGGCGAGACGCCGATAGACCGGCGCGGGCGTCGTGCCGCCGGGGCCGGCGAACAAGGCGCGGCCGTTCTCGCGCACGGCGGTGCTTAGGGTCTCGGCCAAGCGCGCGGCGATGGCCTCGGCCCAGGCGTCGACGGTGGGGAAGGCTTCGATGGGGCGGGGCTCAGACATCGGTCGTGTTCCAGTCGCGGCCGGTCCGCATCATCAGCATGTCGGCGCTGTCGGGGCCCCAGGTTCCGGCGACGTATTCGTCGGGCTTCAGGCCAGATTCGGCCCAGGCCTCGGACACCTCGTCCACCCATTTCCAGGCCTGCTCGGCCTCGTCGCGGCGCACGAATAGGGTTGAGTCGCCCGCCATCGCATCCAGCAGCAGCCGCTCATAGGCGATGCGGCGGCGCGGCGGGGCGGCGGACTTGCCGTCTACTCCCCATGACAGGCTCATCTTGATCGGCTGGAGCTGCATCCGCCGATCCAGGCCGGGGCGCTTGTTCATCACCGTCAGCGAGATGTCTTCCTCGGGCTGCAGCTCGATGATCATGCGGTTGGCCTGCACTTCTCCCCGGTCGTCACGGTCGAAGATCGAGTGGGGCAGCGGCTTGAACTGGATGACGATTTCGGTGCGCTTCTCGGGCAGACGCTTGCCGGTCCGCATGAAGAAGGGAACCCCGGCCCAGCGCCAGTTGTCGATGTCGGCGCGCACGGCGACGAAGGTTTCGGTGTCGGACTCGGCTCCCCGTTCCTCGTCATAACCCTTGGCCGGCTTGCCCTCGCTGACGCCCGCCACATACTGGCCGCGCACGGTGACGCGCTCGGCCTCGTCCACCGTGACGGGACGCAGGGACCGCAGCACCTTGACCTTCTCGTTGCGCACCGAGTCCGGGTCCAGATCGCTGGGCGGCTCCATCGCCACCAGACACAACAGCTGCAGCATGTGGTTCTGCAGCATGTCGCGCAGGGCGCCGTATTCGTCATAGTAGGGCCAGCGGTCGCCGACCCCCACCGTCTCGCCGATCGTGATCTGGACGTGATCGATCGACAGGTTGTTCCACAGGGGCTCGAAGATGGTGTTGCCGAAGCGCAGGGCGATCAGGTTCTGAACCGTCTCCTTGCCCAGATAATGGTCGATGCGGAACACCTGGTCTTCGCTGAAGGCGTGGGCCACGGCGTCGTCGATTTCCAGGAAGGACTTCAGGTCGCGCCCGACCGGCTTTTCCAGCACGATGCGGCAGTTCTTGTCGGCCAGGCCCGCCGCCTTCATCGCCGTGACGATGCGGGCGTAGAGCGAGGGGGACACGGCCAGGAAGGACGTGACCTCGCCGTCGCCGACCTTGTCCTTCAGGGGCTTGAGGCTGTCGGGCGAAGTGGCGTCCACGGCCAGATAGTCCAGACGGGCCTTCATCCTGGACCAGCTGGTTTCGTCCCAGGCCTGGTCGGCCTCGGCGCGGGCCTTCACGGCCTCATGAACCTTGGCGATATAGTCGTCGGCGCTCTCTTCCGAGCGGGCGGCGCCGATGATCTTCAGCCCTTCAGGCAGCAGACCGTCGTGTTCGAGGAAATACAGCGAGGGCAGAAGCATGCGCATCGCCAGATCGCCGCCGCCGCCGAACAGAATGAGAGCCGCCATAGAATTTCCCTCGACTGTCCCATTTGTCGGGACGCACGCCTTTACGGCCTAGCCGCTGTCTTTGGCCGCTTCCGCACGCGAGGCCAACACGTCCAGCACGTCCTGAAACACCATGTTACGGGCATGGAGAAGAACAAGCAGGTGATAGATCAAATCCGCAGCCTCGCTGGCGAGTTCCTCGTCAGGGCCTGCGACGCCGGCGAGAGCGGTCTCTACGCCTTCTTCACCGACCTTCTGGGCGATGCGCTTGGGGCCTTGGGCGATCAGTTTGGCGGTCCAGCTTTCGGACGGATCGGCGGCGGCGCGAACGGCGATGGTCTGCTCCAGCCGGGCGATGCGGCCCACGCCCGGCGCATCGGCCTCGCCGAAACAGCTGGTCCGGTTCAGGTGGCAGGCGTTGCCGACCGGGTTCACCGACAGGACCAAGGCGTCGTTGTCGCAGTCGGGCGTTATGCCGACGACATGCAGCCGGTCGCCCGAGGTCTCGCCCTTCCTCCACCGCCCGCCGCGCGAGCGCGAGAAGAAGGTGGCCTCGCCGGACGCGAGGGTCTCGTCCAGGGCGGCGCGGTCCATATAGGCCAGGGTCAGGACCTGAAGCGTGGCGGCGTCCTGCACCACCACGGGAACCAGGCCATTTCCCTTTTTGAAATCTATGGTGTTGGGGTCGAGGGTCATATCCGCATCTCCAGGCCTTGGTCGGCCAGGTATCGTTTCAAGTCGGGGATGGCTATCGCGCCGGTGTGAAAGACGCTGGCGGCCAGCGCGCCGGAAACGTTGGCCTGTTCGAACACGTCACTGAAATGCTCAGGGGCACCGGCGCCGCCCGAGGCGATCAGGGGGATGGTCAGGCGCGCGCGGGCGGCGGACAGTTGTTCGATGTCATAGCCTTTGCGCACGCCGTCCTGGTCGATGCAGTTCAGCACGATCTCGCCGGCGCCCAGGCTCTGCGCCTCGTCGAGCCAGTCCAGCGTGCGTTTGCCGGCGTGGCGGCGGGCGTCGGGGTCGCCGGTGTATTTGTGGACCACCCATTCGCCGTCCTCCAGACGACTGTCGACGCCGACGACGACGCACTGGCTGCCCAGTCGCGCGGCCATGTCGGCGATCAGTTCAGGGCGTTCCAGGGCGGGCGAGTTGATCGACACCTTGTCCGCGCCGTGATCCAGGCAGCGGGCCGCCTGATCCACGCTGCGGATGCCGCCGGCGACGCAGAAGGGGATGTCCAGCAGCCGGGCGATGTCCTTGATCCAGCTATAGTCCAGCGTCCGGCCCTCGGGGCTGGCGGTGATGTCGTAGAAGACCAGTTCGTCGGCGCCCGCATCGCGATAGCGGGTGGCCAGCTCCGCCGCGTCGCCCATGTCGGTATGGCCGACGAACTTCACGCCCTTGACCACCCGGCCGTCCTTGACGTCCAGGCAGGGGATGATGCGCCGCGCTGTCACGACCGCTTGGCCGCTGCGATGGCTTCGGGTAGGGTGAAGCGGCCTTCGTAGAGGGCGCGGCCGACGATGACCCCATGACAGCCCAGAGCCTTGACCGCCGCGATGTCGTCCAGCGACGAAACCCCGCCCGAGGCCTGGAGCACCAGGTCGGGACGGCGCTGACGGATTTCCGCCAACAGATCCAGGTTCGGTCCGGTCATTGCGCCGTCGCGACCGACGTCGGTGACCAGCAGGTGTTTAGCCGTGCCCTTGGGATAGCGATCCAAGGCCTCCCACAGGGTCACGCCCGACGATTGGGTCCAGCCCTTTAGGGCGGGAACGGGCACGCCGTCCTCGATCTTGACGTCCAGAGCCAGGGTGATGTGTTCGACGCCGAAGCCCTTGAGCCAGGCGGCGACGTCGTTTGGCTGGGTCACGGCGAGAGAGCCGACGACGACGCGCGACACGCCCGCGTCCAGCAGCTTGGCCACGTCATTGGCCCCGCGCACCCCGCCGCCCGACTGGATTTTGACGTCGATGGCCTGGGTCAGTTCGCCGATCAGGCCGTGCTGACGCGCCTCGCCCGCCTCGGCGCCGTCCAGATCGACGATGTGGATCCACTGTGCGCCCTCGGCGGCGAAGGCGGTCAGCCGGGCGGCCGGCTGTTCGTCATATTGCGTCACCTGGTCGAACTTGCCGTGCATCAGGCGCACGCAGACGCCGTCCTTCAGGTCGATGGCGGGATAGATCAGCATGTCAGGCTCAGGAAGTTCTTGAGGATGGTCGCCCCGGCCTCGGCCGAGCGTTCTGGGTGAAACTGGCAGCCCCAGCGGTTGGCGGATCGCACCATCGCCGGAACGACCCCGCCATAGTCGGCGCGGGCCAGGGTGGCGGGGCCGTCGGGACAGACATAGCCATGGACGAAATAGGCGTAGGCGCCGTCGGCGACGCCGTCCAGCAGCGGGTCGTCATGGTCGCGCGTCAGGCGGCTCCAGCCCATGTGCGGCACGGGCAGGGCGCCCGCCGGCTCCAGCCGGGACACGGCGCCGGGGATGAAGCCCAGCAGATCGACGCCCTCGCCCTCCTGGCTGGTTTCGTACAGCAGTTGCTGGCCCAGGCAGACGCCCAGCAGGGGGCGAGAAAAGGCGCGGATCGGTTCGACCAGACCCAGTTCGGCCAGCCGGCTCATGGCGTAGCCGGCCGCGCCGACGCCGGGCAGGATGACCCGTTCGGCCTCGGCGATCACGGCGGGATCGTCGGTCAGGCGGACGGTCGCGCCCAGCCGTTCCAGCGCGAACTGGACCGAGGCGACGTTGCCGGCGCCATAGGCGATGACGGCGACTTCCATCAGCCTTCTCCCCTCGGGGGAGAAGGTGGCTCGCGGAGCGAGACGGATGAGGGGGCTGCCGGATGCAGACCCACTCTTGCCGTCATTGGGGCGGACAGAGCCCCCTCATCCGAGCCCTTCGGGCCCACCTTCTCCCCCAAGGGGAGAAGGAATGCGGGTGCGCTCATCACAGCACCCCCTTGGTGGATGGCACCGCGTCGCCCTCGACCCGGATGGCCTGGCGCAGGGCGCGGCCGAAGGCCTTGTAGACGGCCTCGGTCTTGTGGTGGTCGTCCTGGCCCGTGACCTTGATGTGGACGGCGGCGCCCATAGCCTCGGCCAGCGAGCGGAAGACGTGGGCCGTCAGGTCGGTGCGGTAGTCGCCGATGAAAGGGGTGTCGAACGTGCCCTCGAACAGCGGATAGGGACGGCCGGACAGGTCGATGGAGACGGTGGCGTTGGCCTCGTCCATCGGCAGGACGAAGCCGTAGCGGGCGATGCCTTTGCGCTCGCCCAACGCCTGTTTCAGCGCCTGGCCCAGGGCGATGGCGCTGTCCTCGATGGTGTGGTGCGGGTCGGTGTGCAGGTCGCCCTCGCACTGGAGCCGCAGGGAGAAGCCGCCGTGGGCCGCGATCTGCTCCAGCATGTGGTCGAAGAAGCCGACGCCGGTCTTGATCTTGATGGGGCCGGGGGCATCCAGATCGACGGCGCAGACGATGCGGGTCTCTTTCGTGTCGCGCACGGCCTGGCCGACGCGGGCCGGGCGGCGCTTTGCGGGCGTCAGGCCGAAGGCGGCCAGCAGCCGGTCGTTGACCTCGGGCTTGATCGAGACCGGCAGGCGCAGGCGCTCGCCGGACAGGTCGGCCTCGACGCCATAGGTGGCCAACGCGGCCAGGGCGGCGGCGGGGTCTTCCGGTCGGGCCATGACGATGGGGCCGACGCCGGGTTCGACCGGCATCTGGCGGCCCAGTTCGCGGGCGATCCGCTCGCGCTCGCGCCGGACCGAGGCGATCCGCTCGGCGGTCTCGATCATCCGCGACGGGTCCAGCGCCTGTTGCGCCAACCGCACCAGGGGTTCGGGCAGGGCGTAGGGCTCCAGCACCGAGGCGAGGCGGGCCAAGGTCGGGGCCTGGGCGATGGCGGCGCCGATGCGGGCGCCGGCTAAACCATAGGCCAGGGACAGGCTGCGCAGCACCACCAGGTTCGGCTGATCGGCGACGACGGTGGCGGCGGAGACGTTGTCGGAAAATTCGATCAGGCCTTCGTCCACCACCAGCAGGGCCGGGGCGACGCGGGCGGCCATTTCGGCGACGGCCTCGGGCGAGCCGAGGGCGCGGATGACGACCACTGCGGGTCCACCCTTGGCCGGATAGATGGCGGCGAGACTGTCATAGGGTTCGGCCTTGGGCGCCTCGACCGAACCGCCGTCGCGGGCGGCGAGGCGATAGGCCAGCTCCAGCCCGTGGGTCAGGCCGCGCACCGGCAGGACCTGGTCGGCAGGCACGGCGTAGATCGCGGCCATGCGGGCGGCGAGGGCGGAGGCGTCGCCGGGATAGCGGTCCAGGCCCTCGCCGCCGGAGACCAGCGGGGGATAGGGGGCGGGCAGGGTCATCCTTCGGCCCTCAGGTCGGCGGCGCGGGCGTGGGCTTCGAGGCCCTCCATCCGGGCCAGGCGGGCGGCGATGGGAGCAAGCGCGCGGGCGCCGGCCTCGCTGACTAGTTGGACCGACATGGTGGTCATGAAGCTGGAGGTGGTGACGCCGCCCAGGGTGCGGGCGCCGCCGTCGGTCGGCAGGACGTGGCTGGGGCCGGCGGCGTAGTCGCCCAGGGTCTCGGCCGCGAACCGGCCGACGAAGACGGCGCCGGCGGCCTTGATCGAATCCACCAGGGGCTCGGGATTGTCGATCTGGATCGCCAGGTGTTCGGGGCCATACAGGTTGGCGACCTCTGCGGCGGCGTCGAGGTCACGGACCAGGATGGCGCGGGCCTCGTTCAGCGAGGCGCGGGCGATGGCTTCGCGCGGCAGGGTGGCGACCTGGGTCTCAACCTCCGACAGGATGTAGTCGATGGTGGCCCGGCTGGTGGCGACCAGGATGACCTGGGCGTCGGCGTCGTGCTCGGCCTGGCTGAGCAGGTCGGCGGCGGCGATCTCGGGCGCGGCGTCGCGGTCGACGATGACCATCAGCTCGGACGGACCGGCGGGCATATCCACGGCGGGGCCGCCCGGAAGAGCAGACGCCTGTTTCTTGGCCTCGGCGACATAGGCGTTGCCGGGGCCGAACAGCTTGTCGCAGGCGGGGATGATCCCGTCCTCCAGTTCGACGCCAAAGGTCAGGGCGGCGATGGCCTGGGCGCCGCCCATCAGCCAGAGGGCTTCTAGGCCGGCCTCAGCCGCGGCCAGGATCATGGCGGGGTGGACGCCGCCGGACTTGTCAGGCGGGGTGACGGCGACGCGCTGGCCCACGCCCGCGACCCCGGCCGGGATGGCCAGCATCAGCAGGGACGAGAACAGGGGCGCGGTGCCGCCGGGGATGTAGAGACCGGCCGAGGCGATGGGACGCCAGGCCAGTTTGGAGCGCACGCCGGGGGTGGTCTCGATGAAGGGGGTGTCTTCCGGCTTGGTCGCCTGGTGGAAGACGCGGACATTCTCGGCCGCCATGCGCAGGGCACGGGCGTCGGCGGGGGGCAGGGCGCCCCGCGCCTCGGTCACGGCTTGCGGCGTTATGGCGATGCGGCGGGGCGGCGCCTTGTCCAGCTTCAGGCACCAGTCGGTGACGGCCGCGCCGCCGCGCGCGCGCACGTCGTCCAGGATGGTGCGGACCACGTCGGTTACGTCGCCGGCCGTGCGCTGGGCCGGGCGGGCGAGGGCCGCCGTCTTGCCGGCGGCGTCGAGGGAAGACCAGTCGATCAGCTTCATCACATCATTTTCTCGATGGGCAGGACCAGGATGGCCGAGGCGCCGGCGGCCTTCAGCTTCTCCAGCGTCTCCCAGAAGACGGCCTCCTGGCAGACGGCGTGGACGGCGACCGCGTCGTCGCGGCCCATCAACGGCATGACGGTGGGCGAGCCGGCGCCGGGCAGGATGGCCGTGATCTCATCAAGCGCCGAACGCGGGGCGTTCAGCATGACGTATTTGGCGCCCTGCGAGGACACCACGCCGGACATGCGCTCGATGACGCTGTCCAGAAGGTGTTGCAGGCCGGGCTCGGGCGCGACCGGCGACTGGATCAGCACCGCCTGGCTTTCCAGCACCGTATCCTTAGCGCCCAGGCCGTTGGCCTCCAGTGTCGCGCCGGTCGAGACCAGGTCGCAGATGGCGGCGGCCAGTTTCAGCCGGGGGGCGACCTCGACGGCGCCGCGCATGACGACGATGTCGGCCTTGACCCCACGCTCGTCCAGGAAGCGGCGCAGGATCTTGGGATAGGAGGTGGCGATCCTCAGCCCGTCCAGCGAGGCCGGGCCGTCATAGGCCAGGGTCGGGGGTGTGGCGATCTTCAGGGTGCAGCGGCCGAAGCCCAAGGGCATGACGACGGAAGCGTTGGCGCCGCCGTTGCGGCCTTCCTCCAGCACGTTCTCGCCGACGATCCCCAGGTCGCAGACGCCGTCGGCGACGAAGGTGGGGATGTCGTCGTCGCGGACGCGCAGCAGGTCGATCGGATAGTTCTCGACCCGATACAGCAGGTCGTTGTGACCCTTGACCCATTTCAAACCCGCGTCGCGGATCAGGTCGAGGCTGCGGTCGGCCAGACGGCCGGATTTCTGGACGGCGATGCGAAGCCGGCCCTGGACAGTGCTCATGTTCGGATACTCAGTTCGTGTTCTTCAGGCGGTCCAGGGCGATGCGGTAGCCCTGGTGCGGCATGTCTTTGAGATAACGGGCGACGCGGACGACGGTGGTGGGGCTGGCGTGAGCCTCGGCCGCGATCTCGCGATAGGATTTGCCGCCTGCGTCCAGCAGGCGCGCCACCTGCCAGCGCTCGGTGAAGGCGCGCAGTTCCGCCGGGGTGCAGAGGTCGGCCAGAAAGGCGTCGATCTCCTCGCGCGTCTGCATCGACAGCAGGGCGTCATGGAGGGCGTCGCGGGCGGGCGGGGTTGTCATGCGCGTTCCACTATGATGTAACAGTGGAACGGTCAAGGGGTGTTTCAGTGAGCAAGGCGTGAGCGAGCAGTGAGCGGGACTTGTCTGGCTCACCTCTTGCTCACTAGCACTCTTCACTGATCCGCCACTCGCCACTCGCCACTCGCCACTCGCCACTCGCCACTCGCCACTCGCCACTCTACATCCCTCCCATGACCAAGATCCTCATTATCGGCGCCGGCCACGCCGGCGGCTCCGTCGCGGCCTTTCTGCGGCAGTACGGCCATGAAGGCCCCATCGTGCTGGTGGGCGAGGAGGATGCGCCGCCGTATCAGCGGCCGCCCCTGTCCAAGGCCTGGCTGAAGGGCGAGGCGGATCTGGAGGCGCTGCTGCTGCGGCCGCTGAGCTTCTATGAAGAACAGGGGATCGAGTTTCGGCCGTCGACGGTCGCCGTGTCGGTGGACCCTGAGGCGAAGACGGTCGACTTCCATGACGGATCGAGCGAGGCCTATGACGTCCTGGTGTTGGCGACAGGATCGACGGCGCGCAAACTGCCGGTTCCGGGCGGGAATCATCCCGACCTGCTGGAGCTGCGCACCTTGAAGGACGCCGAACGGCTGAAGGCCGTGCTGGGTCCGGGCAAGCGGCTGGCGGTGGTCGGCGGCGGCTATGTGGGCTTGGAGGCGGCGGCCTCGGCCCGCGCCCTGGGCGCCGAGGCGGTGGTGATCGAGCGGGCGCCGCGCGTGCTGGCGCGGGTGGCGTCGGAGACCCTGTCGGCCTTCTTCACCGCCCAGCACCGGGCGCACGGGGTCGAGATCGTGACCGACGCGGAGGTCGTCGCCGTGGCCCATGAGGGCGTGACCCTGGCGGACGGATCGGTGGTGCGCGCGGATGCGGTGCTGGTCGGGGTCGGCGCCCTGGCGTGCGAAAGCCTGGCGCGGTCGGCGGGCTTGCGCTGTGACGACGGCGTGGTGGTGGACGAGCAGGCGCGGACCAGCGACCCGGCCGTCTTCGCCGTCGGCGACATGACGCGGCGGCCGATACCCGTTCACGGCGGGGTGCATCATCGGCTGGAGAGCGTGCCCAATGCGCTGGAACAGGCCAAACAGGCGGCCGCCGCCATCGTCGGACGGCCGGGACCGGCGGCGGAAGTGCCGTGGTTCTGGTCGGATCAATATGACTTCAAGCTGCAGATCGCGGGCCTGCCGTTCGACGCCGACCGCCAGGTGGTGCGCGGCGATCCGTCGGCGTCGGGCTTTGCGGTGTTTCACCTGAACGGCGACCGCATCGTCTGCGTCGAGGCGGTCAATGCGCCGCCGGAGTTCATGGCGGGCAAGCAGTTGATCGGGAAGGCGACGCCGGTGGATTTGGAAAAGCTGGCCGATCCGGCGATTTCGATGAAGGCCGTGGCGGCGGGGTGACCCCGACTTTCTCCCTCCCCGTTCGGGGAGGGTCGTCGCGCAGCGACGGGGCGGGGGCGGCCCGGCAGGGTCGCATTGCCCCAGGCAAGACATATCGTGGGATGTCGCCCTGCCGCCCCCACCCGACCTCGCTCCGCTCGGCCACCCTCCCCCGCAGGGGGAGGGAGAGGCGCTGTGCCGCTCCTCGTCGCCGCAGTGCAACAAAACTGTTGCGCTTTTCGTTTGGGGACGTTCAAGCTGCGATCTCAACGCGGCGGGGGCGAATGACGAGAGCTTTCGACGAAATGACCGGCGGCGGATCAGGTGCGATCCGCGACAGCTACAAGACCTTGGCGGCGTGGCTGGAAAACGCGCCGGCCGATCTGCTGCAGGCGCGCTCGCGCCAGGCGGAGCTGTTCTTCCGCCGTATGGGCGTGACCTTCGCCGTCTATGGCGACGAGGAATCCAACGAACGCCTGATCCCCTTTGACGTGGTGCCGCGCATCATCGGCGCCGAGGAATGGAGCGGGCTGGAAAAGGGGTTGAAGCAGCGAGTCACCGCCATCAACGCCTTCCTGAAAGACATCTATGGCGCGCAGGAATGCATCAAGGCCGGCATCGTCCCGGCTGACCTGATCCTGACCAATCCGCATTATCGACCCGAAATGCAGGGCCGCCGTCCGCCGGGCGACGTCTGGTGCCATATCTCGGGCGTCGATCTGGTGCGGACGGGCGAGGACGGCTTCTACGTGCTGGAAGACAACTGCCGCACGCCGTCGGGGGTCTCCTACATGCTGGAGAACCGCGAGATGATGATGCGGCTGTTCCCCGACCTGTTCGCGGAACATGCGGTGCGGCCGGTCGAAATCTATACTGACATGCTGCTGCGTTCGTTGCAGGCGTCCGCGCCGACAGGTGCGGGGGCCGATCCGACCATCGTCGTGCTGACGCCGGGCCCGTTCAACTCGGCCTATTATGAGCACAGCTTCCTGGCCGACAAGCTGGGGGTCGAGCTGGTCCAGGGCACGGACCTGTTCGTCAACGACGACACGGTCTTCATGCGCACGACCGAGGGGCCCAAACGGGTCGACGTCATCTACCGGCGCATAGACGACGACTTCATCGATCCGCTGACCTTCATGCCGAACTCGACGGTCGGGGTGCCGGGACTGATGTCGGCCTATTTCGCCGGGCGGGTCACACTGGCCAATGCGATCGGGACGGGCGTGGCCGATGACAAGGCAGTCTATACCTACATGCCCGAGATCATCCGCTTCTTCACGGGGGAGGATGCGATCCTTCAGAACGTGCCGACCTGGCGTTGCCGCGAGGCGGATGCCTTGAAAGAGGTGCTGGATAAGCTGCCGGAACTGGTGGTCAAGGAAGTGGGCGGATCGGGCGGTTACGGCATGCTGGTCGGGCCGACCTCGACCAAGGCTGAGATAGAGGCCTTCCGCGCCAAGCTGATCGCCGATCCCGACGACTTCATCGCCCAGCCGACGTTGAGCCTGTCGACGGCGCCGACCCTGAACGGCGGCGCACTGTCGCCGCGCCACGTCGATCTGCGGCCCTTCGTCCTGTCCAGTCCCGCCGGGGTGCGTGTCGCGCCCGGCGGCCTGACGCGGGTGGCGCTGAAAGAGGGGTCGCTGGTGGTGAACTCCAGCCAGGGCGGCGGAACCAAGGACACCTGGGTGCTGGACAACTGATGCTTTCACGCACTGCAGACAGCCTTTACTGGACCGGCCGCTACATGGAGCGGGCGGACTTCCTCGCGCGCATTCTGGAGGCCGCTATCAGGCTGGCCGCCCTGCCGGCCAAGGACCAGGCCACGGTCACGGCCTGGGCCGGCGCCATCGCCTCGTCGGGGGTCAAGAGCGGCTTCGACGCCTCGGGCCGGACCATCTCGGAGAAGTCGGTTCGCGAATATCTGGCCTTCGGCTACGACAACTCGACCTCGATCAAGGCCTGCATAACCAAGGCGCGGACAAATGCGCGCTCGGTGCGAACCGCCCTGACCATCGAGCTGTGGGAAGCGATCAACGGCGCCTGGAACGGCCTGAACGAACTGGGCGAACCGACCAAGCGCGACGACTTCACCAACTTCCTCGACTTCGTGAAATCGACGTCCCTGGCGGTCGAGGGGGCCTCGTCGCGGACCATGCTGCGCAACGACGCCTACTGGTTCCTGCGTCTGGGCATGGCGATCGAGCGGGCCGACAACACCGCGCGCCTGCTGGACGTCAAATACCATCTGCTGCTGCCGCCCGGCGAACGGGTGGGGGGACAGCTCGATTATTTCCAGTGGACGACCCTGTTGCGCGAGGTCTCGGCCCTGACCGCCTATCGCTGGGTCTATCGAGAATCCGTGCGGCCTTGGCTGGTCGCGGACCTGCTGGTGCTCAACCGCCAGATGCCGCGTTCGTTGGCGTCGTGCCAGGGAATGATCGTCAGCTATCTGGAGCGGCTGGCGACCGATTACGGCCGGCGCGGCCCGGCCCAGCGGCTGGCTTCCAACCGGCTGACCCAGTTCAACGAGGCCAAGATCGAGGACATCTTCCAGTCGGGCCTGCACGAGTACATCCAGGGCTTCCTGAACCAGAACAACGCCCTGGCTGCGGCCGTCCAAGAACAGTATCTGGTCTGACCATGCGGATCCGGATCGACCACTCCACCCGCTATGCCTACGCCCGCCCGGCGCGGTTCATCGTGCAGATGCTGCGACTGACGCCGCGCTCGTGCGAGGGCCAACAGGTGCGTGACTGGCGCATCGAGACCGATGTGGACGCCCGCCTGCGTCGCAGCGAGGACGCCTTCGGCAATGTGGTCCACAGCCTCTATACCGAGCGGCCGACCGACGCCCTGACCATCCGGGTCACGGGCGAGGTGGCGACGGTGAACACGGGCGGCGTGGTGCGGGGCCAGGCCGAGCGGCTGTCGCCCATCGTCTACCTGCGCGAGACGCCGATGACCAAGCCGGATGCGGCGATCGACGACTTCGCCCGCTCGATCCCCGAAGGTGCCACACTGGGCCGGATGCACGCCCTCATGGGCGCGCTGAAGCAGGATGTGGCGTTCGAGGTCGGATCGACCTCGGCCAGCCACACCGCCGCCGAGGCCTTCGCCCAGAAACGCGGCGTCTGTCAGGACCACGCCCAGATCTTCATCGCGGCCGCACGCCGGATGGGGGTTCCCGCCCGCTATGTCTCGGGCCATCTCAGCCGCCAGGACGGCCAGCACGATCAGGACGCCGCCCACGCCTGGGCCGAGGCCTGGGTCGAGAACCTGGGCTGGGTCGGGTTCGATCCGGCCAACGGCATCAGCCCGACCGAACACTATGTCCGTGTCGCCGTCGGTCTGGACGCGCGCGGGGCCACGCCGATCCGGGGGACCAGCTATGGCGGGGGTCATGAGACCCTGACGGTCGCCCTGAATGTGCGGCCTGTGCAACAGACCCAACAACAACTGCAGTCGCGCGGATGGCCCTGATAGGCATGACGCGCGAATCTGTTAGCGTCATCGGATTCGCAGCGCGGGGAGCGAATAGAGCGAAGTGACCTATTGCGTAGGCATGCTGGTGGACGAAGGGTTGGCGATGATCGCCGACACGCGCACCAATGCGGGCGTGGACAACATCTCGTCCTATCGCAAGCTGCACATCTACAAGTCGGCGGGCGAGCGACTGCTGGCGGTGGCGACGGCGGGCAATCTGTCGGTGACCCAGACGGCCCTGGCCATGGCGGCGGCGGGGGTGAAGCTGCCCGACTCGATCGATCTGGAAACGCTGGAGACCGCCCCGACCCTGTTCCGCGCCGCCCAGATTCTGGGCCACGCCATGGCCATGGTGCGCGCCACCATCAACACCCCATGCTCGCCGACGGCCGATGCGCTGAACGTCAACGCCTCCATGCTGCTGGGCGGCCAGATCGCGGGCGGCAAGATGGGGCTGTATCTGATCTATGGTCAGGGCAACTTCATCGAGTGCGGGCCGGACACCCCCTATCTGCAGATCGGCGAGCTGAAATACGGCAAACCCATTCTGGACCGCGCCCTGCATAGCTCCACCACGCTGTCGGAGGCGGTGAAGCTCGGCCTGATCTCGTTCGATTCGACCATCCGTTCGAACATCGCCGTCGGTCCGCCGCTGGACCTGATCGTGATGCCGCGCGACCAACTGACGGGAATGGAGCGGCGCATCGACGTCGACGATCCCTATTTCCGCGACCTGGGCCGTCGCTGGTCCGAGGCCCTGGCCTCCGCCCACAAGGCCATGCCCGATCCGACATGGCTGGACCTGGACAAGACGCCGGCGCCGAGGACGATGACCGTCGTCGGCTAATTAAGATTGCGATTTGTTCGCAATTTCGCTTGTGCGACATATTGAAGCTGGTTATTGCGACCGCATCGCAAAATCAGACCAAAAGGTCGCAAGAATATGTCCGACTCCCGCGCCGCCTCCCTTCGTGCGCTCCTGTTCGCCTCCAGCGCCGCCGGCATGCTGGTTTCCGCCCCGGCCCTGGCCGCTGACGTGATCGCCGAGGACGGCGTGGTTGTCACGGCGGACGAGCAACAGCCCGCCAATCTGGGCACGATCGACGTCAACGGTCAGGTCCGGAAGCCCGCCCCGGTCAGCCCCGAGTTCGTCGCGCCTCTGGTCGATACGCCGCGCTCGGTGACCATCATTCCCCAGGCCATCATCGAACAGACGTCGGCCTCGTCGCTGCAGGACCTGCTGTCCAACTCGCCGGGCATCACCTTCGGCGCCGGCGAGGGCGGCCAGCCGCTGGCCGACCGTCCGTTCATCCGGGGGCAGTCGTCGGGCAATAACATCTTCGTGGACGGCATCCGCGACACCGGCGGCCAGCAGCGCGAGGTCTTCAACCTTGAGCAGGTCGAGGTCATCAAGGGGCCGGACGCCGTCTATTCGGGTCGCGGCTCGGGCGGCGGCAGCATCAACCTGGGCTCCAAGTCGCCCAAGCTGAACGCCTTCACCAATGTCAGCGCCGGCGCCGGCACGGACGGCTATCTGCGCGGCACCGTCGATACGAACATGCCCCTGGGCGAGACCGCAGCCCTGCGGATCAATCTCATGGGAGCCCAGGGCGACGTGCCCGGTCGCGACGCCGTCGATTATGACAAGTGGGGCGCCGCCATCAGCCTGGGCGCCGGTCTCGGCACGCCGTCGTCGATGGTCTTCAGCTACTACCATCTGACCAGCGATCAGATGCCCGACTACGGCATTCCGCTGTTCACCAAGATCGGCGTGCGCACGACCGACAGCGGCGTTCTGGATGTGCCCTATGACAGCTTCTACGGTCTCAAGGCGCGCGATTATCTGACCAATGAGGTGGATACCTTCACCTTCAAGGCCGAGCACCGCCTCAACGATTTCGCCACCATCCGCAACGTCAGCCGCTTCTCGCGGACGCTGAACGACTACATCGTCACTAACCCCGGCGACGGCGGCTATGTCGGCCGGGCCGCGGACGGGACCTACTGGATGAAGCGGGGGACCAAGACCCGCTGGAACCCGGTCACCACCCTGGCCAATGTGACGGACGTCTTCGGCCAGTTCGCCACGGGCTCGATCCGGCACAGCTATGATATCGGCGTCGAACTGTCGCGCGAGCACAACAAGAACGCGACCTATTCGACCTACAGCACTTCGGCCTCGGCCTGCCCGACAGGCCTGACGACCATCAGCGGATCCTATCCGACCGCAGCGGGCGCTGCGGGCGCTGGAGATTGCACCCAAGTCTATAATCCCAACCCCGACGACGCCTGGACGGGCGTGATCAATCGCGGCCCGACCAGCTCGAACACGACCGAGGCCGTCGGCGTCTATGCCAACGACAGCATCACCCTGACCGAGCGTTTGATCCTGAACCTGGGCGTTCGCTGGGACCAATATTCGGTCAAGGGCGTCAATGCGACGGCGACCCAGACGGCCGGCGTCTGGACCCCGACGGGCTTCACCGCCGTGCCGGAACAGACCTGGGAGTTCACCAACTATCAGGCGGGCCTGGTCTTCAAGCCGACGGCGAGCAGCAGCGTCTATGCGTCCTGGTCCACCTCCTCGACGCCGCCGACCATTTCGGCGGGCGACCAGAACGCTTCGGGCGGCACTGGCACGGTCGATGGCGTCGCCAACACCGTTCTGGATCCGGAAGACACCGAAAGCTTCGAGATCGGCGCCAAGGCCAACGTCTTCCACGACCGTCTGGCCCTGTCGGCCGCGGCCTTCCACCTGACGCGCAAGAACGCGCTGATCCTGGTCGAGCCGAACGTCTTCCGTCAGGAGGGCGAGGTCGAGGTCAAGGGCATCGAACTGGGCGTGTCGGGCAATATCACCCGCGAGTGGACCGTGTTCGGCGGCTATACCTACATGGACTCCGAACTGACCAAGGCGGCGGTGGTCGTGTCGGGCACGCCGCCGGTCTCCAGCGTCAATCCGCTGCAGGGGCTACCGCTGGCCAATACGCCCAAACACAGCGCCAGCCTGTTCACCACCTATCGCCTTCTGCCCAGGCTGACGATCGGCGGCGGCGTCTATTATACGTCCGAGTCGCTGGGCGGGAACCAGGGCGGCGCAGGCGGTGGCGCCAACCGTGTCTACGCGCCGGAATGGACCCGCGTGGACGCCTTCGCCACCTATGACCTGACGGATCGGGCGACGCTGCAACTGAACGTCAAGAACGCGACGGATGAAGAATACATCATCCGCACCAACGGCGTTCACCACGCCGATGTGGCGGCGGGTCGGCAAGCCATCCTGGCCCTGAACCTGCGCTTCTAAAGGCCGCCTACGCAGCCTATCCTGACGGCCCCGCGATCCCCCGCGGGGCCGTTGCCTTTTTTCCGAGCGAGGCCGTCGTGCTGCTGCAGATCCCGGAAGTCTTCTCCAAGGCCGAGGTCAAGGCGCTGCGCGAGCGGCTGGACGCTGGCCCCTGGGCCGACGGCAATATGACTTCGGGCCATCAGTCGGCGACGGCGAAGAAGAACCTGCAACTGCCCGAGGATTCGGAGGTGGCGAAAGAGGTTTCGGCTCTGGTCATCCAGGCGCTGAACGCCAATCCGATGTTCGTGGCTGCGGCCCTGCCGCACACGATCTTTCCGCCCCTGTTCAATCGCTATGAGGGGGGCGGCGAGTTCGGGCTGCATGTCGATAACGCCATCCGCCAGGCGCGTGGGGGCGGGGCGTTGCGCATCCGCAGCGACCTGTCGGCGACCCTTTTCCTGTCCGAGCCCGAGGATTACGACGGCGGCGAGCTGATCATCGAGGAGATGTACGGGGCGCAGTCGATCAAGCTGCCGGCGGGTGATCTGGTTCTGTATCCGTCCAAGAGCCTGCACAGCGTGACGCCGGTGACGCGCGGGGCGCGGGTGTCGTCCTTCATGTGGATGCAGAGCCTGGTACGCGACGACGCCGACCGCGAGACGCTGTTCCGTCTGGACATCGCCACCCAGCGGGTTGCGGTGGACAAGGGGCCCAAGGATCAGGCGGTGATCGAACTGACCGGGGTCTATCACAATCTGCTGCGTCGCTGGGCCGAGGTCTGAGGCGCAAGGTGTCGCGGCGCTGTTGAATGCTATTGCAACCCGTTCGCAACAATGGCACAGCGACGGCGTGACCGAACTCGCCACGCAGCGTCAGGCCGAAACCGCAGCCAAGGGCCCCAAACCCAAGGCGGCGCTGAACGGCGCGCGGTCGTTCTGGCTGAAACAGCTTCATAGCTGGCACTGGATTTCGGCGGCGGTCAGCCTGGTGGGCATGATCCTGTTCGCCGTCACCGGCATCACCCTGAACCACGCCGCGTCCATTCCCGGAAATCCGGTGACGGTCGAACAGACTGCGACCCTGCCGGCGCCCCTGCTGGCGCGGCTGGCGGGCTTCCCGCAGGAAACGACCGATCCTGTCCCCGACGCCGTCGCGCGCTGGGCGTCCGAGGCGCTAAAGATCGAGATCGCCGGCAAGCCGACCGAGACGACGCCTGAAGAAGTCTATGTCGCCCTGGCCATGCCCGGCGGCGACGGATGGGTGACCATCGACCGTTCGAACGGCGCTGCCCTGCACGAGAAGACCACCCGTGGCTGGATCGCCTACCTCAACGACCTGCACAAGGGCCGCAACGCCGGCTCGGTCTGGTTCTGGTTCATCGACGTCTTCGCCGTCGCCTGCACCATTTTCGCCCTGACGGGGCTGGGCCTGATGTTCCTGCATGCCAAGGGTCGGCCCTCGACCTGGCCGCTGGCGGCGTTGGGCCTGCTGATCCCCGTCGTCATCGCCCTGATCTTCATTCACTGACGAGTATTCCGATGCGCCTGCTCCCCATCGTCATCACCACAGTCGGCCTTGCCGCCGCCGCTGCGCCCGCCATGGCCGCCGACCTGACGGTGTCGGTCGAGATTCCGCGCCTGAACACCGCCTCCTATCACCGCCCCTATGTCGCCGTGTGGATCGAGAAGCCGGACCAGTCGGCCGAGCGGACCCTGGCGATCTGGTACCAACAGACCCGCAACAACGAGGGCGACGGCAAGGACTGGCTGAAGGACCTGCGCACCTGGTGGCGCAAGGGCGGCCGGGCCATGACCCTGCCGGCCGACGGCGTGTCGGGCGCCACGCGCGCACCGGGCCGCCAGACCATCACTGTGCCCGCCGCCCGCCTGCGCGGTCTGCAGCCCGGTCAGTACAACATCGTCGTCGAGGCGGCCCGTGAGCTGGGCGGCCGCGAGGTCGTGCGCGTGCCCTTCCGCTGGGGCGCGGCCAACACCGGCGCCGGAACCGGCTCCACCGAACTGGGCGCCGTGCGCGTCGCCGTCTCTCGCTAAGGAACAGACCCATGAAGAAGACGATCGCCCTGCTGACTCTCGCCGCCGCTCTGGCTGCACCCATGGCCGCCCAGGCTCACCGCGCCTGGCTGGCGCCGACCGCCACGACCCTGTCGGGCACGGATGCCTGGGTCGGTTTCGACGCCGGCATGTCGAACCAGGTGTTCAACCCCGATCACGCCGCCATGCGCCTGACCGGCCTGGCCATCACCGCGCCGGACGGTTCGGCGGTTCAGCCCGAGAACGCCATGCAGGGCCGCTATCGCTCGACCTTCGACGCCCACCTGACGCAGAACGGCACCTACAAGATCGCCAATGTCTCTTCCGGCATCATGGCCAGCTACAAGCTGAACGGCGAGCAGAAGCGCTGGCGCGGCGCGGCGGCCGAATATCCGGCGGCCCTGCCGCAGGGCGCGACCGACGTACAGGCGACCCGCACCGCCAGCCGCATCGAGACCTTCGTCACCCTGAACAACCCGACTGACACGGTCTTCACCAATGCCCGGGACGGTCTGGAGATGATTCCGGTCACGCACCCCAATGATCTGGTCGTAGGCGAACCGGCGACCTTCAAACTGTCGAAAGACGGCTTGCCGGCGGCCGGCCTGGAAGTGACGGTGGCGCGTGGCGGCATCCGTTATCGCGACAATCCCGAGGAATCGACGGTGACCACCGGGGCCGATGGCGCCTTCACAGTGACTTGGCCTGAAGCGGGCATGTACTGGCTGAACGCGTCAGTCCGCACCCCGGCTGAGGGCGACACTATCGCTTCGAGCGCCTCCTATGTGGCGGTCGTGGAAGTCCTGCCCTAAGCGAAGGGTATGTCAGACACACCCTTCTCGCGCGGTTCCCGCGCCGCTCCGCCCACGGTCAATCTCGGCGACGCCAGCCCCCTGGCCGACCGCGCCGACAACCGGGTTCTGGTGCCCGTCATCGAGGGTGCGCCGCCCCGTCCGCCCAGCGACCTGATCCGTTCGCTGGGCGGCGAGACCCTGGGCACGACCTGGAGCGCGCGCGTGATCGCGCCGCCGGGCGTGGGCGAGGCGGCGATCCAGGACGCGATCGAACAGGAGCTGACGGCCGTCGTCGGCCTGTTCAGCCCGTGGGAGCCGTCCAGCGAGATCAGCCGGTTCAATAATGCGCCGGCCGGGTTCTGGGCGGTGTCGCCGCCGTTCTGGGATCTGCTGGATGCGGCGATGACCCTGGGCGACGAAACGAACGGGGCGGTCGATCCGACCCTGGGCGCCCTGGTCGATCTGTGGGGTTTCGGCCCGCCCGGACCGCGTTCGGCCCTGCTGCCGGTGCCGTCCGACGAAGAGATAACGGCGGCCATGGCCGTGTCCGGCTGGCAGAAACTGCGGCTGAATCCCGATGCGCGCGGCGTGATGCAGATGGGCGGGATGAAGCTGGACTTCTCCGGCATCGCCAAGGGCCATGCGGTGGACCGTGTGTCCGACCGGCTGATGGCGATGGGCGCGACCTCGCACCTGATCGAGATCGGCGGCGAGTTGAAGGGGCGCGGCGTCAAGCCGGACGCCCAACCCTGGTGGGTTGAGATCGAACGGGTCGAGGGTTCGCCTGCGCCTCACACTGTGGCGGCCCTGTTCGATTTGGCCGTGGCGACCAGCGGCGATTATCGCCGGGCGTTCCGGCATGACGGCCGGCTGTATCCACACACCATCGACGGCTCGACCGGGCGTCCGGTCAGCAACAATCTGAGCTCGGTCACCGTGCTGCACGCCTCGGCCATGATCGCCGACGCCTACGCCACGGCGCTGACGGTCATGGGGCCGTTCGAGGGGCCGGAGTATGCCGAGGCGCTGGGCCTGATCGCCCACTTCGTCGAACGCACCGAGCGCGGGCCGGTCGAGCGGATGACGCCGGCCTTCGCCGCCCTGATGGACGACCCCGCCGGAGATCGGCCGGGGTGACAGCCGATCCGCAGCGCTGGCTGTGGGCGGTCGGGGCGTTGCTGCTTTGGCTGGCCCTGATCGCCGTCATCGTCTGGCGCGAACGTCGGGCGAGAGCCCAGGCGCGTGCGCGCTCCGACGCCTTTGCGGGCGCTGGGACCGGGGCGGGCGAGGTCCAGGCGGTTCTGATCGCCTTCGCCAGCCAGACGGGCTTCGCCGAGGAGCTGGCCTGGATGACGGCGCGCGCCTTGAGCGACGGCGGCGTGGGCGCGCGGGTGTCGTCCTTCGCCGATCTGGACGTCCAGACCCTGAAGGCGACGGACCGGGCGCTGCTGATCGTCTCCACGACGGGCGAGGGCGATCCGCCCGACAGCGCGGCACGCTTCGTGCGCAAGGCCATGGGCGAGACGGCGGACCTTTCAAGCCTGTGGTTCGGCCTGCTCGCGCTGGGCGACCGCAGCTACGACCAGTTCTGCGGCTTCGGCCATGCGGTGGACGGCTGGCTCAGGCGGGCGGGCGCCGAACCCCTGTTTGACACGGTCGAGGTCGATAACGGCGAGGCCGGCGCCATCCGCCACTGGCAGCACCAGCTGAACCAGATCACCGGCAGCGTCACCGCCCCCGACTGGACCCCGCCGTCCTATGATCCCTGGCGGTTGGTCGAACGGACCCTGGTCAACCCCGGCAGTCCGGGCGGCGAGGCGTATCATCTGGCGTTCGAATCCGTGGGCGCGGCGCCCGACTGGTCGGCCGGCGACATCGCTGAGATCGGCCTGCCCGAGCGGGACGGCGTCACGCCCGGCTCGCGCGAATATTCCATCGCCTCCCTGCCGTCGGACGGCCGGGTCGAGTTTCTGATCCGTCTGATGCGCCACCCTGACGGCGCGCCCGGCCTGGCCTCAGGCTGGCTGACGCAAGACCTGGCGCTCGGCGGCGAGATCGGTATGCGGCTGCGCACCAACCGCAGCTTCCATGGCCCGGCGGACGAGACGCCGATGATCCTGATCGGCAACGGCACGGGGATCGCCGGACTGAGGGCGCACCTGAAGGCGCGGACGGCGGCGGGCGGGGCCTGGCTGCTGTTCGGCGAGCGGACGCGGGCGCACGACGCCTTCTTCGATGCGGAACTGCAGGGTTGGCGGACGTCGGGCGTGCTGCGCCGGCTGGACCGATGCTTCTCGCGCGATCCGGGCGACGGGCGGTATGTGCAGGATCTGGCGGCGGCGGCGGCGGACGACCTGCGCGACTGGGTCGCGCGCGGGGCGGCGATCTACGTCTGCGGCAGCCTGGAGGGGATGTCGCAGGGCGTGCATGCGGCGCTGGAAAATGCGCTGGGCGCGGACGTGATGCTGACGATGCTCGAAGACGGCCGCTATCGGCGCGACGTGTACTGACACCCCCTAAAGACCCGTCATCCTAGGGCTCGTACCTAGAATCCAGACTCCCGGTGTTCGACGGACGCGCGCTTTGCGGAAACACCGGGAGTCTGGATTCTCGCCACAAGGGCGAGGATGACGATTCAGAAGTTAGCCCAACCGCGCCAACAGTTCCGCCGCGAAGCTGGACAGGGTGTCGTCCCGCGCCCCCATGACGATGATCCGGTCTCCCGGCTGAGCGATCTCCACGATCCGGTCCCCACAATCGGCGCGCGTCGCGAGCGCCTCAGCCTGACGCCCGGCGGCGCGGACGCCGGAGGCGATGTCCTCGGACCCGACGCTGCGGTCGGTGGTGCCGCCGTAATAGACCGGCTCGGGCATCAGCAGCACGTCGTCCTCACGCATCAGGCCGGCGAAACCGTCGATGAACTCCGACTTCATCAGCTTCAGCGGGCCGAAACCATGCGGCTGGAACAGGATCAGCAGGCGCCCGTCGAAGGCGTGCAGGGTCTTCAGCGTGGCGGCGATCTTGTCGGGGTTATGGGCGAAGTCGTCGATGACGGTGATGTCGCCGGCCGTCCCGACCACCTCCATGCGGCGACGGATGCCGGCGAAGCTTTCCAGCGCCCTGACCGCCTCGCTGGTCGGCACGCCCAGCGCCCTGGTCGCGCCCAGCGCCGCCAGGGCGTTGGCGACGTTGTGCGCGCCGGGCACGTTCAGGATGACGTCGTGCTCGCTCCAGCCCTCGATCAGGCGGAACTTCATGCCGGCGGGCAGGGGCGTCAGGTCGTGGGCGGACAGGTCGGCCCTCTCCTCGCCTAGGCCGAAGGTGATGGCCTTGCCGGCGGGCAGCGTCTGGGCCAGGGCCGCCGTCTCGGGATTGTCCAGGTTCAGCACGGCCGTCGTCGCCCGCGCGGTGAAGCCGCCGAACAGGTCTCGCAACTCCTCCATCGATTTGTGGTCCAGCGAGATGTTGGAGACCACGGCGACCGTCGGATCATAGCCGGCGATGGAGCCGTCGCTCTCGTCCACCTCCGACACGAACAGGTCGGGTCCGCCGATCAGGGCGCTGGCGAACGGATGATCCGCGTCGGCGAAGTTCTTCATCACCGCCCCGTTCATGACGGTGGGGTCGCGACCCGTCTGGTGCAGAATCCAGGCGATCATGCCGGTGATGGTGGACTTGCCGCTGGTGCCCGCCACGCCGACCGAGGTCGGGGCGGCGTTGAAGATTTCGCTGAGCAGCTGGGGGCGCGTCTTGATGGTCGCGCCGGCGCGTTTCGCCGCCCCGATGTCGGGCACCGTCTCCTCGATGGCGCCGGTGGCGATCACCGTCTGATCGGCGCGGGTGACGCCTGACCCGTTCTGGGGGTGCAGGGTGACGCCGTGGGCGCGCAGCCAGTCGAACTTCTCGAGCGTGCGGCCCTGGTCCAGCGCGCGGTCCGAGCCTTCGATCACGGCGCCGCGCGCCTGAACGATCATGGCCAGGGGCAGCATGCCCGACCCGCCGATGCCGCAGAAGAAATAGGAGGCGTCTTGGTTCATACCCCCTTAGAACAGGGGATCGGGCCGGTCCGCCAGTGGGGATCGCAAAAACGACGAAGAAGGCGGGCGTGGCGACCAATAGCTTCAAGATCGGCGTCGTCTGCGCCAGTTCGCGGTTTTCGAAAGAACGCGCCGAGGCGGTCGAGGCCTGGATGGCCCAGAACCATCCCGACCGCGACGTGGCGGTGGTGTTTCACCCCGCCTGCTTCCTGAAACACGGCCATTTCGCCGGGGACGACCGGGCGAGGGCCGACGCCTTCGTCGAGTTCGCCAACGACCCGCGCATCGACGCCATCTGGTTCGCACGCGGCGGCTATGGCTCATGCCGCATCGCTGATGCGGTGATTCCGCGCCTGGACGCCACAGCCCGCAAGAAGCGCTACATGGGCTATTCCGACGCCGGCAGCCTGCTGGCCGGGATGTATAAGGCCGGGTTCGAACATCTGGCGCATGGGCCGATGGCCTCGGATTCGGTGCGCGACGACGCGACGGCGAAGGGCGCCCTGTCCTGGCTGACCACCGGGCGGACCGACTGGATCGAGCCGTCGCTGGCGACCGATCCACGACCGGCCGTGGCCTTCAATCTCACCATCCTGAACGAGCTGACCGGCACGGCGCTGGAGCCGGATTTGTTCGGTCACGTCCTGATGCTGGAGGAGGTTTCCGAGGCTGCCTACCGGATCGACCGGATGATGTTTCATTTGACCAGCCAGGCCAGCATTCGCCGTGTGGCCGGGATTCGCCTGGGGCGTGTTTCGGATGTCACGCCAAACGATCCCGATTTCGGACAGACTCCGGAGGAGATCGTTCGCTACTGGTGCCTGAGGTCGGGCATAGCCTTCCTCGGAAGCGCCGATATCGGGCATGACGGCGCCAACAAGGTCGTGCCTTTCGGTCGCCCCTGAGGCGAACGGCGCGCGGCGCAAAAGACACAGTCTCGCCACGATCCGTCCATGGAAACCGGTAGCCCCCTCGACAGAACGCCGGTCCTGACTTCAGATGCCGGTCCGCGAGGCGTTAGGACTTCGTTAGCCAAGGCGTTGGGGGACGCCAAGGTTTACGCCTTCTGCGATGCGGCGGTTCGTTCGGATATCGGGGGATGCCCGGACGAGCCGCCTGATCGCCCTTCCATCCATCGACGTACAGGCCGCTTGGCCTTAAGGATCGCGGGTGCGTTTCGACGAAAGATTCATCGATGAACTGAAGGCCCGCCTTCGGCCGTCCGACGTGATCGGGCGGACGGTGAAGCTGAAACGTCAGGGGCGGGAATACGTCGGCCTGTCGCCCTTCTCGAAGGAGAAGTCGCCGTCGTTTTTCGTCAACGACGACAAGGGGTTCTTCCACGACTTCTCGTCCGGAAAACACGGCGACATCATCTCCTTCCTGCAGGAGACCGAGCGGCTCAGCTTCGTCGAGGCGGTGCAGCGACTGGCCGGCGAAGCAGGGATGCAACTGCCGGCCGAAGACCCAAAGGAGGCCGAGCGCGAGCAGAAGCGGGCAGGCCTGTCGGACTGGATGGATCTGGCCCAGAAATGGTTCGCCGCCAATCTTCGCCGCACGCCGGGCAAGGCGGCGCGCGAATATCTCGAAAAACGCGGCCTGCCCGAAGATCAGTGGGAGCGGTTCGGCCTAGGCTATGCGCCCAACGACCGCGAGGGGCTAAAACAGGCCCTGATCCAGCGCGGCGCCAAGCCCGCCGAGCTGGTCGAGGCTGGGCTGCTGATTTCGCCGGAAAGCGGTGGCCAACCGTATGATCGGTTCCGCGACCGGCTGATGTTCCCGATCCTGGACGCGCGGGGGCGGATCGTCAGCTTTGGCGGCCGGGCGATGAACCCCGACGATCGGGCCAAATATCTGAACGGCCCCGAGAGCCCGCTCTTCCACAAGGGCGCGACGCTTTATGGCCTGCCCGAGGCGCGGCGGATCCTGGGGGCGGAGAGCAAGAACGACCAAGCCATCATCGTGGTCGAAGGATACATGGACGTCATCGCCTGTCAGCGCGCGGGCCTGCCGGCCGTGGCGCCGATGGGCACGGCCCTGACCGAAGAGCAGATGGAGCGGCTGTGGCGGGTGTCGTCCGAGCCGGTGCTGTGTTTCGATGGCGATGCGGCCGGCCTGCGCGCCGCCTATCGCGCCATCGAGCGTTCCCTGCCGCTGCTGAAGGCCGGCCGGTCTTTCCGGTTCGCATTGCTGGGCGCGGGACAGGATCCCGACGACATCCTGCGTGAAAAAGGCGCCCCGGCGCTTCGCCAGGCCCTGGCCGACACGCATGGATTTGCCGAGGTGCTGTTCCGCCGCGAACAGGATCTGGAGCCGCTGGACACGCCGGAGCGCAAGGCCGGCTTCAAGGCGCGGCTGCGCAACACCGCCTCGGCCATCCAGGACAAGGATCTGGCCGAACAATACCGCCGCGACCTGTTCGACCGCTTCGACGCCCTGTTCCCGCGCAGCCCCCAACGCGCGCCCTGGACGCCGGGGCAGGGGAGGCGTGGTTTCGGCCCGCCACCCAAGCTGGGCCAGACAGCGGAGGGGGCGCAGGCGATGCAGTCGTTGTTCCGCGCCATCGAGCCGGTGCCCGCCGCCCTGGCCCACGGCGCCATCGACGACCCGGAACGGATGGACGACCATCTGGAAGAGATCGCGGCTCACGGTTTCGGCGACAAGGGGTTGGATGGCCTGGCCCAGGAGCTGGTTCGCCTGCGTCTGTCGGGGCATAGCCTTGACTCTGCCGCCCTGCGACGCCATCTGGCGCAATCGGGTCATGATGCCTTAGTGCGCGAGGTCGAGAAGGCGGCGGCAAAGTCCGGCGCGCCTTTCCTGGCCGCAAATGCGCCCCTCGCCGAGGCAAGGGTCCGATGGTCGCAGGCGTTCGACGCTTCAACACGCGTAGCCGCGTTGGAGGACGCCTTGGCCCATGCACGTGATGTGCCTGGGCAGGATGAGGCGTTTCGCCGGCTTAAGGCCGAGCGGGATGCGCTTCGCCGTGCGATCAAAGCCGGGACGATTTGGGAAGACAGCGCGGGCTCGTAACCTTACGGCCCGCCAGGCATTGTATTTTTCGTCGGGGCGGATTGATCACCCCCTCCGGCTGGAGACAGACTGACTATGAACGCACAGACCGAGACGCAGGAAACCGAGGCTTCGACCGATGGGCCCCTGCTCGATCTGACCGACGCCGGCGTCAAGAAGTTCATCAAACAGGCCAAGGCTAGAGGCTATGTGACGATGGAGGAACTGAACAAGGTTCTGCCGTCCGAAGAAGTCACGCCCGACGCCATTGAAGACACCCTGGCCATGTTGTCCGAGATGGGCGTCAACGTCGTCGAGGCCGAGGAGGACGCACAGGAGCAGCAGTCCACCGACGTCGCCGCCGCCGCCGGCACCGCCGTCGCCGAAGCCCCCGCCAAGGCCGCCTATGACCGCACCGACGATCCGGTGCGGATGTATCTGCGCGAGATGGGTTCGGTCGAACTGCTGAGCCGCGAGGGCGAAATCGCCATCGCCAAGCGGATCGAGGCCGGCCGCGACGCCATGATCTCGGGTCTGTGCGAAAGCGCCCTGACCTTCGAGGCCATCATGGTGTGGCGCGACGAGCTGGAGAACAACCGCATCCTGCTGCGCGAGGTCATCGACCTCGACGCCACCTATGGCGTGCTGAACCCGTCGTCCCTGCCGGGCGCTGTCCAGCCCGAGGCCGAAGAGGCGGAAGAGACCGAGGAGAAACCGGCGGCCGAGGCCAAGCCTGAAACCGACGACGATGATGACGACGACGATTTCGACGACGGCGGCGGCATGTCGATCTCGGCGCTGGAAGCCGAGCTGCGCGACGGGGTGATGGAGGTCCTGAACCTGATCGCCGCCGACTTCGGCGCGTTCCGGGCGTTGCAGGACAAGCTGGTCCAGACCCGCCTGAAGGGCGAAGTGCTGAGCGCCAAGGACGAAAAGGCCTATCGCGCCCTGACGCTGTCCATCTCGGACCGTCTGAAGACGATGAAGCTGAACAACAACCGCATCGAGGCCCTGGTCGAGCAGCTTTATGCGATCAACAAGCGCCTGATCGGTCTGGAAGGCCGCCTGCTGCGGCTGGCCGACAGCTACGGCATCTCGCGTCCCGAGTTCCTGAAGGCCTATTTCGGCGCCGAACTGGACCCGACCTGGACCGAGCGGATCAAGGAACAGGGCGTGCGCTGGACCAAGTTCAGCGACAATGAAGCCAGCCAGATCGCCACCATTCGCGCCGACGTCGCCGCCGTGGCCCTGGAAGCCGGCCTGCCGATCGACGACTATCGCCGCATCGTTCAGACGGTTCAGAAGGGCGAGCGCGAAGCCCGCCAGGCCAAGAAGGAAATGGTCGAGGCCAACCTGCGCCTCGTCATCTCCATCGCCAAGAAATACACCAACCGCGGCCTGCAGTTCCTGGACCTGATCCAGGAGGGCAACATCGGGCTGATGAAGGCGGTCGACAAGTTCGAGTACCGTCGCGGCTACAAGTTCTCGACCTACGCCACCTGGTGGATTCGTCAGGCGATCACCCGCTCGATCGCGGACCAGGCGCGGACGATCCGTATCCCGGTGCACATGATCGAGACGATCAACAAGATCGTCCGCACCAGCCGCCAGATGCTGCACGAGATCGGCCGCGAGCCGACCCCGGAAGAACTGGCCGAAAAGCTGGCCATGCCGCTGGAGAAGGTCCGCAAGGTCCTGAAGATCGCCAAGGAGCCGATCAGCCTCGAAACCCCGATCGGGGACGAGGAAGACAGCCACCTGGGCGACTTCATCGAGGACAAGAACGCCGTCCTGCCCATCGACGCCGCCATCCAGTCGAACCTGCGCGAGACCACCACCCGCGTGCTGGCGTCGCTGACGCCGCGCGAGGAGCGGGTGCTGCGCATGCGATTCGGCATCGGCATGAACACCGACCACACGCTGGAAGAAGTCGGCCAGCAGTTTTCGGTGACCCGCGAACGGATCCGCCAGATCGAGGCCAAGGCGCTTCGCAAGCTGAAGCACCCGAGCCGGTCGCGCAAACTACGGTCCTTCCTGGACAGCTGATATGATCAGGGGCGGCTCCGACGGGGCCGCCCTTTTTCTTGGCAGGCGACATGGGTCGAAAGCACGTCAATCTCGGCACGGCGCCCGCCAAGGCAGATCTGCCGCAGAAGGTCTGCGCCGCCTGCGGCCTGTCGTTCGCGTGGCGCAAGAAGTGGGCGCGGGACTGGGCGCAGGTGCGGTTCTGCTCGGACAGGTGCCGGGCAAAGGGTGCGGCGGAAAACCCGCGGTAGATGGCTCTCCGCCTCGTGACCGCGCGCGATCAGGGAATCAGATAAGCGTCCTGGCGATGTTTGCCGTGTCCCGCGCCTCACCCTTCCTGATCGCCCTCGGCGTCGTGCTGATCCTGAGCGGCTGCGTGCGGCGACCGCCCGAGCCGTTGCGGCCGTCACCCTATCCGTCGCGCACCGAGGCGCCGCTGGTCGGGGGGCTGGTGGATCGGGCCATCGATGGGGGCACGCAAGCGGCCGTGGTGCGCGAGGGGCGAGATTTGGGCAGGTGTCTGGCCGAGCTGAACGCCGCGCGGGTGCGGTTCAGCCCCGTGCCGGATCGTCAGAACACCGCGACCTGCGGCCTGAGCCAGGGCGGGGTCCTGGGCGCGGACCTGGGCACGGTGGCGCGGTTGGCGCCGGGCGATGTGGAGATGACGTGCCAGACGGCGCTGGCCCTGAGCATCTGGCGTCGGCAATCGCTGGAGCCGGCGGCGCGCGAGATACTGGGCTCGGACGTGGTCCAGATCGATCACATGGGCGCCTATGCCTGTCGCAACGTAAACAACGGGGTCGGATCGAACCGGATCAGCGCCCACTCCCAGGCGGCGGCGCTGGATTTCGCCGGGGTGCGGCTGAGGGACGGGCGGCGGATCACGGTGACCAACGGCTGGAACGGCGACACGGCCGAGGCGCGTTTCCTGCGCCGCATCCGCGACGACGCCTGCCGCATCTTCGGCACCACGCTGAGCCCCGACTACAACGCCGTCCACTACGATCACCTGCATCTGGAGGCGACGGACACGCGCTTCTGCCGCTAACGCAACGGTTTCGCCTGAGGCGGATTACGCCCCTATGCGCGGTGAACTGAAGACCTATCAGGCCAAGCGCCGGTTCGGCGAGACGCCCGAACCGAAGGGCGCCAAGGGCGGCCGCGCCAAGAGCGGTTTCCGCTATCTGATCCAGCGTCACGCGGCGACGCGACTGCACTACGATTTCCGCATCGAGGCGGACGGGGTGCTGAAGTCCTGGGCCGTGACCAAGGCACCGTCGCGCGACACGGCGGTCAAGCGGCTGGCGGTCGAGGTCGAGGATCATCCGCTGGATTACGGATCGTTCGAGGGGACCATCCCCGACGGCAACTATGGCGCCGGCACGGTGCAGATGTGGGACGTCGGAACCTGGGAGCCGCAGGAGCCGGACCTGGAGGCGGCCTGGGCCAAGGGCCAGATCAAGATGATCCTTCACGGCGAGCGGCTGAAGGGCAAATGGGCGCTGATCCGGTTGAAGAGCGACCGGGGCAAGCCGTCCAAGCGCAACAACTGGCTGCTGCTGAAGGAGAAGGACGACTTCGCGGTGGCGGGGGAGGGGGGCGCCCTGGCCGAGATCGACGCCTCGGTGACGACCGGGCGGTCGCTGGCCGAGATTGCCGAGGGCACGGAAGAGTGGACCAAGTCCAAACCGACCACGCGCAAAGGACCAGCCAAGCCCATCGCGCGCTCAAGTAGCGCCAAGCGCGGTAGCGCCAACAAAAATGCCAAGCCGCCGACCTTCGCGCCCATCCAGCTGTGCAAGGTGACCGACCATCCGCCGGGCGGGACGGGGTGGGCGCACGAGATCAAGTTCGACGGATACCGCGTCCAGATCGGCGTCGGCGGCGGTCGGGCGGTCTTGAGGACACGCAAGGGTCTGGACTGGAGCGACCGGTTCCCGGACCTGGCGGCGGACGCCGCGACCTGGCCCGATGCGGTGATCGACGGGGAGCTGTGCGCGCTGGACGACGATCATATGCCGGACTTCGGGGCGCTGCAGGCTGCGATCTCGGACGAGAAGACGGAAGGCCTAGTCTATTTCGCCTTCGACCTGCTGTTCGAGGGGGCGGAGGATCTGCGCAAACTGCCGCTGTCGCATCGCAAGGCGCGGCTGCAGGCCTATGTGGACCGGATCGGAAAGTCTGGGGCGGGGCGGCTACGCTACGTCGAGCATTTCGCCTCGACCGGGCAGGCGGTGCTGGAGAGCGCCTGCAAGATGGATCTGGAAGGGGTGATCTCCAAGAAGTTGGACGCGCCCTATCACGCGGGGCGGTCGTCGACCTGGCTGAAGTCCAAATGCCGGGGGCGCGACGAGGTGGTGATTGGCGGCTGGTCGTCGCAGGGCGGCACGCGGTTTCGGTCTCTGCTGGTCGGGGTCAAGGAAAAGAGCGGCCTGCGCTATCTGGGCCGGGTCGGGACCGGCTATGGCGAGGCGGTCACCAAGACTCTGGTGCCGGCGCTGACGGGCGTGGCGGCGGACAAGTCGCCCTTTTCGGGTGCGGGCGCGCCCAAGGCGGCCAAGGACATCCACTGGGTCAAGCCGGTGCTGGTCGCCGAGGTCGAGCATGGCGGATACACCGAATCCGGCTCGCTGAGACAGGCGGCCTTCAAGGGCCTGCGCGAGGACAAGACGGCCTGGGAGGTGACGCAGGCGCCGCAACCGCCGACGGAGATGGGCGAGGCCGACAAGAAGGCGACCACGACGGTGCGGGCGGCGGGGAAGCCGGGCAAGGTCGTCGTGGCGGGGGTGACGATCTCCAGCCCCGACAAGATGCTGTGGCCCGCCGTCGGCGACCGGCCGGCGATCACCAAGGCGGACCTGGCGCGCTATTACGAGGCGGCGGCCGAGCGGATCTTGCCCCATGTGGCGGACCGGCCGACCTCGATCATTCGCGCGCCCGAGGGGATCGGCGGCGAGACCTTCTTCCAGCGGCATGCCATGGCGGGGTCAAATCCGCGCCTGAAGCTGATCGACGTCAAGGCGCGCACCCCTTACGTCGCCGCCGTCGATGTGGGCGGCCTGGTCGCCATCGCCCAGTCTGGCGGGCTGGAGCTGCACCCCTGGGGCTGTGCGCCCGGCGCACCGGAGGTTCCGGACCAGATCACCTTCGATCTGGACCCCGACGAGGGACTGGATTTCGCCGACGTGATTGCGGCGGCCAAGGTGGTGAAGGCGAAGATCGAGACGCTGGGCCTGGCGGCCTTCGTCAAGACGACCGGGGGCAAGGGTCTGCACGTCGTCGTGCCGATCAAGACCGACGCCCGCTCGCGCGTGACCTGGGACCAGAACAAGGCCTTCGCCAAGGCGGTGGCCGAGGCCATCCGCGCCGAGGCGCCGGACCGGTTCACCACGACCCTGGCCAAGAAGGCGCGGGGCGGAAAGATCTTCATCGACTATCTGCGCAACGGGCGAATGGCGACGGCGGTCGCGCCCTGGTCGCCGCGCGCACGGCCGGGGGCGGGGATCGCCTTCCCGCTGTCGTGGGGGCAGGTGAGGGCGGGGCTGGACCCGGCGGCGTTCAACCTGTGGACCTATGAGGCGCTGCTCAAGAAGCCTGATCCGTGGGCCGATTTTCGCGCCTCGGCGGTCAGCCTGAAGCCCGCGTTGAAAAAGATGGGGGTCTAGATTTTGGGGCTTTGTCGAAATTTATAACCCGCTCATCCCGGCGAAAGCCGGGACCCAGTCCTTTCGCATGGCATGTGCGTCGGATGACCATCGGCCTCTATCTCATGCAACTTGCGCCCAAAGAACTGGATCCCGGCTTTCGCCGGGATGAGCGGATGTGAAATGCATTAGGCGGCGGTCTTCTTCTTCGCTGCAGCCTTCTTCGCGGGGGCCTTCTTGGCGGCCGGTTTCTTCGCCCCCGTCGCCGAACCCTTCAGGCTGTTGCGCAGCGCCGCCATCAGGTCGATGACGTTGGTGTCGTCCGGCTCGGCGACATCGACCACACCCTTGCCGCCCTTGGACTTGGTCTTGATCATGGCGCGCAGGGCGTCGTCGTAGCCGTCCTTGAAGTCGGACGGATCGAAGTCCGCCTCCTTCTGGCCGATGATGCGGGCGGCGATCTCGACCATGTCGGGATCGGCCTTCACGGTGGGGATGTCGTCGAAATAGTCGTCGGAATCGCGCACCTCGTCGTGGGCGCGCAGGGTGTAGGCGATCAGGCCCTTGCCTCGGACCTCCAGCGCCAGCTGACGTTCCTTGCCGCGCAGCACCAGGCAGCCCAGGGCGACCTTGCCCTGTTTCTTCATGGCGTCGCGGATCACGGCGAAGGCTTCGACGCCGGCGCCCTTCTCAGGGACCACGAAGAAGGGATCGTCCCAGTACAGCCGGTCGATCTCGGCATCATCGACGAACTTGTCGATGGAGATGGTCTTGGTGCTTTCCAGCTTCACCTTGTCGAAGTCGGCGTCGTCGAACAGGACGTATTCGTCCTTGGACACCTCATAGCCGCGCACCAGGTCGCTGCGCTCGACAGGGCCGGTGTCCGGATCGGTCGGCACCATGCGGATGCGGTTGTTCGTGTCGGGATTGATCAGGTGAAACCGCACGTCGTTCGTGCTGGTCGTCGCCGTGTAGAGGGCCACCGGACAGGTGACCAGCGACAGCTTCAGATGTCCTTGCCAAGTGGGGCGGGCGGCCATGTCGTTTCTCCTCGATCCATGACAATGCGTCGGGAGGATTTGGGTTCGGACACGGCCGCCCGGGCGGCAGGCGTTGGGTCAGGCCTTGCCGTCGAAGACGACGTCGAAACCGCCCCACATCATGCGCTTGCCGTCGAAGGGCATGTCCATATTTGCAAAGTCGGGGTCGTCCTGCATTTTGCCGAAACAGGCGTCGGCCGCAGCGCGGTCGGGCCAGGTCACCCAGGAGAAGACGACCACCTCGCCGTCCTCCAGCTTCACCGCCATGGGGAAGCTGGTCAGCTTGCCGTCGGGTACGTCCTCGCCCCAGGTCTCGACCTGGGACAGGGCGCCGTATTTCTGGAACAGGGGCCATGAGGCTTGGGCGGACTTGACGTAGCGCGCCTTGTCCTCGGTCTTCACGGGGGTCAGGAAGCCGGTCACATAGGTCATCGGTCGTCTCCTTTGGGTGAGTGTTCAGAGGTCGGCGACGGCGCGGTCCAGCGCCGCGATGTCGATCTTGCGCATGGTCATCATGGCCTGCATGGCGGCGGCCGCACGAGCCGGGTCGGGATCGGTGGTCAGGTCCATCAGGCGGCACGGCGTGATCTGCCACGACAGGCCCCAGCGGTCCTTCAGCCAGCCGCAATCGTTCTCGCTGCCGCCATCTGCGATCAGGGCGTCCCACAGGCGATCCGTCTCGGCCTGATCCTCGGTCATCACCATGAACGAGACGGCCTCGGTGAAGCGGAAGGTCGGGCCGCCGTTCAGGGCCAGATAGTCATGGCCGGCCAGCACGAACTGGACCGTCAGGACCGAGCCGGCCGGGCCGGACGGGGTGTCGACGGGCGAGCGATTGACGGCGGTCACGCGGCTGTCGGGCAGGAGGGAGACATAGAAGGCGGTCGCGGCCTCGGCGTCGCCGTCGAACCACAGGCAGGGGACGATCTTGTCGGCCATCACGCGTCTCCCTCTGCAAGGGCGGCGAGTTGGTCGGCGACGGCGCCCCAGCCCTGTTCGAAGCCCATGTCCCTGTGTTTTGCGGCGGTCTTTTCGTCCCAGTGGCGGGCGATGGAGGTGTAACGCGTGCCGCCCGCCTCGGGCTCGAAGGTGTCGATGCGCACGAAGTTCATGTCCCCGGCCTGCGGGACCCAGCCCTCGGTGAAGGCGCCGGTCGAGACCAGCTTGCGGCCCGGCACAACCTCCAGGAAAACGCCCTGGTAGGCGTGCCGCTCGCCTTCGGGCGAGGCCATTTCGACATTGGCCCGTCCGCCGACGCGCAGGTTCCAATCGACGACCGGCGTGGTCCACGGGCGAGGGCAGAACCATTCGCCGGTGCGCTGGGTGTAAATCTTCCACACCGTTTCCGGCGAGGCTTTGACCAGGCGGCTGATGCTGAGTTCGCGGGGATCGGCCATCACGCTGCCGTGGCGTCGGCGGCGAAGGCCTCCGGGCCGGCTGAGGCGGCGGCGGGGTCCATCCACATGACTTCCCAGATATGGCCGTCCGGGTCGGCGTAGCTGCGGCCGTACATGAAGCCGTAGTCCTGGGTCGCATTGGGATCGATCCGGCCGCCTGCGCCGCCGGCCTGATCCACGACCGCATCGACCGCGTCACGGCTGTCACGCGACAGGCACAGCATGACCTGGGCCGAGGCATGGGCGTCGGGGATCTGGCGGTCGGTGAAGGTGCGCCATTTGTCGTGGGTCAGCAGCATGATGTGGATCACGTCCGAGACCACCATGCAGGCGGCCGTGTCGTCGCTGAACATGGGGTTCTTCGTCGCGCCGACGGCCTCGTAGAAGGCGATCGACCTGGGCAGGTCGGTAACGGGCAGGTTGATGAAAATCAGCTGGGACACGGCGTTTCCTCTTCCTTGCTTGTTTGCGAAACCTGACTCCGATGATTATGATAGTCAACTATGAAGTTAGAAAAAGTAACCGAAAAGGCCGGGCGCAAGTATCACGACGCCTGCGGGGCCGCGCATGGGCTGGATCTGATCGGCGAGCGCTGGGCGCTGCTGGTCATCCGCGAACTGATGATGGGGCCGCGACGGTTCGGCGATCTGAGGAAGGATCTGCACGGCATCTCGGCCAATGTGCTGACCCAGCGGCTGGAGGGGCTGGAGGCGTCGGGCATTCTGCGGCGCAGGAAGCTGCCGCCGCCCGCCTCGGTCCAGGTCTATGAGCTGACGCCTTGGGGCTACGAGATCAAGCCGGTGTTCATGGTGCTGGGCGGATGGGCCGCGCGCTCGCCACTGCACGATCCGACCCTGCCGATCAGCGCGGTGTCGATCATGCAGTCGTTCGAGACGATGTTCGACCCGGCCCTGGCCGGCGATGCAACGATGAGTCTGGGCTTCGTCTTCGGCGACGAGCCCTTCGTCGTTCGCATCGAAGGCGGGATCATCACGACGCGACGCGACGCGACGGACGCCGCCGATGTCGTGCTGACGACCCAGCCGCCGCTGGTCGCCGCCTGCGTCTATGGCAAGGTTCCGCCGGCGGCGTTCGAGGCGGACGGGATGATGACCCTGACCGGCGACCGGGCCGTGTTCGACCGGTTCGTGGCCTTCTTCAACCTGCCGGAGAAGGCGGGCGCCTAGGAGGCGTCAATCTCAGGCCAGCATGTCCAGCAGGGTTCCGGTCATGTCGTCGGCGGTGCGGGCGACGGCGGCGTTGGCGCTGAAGGCGGTCTTGGCCTGGATGCGTTCGACGGTTTCCTCGGCGAGGTTATCCAGCGGCGCGGTCGCGGTGCGGCGCGCGCTGTTGTCGAACCGGTTCTGGGCGCTGGTCATTCCGGCGGCGGCGATAGAAAGCGCTTGCATGGCGAAGCTCCGGACGCGGTGGGTTCGATCGCCAGAGTGCGTCTTTCAGGTCAACGTCGCCTGAAGGAACAGGGTGAACGCCGTTTTCCGCCCCGCTTGCGCCCTTTTTCGTGTATAGAGCGCCATCATTCGCCCGGCCTGAGGTCTGACCTCGGCCGGGCGCGGTCGTTTCGGCGACCGCCCTTGTCCGTTTGCCCAGGTTCCCTATGCCCTTTCCCGCCGTCCATCCCGCGCTCGACCGCGCCCTCGTCAACAAGGGCTATGCCGAACCCACCCCGGTTCAGGCCGCCGTCCTGGAAGTCGAATACGCCGAACGCGACCTGCTGGTCTCGGCGCAGACGGGCTCGGGCAAGACCGTCGCCTTCGGCCTGGCCGCCGCTCCGACCCTGCTGGGCGACAAGCCGATCTTCGGCCCCGGCGGCGCGCCCCTGTGCCTGGCCATCGCGCCGACGCGGGAACTGGCCATGCAGGTCGCGGCCGAGCTGACGTGGCTGTACGCCGACTCGGGCGCCAAGATCGCCACCTGCGTCGGCGGCATGGATGCGCGCCGCGAAGCCCGTGCGCTGAGCTTCGGCGTCCACATCGTCGTCGGCACGCCCGGCCGTCTGAAGGACCACATCGACCGGGGCAACCTGGACCTGTCCGAGCTGAAGGTCGCCGTCCTGGACGAGGCCGACGAGATGCTGGACATGGGCTTCCGCGAGGACCTGGAGCACATCCTGGACCAGGCGCCGGCCGAACGCCGCACCCTGCTGTTCTCCGCCACCATCGCGCGCGAGATCGTCACCCTGGCCAAGCGCTACCAGAAGGACGCGGTGCGGATCGACGCGACCGACAAGTCGCGCCAGCACGCCGACATCGAATACCGCGCCTATCGCATCGCCCCCAACGAGATCGAACACGCGGTGGTCAACACCCTGCGCTGGTTCGAGATGCCGCGCGCCATGGTCTTCTGCTCGACGCGCGACAGCGTGCGTCACCTTCAGGCCTCGCTGCTGGAGCGCGGCTTCTCGACCGTGTCCCTGTCGGGCGAGATGGGTCAGCGCGAACGCACCGACGCCCTGCAGGCGCTGCGGGACGGCCGCGCCCGCGTCTGCGTCGCCACCGATGTGGCCGCGCGCGGTCTGGACCTGCCCGACCTGGGCCTGGTCATCCACGCCGAACTGCCGATGAACCGCGCCGGACTGCTGCACCGTTCGGGCCGGACGGGCCGGGCGGGCAAGAAGGGCGTCTCCGTGATGCTGGTGCCGCATTCGCGTCGCCGCAAGGCCGAGCGTCTGATGGACGACGCCGGGATCGACGCCGTCTGGTCCGGCGCCCCGACCTTCGACGAGATCCGCAAGGCCGATGAAGGCCGTCTGCTGTCGCCCGAGTTCTTTGAGGCCGAAGTCACCGACGAGGACATGATCGTCGCCAAGCGGATGATCGCCGAGCGTACGCCCGACGAGATCGCCGCCGCTCTGGTCCGCCTGTTGCGCAAGGAACAGCCGGCGCCGGAAGAACTGTCCGATCCGGGCTCCGACCGCAGCCCCGTCAAGCGCGAGCGCACCGTGCGCAACGAAGACGGCACGGCCGCCCAGCCTTGGCCCGGCGACCGCCTGGGTTCGGACGACGTGGTCTGGTTCCGCCTGGACGTCGGCCGCAACAAGAACGCCGACCCCAAATGGCTGATCCCGCTGATCTGCCGCATCGGCGGCATCACCAAGCCCCAGATCGGCGCCATCCGCACCTTCCCTGACGAGACACGGTTCGAGGTCGCCAAGACCCACGAGAAGGCCTTCCGCGAAGCCGTCGCCGCGTCCAAGGATGAGGTGAAGATCACGCCGTCGGAAGCCCCGACGCCGGGTTCGATGAAGGCCGGCCGCTTCTCTGGCAAGCCGAACCGCGACGAGGGCGACCGTCCCTTCAAGAAGACCCCCTACAAGCGCGCCGACGGCGGCGACGCCCGTCCCGCGTTCAAGAAGCCTTGGGCGCCCAAGGCCGACGGCGGCGGCAACCCGCGCTCGAACGCCGCGGCCGACAAGCCGTTCGCCAAGAAGGCCTTCCAGGGCAAGCCGAACTTCAAGAAGGACGGCTTCAAGGGCAAGCCGAAGGGCTGACCGGAAAAACTCCGCTCATCCCCGCGAAAGCGGGGACCCAGTTCTTTTGCGTGGCACGATGTCCGGGATAGGCGCCGCCGCGTAGCGTTTGCGCCGAAGCGCCCAAAACACTGGGTCCCCGCTTTCGCGGGGATGAGCGGAATGGGTGTGCTCTTGCCACCTATGCCTTGCCGGCGCACCTTTCGCCCATGAGCAAGCCGTCGGCACCCCAAGAACGATACGCCTCGTTCGAGGCCTTCTATCCCTATTACATCCACGAACATTCCAACCGGACGTGCCGGCGCATCCACGTCGTAGGCACCGGACTGGTGATCCTGGCGTTCGGGGTCTTCCTTGTGACGTGGAATCCCTGGTGGCTGCTGGCCATGCCGTTGATCGGATACGGCTTCGCCTGGGTGGGGCATTTCTTCTTCGAGAAGAACAGGCCCGCCACGTTCAAATATCCGCTGTGGAGCCTGATGGGCGACTTCCGCCTGTTCTTCGAGACAGTGTCGGGCAAGCGTCGCTTCTGATCCGCATTTCAAGCTGCGCGGTTATCTGAAACCGACTAGTCTGGCCCCTGCGGCGGTTCGCCGCTGCTGGAGGGAGCGCTCATGAAATCCATCGCCATCGTCGCCGCCGCCTCGGTCCTGTTCGCGCCGGGCGTCAGCCTAGCGCAGAAGGGCGAAGCCAGGCCCGATTTCAACCTGGATCCCAACTACGGCACGGTCGACCTCTCGGCCGGGTTCGAGCCCGATCCCTACACCAAAGCCATACGCGCCGGCGGCTCGATCCCGGCTTCTCGCGCCAAGTCCGGCTGCGAGGGCAATGTCAGCGCCGCGCCCGATTTTCAGGTCACCTATGAGGCGGGCGCGCTGGACCTGACGTTCAAGGCCGTGGCGTCGGAGGATACGACGCTGTTGGTCAACACGCCGGGCGGCGACTGGTATTGCGACGACGACAGCGGCGGCGATCTGGACCCCGAGGTCACGATCGACGGCCCCCAAAGCGGCCGTTACGACATCTGGGTCGGAACCTATGGCGACAGCATGGTCGATTCGACCCTGTCGGTCACAGAGCGCGTCGGCATGGATGGCGACGATGCGGGCAGCGGCCCGGACATCAGCCTGGAGCCCAACTACGGCACGGCCAATCTGCGCGGCGGCTTCACGCCCGATCCCTGGATCAAGTCGATCCTGGCCGGCGGCTCGGCGCCCGCCTCGGCCGCCAAGTCGGGGTGCGAAGGCTCGGTCAGCGCGGCGCCGGACATCCAGATCTTCTTCGAGCCAGGCGATTCCGACCTGACGTTCCGCGTGCGGGCGGAAGAGGACACCACCCTGCTGATCAATACGCCGAACGGCCGCTTCTATTGCGACGACGACAGCGGCGGCGACTTGGATCCCAAGGTCACGATCACCAATCCGCAGAGCGGCCGCTACGACATCTGGGTCGGCACCTACAACGACTCGATGGTGCAATCGACGCTGGAAGTGTCCGAGATGGACTGATCCTGGTCAGCACCAGACACGAAAACGCCGGCGACCGTGAGGGCGCCGGCGTTTTTCATGATTGGACCGATCAGTTGGAAGCGGTGGTCCAGGCGGGGGGGCAGCCGTCGAAGCGGCCGGCGTCGGCGATGGTCAGGGTGCGCATGTTCAGACGCTGCGCCTGGGCCATCGAGCCGCGGCCGTGGCCGGTGTAGAGATCGACCTTCTGGCCCTTGATCGCGCCGCCGGTGTCGGACGCATACCAGTAGCCGTCATGGATGGTGCCGTCGGCCAGACGCAGGCCGACCGTCTCGCGGATGAACAGTTTGGTGCGGCGGGGAATGACGCGGGGATCGACCGCGACGGTGCGCATGGCGATCGGACGGCAACCGAGCGAATCGTTGCCCGTCGCGCCGCCGCCGCCTGCGTGATAGAGGCGCGCGGAGGCGCGCCAGTCGGGGTCCGAGGCCATCAGCTCGGTCTGTTCGGCGTTCAGAGCGGTCTCGATTTCGGCGGAACCGACGGTGGCGGCAGGGGTTTTAACCCTGACTTCATCCGCCGCTACGACATCATTGTAGGGGACAGGCCCGCTCGTCACAGACGACACGGCAGCCCAAAGCATGGCGATAGCAGCGGAAGCGCCGATCATGAGTTTCGCTCAGGAGACACCGGCTCCCAACGCCGCCGGCGCCCGCCTTGTCGCGTTAACTTGTGGCGAGAAAGCGGCCAAATCGTTCAGCGCGCTTTGCGTTACGATTTGTTTCTAAGTTAATGCCTTGTTTTTCATGATATATCCATCCCCAGCTTGCGCGCCAGCGTAGCAAGCTGGGGACGGGTTTTGTCGTCAGAACTTGAAGTTCAGACCTGCTTGGACGACGGGCAGGACCTTGTAATCGTCGGCTTCGGACTGAATTTCCTGCTCTTCCTGATCCAGCCGGGCGCGGAAGATCGGATCGTTGGACAGGGTTCCGCCGCGCGCATCCAGATTGACCTGGGGCGAATCTCCAAAGGCCGCGCCGGCCAGGATGCGGAAGCCTACGCGACCGCCGCGCGTGAATGTGTTGTCGTAACCCAAGCCGACGAAGGGCGCAGTGCTTTCAAGATCGATACGCCCCGTCAGCGTCCCGACCTGGGCCGGGGTGAAGGTCGCGCCGCCGACGTCGACGTTACCCGTGGGCGTGGCGTCCAGATCGATCTTGCGATCTCCGAAATAGGCCCCGCCCGAGATCAGGAACCCGTTGCGGAACGGATGGACGTCCACGAAGGCGCCGGGCGACTTGAAGTCGATCTTGGCGTCGTAATCGATGCCCTTGTAGGTCTGGTCGCGATCCCAGTTCAGCACGTCATAGCCGCCACGCAGCACGACGACGGGGCTGAGGGAAAACTGGGCCTGAAGACCGACGCCCGGCGTGCCGACCTGGGCGCCGACCGCGAAACGCCCGTCCTCTTGGGCCAGAGCCGAGGTCGCGGGCAGGACTGCCGCAGCGAGGGCGGCGATGAGCAGGGTTTTCATGGCGCGTATCCAATAGGGGAGGGTTCGCGCTTATCCTGACGAACGGCCCTGAAGATTGGGTTACGCCGCCCATTCTCCGTGTGGCGTGTCCCGACGCGCCTCGGCCTCGCGCACAGCCTCGACGGCGCGGTCCAGCACTTCCAGCCCGGCGCCGGGCTGGATCGCCTCGACCGTCAGGATGCGCCGGAAGGCGCGCGCACCGGGGCGACCGTGCATCAGGCCCAGCATGTGTCGCGCCATGGCGGGCAGGGCGACCCCCTCGGCCAGGCGCGCGGCCATATAGGGCCGATAGCGATCCAGGGCCGCAAAGGCGTCGGTGTCGGCGACGGCTTCGCCATAGAGGCGACGGTCGGCCTGACCCAGGATGGCCGGCTCGTGATAGGCGGCGCGGCCCAGCATGACCCCGTCCAGCTTGACCCCATCGGCGTCGTCCAGATGCGCCTCGGCCTCGTCCAGGGAGGCGATGCCGCCGTTGATCGAGATGTTCAGATGCGACCGCTCGCGCTTCAGCCGGCGCACCAGATCATAGTCCAGCGGCGGCACGTCGCGGTTCTCCTTGGGCGACAGACCCTTCAGCCAGGCCTTGCGCGCATGGACGATGAAGACCTCCACGCCTGTGGCGGCGCAGGCGTCCACGGTGGCGAACAGGCTGACCGCCGGATCCTGATCGTCCACGCCGATGCGGCATTTGACGGTCGCGGGCACGCTCACCGCCTCGCGGATCGCCGCCATACAGTCCGCAACCAGCTCCGGCTCGCGCATCAGACAGGCGCCGAACCTGCCCGACTGGACCCGGTCGGACGGGCATCCGACGTTCAGATTGATCTCGTCATAACCAAACGCCTGCCCAACCTTCGCCGCCTCGGCCAGCTGCGCCGGATCCGACCCGCCCAGTTGCAGCGCCACCGGATGCTCCAGCGCATCGAACCCCAACAGCCGCTCGCGATCCCCATGCAACACCGCCGGCGCCGTCACCATCTCGGTATAGAGCAAGGCGCGTGTCGTCAGCGCACGGTGAAACGCCCGGCAATGCCGGTCGGTCCAGTCCATCATTGGCGCCACGGACAGTCTACGCGCTTGTTCTAACGGCATTTTTATGCAACTTCAGGGCGTTGGTTGACGGTGCTTACGTACGCTTCTACGCGCTTCTTCGACGCTTTTCGCCCTTCCGCGACAACCCCGTCCACCCTTTCTGCACCCAGAACATGGCTTTGATCCGCAGGTCAGGTCGGGGGCGCACCAAAGTTCGGCGTAAGGGACACGTTCAGGTTCACTCCGATTGTGGTTAGTCAGCGTGTATTTTTACAAATTTATGAATATTGCAAAGGCTACGGATTAAGTAAATTTGCTCTCTTCCTTAATGTTGGCAGAATATTCCGCACACTTCCAACGATCATTCGGCTTGGAAAAATCCCAAAACCGTCCGCATGAAGACGATTAAACAATAAGAAGTCCGGATGTCATGAGTCTATTACAATAAAAGCATAGACCCGGCGGAAGGGGTGCTGGACTGCGTCAGACTGATGCGCAGTGGCCCGTGCATATTTCCAGGGGATCTCGATGCTTCGCTTGAACAACATTCTATTGGCTGGAACCTGCGTTCTCGCCCTCTCCGCCTGCGGCTCGGCCGAGGTGGCTTCGCCTGGCGAAGGGGACTTCGGCGGCGGCAACGGCGGTGGCGGCGGCCCGACCACTCCGGCTCCCGGCAACGGCACGCCGGCGACCGATTGCCCCACGGGCTTCGCCAATGTCGGTCTGATCGCGAACGGCACCCTGCGCGTCTGCCAGCTTCCCCAGCAAATCCTCGGCGCGCTGACCGTGCCGTTGCGCGCGGGCACCATCTATTCGATCTCCGGCCGTACCGAAGTCGGCACCGATCGGGGTCCCGACGCCGCCGCTCCGACCGCCGGTTCGACCCAGGGCATCCTGACCGTCGAAGCGGGCGTCAAGATCTTCGCCTCGGGCGGAACCGACTATCTGCTGGTCAATCGCGGGTCGCAAATCTTCGCCGAAGGCACCGCGACCAGCCCGATCATCTTCACGAGCCGGCAGAACGTCGAAGGCACGACGACCGCGTCGTCGCAGGGGCAATGGGGTGGTCTGGTCATCGCCGGTCGCGCGCCGACCGCCGTCTGCCCGGTGGGTGTCACGGCGCCGAACGCAGCCTGCGTCGGTCAGATCGAAGGCACCAGCGCCAACTACGGCGGCAACAGCCCGGCCGATAACTCGGGCCGCCTGCGCTATGTTCAGGTCAACTATTCCGGCTTCGAAATCTCGCCGAACAATGAGTTGCAAGCCCTGACCTTGGCCGGCGTCGGCTCGGGCACCACGGTCGATCACTTCCAGTCCTACAACTCGTCGGACGACGGCATCGAAATCTTCGGCGGCAACGTCAACCTCAGCTATCTGGTGATTAACGGCGCCGACGATGATGGACTGGACACCGACACCGGCTGGCGCGGCGGCGCGCAGTTCGCCATCGTCACTCAGAGGCCGACGGCCGTAACCAACGGCAGCCGTGGTTTCGAATGGTCGGCCGCGCCGTCGGGCACGAGCTACTTCGCCCAGCCCAAGATCTCGAACTTCACGATCGTGGGCCGCAACGCCGCGGTGGCCGCCGATGCGATCATCACTCTGAACACCGGCACCTCGCCGTCGATCATCAACTCGGTCTTCACCAACCCGACGACCTCGGCGGCGGCCTGCCTGGACATCGACGATGCGCAGACGGTGACCAACGCGCCGATCTTCCGCTCGGTCTACTTCGCCTGCTCGCGTCCTTATGAAAACGACAGCAACGTGAACGCCGCTGCGACGGAGGCGGTCTTCATCAACGCCACCAACGTCAACAACACCGCGGCTGGCACGTCGACGATGACGGCACCGGCGGGCGCGACCATGGCGAATACCAATCTGAGCTTCATCAACGGCGCCAACGAGACGGCGGTCACGGCCGCCAACGCACCGGCGCTGTATCCGTTCTTCACCTCGGTCACCTACATCGGCGCCGTCAGGAACGCGGCCGACACCTGGTACCTCGGCTGGACCTGCGGCCTGGCGGCCGGTTCGACCTGCTGATGACGAAAAGGCGGACGGGGACCCGGTCGGGTCCTCGTCCCATTTCGCCTGCTTTCGTCACACCCCCTTCAAGGCGCAGATCATGAAGACTCTTACTCTGACCCTGACAGGGGTCTTGCTAGCCACAAGCGCGATGGTCGCGCCTGGCGTCGCATCCGCACAAACTGAAATCCCGTCCGCCCCGGTCGAGCAAACTCCTGCGGCGCAGGCGCAGGCCGACGTCGATCAGACGCCGTCCACCGTCGATGAGATCGTGGTTCTCGGCCGTTTCATCCCCGAGCCAAACCGCGCCAGCCCTGAGGTGGCCGCCTTCCTCACGGCCGAGGACCTGCAGCGTACGGGCGATTCCACCGCCGCAGCGGCCCTGACCCGCGTCACCGGCCTGTCGGTCGTCGAAGGCCGGTTCGTCTATGTTCGCGGTCTTGGCGAGCGCTATTCCTCGGCGCTGCTGAACGGTTCCCCGCTTCCCAGCCCCGAGCCGCTGCAACGCGTGATCCCGCTGGACCTTTTCCCGTCGGACATTCTGAAGGGCGTCACCGTTCAGAAAACCTATTCCGCCAGCTTCCCCGGTGAATTCGGCGGCGGCGTCATCGACCTGCAGACCCTGTCGACGCCGACGCGGCCCTTCTTCACGATGAAGGCTTCGGTGGGTGCGGACACGGAGTTTACCGGCCGCAACAACCTGATCTATTACGGATCGCGCACGGACTTCACGGGCTTTGACGACGGCACCCGCAGCCTTCCGGACGGCATCGACCTAGCGTTCAGGTCGGGCAATCGGATCCAGGCCGGCCCCAACTATACGGCGGACCAGCTCAGGACCCTCGGCCAGTCGCTGGAAAACGCTCCGCTGCGACTTCTACAGAAAGAGCAAACCCCGGCGAACCTCGGCTTCAGCCTGACCGGCGGAAACGCAATGGACACCCCGTGGGGTTCCCTAGGCGCGGTCTTCGTCGCTGGATACGACAACAGCTGGAAGGGTCGCCAAGGCGTGCGGCAATCCGGCCGGATCGACAGCGGTCAGTTGGTTCTGGCCGACGACTATGTGTTCCGTTCCAACGAGAACAACATCGGTCTCAATCTGTTCGGCTCTCTGAGCCTGGCGAACGACGACAACGAGATCAAGTGGACCAATTTCTACGTCCGAAACGTCACCAAGGAAGCCCGCTCGGTCGCTGGTTTCGACGATCTGGGCGGCGGCGCCTATCGCCGCACCGACTATACGGAATGGTTCGCCCGTCAGCTCTTCACGACCCAGCTGTCCGGCGATCACACGGCAGGCGCCTGGGACTTCACCTGGCGTGCGGCCTACGCCAAGACATCGCGCGACGCGCCGTATGAGACCCAGTTTGGCTACGGCAAGAACGCGGCCGGCGACATCATCCACAATCTCCAGGCCAACCGGATCTCGTTCAGCAATCTGGACGACACCATCGTCTCGGGCGGCGCGGACGTCAGCTACACCCTGCCGCTCTCGGAAGCGCGCGAAGCCAAGTTCACCTTGGGCGTGGCGAGCAGCGACAACGATCGTTCGTCGCAGCAGCGCCTCCTGCACTTGATCGCCCCGAACGGCCTGACCCCCGAACAGCAGCTTTCGCGCGTCGATTATCTGTTCTCGGATTTCAACATTGGCTCCACGCTGCAGCTGGAAGAAATCACGGGCTCGAACGGCGCCTCGGCCTATGATGCAAATCTGAGGGTCAATGCGGTCTACGGTCAGGTCGAGGCCGAGGTCATCCCCTTGGTGAACCTGAACCTCGGCGTCCGCTTCGAGGACGGCAAGCAGAGCGTCAATCCGTTCGACCTGTTCGGCGCCGCGACCGGCTTCCTTCCGACCGAAATCGACGAAAGCTACGTGCTGCCGGCGGCGACGGTGACCTGGAACTTCGCCGAGGACATGCAACTGCGGTTCGGCGCGTCCAAGACCATCGGACGGCCTCAGTTCCGCGAACTGGCGCCGCAGCAATATACGGACGTCGAAAGCGACAGGACCTTCATCGGCAACCCCTATCTGGTGAACACCGAGTTCCTGAACCTGGATGCGCGCTACGAGTGGTATCTCGCCCGTAACCAGTATGTGACGTTCGGCCTGTTCTACAAGGATCTGGACAAGCCGGTTGAATCCAGCGTCGTCGATCAGGGCGCCAGCATTTCCCAGACCTTCATCAACGCCCCCAAGGCCATCGTCAAAGGGGTCGAACTGGAGGCCAAGAAGTTCTGGGAGTTCCCGGACAACGGCCTGCCGTTCATCGCCAGCAAGCGTTGGCTGGTCTCGGGCAACTACACCTACTCCAACTCCGAGGTTAAGGTCGAAGACGGCGACACCGTCACGACCCAGTCCAGCCTCGGCGTCGCCCAACCGGCCTCCTTCTATGTCATTGATGGAAGCCGCCTGCAGGGCCAGTCGGACCACGTCGCCAATCTTCAGTTCGGTTGGGAAGACGACGCGGCCAAGTCGCAAGCGACCATCATCGTGAACTACGTCTCCGAGCGCACCTCGGCGCGTGGCCGTCCCGGCGAGCCGGATCTGATTCAGGATCCGGGTGTGTTTCTCGACCTGGTGTATCGCAAGGACTTCACCGTGATCGGGCAGGACCTGGGTCTCGCCATCGAGCTGCGCAATCTCCTCGGCACCGACTACGACGAATATCAGGAGCAGGGTCGCAAGATCCGGATCAACAACTACGATCTCGGATCCAGCGCCTCGGTCAGCCTGACCGCGCGCTTCTAGAACAGTCTGTCAGGGGTCGATCCCGTATCGGCCCCTGACGTTTTTAAGACATTTCATCCGCAGCCCCCGCAAGTGTCACGCGAGGTTCTCGCGGTTGTCGCATACCAGTGAAGCCGCCTTACGCCGATTGGTCTAGGAGCGTGATCTTGCCGCGCGCATTGGACGCGACGGCGAGTGTCGGGCGCGCAAACGTGATCTCTAAACTCCGCCAATGGACATCCGCGACTGCGCAGTCGGTGCGCGGTCCCGATCGCGCCGCGCATCTGCGGGTGGTGGTCGAGGCTGTCCTGATCGGCCTGCTGCTGCTTCAGGCCGGACTTCTGGTCTGGATCGTCGTCGATCCGAAGGCGCCGTCCATGGCGCCGCTCGCGCAGGCGCCGATAAAGCCGGCCGACCTTAATGTCTTTCAGCGTTTCGACGCCTTCTTCCGCACGGGCGGCCTGAGCAGCCTGGCGGATGTGACCAATGCAGACACGGCCCAGCTTCGCCTGTTCGGCGTGCGCAGCGGCGGCGCGGGCGACGGGTCGGCGATCATCGGCTTGGCCGACGGGCGTCAGGTTTCCGTGGACGTCGGCGAGGAAGTCGAGCCGGGTCTGGTGCTCAAGGAGGTCGGACAGGACTACGTCACCTTGGCGCGGGGCCTGTCCGTCAGCCGACTGGTCTTCTCCGAAGTCCCGGTCGGGGCGCCGCCTCCGCCGCCGCCGCCGCCGGGCGAGCAGGTCGTCGGTCCCGCGGCGCCCGCGTCCGCGCCCTCCGCCCCGGCAGCCGCCGTTGATCCGTCCAGACTGATGGCCCAGGCCTCTTTGCGTCCCCGGATGCAGGGCATGGCCATCAAGGGCTTCACCGTCTCGGGCTCCGGAGACCAGTTGGCCGCAGCAGGTCTTCAGGCCGGCGACGTGATCTTGTCCGTCAACGGCAATGAACTCACCGGCCTCGACCGGATCGCCGCTCTTCGGGGCCAACTCGCCAACAGCGCCAATGCCGAGGTCCGTTTCGAACGGGCCGGGCAAGTGCAGACGACCACCATAAGGACAACTCGGTGAACCGACGCAGTTCGACCTTCCTTGCCGGCGTTCTCTCGGCGATCTTGCTGGCTCAGGGTCCGCTGACGGCGGCGCCCGCCGTGGCCCAATCCGCCGGCCGGCAAACCCTGAACGTCCAGGGCGCCGACATCCGCGCCTTCATTCAGGATGTCGCCCGTATGACCGGGCGCACCTTCATCGTCGATCCTGCGGTGACGGGGACCGTCACGGTGACCAGCGACAGGCCCCTTGGCCGGGCCGAGTTGTTCGAGGTCTTCCTGTCGACCCTGCGCGCCAACGGCCTGGTCGTGACGCCGACGGGGTCGGGCGGCTATCGCATCAGTCCTGCGACCGGTGCGGCCCAGGGGCCGTCGACCGTCGGGACCGAACGGTTCTCGACCGAAGTCTTCCAGCTTCGCAACATTGATGCGGCTTCGGCTGCGGAAACCATCCGGCCGCTGGTGGGAGCGCAAGGCCAGGTCCTGCCCAATCCCGCCGGCAACAGCGTGGTGGTCGCGGACTTCGCCGACAACCTGACCCGTATCCGCGCCCTGATCGCGCGCATCGACGTGGATCGCGCCAGCTTCGACGTCCTGACGCTGGAAAACTCCTCCGCCCGTGAGATCGCGGCCGTCCTTCAGACGGTTCTCACCCCGCCTGGCGGGCAGCCCGGGCAGGGCATGGTGTCCGTGACCCCCGTCGAGAGCTCCAACTCCGTCATCTTGCGTGGCGATCCCGCCGCCGTGGCGCGCATCCGCCCCCTGATAGAAGACCTCGACCGGCGGGCCCAATCGGCCGACGACGTCAAGGTCGTCTTCCTCGAACACGCCAATGCGGAGCAGTTGCTTCCGGTCCTGCAGCAGATCGTCGGCCAGCAGGTGACGGCCGCCAGCGCCAACGCCACGCCTGCGAGCCAAAGAGGGTCTGGCGGGATCGGTCAGGCGGCGCCCGTCGAGGCTCCCGCTTCGGCGCCGACGACCGTCTTGCCTGGCCAGAAGGCGACGATCGCGCGCTTCCCCGGCGCCAACGCCCTGGTGATTTCGGCGTCTGCGGATACGCAACGGATGCTGGCCGAGGTGATCCGTCAGCTCGATGCCCGTCGTCAGCAGGTGCTGATCGAGGCGATCGTGGTCGAACTGAGCGACACGGCGGTGCGCGAGCTTGGCGTCCAATGGGTGCTGGCGGGTGAGGACGGCAATCCGGCGGGCTTGACCAACTATCCCAACCGGTCGACGCCCCTGGTGCCGATCGCAGGGGGCGCGGCCGCGGGTCAGCTGGACGATCCAAAGGATGCGACCATCCGCGATCAGCTGCAGAGGCTTGCGCTCAACAGCCTGCTCGGCGCGAACGGTTTTGTCGGCGGCGGCGGCGGCCGTATCGGCGACGGCCTGTTCGGCTTCATCATCAATGCGGCGAAGACCGACGAAGGGTCCAACCTGCTGCAGACGCCTTCGCTGATGACGCTGGACAATGAGGAAGCCACGATCCTGGTGGGGCAGGAGGTGCCGATCACGACCGGCGAGACCCTGCTCGACGGCAACTCCAACCCCTTCCGCACCACCCAGCGCCAGGACATCGGCGTCAAGCTGACGGTTCGCCCCCAGATCAATGCAGGCGGCTCGATCACCCTGCATGTGCGTCAGGAGGTGTCGAGCATCAACGGCGTGCTGACCAACTCTTCGTCCGATCTCGTGCTCAACAAGCGTGAGTTGGAGAACACCATGGTCGTCGACGACGGCGCCATCGCGGTGGCGGGCGGCCTGCTCGACCAGAATGACCGGCTGTCGGTCGACAAGGTCCCAGGACTGGGCGACTTGCCGGGGATCGGAGCCCTCTTCCGATCGACCAGCCGTCAGCGGGGCCGCACCAATCTGATGATCTTCATCCGCCCGACGATCGTGAGGTCGGAGAGCGACGCCCAGAGGCTGGCCGCTGACCGCTGGGGCTATATGCGCCAGCAGCAGCTCAATGCGACGCCCGGCGCTGAGCCGAGCCTGGACGAAATGCTGCGCGAATATATGCGCGCCACGCCGCCCGAACACATCCCTGTCGGGGCCGCGCCTGTCGGTTCGGTCGCAGGGGCGCCCCTGCAGCCTGTCGTGGATGGCGCTCCACCGCCCGGTGGGCGACCATGATCACTCGGGTCAATCCGACGCTGCCTTATGGGTTCGCCAAGCGGAATGGCGTGATCCTGCTCGACGCCGGCGAGGTCGCCCTGGTCGGTCTCAGGCAGGGCGCCGACCCGGCAGGTCTCATAGAGGCGCGGCGTGCGCTGGGGCGTCCGCTCAAGATCGAACACATGGATCAGGCGACGTTCGATCGTCATCTGTCGCAGGTTTATGCGGGCGACTCGCTGGTGGCCGGCGACGGCGACGACCTGGGTCTGCCGGGCAGGGGCATGCCAGGAGGACTGGATAGTCTGATCGACGACATGCCGGCCGCCGCCGACCTTCTGGACACCGCCGACGACGCGCCCGTGATCCGGCTGATCAACGGCGTCATCGCCGAGGCGGTGCGTGCGGGCGCCTCGGACATCCACCTGGAGCCGTTCGAGAACGCTCTGACGATCCGCATGAGGGTGGACGGCGTGCTGCGCGAGGCCCTGAGTCTGAACCCCCGGATCACGCCTCTTCTGGTATCGCGCATCAAGGTCATGGCGCGGTTGGACATCGCCGAAAAACGTGTGCCCCAGGACGGCAGGATCCCGCTGACGCTCGGCGGCAAGACGTTGGACGTTCGCGTCTCGACCCTGCCTTCGCGTGGCGGCGAGAGAGTGGTGCTGCGGATCCTCGACAAGGCGCAGGCCGACCTGGATCTGAACCGGCTGGGCATGGACCCGCTGGTGCTTGAGGCTTTTCGCGCGGCCCTGGCGGAGCCCAACGGAATCATACTGGTGACCGGACCCACCGGCTCGGGCAAGACGACCAGTCTCTATGCTGGCCTCACCCTGCTCAACGACACGACCCGCAATATTCTGACCGTCGAAGATCCGGTCGAATATGCGATCGACGGCGTCGGCCAGACCCAGGTCAACACCAAGGTGGGAATGACCTTCGCCGCCGGACTTCGCGCCATCCTGCGCCAGGATCCCGATGTCGTCATGGTGGGTGAAATCCGCGACGCCGAAACCGCCAGCATCGCCGTTCAGGCCGCCCTCACGGGCCATCTGGTCCTGACCACGGTCCACACCAGCGATGCTGCGGGCGCCATCACCCGCCTGCGCGACATGGGCGTGGAGCCCTTCCTGTTGGCCTCGACCCTGCGATTGATCGTCGCTCAGCGGCTGGTGCGACGGCTATGCGAAGAGTGCCGACGCCCGGAGCCGGCGGATGTCGCCACCGCGAAACTGGCGGGACTTGCGATCGGTCAAACGGTCTGGCGTCCGCACGGCTGCGCGCGATGCAATCAAACGGGCTATGTCGGACGGACGGGCCTCTACGAGCTGATCCGCGTGGATGATCGCGTCCGCCGTCTGATCGCCTCCGAGGCCGGAGAAGAAGCGATCGCCGCCATCGCCTTTGCGGCGCCGGAGCGGGGAGGGCGCACCCTGAGCCAGAGCGCCCGAGAACTTGTCGCCGCCGGCGTCACCTCGGTCGAGGAAGCCGTGCGGGTCGCCCGGCAGGAAACGCAGCAGGACGCCGCTCATCTTGAGCCCCCGATGTCGTCACAGGGAGTCGCGGCCTGATGGCCTTGTTCGACTATGTGGCCGTGGATGCGGAGGGCAGGACCGTCACGGGCGCCGTGGCGGCGTCGGACGACGCTGCTGTCCGAAAGGCGCTGGGTCGAAAGAGACTTGTTCCCCTGGACATCGCGCCCTCGACCGGCGCGGCGTCTCGTGTCGATCGCGCGCCTTCGGGCAAGCCGGGGCGGTTGAGTTCGAAGGCCCTGGCGCTCACGACCCGGCAACTGGCGACCCTGGTTTCGGTCGCGCCCATTGAAGAGGCCTTGCGCACCATCGCCCTTCAGGCGGACCGGCCCATGGTGCGAATGATCCTGGAGACCGTGCACGGCGGGGTGATGAGCGGACGGCGTCTGTCGGACGCGATGGCTTTGGAACCCAGGGCCTTTCCACCGCTCTATCGCGCGATGGTTTCGGCCGGCGAAACGTCCGGCGCGCTCCAGTCGATCCTTGAACGTCTGGCCGACAGGCTCGAACTGGACGAACAGGTCCGGGGCAAGGTGATCACCGCTCTGGTCTATCCGCTCGTCCTGGCCGTCGTCGCGCTGGGCGTCATCGGGGCCCTGATGACTTTCGTCGTTCCCAAGGTCGTGGATCAGTTCGACAGTATGGGGCAGACCCTGCCGCTGCTGACGCGCCTGGTGATCGGGGTGTCGGAGCTGATGCAAAACTGGAGCTGGCTGCTCGCGCTCGTCATCGCCATCGGGGCGGTCTGTTTTGCCGCGATGTGGCGAAACCCAAGCTTCAGGCTGACAATCGACCGCCTTCAGCTTCGGTTGCCGCTGGTCGGGCGACTGACCCGCGATCTGCACGGCGCCAAGATGGCGCGGACGCTGTCGACGATGATCGCCGCAGGGCTTCCGGTTCTGGAGGGGCTGACCATTACGGCGCGCACCGTGTCCAACCGGGCCCTGAGGCGCGCGACCGAGACGATGGCGGATACGGTGCGCGAAGGCGGCGGTCTGTCCAGCGCCATGCGCTGGGCCGACGTCTTCCCGCCTATTCTTGTCTACATGACCGCCTCCGGCGAGAGCAGCGGGCGGCTGGAGCCCATGCTCGACCGCGCCGCCGACTATCTTGAGCGCGAGTTCGCGACGTTCACGGCCGTGATGCTGAGCCTGCTGGAGCCGGCGATCATCGTCATCATGGGCGGGATCGTCTGCCTGATCGTGCTGTCGATCCTGCTGCCTATTCTTCAGATCAATACCCTGGCGATGGGGTGAGGAGTTGCTTGAGATGACCCAAACCAAGACACAGGCGCAGCGCCGCCGACGCGCCGGATTCACCCTGGTGGAACTGATGGTGGTGATCGTCATCATCGGTCTTCTGGCGACGGTCGTCGCCATCAATGTCCTGCCGGCCCAGGGCAAGGCCATGGTCGGAAAGGCCAGGGCCGACATCTCGACGCTCGAACAGGCGATCGAAACCTATCGGCTCGACAACCTGACCTTCCCGGACAACGCCCAGGGCCTGCAGGCCCTGGTGGCGGCGCCCCAGGGTTTGTCGCAGCCTGAGCGCTACCGCGAAGGCGGCTACGTCCGTCGCTTGCCCAAGGATCCCTGGGGCCAGGACTATCAGTATCGGCGCCCGAGCACGCACGGCGGTCAGTTCGACGTCTTCTCCTGGGGCGCGGACGGCAAGGAGGGCGGCGAGGGTGAGGATGCGGACCTTGGCAACTGGCAGAGCTAGACTTGGTCGGAAGCCGCGCGCCGGTTTCACCCTGGTCGAGCTGATGATGACGGTCGCCATCATCGCGATGGCGGGTGCCGCCGTGGTGATGGTCGCCCCCGATCCGAGGCCCGCCGTCGGCGCAGAGGCCGAGCGGTTCGCCGCCCGGTTGGCGAGCGCGCGGGACGAGGCGGTGCTGACCAACCGACCGATCGCCGTCGAGACGACGACGTCGGGCTATGGATTTCAGGCCTTCGACGGTCGGGTTTGGACACGGTTGCAGGAGGGGCCGTTCAAACCCGTCCCTTGGGAAACCGGCACCGTCGCCGAGCCGGGTCAGGAGGCGGCGCTGGTCGTCTTCGATCCAACAGGTGTGGCCGATCCCTACCGACTGACCCTGAAACGCGAGGGCCAGGCGCGGGTCGTGACCGTGGACGGCGCCGGCGAGGTCAAGATCGATGACTGATCGGCGCGCCCGGCGCGATGGCTTCACCCTGGTCGAGATGCTGGTCGCCATGGCGGTCTTCGGCCTGTCCGCCATGGCGCTGTTGAACCTGGCTGGGGAGAATACGCGTTCGGCGGCGCGGGTCGAGAGCCGCACCCTTGGCGGCGTTGTGGCGGACAATCTGGTCGTCGAGGCGGTCATCGCGCCTTCGCTCAGCGATGGCGTGTCGAACGGACGGACCAACCTGGCCGGCCGCGACTGGAGCTGGACACGGATCGTGGCCCCCACCGACGTCGCCGACATCCAGCGGGTCGAGGTCCGGGTGTCCAATGACGAGGGGCAGGCGGCGGACCGCACGGCCTTCCGGGCGCGGTCCTCATGAGGCGGGCTTCGGGCCGGGCCGGCTTCAGCCTCGTCGAGGTCATGATCTCGCTGCTGATCTTTGCGCTGATCGCCGCAGCAGGGGCGACGGTGCTGACCCAGACCATCGACAACCGTTTCGCCATCAAGGCCGAAACGGACCGGACCGGCGACCTGCAGCGTATGCGGGCGCTGCTGAAGTCGGATATCGGCCAGGCGACCGCGCGTCGGACGCGGGGCACGACGGGTCGGCCGCAGCAGCAGCCCATCGTCGGCGCGACCCAGCCGGGCGCGCCAGTCCTGATCCTGGTGAGGGCCGGCTGGTCCAATCCCGGCGACCAGCCTCGCGCCTCGCTTCAGCGGGTCGAATACAGCCTTGTCGACGACCGCCTGGAGCGACGGGTCGCGCCCCGGCTGGACGGCTCGCGCGTCGGATCGGCCCAGGTGCTCTATCGCGGCGTCTCGGGTCTGAAGATCAGCTTCGTCAGGGACGGTGTCGAGGCGCCGGCCTTTATTTCCAGCGCGGACAAGCCGATGCCGGACGCGGTGCGTCTGGTGATGACGCTCAAAGGTCTGGGCGAGGTCGAGCAGCTGTTTCTGGTGGGCGGCCGATGACCGCGTCGGGCAGAGCCAAGGCGTCCAGGCACCGCGAAGGCATGGCCTTGCTGACCGTGCTTTTGCTGGTCGCGGTGATGTCGGTCGTCGCCGTCGCCGTGCTGGACGACGTGCGATTTTCGGTCAGGCGCGCAACGAACGCCGAAGGTCAGGCCCAGGCCCAGATGTATGCCGACGGCGCCGCGCTGCTCGCGCTGCGTCAGATCACCCAACTCATTACGATGGGGCCGACCAGGACGCCGCTGGAGCCTGAGTGGGACGGGCGCGTTCTGAGTTTTCCGATCGACGGAGGAAACCTGAGCGCCGTCGTGCGCGACGGTCAGAACTGTTTCAACCTCAACAGCGTGGTCGAGGGGCAGGGCGAGGACCTGACGGCGCGCCCCGCAGGGATCGCGCAGTTCGTCGTCCTTGGACGAAGCCTGGGCTTGACGGAGGGGGCGGCGCTTGCCGCGGCGGACGGTCTGGTGGACTGGCTGGACGTCGATCCGGCGACACGGGCGGCGGGCGCAGAAGACGGCGCATACGCCGGTTCGGCCATCCCGTATCGAACAGGCGGCGTGATGCTGACCGAGGTCAGCGAGCTCCGCGCGATCCGGGGTTTCGACGCCGAAACCTACCGCCGTCTGCGACCTTTCGTCTGTGCCCTGCCGGTCGCTCGGCCCAGCGTGCTCAACGTCAATACCCTGAAGCCGGAGGCGGCGCCTCTGCTTGTGATGCTGCTGGACGGCAAGATCGGTCTTTCGGCCGCACGCGCCGCGATCGAGGCGCGGCCTCGCAACGGATGGCAAAGCGTCGACGCCTTCTGGAGCCAGCCCGCGCTGCTTGGCTCTGCGGCCTCGCCGCAAGCGCGTGAGCAGACCAGCCTTCTCACCCGCTATTTCGATCTGCGCGTCGATGTCGACTACGGCGGTTCTCGCGCCGTGCGCACCGCGCTGCTTTACGCGCCGCCCGAGGGCGGGGCCCGAACCGTCATCCAACGCTGGACCCTCGACGAATGAGTTCCACCCGCCTGATCCTGATCCCGAGCCTGGCTTCGGAACCTGCTCCGTTCATGGTGATTGCGCCGGACGGCGCGGTCTTGCAGCGCGGCCTGATGCCGCTCGATCCGGTCGAAAAGCCCCTGGCCATGCGAACGGTGGTCATTGCGCCCGGCGCCGATGTGCTCGTCCGTTGGGTGAACGTGCCGGCTGGGAGCGACGTTCAGAAGCGTACGGCGGTCCTTTGGGCCTTGCGGGAACAACTGGCTGTGGCCCCGGAAAGCCTTGAGGTCGCCCTGAGCGCAGCTGTCGAGGGCGAGGATCGGATCGCGGTCGTCTTCGATGTGTCCTTGCGCCGGGTCTGGCTGGACTATTGCGAAGCGCTGGGGGTCGCCGTCGATGTCCTTATGCCCGATACGCTGGTCGTTCCCGCACCGCTGGCCGAAGACAGCATCGTGGCGGTGTCGTTTCCGCCCAATGTCGCACTGCGGGGTCGGCGTCTGGCGGCGACCGTCCAGCCCGACATGGTCGAACTGCTGACCGAAGGGTGGTCGCTCGTCATTGTCGACGACCCTGAGGATATGGAGGGCCTGATGATCGAGGCGGCTCTGCGGCCGGCGATCAACCTCATCGAGCGCCGCCGTGTTTCCGCCGGCGGAAACTGGAAGCGGGTGATGGCTCTGGCTGTCATCCTCTTGGCGACCCCCTTGATCCTGACCCTCGCCATGGCTGCGCGCGATGACATCATGGCGAACCGTATGCAGAACCAGACCCGGCAGATCCTGACGCGTGCTGCGCCCGATCTGGCGGCCTCTCCCGATCCCAGGGCCGCCCTGGAGGCCCGTCTCGCAGCGGCTCCGGCGGGGGGCGTCACCGGCGTCGCTGCGGCCCTTTATGTCGCCGTCGAGGGGGTCGATGGCGCCGAACTCGACAGTTTCGCCGCAGATCCAGACGGCGGCGTGCGGGCCACCGTAAGCTATTCCGCCTATCAGGACCTCGACACGCTCAAACGTGCTGTGACGAGCGCCGGCCTTGTGATGGAGGACGCCAGCACGGTCGACGACGCGGGGCGCATCGTCAGCGAAATCCGGATCGGAGCCGCATTATGACTGCCTTGTTCGACCCGGCGACGCGCTGGTGGTGGTCGCGTACGCACCGCGAGCGGCAGATGCTCGCCGTCATGGCGCTCATCGCTGCCGGGGTTTTCCTGTGGTTGCTCGTCGTCCGACCTGCGTGGGCCTGGCGCGAAGCCGCGGCCGAGCGGCGCGCCGAGGCGCGCACGACCTTGTTGCAGGTCGATGCGGGCGTCAGGCGTCTGCCGAAAAGCCCGGACGCCGCCGTCGCAAAAACGTCCCGGACCGACATCGAACCCCTGGTCCGGCAGAGCGCCGAGGCGGCCGGCTTGGTCATCACCACTGGGATGGACCCGTCAGGCGAGCTGGGGTTCCGAGCCGATCGAACGACGAGCGCGCAACTCTTTCCTTGGCTGATGACGCTCAAGGCGGAGCATGGACTGGAGGTTTCGCGGCTGGCTGTTGTCGAAAACGCCGACGCCACCCTCCAGGTGGACGGCGGGTTCGCCACGCCCTGAAGCCGCTGCGCACGCCGCCATCAGGTCGGCCTAAGAGCCGTCATCCCTTCGAGCCCTGTCACGCCGTTGTTGAGGAAGCGTGGTTCACGGTCGTTGTCTGAAGGACGCGCGACTTCTAGCGGCGTCCTCCCCGGAGATCGATCATGAGCGCTCTTGTCATCGCCCTGCTTCTGGGCGCGTCGTCCTGCGAGCCGACCGCCGCCGATGTGGGCGCAGCGGGCGGTGACGCCTGTGCGCGGGTCTGGATGGGCCGGTCGTTGCGGATGAACGACATCGCCTCGGTCGGCACCCACAACAGCTACAAGCTGGCCATTCCCGAGGCGGAACTGGCGGCGATGACGGCGGTCAATCCCGGCGCGGCCGGGCTGGACTACGCCCATCGGCCCCTGGTCGAACAGCTGGACGCCGGCGCGCGTCAGCTGGAGATCGACGTGCTGAACGATCCCCAGGGCGGGCGTTACGCGCGTCCGGCCTCTACCCTGGGTCGAGCAGGCCAGGGCGCACCGACGAGCGCGGACTTCCAGGACGCCATGGCGCGGCCGGGGATGAAGGTGCTGCATATGCCTGACGTGGATTTCCGCAGTTCCTGTCTGACCTTCGTCGCCTGTCTGACCCAGATCCGCGACTGGTCGGCCGCCCATCCCGATCATGCGCCGATCCTGATCATGCTGAACGCCAAGACGGGTGCGGCCTCCATGCCCGGCGGCGTGGCGCCGATGGCCTTCGACGCGGCGGCCTGGGACGCGCTGGACGCCGAGATCCGTTCGGTGTTCGACGCCCGTCGCCTGATCACTCCCGACCAGGTGCGCGGCGACCACGCCACCCTGCGCGAGGGCGTGCTGGCCGGCGGCTGGCCGACGGTCGGCGAGGCGCGCGGCAAGGTCTTCTTCGCTCTGGATGAAGGCTCGGAGAAGGTCGCGGCCTATGCGGCGGGACGGCCGTCGCTTCAAGGGCGGGCGATGTTCGTCAACACCGACGAGGCCAGCCCCGCCGCCGCCTATCTGACGCTGAACGATCCGGTGGTCCAGCAGGATCGCATCCGCGCCGCCGTGCGCCATGGCTTCATCGTCCGCACCCGCGCCGACGCCGACACGGTCGAAGCTAGAAGTAGCGACGTCGCGCGCCGCACCGCCGCCTTCGCCAGCGGGGCGCAATATGTCTCGACCGACTACTACTGGGCCGATCCGCGCTTCCCAACCTATGAGGTGCGTCTGCCGGGCGCCCAGGCGGCGGCGTGCAATCCGGTGCGGGCGGCGGCGCGGTGCGACGGGCTGGCGGTCGAGATGATCACAGGCGCGCCCGTGCGCGGCTATCTGGCGCCGGCGGATCGACCGGACCTGACCAAGGTGCTGGCCCCGCCGCCCGAGCCGGGCTCGCCCCGCGACATCGCCAACGCCGGGGTGTTCCGCGAGACCCGCGCGCTTCAGGGCACGGCGCGCTGGGACGTGGCGACCGGCGACGTCACGGGCGACAAATACGACCATTTCGCCCAGGCGCTGGGCGTGCGCCTGACGCCGGAACAGGCGCCGGTGCTGACGGCCCTGCTGGATCGGTCGGGCAACGACCGGTCAGTGGTCGGCGTGGCCAAGGAACATTGGGGCACCAAGCGCCCCTATATCGGCACGGACCTGCCGATCTGCGAGGCCAAGAGCGATCACCTGGCGGGCAATCCCGACTATCCGTCGGGCCATTCGGCGCACGGCATGCACATCGCCATGATCCTGGCCGAACTGGCGCCCCAGCGGGCCGACGCGCTGTATGCGCGCGGGCGCGAGTTCGCCGAGAGCCGCTTCGTCTGCGGCTCGCACAGCTACAGCGCCGCCGAAGCCGGCATCCTGTCGGGCGCGGTAATCTATGGCGCCGAACAGCGCTCGGAGACCTTCCGCCGCGACATGGAGGCGGCGCGCGCAGAGGTGCAGGCGGCGCTCGCCAAGGCCGGTTTGGGGCTGGCTGAGGGGGCGAACGCGACAGCGCCGTGAACATTGGATGAAATCGGCTGTCACACGCTGAGGGGCGGGGTGACGCCGTCGTTGAGGGCGGTAGATCGGCCGGCGTGACGCCATGGGCCGGTCGACGTGTTTCGCGGGAAACGCGTCAAGCTCTCTGGGGGTAGTCCAAATGAAGAACCGAATTCTCGGCACGACGGCGCTGGTCGTCGCGGCCGTCTCGCCGTTCGCCGCCTTCGCGCAAACGGCCGATCAAGTCTCGACGCAGGCCACGGCTCAGGCGGATGTGTCCCAGGTCGACGAGATCATCGTCACCGGCAGCTATCGCCGCAGCCTGGAAGAGGCCGTCGACATCAAGCGCAAGACGGTCGGCTTCTCCGACTCCATCGTCGCCACCGACGTCGCCAACTTCCCCGAGCAGAACCTCGCGGAGGCGCTGCAACGCATCCCCGGCGTGACCATCGAACGCAACAGGGGCCTGGGCCAGCGCGTGTCGGTGCGCGGACTACCCAGCGAGTTCACCTTCGTCTCTATCAACGGCCTGGCGACCGCCTCGGGCAGCGGCGGCCGCGATGTCGAGTTCGACATCTTCGCCTCGGAAATCATCCAGCAGGTCACGGTCCAGAAGTCCCCGCGCGCGGCGGACGAGGAAGGCGGCATCGCCGGTTCGGTCAATATCTCGACCGCGCGTCCGTTCGACTACGAGGGGCGTCGCGTCGTGGCGGCGGCCGAGGGCGCCTACAACTCCATCTCGGAAAAGACCGATCCGAAACTGTCCTTCCTGGCCAGCGACACCTGGGGCGACTGGGGCGCGCTGGTGTCCTTCTCGACCGCACGCCGGACCAACCGCACGGACTCGGAATCGGGCATCAACTTCCGTCCCCTGACGCGCTTTCTCAGCGCCAGCGGCACGCGAGGAACCCAGGCCCAGGCCGTCCTGGCGCGCGATGCGGGCGTCATCGTCCAGAACCGCGCCAACGCCGCCGAGACCGACCGCATCATCTTCCAGGACAAGGTCGGCGACCGCGCCTATCTGAATACCCAGGACCAGTGGGGCGGCTCACTTTCGCTGCAGTACCGGCCGTCGGCTGAGTTCAGCCTGGCGTTCGACGCCCTGATCGGCCGCTACGAGACCACCGAAGACCAGTATGATGCCGCGGCCTATTCGGCCTCCAGCCGGTCGACGCTGGAGACGATCCACGAGTACGACAAGACCACCCTGGCCGACTATGGCATGGTGGTGCTGCGCGACGTTTCCTACACTGCTACTCAGCACGAGATGCTCAGCAAGGAGCAGATCAACGAGACCGACTATCGCCAGTTCGGGACCGAGCTGAACTGGAGCGGCGACAGCTGGAAACTGCACGCCCTGGCCGGCTATTCCGGCGCCGAGAAGACGCTGGACTACTCGAACCTGAAGCACGTCGCCTATGCGCCGTCGCGGACGCGCTGGACCGCCGACGGCGGCGAGACGATCCAGAGCGCCAACCCCGCCTCGATCGACATGTACAACTCGCCTCAGAGCTACCTGTTCGAAGCCTATGAGACGTCGCTGGAACATATCACCGATGACAAATACGCCGCCCAGATCGACTTCACCAAATACTTGGGCTTGGACTTCTTCCCGGCCCTGACCAGCGTCCAGTTCGGCGCGCGCTATACCGACAAGTCCAAGGAGCGTCAGTACGGCGCCCTGAATATCCAGGGGACCGGGCCGGGCCGCGTCGACTATCTGAACCGTCCGATGTCGCAAAGCGAACTGACGCCGATCGGCGACCTGGTTCCCGGCGGCGATTTCAGCATTCGTGATCTGAACTGGAGCCAGGTGTCGAACGACTACGCCCGTCGCACCTTCCGTTACGACGGCTTCTCCACGCCGTTCACGCCCGGCGACTACTACGAAGTGTCGGAAAAGGTCCTGTCGCTTTACGCCATGGCTGACCTGAACTTCGACATCGGTCCGGTGCCCGTCTCGGTCAACGGCGGGGCGCGATATGTCGACACCTCGATCACCTCGTCGGGCTATCACCAGATCCAGAACCCGAACGGTTCGACCGGCTTCACCCCCGCCCCGATTTCCAGCGACGGCGGCTATGACAAGGTCCTGCCCAGCCTGAACGTCACGGCCGAACTGACCGACAGCCTGATCTTCCGCGCCGCGGCGTCCGAGACCCTGATCCGCCCGGCCCTGACCGATCTGGCCTACAAACGCACGGCCAGCTTCAACTCCTTCCGCTTCACCGACGGCAACCCCAACCTGAAGCCGACCTACGCCAAGCAATGGGAAGTCGGACTGGAGCAATATCTGGGCGACGGCGGTCTGCTGGCGGTCTCGTATTTCTGGAAGGAGATCGAGGGCGTGGTGCGTCAGGCCCTAACCGGCACGGTGCCGAACGTGACCAAATACAACGCCAATGGCACGATCGACGGCGTCTATACCTTCGACGTCTATCAGCCGATCAACGAGGCGGGCTCCTATGAGGTCAGCGGGGTCGAGCTGGTCGCCGTGGTGCCTTTCGGACAGTTCTACGCGCCGCTGGAAGGGTTCGGGATCAACGCCAACTACACCGTTCTGGACAGCTCGCTGACCGGCACCTCGAAGCTGGGCATTCCCACCCCGCCGGTCGGCCTGGCCGACAACACCTACAACGTCACCCTCTTCTACGAGAACGCCAAGTTCCAGGCGCGGGCGTCCTACAACTTCAAGGACAAATACGTCGAAGCCATCGGCTACGAAATGTATCCGATCTGGCGCGAGGGTTACGGCCAGGTCGATCTGTCGGCCAGCTATCGCGTGACCGACGCCATCCAGATCAACCTGGAAGGCATCAACGTCACCGACGAGGCGACCAAGGGCTACACGATGGATCCGTCCTTCCCCACGATGTACGAAATGTCGGGACGCCGGATCAATCTGGGCCTGCGGATGGAGTTCTGATCCGTTCGTGGACCTGAACCCCTGCCCTGACTGTCAGGCGAGCGCGTGATCCCCGCGCGTTCGCCTCGCCGTGACGCCTCCTCCTTCTCAGGAGGGGGCGTCTTTGCGCGTGCGCCGGACAGCGACGTCGAAGGCGAGGTGAACCGTCTGCGGGCCGATCTGGTCGCCTATCTGCTGCGCAAGACCCGCGGCGCCGGCGACGCCGAGGACGTGGTTCAGGAGGCCTTCGTGCGCTTCCACCGCGCCGGTCACGACCTGAACAGCGCCGACGCCCGCCCCCTGCTGTTCGTCATCGCCCGCAACATCCAGCTCGACCGCTGGAAGGCCGACGGACGCGAGACCGCACGACGCAGCGCCCATGACATCCATGACCTGGACAAGGGCCCGCGCGCGATCGCCAGCGAGACGCCCGACGCCGAGACGGGCCTGATCCGCCGACAGGATTTGACCGCCGCCGCCGCCGTGATCCGGGCCCTGCCGCCCAAGACCCGCGACGCCTTCCTGCTGCACCGGTTCGAAGCCCTGACCTATCGCCAGATCGCCGGACGACTGGGCGTATCCGTCAGCATGGTCGAAAAACATATCGCCGAAGCCCTCCGTCAACTGAAGAAATCGCGGGGCGACTGAGGTGTCTCGCCGCTGGATCGTTGTGCTTTTTGAGGCGGGCCGCAAAGGCGACCTGCAACGCGCGTGTAAAAGGAAATCCCCACGCTGATGCTGGAGCGCCTGAACATCCTGATCGCCGCTCGTCCCAGGACGGCCGAGGCGTGGCTGGCCCGCATGGCGCGGCCGGGCGCGGGCGCGCGCGCGCAGGCGGCATTGCTGGCATGGCTGGAGGCCGACCCCGACCATCTGCGTCAGTATGAACAGGCCAAGGCCGACCAGGCCGCGCTGGAGCCCCTGCGCGGTGCCTTCTCCGGCGACCTGGCGGCCCTGCGTCGCACCGAGCGCAAGTCGACGACGCGCCGTCCCCTACTGGCGTCGGGTCTCGCCGTGGCGGCGGTCGCCGCCGCCGTGGTCCTGGTGCCGGTGTTGAAGGGCGCCGAACAGGGTCGGCTTTACGAGGCGGCGCCCGGCCGGATCACCGACATCGCCCTGGACGACGGATCGCGCGTGACGCTGGACGCGGGATCCGCCATCCGCGTGAACCTAGGCGACGATGCGCGCCGTGCGACGCTGGAGCGCGGCGCGGCCTATTTCGAGGTGGCCCACAACGCCGCCCGCCCCTTCCAGGTGGCGGTCGGGGATCGTCGGGTGATCGTGACCGGCACGCGCTTCGTCACGGCCCTGACCGGCGACGGCGCGCAGATTTCGTTGTTGCAGGGTCGCGTCGCGGTCGGGACGCGCGACGCGACGGCCAAAGGTGCGCTGGACGGCGCCCTGACGCTGTCGCCGGGCGAACGCGCGGACTTCCAGCCGGGCAAGCCGGGCATTCGCAAGACCGCCGCCGACGTCGAGATGGCGACGGCCTGGCGCAAGCGTCGCCTTGTGTTCCAAGACGCGCCCCTGTCGGCCGTGGTCGCCGCCGTCGCCCGTTACTCGGCGCACCCCCTGGTCCTGGCCGATCCCGCGGTTGGCCGGACGCGCGTGACGGTGATCCTGCCGCTTGAGGGCGAGGACGCGCTGGAGGACCGGCTGGCGGCCCTGCTGCCGATCCGCATCGTGCAGGACGAAGACGGCCGGCGGCTGATCCGCGCCGAGTGAGGCGGCCGTATCGCAGACCTGTCATGGGACTGCGCTAAGGGCTTCACGGAACATCCCCCCGAGGCTCGCTGTTTGAAACCGCTCGCTGCATCGCTGCCCGCCGGCGTGCGACGCAAGCCATGGCGCGTCGTCTGCGGATTTGCGACCGTCGCCGTGATCTCGGCGCTCGCCCAGCCGGCCTTTGCACACCAGGCTTGGGCCCAGTCTGCATCGCGTGTTCAGGCCTTCGACATCGCCGGCCAGGACGCCTCGTCCGCCCTGTTGCGCCTGTGCCTGGAGGCGGGGTGCGAACTGGCCTTCGTCCAACGTCCCGGCCGGGACGTGCGCACGCGCGCAGTCAACGGACGGATGAGCTGGCGCACCGCCCTGGCGCGAATGCTGGAGGGGACCGACCTGCGCTATCGCTTCGTCGGATCGCGGGGCGTGCGCATCTGGGCCGTCGCCCCCACCGCCCGACCTGCTGCCCCGCCCCCGCCCGAAACGACCGAACTGGAAGCGGTCGAGGTCGTCGGCCGCCTGTCGGACCGGATCGACGAGGCCTTGCGACGCAAGCGCGACGCCGACGTCATCTCCGACGGCCTGTCGTCCGAACGGATCGGCGACCTGCCGTCCGCCAATCTGGCCGAGGCCCTGCAGCGCGTGCCGGGCGTGGCCATCGAACGCGAGGTCGGCGAGGGTCAGTTCGTCAGCGTGCGGGGTCTGGGGCCGCTGTTCCAGTCCGTGACCCTGAATGGCGCGCCCGTGGCCTTCAACGAGAACATCCGCAACTCGACCCAGAGCGGGCGGCAGTTCCGGTTTCGCGCCCTGTCGGTCGATCTGCTGGCGGGCGCGCGCCTGACCAAGTCCGCGACGGCGGACCTGACCGAGGGCGGCATCGGCTCCAACATCGACATCGAGACGGCCGGAGGGCTGGACGGCGATCCGTTCCTGACGCTGCGGCTGGGCGGCGAAACCACGACGCGCGACGGACGCATCAGCCCCGATCTGTCCGTCGGCGGACGATGGGTGTCGTCCGGCGGTTCCGCCGGCCTGGTCGCCGGTCTGTCGCAGGAGCAGAGATCGGTCCGTTACGACCGGTTTCAGGTCATGCGTTATGGAGAGATCGTCTTGGACGGCCGCACCCTGGCGGTTCCCAACGACCTGCGCACCACGGTCGAAAGCGAGGATCGACGCCGCCGCAGCGGCTTCGTCGGCGCGGACTGGCAGGTCTCGCCGGACCTTCGCCTCGACCTCGACGCCCTGGTCTCGACCTTCGACAATGCGATCCGGGAGGACCGGCTGGTCTTCGGCCTGGGCGAGCGGCTGGCGGCGCCGGGCTCCATCCAGCGGGTTAAGGACGGGGTCGTCACGGCGGGACGGATCGACGCCGGCCGCATCGACAACAACACCGAGTTCTCGGACCAGTCACACCTGAACGTCGCTGCCTCGCTGGGCGCCGAACTGCGGCGCGGGAACTGGCGGCTGACCCCGCGCCTCAGCGTCTCCAGCGCCCGCTCCGTACTCGACACGCCGCTGGAGCGATTGTCGGCCCAGTCGCCGGAAGGCGTCGCCTACGCCTTCGATCTGGACGGCGCCGCCGACGCGCGTCGGGCAGACCGGCTGACGACCGACTTCGACCTGCGCGATCCCTCCCGGCTGGTTCTGGCCCAGTTGAGCATCAGGGCGGTCCAGTCCCGCGACGAGGACGTGACCGCCGTCCTGGACGCCCGCCGCACACTGGACCGAACCTGGGGCGGCCTTCGGCTTTCAGCCGTTCAGATGGGGGGCCAGTTCAGCGCACGCAGCCGCGACTATCAGCGCCGCGACCGACGCGCGGCCTTGCGCCCCGGCCAGGGCGACATCGCCGGCCTCTATGACGGCGCCACGCCGGGAGACGTCTTTTCCGACCTGATCGCGGCGCGTCCCGGTCCCTGGATCACCCCGGCGTTCGACCGGCTGCGCGCCGCCTTCGTCCTGCCCGGCGAACGCGACGACGTGGTGTTTCGGCCGGGCGACCTGACGCCGACCGGCTCGGACCTGCAGAACTCCTACGGCGTCGAGGAGCGGGTCGCGGCGGCCTATGTCCGGGCGGACTTCGACGGGCGCGGGGGCGGCCTGTCCTATTTCGGCAACGCCGGGCTGCGGGTGGTCGGGACGCGCACCCATGTGGATGGCGCGCGCATGGCCGGCGTCGGCGGCGTGGCGCAGGTCACGCCCCTGACCCACGATGGCGAGGATGCGATCCTGTTGCCCAGCCTGAACCTGGCCTTCGACATTGCGGACGACGCCGTCGTTCGCCTGGCGGCGTCGCGCACCATAACCCGCCCATCCCTAGCCGACCTGCGCGCCTCGACGGTGCCCGCCAGCGTCCTGGTCTCGGCCATCTACCAATACGGGCAGGCGGCCGTCGACGACCCCGAACTGGGCGTGATCTTCAGCGGGATCGGCGGCAACCCCGAACTGACGCCCTATGTCTCGACCAATCTGGATCTGTCCTATGAGGTCACCGGCCGCGGGACCAGTTTCAGCCTGGCCCTGTTTCACAAAACGATCTGCGACTTCATCCAGGCGACCTGGGCCGTCGAGACCCTGACGTTCGAGACCCGAACCGGCGCGGCGGTCCAGGCGCCGGTCCTGATGTCGCGACCGCGCAATGTCGGCCAGGCCCGGATCGACGGGCTGGAGGCGGGCCTTCACCACCGGCTGGGCGGCGGACTGGGCGTCTGGGCCAGCGCGACCTGGACCGACAGCCGCCTGGCGGACGGCGAGCGTCTGACCGGCGTCTCGGACCTGGCCTGGTCGATCAATCCCTATCTGGAACGCGGCCCCTTCGCGCTGAACCTGTCCTGGTCGTGGCGATCCGCCTTCCGCTCCGAGGCTGACCTGCAGGGCGGCGGCGTCTCGGCCTTCATCGTCGGGCCCGCCGGCTATCTGGACGCCCAGGCCACCTACCGGATCGACGCCCGCACCCGCCTGTCTATCGCCTCCACCAATCTGACCGACACCCGCGACCTGGCCTATGAACGCACCCCCGCCCGCCTGCTCCAGATCGGCTCCGCCGGCCGGCAGCTTTCGGTGGGGCTGGAGCTGAACTGGTAGCGCTGAAAACGAGCAGCCGCTCTTGAAAGAGCGGTAGGGTTGGGCAGCTCTTAGCGGCGTGCGCGCGTTTCCAGTTCGCCGATGCGGCGGCTGAGGTAGGCCGTGTCGTCGGCCGACGGGCTGGTGCGGGTGTAGGCGGCGTCCAGGCGCGCGAGGTCGCCGGCCTCGACGCGGATGTCTGCGGCCTCGGCGCGGGTTACGGCGCCCGAGCGTTCGGCGGCGGTCAGGGTCGTCTCCAGGTTCGTCAGTCGCGCGCGCGCTGTCAGATTGGCGGCGGGCGTCGCGCCCGCCGGGCCGTCGCCGACACGCAGGTCCAGCGCATCGAGACGCGCGTCCAGATCGGCGCGTTCCGTCGCGTTGATCGCGCCGTCCGCATTGTAGCGGGTCTCGATCTGGATAAGGGCCTGGTAGTCGGTTTTCAAGCGGGTGGCCTCGGTCCGCGTCAGGCGACGGGCGGTCACGGCGGCGTCCACGCGCGCATTGAAGGCGGCGCGCCCCTGGGCGACCGTGTCGGTCTCTTCATAATCCGAAGCGCCAGACTGCAACGTCTGGGTCAGAGCCGTGTAGCGGGCGTTCAGGTCTGCGCGCTCTTGAGTGTTGATGCCGTCGGCGGCGTAGCGGGTCTCCAGATCGACCAGGGCCGTATAGTCCGACCTCAACCGCGTCGCGGCCGAGCTGGACACAGAACCGGCCCGCAGGCTGGCGTCCACGCGGGTCGAGAACTGGCTCTGGCCGTCACGCAAGGGACGGCCGCCGCGCAGCCAGGCCTGGTCCATCGCAGACAAGCCGAGCCGATCTCCGAACAGTGCGCCGACGACGGCGCCGAGGCGGTCCTGCGTCGTCGAGGGATACTGCGTCTGAGCCGCGGCGGCCCCGGCGGCGAGGGTCAGGGCGGTCGTGGCGACCAGGGCGAGGCGGATATGGGGCATGGATGCGGCTTTCGGGCGTCTGTGTAAGGCCACGGTAACGGCGAGCGTCACCGTTAGTTGCCGCTTACGACGCCGATCGCCTCAGCCCCGGATGAAGTGCGGCACGAAGCGCGAGGTGTTGCGGGTGATCCGGCCCGTGTCTTCGCGCAGGCTGATCCCCGCCGGCTCCGTCCCGACCACCCATGATCCGACGATGACGTGGTTGCCGTCGAACAGCGGCGGATCGCACAGGGCCTGGCGGATGTAGCGCCCCTCGCCATAGCCGCCGTCCACGACCTCGGCCGCGCTGAGCCCCTGGTCGATCAGTTCGACATTGTCGCCCTCGCGCGAGAACAGCGGCTTGCGGACATAGGACGACCCCAGCGAACCCTCGGCCGGATCGCCCTCAAAATAGGATTCCAGCAGGTTAGGGTGGCCCGCATGCCGCTCCCACAACAGGGGCAGGATGGCCTTGTTGGACAGGATGCTCTTCCACGCCGGTTCCAGCACCGTGACGTCTGCGGTTGGCAGGGGAGCGGCGTATTCGTCGCGCAGCATCTGCTCCCACGGATAGAGCTTGAACATCGCCTGGATGATCCAGTTCTCGTGGTCCACGAACCGGCCGTCGGCGTTCAGGCCGATCTGGTCGATGGCGACGAACTGCGGGTCCAGCCCGGCCTGACGCGCCAGGTCTTCGAGGAAGCGCACCGTCTGGCGGTCCTCTACGAAGTCGGCGTCCGAGGCGAAATGGACGAAGCCGCCGTTCGGGAAGATGGCCCGGAACCGATCGACCAGCTTTTCGTGCAGGCTGTTGAACTGATCGGCGTCGGCGGGCAGGGCGCCGGCCGCGATCTGGTCCTCCAGCCACAGCCACTGGAACACCGCCGTCTCGTAGATGCTGGTCGGGGTGTCGGCGTTGTATTCATACAGCTTGGCCGGGCCCGTCCCGTCATAAGCGAAGTCGAACCGGCCATAGAGGGACGGATCGCCCCGCTTCCAGCTGGCGGCCACATAGTCCCGCATGGTCTCGGGAATATCGAGCTGCTCCATCAGCCGCTCGGACTGAACGGCCTCATCGACCAGCTCCAGGCACAGGCCGTGCAGTTCCTCGGTCGGCGCCTCGATCCCCTCCTCGATCTCGGCCAGCGAGAAGGCGTAGGCCGCCGTCTCGTCCCAATAGGGTTTGCCGTCGGTATGGCGCCAGGTGAAGCCCAGTTCTTCGGCCTTGGCGTCCCAGTCGGTGCGGGGATCGAAGCGCAGACGCTCCATGGATCAGGCCGGGTCTTTGTCGGGCGTAGATTGCCCGATGCGCGGCGTGACCACGGTCACTTCCGGCTGGCTCAGGCGCGCCAGGACGTCGTCGGCCGACGAATGGCCGGGCAGAATGCCGGCCTCGCGCAGCTTGGCGTCCAGGTCGGCGCCGGTGCGGCGATCCTCCAGCGCCTGATTGGCGTTCAGCTTTTCTTCCTGGATGGCCTGGCGCTGCTTGATGCGTTGCAGGCTGTCGGCCGCCGAGCCGATGCGCGACTGGGCGCCGGCCGAGTTCAGGGCGACCGAGGTCTGGGCCTTCTGGACGGAATCGTTGACCTTGACGATGTCGATCTCGCGACGAAGCGTCTCGATCTTTTGATCGGTCGCCGAGATGGCGGTGCGCAGGCGCGTCTCGGCCGTCTTCATGTCCTCGATCAGCGGGCCGCGGCTGGTGATCTCGACCTCCAGCTCAGCGATGCGGCCGGCGACTTCGCGCGCCAGGTCGGTCTTGCCCTGGCTCATGGCCGAGCGGGCCGAGCTTTCGTATTTGGCGATCTGGTCGCGGAAGCTGACCATCTCGTTTTCGGCCATGCGGCGGCGCGCCACCAGGCCGGCCAGGTCGTCGCGCGCCTTGCCTTGAGCATTGTCGGCGTCACGGATTTCCTGATCGAGGATCTTCAGCGCATTGGCGTCGACGACGCCTTGGGCCGCGTCATGGGCCGAACCCCGAAACAGGGCGGACAGTTTTCTGAGCATGGACATGGTCGGTCTTCCGGATCAGGCGGCGTCGGCGCCGAAGGTTTCACGCAGTTCGGTGGCGTCGATCGCATTCTCGGCCAGGGTGCGCAGTTCGATGAGGATGGTCTGAAGCGTGGTCTTGCAAGAGAGTTCGCCCATCAGCTCATACACGTCTTCGCCGCCGACGTTGGTGATGGCGAAGTTGGACAGGGGCACCACGCGCTGGGCCTTCAGCAGAAACTCGTTGAAGGCGTGGCGGTCAGCCTGTTCGGCGACTGGCCACAGCAGGACCGAACAGACGATCTGGGCGCCGCCGACGCTCAGATAGACCGGCAGGTCGCCGTATTCATGCATGGTCGCCAGCAGAACGGGCTCGGCGCCCTCGACCACGCGCACGGTCATTTCGCCCTCGCGCAACAGGGCGGAACCGTCCAGCGCCGACTTGATGGCGGGCACGGTCCAGGGGGTCTCGATCACGGCGTCCATGTGGTGGTCGTCTCCAGGGGTGATGGAATGAGAAGTGGGGCGGCGCGCGCGGCCGGCAATATGGGGGCCGCGTGTGGAATCGGTGATGATGGCGCGGACGGCGGCCTTGACGTCGTCGCGGGCGGATTCGGGCACCCAGAGCTCCAGCTTGACCAGTCCCGCCTCGCGACGCGCCTGTCGCCACGCACGGATGCGATCGTTGGCGGCGGAGGAGGGCGATGGTGAAGAATTCATGTTTCATGCAACGCGTAACATGAACGCTTGACTTCGCCTAGGGGTCTGAGATCATCGTGATCTGAAGAGGGAACGCATGCTGCTGCCGCGAATGAAGCTGGCCGTGATTTTCGACCGGGCGTTCCACGCCATGGCCGACATGCACTGGCGGATGCTGGCCGGCCTGATCCTCTTTCACGCAATCTCGTCGTGGCTGTTTCTCGCCATCGCACGAGAGGCGGAGCTGCACGACCCGCTGACTTTCTTCTACTGGTACGCGACGACGGCCTACACCGTAGGTTATGGCGACATCAGTCCGCAAGGCGTTGGCGGGCGGCTGGTCACGGCCTTGTGGATCTTTCCAGGGGCCATCGCAGCTTTCACCACCGTCGTGGCCAAGGTTCTGGCCGGGATTGGAGACATCTGGCGCATCCGGCGATCCGGCAAGGGAGACTATTCGAAGATGACCGATACGATTCTGCTGGTCGGCTATCACCCCGTTCGGACGCCCAAGATGGTCGAGGAACTGTGTGCGGAGCTGACTCGGTCCCAGACCCTGGTGCTGCTCACGCGGCAGGCGGTGGCGGACGTCGATCCGCGCATTCGCTATGTCCAGACGGAAAGCCTGACCTCGACAACGGGCCTCGCGCGAGCCGGTGCGGCGAACGCCAGTCGCATATTGATCTACGCCAGCAGCGATGCGGACACCCTGACCGCGACCCTGGCTGTCTCGGCGATGGCGCCGGACGCCGCGCACATCGTGTGTTTCTTCGATGACGCCGACAGCGCCCGTTTGCTGGCGCAGCATTGTCCTCGGGTCGAGATCGTTCTGTCGTCGGCGCCGGAAATGCTGGCCCGCGCCGCGCGCGATCCAGGCTCCAGCCAGGTCATCAGCGCCCTGACCAGCCATCTGGATGACGGCGCGACCCTGTTCAGCCTGAGATGGGCGGGTGCGGGCCGGTCGGTCGGCGACCTGACGCAACGGCTTTTGCATCACCGCGCCACCCTCTTGGCGCATCAACCCCACGGCGCCGAAACGCCGCGCTTCAATCCGTCGCCCGAAACAGGCGTGGAAGACGGCGACCGCCTGTTCTATGTCTCGGCGGCCCGGCTGAGCCAGCCGAGCCTGGCCGGATACTGATCGTCCCATGTTCAAGAAGCTTTTCGGATCGTCGGAGAAGGTCGCGCCCGCCAATCGGCTGGCGACGGTGCGCAATATCACCGTGGGCCGCACCGTATCGCTGGACCCGCTGGCCTGGCGCCGGCTGGGCGACGAGACCCATTTCACTCTGGACCGTGACGTGTTGGACATCTCGGCCCAGGGGTTGGTCAGCCTGGACAGTGGCCAGTTCGTCCATCGCTTCTACACCGACGACCACGTCATGCTTCAGGCCATGAGCGACGACGAGGCGGGGCTGGAAAGCTACGACTTCAGCCTGTTCATCCCTTGGACCTCGGCCTATCCGCCGGGCGAGCGCGAACGCCGCATCTGGCGCGACCGGTTGTCGGCGCCGGTCTTCCACGGCGCGGCCGAGGAACTGCCCGACTATCCGCGTTTCTGGTTCGCCGAGAGCGATGCGATCCAGCCGCCCGTCACCCTGTGGGAGACGATCTGGGACGACCGGGCCGCAACCACCCCCTATGCCAAGATCTTCCAGACCTGCATGCTGTATGCTCGCGACCTGGGCGGCGGACGCGAACTGATGATCGCCCTGGAGCAGCAGCCCGAGGGCGGCGAGACGACGCACGAAATCATGATCGGCATTCCACTGGAAATGGCCGAGTTCCGCGCCTGAGCGCGCAATCTTAAGGGGCAAGACAGATGTTCGACTGGTTCGTATTTCAGCAGGGGGCGATCGCCTTTCTGATCGCCTTCGCCATGGCGGGCGCCTTCACCCTGGCCTTCAAGCTGGTCTACCAGTGGGTCACGCCGTATCACGAGCATACGCTGATCCGGCAAGGCAACACCGCCGCCGCCATCGCTCTCGGCGGCGCCCTGATCGGTTACGTCCTGCCCCTGGCCTCGGCCCTGTCGCACACCGTCAGCCTGATGGAGTTCGCCGCCTGGGCCCTGCTGGCCGGGATCATCCAGATCGTGGTCTTCGTCGCCATCAGCCGCATGGCCTTCCGCAACCTGGTCGTCCGCATCGAGGCGGGCGAGATCGCCGCGGCCGTCTATCTGGCCTCCATCTCCATCTGCGTCGGCCTGCTCAACGCCGCCTGCATGACGTCGTGACCGCCATGACCGATCCGAAAGATCTGCCCAAGACAGAGACGATGCGCCGGCTGAAGCGCTCGCGCGTCCTGCACGTCAGCAGCCTGATGGCGACCGCCAGCTTCTCCCTGGCCGCCTGCGGTTCGCCCCAGCGCGTCCCGGCGCCCGAGCCCGAACCGACGCTGGCCTATCAGTCGCTGGACGAGTGCAAGGCCGCCAACGACATCCCGGACGATCAGTGCAACGCCGCCTTGGCCAAGGCCCAGGAAGAGGCCGCCAAGACCGCGCCCCGCTACGCCACGCGCGAGGAGTGCGAAGGCCAGTGGGGGCCGTCCCAGTGCCAGCCCAACAACCAGGGCGGCAACGGCTCCTTCTTCACCCCGCTGCTGACCGGGTTCATCATCGGGCAAATGCTGAACGGCGGCGGCTATCGCGGCGGCGGGCCGCTGTATCGCGATCGGGAAGGCCGGCTGTCGAATGGCTACGGCGGCGGCTACACCTACCGCGACTACCGCACTGGCAAGACCCTGACCAACGGGCGCGAGCACGGTGACGTGGCGCGTCAGGCGCCCAGCCGCGTGCAAAGCCGCACCACTGTCGTCTCGCGCGGCGGCTTCGGCGGCGGCGGCCGGAGCTACGGCGGCTGAGACGTCTCTGGCGTCCGCCGCCGGACTTCCCCTATTAGGGATCGCCTCTCGCTTCACGACAGACCGGACCGCTCCGCCCCATGACCGCATCGCCGCCCCGGATCGGAGGCCTGGACGTCGAAAGCTGGGGCGACCCGGAGGATCCCATCGTCCTGCTGGTCGGCGCGCCCGAGCGCCTGTCAGGCGACTGGCGGCGGTCTGTGCGGGCGCTGGTCGAGGCGGGGCGTCATGTCGTCCTGGCGGCCGATTTCGATAAGATCGAGGACGGCCCGGCGGCGCTCAGACGTCTGCTGACCGAAATCCCGTCGCGCCCGGCTATCGTCTGTGCTGATGAAACCTTGCCGGCCGTGGCCCCCGCCCTGGCGGTCACCGGCCCGGCCCTGGCCAGCTGCCTGGTGATCGTCGCCGGCGAAGGGCAGGGGACCGTGTCGCCCGAGGTCGAGGTCCTGTTGGCCGGCGTGCCGATGCAGGTGGTTTCGCGCGCCGACACGCTCGAAGACGCCCCCGAGCGGGTGGAGGCCGAGAACGCCGCCCTGCTGGGCTTCCTCGAACGCCAGGCCCCGCGCGAGGCCATGCACTATCAGGCCGGGTCCGACCCGCGCACCCTGCGCGACGCCCTGGGCTGTTTCGCGACAGGGGTGACGGTGGTGACGACGCTGGACGAGGCCGGACAGCCCGTCGGCCTGACCGCCAACTCCTTTTCGTCGGTGTCGCTGGACCCGCCGCTGATCCTGTTCTGCCTGGCCCGCTCGTCCACCAACGTCGAACGCTTCCGCCAGGCCGAGCATTTCGCCATCAACGTCCTGCACATCGGCCAGCAGCCCACCTCCGGCGTCTTCGCCCGGTCCCAGGCCGACCGGTTCCAGGACGTGGCGTGGGAGACCTGGGACACCGGCGCGCCCATCCTGTCGGGCGCCCTGGCCAGTTTCGAATGCGGCACCGAACAGATCGTCGAGGCCGGCGACCACCTGGTCATCATCGGCCGGGTCACGCGCGCGCGGTTCGAGCCGCGACGCGATCCGCTGCTCTATTTCCGGGGCAAGTATCGGCGGCTGCACTTCTCCTGACGCTTTGAATTGATCGGGCGGATCGCTATCTGTCCGCGCAACAAGAGGAAACCGCTCCATGTCCGATCCCGTCGTCATCGTCTCCTACGCCAGAACCCCGATGGGCGGTTTCCAGGGCGCGCTGTCGGACGCCAAGTCCACCGACCTGGGCGCCGTCGCGGTCAAGGCGGCGCTGGAGCGCGCCGGGCTGGACCCGAACAAGGTCGAGCAGATCATCATGGGCTGCGTCCTGCCCGCCGGCCTGGGCCAGGCGCCGGCGCGTCAGGCGGGGATGGGCGCAGGCCTGCCCGTCACGACCGAGGCGACTACCATCAACAAGATGTGCGGCTCGGGCATGCAGGCGGCCATGATGGCGCACGACGCCCTGGCGGCCGGGTCCGCCGACGTGATCGTGGCGGGCGGCATGGAGTCCATGACCAACGCCCCCTATCTGATGACCAAGCACCGGGGCGGCGCCCGCATCGGCCACGACGTCATTTCCGACAGCATGTATCTGGACGGGCTTGAGGACGCCTACACCCCCGGCAAGCTGATGGGTCAGTTCGCCGAGGACACGGCCAAGGTCTATCAGTTCACCCGCGAGCAGCAGGACGCCTACGCCATCGAGAGCGCCGGCCGGGCCAAGCGGGCCCAGGACGCAGGCGCCTTCGACGCCGAGATCGCCTCGGTCGAGGTCAAGACCCGCAAGGGCCCCATCATCGTCGATCGCGACGAACAGCCGACCAAGTCCGACCCCTCCAAGATCCCCAATCTGAAGCCCGCGTTCGGCAAGGACGGCACCATCACCGCCGCCTCGGCCGCCTCGATCTCGGACGGCGCCGCCGCCCTGGTCATGATGCGCCAGTCGACGGCCCAGGCCCTGGGCCTGACGCCCATCGCCCGCGTCGTCAGCCAGGCCGCCCACGCCCAGGAGCCCAGCCTGTTCACCACCGCCCCGGTTTTCGCCCTGCAAAAGGCATTGAAGAAGGCGGGCTGGAGCGCCGACGACGTCGATCTGTGGGAGGTCAACGAGGCCTTCGCCATCGTGCCGATGATCGCCATGCAGGAACTCGGCATCCCCCACGACAAGATCAACGTCAACGGCGGCGCCTGCGCCCTGGGCCACCCGCTCGGCGCCTCCGGCGCCCGCGTCCTGACCACCCTGCTGTCCGCCCTGAAAGCCCACGGCAAGACCAAGGGCATGGCCGCCCTGTGCATCGGCGGCGGCGAAGCGACGGCGATGGGCGTGGAGTTGGTTTAGGCTCTTCGCAGTTGGGTCAGTCGCGCGAGGTAGGCTTCCTCTCGTGGGCCCCAGCTTCTAGCGTCGGGTGATGGACCAACTCCAACTCGATTTCGGATGGCGAACGGCGCTTCTCGGCCTAATCGCCGTTCAGATCACCGCCCTCGCCATCGCCCTCGTCACCGCCTCAACGCGACGGATGGCCAACCGCCTTTTGGCCGGCGCCCTCTTGGTCATTGCAGGCCTTCTGATCCCCTATGCCATCGGATTCGCGGGCGCCTACGATCTCTGGCGCGGCCTGACCTTCGCGCCCTTCGCCATCCCCCTGGCTCTAGGCCCCCTGCTTTACGCCTATGCCCATGCGCTACAGGCCGGTCGCCTGCCTCGCAGAATGGCCTGGCACATGGCCCCTCCGTTCGCGCAGTTCCTCTATTTCGGGGCCTGCTTCCTCCTGCCGCTGGACATTAAATGGGCCTGGTACACGGGTGCTCACCGCGAGGTGGCGGCCCCGGTCCTCGACGTGCTCGCCATGGCCAGCCTTGGCGCCTACGCCTGGGCCATCGGCCGGGTGCTCACGGACTATCGCCGTCGGTTGGCCGACGCCCGTAGCGACGACGACCTGTTCTCCGCGCGCTGGCTTGGGCGAGTGCGGGCCGCCATCGTCCTCGGTCTCCTCGTCCAGGTCGGCTTCTGGCTTTGGTCCGCCCTGACCGGCGGCATTGACTATTTCCAACAGGCCGGCCTGTATTTCGCGCTCGGCGCACTGGGCCTTTATCTCGGGGTTTCGGGCTGGCGCCACGCCGGCCTCCCCGAGACGTTCGTCCCTGAAGATGCGCCGGTGACCGACGAGCCCGTGCGCGTCGCGCCGGACTGGGGCGCCATCGCCGCCGACTTTGCAGCCCGCACCCGTGCCGAAGGCTGGTGGCGCGAGCCGGCGCTGACCTTGCCGCGTCTGGCCCGGTGTCTGGGCACCAACAGCGGGCGGCTGTCCCGAGCGATCAACCTCGGGCTCGGCGTCAACTTCTCTGTCTTCGTCAATGGTCTCAGGGCCGAGGGCGTGGCTGAGGCGCTCGCGGCCCGCACGGACGCCGATCTGCTCGACCTGGCCTTCGAGATGGGCTTCGCCTCCAAGGCCAGTTTCAACCGCGCCTTCCAGGCCCGCTATGGCCTGCCACCCTCCCGGTACCGCCAACAGGTCTCAGATCCTGTTTTTGTGTCGTGTGACGATGATCTGAGGCGCGCAAAGGCGTGAGGCCGCACATCCTCGACACGATCGAGATCAAGGATATCCCATGCCGTCGCTGAACCGCCGCCGCCTGCTCCAAATGTCCGCCGGCCTATCCCTCGCCTCGGCCTGTCCGGCCTGGGCGCAGTCCCGGTCCGACGACTGGAGCGGCGATGTCGCCATCCTGCGCGCGGTCTGGGAGACCATGCATCCGGGCCTCTACCGCTACAGCACGCCGGCCGAGATCACGACGCGCCTCGACGCGCTTGGCGAGACCTGGCGGGCGCCTGGGTCTTTTCGTGAGCGGTTCCTGGCGCTGACGCGGGTCACCGCCTCGATCCGCTGCGGCCACACCTATCCCAGCCCTTATAACGGCGACGACGCCATGGTCGCGGCCATGTATCCGGACCGATCCCTCGTGCCCTTCCGCTTTCGCTGGATCGACGACCGCATCGTGATCACCGAGGATCACACGACTTCGAGCGCGTTGCCGCGAGGCACTGTCGTCAGCGCCATCGACGGCGTCGCCACCGAAACGCTTCTGGCCCGACTGGTCCCGCTCGCTCGCGCCGACGGCGGCAACGACGCCAAGCGGATCAATCTGATGGAGGTTCGCGGCGAAGACCGCTTCGAGACCTTCGACATCCACCTGCCGCTCATCCTGCCGCTGAAGGACGAGGCCGCCTTCACCCTCGCGGACGGACGAATCGTGCGTGCGCCGCTGCTCACCCTTGCGGAGCGGCAGTCCCGCCTGGCGCCGTCGGCCAGCCCGACCGGCGACGCCAATCCCTGGACGCTGGAAAGCCTGCCCGACGGCTTCCGCCGCCTGACGATGCCGAGCTGGGCCCTGTTTAACTCGACCTTCGCCTGGGAGGCCTGGCTGGGCGAGACCATGGACGCCTTGAGCGCGGAGCGGGCGCGGGGCCTGATCATCGATCTACGCGGCAATGAGGGCGGTCTCGACTGCGGCAATCTCATCCTCAGCCGCTTGATCGACCGCGACCTGCCCCTGTCGCGCAACCAGCGCTGGACCCGCTACCGCAGCGCCCCTGCATCGGTCCGGCCCTATCTCCACACCTGGGACCGCAGCTTCCTTGACTGGGGCGACGAGGCCCAACCCTCCAACGAACGCCCCGGCTTCTATCGACTGACCCGCTACGACGACGATGCAGAGGGCACGGTCATCCGACCGGCCGGAACGCGCTTCATGGGACCGGTCGCGGTCCTCTGCGACGCTTCCAACAGCTCGGCCACCTTCGGCTTCGCCCAAGCCGTACAACAGAGCGGCGCCGCCACCCTGATCGGCCAGCCGACCGGCGGCAACCGGCGCGGCATCAACGGCGGCGCCTTCTTCTTCCTCAAGCTTCCGGCATCGGGTATCGAGATCGACCTGCCGCTGATCGCCAGCTTCCCCGACACGCCCCAACCGGACGCCGCGATCCAGCCCGACGTCTTGGTTCAGACGACGGCCGAAGACATCGCCTCGGGTCGCGATCCGCAGATGGCGGCGGCAATGGCGTTCATCACGAGCGAATGATGCGAAACGGCTGCGTTCGGGTCAGGCGAACGCCTAAGCCGCGAACGCCGCCCGGATCGGTTGCACCGTCTGGTCCGGCCGCTTCACTGGCAGGTCGAAGCTGACTACCGTGCCGACGCCGGGCTCGCTTTCCATAGTCAGTTGGCCGCCGTGCATCTCGATCAGGGCCTTGGTCAAAGCGAGGCCCAGGCCGGTGCCCTGGGTGGTCTTGGAGTGCTGGCCCTCGACCTGTTCGAATGGGCGGGCCAGGCGCACCAGGTCGTCGGGGGCGATGCCGATGCCGGTGTCGGCGCAGGCGACGCGGATCCGGTCCTCGCCCGCCGGGCCTGGGAACCGATCCAGCGACACGACGATGGACCCGCCGTCGGGCGTGAACTTCACGGCGTTCGAGATCAGGTTCAGCAGCACCTGTTTGACCCCGCGATGGTCGGCCTCGATGTCGGGCAGGTCGACGCCCTCGACCGAGATCTTCAGCCCCGCCTCCTGCACCTTGCCGCGCATCAGGCGCACCGCGTCCTCGCACACCTCGCGCAACGACACCGGCTCATAGTGCAGGGTCATCTTGCCGGCCTCGATCTTGGCCATGTCCAGCACGTCGTTGATCAGGCTGAGCAGGTGCTGGCCCGACTTCAGGATGTCGCCCGCATAACCCTTGTATTTCTCGTTCAGCGGCCCGAACAGCTCGCTGGCCATGATCTCCGAGAAGCCGTTGATGGCGTTCAGCGGCGTGCGCAGCTCATGGCTCATGTTCGCCAGGAACTCGGACTTGGCCTGGTTGGCGGCCTCGGCGCGGGTCATGGCGACCTCGTATTTGCGGGCCAGCAGCGCCAACGTCTCACGACTGGCTTCCAACTGATCGACGGTGACGCGGAGGTCGTCGGCGGCGCGGCGGCGCTCGGCCTCCTGGCGTTTGATGGCGGTGATGTCGGCGGCGGTGATGACCGAGCCGCCTTCCGAGGTGAACCTCTCGGACAACTGCAGCCAGCGCCCGTCGTGCAGTTCGACCTCGCGCAGGCCCGCGCGGCCCCCTACGGGTTTATGCTCGGCCTTGATGGCCAGGGCGGCGATGCGGTTCAGCTCGTCCTTCAGCGCGCCGCGCCGCACGATGCCGTGCTCGAAGCCGAAGGCGTCCTCGAACGCCTGGTTCCACAGGATCAGCCGCCCTTGGCGGTCGAACAGGACGAAGGCGTCGGAGATGCTCTCCACCCCGTCGCGCAGCCGGCTTTCGGCGGCCTGGGCGGCGGCCTTGGCGCGTCGGGCCTCGGTGATGTCCAGCGCCACGCCCAGAATGGCGGTGAAGCCGTTCTCGCCGCGTGTCCCGCGCGCCTGACCCCGCGCGTCGATCCAGCGTGTGCGTCCGTCGGGGCCGGCCACGGGGAAGGTGATCTCGAAGGCGCCATAGGCGGCGGCCTGGCGCAGGGCGTGCAGCACCTCTTCGCGGAACCGCGGATGCACGCGCGCGATCACGTCGTCGGCTGAGGTCACCCCGCCGCGCTCGAACCCCAGCAGGGCGGCCATATAGTCGGACAGGGACACCTCGTCCTTCTTCAGGTCCCACTCCCACACGCCGCAACGCGCGGCCTCGACCGCGATGCGGAACCGCTTCTCGGTGGCGATGCGCTCGCGGTGCTGACGGGTCTGGCGAAAGCCGTAGAAGACGAACAGGGCGACGACCACCAGGCCCAGCAGCAGCGGCACGGCCACCAGCCAGGCGTCGTCGAAGAAGGAGGTCGCGTCGCCCTGGGACAGGGTGACGACATAGGGGCCGTCTGCGGTCGTGCGGGCGGCGGTCGCCATCCGGGTCTCGCCCCCGACCGACACGGCGCGCGGCGCCCCAGAACCGGCCAGGGCCGCGGCGTCGGCGCCGATCAAGGCCCGGATCGGCTGACCGATTTCGGCGGCCCGCCGAGAGGCCAGCACCACCCCCGCCGCCGACACGATCCGCGCATCGCTGGAGGCGGGCAGGACCGGGTCGATCCGCGCCTCCAGCCGGCTGCCGTCGACGCTGGCCGACGACGCGACGACGGCGCCCTCTCCTGCAGTCGCCTGAACCGTTTCGCCGGGACCGATCAGCGAAAATCCGACCTGAGGCGCAACCCGCCGCGCGGCCTCGACCACTTCGATGGGCGGGCGGCCGGCGCGGATGACCGTCTGGCCGGCGGCGAGGCCGGCGTCGGCGGACTGGATCAGGACGGCGGTCTGGCTGGCGACCAGCTGCGTGTTCAGCGTCAGGTTCTCGGCTTCCAGCCGGCTGACATCGCGCGTCGGTCTGGTGATTTCGCGTGACGCCAGAAGCACATAGCCGGTGGCGATCAGGGCCAGGACCAGCACGGAAACGCGCAGCCAGGCCGGCGCGCCGGGGGCGCGGTCGGAGGCGCGACGCCCCGACCGATTTTCCCGCCGCTCCTCGTCGCGCAAGCCCCGTCCCTCCGACAAATCTGCTGTGAGGGGAATCTAGGCTGCGTCGCGGATTCCTGTCGAGGCTTGGCGCGCGCTTTAACCGGATTTTAAGCCGCTGTGACCGGCGCCGGCAGGCGGTCCGGCGCAGGCTCCAGAACCCGCGTCACGGCCTGCAACGTATCGCGCGCCTGGCTGGCCAGGGTCAGCACGGCGGGCGGGGCGTCGTCGGGCGCTTCCGACACCATGTCCACCAGACCCTGGGCGATCTGCATCAGTTGCGGCGCAGCGGCGATCAGCCGGGCCTGAAGCTCGATCTGCTGCGGGTCGCGGTCGTATTCGGCGCCCGGCACGCGCCAGCCGCCCCAGTCCGCGCGGTCGGTCACGACGACGGGATAGGTGCCGGGGTGGGGATGGTGCAGGCAGTCCTCGGGCAACTGCCACTTGTTGCGCGCCCGCAGCAGCCGCCATTCGCCCACGCCCTCTTTCGCCGACGGATCGTCCATCGCCAGCATCAGCTCGCTGGCCGTGAACTCGCGCCCCAGCCCGACGTCGTAGGTGACGCGCACGGGCTCATCGAAGCCCTTGGCCCAAACGGGCTGGACCTGTTCGATAAAGGCCCAGGCGCCGACGCATTCGACCCAGACCTTCTGACCCTTCTGGAACTGCGCGCGCGCCATAGACCTCTCCGAGAATTCAACGGACAGGATGAACGACGATCCTTGACGCCCGGTGTCGGGTCGCGGTTACGCAGGTCTTAACGCGAGATGCTCTCCAGCGTCTCGCCGGCGTATTTCTCCTTCACCCGCGTGGACAGATCGCCCAGCGAGACCACGCCGACGACGCGGCCGTGCTTGTCGACCACCGGTGCGCGGCGGATCTGCTTGGCGCCCATCAGGTCCAGCACGACCTTCAGGTCGTCGGTGTCCAGCACCGTCTGCGGATCGCGGGTGATGAACTCCACCACCGCCGCGCTGGAGGCCGCGCCGGTCGCCAGGGCGCGCACCACGATGTCGCGGTCGGTGATCGTGCCGATCAACTGGTCGCCGTCCGCGACGGGCACGAAGCCGAAGCCGCCCTTGGCCATGCGGCTGGCGACATCCTGGATGGTGTCGGCGGGGCGGGCCAGGTGAACGTCCTTGGTCATCACGTCGCGGATCTTCATGGCGGGTTTCCTTGGTTGAAGCGTTGCGCTGGAAACCCGCCGCGAGCGTAGCGGTTCCGATCAGGGTGTTCGCGGCGCAGGCAGGCTCTCCGCCGCCCGCACCATCTGCACGAACTCGGCCCGGTCGCCGTACGGATCCTCGCCCCTGGCCCCTTGCGCCTGTTCGACGATCCGGTCCCAACCATAGTCGGCCGCCATCCACGGATCGCCCCGCAGCTTCTGGCCGAAGCCGGCGACGGCGATGGCCCAGCGGGTCGCCTCCGGCGGCTGGGCGCCGACGGGGCCTGAGGCACGATTGGTCAGCGGCTGCTGGATCAGCTCCGACCGGCTCTGGCCCGGCTGTTTGTAGCGCACCTGGACGAAGCCGATCTCGCCGTTCGGATCGCCGCCGCCCACGCCGATGCGGTTGTCGGGATAGCGCCGCTCTGGAACCTGGGTCGGGCCGCCGATGGGGGTGATTTCGTACAGGGCCGTAACGCTGGCTCCCGATCCGACCTCGCCCGCGTCGATGCGGTCGTTGTTGAAATCCTCTTCGTTCAGCAGCCGGGTCTCGTATCCGATCAGCCGCCATTCGGCGACGCGGGCAGGGTTGAACTCGACCTGGATCTTGACGTCGTCGGCGATGGGAAAGGCGCCCTTGTCGAAGGCCGGGCCGAACAGCCGGCGGGCATCGCGCAGGTCCCCGACATAGGCCGCGACCCCGTTGCCGGCCTGGGCGATGGTCTGCATCCGCGCGTCCTGATAGTTGCCGCGCCCGAAGCCGTAGACCGACAGATAGACGCCGGTCCCGCGCTTGTCGGCGACATAGTCTTCCAGCCGCTTGTCGTCGGTCACCCCGACGTTGAAGTCGCCGTCGGTGAACATCAGGATGCGGTTGACCTTGTCGCGCGCGAAACTGGCCTGGGCCTGGTCATAGGCGTTGGTCATGCCGGTGGCCCCGGCGGTGCCGCCCGAGGCGCGCAGACTGGCCACCGCACAGCGCATCTTTAGCTTTTCGTCGCCCTTGGTCGGCTGCAAGGTCGTGCCGGCGCCTTCCGCGTAATAGGTCACGGCCAGCGTGTCCTGCGGCCTCAGCCGGTCGATGGCCAGGTTCATCGCCTTCTTGGCCAGATCCAGTTTGTCGGCCGACCCCATCGATCCCGAGACATCGACCAGGAAGGTCAGGTTCAGCGGCCGCTGCTCGCCGGCCGGCAGTTCGTAACCTTGCAGTCCGATGTGAACGATCTGCCGCCCGGTCGCCCAAGGCGAGGCCGCCACCGCCGTGGTGATGGCGAACGGCCGGCTCTGCGCGGTCGGCTGGGCGTAGTCGTAGTCGAAGGCGTTGATCAGCTCCTCCACCCGCACCGCGTCCCTCGGGGGGCTGCGCCCCTCGTCGATGAAGCGCCGGACGTTCGAATAGGCGGCGGTGTCCACGTCGATGGAGAAGGTCGAGACCGGCTGATCGCTGGTCCGCTTCACAGGATTGGGCGTCGCATCGGGATAGCGTTCGGTATCGGCAGGCGCCTGGGCCATGCCGGGCATGATCCGCGAGCCCGTGACGACGACATTGTTCTGCGTCACGGTCGGCCGCATCGGCGCGGGCGGCGCCGGAGGAGGGGGCGGCGGAGGGGGCGGCGGTGCAGGGGGCGGCGGCGGACCCGGCAGATTCACGGGCGGTCCCGTATATTCGACGCGATCCTCCTTGCGGGTGGGCGCGACCATGACCGGCGGCCCCGCCGGCGCCACCCTGCGCACGAGGGCCGGCATGGGCGCCGACGGCTGCAGGTCGAAGCCCAGCGGCCCGCAGGCCGCCGGCGTCGCCTCGCCGTCCATCGGCTTGGCCAGGGCGATGGACGGCAGGGCCATCGGCGGCGCGGCGATCGACAGGCTCAACACCGACAGTGCGGCGATCCGGGCGAGACGTGACATGGCTTCCTCCGGTTGTTTTCTTGACGCCAGTCGCGGGTCGTCCTGAGGCGAAACTGTGGCGCGGACGCCGCTCGCCGGACAGCGATCTGCGACCGTGTCTTCGGCGCCATCTCGCAATCCGGTGATTCCGTCCCCACAATGGAGCTTGAGCATACAAGGTGACGTGATGGCCGAGGCGACGACGGGATTGGATCTGGGCGCGGCGGCCGCCTTGCTGGCGGCGGGCGTGCTCGCCGTGCCGGTGTTCAAACGCATCGGTCTGGGGTCAGTGCTGGGCTATCTGGCGGCGGGCCTGGCCATCGGCCCGTTCGGCCTGAAGCTGTTTCGCGAACCCGAGACCATCCTGCATGTCGCCGAGTTCGGCGTGGTCATCTTCCTGTTCATCATCGGGCTGGAGATGCGGCCCAAACGCCTTTGGGGGCTGAGGAAGGAAATCTTCGGCCTGGGCGCGGCCCAGGTTCTGTTCTGTGGTTTGATCCTGACCCTGACGGCCATGCTGGCCGGCTTCTCCGCCCCGGTCGCCTTCGTCGGGGCCATGGGCTTCGTCCTGTCGTCCACCGCCGTCATCATGCAGATGCTGGAGGAACGCGGCGAGATCGCCGGCGGGCCGGGCCAGCGCGCGGTGTCCATCCTGCTGCTGGAAGACCTGGCCATCGTGCCGTTGCTGGCCATCGTCGCCGTCCTCGCCACCGTGCTGGGCGTGGCGAACGAGCAGGCCCCGCCCTTGTGGCAGACCGTCGGCTTCGCGGTCGCGGCGGTCGGCGGCGTGCTGCTGGCCGGCAAATATCTGGTCGATCCGATCTTTCGCCTGTTGGCCCGTTACGGCGGGCGCGAGGTGATGACGGCCGCGGCCCTGCTGGTCGTGGTCGGCGCCGCCTGGGCCATGTCGCTGGGCGGGCTGTCGATGGCGATGGGCGCCTTCCTGGCCGGCGTGCTGCTGTCGGAATCGACCTTCCGCCATCAGCTGGAATCGGACGTGGAGCCGTTCCGCGCCATCCTGCTGGGCCTGTTCTTCCTCAGCGTCGGCATGTCGTTGGACCTGTCGGTGGTCGTCGCGGACTGGCGCATCGTGGTCGGCGGCGTGGTCGCCTTCATGGGGGTCAAGGCGCTGGGCATCTATGGCGTCGCCCGCCTGTTCAAGGCCTCACACCACGAGGCGGTCGAGCGCGCGGCCCTGTTCGCCCAGGGCGGCGAGTTCGCCTTCGTCCTCTATGGCGCGGCCGTGACGGCGGGTCTGTTCGACGCCCAGGTCGGCGCCATGCTGTCGGCCATCGTCATCCTGTCCATGGCCCTGACGCCCCTGACCAGTTTGCTGACCCAGCGCTTCCTGCCCAAGCCGACCGTGTCGGCCGAGGATGCGGACGGCGTCGATTTCGCCAAGGACCTGCGCGGCCAGGTGCTGATCATCGGCTTCGGCCGTTTCGCCCAGGTCGTGTCCCAACCCCTGCTGGCGCGCGACGTGGACGTGTCGATCATCGAGAACGACGTGGAGATGATCCAGGCCGCCTCTCAGTTCGGGTTCAAGGTCTATTACGGCGACGGCGCCCAGCTCGCCACCCTCAGGGCCTCCGGCGCCGAGCAGGCCGAGATCGTCCTGGTCTGCGTCGACAAGCCCGAGGCCGCCGACCGCATCGTCGAACTGGTCAAGTCCGAGTTCCCGACCACCAAGATCATGGTCCGCGCCTTCGACCGGGGCCATTCGATGCGCCTGATCCAGGCCGGGGTCGATTACCAGATCCGCGAGACCTTCGAATCGGCGCTGAAGTTCGGCGAGCGGGCCCTGATCGAACTGGGTATGGACGAAAGTCAGGCGGCCGAGGCCATCGGCGACGTGCGTCGTCGCGACGAGGCGCGCCTGGACCTGCAACTGACCGGCGGGATCAGCGCGGGCCGCCAACTGATGCGTGGCAACATGCCCACGCCGCAGCCGGCCCCCTACATCAAACCGCGCCGCGAAGGCCGCCTGCTGAACGAGGACGAGGCGGGCCCGGCCGCCCCGGACATCCGGCGCGAGCCCGCCGACGTCTGATCTCTACTGGCTGACGCCCTTTTCCAGACGCGCGCCGGCCAGTTCGGCCTTGGCCTGCAGATAGGTTGTCTCCGACACCAGTCGGGAGATCGTGTTGAAACGCTCCGTCGTCAGGCCCGACCCTTCGACCGCCGCCGTCAGCTGAGCGCTCTGCTCCGGCGTGGCCTGGTTGTTCTGGACCCGGGCCGTGATGGTGCGGATCTGGGTCATGGCGGCGACGAAGCGGTTCAACTCGTCGTCGGTCACGGCGGCGGCCGGGGTGCCGGGCGCCGGCGGCGTGGCGTTGACCACGCGAATGCGCGCCGCCAGGGCCGGATCGGCGGCGACGGCGTTCGACAGGGTGTTGAAGCGCGTCACTTCCAGACCCGAGTCCTGAACGGCGGCGGCCATCTGCGCCTGCTGTTCCGGCGTCGGCTGGGCGCCGTTCAGCGTGTCGCTGACGGCTCTCACCTTGACCATGGCGTCGTCGAACTTCTTCAGCTCGTCATCGGTGAAGGTGGCAGAGCCGGTCGAGGCCGCAGGCGTCGCGCCAGCAGTGGGGGCAGGGGCGTCCTGGGCCTGGGCGGTCGCGGCGGTCGCCAGAACGGCGACGGAAGCGAAAAGGGCGAGGCGGGGCGTGCGCATGGGCATGTCCTTTCGGTCTGGCGTCCACTTGAGGCGCCGTCGAACGACGGCGACGACGCAATCACGTCATCGCTCCCCGAAAAGTGTGGAGCCTGGATAAGACGAAGGGGGAGCCTTCATAACCTAGGCGTTTACGCTCGGATCGCCAGTCTTCGACGCTGGAGGCGCGATCAAGGATACGTTAGACGGGCGTGATCCTTGCTGAGGTTTGCCCATGAAACGTCTCGCCATCGCCGCCCTGGCCCTGATCGCGGTCGCCGCGCCGGCCGTCACCGTCACCGCCTGGGGCAATACCGGCCACCGCCTGATCGGCGTGGCGGCGATGCGGGCCCTGCCTGACGATCTGCCCGCCTTCCTGCGCACTCCGGCGGCCATCGCCGACGTGGGCGAACTGGCGCGCGAGCCCGACCGCTGGAAGGGCGCCGGCCAGCCGCACGACCGCGAGCGCGACACCGCCCACTTCATCGACATGGACGACCAGGGCCGCGTCTTCGACCAGCGCGGCATGAGCATCAACGACCTTCCCCGCCTGAAGTCCGAATATGACGCCGCCCTGACCAAGGCCGGTCTGGATGTCAACGACGCCGGCTATCTGCCCTACGCCATGATCGACGCCTGGCAGAACCTGGGCCGCGACTTCGCCTATTGGCGCGTGCTGAACGCCGCCGAGAAGCGCGAGACGAACATGGAGCGTCAGGCCTGGTACCGCGCCGACCGCATCCGCCGCGAGGCCCTGATCCTGCGCGACATCGGCGTGATGGGCCACTATGTCGGCGACGGCTCACAGCCGCATCACACGACGATCCACTACAACGGCTGGGGCGACTTCCCGAACCCCGAAGGCTTCACCAACTCGCGTCAGACCCACGCCCTGTTCGAGGGCGCGTTCACCAACCGCGTCGCCCGTCTGGACGCGGTCGAGGCCGCCATGCCGGCCGCCAGCCTGGACGGTTTCGACGTCAAGGCGCGCACCGTCTCCTACCTGACCACGACGCTGGGCACGGTGATCCCCTTCTATCGGCTGGAGAAGGCGGGCGGTTTCCGCGACGCCGATCCGCGCGGCGCGGCCTTCGTCAATGAACGTCTGGGCGCCGGCGCCGGCGAACTGCGCGACTTCATCGTCACCGCCTGGACCGCCTCGGGCAGCGCCTCCATCGGCTGGCCCGCCGTCAAGGTCGCCGAGGTCGAGGCCGGAACCACCGACCCCTGGATCGCCATGGTGGGCGAGGACTGATTTCCTTGTCGGATCTAACGCCCCCCGCCGTCATCCTCGACAAGTCGCAGATGGCCGAGAACATTGGCGCCGTGGCGCGGGTGATGGCCAACTTCGGCCTGACGGATCTGCGCCTGGTCACGCCCCGCGACGGCTGGCCCCAAGATCGGGCCTGGGCCATGGCCTCTGGCGCCGACTGGGTGCTGGAGGGCGTGCGGGTGTTCGACAGCGTCGCTGACGCCGTCGCCGACTTGAACACCGTCTTCGCCACCACGGCCCGTCCACGCGAGACGCGCCAGCCGGTGCGCACCCCGCGCGAGGCCGGCCGCGTCCTCTATGACGACACCGCATCGGGCCTGAAGACCGGCCTGTTGTTCGGCGGCGAGCGGGCGGGGCTGGAGACGACCGACATCGCCCTGTGCGCCGGCATCGTCACCATCCCCATCGACCCCCGGCACCATTCGCTGAACCTGGCCCAGGCCGTGGCGATCAACGCCTATGAGTGGCGCACCCTGATCCTGGACGCCCCGCCGCCGCGCTTCCGCGACAGCGAGCCGCCGGCGTCGAACGAGCTTCTGGTCGGCATGTACGAGCACCTGGAAGAGGAGCTGGAAAACGGCGGCTTCTTCTATCCGCCCGAGAAGAAGCGTTCGATGAGCCAGAACCTGCGCGTCATGCTGGGCCGCGCCGCCTTCTCCGAGCAAGAGGTCGCCACCATGCGCGGCGCCATCCATGCCCTGTCGCGCGGTCGCGGCCGGGTGCTGGCCAAGCTGGCGGCGGAGCGGGCGGCCAAGGCCTCCTCAAGCAGCGAGCCGCCGCGCGGCGAGCGATAGGAGGCGAGGATGAAGCTCTTGCTGATCTATCCGTTGGCGGCGCTGGCGGAGATCGGCGGCTGTTTCGCCTTCTGGGCCTGGCTGAAGCTGGATCGCTCACCGTTGTGGCTGGCGCCGGGCATCGTCTGCCTGATCGCCTTCGCCTGGCTGCTGACCCTGGTCCCCAGCGACGCAGCGGGCCGCGCCTTCGCGGCCTATGGAGGCGTCTATATCTGTGCGTCGCTGGTCTGGATGGCCGTGGTCGAGAAGACGACGCCGGATCGATGGGACGTGCTGGGTGGCCTGGTCTGCATCGTCGGCGCGGGGATCATTCTGTTCGGCCCGCGCGCCTAAACTCCTCTTTTTTCGTCATCCTCCGGCGAGCGTAGCGAGACCGGGGGACCCAGCGGCGCGCGAGAGCGCGACCCTGTCGCGGAGTGGGTGTCCCAGCATAGTGCGGCCGACGCATCGCCTTCGGCGCCGCTGGGTCCCCCGGTCTGCGCCGCAAAGGCGCGGCTTGCCGGAGGATGACGAAAGAAAAGAGGGGCAGCCATCCCATTTCCGTCACCTCAACCCAATGATTTCAATCCTCTGCCGCCCACCAGCGTCCTCTTCCTGCCCGCACCCCAGAACCGTGCGATCCTGTCTCCGCTCGTCCGCATCGGACGTGTCGCGCAGCCGGGGAGGGCGGATTTCAGACGAATTGCACTATTCAGACGGTGTTTTTCACGCCGCACAGTCTGAAACCGTGTCGGGGGTCGCTAACCCGCCCCCAACAGGTCCGACCAGCGCCAGCTGCCCTTGCCCAGCGCCAGCTGCGCGCCACCCACCCTATCTTCCAGCTTCAGCACGGCCAGGCCGGTCATCCTCTGGCTCTTGCACTCTGCCGGGGCGAAGGCGACTTCCAGGGCGATGGCCTGGCGCACGCCGGCCAGGCCCTTGCCGGACTGGTTGCGGCTCTGCAGCCAGTCGCCGTTCCAGACCAGGATGGCGCGACCGTTGGCGTCCATGTCCTGAGACGCGGCGATGACGGCGCGGCGCACCGCCTGGTCGTCGCGCACCGCGTCCTGGACCCAGCGCACCATGTCGCACGATCCGCCGCCAGACCCGGGGCCCGAGCCGGTTCCGCCCGATCCGCCGCCGCCGCCGACCCCCGTTCCGCCTCCGCCGCCTGGCCCTGCACCGACCGTCATGGCGCCGGCGATCTGGGCCGCGCCCAGCAAGGGCAAAGGCGGTCCCGGCGGCGCGGGCGCGGCGGGCAGGGGTTCGACATCGGGCGGGCGTTTGGCGACGACCAGGCGCGGCCGGGCCGCCGCCACTGCCGGCGGGCGACGTTGGGGTGCGGGCTTGGGCGGCGCCGCCGACTGGGCCGCAGCGGCCGGCGCATCCGGCTTGGGCGACGGATCGGGGACGATAACGCGAGCCGGCGGCGGGGGAGGGGGCGGTTCGACCAGTTCCACCATCACCAAAGGCGGCTCGGACACGACAGGCTCAGGCGTCGCGCGCGCCGTCATCAGCAGGGCCAGCCCGGCATGCGCGGCCAGAATCGGCGTCGCCGCCAGCGCCCAGTGCCGTGCCCGGCGTCGTGCCCAGCGTCGTGTTCGGCCGGCGCTCAATCGCCTATCCGTGATGACTGTTGAACACCGTGCCGCATGGTCATCAGAACAGAACGCCTGTAAAAAAACTTCAGGCCTTGTTGAAAACATCGGGTCGCGTCAGGAAAGTGGCGCTGTGCGGAATACAACCGGGCGGCGTTTCAGATCAGCGATAGATGAGCCTGCCCGCCTTCGGCCTTGACCGTCGGCGGCGCAACGTCTGATCTCGACCTCGGGTTCCGCGCGGACGCAAGAATAACGCGAAATGCCCGATCTGCTTATGGTCAAGCTGACACGATCCCGCCCAAAGCACGTCATTACTCCGCCTTGTGCCCTACGCCATTTTCATCTGGCGCAAAAACGGGTGTGGCGCTCCCGGCAAGAAGGAGACAGAACTTGAGCAGATCGAAACTCAGGACGGCGGTCGTCGGCGGCGCCCTCATCGCCCTCGGCTTTGCGGCCAGCGGCTGCGCCAGCCATCGTTTCGTCCGTGATCAGGTCGAGGTCGTCGACAACCGCGTGACCACCGTCGAAGGCACCGCAGGCCAGGCCCTGCAACGCGCCAACGACGCGCATAAACTGGCGGAGGGCAAGTTCCTCTACCAGGTCGTGCTGTCGGACGATTCCGTGAAATTCCCCACCGACGCGGCGGCCCTGTCGCCCGAAGCCGAGCAACGCCTGGCCCAGTTCGCCCAGCGTCTGCAGGGCGAGAACAAGAACGTCTATCTGGAAATCCAGGGCTATACGGACGCGACCGGCACGCCCGAGCATAACAACCAGCTGGGCGAGCAGCGCGCCGAGGCCGTGCGCCGCTTCCTGAACCGTCAGGGCGTCGCCCTGAACCGGATGGCGACCATCTCCTATGGTCAGGAACAGCCGGTGGCCTCGAACGAAACGCCGGAAGGCCGTTCGCAGAACCGCCGCGTGACCATCGTCGTCCTGGCCTAACCGCCTTCGACCTCAAAGACCGGAACGGCGGCCGCTTCGCAGCGGTCGCCGTTTTCGTCTCTACAGCCTGTCGAAGAAACCCGGCACGGCCTGCGTCGCCGGCCCATAGACGCCCTCGTCGAACAGGCGCGCGCCCGACGTCGGCTCCAGATTGATCTCCACCGTCCGCGCCCCGGCGTAACGCGCCGCCTGCACGAACCCCGCCGCCGGGTATACCGCCCCCGACGTGCCGATGGAGACGAACAGGTCGCACGCCTCCAGCGCCGCCTCGATCCGCTCCATCTCCAGCGGCATCTCCCCAAACCACACGATGTGCGGTCGCATGAGGCCGTCGGGGTGATGCGGCGAGGCCTGATCCGCCGCCATGTCGCCCGTCCAGTCCATCACCGCCCCCGACCGGGTGCAGCGCGCCTTCAACAGCTCGCCATGCATATGGATCAGTTCGAACCCGGCGCCGGGCGGCGTCTGCGCATGCGCCCGGTCGTGCAGATCGTCGACGTTCTGCGTCACCAGCAGGAAGTCCCCCTCCCACCGCGTCGCCAGCTCCGCCAGCGCCCGATGCGCCGCATTGGGCTGAACCTGCGCCAACTGCCGCCGCCGCTGATTGTAGAAGTCCTGAACCAGGGCCGGATCGGCCGCATAACCCTGCGGCGTCGCCACATCCTCGACCCGATGCCCGCACCACAGCCCATCATCCGCCCGAAACGTCGGCACGCCGCTTTCGGCCGATATGCCGGCGCCGGTCAGGACGACGAGGTTGCGATGGATCATGACCCTGATTAGCGCGTCTCGCCTGCTTGGTCAGCCTACGTCCGCCTGTGACGTAGATGCAGCCTATGGCTGGTCATATCGAAGGGTGTCAGCGAACCGATCTCAAAAATCTGCACGAAAGTGCACTCAAAAAAATTTCAGTGGCCTTCATCGGCGGACGGGCTGGCCTTCCCGGCGTCGCTCGTGAGAAACAGGCGCAAACCAAGGAGCCCTCGCCATGAAAACCCGCGCCGCCGTCGCCTTCGAGGCCAAACGTCCGTTGGAGATCGTCGAGGTCGATCTGGAGGGGCCGCGCGCCGGCGAGGTGCTGATCGAGATCAAGGCCACCGGCATCTGCCACACCGACGCCTATACGCTGGACGGCCTGGACAGTGAGGGCATATTCCCGAGCATCCTGGGCCACGAAGGCGCGGGCGTGGTGGTCGAGGTGGGGCCGGGCGTGACCTCGGTCGCGGTCGGGGACCACGTCATCCCACTGTACACGCCGGAATGCCGCCAGTGTAAGTCGTGCCTGTCGCGCAAGACCAACCTGTGCACCTCGATCCGCTCCACCCAGGGCAAGGGCGTCATGCCCGACGGCACGTCGCGCTTCAGCTACAAGGGCCAGGCCATCGCCCACTATATGGGCTGCTCGACCTTCTCGAACTTCACCGTCCTGCCCGAGATCGCCGTGGCCAAGATCCGCAAGGACGCGCCGTTCGACAAGGCCTGCTACGTCGGCTGCGGCGTGACGACGGGCGTCGGCGCCGTGGTCAATACGGCCAAGGTCGAGCCGGGCGCCAACGCCGTGGTCTTTGGTTTGGGCGGCATCGGGCTGAACGTCATCCAGGGACTGAAGATGGTCGGCGCCGACATGATCGTCGGGGTGGACATCAACCCTGACAAGGAAGAATGGGGCCGTCGTTTCGGCATGACCCATTTCGTCAATCCGAAGGACGTGCCGGACGTGGTGGCCCACCTGGTCGAACTGACCGGCGGCGGCGCCGACTACACCTTCGACTGCACCGGCAACACGGTCGTCATGCGCCAGGCGCTGGAGGCCTGCCACCGCGGCTGGGGCGAGAGCGTCGTCATCGGCGTCGCCGAATCCGGCAAGGAGATCGCCACCCGCCCGTTCCAGCTGGTCACGGGCCGGGTCTGGCGCGGTTCGGCCTTCGGCGGCGCGCGCGGCCGCACCGACACGCCCAAGATCGTCGACTGGTACATGGACGGCAAGATCGAGATCGATCCCATGATCACCCACACCTTCGGCCTGGAAGACATCAACAAGGCCTTCGACCTGATGCACGAAGGCAAGAGCATCCGCAGCGTGGTGGTGTTCTGATCGACTTGCGCGCTGCACGGTTCGTTGTTTAAGGAAACGGACCTGAAATCGGGAGGTTTGACCATGTTCACCCACGTCACCGTCGGCGCCAGCGACATCGAGGCGTCGCGCAAATTCTATGACGCAGCGCTCGGCGCCCTGGGCGTCGAGCCGGGGCAGGGGCCGGATCCCAAGGGCCGCTACTGGTGGCGCACCCGCATGGGCGCCTTTGCGGTCGGCGCGCCCATCGATGGCGAACCCGCCTGCCACGCCAACGGCGGCACCATCGGCTTTCACGCCAAGACGCCAGAGATGGTCCAGGCCTTCCACGACGCCGGCGTCGCCGCGGGCGGTCGCGCCATTGAGGACCCGCCCGGCGAGCGGCAAGGCCCGTTTGGTTCGATGATCTTGGCCTATCTGCGCGATCCCTCGGGCAACAAGATCTGCGCCATGCACCGGGCGGGGTGATTTATCCGGCCAGTCTGTGACAAGTGCGTTTCCGACGTTCCGTCAGCTTGGATTTGCGATGCGTGCCATCATGATTTCGGCCTTTGGCTTGGCGCTTGTGTCGTGCAGTGCACCTGAGCCGGTCGCTGTTTCTTTCGTCAGGCCGACGGTGGGGGCAGCCGAGGCCTACGCGATAAAAAGAGTCGGAGTGGAGGGGGCTTCACCGGTCTGGGCTGTCCCAGCTTCAAACGGCAGATCGATTTGCGGCATCGTGCGGCTGGAGACCGGCGAAGACGTCGCCTATCAGTATTCCATATCTGGCGAGAAAGAGACCGCGCTGATGGCTATCCATTTGGCTGAACCGAGGAACAGGCAGCGGATGATCCCTGCCATGAATTCTGTGGTTCAAGGTAGTTGTGCCGAAGCTGGCGTGAATCTTCCGGTGCGAAGCCCGAGCCCTTAGTCTGTCAGACATCTTCGCCTGACGTCGCTTGCCGTGAAGGCTTACGCATTGCGGGGGTTCGTCAGGTGGACTAGCCAGAAGGCATGACCTTCGAGACCACCAAGACCCACATCGTCCACGGCGGAACCCTCCGCTATCTGAAGCACGACAGCACCGCGACCGGCACGCCCATGACCCTGTCGGTCTTCACGCCGGCGGGCGAGGGGCCTTTTCCCGTGCTGATCTGGCTGTCGGGCCTGACCTGCACCGAGGACAATTTCACCACCAAGGCCGGCGCCTACAGGGCCGCCGCTGAACACGGCGTCATCATCGTCGCGCCGGACACCAGCCCGCGCGGAGACGGCGTCGCCGACGACCCCGCCTATGACCTGGGCCAGGGCGCGGGCTTCTATCTGGATGCGACGCAGGCCCCCTGGGCCCCGCATTTCCGCATGGAAACCTATGTCACCGAGGAACTGATCGGCCTGATCGACGCCGCGTTCCCGACCACGGGCGCCCGCGCCATCAGCGGCCATTCGATGGGCGGCCACGGCGCCCTGACCCTGGCGCTGAACCACGCCGACCTGTTCCGCTCCGTCTCCGCCTTCGCCCCCATCTGTTCGCCCACCCAGTGCGCCTGGGGCGAAAAGGCCTTCACCGCCTATCTGGGAGACGACCGCGACGCCTGGGACCACCACGACGCCACCAAGCTGATCGCATCCGGCGCGGCGAAGGGCGTCTTCGATGACATCCTGATCGACCAGGGCGACGCCGACAGCTTCCTGATCGACCAGCTGAAGCCCGAACTGCTCCAGGCCGCCGCCGACGCCGCCGGCCAGAAGATCACCCTGCGCATGCAGCCCGGCTACGACCACTCCTACTTCTTCATGACCAGCTTCATCGCCGACCACGTCGCCTTCCACGCTGAGCGGTTGAAGGCGTGACTGACTGTCGCTGATCGCCCGGCGGTGATACAGGGGCGCCATGAGCGCTCCCGATCCCTACGAACCGATGTTTTCCGCCCTGTGCCGCGAGGTGGGCTATTGCCTGCACGCCAAGGGCCAGAAGCGCGTGATCGAGGCCCTGCCCAAGGGTCTGGACGCCGCCGTGCGCGCCGTCTTCGCCGCCGAGGGCGTGGACGAGCCCAATGCGCCGGGCGACGTGAAGCGCGCCGTGCGCGAATGCCTGAAGGCGAACTTGCCAGCTTGACCGTTCCGGGCCGATAAGTCGGAACGAATCCCGGCGTTGTCGCTTGGGTTTCACGAACGGGCGCCTATGTGCTGCCTATCAAGATCTGTCGGAAAAGGAGCTCTCCCATGGCCTTCACCCTGCCCCCGCTGCCCTACGCCTACGACGCGCTGGAGCCGGCCATCGACAAGGAGACGATGACCTTCCACCACGACAAGCACCACCAGACCTATGTCGACAACCTGAACAAGGCCGTCGACGCCGACGCCGGTCTGCAGGGCAAGTCGCTGGAAGAGATATTCACCAGCATCTCGACCGCGCCCAAGGCCGTCCGCAACAACGGCGGCGGCCACTGGAACCACAGCCTGTTCTGGGAACTGCTGGCCCCGGCCGATCAGGCCGGCGAACCCTCGGCTGAACTCGCCGCCGCCATCGACGCCGACCTGGGCGGCATGGACAAGTTCAAGGAAGACTTCAACGCCGCCGGCGCCGCACAGTTCGGCTCGGGCTGGGCCTGGCTGATCGTCCAGAACGGCAAGCTGAAGATCACCTCGACCCCGAACCAGGACAATCCGCTGATGGATGTCGTGGACGAGCGCGGCGAAGTCATCCTGGGCGCCGACGTCTGGGAACACGCCTACTATCTGAAATACCAGAACCGCCGCGCCGACTATCTGAAGTCGTTCTGGTCGGTGGTGAACTGGAACAAGGTCAACGAACTGTACGCCGCCGCCAAGTAAGGCCCGCCACAGATCGCGATCTAGATCGAGACAAGACGACGCCCGCCGGAACCTCCGGCGGGCGTTTTCGATTCAGGTTCTACAGACGGAGAGTGAAGCGATGCGGATGATGATGACGGGGGCGGCCCTGGCCTGCCTGACCTTGGCGGCGTGCCAGCAGCCGGCGAACGACCAGAAGCCCGGCGATCACGCCCCGCCCACGCCGCAGCAGACGGTCGCGGCTCCGGCGGAAAAGCCGGTCTATCGGTTCAAGATCGGCGCGCTGGACGCCATCGCCCTGTTCGACGGCGAGAACCCGGTCAAGAACGACAATCAGACGTTCGGCGTCGGCCTGACGCCGCAGGCGGTCGCTGCGTCCCTGACCGCCGCGGGCCAGCCGGCCGACCCGATCATGCTGGAAATCCATCCGCTGCTGGTCAGGAACGGCGACCGGACCATGCTGTTCGACACCGGCCTGGGCGAGGGCAAGGGCCAGCTGATGAACAGCCTGCAAAAGGCCGGCGTCGTTCCGGCTTCCATCACCGATGTATTGATCTCGCACGGCCACCCCGACCATGTCGGCGGCCTGATCCGCGCCGGCGGTCTGGCCTTCCCCAATGCGGCGATCCGGATGTCGCAGGCGGAGTGGGCCTCGATCCGCGCCAATCCCGAGCTGGCCGATCTGGTGCGGATCATCACGCCCAAGGTCCAGGCCTTCGCGCCGGGCGGAGAGGTCGCGCCGGGCGTCACGGCCCAGGACACGGCGGGCCATACGCCCGGCCACGTCGCCTATCTGATTGCGGACGGACAGAACCAACTGCTCTTCACCGGCGACCTGATGCACCACTGGATCCTGTCGGTGGAGCATCCCGACTGGCGCGTCGGGTATGACGACGATCAGGCGGCTGGCGAGAAGGCGCGGCTGGATGAGGTGACAGCGCTGCGCAACTCCGGCGCCCACATCTACGCCTATCACTTCCCCTTCCCGGGCCTGGGCAAGGTCGCCACGCGTGAGGGTCGGGCGATGTTCATCTCAGAGGCCCAATCGGCGAAAGAGTAGGCCGCAAAGGATTAGGCGGCGACCGACTAGATTCGAAGATCCAGACTGTGCCGGGCGCGTTCGTTCATGCGTTCGGCATGGTGCTGGCGCAGCATCCGTCGCTGTCGAAGCATCTCGTGGATGCCGTCCGCCAGTTCGAGAAGCTGGCCGTCGTTCAGCGGCTCGACAAGGTCGATCAGCTTGGTTTTCAACGTCGCGAAGGCCGGCTCGGACAGGCCGGTCTGGAAGGTCTTGGCTTCATTCGTCACCCTTCGTCCTCCTCTATCGTCTCAGGCGACTGGAGGCTTCACCCGCTCGGAAAGGGATGGGTGGGGACCATCGTTCCATTCCATCGTGCTTAACGGCTCCGCCCGGCTTGGCTCCCCTGGCTTGGCTCCCCCGGCTTGACTCAATGCCGCACGGTGGCCATAAGCGCCGCCTTCCATGCCTCCGGTTCGCCGGGGCGGGATTGATGACGGAAGATGCGTGGACCGCCGTTGAGATCGCATTCCCAATTGAGGGGATGCCGGGCCGTATCGTTGAAAAGAGAATAGAATGTCCAAGCGCCACAGCGCCAAATACAAGATCGACCGCGCCATGGGTGAGAACCTGTGGGGCCGCGCCAAGTCGCCGGTCAACAAGCGTTCTTACGGTCCCGGCCAGCACGGTCAGCGTCGCAAGTCCAAGGTTTCGGACTTCGGTCTGCAACTGAAGGCCAAGCAGAAGCTGAAGGGCTACTACGGCAACATCACCGAGAAGCAGTTCGCCAAGACCTATGACGAAGCCGCACGTCGCAAGGGCAACACCTCGGAAAACCTGATCGGCCTGCTGGAATCGCGTCTGGACGCCATCGTCTACCGCGCCAAGTTCGTCCCGACCGTCTGGGCCGCCCGTCAGTTCGTCAACCACGGCCACGTCATGGTCAACGGCAAGAAGGTCGATATCGCCTCCTACCGCGTGAAGCCGGACGACGTCGTCACGGTGAAGGAAAAGTCGCGCAGCATGGCTCTGGTGATCGAAGCCCAGACGTCGTCGGAACGCGACGTGCCGGATTACCTGGAACTGTCGGACCGCTCGTTCTCGGCCCGCTATGTCCGCGTGCCGGAACTGTCGGACGTGCCGTACGCCGTGAAGATGGAACCGAACTTGGTCGTCGAATACTACGCTTCGTAAGCAGAGCTTACGACGCTCTCTTTGAGGGGGCTATCGCCCTTCGGGCTGCTTGAGCCCGTCGATAGTCCCTTTGAAGGTTTCAGTTTGAAGGGCCTCGGACTCGTCCGGGGCCTTTCGTTTTTTCTCCTGTTCCCTCCGCGGACGAACAGGCGCATTCTCGGCCCGTTCAGGCTTTGAGAGACAGGGGAGGTCGTCGGTGCGCGACTCCATCATCGGACGACTGGCCTTGATCGCCGCCGCATCGGCGAGCCTTGCCGCCTGCGCCACCGGCGGCGAACCGTCCGTCTCGACCCAGGGCATGCCCGGCGCGCTGGAACCGATCCACGCCGCCGCCTTCACCAAGGACGAGGCCGTCTTCTGGGTCAGTTCGAACGGCTGCACCGACAAGGAAGACCTGATCCCCATCGTCAGCCTGCAGGGCGGCGCCGCCGTCATCACCCTGCGCCGCATCGACGAGGACAAGTGCCGCCAGGACCTGGTCGAGGGCGTCGAGCTGAAATGGTCGTTCGAGGAACTGGGCCTGCCGCCCGGTTCGCCGATCAGCGTCAACAACCCCTATCAACTGCCGCGCTCCTGATCCCCGAATAGGGATTGGTTAAGCCTGTTCAGGCGCGTCTGATTAAATCCTCTGCTGCTACGGAGCCAGGCTGTCTTCCCCACGGTCTGTAGCTTTCATGCGCTTTCTCACCTGCCTGACCGACGACCATAATCTGTGGCTGGTCGGGCTCGCCGCCGGCCTGTGCCTGATCGGCTCCATCATCACATTCCGCCTCTATCGCCGGCTGCGCGCCGCCGAAAAGGGCACGCGCCTGGCCTGGGCCTTCATGGGCGCGGTGGCGACCGGGGCGACGATCTGGTGCACCCATTTCGTGGCCATGATCGCCTATGAGCCGGGCGCCAGTATCAGCTACGCGCCCGTCCTGACGGGCGTCTCCCTGGGCGTCGCCATCGCAGGCAGCGCGCTTGCCCTTTGGGTCGCCTCGCGAGCCCTGCGGTTCTCGGCCGAGATCGGCGGCGTGCTGTTCGGCCTGACCGTCGTGGCGATGCACTATACCGGCATGGCGGCCTTTTCGACCGATGCGGTCATTCACTGGTCCCCCGCCTATATCGCCGCCTCGATCGTGGGCGCGGTCGTCTTCGGCGCCCTGGCGTTCAACCGCGCACGCCGTCCCGGACAGATCGCGCCGGTCGGGTTGATGGTGCTGGGGATCGTGGCGCTGCACTTCACCGGCATGGCCGCGATGACGGTCATACCCCTGTCGCCGATGGTCGACGCCGTCGCCGCCGATGCCGCCAATGTGATCATGGCCTTCGCCGTCTCCGCCGTGGGCCTGATGATGCTGGGCACCGGCGTCGCCAGCCACGCGCTGGACATGCAATCCCGCCTTCAGGCCAAGGCCCGCCTCGATCACCTGATCGAGGGCAGCGTGGACGGCATGGTGGTCGAGCAGGACGGCCTGATCCTGGCCGCCAACGCCGCCTTCGCCGAACTGTCGGGCATGGACCGCAACGCGCTGGTCGGGGAGCCGCTGTCGCGCTGGATCGTTCAGACCGCCGACCTGACTGTCGGCGGCCTGACGCAGTCCCGGCTGGTGGCGGCGGGCGGGACCGAAATCCCGGTCGAGATCGCCGTGCGTCGCGACGGCGGTCATGCGGTCGAAGCCGACCTGATGATCTATGCCGTGCGCGACCTACGCACGCGCCTGGCCCAGGAACGCCGCATCGCCCACCTGGCGCGCAACGACAGCCTGACCGGCCTGCCGAACCGTTCGTCCTTCCTGGAGTGGCTGACGCGCCAGACCTCGGACCACAACGCCCCGACCAAGGTCGCCCTGCTGGCCATGGACCTGGATCGGTTCAAGGAGGTCAACGACGTCCACGGCCACGCCGCCGGCGACCAGCTGCTGATCCAGATCGCCGAACGGATGCGGGCCTGCCTGCGCCATGACGAGTTCGTGGCCCGACTGGGCGGAGACGAGTTTGTCGCCGTCATGCCGATCAATCATCGCGACGACGCCCTGGACCTGGTGGCGCGTCTGCGCGACGCCGTCACCGAACCCGTCGTGCTGGACCACGCCGAGGTCGCCTGCGGCCTCAGCACCGGCATCGCCATCTGGCCCGACGACGCCCATGATCCGTCCACCCTGATCAATGACGCGGACCTGGCCATGTACCGCGCCAAGGCCTCGCTGGGAACCGACGTCTGCTTCTATGAGGAGGAGATGGACGAGGCGGTGCGCAACCGCCGGCGCATGGCCCAGCAGATGCGCGAGGCCCTGGATCAGGGCCAGTTCAGCCTGAACTGGCAGATTCAGGCCGCTGTTGATACGGGCGAAATCACCGGCTATGAAGTTCTGCTGCGCTGGATTCAGCCCGACGGGACCTTCATTTCGCCGGCCGACTTCATCCCCCTGGCCGAAGAGAACGGCCTGATCCTGCCGATCGGCGAATGGGTGCTGCGCACCGCCTGCGCCGAGGCCGCCGCCTGGGCCGAACCACACAAGATTGCGGTCAATCTGTCGCCGGTCCAACTGGGCCACGTCGATCTGCCGCGCCTGGTGCATCAGGTTCTGGTGGAGACTGGCCTGTCGCCCTCGCGGCTGGAGCTGGAGATCACCGAGACGGCCATGATCACCGACATGGAGCGCACGACCCACGTCCTGCGCCAGCTGAAGCTGCTGGGAGTGTCCATCGCCATGGACGACTTCGGCACCGGCTATTCGTCCCTGTCGACCTTGCGCGCCTTCCCGTTCGACAAGATCAAGCTGGATCGCTCCTTCATGTCCGAGCTGGACGGCGGACCGCAATCCGCCGCCATCATCCGCGCGGTGTTGGCCTTGGGCGAAAGTCTTGCGATCCCTGTCCTGGCCGAAGGCGTCGAGACGCTGGAACAACTGACCTTCCTGCGCGACCAGGGCTGCGACGAGGTTCAGGGCTATCTGCTGGGCCGCCCGCAGAAGACGGCCGAAGGCGAGATCTTGGCGGCGGCGCGCGTCCTGTGGGACGGCGCACGACCGTTGGAAGACGCCGCCTGATCAGGCCTTACGCGCCGGCCTTGCCGTAGCCAGGCCAATATTTCTTGCCGGCCCGCTCGTATTGCGGCGGCAGGCCCTCGTCGTCGCCCAGCGCCACGGCCGCATGATGCGCCCAGTTCGGATCGTCCAGCGCCGCACGGGCGATGGCGATCAGGTCGGCCTGACCCGAGGCCACGATGTCCTCGGCCTGTTGCGGATCGAAGATCATGCCCACGGCCATGACGTTGGCGTCCGGCGTCGCCGCCTTCACGGCTTGCGCGAACGCCAGCTGATAGCCCGGCTCGGCGCCCGGAATGTCGGCGCGCGCGACATTGCCGCCCGACGTCAGGTGCAGATAGTCATAGCCCATATCGTGCAGGGCCTGACCGAAGGCTGTCACCTCATCCAAGGCGATGCCGCCCTCGACCCAGTCGGACCCATTGAACCGCACGCCCAGCGCCTTGGTCCGGGGCCAGGCGTCGCGCAGGGCCTGGGCTGCGCGCAAGGGGAAGCGCGCCCGGTTTTCGTATGACCCGCCAAAGTCGTCGGTGCGGTGATTGGACAGGGGCGACAGGAACTGTGTCAGCAGATAGCCGTGGGCGGCGTGCAGCTCGACCAGGTCGAACCCGGCCCGGTCGGCCCGACGCGCGGCGTCCTCGAAGGCGGCGACCACCCGGTCCATGTCGGCCTCGCTCATCGCCGTCGGGGTATGCCAGTCGTCCTTGAATGGTTCGGCCGAGGCGCTGAACGTCTCCCACGCGCCCTCGTCGGCGCCCAGGGCGCGACCGCCCTTCCACGGCGCGCTGGTCGACGCCTTGCGGCCCGCGTGACCCAGCTGAACCCCGATCGGCGTGTCGCTGTAGGTGCGGATGTCGGTGATGATTTGCGCGAAGGCGGCTTCCTGGATGTCGTTCCACAGGCCAGTGTCGTCCGGCGTGATGCGCCCCGCCGCCTCGACGCCGGTCGCCTCCACGATGACTAGGCCCGCGCCCGAGATCGCCAGCCGGCCCAGGTGCTGCACGTGCCAGGGCTGGGGCACGCCGTCGATGGCGGAATACTGGCACATAGGGGCGATGACGACGCGGTTCTTCAGCGTCAGGGGCCCCACGGCGCGGGGCGAGAACAGCAGGCTCATGAGAGACGATCCGAGGAGAAGGGGAGGGACCGTAGCTATGGCGGTTGCAGACGCGTTCAAGTCCAGCCTGTCCGATTGTTCATCCAGCTTGCCGATAATTCACGTGTGCGGAACCGGCCCGCGCGGCACAAAGGGTCAAGCTTTCAAAGGGGAACAACCAAATGCTTCGTCTCGCTCTCGCCATCGCCATCGCCGCTCCGTTGCTGTCGGGCTGCATCATCGTCTCGACCGAAAAGCCGACCACGCGGGTCATCACCGCCCCGGCCTCGGGTCAGTGATGCGGGGTCTCGCAAAGGGTCTGGCGGTCGCGGCCCTGGTCGCGCCGCTGCTGTCGGCCTGCGTCATCTATGACAGCGATGCGGGCGAGAACGTCTCGGTCAATGTCACGCGCAACGACGCCCCGCCGGCCGAGGCCATTCGCGAAGCCCGCTTTGCCGACGGCGCCCTGGTCGCGCGTGTCGACTCCAACGGCTGCACCCAGGCGTCGGATTTCGAAGTGTCGGTGTCGGACGGCTCGGCCACCGAAATCACCCTGCGCCGCTCCAAGCCTGACCTGTGCAAGGCACTGGTCCCCAATGGCGTCGAACTGCGCTGGACCTACGCCGACCTGGGCCTGGAGCCCGGCACGCCGGCGCGGATCCTCAATCCGCTGAAATAGGTGTCTCGAACACCGCCAGCATCGTGGGCGGAATGCGCTGGGGTCTCAGGGTCGCGGCGTCCACCAGCACCCATTCGGTGACGCCTTGGGCGCAGACGCGGCCCTGGGCGTCCTCGATGCGGACATAGCGGGTGAAGCGCGGGCCCTGCGGATCGCCGACCCAGGTGCGCGCGACCACGCCTTGGGCCCCCGGCTCGATGCCGCGCAGATAGTCGATCTCGTGCCGGGTCGCGACCCAGGACCATTTGGCCCGCGTCTCGTCGTCGAAGCGCGCGTTCCAGTGGGCCGTGCCGGCGTCCTGCAGCCAGCCGACATAGACGACGTTGTTGACGTGTCCGTTGGCGTCGATGTGTTCGGGCCGCACGTCCAGCGGCACGACGAAGACCTCTCGGTCCTCGCGGGGGCCCAGCGTCTTGCGGGCCATCAGCCCTCGCCGAGCGGCACGCCCTTCTCGACCATCAGGGCCTGAAGTTCGCCGGCCTGGAACATCTCGCGGATGATGTCCGATCCGCCGACGAATTCGCCCTTCACATAGAGCTGCGGGATGGTGGGCCAGTCGGTGAAGCTCTTGACGCCTTCGCGCAGGGCCTCGTCCTGCAGAACGTCCACGCCCACGAAGGCGGCGCCGACATGATCCAGGATCTGAACCGCCAGGGACGAGAAGCCGCAGCGCGGCTGGTCGGGCGTGCCCTTCATGAACAGCACGACGTCGTGCTGGGCGATGGTTTCGCCGATGAAGGCGTGGGCGGGATCGGCGGACTGGGCGGTGTCGGTCACGGGATAGGCCTTTCGTGAAGCCCGTCAGCTAGGGAGAGCGGAGGGCGCGGTCAAGGCGTGCGCGACGATCTGTATGGCGCGGGTCGCTCTGCGTCAGGCGGCGACGTTGGCGACGACGCGCGCCATCTCGATCTGTGCGGCGAGGCCGGGCGGCAGGTCGCGCTCGGGCGCAGCCGCCAGCGTGGCCAGGCGGTCGGTGTCCGTCGCGGTCATGATCACGCTGGACACCGACGGATCGGTCAGGACGTAGGACAGGCAGATAGCCTCGGCCGTCCAGTTCTGCGTGCGATAGAGAAAGCCGAAGGCGTCCTTCTTGGGCGTATCGACAGGCCTTTTTCCACCGCCCAGGCCGAACAGCCCTTTCTTGAACACTGGCGCGTCGGGCGCGCGGCTTCGGCGGTCGGTGTGAAAGTCATAGGCGAAGACCGCCATGTCCTGATCCCGCGCCGCACGGATGCGGTTGCGGATCGACCAGCCTGCGTTGATGTCGAACGGCGTCAGCAGGGCGTCGAACGCGCCGGTCGAGACATAGGCGTCCATCACCTCGCCGCCGCCCGCGATGCCCAGCAGCTTGATGCGCCCGGTCGCCCGCATGGCCTTCAGCGCGCTCAACGACGACTGGGCCAGTTCGGCTTCGCCTGGCTCGTGCAGCACCGCCACGTCGATCCAGCCCAGACCCGAAAAATGCAGCACCCGGTCGATGGCGGCCGTCATGCCCTGGGCGGAAAAGTCCCGCACGCTTTCGCGACCATCGCCGGTCCCCAGGGTCAGGCTGACGTAGACCAGCTTGCGATCCACGTGCGACAACGCCTCGCCCAGCACCTCGGCCGCGACGGGATCGGCGTTCTCCAGACGGTAGCTGTTGACGCCCGCTTCCAGCGCCGAATACAGCAGGTCCAGACCCGCTTCACGCCCGCGCTTCAGCGCATCGGCGCCGAAGTTGAGCGTCAGGTTGGAGATGGCGGCGCCCGAGGCGCCGAAGGGCCTATAACGCATCGGTCAGTTTCCCGCCTCGGGCGCCGAGGTTTCCAGCGCCAACGCATGAAGCGCGCCGCCCATCTGACCCTTCAGCGCGGCATAGACCATCTGGTGCTGGCGCACGCGCGGCACGCCCGCAAAGGCGCTGGACACGATGCGGGCGCGATAGTGGTCGCCGTCGCCCGCCAGATCCTCGATCTCGATCTCGGCGTCGGCAAAGGCGTCGACCAGATGCTGGCGCAGCGTTTCCACGGACATGGGCATGGGCAGGGACTCGCGGTTCGTTCGAGGCCAGTGTGCCCGATAATCCTTAATGGCGACCTACGCGCCGCGAACCGGCCTTTCGAACAGCTGAACCGTATGATCCTTGTAGGTCGCGGTCGCATAGGGGCGATAACCGACCCGCGCCGCCAGCTTCAGCGAGGCCAGGTTCTCCGGCGCGATCATGCAGACCGTGCGCCCGCCCAGCGTCCGGTCAGTCCAGCCCAGCACCGCCGTCAACGCTTCGGCCGCATAACCCTTGCCTTGGAACGCCGGCCCAATGCCCCAGCCCAGTTCGGGCGCCTCGAACGGCGGCTCCAGCTCGCGGCGATAGTCGAACACCCCTACGCTGCCCAGATAGACGCCGCCCTCGCGCAGCCGGATCGTCCAGTTGCCATGCCCTATCGCGGCCCAATGGCCGATGTCGCGCAACAGCCGGAACCAGACCTCCTCGCGCCCCAGCGCGCGGCCCATGATGTGGCGCGTGAAGTCCTCGTTCGACCACAGCGTCAGCAGATCGTCAAAATCCGCGGTCGAAACGGGCGCAAGCACCAGCCGCTCGGTCGTCAGAATGGCGTCGGTCACATCAGGCCCAGTTGCTTGAAGCTGGCCACCCCGTCGCGGCCGACGACCAGATGGTCGTGAACCTCGACGTTAAGGGCGCGACCCGCCTGCACAACCTGTTTCGTGATCTCGACGTCGGCGCGGCTGGGCGTGGGATCGCCGGACGGATGGTTGTGCACCAGGATCAGGGCGCTGGCCGACAGTTCCAACGCCCGTCGCACCACCTCGCGGGGGTAGACCGGGGCGTGATCGACCGTTCCCCGGTTCTGCACCTCGTCCAGGATCAGCTGGTTCTTCTTGTCCAGATATAGGACGCGGAACTGCTCGCGCGGTTCGTGCTGCAGGGCGACCCGCACATAGGCCAGCAGCGCCGTCCATGACGAGATGACCGGCCGTTTCGCCGTCGGCTCGCGTGCGATCCGTCGCGTCACGTCGAAGATCAGCTGCAGGTCCAGCGCGATCGCCCGCGTCGCCTTGCCGACGGCATAGCCCATCGACCGCGCGACCTGATCCTCGATCGCCTCATGGCTGGCCGCGCCGATCCCCTCCAGCCCCCCGAACCGCGCCAGCATATCCTTGGCCAGCGGCTTGGTGTCCTTGTAGGGCACGCTGCGGAACAGCAGCATCTCCAGCAGTTCGTAATCGGGCAGGGGGCCCAGACCCCCCTTGGCCGCCCGCTCGCGCAGACGGTCACGATGGCCGCTGTGGCGTGGTTTGGGTTTGGTCCCGCCTACGACTTGGTGTGATGCCTCCGAAGCTTCGTCCAGCGACATTACGGCGCCGCCTGTTCGGGGCCGAACTCCAGCCCAGCGGGCCATCTTGGCCGTATGGGCTGCGACGGTGCGGCGCTCGCTGGCGGTGACTGGTCGTGGTGGCTCAGGAACCGCGTCCCATCCATCCGCTCCGCCGCCATGCCGACACGGCCTTCGCTGTCCGCAAACACGGAGATGACTTGCCACGTCCCGCCCTGACGCTCGAACATATCGCCACCGCCTGGCGCCCCTCGGTTCAGATAGGCGCCGCCTCGGGTCTTCAGGCCGCAGGCAGGTTCATCCTCCCCATAGTTGACGCAGTGGGTCAGCGGGGCGTCCGGTCCGGACCACCAGCAACTGAACGTCGCCTTGGTCCTCAGCGGAACGCAGCGCTCGACCTCTGCGCCTTGGTCCGAAATCACGGTCGGGGCATTCGGGGTGGAAGGCGCGCGATCGGCGGCGCAGCCCAGCGTCAGCATCGCTAGGCCGATTGCGGCGTATGCATTCCTCATAGACGAATTCACCAGGTTGCGTGTCGGCAACCTAGCGTCGCGTTTCCAATCAAGGAAGTGCCTGTATCAGCGCATGATGCACCGTCAGCCGTCAGTTCGGGCGGAACAGCCCCGCCGGAGACGCCGTGAAAATCTCCAGCCCGTCTTCCGTCACCCCGATGGTGTGCTCGCACTGGGCCGACAGGGACTTGTCGCGGGTCACGGCGGTCCAGCCGTCGGACAGCACCTTCACGTGCGGCTTGCCCAGGTTGACCATCGGCTCGACGGTGAAGAACATGCCGGGCTTCAGCACCGCCCCCTCGCCGCGACGGCCGTAGTGCAGGACGTTGGGGCTGTCGTGGAAGACCCGGCCGATGCCGTGGCCGCAGAAGTCGCGCACCACGCTCATGCGCTGGGCCTCGACGAACTTCTGGATCGCATAGCCGATGTCGCCGAAGGTGTTGCCCGGCTTGACCTGTTCCAGGCCCAGATCCAGCGACTGATAGGTCACGTCGATCAGCTTCTTGGCGCGGGCGTTGATTTCGCCCACCGCATACATGCGGCTGCTGTCGCCGTGCCAGCCGTCGACGATGACGGTGTGGTCGATGTTGACGATGTCGCCGTCCTTCAGCACCCGGTCGCCGGGAATGCCGTGGCAGACCACGTGGTTGATCGAGGTGCAGACGGTCTTCTCATAGCCCTTGTAGCCCAGGCAGGCGGGCAGGCCGCCGTTGTCCAGGGTGAACTCGCGCACCAGATCGTCGATCGTGCTGGTCAGGACGCCCGGCTTCACATGGGCGGCGATCATGTCCAGGGCCTCGGCGACCAGACGCCCGGCCTTGCGCATGCCCTCGAAGTCTTCGGCTTCGTGGACGCGAATGGCGCTGGAGCGGACCAGGACGTCGGTTTCGATTTCGGGCGTTTCGTACATGGGGCGATCGGTCTGCAAAAGGCGGGGATACGGCGCAATCCGTTCGCCGCAGATGGTCGTTATAGCATGAAACCTCAACCCCGAGTTTGGATTCCCGCATGACCGACGTCGATCCCACCGCCGGGCCCATTGCTGCCGGGCCCCCCGCCGCCGTCACAGCCGCCGTTCTGGTCATCGGCGATGAAATCCTGTCGGGCCGGACCCAGGACACCAACACCAACACCATCGCCCGCTTCCTGGCCGCGCTGGGGATCGACCTGATGGAGGCGCGGGTCGTCAGCGACGATCATGACCGGATCATCGAGGCGCTCGACGCGCTGCGGGCGCGCTGGGACTATGTCTTCACCACCGGCGGCATCGGCCCCACGCACGACGACATCACCGCCGACGCCGTCGCGGCGGCCTTCGGCGTGGCCCTGCCTGAGCACCCCGAGGCCCTGGCCATTCTGGCGCGGCGGTATGGCGACGACTTCAACGCCGCGCGCCGTCGCATGGCTCGTATTCCTCAGGGCGGGGCTCTGATCGCCAATCCGGTCACCGATGCGCCCGGCTTCCAGATCGGCAATGTCTTCGTCATGGCCGGCGTGCCCAGGATCATGCAGGCGATGCTGGAGGACGTGGCGCCGCGTCTGCGCGCCGGCGCCGTCGTTCATGCCCTCACGCTGAAGGTCAGCGGGGTGGGCGAGGGCGCTGTGGCGGATGTGCTGCGGGCCGCCGCAAATCTGCGCCGCGACCTGTCGTTCGGCAGCTATCCCTTCGGCCACGGCAGCGTCGGCGAGATCGGAACCCAGTTGGTCATCCGTGGCCGTGACGCGGGCCTGGTCGAGGCGGCGGCGCAAGATTTGATCGCCGAACTGCGAAATATGGGCATCGATGTTGCCGCGACGTAACCTCTCGAAGCCGTGATCATGTGCGGCTCAGGCGCCACGGTTTCGCCCGTTTCCGGTCCGATGGGGGCCTTGCCCGCAACGCTTTCGCGCCGTGAACGCTGAGTGGGCTCCTCCCCGGATCGACCGCGCCTAAAGCGGTCGGCGTTTACTTAGGTGTTTGAAATGACCTCCAGGAACTTCGCCCGCGTGGGCGGGCTCGCCCTGACGACCGCCCTGCTGGCCGGCGTCGCCGCTCCGGCCATGGCCGGCTCCTTCTATGTCCAGGAACAATCGACGCGCGCCCAGGGCCGCGCCAACGCCGGCGTCGGCGCCGACAAGGGCGTGCAGTCCCTGTGGTGGAACCCCGCCGCCATCGCCGGCACGCAACGCGAAGTCTATCTCGGCATGCACGGCCTGGTCCTCGACTCCGACGTCGATGACCGTGGCTCCAGCCTGACCTACAACGTCCCCACGCCGGCCATCGTCAGCCGCACCGCCCCCGTCAACGGCGACCCGCACGTCCATGAAGTCGTCGAAAGCGGCATCGTGCCGAACTTCGCCGTCTCCATGCCGATCGGCGACCGCTTCAACGTCGGTTTCGCCGTCCAGGCTCCCTACAACTTCACCACCAAGTATGAGTCGACCGACTTCGCGCGCTACGACGCCCTGACGTCCGAGCTGCGCTCGGCCAACGTCAGCCTGGTCGCCGCCATGACGGTCACGGACTGGCTGGACATCGGCGCCGGCTTCGACGCCCAGTACGCCAAGGCGACCCTGTCGTCGGCCCTGCCGAACGTGCCGATCCCCGCCGTCCTGTCGCCGGCCTATGCCGTCTCGCCGTCCACCGACGGCCGCAACCAACTGGAAGGCGACGGCTGGGATTACGGATGGAACGCCGGCGCCCAGATGCATTTCGGCAAGCTGGACCTGGGTCTGTCCTACCGTTCCAAGATCGAGCACGAGCTGGAGGGTTCGGTGAACATCTCGGGCCTGACCGGCGTCCTGGCCGGCGCCAACGTCTCGGCTGACGGCGGCGCGTCCTTCACCACGCCCTGGTACGCCACCGTCTCGGCCCGTTACGCCGTCAACGACCGCCTGACCCTGAACGCCCAGGTCAACCAGATCGGCTGGAGCGAGTTCGACGCCATCCGCGTGGCCTACACCGGCGGCGGCTCGATCATCGTCCAGGACTATGACGACGTCACCACCGGCGCGATCGGCTTCGACTACAAGATCGATCCGTCCATGACCTTCCGCGCCGGCCTGGGCTACGACCCGACCCCGACCCCGGACGATCACCGCACCGCCCGCATCCCGGACGGCGACCGCTGGCTCTACGCCGCCGGTCTGTCCAAGACGGTCGGTTCGATGACCTTCGACGGCGCCGTGACCTACATCGACATCGACACCGCTGCGATCAACGACACGCGCGACGTCTATGGCAACGGCCTGGTCGTCTCGAACCTGCGCGGCGAAGCCACCGGCTACGGCGTCGGCTTCTCGATGGGCGCCACCTGGGCCTTCTAAGGTCCGCACACGCCTGACATGAGAACGGCGGCTCCTGCGAAGGAGCCGCCGTTTTTTATTGTCTCAAGATGAAGGCGGGGCGCGAACCCCGCCGTTCGATCCTCAGGCCTTGGCGCCGCCGACGTAGCCCTTGCCGCCATTGGACGGGCGGCGACGGGGACGGCGCTTCATTTCGCCTTCCGCCGGTTTGACGTTGTCGTTGATCGACGGGACGCGCTCGCCGGCCAGGGGGTTGTAGGCGCGTTCGGGACGCGGCGCGGCCTGGGTCTCGCCGGGACGGGCGCGACGCTGGCGATGGGGCTGGCCGCCGCCTTCCGGGCGCACGCCGTCGCGGTGCGGGACGCGGCTGCGTCCACGACCGCCGCGACCTTCGCCACGGCCGCCTTCGTTGCGGTCGCCGCCTTCGCGTTCCGGCATGGTCGCCTTCTTGCCGACGCCGGTCGCCATGATGGTGGCGTCCAGCTGGCCCAGGGCCTTGTCGTTACGACGGTCGATGGCCGGGATCTTCTGGCGCGTGACCTTCTCGATATCCTTTAGCAGCTTCATCTCGTCGCCGGCGACGAAGCTGACGGCGGTGCCGTCCTTGCCCGCCCGCGCGGTGCGGCCGATGCGGTGGACATAGGATTCCGGCACGTGCGGCAGTTCGAAGTTCACGACGTGCGAGACGCCGTCCACGTCGATGCCGCGCGCGGCGATGTCGGTGGCGACCAGGACGCGCAGCTTGCCGGCCTTGAAGGCGGCCAGGGTGCGTTCACGCTGGGGCTGGGACTTGTTGCCATGAATGGCGCCGGCCTCGACGCCGCCGGCTTCCAGATAGGCCGCGACCTTGTCGGCGCCGTGCTTGGTCTTGGTGAAGACCAGGCAGCGCGTGTATTCGGGATCCGAGAACATCTCGGTCAGCAGGGCGCGCTTCCTGCCCTGTTCGATATAGACGACCGACTGGCTGATGCGCTGCACCGTGGTCGACTGCGGCGTGACCTGGACCTTGACCGGGTCCTTCAGCAGCTCGCCTGCCAGCTTGCCGATCTCGCTGGGCATGGTCGCCGAGAAGAACAGGTTCTGACGTTTGGCCGGGATCTTGGAGACGATCTGGCGGATCGGCTTGATGAAGCCCAGGTCCAGCATCTGGTCGGCCTCGTCCAGCACGAAGATCTCGGTCTGCGACAGGTCCAGGTTCTTCTGCTGGATGTGGTCCAGCAGGCGGCCCGGCGCGGCGACCAGGATGTCCAGACCCTGTTGCAGGGCGCGTTCCTGACCGCCGTATTTCACGCCGCCGAAGATGACCGCGACCCGGAAGCCCAGGTGGGCGCCGTAGGCCTTGAAGCTGTCGCCGATCTGGGTCGCCAGCTCACGCGTGGGCGACAGGACCAGAACGCGGGTCGTGCGCGGCTTGGGGGCGATGCGGTTCTCGGCCAGGCGATGCAGGATCGGCAGGGCGAAGGCGGCGGTCTTGCCGGTGCCGGTCTGGGCGATGCCCAGCAGGTCCTTGCCGGCCATGACGTCGGGGATGGCCTTTTCCTGGATCGGGGTCGGCGTGGTGTAGCCGGTCGAGGCCAGGGCCTGCAGAAGGGCCTTGTTCAGGCCCATGGATTCGAAGGTGATGCTCACAGATATGTCTTTCGCGTAGCGGCGACGCGCATCGGCCATGGCATGACGCCGTCGGGCCGCGCACCGCCAGTCCCGACGGGGCCTCAAGGAATGAGGCCTGCGGGGTGGATCGGGCGCCGCCCCGCGTGTCCGGGCAGCGAATGGATATGAGGGGCCGGCGGCTTCTACAGACAGGTCTGGATCAGACCCACACGCGCTGGAGACGCCGGAGATCGCGATTGTGCGACGCAGCGCAAATGGGCGCTTATCGCCGATAAGTCAACTGCCGCACACATCAGGGCGCGTATCGCGTCGCCGCCTCGGGCAGGCCGTCGGGCAATCCGATGGCCGCACGCCACTCCTCGGGATGCAGCCGCGCCATCTCCAGATCCAGCCAGGCCAGCGGCTTCAGCCTCCCGTCCTCGTCCCAGAACCGCTCCGCCCACGGCTGTCCCGTCTCGACCGCCCGCGCCCGGTCCCGCGCCGTCGCCTCCGGCCCCAGATGCGTCGCCCGCCAGTGATACAGCCACGGAATATGCCAGTGCGGCGCGCTGGTCAGCCGCTCGTCCCGCATCGCCGCCGCCAGACAGTCCGCCAGCGCCCGCGCATCCTCCAGCTGGGCGCAAAAGGCGTCGCGCCGCGCCTGGATATGCCGGTCCCAGCCTTCCGCCGGCTCGATCGGCCCCGCCTGCGCCGGATCGGGCCGCGTCCACCCCTCCGCCTCGCGCCGCTTCCACAGGGCGTGCACCCCCACGTCATAGCGCGCGGCGACCGACCGCGCGGTCTCGCCGTCCTCCCACGCCTTGCGAACCTCGGCCCAGACGGCGTCCGGCCGGATCTTGCGATGTATGCCCTGGCTCATGGGGAAAGGGTCGTCGCACGCCCCTGCGTCATCATCGGACGCAAGCCAGACGACGCGCCCATTTAGGATGGCTGGCGCGTCGTACCTGACATGTCGCGATGTGGAAAATCAGGTCTCTAGCCTCGAAAATCGCCCGTCTTCCGGCCTGAGGTAGCGACCGCCCCATACTGCCCGCATGGAAAAACGCCGATACAAGATCAAACCGCCCGAGGTCTGGACCCAGGTCCGGCAGGACTATCTGTCCGGCCTCGACGCCAAGACAACAGCCGCCCGCCACGGCGTCACCGAGGCCGCCCTGCGCGCCCGCGCCACCAAGGAGGGCTGGTCGCGCCACCCGCGCACCGAGACCCCGCCGCCCGCGCCGCCGCCGCTGTCGCTTCAGGACGCCGCCGACCTGTCGCCGGACGACCCCAACGATCCCTCCGCCCTGGCGCGCGCCGCCGCCCAGGCCTCGGGCCGCGCCCTCCACGCCCAGGACTTCGCCCAGGCCCGCGCCCTGGCGGCCCTGGCCGAGACCTATCGCAAACTGGCCGACCGCGACGGCCCCGGCCGCGCCTCTCGCCTGACGATCAAGACCGCCCCCCTGCAACTGGTCTTCGACATCCTGACCAACTTCGGAGAGGCCGAGAACCGCTTCGCCATGAACACCAGCGACAAGAGCGACTGGGAGCTGCGCGGCCAGTATTGGAAGGCGAAGGAGAAGCTGGAGCGCGCCAACACCGAATGGGGTCACGCCCAACTGGCCCGCCGCGTCCAGCTGGACCGCCGCATCGCCGCCCTGGAGGCCCAACTCCGCGAAGCCGGCCTCGACCCCGTCATCGAACGCGAACAGGACCGCCGCATCTCCCAAGGCATCGACCTCTACCTCGGCACCTGGCGTGGGATCGTGACGATGGAAGAGTGGGAGAAGACGCTGGATGAGTTGTGAGTCGAGGTTGGCTAAGCTTAGCGATTCCTGCTTTTGTCACCCTTGGGTTGCGGATGTTCCCGTTTGAGGCAACAAGGTGACGACGGGAGGACGTCATGACCAATCAGGAAGAGCCGCAGGAAACGCCGGACGCGTTCCTTAAGAATGTCGCGACCAAGTTGGCAAAGCGGGACGGCGTAGATGGCGATCTTGCCGCGATTTTGGCTGAGCATATTCTAGCATCCGATGTAGGTGGCGATGCAGTGATGCAGGCCAAAGCTGCCGTGGTTGCTTTGGCGAAGACGCGAGCAGACGCTCCGATGGAGGTGGAGCATGAATAACGCTCCATACTTCCTCCGAACCCTGCTTGTTCAGGGATTCCGAGCGTATCTCGATCCTAAGACCTTTGACTTCAGCGCTCAGCGTTCGCTCGCTGTGTTTGCGCCGAACGGCCACGGTAAGTCGAGCATAGTGGACGCCTTGGAGTTCGCGTTCTCCAATGATGGCTCGCTTGAACGCCTCGGCGTTCGGGCCATTCACAACAAGGCTGGTGTATCAGCGCTGACGCACCACCTCGCAGACGAGCGAAAAATCGCTGCTAGTGTCTCCACGGTTTTCCGCCGAGGAACGGAGGATAGCGAAGGAAACCGGGGTGTTGCGGGCAAACGGGAAAGAGCAACCGCCGCAACAGCCGTCCAAGCACAGTTCCTAGTCGATCCTATAATCCGAGGACACGCGCTGCGAAGCTTCGTTGAATCCCAAACGGCGGAGCAGCGATACGAGTCTGTGGCGACTTGGCTCCAACTGGGACCGTTGGTGAATGCCCAACGAAACCTCCGTTCCCTTCGCCGAGCGGTGAAGGCTGCATCGGAAGACCAGGCACCCTTCAAGAGCATTGATGGTCAGATTTTCAAGGAGACTGGCGAAGTAGTCCAAGCATGGGATTCCGATGCGTTGCTGGTCTACGTCAATGATCTCGTGATTGCGCCGCTCGATAACATTTTGCGGTTTGCAGTGTTGGCTACGGACGATCCTGCGTTCGTAACCCTCACTGAGCGGTCTCAGGCCGAGGAGAAACGCCTTGGCTTGGAAGGGATGCGTCAAATACGCAATGCGTTGGCGTCGGTTTATGAGGTAGTCGATGACCCTGAGAACGGTCAGCCCGTTGCACAAGGGCTTATAGTGACCTTTGCCGCTGCTGTAGTTGCGAAAACCGAAACAGCAAAGGCTTTCGAGGTCGAACGTGCCGCAGCGACCGACGCGGCGTTTTCCGCTGTTTGGAAGGAAGCCGAACCACTTTTTGCGGACGACGCTACGCACATTGTAGCAGACTGCCCGCTTTGCCTAACGCCTATAGCGAACAGCGTAGCGGGAAGCGCCGCAGGGGTTCGTCAACATATTGCTGACCGCCTAGCGGCGCTCAAGGACTATGCCGAGGCAAAGAAGAACGACGAGGCGGCGGCGAAAGCATTGGCGACTGCCCATACACGCCTTGCCGGTGCCTTGAAGACGATAACACTGCCTGACAACTTCCAAGATGCTCGTGTTGAGCTAGAGCTTTATCGCACCGCTATTGATGCTTGGAAGGATGCCGCCGCACCTGATGCGGCAACAACAATCACGACGGTTCTGGTGGCGTTGAAGACGCTGGATACCGCTATTGCAGACATCGAAAAGAAACAGGGCGCGCATACCTACGCCAAGGCAAAGGCGAAGGTGGACCGCCTCATTGCAATCAAAACCGAACGCGAACTAGCCGAACGGACGACCATCGAGCTGACCGCACTCTCTGATAAACTGACAGCCCAAAGCGCCTTCGTGTCGGGCGAGATTCGTAGCAAGCTCCAGCTTCTTTTAGATGGGCTTCAAAAACCCATCAACGACATCTACCGTGGAATACAGGGGAGCCATGCCGCACCTGTCCGTCTGGAGCTTCCCCCCGAAGAAGACGACAACCAACAGCGGCTGAATCTTCTGATCGACTTCGCGGACAATCGAAAAGGCGTTCAGCCGGGAGGCTATCTGAGCGACTCTCAGATTCACTCGCTGGCTCTGTCGCTCAGATTGGCGGCGATAAAGGCATTCAATACGAACGCCCCAATCATCGCTCTAGACGATGTGGTCACGTCTTACGACGCCGACCATCGCCGAACTATCGCCGCCCTTCTGGCGACCGAGTTCGCCGGCTTCCAACTAATCGTCACTACGCACGATGAGAGATTCTATCTCTATCTGCGCGATCAACTTGGATCGGCCGACTGGCGTTTCACCCGAATTATCCGGCTGGATCGCGACTACGGCCCACGGTTTGCCGATGAGAAGGTGACCGATGCTATGATCCAAGCCCGTTGGGCGAGTGGTCACTCCGCTGCCAACGAAATGCGGCAGGCAGAGGAGGAATGGCTTCTCGCCATCTGCCGTGATTTCGGGGTCAGCTTACGCATCCGCCCGTTGGAGCGGGCCTACTCCTACGAGAGAAGCGAACTAGCGGCTGCGCTGGCCACATTCCTGAATAGCGCAAAAATTACGGTTCCTCTGGTGTCCGGTGTGAACAATCGCTTCCTGAATAGCCTTCAGCAGGGGGTGATCGAGAACTTCGGCAGTCATTTCCAAGAAGGTCCCTATGGCGATGGCTCCAAGGGCGACGAGCAGACGCGTTGGGCAGAGTTCAGTGCATTCAGGGCATTCTTCGCCTGTCCGAAATGCTCTCGGACCCGATTCAAAAGGCCGCACGATTTAAAGAAGCCGGTATGTGCCAACGGAAGCTGCGAGGCACAGTTTGAAGGCGGCGCTCCGCCGACGAAGTAGAAGTTGTCGTGAAGATGCCGTCAACATAGCTGTTCGAAAAGCTCTACCTACAGCCGCCCCTTCCTGAACCGCTCCTGCGCCTCCGCCGCCGCGTCCGCCCGCCACCGCTTGGGCGCTGACTTGTCCACCTCTTCCCCCGCGCCGGTCAGGGCTTCGTTGGCGAACTCCAGGTCCATCAGCTTCATGCGCTTGATCTCGTCGCGCAGGCGGCCGGCTTCCTCGAACTCCAGGTTGGAGGCGGCCTCGCGCATGCGGCCTTCCAGGTCGCGCAGGGCGGCCTGGAAGTTGGAGCCGACGAAGGGTTTGGAGGCCTCGGCCACGCCCGGCCGGGTGATCCGGTCCATCTCGCGCGACTCATAGGGGCTGGCCATGATCTCCTTGATGTCGCGCTTGACGCTCTCGGGGGTGATGCCGTGTTCGGTGTTGTAGGCGACCTGGCGTTCTCGCCTGCGGTCTGTCTCGGCGATGGCGCGCTCCATACTGCCGGTCATGCGGTCGGCGTACAGAATGACGCGGCCGTCCACGTTGCGCGCGGCGCGGCCGATGGTCTGGATCAATGAGGTCTCGGAGCGTAGGAAGCCCTCCTTGTCCGCATCCAGGATGGCGACCAGGCCGCACTCGGGGATGTCCAGCCCCTCGCGCAGCAGGTTGATGCCGATCAGGCAGTCGAACGATCCCAGCCGCAGGTCGCGCAGGATCTCGATCCGCTCCAGCGTGTCCACGTCGGAGTGCATGTAGCGGACGCGCACCCCCTGTTCGTGCATGTACTCCGTCAGGTCCTCGGCCATCTTCTTGGTCAGGGTGGTGACCAGGCTGCGGTAGCCCTTGGCCGTCGTCGCCTTGACCTCGTCGATGACGTCGTCGACCTGGTTGCGGGTCTTGCCGGAGACGGGGCGGATCTCGACCGGCGGGTCGATCAGGCCGGTGGGGCGGATGACCTGTTCGACGAAGACGCCGCCGGCCTGTTCCATCTCCCACGGGCCGGGGGTAGCGCTGACGTGCACCGTCTGGGGGCGCATGGCCTCCCATTCCTCGAACTTCAGCGGGCGGTTGTCGATGCAGGAGGGGAGGCGGAAACCGTACTCCGCCAGCGTCGATTTGCGGCGGTAGTCGCCCCGGAACATGCCGTTGATCTGGCCGATGGTGACGTGGCTCTCGTCCACGAACAGCAGGGCGTTGTCGGGGATGTATTCGAAGAAGGTGGGCGGGGGCTCGCCGGGCGCGCGGCCGGTCAGCCAGCGGGAATAGTTCTCGATGCCGGCGCAGCTGCCGGTGGCCTCCATCATCTCCAGGTCGAAGCGGGTGCGTTGCTCCAGGCGTTGGGCCTCCAGCAGTTTGCCGTTCTCGACCATCCAGTCCAGCGTCTCCTTCAGCTCGGCCTTGATGCCGCTGGTGGCCTGGTTCAGCGTCGGGCGCGGCGTCACATAGTGGCTGGCGGCGTAGACGGTGATCTCGGTCAGGTCGGCGGTCTTCTTGCCGGTCAGGGGATCGAACTCCTGGATCGCCTCCAGCTCGTCCCCGAACAGGCTGATGCGCCAGGCCCGGTCTTCCAGGTGGACGGGAAAGATCTCGATCACGTCCCCGCGCTTCCTGAACATCCCCCGGTCGAAGTTCAGGTCGTTGCGCTTGTACTGCAGCGCGATCAGATCGGCCCGCAGCTTGCCCTCATCGATCTGGTCTCCGACCTTCAACGTGAAGGTCATCGCCGTATAGGTCTCCACCGACCCAATACCGTAGATGCAGCTGACCGACGCCACGACGATGACATCTTCTCGTTCGAGTATCGCCCGCGTCGCCGAGTGCCGCATCCTGTCGATCTGCTCGTTGATCGACGAATCCTTCTCAATGTAGGTGTCGGTTCTCGGAACGTAAGCTTCCGGCTGATAGTAGTCGTAGTAGCTTACGAAGTATTCGACGGCGTTGTCGGGGAAGAAGCTCTTGAACTCGGAATAGAGTTGGGCCGCCAGCGTCTTGTTCGGGGCCAGGATCAGGGCGGGGCGCTGGGTTTCCTCGATCACCTTGGCCATGGTGAAGGTCTTGCCCGAGCCGGTGACGCCCAGCAGCACCTGATCGCGGTCGCCAGCCTCGGCCTGAGCCACCAGTTCGGCGATGGCGGCGGGCTGGTCGCCGGCGGGGGTGTATTTGGTCTCAAGCCGGAAGCGGCCGCCCTTCTTCTTGCCTTCGTGCGAGGGGCGGTGCGGCACCCAGTCGGCGGGCGCCGCAATGGGCTCCTCCGGCGTCAGGCGCGGGCCGGTGACGGGGGCGAACATCGGCATGGACTTCGCCGACTTGCCGGTGTCCCGCACGAACTGCGCCGACGCCTCCTGGACGCCCGGATTGGGCACGTGAACAGGCTTGGCCGGCTTGGCGGCGGCGGGCTTCGGCGTCGAAGAACGGTTCATGAACAGAACTTAGTGAGTGCTAACAGGTCTCGCCATAGCGTGTGGGGCTACAAGCCGTCGCATCTCGAATGTTGGGATAAACTTTTCGACAAACGGCGTGATGTAACAAGTTAATGCTCATTTGGCCATAACTGCGGCATTTCGCGCGCAATTCAACCGTTTTGTCGACGTAGCCATGACTTTTTCAGTTGTGATGCGTCCGCCTTGCGCCTAGGGCTGTCACACAATCGATATATTACGTATATCGGTGATACATACCTGCGATGTGCGGGTTTCGTTAAGTATCGTGTCAATACAGATTGTGAATGAGGCGTATGCGTAACCGTAAGAATCATCTCCTTGCGTCGACCGTGGTCGGCGGAATTGTTACAGCATCGCTTGCGATGTTTGCTCCATCCATCGCTGCAGCACAGGATGCTGCCGTTTCACAATCCAGTGAAGCTTCAACCGTCGATGAGATCGTCGTCATCGGTTCGCGCATTCGCCGCGACAACTACAATGCGCCGTCGCCGACCCAGGTCGTGACGCGTGAAGAAGCCACGCTTCAAGGCTTCGCCTCGACGACCGAAGCGCTGCAAAGCACGGCCGTCACCGGCGGCACCTCTCAGATCAACAACTCCTACGGCGGCTACGTCACCGATGGCGGCCCCGGCGCCAACACCATCGGCCTGCGCGGCATGTCGCCCAGCCGCACCCTGGTTCTTCTGAACGGTCGTCGCGTTTCGCCGGCTGGTTCGCGAGGTTCGGTCGGCGCTGCCGACTTGAACGTGCTGCCGACCGCGATGATCGATCGCGTCGAAATCCTGCGCGATGGCGCCTCCTCGGTTTACGGCTCCGACGCCGTCGCCGGCGTGGTCAACATCCAGACCCGCAAGAACATCGACGGTGTGACGATCGAAGGCCAGCGCAACGAGCCGCTGGAAGCCAATGGCGCGGGCGGTTCGACCCGTCTGTCGCTGACGGCCGGAACCAGCGGCGACCGCTGGCGCGCCGCCGGCTCGGTCGAGCGCTACGAGCGCGACGAACTGACCCTGCGCGACCGTGAGTTCACGCGTTGCCAGACGGACGGCTTCCGCAACGGCCAGGACTATATCGACCCGCTGACCGGCCAGTCGAAATGCTATCCGATCACCACGACCGGCTCGAACGGCGTCACCATCAACACCATCGGCACCGGTACTCTGGCCGGCGTCCCCGCCGCGGGTGCGGTCGGCTCCACCTTCAACCGCTGGCGTCCGAACTCCGCCGTCAGCACCGGTCTGGTCGGCTTCGAAGGCGTCGGCGGCGGCGCCAATGACGTCAACGTGCGCGACACCTTTGAAGATCGCATGCTGAACGAGTCGCTGATCTCGCCGGTCGAGATCACCACCCTGTACGGCGAAGCCGGCTATCAACTGCAGGCGCTTGGCGATGCCGAAATCTACGGTGAAGCCCTGTTCAACCGTCGCAAGTCTTCGCAGACCGGTTACCGCCAACTGGCGCTGGACTATGCCGTCGGCAGCCCGCTGATCCCGGCTAATCTTCAGGGGAGCGTCGCCTTCGCCGATCAGGGCCTGAACAAGGGTCAGAACGTCGGCGTCCGCGCCTTCATCGGCTTTGGCAACGACTACTCCGAGCAGGAGGTCGATTTCGGCCGCTACGTCGCAGGCATCAAGGGCAACTTCTTCATCCCCGAATGGCGCTACGACGCATCGTTCAGCTACTCGCGCTCCAAATCGACCTACACCAGCGAGCAGTTCCTGACGGATCGGCTGATCGAGACCCTGGATGTCGTCCAGACTGCGCCGGGCCAGTTCCAGTGCGCTCAACTGGGCGCCAACCCCGGCTGCGTCGCCGCGCCCGTGCTGAACACTCAGACCATCGGCGGCGTTCTGCCTCAGAACTGGGTCGATTACGTGTTCCGTCCGGTGACCGGCACGACCGAGTTCACCGAGAAGGTCGTCAGCTTCGGCATCGACGGTCCGCTGTTCAGCCTGCCTGCTGGCCGCGTGATGGGCTTCTTCGGCGCCGAATGGCGTGAATCGGAAATCGACGACACGCCGGGTCTCGATAGCCAACTGGGCAACACCTACAACTTCTCGACCTCGGCCATTACGCGCGGTTCGGACTCGGTGAAGGAGGTCTTCGGCGAGATCGAAGCGCCCATCCTAGCGGATATGCCGTTCGCCAAGGAGCTGACGCTGAACGGTTCGTTCCGCTATACGGACTATGACTCCTACGGCGACGACACGACCTACAAGATTGGGCTGGTCTATCGTCCGATCGACTGGGTTACGGTTCGCGGCACCTACGGCACGTCGTATCGCGCACCCGCCCTGTTCGAGCAGTTCGTGGGCGCAACGACCGGCTTCCAGTCCAACACCCTGGATAGCTGCAACAACTATGGCGCGCCGAACGTGAACCCGAACCGGGTCGCCAACTGCACCGCGCAGGGCCTGCCGGGGGACTTCCAGTCGGTCACCAGCATTCGTGTCGTCACTTCGGGCGGCGCTGATGCCGGTCTGTCGGCCGAAACCTCGACCAACATGACGGTCGGTCTGGTGCTTCAGCCGCCTCTGCCGTCGTCCTGGGGCGATCTGTCCTTCGCCGTCGACTATTACGAGATCGAAGTCGACAATGGCGTCTCGCGCACCGGTGCTGGCGAAATCCTGACCCGCTGCTACGATTCAAACCCCGCCGACTTCGCCGCCGACAACGGCTTCTGCCGGCTAATTACCCGCAGCACGGTCGATAACAGCCTGACGGTCCAGGACAGCTACATCAACCTGGCCACCGACAACGTGAAGGGCCTCGACTACACCGTGCGTTATCGCAAGGATGTCGGTCCCGGAACGGCGTTGTTCAACCTGGCTGTGACGCAGTACACGGAAATCTCGAGTAAGCTGTTCGCCGAAGATCCGCTGGAAGACTTCACCGGCATGATCAACAATCCGGAGTTCACCGGAACGGCCGACGTTTCCTACGCCTGGGACAAGTGGCGCGTGCGTTACGGTGTCGAATGGATCCAGGGCACAGACAGCTACGAGTACTATGGCGAAGATCCGGCGACTTCGGACTACGACCTGGCGACCGACGACTACTGGCTGCACAACACCTCGGTCCAGTATGCGTCCGACGGTTGGACCGCTACGCTCGGCGTTCGCAATCTGTTCAATGACAACCCGCCGACCATCTCGTCGGGCGTATATAACCGGGTCGGCAACGCCCCGCTGTATTCGGGCTACGACTACCTGGGCCGCACGGCCTTCGTAAACCTGACCAAGTCGTTCTAACCACGACATCACGGCGACTGACTAAGGGCGGCGGACATCGGTCCGCCGCCCTTTTTGTTTGGTGTCAAAGCGCGACCGCTTGACTCTCACACACAGTATGCCGCATACACTGTATGTCATACACTATGTGACGCACGGGGATGGCGCGTGAGCGAGAACGATGAGGCGCTGCTGTTCGAAAGCTTGCGGCTGGAGCTACGGCGGGGGTCGTTGATCCTTGCCGTGCTGGCGAGCTTGCGGCGCGAACAATACGGCTATTCGCTGAGGGTCGCCCTTGGCGAGGTCGGGGTCGAGATGGAGGAGAGCACCCTGTATCCGCTGCTGCGCCGGCTGGAGAGCCAAGGGCTGCTGGATAGCGAGTGGCGCGAGGAGGAGCGGCGCAAGAAGCGGTTCTATCGCCTGTCGCCGCGCGGGGAGGCGATGCTGGCGCGGCTCGCGACCGAATGGCGCGGCCTGTCGGCCTCGCTGGAGAAGATGCTGTGAACACCGGGAAAGAGGGAGAGACGGGCATGGACCTGGTCGAACGTTATCTGAAGACCTTGGCGGCGCAGCTGCCCAAGGACAGTCGCGACGACATCGTCGCCGAGCTGCGCGACGAGATCATGGGGCGGATCGATGCGCTGGAGGCGCGCCTGGGTCGTGCGCCCAGCGACGACGAGGTCGAGGCCCTGCTACGCGAGGTCGGGCATCCCCTGACGGTGGCGGCGCGCTATCGATCAGGCCCGCAGGCGCTGATCGGGCCGGAGCTCTATCCCTGGTGGATGTTCGGGGTGAAGGTCGGGCTGACGGTCATGGCGTGCGTGACCCTGATCGGGCTGGCGGTTCGTGTGCTGGTCGGCGACGTCTATGTGGGCCAGGCGATCGGGCAGGGGATCGCCAGCCTGTTCAGCGGGGCCGTGACCATCGTCGGCCTGCTGACCGTCGCCGGCTTCATTCTGGAACGCCAGGAGAAGAAGCCGGACTTCATCGCCAGATGGCGGGTCAAGGATCTGGGCATGTTCGAACTGGGCGGCGATTTCGACGCCGAACAGTGGGGCCAGAAGCTGGCGCGCGGCGACTGGTCTTCGTCCAAGGCCAAACCGGAGGCCAAGCCCGGCGCCGAGGTGCGCAAGAGCGCCGAGATGTCGCCGGTCGCCCGCGCGGTGGCCAGCGCCATCGGCTGGGCCGTCGTGCTGCTGTGGTGGACGGGTCTGCTTCAGGTCGCGCCGATCCGGCCAGAGGATCTGGCGGGCGTCGTCGACGGCGTCGATTACGGGCGGATCCTGGGCGAGATGGTGCGCGCCGCCTATTGGCCGGTCGCCCTGTTCGCGGCCTGCCGTGTCGGGTTCGACCTGATGCGGGCGGCGTCGGGCGGGAACGTGCGGCTGACGGCGCTGGGCGATCTGGCGTTCGGTATCGCCGCCGCCTGGGGCCTGTTGTGGGTCTGGTTCTGGTCGGCGCTGTCGCCGTTGATCTGGGTCGGAACGGCGACCGACTTTGTGGAGCGGGTGCGGGTGCTGATCGGCCGCTCGGGCGAGGACGTCGGCGGGGTGGCGACGATCCTGATGGTCGTGGTGGTCTGGGCCTTCGCCGCAGAGGTGGTGCGGGTGGTCCGGGCGGCGGCGCGACTGGTCGTCGGTCGCTGAAAAACAGCCCCTTCCGCGACGGGAGGGGCTGAACCTTCAGGCGGTTGCGCCGTTTGCGCCAAGCGGCGCCGTTCTGGACCGCATCGGGGCTGGGTTATCGCGTGACATTACAACAGGGTTTGGCGTTCGGCCTGGTGGGCCTGACGGTGGCGGCCTTCATCTGGGGTCGCTTCCGTTATGATCTGGTGGCGCTGGCCGCGCTGGTCGCGGGCCTCGCCATCGGCGTGATCCCGGCGGAGGACGCGTTCGCCGGCTTCGCCAACGACGTGACGGTGATCATCGCCTGCGCCCTGATTGTTTCGGCGGCCTTTGCGCGTTCGGGCATCGTCGAGATGGCGCTGAAGCGCGTGTTGCCGCACCTGAAGACCGAACGCAGCCAGGTTCCTGTTCTGACGACGGCGGTGACCCTGCTGTCCATGGTGACCAAGAACGTCGGGGCTCTGGCGATCATGATGCCGGTGGCGCTTCAAGTCTCGCGCAGGACCGGCACGCCCCAGTCGCGGCTGCTGATGCCGATGGCCTTCGGCGCCATGGCGGGCGGCATGGTGACCCTCGTGGGCACTTCGCCCAACATCCTGGTCGCGGAGGTGCGCCAGGACATCGTCGGCCAGCCGTTTCAGATGTTCGACTATGCGCCCGTCGGCCTGGCGCTGACGGCGGCGGCGCTGGTGTTTCTGGCTTTCGGCTATAGGCTGTTGCCCAAGGATCGAACGGGCACGCTGGGCCTGTCCGCCGCCTTGTCGGCCAACGCCTATCTGACCGAGGCGCGCGTGCCTGACGGCTGGACGCTTGATCGCACCACCATCACCGCCCTGTCGGCCATGGCGCCCGATGCGATCAAGGTGATGGCCCTGATCCGCAACGGAAAGCGGCGCACACGGCCTCGCGGGAACACCCAGGTCCAGGCCGGCGACACCCTGCTGCTGAAGGGGGACCATGAAGCGTTGGAGGCCTTTATCGACGCGACGAAGCTGAAGCTGGTGCGCGGCGACCGGCCCGTCCTGCTGGAACAGGCCAAGGACGAGGTGCATCTGGTCGAGGCGGTTGTGGGCGCAGACTCGCCGCTGACGGGGCAGTCTGTGCGGCAACTGGACCTCTATGGCCAACATGGGCTCAATCTGCTGGGCGTGTCGCGTAGCGGTTATGAACTGACCCAGCATCTGCGGACGGCCAAGCTGCAGGCTGGCGATGTGCTCCTGTTGCAGGGGTCAGAGGCGGCTTTGCCCAAGGTGCTGGCCGAACTGCAGCTGCTGCCGCTGGCCGAGCGCGAGGTGCGGCTGGGCGGCAAGCGACGCAAGTACCTGCCGGCGGTGGTGCTGGCGGCGGCGATGGTGATGGTGGGGTTCGGCATTCTTCCCGTGGCCATCGCCTTCTTCGGCGCGGCGGTTGTGATCGTGGCCCTGGGCGGCTTGCGGATGCGGGACGCCTATGCGGCGTTGGACGGGCCGTTGCTGGTCCTGATCGCGGCGCTGATCCCCGTGTCCGACGCCATCCAGCAGACCGGCGGGGCCGACCTGATCGCCAGCCATCTGAAAGCGCTGTTCGACGGCATCCCGCCGGTGGTCGCCGTGGCGGGGATGATGGCCGTGTCGATGGCGGTCACGCCCTTCCTGAACAACGCCGCCACGGTGCTGGTCGTGGCGCCCATCGCCGGTGTTCTGGCCCAGCAGTTGGGTCATCGGCCCGACCCCTTCCTGATGGCGGTTGCGGTGGGGGCCGCGTGCGACTTCCTGACCCCCATCGGACACCAATGCAACACCATGGTCATGGGGCCAGGCGGCTACAAATTCTCGGACTATCCGAAGCTGGGTGCGCCGTTGAGCCTGCTGGTATTGGTCATCGGGCCGCCGATGATCCTGCTGTTCTGGCCCATGTGACGATCGCCTCTTGACGGCGTGTAACCTATAGGTGATATGTCACCTCAAGGTTACTTCAGGAGGATGTCATGAGCAATGACGAAAGCGGTTACGCCGGGGCTGTGGTTCGGCAGATGAAGACGGAACGCGGCAGGTGCTGGTGGAGCGGGATCGTCATGGCGGTCGTCGGCGCCGTCGCGCTGGCCGGCGGAACGGGCTTCGCGATCCTTTTTGGGACGGAGGGGGATCAGGCGACGGCCGCCGGCGTGGTGGCAGGCATGGGCTTTGCTGTGGTCCTCATCGGGTCGATCTTGGCCTGGTTTGGGCGGCCAGGCCGACCGATCGATATGGCGACGAGCGGCGAGGGCGCCCAGCGCGACAAGCTTCAACGCGCGCGGACCCAACAGCTGGTGATCTACCCCGCCGTGCTGCTGCTGTTCATGGCCCAGGCCCACAGCGCCATGCAGCGTGTCTTGGGCGGGGACCATAACCTTGGCGCCTACGTCCAGATCCTGCTGCCGGTCCTGTACGGCTGGCTGATCCCCGTGCTGGTCATGGGGTGGGACTGGCATGCAAAGAAGAACCGCCGCCTGCTGGAGGATGAACTGACCCAAGTGATGCGGGCGCGGTCGATGATCCTGGCCTTCGTCGTGTTGATGAGCGGCGTGACCGTGGCCCTGGGGTTGGGACTGTGGCGCGCGGACTATGGCGTGATGGCCTTGCCCTATGTGCTGGCGCTGGGCGGCGCGTCGGCGGGCCTGCGGTTTGCCTGGCTAGACCGAGAGGCCGGCCGCGATGGGTGATCCAAGACTGGGGTCACGGCTCAAGGAACTGCGCACTGCCGCGGGCCTGACCCAGCAGGGGCTGGCTGACAAGGCCGGCGTCTCGCGCAAGACCATCAATACGGTCGAGAACGGCGTCTTCGTGCCCTCCACCGTCCTGGCGCTGGAACTGGCGCGGGCGCTGGAGACGACGGTCGAGGCGCTGTTCTTCCTCAAGGACTGATGCGATCCATGTCCGAAAACCGCGAGACATGGCGAGGCGGCGGGGGCATCCTGTCCTCATGGAACAGCCCCTTGATCAGGACGCCTGCTGGCGCGCCGTCGTGGCGCGGGACGCCCGTTTCGACGGGCGTTTCTTCACCGGCGTGACCTCGACGGGGATCTATTGCCGGCCGGTCTGTCCGGCGCGCACGCCGAAGCGGGAAAATGTGGTCTTTCATCCGACAGCGGCGGCGGCCGAGGAGGCGGGGCTTCGGGCCTGCCTGCGTTGCCGGCCCGAGACGGCGCCTGAAATGGGCGCCTGGCGAGGCACGTCGAATACGGTCAGCCGGGCGCTAGCCATGATCGAGGCGGGCGCGCTGGATAGGGGCGATGCAGACGCCCTGGCGACCCGGCTGGGCATGGGCGAGCGGCAGCTGCGCCGCCTGTTCCGCCAGCACCTGGGCGCTGCCCCCGTCAGCGTGGCCCAGACGCGGCGCGTGCTGCTGGCCAAACAACTGATCCACGAAAGCAACCTGTCGATGGCGGAGGTGGCGATGGCCTCCGGCTTCGGCAGCGTGCGGCGGTTCAACGAGACCTTCCAGGCCCTCTACGGCCGCGCGCCGTCGGACCTGCGCCGACGCAAGGTCGAGGGCGAGCCGGGCGGGGTGGTCAAGATCGGTCTGTCCTATCGGCCGCCCTATGACTGGGCGGCCATGATGACGACGCTGGCGATGCGTGGCGTCGCGGACGAGGCGGTGGTCGATGGCGTATGGACCCGGCGGCTGCGCATCGACGTGGATGGCACGGACGGGTCTGTGACGGTGCGCCCCGCCGCCATGGGCAGGGCGGCGGTCGAGGTGCGGGTCGGCGAGCTGACGGCCTTGCCCGGCGTTCTGGCGCGTGTGCGGCGGGTGTTCGACCTCGCCGCCGATCCCGAGGCGATCACGCGCGACCTGTCAGCCGACCCCGTCCTGCGGACGGCCGTCGAGGCCCGCCCGGCATTGCGGCCTGCGGGCGACTGGATCGACGCGGGCGAGGATGCGCCCAGCGACCGGCTGATGACGACGGATGCCGGACTGCTGGCGCGCGCAGAGCGGTGGCGGCCGTGGCGGGCCTATGGCGCCCTTTACTGGACCCTGATCGAGGAGCGGCGAGATGACCAAGCAGCCTGAGATGCATCTGACCCTGGACCGAATCCCGTCGCCCGTGGGCGAGGTGCTGGTCGTCACCGATGCGGACGGTGCGGTGCGGGCGCTGGATTTCCACGACTACGAGGCGCGGCTGCGGCTGCTGCTGCGTCGTCACTATGGCGAGGTCGTCCTGACCGAGGGTCGGGCGCCCCAGCCGGTGCGCCAGGCTGTCGAGGCCTGGTTCGGCGGAGACCTGACCGCCTTCGACGCTGTCGAGGTGAAGACCGGCGGCACGGATTTCCAACGCTCCGTCTGGCGGGCCCTGCGCGATATTCCGGCCGGCGAGACGCGCAGCTACGGCCAGCTGGCGGCCGCGATCGGCGCGCCCAAGGCGGTGCGGGCGGTCGGTCTGGCCAACGGCGCCAACCCGGTCGGGGTCATCGTGCCCTGCCACCGCGTGATCGGGGCGAACGGGACGCTGACCGGCTATGCGGGCGGGCTGGAGCGCAAGCGCTGGCTGCTGGCGCACGAGGCGGGCGGGCGGTTGCTTTAGCTGGTCGGCGGTGGAGGCGTTGGCGAGAGGGGAGAGATCACCTGGGGGGCGGTCGGCGGGGCGCCGGCCTTCAGCTGTGCGATATAGTCCAGTTCACGCTTGGCGTTTGCGTCCTCGGGATCGATTTCGAGTGCGGCCTCGTAGGCGGCCTTGGCCTCGTCCAGTCGATCCAGTTCGATCAGGCTGAAGCCGCGCCGGCGATGGAACGGGCCGCGATGAAGAACCATCAGCATGTCGTTGTCAGCCAAGGCGGCGTCCGCCAGGGCCAGGGCGTCGTTCCAACGCGCCAAACCCTGCAGGGCGGCGGTCTTTTCAACGAGCAACAACCAGTTCTTCGGCTGGACCTTCAGCACGCGATCCAGATAGGCGATGCCCTCGTCATAGCGACGCGCCTCGACCGCCTCGGAGGCGAGCATCAGCGCGATGTCGCCATAGACGTTCGGCAGGGCTGTGGCGCCCTTGGCGTTTCCGCCGTCCTTGGCGGCGGCTGCGGACAGACCGATTATCATGATCAGCACGTCGCCCGGATCGGTGACCCTGACCACATGCTGACCTGATTGCTCGACCAATTGGCCATAGTCCGCAGGCATCCGGTCCAGCGCCTGGCGAAGCGCCGGAAGGCGGCGGGCGAGCGCGGGATAGCCCCGGCGTTGAAACTCGGCGTTGGCCTGAACGAAGAGGTCGTGGTCTTGGCGTTCTTGACGCGACATTTGCGGTGTGTCGGCGGCGGCCGCCGCAAGGGCGGGCGCGGGAGCCGTCGCCATGGCGGCCGTCGATAGCGCCAGAGCTGCAGCCAGAATCCTCAGCATGATCATCCGCTCTCCCCTTCGGTTCTCCGACAATAGGCGCAACCTGAGGGGGTTGGCGAGGCCTAGTCCGGCACTGTCTGCCGTCAGCGACGCGTGAACCGTTCGGGCGGCAGGGCGGCGTGGGTGAAGCAGGCCTGACGCACCGCGCCCTTGAAATAGTTCACCCGGTTCATGCGACAGCCGACCGAGGCGCGACCCGGTCCCTGGGGCTTGAACGGCACGGCGTGTTCGCCCTGCAGCACGCCGTCGACATAGGCCCGGTACATGACGCCGTCGAAGGTCTGGGCGACGTGGAACCACTGGCCGCAAGGGTAGAGGCGCTCGGGAAAGATCAGGGTGTGGTTATAGCCGGGGCCGCGCGTGAAGGCGTCGAGGTACCAGCGGTCCCGAACCACGCGGATCTCGAACAGAAACCGCGTCTGTGACGGCGGCTGGCCGGCGGGCGCCTCCTCGGCGAGATGGAACCAGCGCTGCTCGAAGGCGCCGCCGTCGGGCCGGAACAGGGCCTCGAAGGTGAAGGTCTCGGCCCCGGCCAGCGGGTGGTCCGCGATGAACAGGGCGTCGTCCACGCCGTCGAACAGCACAGCCCGGCCATAGGGGCTGTCGATCAGTGTCGGGTCGCCCTCGACGCTGGTCGCGACCCCGCCGATGTCTGCCAACCGATCAAAGGTCCACACCGTCCGGCGCGGCGCGGCGGTCTGCAACGTCGCGCATCCCGGCAGAATCGCGCCCGCGACGCCCGATGCGCCCAGGGCCATCAGGCGGCGGCGGTCGAGAGGCAGGGCGTCAGGCATGGTTCGGTCTCTCGGCGGTTTTGTCGCGCGACACTATGGGAATGATCGCGCGAGGCAACGGCCTGCGCTCCGGTTCGTTATCGGCATCCCTACAGACTGGAGTATCGACGATGAAACTTTCCAATGGCGCGCTGGTGGCGGTGGTCGACGGCGAAAAGCTGGCCCTGTTCAGGAACATGAACGCCTCGGAGATCAAGCTGACGCCGCTGGAAAATCCCCCCATCGCGGATCGCGTTTCCGGTTCGGCCGGCCGGCGTTCGAATGAGGCCAATCCCGACAACGATACCCAGGCCGAAGACGGTTTCGCCATGGGCGTCGCAGAGGTGCTGAACAAATGGTCGGTCACCAACAAGATCGACGAACTGCTGGTGATCGCCGCGCCCAAGACCCTGGGCGAGCTGCGCAAGCACTGGCACAAGGACCTTCAGGCCAAGCTGGTCGGCGAGATCGCCAAGGATCTGACGGGCCATTCCAGCGATCAGATCGCCGCGGCGATCGACAAGGCGTGACCTAGATCGGTCGGTCGCCGCATTTCGGATGCGCGATCGACCTGTCGCCGACGTTGAAGGGGCCGCATATCGCCGCAGTGCGATATGCGGCCCTTCTGTTTTAGCGGGTGCGTCCAGAGCGATGAAATCGCTGAATAATCTCAGCACTCACGACGTGCTGGCGATCATTCAGCGCGTTAGTCCTTGTGGTCAAAATGCGACAGCATTGCCACAAAGTTGCAGCATTTCGTTGATCTGCGATTGACGCCTGCTGCATTGCAGCAAAATCCTTGCAGCCATCGCGACTCCTCTCGCGATGATTGGGGATAATCATGCATAAAAAAGCGGTTTTCCGCTCGATGCTGCTTGGAGGATCGATTCTGGGCGCCATATCGACGCCTGCCTTCGCTCAATCCACGCCGGACCAGCCGTCCGAAGTCGATGAGATCGTCGTCACGGGCTCGCGCCTGTCTGCGACCGCCGCGACACAGGCGGCTCAGCCGGTTCAGGTGGTGACGGCGCAATCGATCGAGGCCCAGGGCGTGACGCAGGTCGCCGACCTGCTCGACCGCATTCCGGCGCTGCAATCCTCGACCAGCTCGGCTCAGGCGAATGGCGGCGCCGCGACCCTGAACCTGCGCGGCATGGGGGCGGAGCGCACCCTGACCCTGGTCAATGGGCGCCGCTATGTCGCCGGCGTGCCCGGATCGGCCGCCGTGGACGTCAGCAGCATTCCGGCTGGCCTGATCGAACGGGTCGAAGTCCTGACCGGCGGCGCATCCGCCGTCTATGGTTCCGACGCGGTCACCGGCGTGGTCAACTTCATCCTCAAGGACGACTACGAGGGCACCGAGATGACGGTGCAGGGCGGTCTGTCTGGCGAAGGCGATGCAGAGGAGTTCTATGTCTCGCTGCTGCATGGTCGAAACTTCGACAATGGGCGCGGCAACTTCACGATCGGGGTTCAGGGCAATGAGCGCTCGGAGCTCTACTACGGCGACCGCAGCTATTCGAAAAACAACGGGACCTACGACGACTACACCAACCCCGCGCTCTTCTTCCAGGTCGGCGATCCCCTGCCTCCTGGCCGCACCCTGGCCCAGACGCGAGGCCGAACGATCCTCGTCGGCGGCGCACCGCGTTACGCTGGAACCGATGCGTCGCTGATCACGCGCGCCCAGACGGCGACCCCGCGCGCCTTCATCGCCGACCCCCGCTTCTCGATCTCCAGCACCAGCGGCCTGATCGGCATCGATCTGGACGGCGACGGCTATGCCGATCCGGCCGGTTTCTTTTCCAATCCGCAGGTCAACGCCGACTGCAACACCAACCGCAACGGTCAGCTCGGCTATGGCTGCTACACCGTCGATCCGGTCACCGGGCAGCTGCGGCCCTTCCAGGACGGTCTCTATGCCGGCTCCTCCAACCAGTCGGGCGGCGACGGCGCAGCGCAAGTGTTCGACAACCAGAGCCTGCTGCCCAAGGAGTCGAGCTATTCGGTCAGCTTCACGGCCAACTACAACCTCTCGACCTTCTTCAACCCGTTCGTCGAGATCAATGCGTCGTGGAACAAGGGCACGACGTTCAGCCCCTACAACACCTATGACGACTCCATCCCCATCTCGCTGGACAACCCCTTCATCCCGGCGGCGCTGAGGGCCTTGGTCAACGCCGAGATCGCGGCCGACCCCAGCGTCGCAGGCACGGCGCAGATCGCGCTTTCGCGAGACCACATCGACATCTTCGATCCCAAGACCGTCAGCGACCGCCGCACCTATCGCGCCGTGGTCGGCACGCGGGGCGAGCTTGATCTGGGCTGGAACTACGAGCTGTCGTTCAACTATGGCCGCACCGAGCGGGATACGACCTTCGCCGTGCGGTTGGAGGACCGCTTCTTCGCCGCCCTCGACGCCGTCACCGATCCGGTCACGGGCCAGGCGGTCTGTCGCTCTACGCTCGATCCCACGGCGGCGCCGCCCATTTCGGGCCTCTATCCCGAGTTCGGCGGGCCGGTGCCGAACCCGTTCCAGACCTTCACGCCGGGCGCGGGTTCGGATTGCCGCCCGCTGAACCTGTTCGGCCTGGGCAACGTCAGCCCTGAAGCCTCGGCCTTCGTCGGACCGCTGGCGACTGACACCTCCCTGATCCAGCAGACGGTCGTCTCGGGCTTCCTGGCCGGCGATCTGTCGCGCTGGTTCAGCCTGCCGGGCGGCCCGATCAGCTTCGCCCTCGGCGGCGAGTATCGCAAGGAACAGAGCGACTTCAACCCGAACGACTATGACGAGCAGGGCGTGACCTTCCGCTACGCCACCACGGCCGCCGTTTCCGGCGAGTTCGAGGTGTCGGAAGGTTTCGTCGAGATCAGCTTCCCGCTGCTGGCGGACCTGCCGTTCGCCGAGACCCTGACCCTGAACGCCGCCGCCCGGTTCGGCGACTATACCAACATCGGCAATACGGAGACCTTCAAGGCCGATCTGGTCTGGGCGCCGGTGACCGACGTCCGGTTCCGCGCAGGCGTGGCCAAGGCCGTGCGTGCGCCGAACATCGCCGAACTGTTCACGCCCTTGCAGACCGCCGGCTTCCGTCCGATCGATCCCTGCTCGGCTGAGAACATCACGCAGGGCACAAGCTCGCGCGAGGCCAACTGTCGGGCGGATCTGGCCCGTTACGGCGTGACGGTCGGCTCCACCTATGACTTCGAAGACCCGCTGACGGCCCAGTTCTTCGGCGCCGCCGGCGGCAACCCCGATCTGCAGGCGGAAACCTCGGACTCGTGGACGGCGGGCGTGGTGCTGCAACCGCGCTTCATCCCGAACTTCACGCTGACGGCCGACTACTGGAACATCAAGATCGAGAACGCCATCGCCTCGGTCTCGGCCCAGGACATCGTCAACAGCTGCTATGACGCGCCCAGCATCGCCAACCAGTATTGCGCCCTGCTCAGCCGCGACGACCGTCCCGGTTCTCTGACCCAGGGCGGCCTGGACTATCTGCAGCAGAGCCAGGTGAACTTCGCCGGACTGGAGGCGTCGGGCGTCGATTTCAACGCCGTCTACCGTCTGGATCTGGGCACGTTCGGCAAGTCGGAGTGGGGTTCGCTGGCCCTGGGCGTCGGCGGCACCTGGCTGGAGGATCGCAACGACTTCCCGTTCGTGGCGGATGCAACCCTGGCCAATCCGGTCAAGGAGCAGTTGAATTCGCCCGAGTGGGTGGTCAACACCTCCGTGCGCTGGAGCGTGGGCGACTTCACCGCCGGCCTGTTCTCGAACTATCAGAGCAAGCAGACGCGTTCGGGCGTCGAGATCGAGAATACGGTGTCCTTCGACGCGCCGTGGAACGATCCCATCTGGACCCACGACGCCTCGCTGTCCTGGGACATCGACGGCAAGAGCGACCTAATCCTGGGCGTCAACAACCTGACGGACGAGGAGCCGTTCCTCAGCACGGTGGCGACCCCGGTTTCGGCGCGCGGCCGCTATTTCTTCGTGCGGTTCAACAAGAAGCTCTGATCACCGTCAGAAAAAGAGGGGCGGCGGCCGGAGACGGTCGCCGCCCTTTTGCTCGTCAGGCGCCGTCCAGAAACAGCCGGCAGGCGGGGTTGGCGGTCTCGTCCACGTAAGGGTAGCCCAGGTCGGCGAGGGCGGCGGTCAGTTGGGCCTGCTCCTGCGGCGGCACGCTGATGCCGGCCAGCACCCGGCCCACGTCGTCGCCGTGGTTGCGATAGTGGAACAGGGTCAGGGCCCAGGCAGGCTGGAGGCTGTTGAGGAAGCGCAGGAAGGCGCCGGGCCGTTCGGGGAACTGAAAGCGCAGGATGCGTTCATGCGGCAGGCCCACCGTGCGGCCGCCGACCATGTAGCGGACGTGCAGTTTGGCGGTCTCGTTGTCGCTCATGTCCTCGACGGCGTAGCCGCCGGCGCGCAGGGCGGCGATCAGGTCGTCGCGTTCATGCGGGCCGTTCCTCAGCGCCACGCCGACGAAGATCTGGGCGTCGCCGTCGCCGGACCAGCGATAGTTGAACTCCGTCACCGAACGACCGTCGAGGGTGTCAAGGAAGCGACGGTAGTCGTCGCGGTCGTCCTTCATGGCCACGGCCAGCAGGGCCTCGGCGCCCTCGCCGATTTCGGCCCGTTCGGCGACGTGACGCAGCCGGTCGAAGTTCAGATTGGCGCCCGAGTTGATGGCGATCAGCGTCCCGGCCCCCGGATGTGCGGCGGCCCAGGCCTTGAGCCCCGCCAGCGCGACGGCGCCCGACGGCTCGGCGATGGCGCGGCTGTCATCGAAGATGTCCTTGATGGCGGCGCAGATGGCGTCGGTGTCCACCAGGACGATCTCGTCCAGCAGATCCTTGCACAGGCGGAAGGTCTCGGTTCCCGCGCGGCGCACGGCGACCCCGTCGGCGAACAAGCCGACCTCGTTAAGGGTCACGACTTCGCCCGCATCGATGGACGCCTTCATGGTCGGGGCGTCCACCGGCTCGACGCCGATGACGCGGGTGTCGGGTCGCAGGAATTTGACGATGGCGGCGACGCCGGCGGCCAGTCCGCCTCCGCCGATAGGCACGAAGATCGCCTCAATGGGATCGGCGTGCTGGCGGGCGATCTCAAGCCCTACCGTGCCCTGGCCGGCGATCACGTCGGGGTCGTCGAACGGGTGGATGAAGGCGGCGCCGGTCTGGCTCTCCAGATGGCGGGCGTGGGCATAGGCCTCGTCGAAGCTCTCGCCGTGCAGAACCACCTCGCCGCCCAGGGTGCGGACGGCGGCGACCTTGATGCCGGGGGTGGTGGTCGGCATGACGATGGTCGCCGGCGTGTTGCGGCGGGCGGCGGCCAGGGCGACCCCTTGCGCGTGATTGCCGGCCGACGCGCAGATGACGCCTTTCGACAACTCGTCCTCAGACAGGGCGGCGATCTTGTTGTAGGCGCCGCGAATCTTGAATGAAAAGACCGGCTGCAGATCCTCGCGCTTCAGCAGGACGGGCCGGTCGAGTCGCGCCGACAGGCGGCGCAGCGGGTCGAGAGGCGTTTCCTCCGCCACGTCATAGACGCGGGCGGCGAGGATGCGGCGGATGGTGTCCTGCATGGAAATGTCGTGAATAGGCTTGAAGTGGCAAAGAAGTGGGCTGTCATCTAGGCGAAATCGGCCGTCATGGGAACGGTTTTTGCAGATTCAGGCTGTTGGTGCTTACGGAGTACGGCTTTGCATTTCCTCTTGCACCGCGTCCGCATAGGCCTACATTGTTCCTGCTTATGCTAACTTTGAGCATAAGGGTCTAGGGAGACGGTCATGGCGGACGGCGCCTTTGGTCTGACGAAGGAACTGGAGCGGGAGACCGCCGGGGTGTGGGCGAAGGTCAAGGACCATGTCACGCCTTTGGAATGGCCGGCCCAGGCGCGGTTGATCAGCGAGATCAACCGGCTGAAGCGCGAGCGCGACGCCGTGATCCTGGCCCACAACTATATGACGCCCGAGATCTTCCACGGGGTCGGCGACTATGTCGGCGACAGCCTGGGCCTGGCCAAGGAGGCCGCGCGGTCGGATGCGAAGGTGATCGTCCAGGCGGGCGTGCATTTCATGGCCGAGACCTCCAAGATCCTGAGCCCGGAAAAGACCGTGCTGATCCCCGATCTGCGGGCGGGCTGTTCGCTGGCCTCGTCGATCACGGGGGCGGACGTGCGGCTGATCAAGCAGCGCTATCCGGGCCTGCCGGTCGTGACCTATGTGAACACCACGGCCGATGTGAAGGCCGAGACCGACATCTGCTGCACCAGCGCCAACGCCGTTCAGGTGGTGGAATGGGCGGCCAAGGAATGGGGCGTGGACCGGGTCATCCTGATCCCCGACGAATATCTGGCGCGCAATGTGGCGGCCCAGACCACGGTCGGGATCATCGCCTGGAAGGGCCGCTGCGAGGTGCACGAACGGTTCACGGTGGACGACATCGCCGAGATGCGCGCCGCCTATCCGGGCGCAGAGATCCTGGCCCACCCGGAATGCCCGGAAGACGTGCTGGCGGCGGCGGACTTCGCCGGATCGACGGCGGCCATGACCGACTATGTCGAGGCGCGTCGGCCCAAACAGGTGGTGATGATCACCGAATGTTCGATGGCCTCGAACGTGGCCGGCGATGTGCCGGGCGTGCAGTTCATCGGCCCGTGCAACCTGTGTCCGCACATGAAGCGGATCACGCTGCAGAACATCCACGACTGCCTGCTGCACATGCAGTTCGAGGTGACGGTTCCGGCCGACATGATCGAACGCGGACGCCTGGCCGTGCAGCGGATGATCGACCTGCCGCCGCCGCTGGTTCCCGCGCGCTACGACCTGGTCAAGGCGCGGCATCACGTCGATGTGGAGCTGATCTGAGCGACGCGGCGATCGGTCCCGGCGACGGGACGGTCGTCCGCGCCCATCTGGACGCCATGAGCAACACCGACACCCCAAATCAAACGCCCGCGCGCACGCCCGGCCCCTGGGATATCAAGCCGGAGGAGGCGATCGCGCGCGAGGCCGCACAGACGCCTGCCGTCGAAACGCCGGTCGAGAAGGACCAGAGCCTGGTCTGGGCCCTGCTGTCCACGGCCCTGATGGGCGGCTTCCTGTGGTGGGTCACGGGCAGCGCCATCGTGGCGGGCGCGGTGCTGATCGGCCTGTTCGTCCATGAGGCGGGGCATGCCCTGGCGATGAACAAGCTCGGCATGGGGCCGGCGCGCATCTACATCATTCCCTTCCTGGGCGGACTGGCCAAGGCGCGGCGCGAGCCTCGCAGCGAATGGGACGGCGTGCTGGTGTCGCTGGCCGGGCCGGCCTTCGGCCTGCTGGCCATGATCCCCTTCGTCGGGGTCTGGATGGTCTTGGGGCAGGGCGAATGGCTGATGGGCGCCTTCTTCATCGCCATGCTGAACCTGGTGAACCTGGTCCCTGCGCCGCCGCTGGATGGATCCAAGGCGTTGGGGCCAGTGCTGACGCGGGTGCATCCGCGCCTGGAGCAGATCGTGCTGCTGGTCATCGGCGTGGCGGTGGTGTGGTGGGGTCTGACGACCGGGCGGTTCATCTTGGCCGCCTTCCTGGCGCTGTCGGTGTTCAGCCATCTGAAGCGCGGCGTCTGGCGCGCGGCCTGGGGCACGCTGAGCTGGCCCGAGGCGGGCAAGAGCCTGGGGCTCTATCTGCTGACCCTTGCCGTATGTGCGGCGGCGGCCGTCGGCGCCCTGATGCCGATGACCGCGGGCGATCCGGCCGCAGCGGTGCAACTGGGCCTGAACTATCTCGGAGTGCGCGGATGACCCGAACGCGGCATGACGGACCGCTGATCGTCGGCGCAGGCCTGGCGGGCCTGTCGGCCGCGCTGGAGGCGGCGAATGCGGGGGGCAAGGTCCTGGTGGTGACGCCGGAGCCGCTGTTGAACGCCTGTTCGTCGGCTTGGGCGCAGGGCGGTATGGCGGCGGCCCTGACGGCGCAGGATTCGGCCGAACGTCATGCGAAGGATACCGAGGCGGCGGGCGCTGGCCTGGTCGATCCGGGCGCGACGCGGGCCTTGACCGAGGCGGGGCGTGAGACGGTGGAATGGCTGGCGGCCCTGGGCGCGCCGTTCGACCGGGATGCAGACGGCGGTTTCGTCGTCAGCCTGGAGGCGGCCCACTCCGTCCCCCGAGTGGCGCGGGTCGGCGGCGACGGGGCCGGGCGGGCTATCCTGTCGGCCGTGGTCGCGGCGGTGCGGGCCGAAAAGCTGATCGAGGTGTGGGACGATGCGCGGCTGAAGGGCCTGCTGCAGGACGCCGACGGCCGGGTGGTCGGGGCGGTGGTCGTGCGCGGCGGACGTCTGGTCGAGATCACGGCGACGGCCGTGGTGCTGGCCACCGGCGGGGCGGGCGGGCTGTTCGCGGCGACCACGACCCCGGCGGCGCTGAAAGGCGAGGGGATGGCGCTGGCGGCGCGTGCCGGAGCGGAAATCCTCGATCCCGAGTTCGTGCAGTTCCACCCCACCGCGATTGATGTCGGTCTGGACCCCGCGCCCCTGGCGACCGAGGCGCTGCGCGGCGAGGGCGCGCGGCTGATCGACGGGCAGGGCCGGTTCCTGCTGGGCGACGAAGCCGACGCCGATCTGAAGCCGCGCGACGTGGTGGCGCGGGCGGTTCATGCGGCGCGGGCCCAAGGACGGGGCGCCTTTCTGGATGCGCGCACGGCTATCGGCGAGGCCTTCCCGCACGAATTTCCCGCCGTTTTCGCCGCCTGCATGCGCAGCGGTCTGGACCCGCGCGTCAGCCCGATACCGGTGATGGCCGCCTGCCACTATCATATGGGCGGGATCGCCGCCGACGCGGACGGGCGCACGACGGTTGCGGGCCTCTATGCGGTGGGAGAATGCGCGGCGACGGGGGTGCACGGCGCCAACAGGCTGGCGTCCAACTCCCTGCTCGAAGCGGCGGCCTTCGGGCGGCGCGCGGGCGTGGCGGCGGCCCTGGAGACGGGCGGGGGCCGTCCTGCGCCGGTCGAGATCGCGCCCGATCTGCCGGATGCGGCGATGGCTGAACTGCGGACTGCGATGACGGCCCATGCGGGCGTGGTGCGCGATGCGGCGGGGCTGTCGGCCCTGATAGCCCTGATCGACAGGCTGGAGGTCCAGCACGGGCCGGCGGCCGTCCTGCTGGCGGCGCGACTGATCGCCCAGGCAGCGCTGGATCGGCGCGAAAGCCGGGGCGGTCATTATCGTTCGGACTATCCTCAGACGGCGGCGCGCGCCGACCATACGCGGGTGCGGATCACGCGCCCGGCGGCGCTGGAGGCGGCGGAATGAGACGGCTTGCCGATGTCCTGATCGAACCCGTCGTGCGACTGGCTTTGGCCGAGGATTTGGGCCGGGCGGGCGACGTGACCGCCATGGCCTGCATTCCTGAGGGCGCGCGCATGAAGGCGGCGTTCGCGGCGCGCAAGCCGGGCGTGCTGGCCGGGATTGATTGCGTGAGGCTGGCGGTGCTGGCCATGGATCCGAAGGCGTTCGTGGACGTGCGCCTCAATGACGGCGACGCCTTCGACGCCGGCGCGGTTCTGGCGGTGGTCGAGGCCGACGCCCGCGCCTTCCTGTCGGCCGAGCGGACGGCGCTGAACCTGATCGGAAGGCTCAGCGGCGTGGCGACCCTGACGCGGGCCTATGTCGATGCCGTTGCCGGAACGCGGGCGCGGATCGCGGATACGAGGAAGACCACGCCGGGTCTGCGCGCGCTGGAGAAGCACGCCGTGGCCTGTGGCGGCGGAATGAACCATCGCTTCGGTCTGGATGACGCCATCCTGATCAAGGACAACCATGTGGCCGTTTGCGGCGGGGTCGCCGAGGCCGTGCGACGGGCCAGGGCCTTCGCCCCGCACCTGATGAAGGTCGAGGTCGAGGTGGACGGGCTGGATCAGCTGGACGCCGTGCTGGCCCTGATCGACGAGGGCATCGCGCCGGACGTGATCATGCTGGACAACTTCAGCCTGTCGGACCTGCGGGCCGCCGTAGCGCGCGTGGCGGGGCGGATCGTGCTGGAGGCCTCGGGCGGGGTCGATCTGACGACCGTGCGCGGCATCGCCGAGACGGGCGTCGACGTGATCTCGGTCGGCGCCCTGACCCATTCGGCCCCGGTTCTCGATATCGGTCTGGACGCGCTCTAGGCGCCAGACCCTCCAGACCTGGGCCGATCAGGCGGGGCTGGAGGCCGTTTCGACGATGTTGGTCTTGGCGGGGGCTTCGGCCGGACGCGCGGGACGCGACGCCGGCTGCGTGTTGGCGGCGCGAGCGGCAGTCGGCGCCGGGGTCGTCGCGGCGGCCGGGCGCGGTGTCGTCGCCGGCTGGGCGGCGGGAGCCGGCAGGGATCGGCCTTCCTGCGCCAGCACCATCGTATAGGCCACGGCCTGTCCGGCCTGACGCGCGGTCTCAACCGGGTTGAGGCCGGCCTGGATCAGGCGCGGCTGTTCCGCAGGCGCCGAAGGCCGCGCCGCATAGGTGAAGGCGCCGCTGGAGCCCGAACGCCCGCCGAAGCGATAGAACAGATGGCTGCCGACCTGGCTGACCTGAACCAGCGAAGAACGCCAGCCCGGCGCGACGGCGGTGGTGTGGAAGTGGGTGGCGTTGCCGACGCGGGCGAAGACCGAGCCCGACATGGCGTCCGACGCGACGGCGCGCGCGCGGTTCCAGGCGGTCTGATTGACGCGACCGCGCATCACGCCCGAGCAGGTGAAGGAGAACTGGCAGCCGGTGCTGCGGGCCGCGCCCTGGAACACCACGCCGCAGACGGTCTTGGGGAAGGCGGGGTGGCGCACGCGGTTCAGGACGACCTGGGCCACGGCCTTCATGCCGTCGCCGCCTTCGCCGCGGGCTTCATAATAGACGGCCTGGGTCAGGCAATCGAGGTCGCGGCTGGCGTCCAGGGCGTTGGCCATCTGGAAGGGGCGGGCGGCGGTCGGGGCGGTCAGGCTGGCGCGGCGCAGATTGGCGTCGCCGGGCGCACGCAGTTGTTCGAGACGGGCGGCCAGCAGTTCGGCCTGTCGATCGCGCTGGGCCGAGCCGGCGCTGGTATAGGGATCGTGGCGACGCGCGATGGTCAGGGCGCTGGCGTCCAGGCCGCCGGCGGCGGCGGCGAGCGCTTCTTCGGTGAAACCGGCGGCGGTGGCGCCCTGAATCCGTTCAGCCTGGGCGCGCAGCGTCGTCGCGCGCGCCGTCGTGCCGCCCAGATAGGCGCAGCCGATCGCCAGTCCCACCAGACCGCCAAAGGCTGCGGCGGCCGTCATGGGCTTGATCTTGGCCACACGATCGGCGCGCAGAATGGCGCGCGTCTGCGAGGAATGCGACAACGAGATAGTCCTGTTCAGCAGGGCGAGAAACGCGGCCCTCGGGGGTAGTCTTGCCGACGAGGCGACTCTGCGGTCGCATTCCAGCCTGCAAATTCCGGCGCTCGGCTCACTGGCCCGGGCGTCGAGGACGGGCCTTTAGCCAGCCTTGTATGGCCTCAATGTGTTCGATTCGCAATCCGATGGTTAAGGTGGCGAAACGACTAGGTATTTTTCAGATGGTGGGCGGCGTGTGGCCGAAATCCGGCGCATCCTGCATAATCGAACTACCGAATACTGTATTCGGTTACACGGACACTGCCCGTCGAACGACGTGTTGCGGTGCAGCGGACTAAAGGTGTCGCTTTGGTCTGTTCAAGATTGTGACGGTGCGCGTAATCGCTACTAAAGCAAAAGGCAGGAACCGCAGTGCGGCGTTCGCGTTCAAGCTTGGCCTTTTGGAGAGAAGCATCATGTCCCGAACACTCGTCCTGACCGCCGCCGTCGCCGCCGCTCTGACCCTGGCCGCCTGTGGCGCCACCGTCGAACAGAAGGCCGCCAGCGGCGCCATCGCCGGCGCTGTCGTGGGCGGCCCTGTGGGCGCCGCCGTCGGCGGGGCCGCTGGAGCGGCCGTGGGGCAGGCGCAAAAGCCGAACTGACCCGGCGCCGACCGCGCCCGTTCGGATGGCGGCCCTTGCCATCGAGCGGGCGCGACCTACCTTAGGAAAGGCGCATCGATGGCGACGCCGTCGCACTCCAAATGACGCTCAGAACCGATTTCCTGGCGGCGAACCTTGATTTTCGCCCGCTTATCGGCTTTGTGCCCCCCGCTTCGGGATGCGCGTTTTTTTCGCCGCCTGACCCCCGACGGCCGCCCCTGGTCGTTCACAAGGAACCCTGACGCTTTCGCATGAAAGATCTGAAGACCGGATTCTCCGACCGCATTACCGCCCAGCAGGAAGCCAAGAAGGCCCTGCTCGCCAAATTCAAGCCGAAGGCCGCTGCGCCCGACCCCGAATTCGATCGGCTGGCCGAGAAGCGCGCCGCCGAGAAGGAAGCCCTGCGTCAACAGCACGAGCTGGCCAAGGCTGAACAGCGCCGCGAGAAGGCCGAGAAGGACGCCGCTCGCATGGCCGCCGATCTCGCCGCTCAGGAAGCGATCGAGGCCGAGAAGCGCGCCGACCGCAAGGCGCGCAAGCAGTTGACCAAGGAAGAGCAGAAGGAAAAGCGCGACGCCCGCTACGCCGCGCGCAAGGCGCGCCGCTAGGCCCACGCCGACTGCTGAAAAGATCGACGCGTCGCAGCTCTGCGGCGCGTTTTTCTTTGCCCGTCAGCTTGTCGGCGCGGCGCTCATGCGCTCCAGCAGGGCGCGCAACTGGTCCGACGAATAGGGTTTGCGCAGCAGGGGCCAGGTCGTGTCGGCCAACACCGCATCCACGTCCTCGCCGACATAGCCCGAGGTCAAGGCGATCCGCAGTTCGGGCCATTGGACCGCGGCCGTGCGCGCCAGTTCCACGCCGCTCATACCGCCGGGCATGACCACATCGGTCAGCATCACGTCGAAGCGGTCGGCGTGTAGGAACTTCAGCGCGTCGTCGCCATTCTCGGCCCAATCGACCTCAAGCCCGAAGCCTTCCAGGATTTCCAGCGCCACAGCGGCGACGCCGGGATCGTCCTCGACCAGCAACATCCGCCCGCCCTCGGCCAGGGGCGCGTCGTCCCCGGATGCCGCGACCGGCGCGGCCACCGCATCCTCGGCGGACAGGGGCGGCAAATAGAGACAGATCTCGGCCCCCTGTCCCGGCTCCGATTCAATATGGACGCCGCCGCCAGACTGGCGCGCGAACCCATAGACCTGGCTGAGGCCCAGGCCTGTGCCCTTGCCGACGCCCTTGGTGGTGAAGAAGGGCTCGAACACCCGGTCGCGGATCTCGGGCGACATGCCTTCGCCATTGTCGGACACGGCGACGCAGACATAGTCGCCGGGCGGCAGCTCTGCGACATGCCCGGCCTCGACGGTGCAGGCCCGCGTCTGGACGGTGATGCGCGCATGACGGCTCTTGGCCCCCGTCACGTCCCCCAAGGCGTCGCGGGCGTTGACGATCAGGTTCAGCAGCGCGGCCTCGAACTGGGCCGGGTCCACATTGGCCCGCGCGCCGCCGCGCTTCAACTTCACCTTGAAATCGACCGCCTCTCCGACGGCGCGCCGCAGCAGGGGCTCGCTCTCGCGGATCAGGGCGTTCAGGTCGATCGGCTCGGGTCTCAGGGCCTGGCGCCGCGAGAAGGCCAGCAGCTGGTGCGTCAGGCTCTCGCCACGCCGCGCCGCCGCCAGGGCCGCCTCGCCCAGCTTCTTGCGCTTGGCCGGATCGTCGCTGCGCAGGATGATGTCCAGGGCGCCGATGACCACGGTCAGCAGGTTGTTGAAATCGTGCGCCACGCCGCCGGTCAGCCGCCCAACGGCCTCCATCCGCTGGGCGTGAACCAGCTGGGCCTCGGCCTGGGCCTTGTCGATCAGCGCCTCGTCGACCCGCTCCGCCAGCAGTTCGTTGATCCGCTTCAGATCGTCCTCGGCGCGCTTGGCGTCGGTCACGTCCAGGCAGGCGCCCACATAGCCCTGGAACTGTCCCGAAGCGTCGAAGCGCGGCACGCCCTCGTTGCGTAGCCAGCGCAGGCCCAGCAGCGGGTGGTTGACCCGCGTCAAGGCCTCGAACCGATCCCTGGCCTCGAAGGCCCGCATGAAGGCGGCGACGAAGACGCCCTCGTCGTCCGGGTGGATCAGGGTGCGCCAGCTGTCGGGCAGATGGCCGTCGGCCTCGACCCCGAAGAAGGTGCGGTATCGTCTGTTGGCGAACACCATCTGGGCGGCGTCGTCGCTCATCCAGATCAGGGCCGGCGCGCTGTCGGCCACGATGCGGAAGCGGTTCTCGGACTCCTCCAGCCTGGCCTGGGCCGCGCGCATGTCGGTCACGTCGAAGGCCACGCCAACGAAGCCGACGATTTCGGATCCGTTCAGCCGGGGGCGCGAGAAGGACTTCAGCCAGCGCCACTCGCCGTCGTGACGCCGATAGCGGGCCTCCAGCGAAAACGGCTCGCGGGTCGTTTCGCCCGCCACGGACTCCGCCAGGATGCGGGCCTGGTCGTCGGGGTGCAGCACATCGCGCCAGTCCAGGGTGCGGACCGTCTCATAGTCCGCGCCATAGAAGTCGACATAGGCCTGATTGACGAAGGCGCGCGTGCGGTCCTGGTGCGTGACCCAGATCAGGACCGGGGCCGTGTCTGCGATGGCGCGGAAGCGTTGCTCGCTCTCGCGGGTCTCGTTCTCGGCGCGGGCGCGTTCGACCTCGGCCCAGGTGCGGGCGGCGACCTCCTCGACCAGGCTGACCTGCGCCTCGGTCCAGCGACGCGGCGTCGCGGAATGGACATAGAGAAAGGCGCGCAGCCGCCCCGTGCGGATCAGCGGCGCGCGGATCAGGGCGCGGGTCTGGATGGCGTCGAAGGCGTCGGCGAAGGCGGCCGTGCGGCCATCCTCTCGGACATCTTCGATCTGGATCGTGCGGCCTTCGGCCAGATCCGTGATCAGGCCCTCGCCGAAGGCGTTCAGGCTGAACTGCCCTTGGGCGCTGGCGACGCCGGCGGTCCAGTCGCGGCTCATGGAGACGATGCCGGCCGCCTGATCTACCTCGCCATAGCCGACCCGGTCGGCGTCCAGCAGGGCGCCCAGGGCGCTTTCGACATCGGCCATGATCTCTTCGGGATCGGTCAGGTCGCGCAGACGGTCGCTGAGATCCAGCAGGAAGGCCTGGCGCCGCTCAGCCCGCGCCGCCGTCTCCAGCGCCTCGCGCGTCTCCGTCACGTCGAACGAAATCCCGGCATAACCCAGGAAGACGCCCTGGCCGTCGAAGCGCGGTCGCACGATGGCCCGCATCCAGCGCCAGACGCCGTCCGGCCCCTGGATCCGCGCCTCCATCTCGAAGGGCTTGCGATCCGCAGCCCCTGCCTTCTCCGCCGCCTTGACGGTCTCAAGATCGTCGGGATGCACCGCCGACTTCCAGCCGCCCTCGCGCAGTTTTTCCACGTTCAGGCCGTGCAGGGCGAAGACCGCCGCATTGACGAACTCGAACTCGCCGTTCGCGTCCAACAGCCAGATCGGCGAGGGGGCCGTGTCGGCCAGCAGTCGGAACCGCGTCTCGCTTTCGCTCAGTCGCGAAATGGCGCTGCGCAGCGAGGCGCCCACGGCGGCGATGAACAGACCGACGAGCACGAAATTCCAGGTCGCCGCGCCGCCGATGGCGTCCAGGATGCCGTCTCGGCCGGTGGCCGTCATGGCGACGATCGCCCAACCACCCCCTGTGCAGACCGCCAGGGCGGCGAGCGCGCCGGTCCAACCGCCCGCAAGCGCCGCCAGGGTGACGGCCGGCAGCAGGATGGTGAACCCTGTCACCTCGCCATACAGCGGAGAGGCCGCCGCACGGACGACCAAGCCCAGCAGGGCGATGCCGACCCCGATCAGCACGCGACGCATTGGCGACATCGTCGGCAGGCGCGCCAAGCCGACAAGCCAGCGATCCATGCCCGCGATACGCCGTTTCGATACGCCTGCGCTCATACCGTCGGTTTGCCCCATCAGCGTCGCGTTTGCGACGCTGAAACGCAGCTTTACACCTTGCGTTTCGAGCGACCACCCCCGTTGCGCAGCCGGGGTCGCCGTAACGACGGTCGTTGGATCGCCGGAAAATGGCCTATAAGTCCGAATAGATGCGCGGTTTAAGCGAGAGGCGATTGCGCCGATCGCGGCTGTGGACGGTGAATGACCCTGTTGCCCTGGAAGACGATGTGGACGGCGCTGCGGCGTTCGGCGGCGGCCTTGCCCGCGGCCGGCGCGGTGCTGGGCGTCGCGATGGCGGCTGGCTCTACCGTGCGGCCGGACGTGGACCGCACCGCCGAGGCCGTGTCGCGCATCACCGGCGGCGATCTGGGCGAGGGCGGGCTGAACGCGATCAAGGGCCGCCTGACCCCGTCGCAACTGGCCATGGCCATGCGTCACGACCCCAACCTGCTGCAGCCGGCCCTGTATGGACTGACGCCCGGCTGGGAAAGTCTGACCCTGGCGGGCAAGCCGGGCCTGGAACCGGGCAAGAGCGGGCTGGAGGCCCAGCGTCTGAACGCCGCCCTTGCGCCCGCGTCCGGCGCTCTGCGTCCCGCCCTGCCGTTCGTGTTCAAGGGCAGCGCCGACGACCGGCGCCGGGCTTTGCGCTGCCTGACCCAGGCCGTCTATTTCGAGTCGGCGCTGGAGCCGGACAACGGCCAGGCCGGCGTGGCCCAGGTGGTGCTGAACCGGGTGCGCGATCCCAACTACGCCAACACCGTCTGCGGTGTGGTGTTCGAGGGCGCCGAGCGGACCACGGGCTGCCAGTTCAGCTTTACCTGCGACGGCTCTCTGGCCCAGGCGCCGGTCGGCTGGGCCTGGGACCGGGCGCGCAAGGTCGCGGAAAAGGCGCTGAACGGCGAGGTCGCCCAGCAGGTCGGGACCGCCACCCACTATCACGCCGACTATGTGCATCCCTGGTGGGCGCCGACGGTGGCCAAGGTCACGCAGATCGGCGCGCACATCTTCTATCGCTGGAAGGGCGTCTATGGCGAAACCGCCGCCTTCCGCAAAGTCTACAACGGCCGTGAGCCGGTCATCGACGAGGCGCGCTTCTCGCGTCCCCGCATGACCATCGCCGCCGGCGCCGCGACCGGCGGCCCCGACCCGGACGCCCCGGCCAAAGACGCGCCCCTGCGCACCGTCGAGGTCGATGGTCAGCAGCGCGTCGTCGGCGTGGTCAGCCTGGGCGGCCGTCGCCTGCCGACCCGTGACGAGGTCGCCGCCATCAACGCCCGCCTGACCGCGCTGGAACGGCCCGCAACGACGCCCAGGCCCGCCGCGCCCGTGCCTGAGGGCGTGGCGACCATGGACGTCGAAGAAGTCGGTCGTCCCGCGAACTGAAATCCCGCATTGCAACGCTATGACCGATCTGGGCATTGATGCACGTGCCCGGACATTTCCTGCCCGACGAGGACGCTGCTTGACCCACCCCGAAGTCGAATGTCCTAGGTGGGACGAGGCCGACCGTCTGAGAGCGCTCAAACAATACGGCGTGCTGGACACGACGCCCGAGGCGTCGTTCGACGACATCGTCAACCTCGCCGCGCGCCTCTGCGACGCGCCCATGGCCGCCGTCAGCCTGGTCGACGCCGAGCGTCAGTGGTTCAAGGCCGAGGTCGGACTGGGCGTGCGCGAGACGCCGCGTCCGCTGTCCTTCTGCGCCCACGCCATGCTTGCCGACACCGCCATGGTGGTGACGGATGCGTTTGAAGATCCGCGCTTCGCCGACAACGCCCTGGTCACCGGCCCGCCCCACATCCGCTTCTACGCCGGCCATCCGCTGAAGGCCTCGGACGGCGTGTCGCTGGGGGCGCTGTGCGTGCTCGACGACAAGCCGCGCCCCGAAGGTCTGACCGAGCTTCAGACCATGGCTCTCAAGACCCTGGCCGATCAGGTCATGACCCAGCTGGAGCTGCGTCGCGCCCTGCTTGACCGTGATCGCAGCCGCGACACTGCGCGCCTGGCGATGGAGGCCTCGGCCTATGTCGGGGCCTGGGACTGGGACATCGCCCAAAATCGCGTCGTCGCCGACGAACGTTTCGCCCGGATGTATGGCGTGGACGCCGCCGCCGCGCGCGACGGCGTGCCCATCGAGGTCTTCACCGCCAGCGTTCACCCCGACGATGCGGTGCGTGTCGGCGAGGAGATCGAGCGCGCCAAGTCCGGGGACGGCGTCTTCCTTTGCGAATACCGGTTGGCGGCCAACGGCGACGTGCGCTGGGTGCTGGCCAGGGGGCAGGCCTATTTCGACCGTTCAGGCGAGGCCATTCGTCTGCCGGGCATTGCGGTGGACATCACCGAGCGCAAACAGATCGAGACGGATCTCGCCGAGACCGCGCGGGCGTTGAGCGAGAGCGAGACCCGGTTCCGCGTCCTGGCCGACGCCATGCCGCAGATGGTCTGGTCCGCCCAGCCGGACGGGTTCCACGACTACTACAACGCCCGTTGGTACGAGTTTACGGGCGTCCCGGCCGGCTCCACGGACGGCGAGGGCTGGAACGACATGTTCCACGCCGACGATCAGGAGCGGGCCTGGGCGGTCTGGCGTCACTCGCTCGAAACGGGCGAACCCTATGAGATCGAATACCGGCTGAAGCATCACAGCGGCGTCTATCGCTGGACGTTGGGGCGTGCGGTCGCGGTCCGCGACGAGCAGGGCGAGATCACCCGCTGGTTCGGCACACTGACCGACATCGACGAGCTGAAGAAGCTGGAACAGGGCCGCGAGCTGGTCAGCCAGGAGCTGAGCCACCGGATCAAGAACATCTTCGCGGTGATCACGGCGTTGGTGGCCCTGTCGGCGCGTCAGTATCCCGAGGCCAAGGCCTTTTCCGCCTCCTTGCGCACGCGGATCGCCGCCCTGGCCCGTGCGCACGAGTTCGTGCGGCCGCACACCGAGACGTCCAAGCCGACGGTGGGGGCGACGACCCTGCATTCCTTCCTGTCGGACCTGTTCAAGGCCTATGCCGACGAAACGGGATCGCCGCGCGTCAGGATCGAGGGCGACGACGCCGTGTTCGACGATCAGGCCGCGACCTCGGTGGCTCTGCTGTTCCACGAACTGGCGACCAATGCCGCCAAATATGGCGCCCTGTCGGAGAAGGGCGGCATGGTCGCCCTGTCCACCGCGCGCGACGAGGATCGGTTCGTTTTGACCTGGAGCGAAAGCGGTGGCCCGACCCTCCATGGCGAGCCTTCGCGCGCCGGCTTCGGCTCCTCGCTGGCGACATTGTCGGTCCAGGGACAGTTGGGCGGACGGCTGGAACGCGAATGGCGACCGGAGGGTTTGAAGGTCGTCGTCGATCTGCCGGCGACGGCGCTATCGCGCCGCCGGGCTGCCAGCGGTGTTAGAAATTAGACTTATGTTGAAACCTATCGGGCAAACCTGCGTTGTGTACGTTCCCGAGCACAAGCATCACCCATGACCGCGCGCATCCTCATCATTGAAGACGAAGCTCTCGTCGCCATGGAGCTGCGCTTCGTCCTGGAAGATCTGGGACATGAAGTCCTGGGTGTCGCCGCGACCGCAAAGGCCGCGCTGGACCTGGTGCGCGAGAACGATGTGGACCTGGCTCTGGTCGATATCCACCTGTCCGACGGCCCTACCGGCATCAACCTGGGTCGCGAATTGGGCCAGGACATGGGTGTATCGGTCCTGTTCATGACGGCCAACCCCGGCATGGTGCGCGACGGCGTCGCCGGCACCATCGGCGTCTTGTCGAAGCCTACGGACGAACACGCGGTCCAAAGGGCCGTGGATTACGCCCTGCGTCGCCGCCAAGGCGAGCCCGTCGAATACGCGCCGCCGGGTCTTCAACTCTTCGCATGATCTCTGCCCAGGCGGTTGCGGTCGCCGCGATGCGGCATATGTCGAGGGCTCCCCACAAGGAGACCTCCCCATGACGACCCTGACCAAACGCAAGCTCGGCTCCAGCGGCCTGGACATCGCCCCTCTGGTGTTCGGCGGCAACGTCTTCGGCTGGACGGCCGACGAGGCGACGTCGTTCGCCCTTCTGGACGGGTTCGTCGAGGCCGGGTTCGACGCCATCGACACCGCCGACGCCTATTCGCGCTGGGTTCCGGGCCATTCGGGCGGCGAGAGCGAAGTCATCATCGGCAAATGGCTGAAGGCGCGCGGTCGGCGCGACGACGTCAAGATCCTGACTAAGGTCGGATCGGACATGGGCCAGGGCCACAACGACCTGTCGCCAGGCTGGATCGAGACGGCGGTCGAGGCGTCGCTGCGACGGCTCCAGACCGACTATATCGACCTCTATCAGACCCACTGGCCCGATCCGAAGACCCCGCAGGAAGAGACGTTGCGCACGCTGGACAAGCTGGTGCAGGCAGGCAAGGTCCGGGCCATCGGCACGTCCAACCATTCGGCCGAACAGGTCAGCAAGGCGCTGGCGATTTCGGACCGCGAAGGCCTGGCCGCCTATGCGACGATCCAGCCGCACTACAACCTCTACAGCCGCGACACCTTCGAGGGCGGGCTGCAGGATCTGGCGGTCGAGAAGGGGCTGGGCGTCATCACCTATTTCAGCTTGGAGAGCGGCTTCCTGACCGGCAAATACAAGACCGTCGATCAGATCGCCGGGACCAAGCGCGAGGGGATGCTGAAGGACAAGTTCGACGAGCGCGGCGTGCGCATCCTGGCCGTGCTGGACGCCGTGGCCCAGAAGAACGAGGCCACCTCAGCCCAGGTGGCCCTGGCCTGGCTGCTGGCCCAGCCGGGGGTGACGGCGCCCATCGTCAGCGCGACGACGACCGAGCAACTGGCCGACACACTGAAGGCGGCGACCCTGACCCTGTCGGACGAGGATGTGGCGGAGCTGACGGAGGCGTCGGCTTACTGATGCCGAAGGATCGGGGTCACCAGACCCCGATCTTCTCCGCCTCGGCGTGGCTGATGGGGTGGTGGGCCTTGGCGTGGTCTTCTTCGGCGAGGAAGCGGCTGACTTCCAGGGCGGCCATGCAGCCCATGCCGGCGGCGGTGACGGCCTGGCGATACACGTCGTCGGTCACGTCGCCGGCGGCCCAGACGCCCTCGATCTCGGTCGAGGCCGTGCCGGGCTTGACCCGCAGATAGCCGCCTGAGTTGGTCTCCAGCTGACCCTTGAACAGCTCCGACGACGGGGCGTGGCCGATGGCGATGAAGACGCCGTCGGCGGGGATTTCCTGGGTCGAGCCGTCCTGGACGTTCTTCAGGCGCACGCCCGTGACGTTCCTGGCCATGCCGTCGACGACGCCGACGATCTCCTCGATCGCGACGTTCCAGATCACTTCGATCTTGGGGTGGGCGAACAGGCGGTCCTGCAGGATCTTCTCGGCGCGGAACTCGTCCTTGCGGTGGATGACGGTGACCTTGGAGGCGAAGTTGGTCAGGAACAGCGCCTCTTCGACGGCGGTGTTGCCGCCGCCGACGACCACGACCTCCTTGCCGCGATAGAAGAAGCCGTCGCAGGTGGCGCAGGCCGAGACGCCGAAGCCTTGATAGGCGGCCTCTGACTCCAGGCCCAGCCATTTGGCCTGGGCGCCGGTGGAGATGATGATGGTCTCGGCCAGGATCTCGTCGCCGCCGTCCAGCTTAAGCCGGAAAGGACGCTGCGACAGGTCGGCGGAGACGACGATGTCGTGGATGACTTCCGTGCCGACGTGCAGGGCCTGGGCCTGCATCTGCTCCATCAGCCAGGGGCCCTGGATGGTGTCGGCGAAGCCGGGATAGTTCTCGACGTCGGTGGTGATGGTCAGTTGCCCGCCGGGCTGGATGCCGGCGATGACGACAGGATTCAGCGAGGCGCGGGCGGCGTAGATGGCGGCGGTCCAGCCGGCGGGGCCGGAACCGATGATGGCGACGCGAACGGTACGAGCTTGGGTCATGGCCCCTATTTAGGGGCTGATTCCCGTTTGCGCGATGCTAGTCTCGCCTGAGGAGAAGGGGAGATGGGGATGACCAACAAGGGTGCAGCCTTTTTGCCGATCGGGATCGGCATGGGCGTGTCGATCGGGGTGGCGCTGGGCGTGGCGATGGACAACATCGGCCTGGGTCTCGCCCTGGGCACAGCCATCGGATCGGGCCTGGGCGTGGCGCTGATGGGCGCGGTCAACGCCAACGCCAAGCCCGCCAGGAAAGGCGACGGGTCGGACGGCGGCGCGGTGATCCCGTCCTCGGACACGCACCATCAGGGCGGCCATGACGGAGGCTCGGACGGCGGCGGAGATGGCGGCGGCGGGGGCGACTAAACGCCACTGTAATTTTTTTGAGTGCACATTAGTGCAGATTTTTGCGAGCCATTCTTAAAGGGCCTCCCTGACCGTGATCGACCCTAGGTCACGCCTGCGTCAGGATCGGACGTCGTCAGCGCGCCCGCATCGCTTCCAGGACCGCGCGCGCCGCGCGGTCGGTCTCGGCCAGAGGGGCGTAGGTCCAGCTGTCCAGCGTGCCGTCAAAGGGCTGCGTCGCGCCGCGTGATTGCAGATCGTCGTGCAGGCGGGCGAACTTGTCGCCGGATTTCAGCGGGATCATCGGCAGGATGTGGACCGGCTTGCCGGTCGAGGCGGCCTCGGCGGCCATGTTGGCGCTGTCCTCGGTGACCAGCACATGGTCGGCGAAATGCAGGAAGCCGAACAGGGGATTGTCGCCGGTCCCGTCCCAGATCCAGCCGGGCAGGTCCGACAGGCGCGCGGTCATGGCCGCCCTGGCCGCATCTGGCGTGCGGCGCGAGAAGGTCAGCATCAACGAACCGCCGGACGCCCGCACGGCGTCCGCGATCTGGTCCGCCAGATCCGCCGCATGGGCCTGGGGCAGGTCGAAGGCCCTGGACTTGCCGCCGATCAGCACGGCGACGCGCGGGTGGGGCAGGGGGACGATCCGGTCGGCGAAAGCAGGCGCAGCCTCGGCGATCCGCTGCGGCGTGATGCGGTGGGGCGAGCCGGTGATCTCGAAGACATTGTCGCCCGACAGTTCGTCATGGGCGGGGGCCACGATCAGGTCGTAGCGATCATTGGCCCAGCGCGGATCCTGGGTCTGGACGACGAAGGTCTTGCCGCCGCTCCAGGCCTTGACGCGGGTCGAAAGGGGCAGGGTGGCGCGGCCGGTGGCGATCCACAGATCGGGCCATTGATCGGCATTGGGAGCCGTCAGAGGCGCGGACGCCAGCATGGCCGGGGTCTTCAACGCCGAAGGCAGGCGGTCGAACAGCGGCCGCCAGCGGATGTGTTTGATCGCGATCTCGGCCGGGGTCAGGCGCTGAACGGCCTCGGCGAGGCCCAGCGCCTGGTTCTCGATGCCGGCGCGGCCGTCGGAGACGACCCAGATGGAGAGGGGTGGCGTCATCTGCTCTCCCTCCCCCTGCGGGGGAGGGTGGCCGAGCGTAGCGAGGTCGGGTGGGGAGGGCAGAGCGAAACCCCACGGACCTTACGTGTTTCAGACAGGGCGTCCCCGCCGGGCCGCCCCCACCCCGTCGCTGCGCGACGACCCTCCCCGGAGCGGGGAGGGAGAAGGTCATGCGAAGTTTGGCTTACTTCCACTCGACCTTGAGGATTTCGTAGGCCTTCACGCCGCCGGGGGTGTTGACCTCGACGACGTCGCCGACCTCCTTGGAGATCATGGCGCGGGCGATGGGCGAGGCGATGGAGACCTTGCCCTTCTTCACGTCGGCTTCGTGTTCGCCGACGATCTGATAGCGGGCCTCGTCCTCGGTATCCTCGTCGACCACGGTGACCGTGGCGCCGAACTTGACCTGGCTGCCCGACAGTTTCGACACGTCGATGACCTGGGCGCGGCTGATCTTGTCCTCGATGTCCGCGATCTGGCCTTCGATCCAACCCTGCCGCTCCTTGGCGGCATGGTATTCGGCGTTTTCAGACAGGTCGCCATGTTCGCGGGCCTCGGAGATGGCCGCGATGACGCTCGGCCTTTCGACCGACTTCAATTGCTTCAGTTGATCGTCGAGGACACGGTAGCCCTCGCCCGTCATCGGCACTTTTTCCATTGGTGTCGTGATTTTTCTGGTTCGCCCGGAGACTGGAAAGACGCGAAGTAAGCATACAAAAGGCCGCGGGGCGGGCGCGGCCGGGCATCAATACTAGGGTTTCCCGCTCAAGATTTCAAGAGCGGGACCCCGAGCCGATGAAAACATCAGGCTCGCGCGGGCGGTTCGGACTTGGGATCGCGGCGCAGGACGCCCTTGATCAGGCTGTAGGCCAGCCAGGCGACGGCGGCGAGGCCGGCCAGCATGAACAGGCCCGAGACAAGGGCGGCTCCGGCAGCCATGAAGGCCAGGATGAAGGCGACGGCCGCTGCAAGTCCGGCCACGATCTGAATGGTTTGAAGGCGCATGGCCTATCAACGTGCTGGGCCACGCCGGGTTGCGTCGCCCTCGATCACGATCCGATCACGCGTAACTGTAGGGGCCGCCGCGTTCCAATGCGCGCTGATAGGCGGGGCGGGCGTGGATGCGGGCCAGGAAGGCTTTCAGGCGGGGCTTCGTCGCTGCGTCGAACGCGCGGTCTGCGCCGGCCTCGACGGGGAAGCTCATCATGATGTCGGCGGCGGTGAACTGATCGCCCGCGAACCATTCGGACCGGCCCAGTTCATCCTCCCAGAAGCCGACGTGGGTCTTCAGCTGGGGGTCGACGAAGCTGGTCAGGGCCTTGTTCGCGATGCTCTTGACCAGGGGCTTCAGCAGGGCCGGCGCGCGACGCGGCAGCATGCCGAACACCAGTTTCAGCAGCAGGGGCGGCATGGCCGAACCCTCGGCGTAATGCAGCCAATAGGTGAAGCGACGACCGTCCTCGGTTCCCGCCGCCGGTCGCAGCCGTCCCTGGCCGTAGGTGTCCAGCAGATATTCGACGATGGCCCCGGTCTCGGCGACCTTGACCCCGCCGTCCTCGATCACCGGCGACTTGCCCAGGGGATGGATGGCCAGCAGTTCGGGCGGGGCCAGGCGGTTGCCGGCTTTCCGCTCATAGCGGACGACCTCATAGTCCAGGCCCAGTTCTTCCAGCAGCCACAGGACGCGCTGCGAGCGGCTGTCGTTCAGGTGATGGACTTTGATCATGGGTCGGCTCCAGGCGGCGAGGCGCGACTATTCGCATCGCCGCCCAAGAAGTCGAGGGGGAAGTCGAGCGCTATCGCGGGCGACGACCGCTCCACCGCGCGCGCGGCTCGGGCGCAGGCCTGGGCGTGACCTGAGGCTTGGCGCCTTCGCGACGGTTGCGCCAGACCTCATAGGCCAGGGTGGCCAGGGCCAGCTTGCCGGCATGGCGACCGGCGACGCGCCGACCGCCCTTGGACAGCAGCAGGCCGCCGAGCATGGGAACGAGTTTGTGCAGACGGGACATGGTTGATCTCCTTTGGCGGCTTAACGCGCCGTCGGGCGTCGCGGTTCGCCCTGCGACGACATGAACTGAAGACGGCCGACAGAAGGTTTGGCGCGCGCGCCGCGAAAAGCGGTGCTAGCTCTGGCCTATGAGCCAATCTCGCATCGCCGCCTTCTTCACCTCGTTGAGCTTTTTCGTCATCGCCGCCCTGGTCGCGGGGGTCGTCGTCGGGGCCTTGGCGCAGGGGACGCAGGCGTCGTGGCTGACCGGATCGCTGGGGGTGGTCGAGAGCCTGGGCCAGGTCTGGCTGAATGCGCTGCGCATGACGGTCATTCCCCTGGTGTTCAGCCTGCTGGTGACCGGCATCGTCTCCATCGCCGACGCCGCCGCGACGGGGCGGATCGCCGTGCGGTCGCTGGCGGTGTTCGGCGTGCTGCTGGTCGGGGCGACCGTCTATGCGATCCTGGCGGGGCTGGGCCTGCTGGCGGTCTGGCCCATCGACCCGGAGGCGGGCAGGGGGCTGCTGGCGGGGGTGACGACCGATTCGCTGGCGACCGTGGGCGAGGCGGCGCGGACGGACGGCCTGCGCGCCTTCCTGGCCAGCCTGGCGCCGGCGAATGTGATCAAGGCGGCGGCGGACGACGGGGTGCTGGCGGTCGTGGTCTTCGCCGTCGCCTTCGGTTTCGCCGCGACCCGGATCAAGACGGAGCTGCGCCGCCCCTTGGCGGGCTTCTTCGAGGCGGTGGCTGAGGCCATGGTGGTGATCGTCCACTGGGTGCTGCTGGCCGCGCCGTTCGGAGTGTTCGCCCTGGCGTTGGGCGTGGGCCTGCGGGCCGGGCTGGGGGTGGCGGGGACGCTGGCCCACTATGTCGCCATCGTCTGCCTGAGCCAGATCGGCCTGATCCTGATCATCTATGTCGTGGCGACGGTCTGGGGGCGGATTTCTCTGGGCCGGTTCGCGCGCGCCGTGGCGCCGGCTCAGGTGGTGGCGGTCTCGACCCAGTCGTCGCTGGCCAGCCTGCCGGTCATGATCGAGCGGGCGCGCGACTGGCTGGGCGTGCCCCAGACCTCGGCCGGGCTGGTCCTGCCGCTGGCGGTGGCGGTGTTCCGCATCACCAGCCCTGTCGCCAATCTGGCGGTCTGCCTCTATGTAGCGCAGTTGCACGGCGTCGAGCTGAGCCTGGGCGTGCTGATCGCGGGCGGTCTGACGGCCATCGCGGTGTCCATCGCCTCGGTCGGCCTGCCCGGCCAGGTCAGCTTCTTCGCCGCCATCGGCCCCATCTGCCTGGCCATGGGCCTGCCGCTGGGGGTGCTGCCCCTGCTGCTGGCGGTCGAGGTCATCCCCGACATCTTCCGCACCGTCGGCAACGTCACCGCCGACCTGGCCGCGACCCGGATCGTGGCGGGGGACAACGGGGAGGATAAAGCCGACACAGAAGTCAGGGGATAGGTTATGCGCGTATCAAAGGGATGGGCGACGCTGGTCGCCGCCGTGCTGGTCTTGGCCGCGGGAGGCCGAACCTTCGCCCAGACGACCGAGCCTCTGCCGGTCAATGTCGGCGGGCGGGTGATCCGGGACGCAGATCATGGGCTGAGGTTCGGCTGGCCGGGCGTCTATTTCGAGAGCCGGTTCAACGGAACGGGGGTGCGGGTGCGTTTCGATGCGCCGGGTGAATATCTGCGACTGCTGGTGGACGGCGAGGAGAAGGCGGCGTTTCGCGGTGCGGGGCGCATGGACCTGGCGCTGGAGGATCTGACGGCCGGGGACCATGTCGTTCGGTTGGAAAAACAGAGCGAGAGCCAGACGGGCGGCGGGCGTTTCCTGGGCTTCTTCCCCGTGGGTGCGACGACGCCCCTGCCGGCGCCCGCCCGATCGCGCCAGATAGAGTTCATCGGCGATTCCTACACCGTCGGCTATGGCGATCTGTCGACAGGGCGGTCTTGCACGGCCGAGGAAATCCACGCCTGGACGGATACTCAGAGCGCCTTTGGCCCCAGGGTCGCGCGCCGGTTCGACGCCGACTATCGGATCAACGCCTATTCCGGTTACGGCGTGGTGCGGAACTATGGCGGCAGGGATGCGGGTCAGAGCCTGCCCGCCCTCTATCCCCGGCTGAAGCCGGATGACGCCATGGCGGCAGTTGGTGGGGACGACGCCTGGCGGCCGGAGTTCATCGTGATCAACCTGGGCACCAACGATTTCTCGACCCCGCTGCGGGCGGGTGAAGCCTGGGCCGACGAAGCGGGCCTGCGCGACGCCTATCGCCGGCGCTATGTCGCCTTCGTGCAGGACCTGCACCGGGCTCAGCCCCAGGCGCGGTTCATCCTGATGGGGTCGGACAGCTTCGGCGCCGATGTCGAACAGGTCGCCGCCGTCGTCAACGCCCAGACGCCGGGACTGACCACGCCGGTCCGGTTCGGCGGCCTGGACCTGCAGGCGTGCGACTGGCACCCGTCCCAGGCCGATCATGTGCGGCTGGCGACACTGGTCGAGGGCGTGATCGCAACCTTGGACAGCGACTGGCGGCCAGCGCCCTAGCCGACCCTGACTTCAAAAAACGACCCAGGCTGCGCCCGCCGCCAGCAGGATCAGGTGCATCACCACGACCACGCCGAACTGCGTCTTGAACGGTTCCTTGCGCGTCTTGTGGCGGAGGAGGTGCTGACCCATCCAGGCGCCCAGGCCGCCGATCAGGCCGAACAGCAACAGGGTCGCCTCCGGCGTGCGCCATAGGCCGGCGCGCGCCCTCTGCTTGTCCCTGGCGAAGGCGACGAACCCGGCGATCTCCGCGATGAGGATCGCAATCAGCGCAATGTCGAGATTTGAGATCGGCATGTCCCTGGCTTTCGGCCGCTACGCGTTCGCAGCGTGCGGCCGAAAGCCGGAGATTTCGTCAACGTCAGGCGTAGTCCTGGATCGGGCGGACATCCAGGTCGCCGGCCTTGATGGCGCCGATGGCCTGGGCCGCCGCCAGGGCGCCGGCGGTTGTGGTGTAGTAGGGGATCTTCATCATCAGGGCGGTGCGGCGCAGGCTGAAGCTGTCCTGCAGCGACTGTTTGCCCGAGGTGGTGTTGAAGACCAGGTGGACCTCGCCGTTCTTCATGGCGTCCACGATGTGCGGGCGGCCTTCCAGCACCTTCTTGACCAGGCCGACCTCCAGCCCCTGTTCGACCAGGTAGCTGTGGGTGCCGCCGGTGGCGATCAGGGTGAAGCCTTCGGCCAGCAACGTCCTGGCCGCATCGACGATGAAGGCCTTGTCCTCGTCCTTGACCGAGATGAAGGCGCAGCCCGAGGTCGGCAGGGTGACGCCGCCGCCGATCTGGGACTTGGCGAAGGCGCGGGCGAAGGCGGGGGCCATGTCGGCCTCGCCCTCACGCTTCCAGTCCAGGCCCATGACCTCGCCGGTCGAACGCATTTCCGGGCCCAGGATGGTGTCGACCCCGGCGAAGCGGGCGAAGGGGAAGACCGCTTCCTTGACCGCGATATGGTCATAGGGCTTGTCGGTCAGGCCGAAGGATTTCAGCGGCACGCCGGCCATGACCTTGGCGGCGATGGCGGCGATCGGCTGGCCGATGGTCTTGGCCACGAAGGGCGCGGTGCGGCTGGCGCGCGGGTTGACCTCCAGCACGAAGATGCGCGGGTTCTCGCTGTGCGGTTCCTCGATGGCGAACTGGACGTTCATCAGGCCGCGCACCTTCAGGGCCTTGGCCATTTCAGTGGTCTGGCGCTTCAGCTCTGCCACCGTCTCGGCCGACAGGGACCAGGGCGGCATGGAGCAGGCGCTGTCGCCCGAGTGGACGCCGGCTTCCTCGATGTGCTCCAGCACGCCGGCGACGAAGACCGTCTCGTCGTCGCACAGGGCGTCCACGTCCACCTCGGTGGCGCGGTTCAGATAGTGGTCGATCAGGACGGGGTCCGAGCCCGAGACGCGCATGGCCTCATGGACGTAGCGGTCCAGTTGCTCGCGGTCGTGGACGATCATCATGCCGCGGCCGCCCAGGACGTAGGAGGGGCGCAGCACGACGGGATAGCCGACCTCTTCCGCCTTCTGGGCGGCTTCCTCGGCCGAACGGGCCAGGCCGTTGGGCGGCTGGCGCAGGCCGATGCCCTCCAGCATCTGCTGGAAGCGCTCGCGGTCCTCGGCCAGGTCGATGGAATCGACGCTGGTGCCCAGGACGGGGATGCCGTCTTCCTGAAGGGCATGGGCCAGCTTCAGCGGGGTCTGGCCGCCGAACTGGACGACGCAGCCGATCAGGTCGCCGTTCGAGCGTTCGACCTCGATCAGCTCCAGCACGTCCTCGGCCGTCAGCGGCTCGAAATACAGGCGGTCGGAGGTGTCATAGTCGGTCGAGACGGTCTCGGGGTTGCAGTTGACCATGATCGACTCGACGCCGATGTCGGCGAAGGCGAAGGCCGCGTGGCAGCAGCAATAGTCGAACTCGATCCCCTGGCCGATCCGGTTCGGACCGCCGCCCAGGATGATGGCCTTCTTCTTGTTCGTCGGCTCGGACTCGCACTCGGAGATCTGGCCCAGGGCGCCGGTCTCATAGGTCGAATACATATAGGCGGTGGCGCTGGCGAACTCGGCCGCGCAGGTGTCGATCCGCTTGAAGACCGGGCGGACGTTCAGGCCGCGACGGGCGGTGCGGACGTCCTTTTCCGTCGCGCCGGTCAGCTGGGCCAGGCGGGCGTCGGCGAAGCCCTTGGCCTTCAGCCGGCGGAACTCGGTCGGGTCGGTCGGCAGGCCCTTGACCCGGATGTGGCCTTCCTCGCGCACGATGTCGGCGATCTGGCGCAGGAACCAGGGTTCGTAGGAACAGGCGGCGTTGACCTCTTCCACCGTCAGGCCGTGGCGGAAGGCCTGGGCGATGACGCGGATGCGGTCGGGCGTCGGGATGCCCAGAGCGCGGACCACGGCGGCCCGGGCAGCGCCGGCGTCCTCGACATCGGCGACGCCTTCGATCTCGATTTCGTCGAAGCCGGACAGGCCGGTCTCAAGCCCGCGAAGGGCCTTCTGCATCGATTCCTGGAAGGTGCGGCCGATGGCCATGACCTCGCCGACCGACTTCATCGAGGTGCCCAGCAGTGGCTCGGAACCCGGATATTTCTCGAAGGCGAAGCGGGGAATCTTGGTGACGACATAGTCGATGCTCGGCTCGAACGACGCCGGCGTGACCTGGGTGATGTCGTTGGTCAGTTCGTCCAGGGTGTAGCCGACGGCCAGACGCGCGGCGACCTTGGCGATGGGGAAGCCGGTGGCCTTGGACGCAAGCGCCGACGAGCGCGACACGCGCGGGTTCATCTCGATCACCACCATGCGGCCGTCGGCCGGATTGATGGCCCACTGAACGTTCGATCCGCCGGTCTCGACGCCGATCTCGCGCAGGACGTTGATCGAGCCGGTCCGCATCCGCTGATATTCCTTGTCGGTCAGCGTCAGGGCGGGGGCGACGGTGATGCTGTCGCCCGTGTGGACGCCCATCGGGTCGATGTTCTCGATCGAGCAGATGATGATGCAGTTGTCCGCCGTGTCGCGGACGACCTCCATCTCGTATTCCTTCCAGCCCAAGACGGATTCTTCGATCAGCACTTCGGTCGTCGGCGACAGGTCGAGGCCGCGCAGCACGATCTCCTCGAACTCCTCGCGGTTGAAGGCGATTCCGCCACCGGTGCCGGCCAGGGTGAAGGACGGGCGGATCACGGCGGGCAGGCCGACGAACTCCAGCCCTTCCAGCGCCTCTTCCATCGAATGGGCGGCCTTGGAGCGGGGCGATTCCAGGCCCAGCTTGTCCATGGCGTCGCGGAATTTCTGGCGATCCTCGGCCTTGTCGATCACGTCGGCCTTCGCCCCGATCATCTCGACGCCGTACTTCTTCAGCGCGCCCGAGGCGTCCAGGGCCAGAGCGGTGTTCAGTGCGGTCTGGCCGCCCATGGTGGGCAGCAGGGCGTCGGGGCGTTCCTTGGCGATGATCTTCTCGACCATCTCGGGCGTGATCGGCTCGATATAGGTGGCGTCGGCCACCTCGGGGTCCGTCATGATGGTGGCGGGGTTCGAGTTGACCAGGATGACCCGGTACCCTTCTGCCTTCAGCGCCTTGCACGCCTGGACGCCGGAATAGTCGAACTCGCATGCCTGGCCGATGACGATCGGGCCGGCGCCGATGATGAGGATGGATTGGATGTCTGTGCGCTTGGGCATCGCCAGCTCTTCTTCTTATTGAACGCTAATGGGTCACGACCGCGCAGTCCCAGCCGTCGTAGTCCAGCTGAAACGCTGCGGCCCAGGTCTGCATCATGGCGGAGGTCGCGGCGAACGACGCCTCGTCCACCGCCATGGTGGTCTCAAGTGTGGTGGAATCGTCGGCGCCGCCGGTCAGGAAGCCGGCGCGACGCGCGACCTCGTTCAGGTCGCCGTGGTCGCCTTCGCCATAGAAGTAGAATCGCGTGTGACGCGGGGTCACGCCGCTGTCGCCCTGTTCGGCCAGCGCCGCGCGCACCATGGCGTCGCGTTCGTCATGACTGATGTCCGAGGCGTCCAAGGGGCTGCGTCGTCCTTCGTTCTCTACGCGCGCGAGAAGTCCCCGCAGAGCCTGGCCCTGCGACGCTCACGTCTGCTTGTCGGTTAAGCGGCCCGTTTAGAGAGGGAGGGGCGAGGGGGCAACCGGAAACGTCCCATCAGCGCAAATCGAAGCGCGCGAGGATGGCCAGGGGTGAATGACGCTGCCGGTTAATCTTCGCCTCAAGATGAATCCGGGACAGGTGGATTTTGTCACCTTCGTGTTGCAGATAGAACACATTTCAGACTTGGTTGCGTCGAGGCTTTGGTCCTAATGTGGTTTCTCTAGGAAGTTACATCAGCGATATGCAGTGAGCTGGTTGTTGCTCCCGCATAATCTCGAGGGATTTCAGCTTGAAGTATCAACGTTCTCGGTTGTTGGCGGGCAGCATGCTTTCCGCTGTGGGTCTCATGGCCGCCCTTCCGGCCGCCGCTCAGCAAACGCCGCCGCCCGTTGAAGGCGAGCAGCCCGCTGAATCGGCGACAGAGGTTGGCGAGATCGTCGTGACCGGTTCGCGGATTCCTCGCAACGAGTTCACCAGCGCCTCGCCCGTCCAGGTGCTGACGTCCGAGCGCGCCGAGCAGCGCGGCATCAGCGATACGGCTCAGTTCCTTCAGTCGTCCACCTTGGCGGCGGGCTCGCCCCAGGTGAACTCGGCTATTTCCAGCGCCTTCGTTACAGATGGCGGTCCGGGCGCCGCGACGATCTCGTTGCGCGGCCTGGGCGCCAACCGTACTCTGGTTCTGCTGAATGGCCGTCGTGCGGGCCCCGCAGGCACACGCGGCGGCGTGTCGTCCTTTGACCTGAACGTCATCCCGCAGTCCGCCATCAACCGCATCGACATCCTGAAGGACGGCGCCTCGTCGATCTACGGCTCCGACGCCGTCGCCGGCGTCGTCAACCTGATCACCGACCAGAACCGTGATGGCGGCGAGATGTCCGTCTTCGCCACAGCGCCGTTCGAGGGCGGTGGCGAGCAATTCAATATCTCTGGATCCTTCGGCAAAAAGTTTGATCGTGGCCACGTCAACTTTTCGGCGGACTATTATCGCCAGGAAGCCCTGCGCGCCGGCGACCGCGACTATCTGATCTGCACCAACCAGTATGTTTTCGAGCCGGGCACGCGTAACCGGGCGGATCGTATCGATCCGCGCACCGGCCAGCCGCAATGCACGGATACGCCCTGGGGTCAGGTTTACGTCTATGGCGATGACTTCTCGGGTCGCCCCGGTCGCTACCAGTTCGACTATGACGGCAACTTGGGTCAGTACATTCCGACGCGGCCAACCGATCCCGCGATCGCGTCTCAATATGCCAACGCACCCGCCGGCTTCTATCTGGTCAACTACGACACGCCCTCACGGGCGGTGACGAACAACCTGCCGGACTTCGCCAGAGAAGCGTCCATCATTCCTGAGGTCGATCGTTACACCGCCTTTATCGAAGGGGCGTATGAACTCGGCAGCGCCGAAATCTATGGCGAGTTCCTGCTGAACCGCCGCGAGAGCCGCACCGACGGGTTCCGCCAGTTCTGGAACTACACTTACACCGCTGATTTCTTCGACTATATTTACGGTCCGGGATCGGGCGGAGACCCCGTAACGGGCTTTACCGGCCCGAATCTTCTCAGCGCTACGCCGATTACCGACCACTTCGACCAATCGCAGCGCGTTGACTATATGCGTGGTGTCGCCGGTATTCGTGGCGACATCAGCGTGGGGCCGCTGAACAACTGGAAGTGGGATGTGTTCGTCCAGTACAGCCGCTCGGACGGTGATTACACTTCCGACGTCATCCTTCAGGACGCAGTGGACTCGACCAGCTTCAAGACTTCGAGCTGCGTCGGGTCGAACCTGCCGATCAGCGGTCGTCCCTGCATCGACGTCGATTTCACCGATCCCGATTTCTTGGCTGGTCGCCTGACGGACGAAGAGCGCGCTTTCCTGTTCGACACTGAGACGGGCAACACCCTTTACGAACAGACTTATGTCGAAGGCTTCATCGGGGGTGACCTGATGGAACTGCCTGCGGGTCCGCTCGGCCTCGCGCTGGGCTTCCATATTCGTCGTGACGAGATCAACGACACGCCGGGTGCAGTCACACTGGCGGACAACAGCTGGGGCCTTTCCGGCTCGGGCATCACCGCAGGCTCGGACGATACCCGCGAAGTCTATGCCGAATTGGCGGTGCCGCTTCTGAAGAACGTGCCGTTTGCGCGTGAGCTCGATCTGTCTCTCTCAAGCCGCTACACCGATACCAAGACGTCGGGCAGCGCCACCACCTACAAGGTCGGGCTGAACTGGGAGTTGATGGACGGCATCAGGTTCCGCGCATCGCACGGCACCTCGTTCCGCGCGCCTGCGCTGTTCGAACTTTATCTGGCCGATCAGACTAGCTTCCTGGCCCAACGCTCCATCGACCCCTGCTTGAACCTGAACAACAGGCTCGCGGACGGTTCCGTCTCGCAGCAGGTCTATAACAATTGCACCAGCGCCGCGGGGCCGGGCGGCGGGGTCGATGGGGCTTACGCAGGTGCGCCGTCTTCGGCGACAATTGTGACCGGCGGCGGCCTGGGCGTTCTGGAGCCTGAAACCTCCAAGGCCACGGTTCTGGGTGTGGTCCTCACGCCGCCCAACAGCGGTCTGAGCCTGGCGGTGGATTACTTCGAAATCGAGATCAAGGACGAGGTTCGTAACCTTGGCGCGGCGGGCATTCTCAATGCCTGCTACACCTCCGACAACTTCCCGACCGATCCGATCTGCAACCAGTTCGATCGCGACGTGAACTCCAGCGGCATCATTCAGGTGCGCGATTCGTATCTGAACGTCGCCGAACAAACCAACCGCGGACTGGACTTCACTGTTCGCTACATCACCGACACGCCGTGGGGTGAGCTGACGCTTGACAGCCAGACAACCTGGACTTTGGAAGACCGGACCGCGTTGTTCGAGGATGCACCGGTCAATCCGCTGGGCCGTATCGGCAATCCGGAACTGGTCGGCAACATCAACGCCAGCCTGGCCCGCGGTCCTTGGACAGCGTTCTGGGGCTTCGACTGGATCGGAAACCAAGACAGCCGCTTCGACTATATCGACGACAACGGCGACTTGTTCGAAACCATCGACGGTCGTCGGGTCGAGGTGAAGGCTGTCGCCGAGTTCACCAGCTTCCACAGCGTCTCGTTGAGCTACGACAGCGACAACGGCTGGCGGGTCAGCGGCGGCGTGTCGAACGTGTTCGACGAGTTGCCGCCGGCGGCGAGTTCGTTCGCCACGACCGTCCAGGGCAACTCGGTCTTCGGGTCGCAGTACACCGAAGCCTTCTATGGTCGTCGGGGCTTCCTTCGGGTGAGCAAGACCTTCTAAGGTCGCAATCCGGCAAAGACGTCACGGGGCGGCGGAGCGATCCGCCGCCCCGTTCTCATGTGCGACAACGTAAGAGATCTGGACATGGCCCGTATCGGCGGCATCCCCGACACCCTCGACGAACAGGTGGTTCGGTTCTCGCAGCAACCGTTGAAACAGCCGGTCATGCTCAACAGCGTGCCCAAGGGCGGCACGCATCTGTTGCGCAACATCATGCGGATGTTCGTCCCCGTCGAGCAGCACTACAAGGCCGACTTCGTTCAGGTGCCGAACATGCATCTGCACCTCGACGCCTTCAATCCGCATGTGCCGATGATAAGTGCAGCACACCTGCTGTTCAGCGACCAATCCTACGCCAATGTGCGCACGGCGCGGCACATTCTGATGGTGCGCGATCCCTACGACTGGGTGCTGGCGCGGGCGCGCTTCTTCGTGTCCGAGGAGTTTCAGCAGGACAATATCGCACACCTGAAATCCGGCGTGTTCTCAGCCGACGCCCTGATCAACATGATGATCTTCGGCATCCATCAGAAGTCGCCTGGCCTGATCGATATCTTCACGCACAATGCGGCCGCCTGGCTGGGCACGGGCGTGCATCTCATCCGGTACGAGGATCTGCTGGGCGCGGTTAAGGACATCGAGTCGCCAGAGGCCGACGCGCTGTTTGCGGACCTCTTCAAGGCTTGCGGCATAGAGCGGCCCGAGGACTGGCGCGAGCGGGCCACCATTGGCGCGGACCGGCGCTACAGCCGCACGGCCAGGGAAAACCTCAAGCCGGCGAACACCATCACCTTCCCGGCCGAGCTTTCACCCACCCAGAAGGCTTTGGTCGACTACAATGCGCCGGGTCTGCGCGCGCTGCTCGGCTACGTCTGATCCGCGATCGCCGCGATCCAGTCGGGCAGTTCGCCGATGCGGGCGAGCGATACGTAGCGGGGCTCGTTCACCGGGGCGTCGGCCAGTTCGTGGGCCCAGGTGACGTGGTAGGGGATGTGGACGCCGAAGGCGCCGGCGGCGATGGCGGGCAGGACATCGGACTTCATCGAGTTGCCGGCCATGACGGCCTCGGCCGGGCCTGTTCCGTGGCGGGTGAAGACGCGGTCGTAGGTCGCGCGGTCTTTCTCGGACACGATCTCGACGGCGCTGAACCGGTCGCCCAGGCCCGAGGCGGCCAGCTTGCGCTCCTGATCGAGCAGGTCGCCCTTTGTGATCAGGACCAGGCGGTATTTTTCGGACAGTTCGGCGACGACCTCGTCCACGCCGGGCAGGGTCTCGACCGGATGGGCCAGCATCTCGCGGCCGGCGGCCAGGATCTCGCGCACGACATGGGGCGGGGCCTCGCCGCCCGTCAGCTCCATCGCCGTCTCGATCATCGACAGGGTGAAGCCCTTGATGCCGTAACCGTAGAGACGCAGATTGCGTTGTTCGGTCTCGGCGAGACGCGCCTCGATGGTCGGTTCGTCGCCGTGATCGGCCAGCAGATCGACGAACCGCGCATGGGTCAGGCGGAAGATCGTCTCGTTGTGCCAGAGGGTGTCGTCGGCATCGAGGCCGACCGTGGTGATGCTCATGCCGCGCCCCTATCATGGGACGAACGAGGAGGGGAGACGCGATGAACGGATCGGCGGTGGTGATCGGTGCGACGGGCGGCATCGGCCGGGCGATGGTCGAACGGATCGTGAGCGGCGGGGCGTTCGAGACGGTCTGGGCCGTGTCGCGGTCGGGCGCGGATGTGGCGGGCGCGCAAGGGCTGGCCGCCGATCTGGAGAACGAGGCCAGTCTGGCGTCCGCCGCCGAGCAGATCGGCCAGGGGGCGGCGCCGACCCTGATCGTGCTGGCGACCGGCGTGCTGCACGACGGGTTTCAGCCGGAGCGGTCCTTACGCCAGCTCGATGCCGATCACATGCTGCGGGACTACCGAATCAATGCCATCGGGCCGGCGCTGGCGGCCAAACATCTGCTGCCGCTGATGCCGCGGGATCGGCGGGCGGTGTTCGCGGCCCTGTCGGCGCGGGTGGGGTCGATAGGCGACAACCGGCTGGGCGGCTGGCACGCCTATCGCGCGTCCAAGGCGGCGCTGAACATGATCTTGCGCAATCTGGCGATCGAGATGGGGCGCAGCCACCCGCAGGCGGTGATCGCCGGCCTGCATCCCGGCACGGTGGATACGGGCCTGAGCGCGCCGTTCCAGAAAGGGGTGGCCGAGGGGCGGCTGTTCACGGCAGACCATTCCGCCGAGCGGCTGCTGGCGGTTTTGTCGGACCTGACGCCGGCCGACAGCGGCGGGGTCTTCGCGTGGGACGGGGCGCGGATCCCCGAATAACGCGCCACTAACGCGCAGTCGTGACTTGAGCCAAAGGGGCGTCTGGCGTCAGATGCCGTCCATGCGCGTCAGAGTTTCCGTCCGGCTTTTCAGCCTCTTGTTGCTCGGCCTGCCGTTGAGCGGGCCGGCCGTGGCCCAACCGGCCAGCTCAACGGTGTCTATCCAGTCGATGGCCGCGCCCCAGACGCGAGACCGCGTGCGTCTGAACCAGCGGGTGTTCGACCGGGTGTGGAGCGAGGTCCGGCGCGGCTATTACGATCCGACCCTGCACGGCGTGGACTGGAACGCGGCGCGGGCGCAGTTCCGGCCCCAGGCCCTGGCGGCGACCGACGAGCGGGGGCTGTATCGGGTCATCAACGAAATGCTGGACCTGCTGGACGACGGCCATGCCGCCGCCAGCCCGCCGGCCGCCGTGCGTCGCCAGGAGGCCCAGTTCGCCCGCCGCGCCGTCATGGGGCTGACGTTGATGCGGGGCGAGACGCCCGACGACTGGACCGTCGAACGCATTCGGCCCGGTTCGCCGGCCGAGGAGGCGGGGGTGCAACTGGGCTGGTCGCTGAACTCGGTCGATGGTCGGCCCTGGGGGCCGGATGTCGAGACGCATGAAGGACAGCCGGTGCAGCTGGTCCTGACGGACGAGACGGGCCAGCGGCACGAGACCGCCCTGACCCCGCGCGTGATGGACGCGGTCGAGCCGTTCACGGCGGACAAGTCCCGGCCGGGCGTGCTGGTCCTGCGGGTCGAGCAGTTCGACAAGGGGCTGGGCGCGTGGATGGGCAGCGAGCTGGAAGGCCTGCCCGCCGACGTCGATGTGGTGCTGGACCTGCGCGGTAATCCGGGTGGTCGTTTGATGGAGGCGGAGGCCGTCCTGACCTGTTTCCTGCCCGCCAATCAGGCCTGGGCCACGCGGAGGGGTCGCAGCGGCCGGGCGGTGGTGCTGCGGGCGGCGGGTGACTGCGGCGACCGGCGCGATCCCTTGGCGAACGACGTCGCGGTGCTGGTGGACCAGGGCAGCCGAAGTGCTGCGGAACTGACGCCTGCCGCCCTGCAGGAGGCGCGTCGCGGGATTGTGGTGGGCGAGAAGACGGGGGGATCGGTCCTGATCGCCCAGGAGACCAATCTGCCGGATGGGGGGAAACTGACGCTCAGCCGGGCGGACTTCGTGACCTCGGGCGGCATGCGGCTGGAAAAGCGAGGCGTCACGCCCGATATCGCCGCGCCCCGCAGCGTGGCTCAGCGCCGCGCCGGCGACGACCCCGCGCTGGAGGCCGCCATCGCCGCGCTTCAGGCGGAGGATCGGGCTCGGGCCGACACCCCCGCAAGCGGCATTTAGATCAGCAGCATTTGAAGCCGCCGGCGCCGCCGAAACGGCGCTGTTCGTGCAGTCGGAAGAAGGCCGTCTTGTCCAGTGGCGGCTGGTCGGCGTGGGTCGCGGTCGCGTGGGCGACGTAGGCGTCGTAGTCCGGCTGGCCGATCATGGCGCCCGCCGTGCGCCTGACGCCGCGACCCCACCGCAGGGCGGTGTCGCGGCACAGGCAGAGCAGGTCGTCCTGGGTCTGAGGACTAGGCACGGGCGATGTCCGCCGCTTCGTCGGCCGGGGTCAGGTCGTGCGCTTCGGGATATTCGCGCACGGTCGGCCGGTTGTTGCGGTAGGCCTTGCGGCACGCCAGCACGCCGTAGATCACCATGGTGACGACCACGAACAGGAAGCCGGCCGTCAGTGTGGAGTTGACGTAGTCGTTGACGATGATGCGGTGCATGTCGCCGACGCTCTTGGCCGGGGCGATCAGTTCGCCGGCGCCCATGGCCTCCTGATACCTGCGGGCGTGGGCCAGGAAGCCGATGCGGACCTCGGGGTGGAACAGCTTCTGGAGGCCCGCCGTCAGGGTGCAGATCAACAGCCAGGTCGCCGGGACCATGGTGACCCAGGCGTATCTCTCGCGCTTCATCTTGAACAGGACGACCGTGCCCAGGATCAGGGCGACGGCGGCCAGCATCTGGTTGGCGATGCCAAACAGAGGCCACAGGCTGTTGATGCCGCCCAGCGGATCGACCACGCCGGTGTAGAGGAAATACCCCCACAGGCCGACCGTCAGGGCCGTGGCGATGACGTTGGCGCCCCACGACTTGGTCTCGCGCATCTTGGGCACGGCGACGCCCAGCAGATCCTGGATCATGAAGCGGCAGACGCGGGTGCCGGCGTCGACCGTGGTCAGGATGAACAGGGCCTCGAACAGGATGGCGAAGTGATACCAGAAGGCCATCATGGCCTGGCCGCCGATGACGCTGGACAGGATGTGGGCCATGCCGACCGCCAGGGTCGGGGCGCCGCCCGCCCGCGACAGGATCGAGTTCTCGCCCACGTCTCGGGCCAGTTGCTCAAGCTCTCCGGGCGTGATGTGGAAGCCCCATTGGGCGACCGCAGCGGCGGCCGAGACCGCGTCGTTGCCGATGAGGGCGACCGGGCTGTTCATGGCGAAATAGACCGCCGGGTCCAGCACCGTGGCGGCGATCAGGGCCATGACGGCGACGAAGCTTTCGCACAGCATGGCGCCGTAGCCGATCAGCGGAATCTGGTTTTCGTTCTCCAGCAGTTTCGGCGTGGTGCCCGACGAGATCAGGGCGTGGAAGCCTGAGACCGCTCCGCAAGCAATGGTGATGAACAGGAAGGGGAATAGGGCGCCGGCGAAGACCGGACCGGTGCCGTCGATGAAGGGGGTGACGGCCGGCATCTGCAGGTGCGGACGCACGATCAGGATGCCGATGGCCAGGGCCACGATGGCGCCGATCTTCAGGAAGGTCGACAGATAGTCGCGCGGCGCCAGCAGCAGCCAGACCGGAATGACCGAGGCGATGAAGCCGTAGACCATCATCAGGATGGCCAGGGTCGGGCCGGTCAGGGTGAAGGCCGGGCCCCAGAACGGGTCGGCCGCGACATGGCCGCCGCCGATGATGGCCAGGATCAGCAGGACGACGCCGATGACCGAAATCTCGCCCACGCGGCCGGGCCGCAGATAGCGGGTATACAGGCCCATGAAGATGGCGATGGGGATGGTGGCGGCGACGGTGAAGGTGCCCCAGGGGCTCTCGGCCAGGGCCTTGACCACGACCAGGGCCAGAACGGCCAGGATGATGACCATGATCATCAGCACGCCGACCTGGGCGATGATGCCGGGGATGGTGCCCATTTCGGTGCGGATCATGTCGCCCAGCGACTTGCCGTCGCGACGCGTGGACATGAACAGGACGATCATGTCCTGCACCGCGCCCGCCAGAACCACGCCGACCAGGATCCACAGCACGCCGGGCAGATAGCCCATCTGGGCGGCCAGCACCGGCCCGACCAGCGGCCCCGCGCCGGCGATGGCGGCGAAGTGGTGACCGAACAGGACGTTGCGGGGCGTCGGCACATAGTCCAGCCCGTCGTTGCGGCGCATGGCCGGCGTCAGACGCGCGGGGTCCAGCTTCAGCACCTTGTTGGCCAGGAAGCGGGCGTAGAACCGATAGGCGATGGCGTAGGTGCAGACGGCGGCGACCACCATCCAGACCGCGCTGATGCTCTCGCCCTGATGCAGGGCGATGACGCCGAGGGACACGGCCCCCAGAATGGCGATGGCGCCGAAAATTATGGGTGTGCTGAGTTTGCCCACGACAGATCCCTCCCGGCCGGCTGACTGCGGCCCTCGCCCTTGGTTTGCACCACAATGCGGGACAAGGCCAATCGACTAAAGTCGTAGAAATGCAGGTCGGGGAAACCGTCTCCTCCCTGTCGCGCAGCGACGGGGAGGTGGCGCGGCGCGCCTTCGCGCCGTGACGGAGGGGTTCTGCAACGCATCACCGGCGCCTGTGGGGCTTCAAGAGCCCCTCCACCACGCTACGCGCGGTCCCCCTCCCCGCGAAGCGGGGAGGAGACGATGGTCAGCTCCGGACCACCTTCACCCGCCCGGCCGCCTCGCGCGCGCGTTCACGGGCTTCATCGACATCGGCGCCGCGTGCGGTCGCCACGCCCATGCGGCGGCGCTCATAGGCTTCGGGCTTGCCGAACAGGCGCAGGTCGGCGGTGGGGACGGAGAGGGCCTCGGCGACGCCTTCGAAGGCGATCCCTTGCGCCTCCATGCCGCCGTAGATCACGGCGCTGGCGGTGAGTTCGCGAAGGGTCACGTCGACGGGCAGGCCCAGGATGGCGCGGGCGTGCAGGGCGAACTCGCTCATGGTCTGGCTGGCCAGGGTGACCAGGCCGGTGTCGTGGGGGCGGGGCGAGACCTCGGAGAACCAGACCTGGTCGCCCTTGACGAACAGTTCGACGCCGAAGACGCCGAGACCGCCCAAGGCGTCGGTGACCTTGCCGGCGATGTCTTGAGAGGCGGCAAGCGCAGCGGGGGTCATGGCCTGGGGCTGCCAGCTCTCGACATAGTCGCCCTTGACCTGGCGGTGGCCGATGGGGGCGCAGAAGTCCGTCCGGGTCGAGCCGTCGGCGGCACGCGAGCGGACGGTCAGCAGGGTGATCTCGAAGTCGAAGTCGATCCGGCCTTCGACGATGACGCGGGCGCCGGCGACGCGGCCGCTGTCTTGCGCATAGGTCCAGGCGTCGGCGATTTCGTCGGGGCTTTCGACAAAGGATTGCCCCTTGCCGGAGGAGGACATGACCGGCTTGACGAAGGCGGGATAGCCGACGGTTTCGGCGCCGGCCGCCAGTTCCTCGGCGCTGCCGGCGAAGGCGTAGGGGCTGGCAGGCAGGCCCAGGTCCTCGGCGGCGAGACGGCGGATGCCTTCGCGGTTCATGGTCAGCTGCACGGCGCGGGCGGTGGGGATGACCACGGCCAGACCGGCCGCCTCGATATCGGCCAGGACCTCGGTGGCGATGGCCTCGATCTCGGGCACGATGAAGTGCGGGGCTTCGGCCAGGATGACGCCGTTCAGCACCTGGGGGTCGGTCATCGGGATGACGTGGCTGCGGTGCGCGACCTGCATGGCGGGGGCGTTGGGATAGCGATCCACGGCGATGACCTCGACGCCGAGCCGTTGCAGCTCGATGGCGACCTCCTTGCCGAGTTCGCCCGAGCCCAGCAGCATGACGCGGACGGCGGTGTCGGAAAGCGGGGTGCCGAGTTTCATCGGGGTCAGGCTCCGGTAGCGGGTTCGATCAGGTCCCAGGCGTTTCCGTAGAGGTCTTCGAAGACCACCACCTTGCCATAGGTCTCATGTCGCGGGGTTTCGCGGAAGTGGACGCCGGCGGCAAGCCAGGCGGCGTGGTCGCGCATCAGGTCGTCGGTTTCGAGGAACAGCCAGACGCGGCCGCCGGCCTGGTTCCCGACCTGAGCCTTCTGGGCCTCGGTCGTGGCGCGGGCGAGTAGCAGGCTGGTTTCGCCGCCTTTGGGGGTGACGCGCACCCAGCGCTTCCCGCCGCCCATGTCGGTTTCCTCGCTGAGGTCGAAGCCGAGCTTGCCGACATAGAAGGCGATGGCCGCGTCATAGTCGTGGACCAGCAGGCTGACGGCGCCGATGCGGCTCATTTCGCGGGCTCCGCATAGAGGCGGCGGAAGGCGTCGAGGGCTGCGCCGTGATAAATGGTGGCGTGGGTCTCGGTCGGGCGGGGCGTGAAGCTCCAGCTCAGTCCGGGCAGGGCGTGGTCGCGCAAATTGGCGGTCAGGACGTCCATCGGAGCCTGCATCTCGGGGCCTTCGTCGCCCAGGGTCAGGATCAGGGTGCGGGGGGCGTTCGACTGGTCGCGCAGATGGGCGCCGGACTGACGCGCCAGGACGCCGCCGTCCCACCACAGGCTTGGGCTGACGGCGACATAGGCGTCGAACATCTGCGGTTCCTTCAGGAAGGTCTCGACCACGAACAGGCCGGCCAGGGACTCGCCCATCAGGGCGGTTTCGCCGCTGGTGCGATAGCGGTTTTCGATGAAGGGCTGGACCTCTTCGGACACGAAGCGGCGGAAGCGATCCGAATGGCCCTGGGTCGGATAGCGGGCGATCAGTTCGGGGTCTTGTGTCGGCAGGGCCAGTTCGTTGCGGCGGTCCACCGAGGCGATCCCGACCACGATCACATCACGCGTGGCGCCGGCGACGGTCCCCAGCTGGGCGAGGCCCGAGATGTGGTGGAAGTCCTGATCCTGGCCGCCGTCAAGGAGATAGAGGACGGGATAGGTCTTGCCGCTGTCGGCATAGCCGGGGGGCAGCCAGACGTTGATCTCGCGCGTCGCGCCCATGATCGCGGAGGGCAGGGCGTAGGACCGGCCGATGACGATGGGGGTTTCGGCGATCGTCGGCGTCTGGGCGGCGACCGTCGTCGTTATGCCGAGGGCCAGGCCGATGGTCAGCACCAGAACGCGAACCGAAATCATCGACATCTCCACAAGGCTTCCCTCTCCCATTGGGAGAGGGCTTGAGCGCACGGCGGCAAAGCCGTCGTTTTTGCGCGAAAGGGTGAGGGTCGGGTGGTGCGAACTGGCCCACCGGCCGACCCTCATCCGGCCCTGCGGGCCACCTTCTCCCAATGGGAGAAGGGCAGGCTTTCTCAGGCTTTCTACAGCCGCGCCTTCACCGCCGCGACGACGGCGTCGGCGGTGATGCCGAACTTGTCGTAGAGGACTTCGGCGGGGGCCGAGGCGCCGAAGCCGGTCATGCCGATGAAGGCGCCGTCTTCGCCGATGAACCGCTCCCAGCCCTGTTTGACGGCGGCCTCGACGGCGACGCGGACCGTGCCGCGGCCGATGACCGAGGCCTGGTAGGCGGCGTCCTGCTGCTCGAACAGCTCGAAACAAGGAACGGAGACGACGCGGGTCGGGATGCCTTCGGCTTCAAGCGTCTCTGCGGCCTTGAGGGCCAGGGCCAGCTCCGTGCCGGTGCCGAACAGGGTGGCCTTGGCTTCAGCCGAAGCCGCCTTAATCTCATAGGCGCCCTTGGCGGAGAGGTTTTCCGTGCCCGCGACGGTGCGGACGGCCGGGGTCTTCTGGCGCGACAGGGCCAGGGCCGAGGGAGAGGTCCTGGTTTCCAGCGCGATCTTCCAGCATTCCATGGCCTCGACCGTGTCGGCGGGGCGGAAGACCAGCAGGTTGGGGATGGCGCGCAGGGCGGCCAGGTGTTCGACCGGTTGGTGGGTCGGGCCGTCCTCGCCCAGGCCGATCGAGTCGTGCGTCAGGACGTGGATGGCGCGGACCCCCATCAGGGCGCCTAGACGGATGGCCGGGCGGCTGTAGTCCGAGAAGACCATGAAGGTGCCGGCATAGGGGATGATCCCGCCGTGCAAAGCCAGGCCGTTCATGGCGGCGGCCATGCCGAACTCGCGGATGCCCCAGTTGACGTAGCGGCCCTCATAGGACGGAGCGTCCAGGATGGGGGTGCCGGCGACGAAGGTGTTGTTCGAGCCGGTCAGGTCGGCCGAACCGCCGACCAGTTCGGGGATGGAGGCGAAGACCTGGTCCAGGGCGGCGCCCGAGGACTGGCGCGTGGCCTGAGCCGGCTGGGTCTCGATCAGTTCGGCGATCTTGGCGTTCAGGGCGTCGAAGGCGCCCTCCGGAAGGTCGCCCTTCATGGCGCGGGTGAAGTCGGCGGCCTGGGCCGAGGCGGCCAGGCGGGCCTCCCACTTCTTGCGGTCCTTGGCGCCGCGACGCCCGACCTTGTGCCAGGCGTCGGCGATGGTCTGGGGCATTTCGAAGGGTTCGTGATCCCAGGCCAGGCCCAGGCGGGTGGCGGCGATTTCGGCGGCGCCCAGGGCCGCGCCGTGGGTCTTGTGGCTGCCTTCCATCGTGGCGGCGCCCTTGCCGATCTTGGTCTTGCAGGCGATCAGGGTCGGCTTGTCCTGACGGGTCGCCCATTTCAGGGCGGCCTTGATGGCGTTCATGTCATGGCCGTCGATGGCCTTGACCGCCCAGCCGGCGGCTTTGAAGCGGGCCTTCTGGTCGGTGGCGTCGGACAGGGAAACCTTGCCGTCGATGGTGATTTCGTTGTCATCCCACAGGACGGTGAGCTTGTTCAGCTTGTAGCGGCCGGCCAGGGCGATGGCTTCCTGGCTGACGCCCTCCATCAGGCAGCCGTCGCCGGCGACGACCCAGGTGCGGTGGTCGACCAGGTCGTCGCCGTATTTGGCGGCGAGGTGACGCTCGGCCATGGCGAAACCGATCGAGGTGGCCAGGCCCTGACCCAGCGGGCCGGTGGTGACCTCGACGCCGGGCATATGGCCGTATTCCGGGTGGCCTGAGGTTTTGGAGCCCCACTGGCGGAAGTTGGACAGTTCTTCCTTGGTCGCGGCCTTGTAGCCGGTCAGGTGCAGCAGGGCGTAGATCAGCATCGAACCGTGACCGGCCGACAGGATGAAGCGGTCGCGGTCGGCCCAGTCGGGGCGGCTCGCGTCGAACTTCAGGAACCTGGAGAACAGCACGGTGGCGACGTCGGCCATGCCCATCGGCATGCCGGGGTGGCCCGACTTGGCCTTCTCGACGCCGTCCATGGCGAGGACGCGAATGGCGTTCGCCATCTGCTCGGGCGTGGCCTTTGGTGCGGTTTTGGCGTCGGTCACGGTGGAGACCTCTGTATGGGACGGCGGAAAAAGGGGGCGCGCCGCTTTACCCCGGCGCGTCCTCGGGTTCTATACGCAATTTGAAGGAGCGACCGATGGCAGACGCCACCACGGCCGCACGGGCGCGTATCGACCGCGCCCTGGCCGAACTGGAACGCAAGATCCTGCAACTGAAGGCGCGCCCCGCCTCGGCGCCCTCCATTGCGGACGACGACCTGTTCGCGCCCCGTTCTTCGGATTCGGGGGCCAGCGATCAGCGCGTCGCCGAGCTGGAGGCCGCCGGGCGCGAAGCCTCCGACGCCCTGGCCCGCGCGGCAGAGGCCGTGCGCGGCGTGCTGGCCGAAAGCGAGGCCGGCTGATGGCGACGGTGACGGTCGAGGTCAACGGGCGGCCCTATGCGGTGGGTTGCGCCGACGGTCAGGAAGAGCGGGTCCGCATCCTGGCCAAACAGTTCGACAACCAGGTGCGACAGGTGGCCCAGGACGTGGGGCATGTCGGCGACCTGCGCCTATTTTTGATGTCCGCCCTGATCCTGGCCGACGAACTGCACGAGGCGCGCCTGAACGGCGGCAAGGCGGGGCCGTCCACCCTGGCCCCGGCTCCGGCTTCGACGGACGGCGTCGCCGAGGCGCTCAACGCCGTCGCCGCCCGGATCGAAAAGATCGCCCAAGGCATTTGATCGGCTATCTGATCAAGATTTGATCGTGGGCGCTGGCGCAAGCTGAGGCGAAGGCCTATCTTGCTCGACGGCGGGTCTTGCTGCGGCCCACGTCGAAGGCATACATTTCCTCGCGACCTTAATTCACTCAAAGGGATCTGTCCCTGTCCGGGCTCGAGGGCCTGGGCATATGGAGCCCACCTGGCTACCCAGGTTCGAGAGGATTTAAACGCCCTTCACGGTTCTTGCGGCGCCGCCAACTTCTCTCTTTTTTGTGTGCTATCGCTCGCCGCGCGGCGGCTCGCTGCTTGAGCACGTTTGTGCGCTATCTCTCGCAACGCAGTCCCTCCCTGCTGGAGCGCGCGCATCTCGCTTTGTTTGACGCGTCGGATAGGGGTAGCCGAATGATCCAGGACAAGGCCGAATGATCCAGGACAAGCATGAGCTGCGATCCGCTGCACGGGCGGTTCGCAAGCGGCTGGCCGAGGCCGATCCTCTGGCGGCGTCGCGCGCGGCGGATCATGCGGACGCCCTGCCGCCCGCCGAGGTCGTGGCCCTCTATCGCGCCATGGGGTCCGAACTGGACACCGACGCCCTGGCTGTGGCGCTGGAGGCCGCCGGCCGCCGGCTGTGCCTGCCGGTGGTGGTCCAGCGCGACGCCCCGATGGAGTTTCGAGCCTGGTCGCCCGGCGAGCCACTGGAACTGGACGCCGCCGGATGCCCCGCGCCCTTGCCGTTGGCGCAGGTCGTCACGCCCGACCTGATCCTGACGCCCCTGCTGGCCTTTGACGATCAGGGCGGGCGTCTGGGGCAGGGCGGCGGCTATTACGACCGCACCTTCGCCGCCCGCCCCGACGCGCTTCGTATCGGGTTCGCCTACGTCGGACAGAAGGTCGAGCGGCTTGAGCTGGAAGCGCACGATGTCCGCCTGCATGGCGTTCTGACCGAGGCAGGCTATGCGGACTTTGGCATATCCCGTTGACATATACGCTCTCGTCCATCATCGTTTCGAGATGAACGCTCCTTGGAAAGCGCCGCTGAAGGCTTCGATCTTCATGTCCAACCGCTCGCAGGCGGTGCGGTTGCCCAAAGCCGTGGCCTTTCCGGACGACGTGAAAGAACTACGCGTCATACAGGAGGGGCGGAGCCTGCTTCTTGTGCCGGCGGACGCGGTCTGGACCGATTTTCTGGCCGAGCCTGGGATCGATATCTACGAGCCTGAAGATCCGATCGACGATTCCGTCGTGGAATTATGATGCTCCGCTACAGCCTGGACACTAATGTCTGTGTCCGCATCCTGCGAAACAGGCCGTTTCTGAGCGGGCCGCTGGCGGATCGGCTGAACAATGCGGCCGATTCCATTGCGGCGTCGACCATTGTGGCGATGGAGCTTCTGTATGGCGCGGCCGTGTCGGATCGGCCCGAGCAGCGTCGTGAACAGGTCAAAAGATTGCTGGCGCGGATGACCGTGCTTGATTTCGATGCGGCTGCGGCCGAACACGCAGCCGACATCAAGGCTGATTTGAAGAGGCGCGGCGAATTGATCGGTTCAAACGACGTTCTGATTGCGGGGCACGCCCGTAGTCGGGGTCTGATCCTGGTGACGGGTAATCTGCGCGAGTTCGAACGCGTCGAGGGCTTGCGGGTCGAGGACTGGCCCGCCGGTCCCAATGCGCCGAGCGTCAAATGAGACTGGCATTTTTCGGCGACGTCATCGGCAAGTCCGGCCGTGACGGGATCAGCGACCATCTTCCGGGCCTGAAGCGCGATCTGAAGCTCGACTTCGTGGTGATCAACGCCGAGAACGCGGCGGGCGGGTTCGGCATCACCGAGAACACGGCGCGCGAGCTGTTCATGGCGGGGGCGGACTGTCTGACGCTGGGCAACCACTCGTGGGACCAGCGCGAGGCCCTGACCTATATCGTGCGTGAGCCGCGCCTGATCCGGCCGGCCAACTATCCGCGTCTGATGGATGCGCCAGGCGCCGGGGCCAATCTGTTCGAGACCCATTCGGGCCGCACCGTCCTGGTCATGAACGTGCTGGGCCGGGTGCATATGGACCCGATGGACGACCCATTTGGTGCGGTCGAGCGTGAACTGGCCGCCGCGCCTCTGGGCGCCGTCGCCGATGCGGTCATCGTCGACATGCATGCCGAGGTCACGTCCGAGAAGATGGCCATGGGGCATTTTTGCGACGGGCGCGCCTCGCTGGTCGTCGGCACCCACACCCACGTCCCGACCGCCGACTGTCAGATCCTGCCCGGCGGCACGGCCTATCAGACCGACGCCGGCGGCTGCTGCGACTATGACAGCGTGATCGGCAACGAGAAGGAAGAGCCGCTGCGGCGCTTCACCACCCGGATCTCCGGCGGTCGCTACATGCCCGCGTCCGGGCCGGCGACGGTGTGCGGCGTGTTCGTGGAGACGGACGACAGGACAGGGCTGGCGACGCGCGTCGAGCCGATCCGCGTCGGCGGCCGCCTGTCGCAGGCGGTGCCGGTGCTCTAAGGCTTCAGGGGGCTGCCTGGCGGCGCTCGATCAGGGTCCGGCGAATGGCCTGAAGATCGGCAGCGCGACGCTGTGGCGTATGGGTCGCCAGGACATAGGCCTGGCCGGCCTGCGCCAGCGCCAGCCGTTCGTCGGGCGCCGAGATCAGCCGGTCCATCGCCGCCGCCAGCGTCCGGGGCGTCACCGCATCGACATAGAGGGCGTGCGGCCCACTTGCTTCGCGCAAGCCGCCGCGGCCGGAAGAGATCAGGGCTGCGCCTGCCGCATGGGCTTCGATCGCCGTCAGGCCGAACGGCTCGTCCCAGACCGACGGCGTCAGGGCGATGGCGGCCGATTGCATTCGTCGCCGGACCTCGGCCAAGGGCGCCGACTTCAGCACCTCCACCCGGTCGCCATAGGGTTCCAGGGGCGCGACGTGCCGGGCCGCCCAGCGGGCATGATCGTCCCAGTCGTTCAGCATCAGCACGGCGCGCCAGTCGGGATGGGCGTCCAGCACGGCGGGCAGGGCGGCGCACAGGACATCGACGCCCTTCTCAGGCATGGCGCGACCGGCGAAGGAGATGACTGGTTCCCGGTCCTCGGGCGAGGCCAGCCAGGCGCTGGCGTCTATGGGGTTGGGCACCGCGAACGCCCGGTCGTCCAGATCGGGGAAGTTGCGCACGAAGGCGTCGCGCTCGGCTATGCTGACGAAGACCAGGCCGTCCAGACGCTCATAGCGCGCCCTGTAGCGCCAACGGTCGATGGGGTGGCGCGGCGGGCGCAGGGCGTTGTGGCGATAGAGCAGGTGGGGCGTATCGGGCATGGCCTGCTGAACCGCCATCGCCTGTTTCACCTGCTGATGGTGTTCTATCACATCAGGTCGAAAGGCGCGCAGCCGCTCGATCAGGGTGGGCATGCGGATGCGGCCGGGGGGCAGGGCGTCCACGCCGGGAGCATTGTGATCGTCCGCCCCGACGCAGCAGAAGATGCGGGTCTCCACGCCCTGATCGACGCCCGCCATCGTCCGCACGACGGTCTCCATCGAGTTGGGCTGGGCTTCGGAAAAGAGACAGCCCGGAGGGAGCAGGACGGCGGTGCGCAAGGGTGGAATCCGATGGGAGAGGCTGCGCGACCTATAGACCGTTCATGGCGGAAGGGGGACGGTTGGGCTGGGTCAGCCCTTGCGCCGCGCCCTCAGCCGCAGACGCATGGGTTCGCGGCTGCGCAGGGTGATCTGGTGGACCGGTCGGGGTTCGACCGTCGTCAGGGCCTCAACCTCGGCCACGCGCAGGATGGCGGCCAGGGCGATCATCGCCTCCTGGATGGCGAAGGCGGCGCCGATGCAGACGCGGGGGCCGGCGCTGAAGGGGATGTAGGCGTAGCGGTCGATGGACTTGCGGTTCTGGGGCAGGAAGCGTTCGGGCTTGAAGGCGTCGGGGTCGTCCCACAGCAGTTTGTGACGCTGAAGGATCCAGGGGGAGATGATGACGGTGGCGCCGGCCTTGATCGGCTGACCGCCGATCTCGTCGTCGGCCAGGGCCTTGCGGGCCATGGTCGGGGCGGGCGGGAACAGGCGCATGGTCTCGTCCAGCACGGCGCGGGTCCAGGGCAGGGCGTCGGCCCATTTGGGATCGGAGACGTCGAAGGCGTCGGCTTCTGCCTGGAGCCGTGCCAGGTATTCGGGCTGGCGCGACAGCAGGTGCAGGGTCCAGCCGAGAGCGCGGGCGGTGGTCTCGTGCCCCGCCAGGATGAAGGTCAGGATGTTGGAGGCGACCTCATCGTCCGACAGGCCGGGTCCGCCGTTCTCGTCGCGGGCCAGCAGGAGGGCGCTGAGCAGGTCGTCAGGCGGGGCGTCGCCGGATTCAATGCGGGCGCGGCGGGCCTCGACCAGTGTGGTGACGCGCTGTTCGAAGAAGCGGGCCGAGCGGAAACTGGCCAGACGGCCCAGGCGCGGCGCCCAGTCCGGCGCGCCCAGCACGTCCAGCGGATCGATGCGGGCGCCGTTTGCCAGGAATTGATTCAGGGCGCGCTCGAACCCGCGCGCCTCGCCGCCCAGTTCGTCGGAGAACATGGTGGCGGACAGGATGTCGAAGGTCAGGCCTGACATTTCGCTGTCGATATCCAGCACCCGGCCGCGCGCCGATAGGGACCAGCCGGCGACGCGGGCTTGGCAGACCTCGGCCATGCGGGCGTTCAGGGTGGCCATCTTGGCGGGGGTGAACAGGGGGGCCAGGATGCGGCGGGCGCGGCGCCAGGTGTCGCCTTCGGTCAGCAGCAGGCCCTCGGCCAGCATCGGCCCCAGCACACGGCGTTGCAGGTCGCCCTTCTCATAGTTGGCGGCGTTCTCGGTCAGGACGTGGCGGACGCCCTCGGGGTGGCTGACGACCAGGATTTCGCCGAAGGCCGAGTTGCCGTGCAGTTGCGGCTCTGTGAAATGCCGCTCGGACCACATCTGGATCGGGTCGCGCCAGCTGATCCACAGAAAGGGCAGCAGCGACAGGGGCTTGCCCGTCCGCCGGGGCGGTATGGCGGGGCGGAAGATGGTGTCGGCGGTCGTCGCGTCCATAGGACCGTCCCTCAAGCAGATCGCCGGTTCAGCCGGGCGCATCATCCCTTATACGCGCGATCTGGTGCATGCGTTCATGCAGGATCAATGCGAAGTCAACGCGACGGCCGCGCCCTGGCAATGGCGCCGAGCAGCCGCGCCATGTCTTCAGCGGCCAGATCCTTCGTGCGTTGGCTTGAGGCTGCGGGCTTTGAAACCGGGGCCGTCGGCGCTGCGGGAGCCGTTTGAGAGGCTCTCTTCTTTTCGCGCCGCTCGAACAAAAAGCGTTGAAGACCCCAGACGAGGTGAGGCGTCCAGGGCTGGCAGCAGGCGGTTGTCTTTCCCGACTTGTTCAGCAGGCCGGCGACCTCGTTGGGCCGGGTGAAGCCGCTCTTGAAACAGGCGCGGAGCAAAGGGTCGAGCTCGTCCAGAAACGCCTCCTTGGAGCGATCGCGAAAGGCGAAATGCTTCAGTTCGTCTCTGGTGATCTGTGACGGCTGGGACGACGGGCTTCCGGCACGCCGCTCCGGCTTCTGCGCCCGGGCGCGTCCAGTCGGCGCCGCCTTGGCCTTGGAGGGACCAGCCCGTTTTCCACCGCCGAGAGAGGGTCCCTTGCTCATCCTCAGTTGGCCGGTGCGGAGGTCGGCGCCCAGGCCTTCATTTCGGCGATCTCGCGCGTCTGGGTATCGACGACGCTCTGGGCCATGCGGCGGATTTCGGGGTCGCGGCTGTCGCGCAAGGCGACTTCGGCCATGGCGACGGCGCCTTCGTGGTGGGCGATCATCTTGGCGACATAGGCCTGATCGACGGTCTGGCCGGATGCGGCGGCCATCTTCTCGTGCATCTCGGCTTCGGACGCGGCGAAGGCCTGATCGCCGGGCGTAGGGCCGGACTTGGCGTGACCGGCGTGGCCGGCGGCCTGGGTCTCGGCCGTGGTGCGGGTCGCCGCCGCATGGTTGGCGGCCGATGTGTCGCGCAGCGCCTGCTGCACCGGGTCGCCGCCGCCGTCGCAGGCGGCCAGCAGACCGAGCAGAGCGAGCGGTGCGAGAACGCGGATCATGCGGCGTCGCCCAGCCAGCCCGGCATCCAGCCTTCGTGCCATTCGCGAAGGTGGGCGACGGGGATGCTGAACAGTTCGCCCTTGTCGCCCTTGGAGCCGAAGGCGTCGCCGCCGGCGTGGCCGACGACCGAGGCGTGCAGGCCGGCGGCCTGGGCCTTGGCGATCAGGGCGTCGGCGTCGGGGACGGCGACCAGATAGCGGGCCTGGTCCTCTCCGAACAGGAAGATGTGGGCGTGGGTCGCGCTGGAGGCGTCCAGGGTCACGCCGACGTCCGAGGCCAGGGCCAGGTCGGCGGCGGCGCCGATCAGGCCGCCGTCGGACAGGTCGTGGACCACGGTCAGGTCGCCGGCCTCGATCAGGTCGCGCACGAAGTCGCCGGTCTTCTTTTCCAGCTTCAGATCGACGGGCGGGGGTGCGCCGTCCTCGCGGCCCAGCACCTCGCGCAGATAGATCGACGCGCCCAGTTCGCCGACCGTCTGGCCGATCAGGACCAGAGTGTCGCCCGCCGCCATGGTCGAGAAGTTGGTCACCACGTCATAGTTGGGAAGCAGGCCCACGGCGCCCACGGTCGGGGTGGGCGGAATGGCGACACCGTTGGTCTCATTATACAGGCTGACGTTGCCTGAAACGACCGGGAAGACCAGTTCGCGGCAGGCTTCGGCCATGCCGTCGATGGCGCGGACGATCTGGCCCATGATCTCGGGGCGCTGCGGGTTGCCGAAGTTCAGATTGTCGGTGATGGCGATCGGGCGCGAGCCGACGGCGGTCAGGTTGCGCCAGGCCTCGGCCACGGCCTGTTTGCCGCCCTCGTAGGGGTCGTTCTGAACGTAGCGCGGGGTGCAGTCGCTGGTGACGGCCAGACCCTTGTCCGTGCCGTGGACGCGGACCACGCCGGCGTCGGCGCCGGTGGCCGAGTCCTGAAGCGTGTCGGCCATGACGTGGCGGTCGTACTGTTCCCAGATCCAGCGCTTGGACGCCATGTCGGGGCAGGCGATCACCTTCATCACCGCATCGGCCCAGTTTTCGGGCGCGGGGACGTCGGCGGGGTTCAGTCGGGGATGCAGTTCCGGCTGGACCCAGGGGCGGTCGTACAGGGGCGCGTCGTCGAACAGGGGCGCCAGGGGCACGTCGCAGACGGTCTCGCCGTGATGCTTCAGCACCAGACGACCGGTGTCGGTGGTGACGCCGATGGTGGCGGCGTCCAGGCCCCATTTCTTAAAGATGCGTTCGCCGTCGGCCTCGCGGCCGGGCTTGAGGACCGCCAGCATCCGCTCCTGGCTTTCCGACAGCATCATCTCATAGGCGGACATGCCCTCTTCGCGCTGGGGCACGGCGTCCATGTTCAGCTCGATGCCGACGCCGCCCTTGCCGGCCATCTCGACCGAGGACGAGGTCAGGCCGGCCGCGCCCATGTCCTGGATGGCGGCGACAGCGCCCGAGGCCATCAGTTCGAGGGTCGCCTCGATCAGCAGCTTTTCGGCGAAGGGGTCGCCGACCTGGACGGTGGGGCGTTTTGATTCCGACTCGTCGTCGAACTCGGCTGAGGACATGGTGGCGCCGTGGATGCCGTCGCGGCCGGTCTTGGAGCCGAAATAGACCACCGACAGACCGGCCGAGGGCGCGGCCGAATAGAAGATGCTGTCCGACTTGGCCAGGCCGACGCACATGGCGTTGACCAGGATGTTGCCGTTGTAGCCGCAGTGGAAGTTGGTCTCGCCCGCCACGGTCGGCACGCCGACGCAGTTGCCATAGCCGCCGATGCCCGAGACGACGCCCTTGACCAGGCGCTTGGTCTTCTCGTGCGAGGGATCGCCGAAACGCAGGGCGTTCAGCAGGGCCACCGGCCGGGCGCCCATGGTGAAGACGTCGCGCATGATGCCGCCCACGCCCGTCGCCGCGCCCTGATAGGGTTCGATGTAGGAGGGGTGGTTGTGGCTCTCCATCTTGAAGATGCAGGCGTCGCCGTCGTCGATGTCGATCACACCGGCGTTCTCGCCCGGCCCGCAGATGACGCGGTCGCCGGTGGTCGGGAACTTGCCCAGGTGGATCTTGGAGGATTTGTACGAGCAGTGCTCGGACCACATGACCGAAAAGACGCCCAGCTCGACATGGTTGGGCTCTCGGCCCAGCCGGTCGAGGACGACCTGATATTCATTCGGGGCCAGGCCGTATTCGGCGGCCAGTTCGGCCATCGTTTTGACGGGGGTCTTTTCAGGAGCGCTCATGGGCGGCGCTTCTAGCCGCAGATGGGCCAAATGTCAGCCCGCACGGCGCAAGATCGGGGAACATCGAACAACGCGAACGGTTGATTCAGGCGACAGCCACAGGAGCCGACCATGACCGACACCCCCATCGACCCCGCCGCAACCCCGCAAGACGACGACCTGCCTGAGATCGCCGCTGACGACGCCGGCGCATCCGCCCTGGCCGAAAGGGCCCAGAAGCAGGCCGACGACACCGAGGAGGATGCGGCATGAGCAAGCCCCACACCGACCGCATCACGCCGGCCTCGGGCCAGCAGATGGACCGTTCGAACGATCCCGAAACGACCGCCGAGATGGACGCCGCCGCGCCGGAGGCCGCAATGGCCAGCCGACGTCAGCGTCTGACCGGCTCGGCAGTCGGGGTCGGCAGCGTCGGTTTCGATGAAGACGGCGCCTTTGACGTCGGCGCCGACGATCACGAGCCTCAGGACGACGCCGTCACCGACACGCCGAAACCCTGAGCCTTAGCGGGCGCGTTCGATGCCCGGCCGCAGGCGGAAGGTCAGCAGCAGCCCTCCGATCAGCAGGACGATGGCGCCGGCGAGGGCGGTGAAGGCGACGGCGGGCTTGTCCGCCTGTTCGGCGACGAAGGCGCCCAGCAGGCCCCAGGCTGTCGGCAACGGATAGGCCATGGTCCTCAGAACCGCCGTCACCGCCAGGGCGACGACCACGACCGCCACGATGGCGACGATGGCCCACAGGCTGGGCGACAGGGCGGCAGGCAGGGCGTCGAAGGCCGTCACCGTCGTGATCAGGTTCAGCGGCGCGGCGACCGTCAGCCAGCCGGCCAGAGCCGCCAGGGGCCAAACCAGCAGGATACGCTCGCGGTCCATCAGCCGCAGCGCGCGGATATGGCCCGACACCGCCAGCAACGGCAGCAGCAGGGCGATCAGCGAGGCGAAGATCACGGCCACGCTGGCGGCCTTCAGGTTCATGGCCGCCACGATGATCCAGAAGCCGATGCCGAAGAAGGCGACGGCGGACGGCAGGCCCATCCGGTTGAGCAGCGGGCTCTCGCCGGTCTGCGGCAGGGCTTGACGGATCGCATAGGCCAGGACGCCGACATAAATCAGACCCCAGATCGAGAAGGCGTAGCCGGCGACCCGCAGGGTGGTGTTGCCGTCGGCGGCGAATTCGGCCTGGGTCAGTCCCAGACCGGCCAGGTTCTGCACCAAGGGCACGACGATGGCGAAGAGGGCGGCGGCCAGGACGACCAGGCGCCGGGTGCGCTGGCGCGGTGTGGGGCGGATGATGGAGGACATTCGGGTTCCAGTGCGACGCTTATCGGCCCTTTACGCGCCGGACCGCCAGAAGGTTCATCCATCACGCTATAAAAGTGAAGCTTGCATTGGCGTTCGGCGGCCTCATCCTGTGGGACATGATCATCAGGGCTCGCCTTCTCTGCCTGTGCCTCGCCGCCTTCGCCGTCCTTGCGGTGGCGGGCGAGGGGCGGGCGCAAACCGTCTCGACCCTGACGACGCCGGTCCAGACGGCATGGACCCGCGTCCGTTCCGCCCCGACGCCCGCGCAACAGGCCAATGAGGTTCGGGGTTTCATGGCGGCTCTGGCCTCGGCCAATGGTCGACCGACCCTGCCGCCGCTGGATGCGCGCGACATCGCCTCGGGTCGCGTGGTCTCCCTGGACGACCCCGTCCTGCTGCAACGCCCCCAGGCGCACGAGATCACCCTGACCGTCGGCGGCCAGTTCCTGATCTTCCGCCCCCTGTCGCGCGCCAGCCTGGAGCCGTTTTTCGGTCGATAGGAACAATCGCCGCGACCGAACGGTTGTCAGGGGCAGCCTTCAACACAGGAAGACCCCATGGCCGATCTCGACACCGACAACCACACGCCCTCGCTCGAAAAAGAGGTCGAAGCTAACCGGGCCATCGAACAAGGCCTCGGCGTAGGCGCCCGCGAACTGGCCGCCCAGCGTGAGGCTGGTGAAAAGGCGTTCGACGACGCAGACGAAGACGACCAAGCTGCCGACCTTTCCGACGGTCGGTCTCAGATTAAGGACATCTAGACGGGCTTAGGGCTCGACCTTGAAATTGACCGAGAAGCGGACCATTCGGCCGGCCAAAGTCAGGCCGGCCGCCGAGGCTTCATCCGACAGTTCCAGTCTGGCCCGCGGCAACGAACGCTCGACGGCCTTCCACAAGTCGTACCCTGCCGGCTGCTCGCTTTCGGTTTGGCATTCGGTCAACTGACCCGAGGCTGTCAGGACGCATGAGAGCGCGACATAGCCTTCGAGCGGCATTCTGCCACCAACAGGATTTGGAAAAACCGGTCGGGGCATGGTTTGCCACCGTACTGTGTTGGGCAATCCGTCTTGGCCATTGCCGTCGATTTCATCAGCCCGAGCTTCGCGGGGATCCACCATCGGCCGTCCGCAAGCGGTCAAAGTCTGCTCTATAGCCGTACTGGAAGGATCGAGATCCATGACATAACGCGTGCGCGGGCCGTTGCTTGTGGCAGGCACAATGACCTGAAGCTTGCCGCCCTTGGCCAAATCGCGGGCGACAACGGCGGGAATGCGGCTAAAGGCGGTGTTACGTTGTGTGCCTACAGTCCAGACTGAGGTGTAGGGTTCTTCCTGATCGCCCGCCTGGATTCCCAGTTCACGCGAGGTCGAGCTTCTTGTTGCCTCGGGCAGCCCCGTGATCAGCACATCGTAGACGCCATCGACGCAACGCGCGGCAATGGCAAGACCCGAGGTGAAGTCGATCGTGGCCATTACGGCCTTTCGCTCAGGAACGGCCGTCAACGTCCAGTCCTCGCCTTGTGAGGGGCTTTCTTGAGCCAGTACTGGTGTCGCTGTGGCGAGCGCTAAGAAAGTGGCGGTGAGTCGAAGAGAACTGCGCATGGGCACAATCCGCCCTAACTTCAGATTGCCGTCAAGCCGCCGCGTAGATGCTCCGGAACAGCGTCGCGCCGTCGGCGGAGCCCAGTTCGGCCTCGAAGGCGCGGTCGGGGTGGGGCATCATGCCAAGGACGTTGCCGCGCGCATTCTGGATGCCCGCGATGTCGTTGACCGAGCCGTTCGGGTTGTCGACGTAGCGGAAGACGACCTGGCCCTCGCCCTCGATCCGAGCCAGGGTCTCGGCGTCGGCGAAGAAGTTTCCGTCGCCGTTGCCCTGGGTCATGGTCACTTCGGGCTGGCCCTGATAGCCGGCGGTGAAGCGCGTCTGGCCGTTGGCGACGGTCAGGGCGATGTGCTTGCAGACGTATTTCAGCCCCTTGTTGCGCAACAGGGCGCCGGGCAGCATTCCGGCCTCGCACAGGATTTGGAAGCCGTTGCAGATGCCGACCACGGCGACGCCCTCGTCCGCCGCCTTCTTGACGGCCTGCATCACCGGCGATTGGGCCGCCATGGCGCCGCAGCGCAGATAGTCACCATAGGAAAAGCCGCCGGGAATGATGATCAGGTCCAGGCCCGAAGGCAGTTCGGTGTCTGCATGCCACACCATGGAGACGGACTCGCCGGTGGAGCGTTCGACGGCGACCTTGCAGTCGCGATCACAGTTGGAACCGGGGAAGACGATGACGGCTGCGCTCATGGCGCGGCCCTTTAGCAGGGTTCTTTTGGCTTGTCAGGCCGTCACGCGCGCCCGACCCGTCAGCCAGGCGACCAGGAAGATGGCGAACCCGCCCAGCGACAGGCCGACGCCGACCCAGGCGGTCGAGGTCCAACCGTAACCCGCCGCGATGGCCATGCCGCCCAGCAGGGGGCCGATGGCGTTGGCGGTGTTGAAGGCCGAGTGGTTCAGGGCCGCCGCCAGGGTCTGGGCGTCGCCGGCGACATCCATCAGGCGGGTCTGCAACACGGAGCCCAAGCCGCCGCCTCCACCGATCAGGAAGACGACGCCCATCACGGCCCAAAGATTCGACGCCGCCATGGGATAAAGGGCCAGAGCCGCAGCGCTCCACAGCAAAAGGCCGCCCGCCGCCTTGAACCCCACATGGTCGGCCGCCCAGGCGCCCAGAATATTGCCCAGGAACATGCCGACCCCGAACACGGCGAAGACCCAGGGCAGGACCTCGGCCCCCACGCCCGTCACGGCCTGCAGCGTCGAGGCCAGATAGGCATAGACCGCGAACATGCCGCCGAAACCGACGGCGCCGACACCCAGGGTCAGCCAGACCTGCCCGCGCTTCAGGGCACCCAGTTCGCGCCAGGGACTGGCGTCGGCATGGGCCGGATCGCGCGGGGCGAACAGTGCGACCAGGGCCATGGTGATCACGGCCAGCACGCCCACGATGGCGAACGTCCAGCGCCAGCCATAGGCATGGCTGATGATGTTGACGACGGGCACGCCCAGCACCGTCCCGACGGTCAGTCCCATCAGGATGGTCGAGACCGCCCGGGTGCGGAAATGCAGCGGCACGATGGAGGCCGCGACCAGGGCCGCCACGCCGAAATAGGCGCCGTGCGGCAGGCCGCTGAGGAAACGGAACACCAGCATCCAGCCATAGGTGGGCGCCAGCGCGCTGAGGACATTGCCGACGGCGAACAGGGCCATGAAGCCGATCAGCAGATGCCAGCGCGGCAGCCGCGCCCCCAGCACCGCCAGGATCGGCGCCCCCACCACCACTCCGGCGGCATAGGCGCTGATGACGTGACCAGCGGTCGGCGCATCGACGCCCAGGCCGGCGGCGAAGTCGGGCAGGATGCTCATGGCCGCGAACTCGGTCACGCCGATGGCGAAACCGCCCATGGCCAGGGCGACCAGCACGAGGGCGACCGCCCCGCGCGAGCGGACAGGAAGGGCGGTGTCGAGGGCGGCGTCTGTCATGTTGCACTGCAAACTAATCAGCGTTCATGACACGACAAGGGCGAAGCCGCCCGACAGCGATCACGCTTTGTTTTCGTAGGTCGCGGTGATCGAGGCCTTGGCCAGGGTGTGGAAGTGCAGGTTGAAGCCGAACACGGCGCCCGAGTTGTCGGCCGTGACGTCCAGGCTTTCCACATCCACGGCGAAGACGGTGAAGATGTAGCGGTGCGGACCATGGCCGGGAGGCGGGGCGGCGCCGCCGAAACCGGCCTGGCCGAAGTCGGTGCGGCCCTGAATGGCGCTGTGCGGCAGATGCCCGCCAGACGATCCGGCGCCAGCCTCCAGCTCCGTCACGTCTGCGGGGATGTTGGCGACGGTCCAGTGCCAGAACCCCGAGCCGGTCGGCGCGTCGGGATCATAGCAGGTGATCGCATAGCTCTTAGTGCCCTCCGGCGCGCCGGACCAGGCGAGGTGAGGCGATTGGTTGCCCTTGGCGTGAACCTGGGCGTCCGGTAGCACGCCGCCGTCCTGAATATCGGTGGAGGTGAGGGTGAAGGTCATGGGCGCTCCGTCAATCAAGCCGTCTGCTAAACTGGCGTCGATGTCGAAGGATGCAACCGTCTCCTCCCCATGAAATGGGGAGGAGACGGCAGAGTTTACGCCGCCTCGATGCGGTAGCTTTCGATCACCGTATTGGCGAGCAGTTGCTCGCACATCTTCTTGGCTTCGCCTTGCGGGTCTTCGGCGCCGGCGAGGTCGAACTCGATCAGCTTGCCGACGCGGGCGTTCGAGACGCCGGACCAGCCCAGACCTTGCAGGGCGCCTTCGACGGCCTTGCCCTGAACGTCCAGGACGCCGGGCTTGAGGAAGACGTGAACCTTGACCTTAGCCATCAGTGCAGCCCTCCCTGGATCACCGTCGGCATGCCCTTCATGATGCCCAGGCGACGCGCGACTTCGGTATAGCTTTCGATGACATTGCCCAGGTCGCGGCGGAAGCGATCCTTGTCCAGCTTCTCGCCGGTGGTGGTGTCCCACAGGCGGCAGCTGTCGGGGCTGATTTCGTCGGCCAGCAGCACGCGGCTGAAGTCGTTTTCCCAGACGCGGCCGAACTCGATCTTGAAGTCGACCAGGGTGATGCCGACCGCGCTGAACATGCCCGACAGATAGTCGTTCACGCGCACCGTCATGGCCAGCATGTCGTCGAGTTCTTGGGTCGAGGCCCAGTTGAAGGCGGTGATGTGCTCTTCGGTGACCATCGGGTCGTTGAGCTCATCCTTCTTGTAGTAGAATTCGATGATCGAGCGGGGCAGGGGCGTGCCTTCCTCGATGCCCAGGCGCTGGCTCATGGAGCCGGCGACGATGTTGCGGCAGACGACTTCCAGCGGAATGATCTCGACTTCACGGATCAGCTGCTCGCGCAGGTTCAGGCGTTTGATGAAGTGGTTGGTCACGCCGATGCCGTTCAGGCGCGACATGATGAACTCGCTGATCTGGTTGTTGACCACGCCCTTGCCTTCGAGGACGGCCTTCTTCTGCGCGTTGAACGCAGTGGCGTCGTCCTTGAAATACTGGATCAGGGTGCCGGGCTCGGGTCCTTCGTACAGGATCTTGGCCTTGCCTTCGTAGATCTTCTTGCGCTTGCTGTTCATGGTCCGGTCCCGGCTTACGGGCGCCCTCCAGAAACAAAAATCGCGCGGCCATTTTTGGATGGGGAAGACCCGGTCCTGGCGGCGCGTTTCGGAATCGTTCGGGCAGTCAATCTCGTTCGGCGTCTCCTTAGCCGAAGGCGGCCCCCGATACAAATGAGGATGGCGACGGATGGAATGGTTGGGGACAGGGCGCGTGTGCGACTGAAGTCAGGTTGCGTTCATGGACGGGCGGTCTATAGACGGCGCTTGCCCCGACGTTAGCGGGGTGGACGGAGCTTTGCTGAGCGAAATGACGACCTTCGACGATCGGGAAAAGGCCTTCGAGGCCAAGTTCGCCCTCGATCAGGAGCAGGAGTTCAAGGCCATCGCCCGGCGCAACCGGATGCTGGGCCTGTGGGCTGCCGAAAAGATGGGCCTGTCGAGCGAGAGCGCGGATCAGTACGCCGCCGCCGTCGTGCGAGCCGATTTCGAGCAGCCTGGCGACGAGGACGTGTTCCGCAAGGTCGCCGGCGACTTCAAGGCCTCCGGCCTGTCCGTGTCGGAAGGCGAGATTCGCTCCAAGATCGACGAACTGGCCTCGATCGCCCGTGAAGGCATTCGCGCCGGCGAATAGGTTTCAGGCCTTCGGGCTAATGAGAGAATTCGAAAGGGCCGCACCCGGGGGAAAGTGCGGCCCTTTCTTTTCGCCGGGGACGTTGGGGGATGTCTCACCCGGCGTAGTGTGCGTCTCGCGCCCTTGAAGAACACGAGCGCCGAGATTTGGTTTCAGGCGTTTCCGCCCGAAACCAAATTATTTTTTACGGCATCAGAACCGTGTCCACGACGTGGACCACGCCGTTGGACTGACCCACGTCGGCCTGGGTGATCGTGGACGTGCCGCCCTTGGCGTCGGTGATGACCCAGGTGTTGTTCGGGCCGGCCGAAACCTTCAGTTCTTCGCCCTGAACCGTCTTCAGCGTGGCGGTTCCGCCGTTGGCCTGGGCCTGGGCGGCGATGTCGGCGGCCGTCAGACGACCGGCGACCACGTGATAGGTCAGGATCTTGGTCAGGTCGGCCTTCATCGCCGGCTGCATCAGGCTGGTGCGCGTCGCCTCGGGGATCTTCTCGAAGGCGGCGTTGTCAGGCGCGAAGACGGTGAAGGGGCCGGGCCCCTGCAGGGTCTCGACCAGACCGGCGGCGGTCACGGCCGACACCAGGGTGCTGAGGTTCGACGCCTTGGACGCATTGGCGACGATGGTTTCGTTGGGGCTCATGGCGGCGCCGCCCACCATCGGATCGGTTGCGGGGGCCATGGCGGCGCCCTCGGCCGGAGCCATGGCGGTCGATTCCGCCGGAGTCGTGGCGGCCGGCTCGTTGTTGCCGCAGGCGCCTAGCGCCATCAGCGCGCCGCCCGATACGGCGACGAGCATGAGATTGCGAAGATTGGTCATTGTGTTTCGTTCCCTTTGGGCCGCTCTCAAGGCGGTAACGGGAACGTTACGCGCGAAACCGCACAATGGATGCACTGCCCGCGTCAAGACATCGCAGCTTCACCATTCAGTCTTCGAACACCACCGTCTTTGTGCCGTGCAACAAAACGCGATCCTCCAGATGACGACGCACGGCGCGCGCCAGGACGCGGCGCTCGATATCTCTCCCTTTGCGGATCAAATCTTCGGGCGTGTCGCGGTGGCTGATCCGCTCCACGTCCTGTTCGATGATGGGGCCTTCGTCCAGGTCGGGGGTGACGTAGTGGGCGGTGGCCCCGATCACTTTCACGCCGCGCGCATGGGCCTGATGGTACGGCCGCGCGCCCTTGAAGCCGGGCAGGAAGGAGTGGTGGATGTTGATGCAACGTCCCTCCAGCTTGCGACTGAGGTCGTCGGACAGAATCTGCATATAGCGCGCCAGCACGACCAGTTCGGTCCCCGTCTCCTCGATCAGCCGCAGCAGTTCGGCCTCCTGCCCCGGCTTGTCGGCGGCGCTGACCGGCAGGTGGTGGAAGGGCAGATCGCCCAGATCGACATGGCCGATCAGTTCGCGGGGATGGTTCGACACGACCGCCGTCACCTGCATTGGCAGTTCGTCGATGCGCCACCGGTAAAGCAGGTCCGCCAGGCAGTGATCGAACTTGGAGGTCAGGATCATCACCCGGCGCGGCGCCGGTCCACGCAGGGTCCAGTCCATGGCGAACCGCTCGGCTAACGGTGCGAAGGCTGCGCGGATCGCCGCCTCTGGGTCGCCTTCCGCCGGCTCGAACACCACCCGCATGAAGAAGGTGGCGCTGGAGGCGTCGCCGAACTGTTGGGCGTCGGAAATGTTGGCGTCCCGCTGAAGCAGGAAGGCGGAAACGGCCGCGACGATGCCGTGGCGGTCGGGGCAGGAAAGGGTCAGGATCATCAGGCGGCAGGCTTATCCGGGGAGAAACTGCCCCAGTATGGCCCAGCTGTCCGCCTTTGCCGACAAGGATATTGCATGAGCCGGGCTGGACGACGGCAGATCGACCAAGGCGATGCTATCCAGATCGCTCAGAATGCGCCGTCCGAGTTTGGCCGCCAGCCCGCCGTTGAAGGCGACGGCTCTCAGCTCCGGCAGGCTTTCGACCAGACCCCGCAAGTCGGCCGCCTCCGGCGACCGGATCGCCACGTCCAGACTGCCCGACCGTTCCGCCGAGGCGATTACGTCCCACAGACCGACGCCTCGCGCCTTCAACCGTTCGAGGCGTTGCTCATAGGGCAGGGCGGTCAGGTCTTCGTCCAGCACGCCGCCGATCAGGGGCCAGAAGCCGTTGCGCGGATGGGCGTAATACTGCGCCGCCTTCAGCGAGGCGTCGCCGGGCAGGCTGCCGAGGATCAGCAGGCGGGTCTCCCCATCAACGACGGGGGCGAAGCCCTGTCTGCGGTCGCCGGTCGAGCGGTCGGTCACTTGACCGGCGGATCGTCGCGCAGCCAGCCGGTGATCGAGCGGCGCTTGCCGCCGGCATAGGCGGCGACCGGGGCGACGGAGTGCATTCGTGGCGTCTTGAACACGGTCCAGACGTTGAAGCCCGGCTTGAAGCCGCGCTCGATGTCTCCGTTCGCGTCGTGGAACATTAGTTGCCCGCCCCAGTCGGGCCGCCAGTCGCGCGACAGGCCCAGCGTATAGGCCGCGCGCCGTTCGCCCACGCCCGTGTCGTCATGCTGGGTCAGGAAGTCGCCGGGCCGGAACCAGGTCGCCTGGGCGTCGATCTTGGTTACGCCAGTCTCGCCTGTCACCGCCTTGGCGAAGGTGGTGAAGGGAATGTCGTTAAAGAACTGCAGCAGGGCATGGGTGGCGTGGCCCTCGTCCTCGCCGGTCAGCAAGGTCGTGATGATCGGATAGGCCAGGTAGAGGAAGGAGAAGCCGTCGCGCGCCTCCGCCAGTGCGTGCTGCACCTTGGCGCTCAGGGCGTCGCGTCCGAGGGTCTGCATCTCCTGGGGCGACAGCAGCTTGCCGCCTTCGGGGGTCTTCAGCGACAGGCGCCAGGCCGTGTCGTGTTCAAGCGCCAGGTCCAGCCATTCGGCGCTGGCCTCGTCCAGCAGATCTGGCACCTGCACCATCCCGTCGCGCGCATAGGCCGCCGCATAGTCGCGGGGATCGAGCCGGGGATTGAGCCGGATCGTGCGCTCGCTCATGGCCTCAGTCTCCGAACACCCGCTTGAACACCACGTCCACGTTCTTGGTGTGATAGTCGAGGTCGAACAGGGCTTCCAGCTGGTCGGCGGGCAGGGTGACGCGGTCGTCGGCCTTCAGGAAGTCGATGAAGACGCCTTCGCCGCGCCAGACCTTCATGGCGTTCTCCTGCACCGCAGCATAGGCGTCTTCGCGCGAGATGCCGGCCTGGGTCAGGGCCAGCATGACCCGTTGCGAGTGAACCAGGCCGCCCAGGCGGTCGATGTTCTTCTGCATGTTCTCAGGATAGACGTTCAGCCGCTCAACCACATTCGCCAGACGCTGCAGGGCGAAGTCCAGGTGGATGGTGGCGTCCGGGCCGATGCCGCGCTCGACCGAGGAGTGGCTGATGTCGCGCTCGTGCCACAGGGCGACGTTCTCCATCGCGGGCGTCACGGCCGAACGGACCAGACGGGCCAGGCCGGTCAGGTTCTCGGTCAGGATGGGGTTGCGCTTGTGCGGCATGGCCGACGAGCCCTTCTGGCCCTTGTCGAAGAACTCTTCAGCTTCCAGCACCTCGGTGCGCTGCAGGTGACGGATCTCGACGGCGAGGCGTTCGACGGAACTGGCGACGACGCCCAGGGCGGCGAAGAAGGCGGCGTGGCGGTCGCGCGGGATGACCTGGGTCGAGACCGGCTCGACCTGAAGGCCCATCTTGTCGGCGACATATTGCTCCACCGCCGGATCGACGTTGGCGAAGGTGCCGACGGCGCCGGAGATGGCGCAGGTGGCGATCTCTTCCTTGGCGGTGATCAGGCGGCGTTTGGCGCGCTGGAACTCGGCATGATAGCCGGCTAGCTTCAGGCCGAAGGTCACCGGCTCGGCGTGGATGCCGTGGCTGCGGCCGACGGTCGGGGTGTATTTATGCTCCTTGGCGCGTTTCTCCAGCGCGGCCAGGACGCGATCGACGCCGTCGATCAGCAGATCTGACGACCGGGCCAGCTGGACCGCGAAACAGGTGTCCAGCACGTCCGAAGACGTCATGCCCTGGTGCAGGAAGCGGGCTTCCTCGCCCACGATTTCCGACACATGGGTCAGGAAGGCGATGACGTCGTGTTTGGTGGTGCGTTCGATCTCGTCGATGCGGTCCGCGTCGAAGGTCGCGTCCTTGCCCTTGGCCCAGATGGCGTCCGCCGCGTCCTGGGGGATGACGCCCAGCTCGGCCATCTTGGTGGCGGCGTGGGCCTCGATCTCGAACCAGATCTTGTACTTGGTCTCTTGCGACCAGATGGCGGCGGCGACGGGGCGGGAATAGCGCGTGATCATGGGCCGGTCGTGTCGGTCTCAAGGGGCCCCGAGTCAAGGTTGGTCGTCAAGGTTCGTCGCTTGACTTCGGGCCGGCCTGTCCCAGATATCGGCTCAGAGGACGACCTCTCCCTTCATCGGGCATGACCGCCGGGACGACCCGGATCGCCATGCAAGGGAGACCATCATGGCCTGGATATTCCTTCTTTTCGCCGGCCTGCTCGAAGTCGTCTGGGCATTTCTGATGAAGGCGTCGGCGGGTTTCACCAAGCCGTGGCCGACCGTCGGCATGCTGGTCTTCATGATCGGATCGTTCGGCCTGCTGTCGATGGCGATGAAGACCCTGCCGCTGGGCACGGCCTACGCCATCTGGACCGGCATCGGGGCGGTGGGCGCCTTCGTGGTCGGGGCGGTCTTCCTGGGCGAGCCGCTGACGCCGCTCAGGATCGCGGGCGTGGTCCTGGTGGCCTCGGGACTGGTTGTGCTGAAGCTGGCGTCCAGCCATTGATGGTCGCCACGTTTCCAAGGTGAGGACGACATGGAACTGGTGATCGGCGACAAGGCCTATTCGACATGGTCGCTGCGGCCCTGGCTGGTGCTGAAACACTGCGGCGCGGCGTTTGACGAGATCGTCGTGCCGCTGAACCAGCCGGAAACCGATCGCCGCCTTCGTGAGCATTCGCCATCCGGCCTCGTGCCGGTGTTGAAGGTCGACGGCGAGGTGATCTGGGACTCGATGGCCATCGCCGTGTGGGCGGCGGAACGCTATCCCGAGGCGCGGCTGTGGCCCGCCGACGCCCATGCGCGCTGGCTGGCGCGGTCCGCGGCCTGCGAGATGCACGGGGGTTTCAGCGCCTTGCGGACCGCCTGTTCGACGGGGCCCGATCACTGGATGGTCGGCCCCAGCCGGGCCCCCGCGCCGCAACATCCGGGATTGGACAAGGATCTGCGCCGCATCGTCGAACTGTGGCGGGGCATGCGGGACCGGTTCGGGGGCGGCGGGCCCTATCTGTTCGGAGAATGGTCGGTGCCTGACGCCTTCTTCACGCCGGTCGCGGCGCGCATTCGCCATTTCCAGCTGGATATGGCGATCCACGGCGACGACGGGACGGCCCAGGCCTATGCCGACACGCTGCTGGCCCATCCCGACTTCCGTCAGTGGGAGGCCGACGCCTTGGCTTCGACGATGGCTTAACGGGCGACAACCATCCCGGCTGACGCTGCGTTAAGCGGACGCCGTTATCTGTGAGGAATGAGAAGCCCGACCCTCCCGACCGATCCGGCCGAACCCGCTTCGCGCGGCATTCATCCGGTGATGGGCTATGGCCTGACGGCCCTGATCGGCGCGGCCTTCTGGGCCAGCCTCCTGTTTACGGTCTTCTAGCGCGCACCGGCGACGGTGGTCGCTTCGGCGATCAGCACCGGCTGCGTCTGGGGCGGCGGCGCGACATAGTCCAGAGCCATGGGCACGGACCGGGCGCCCGAGGCCAGGGCGTCCAGCGTCTTCAGCGGGCCGCCGAACAGGCGTTGATAGATCCAGTAGCTGGCCATGACCTTCTCGACGTAATCGCGCGCCTGGGGCACGTCGATGGTCTCGATCAGCAGCAGGGGATCGGCGTCCGGCCCAAGCTTGCGCACCGCCGACAGCATCGGACCCGGCCCGGCGTTGTAGGAGGCCACGGCCCGCAGCAGGTCGCCCTGGAAGGCCGGCAGGGCCAGCATCCGGTTGATGTAGGTCTGGCCCAGTCGCATGTTCACCGCCGGGACCAGCAGCTTGGACGGGTCGGAAACGAAGGTGCGATCCCCCGTCATCTCGGCCGCCGTCGTCGGCATCACCTGCATCAGCCCATAGGCGCCGACGCTGGACCGGGCGTTGGGGTTGAAGTCGGTTTCCTTCAGCGCCAGGGCATAGACCAGCGACTTCTCGATGACGAAGCCGCCCTCGGGCGCAAGGTCCGGCATCGGATAGCGGGTCGCGTCGATGCGCGTGGCGTCCGCATTGCCGACCGGCATGATGGCGCGGGCCAGGGCCGTCCACATCTTGGCAGCATCGCCGACGGCGGTGCGCAGGCCCGAACGCAGCTCGGTCTCGGCGTCGGCGCGGCGTCCGACCTCATAGAAGGCGACGGTGCGTTTGGCGCGGGCGTCGGCCTGGACGAAGGCTTCCAGCGCGGTCGGTTCGACGGCGGCGCTCTGCGGCACATAGGCGGCGCGGCGCAGGCGCGGCTCGGCCTCATAGGCGCGCGGGCCCATGTTCTCGATGACGGGTTCCTCGCCCAGCTGACGCAGGGCGATCTGACCATAGAAGGTGGCGGGCCACTGGGCCGACAGGCGCAGATAGTCGGTCACACGATCCTGGCGGCCCGACTGGCCGGCCGCGCGCGCGGTCCAGTAGGCGGCGCCGGCGCGGACCCAGGGGTCTTCGGTCGGATCGTTGGCCACCCGCTCGAAGGCGGCGAAGGATTCGTGGAACTGGCCCAGGCGCCATTCGGCCAGGCCGACCGTCCACCAGTCGCCGATCTGGCGACCCATGGCCGAGGCGCCGGTCAGGTCGTCGTTGTTGTAGGCGACGCGCGCCGCCTTCGCCGGATCGTCGACCCCGCCGCCGCCCGAGACAGCCGTCACCAGACTGTTCCAGGTGCGTCCGATCACGCCGCCGGGCCGAACCGGCTCGGGCGCGCCGTCGGGGCGACGACGCAGGGCCAGCGTATAGACGCGGTCCGCGCACGGCAGGTCGGAATAGGTCTCCAGCCAGGCCGTCAGCTCTTCGTAGGTGGCGACGTGGTCGGGGTGGAACAGGCTCTCGAACTCGACCTGACCCAGCAGGACCCGGTCCTGCGCCTGACGCGCCGAGGCGCGGGCGGTCTCGATGTCGCCGCGCCGCAGGGCGTCGAAGGCGGTGGTGTAGGAGATGCGGTCCGCAGAGCTGAGCGCCGAGAGCCGATTGGAACCGACGCTCGATTCGGAGGTTGATGCGTAAGGCGTTTCGGCGATGGCCGCGCCCGCCAGGGCGCTGAAAGCAACAGCAAGCGTCGGCGCGAGGAACGCGCGGCGGAACAGAAACATAAGCGGCGGCCCCCTCGTTGGCGACGCGCGTAAGATACGGGCGCGTGTATGGCGATCGGTCGTCAGCATGCCAGCATGCCGCGATTAGCCTTGTTCTTCAACCGAGTCCGTTTCAAGGCGAACGGCCAGCGACAGCAGGTCGCTCCACACCTGACGCTTGGCCTGGGGCTGACGCAGCAGGAAGGCCGGATGCAGGGTCGGCATGACGGGGGCGGACACCGCACCCTCCGCCAGACGCCATTCCTTCCAATTGCCACGCAGCTTCATGATCCCCTCTTCGGCCTGAAGCACGGACTTGGCCGAGGCCGCGCCCAGCAGCAGGACGGCCTTGGGCTGCAACAGGGCGAAGGCGCGCTCGACGAAAGGAGCGCAGACCGCCTGCTCCTGCGGGCTGGGCGTGCGATTGCCGGGCGGGCGCCAGAAGACGGTGTTGGTGATGAAGACCTTGTCGGTCAGGCCCGCCGCCGCCAGCATCCGGTCCAGCAACTGGCCCGCCTTGCCGACGAAGGGCTGGCCGGCCCGGTCCTCGTCACCGCCGGGGCCTTCGCCGATGATCAGGACCGAGGCGTTGGGATTGCCGCGCCCGAACACCGACTGGGTCGCGCCCATGCCGCGCAGGGGACAGCCCTCGAAGGCCGCGACGGCCGCCGCCAGATCTTGAAGCGTCGCCGCGCCTGTGGCCAGTCGCCGCGCCTCGGCGATGGCGTCCTCGGCGTTGGCGCCGACCAGCGGCATGACGACCGAGGCGGTCGCCTTCTGCAACGCTTTGACGGCCGGCGGCGGGGCCACATGGGTGTGGTCGACGGGCGCATCGCCATAGCAGGCGTCCACCCCCGCATCCCGCCAGAAGGCGAGCAGGCTTTCGACTGCAGCGATGTCGTGGGGTTGTGCGTTCATGTCTCGGGCTACCGATAGGCCTTGACCGCCCTCGCGTCACCTTCCGATAAGCGGCATAACCACAGAACAAGCTGGATTTCAGGGGAAGACATGGCCGAAGAAGCCATCGAGGGCGGCGCAGAGAACGCCCGCCAGGAAGCGATCATCGACAATCTGCCGCCGCTGCAGGCGCTGGACGGCGTCGAACGCGAGGTCATGGAATACGACGTCGTCATCGTCGGCGGCGGCCCCGCCGGCCTGTCGGCCGCCATCCGCCTGAAGCAGCGGGCGGAAAAGGACGGCAAGGACATCACTGTCGCCGTGCTCGAAAAGGCGGCCGAGGTCGGCGGCCATATCCTGTCCGGCGCGGTCATCGATCCCAAGGCGCTGAATGAACTGTTCCCCGACTGGAAGGAACGCGGCGCGCCGCTGGAGACGCCGGTCACAAAGGACAGGTTCCTGCTGCTGGGTCCGCAGGGCGAGGCGTCCTTGCCCATGCCCCTGCTGCCGCCCTTCATGCACAACCACGGCTGCTACATCGCCTCGCTGGGCAATGTCACCCGCTGGCTGGGAGAACAGGCCGAGGCCCTGGACGTCGAGGTCTATCCCGGCATGGCCGCCAGTCACGTCGTCTGGGAAGAGGAGACGGGCCGGGTCAAGGGCGTCGTCGCCGGCGTCTTCGGCATCGACCGCGAGGGCAAGCCCACCGACGACTTCCAGCCGGGCATCGAACTGCACGGCAAATATGTCTTCATCGCCGAGGGCGTGCGCGGCTCCCTGGCCAAGACCATCATCGCCAAACACAAGCTTCAGGACGGCAAGTCGCCGCAGAAATACGGCATCGGCCTGAAGGAGCTGTGGCAGGTGCCCGCCGAGCAGCACCAGCCCGGCCTGGCCCAGCACACCACCGGCTGGCCCCTGGACGAACACACCGGGGGCGGCAGCTTCCTGTACCATTTCGGCGACCGCTACGTGGCTATCGGCTATGTCGTGCACCTGAACTACAAGAACCCGTTCCTGTCGCCATTCGACGAGTTCCAGCGGTTCAAGCACCACCCGTCCATCGCCCCGCACCTGGAAGGCGGCACGCGCATCTCGTACGGCGCCCGCGCCATCACCGAGGGCGGCTTGCAGTCGATACCGAAACTCAGCTTCCCCGGCGGCGTCCTGATCGGCTGTTCGGCCGGTTTCGTGAACGTGCCCCGCATCAAGGGCAGCCATAATGCGATGAAGACCGGCATGCTGGCCGCCGACGCCGCCTATGACGCGGTTCAGGCGGGACGCAGCGGCGACGAACTGGTCGAATACCAGACCGCCTTCGAAAAGAGCTGGGTCCATAAGGAGCTGTCGGTCGTCAAGAACGCCAAGCCCCTGCTGTCCAAGTTCGGCACGACCCTGGGCGGGGCGTTCGGCATGTTCGACATGTGGTGCCGCACCCTGCTGGGCGGCTGGTCGCCGATCCCGACGCTGAAGCACGAGAAGACCGACGCCGCCTCGACCGAGCTGGCGGCGAACCACAGGGAAATCCGCTATCCCAAGCCGGACGGGAAGCTGTCGTTCGACAAGCTGTCGTCGGTCTTCATCTCCAACACCAACCATGCCGAGGATCAGCCGGCCCACCTGAAGCTGCTGGACCCGTCCAAGCCGATCCAGGTCAACCTGCCCAAATACGGCGAACCGGCGCGGCTGTATTGCCCGGCGGGCGTGTACGAGGTCGTCTATGCGGACGAGGTCGCCAAGACCGATCCGCGTTTCGTCATCAACGCCCAGAACTGCGTCCACTGCAAAACCTGCGACATCAAGGATCCGTCGCAGAACATCGTCTGGACCACGCCCGAGGGCGGCGGCGGTCCCAACTATCCGAACATGTGACGGAATAACCCCTTCAACCCTCTCATCCCGGCTTTCGCCGGGATGAGAGGAGTGGGGGAGCAATCATCTGTCCTCTTGCGGGGGCGGGTGAAAGCGTGAAGGGTCGAGGCATGATCGCCTCCCGTTCGCGCCCTCCTCATTCGCGTCTGTTCGCCGCCTCCCTGACCGTTCTCGCCTTGGCCGCCGCCGGGCAGGCCGGCGCACAGGAAACCCCGCCTGCCGCGCCGACGCCGGAAACCCATCCTCCGGCGATCATTCTCAAGCCAGGCGAGCCGACGCCGGGCCAGGCGCCTTCGGATCAGGCGCCGTCCAGCCAGGACGCTGCGCCCGATCCCTTCATCATCATCACCGACACCCCGGTCACGCCGCCCATCCCAGCGGTCTGGGCGCCGATCCCCACGAACGCCGAGGGCCGCAGCGCCTATGGCCTGTATCTGGCGGGCAAGCTGGCTCTGATGCAGGGCGAGGGCGCCATCGGCTCGAACTATCTGGCCCAGGCCGAGCAACTGGTTCCCGAGCAGCCGCGCGTGCGCGAACAGGCCTTCACCTCGGCCTTGCTGACCGGCGATCTGGACGTGGCGGCGGCGCTGGCGCCCACCGATGCGACCGCCTCGCCCGCCTTCGTCGAGGGCGGACGCCTGGTCCGGCTGGTTCAGGACTTCGTACGCGGCGACGCCAGGACGCCCAACGCCGCCCTGGCCCAGCAACCCATCGGCGCCCCCCATGCCCGCGCCGGTCTGCTGGTCGCGCCGTGGATCGCGGCGGCGGCAGGGGACTGGAGCCGCGCGCTTCAGCCCGCGCCGATCAGCGGCGATCCCCTGACCCTGGCCTTCGCCCGGATGAACCGCGCCGCCCTGCTGGAAAAGCGCCGCGACTATGCCGAGGCCGAGGTCGAGCTGAAGGCCGCCGCGGACGTGGCCGGTGTCGGCGCCCTGTTCAAACGCCCCTATGGGGAGTTCATGGAACGGCGCGGCCGTCGCGACGACGCCATCGCCCTGTATGAGGCCGCGATCGCGGTTCAGCCGGTCGATCCCGGCGTCGTCCGCGCGTTGCAGCGGGTGCGCGACGGCGGTCGGCCCCCGGTCCTGCCCGACTTCCGCGAAGGCGCGGCGCAAGGTCTGATCACCGCCGCCGCCCAGGCGTCGGCCGAGCGCGGCAACGAGTTCGCCGCCGTCTATCTGCGGCTCGCGCAGAACCTGCACGACGATGACGAGACCGAGTTCCAGCTGGCCCAGGTCCTGTCGCGCGCCGGCTTGAAGTCGGCCGCCCGCAGCGCCCTGTCGCGCGTCGGGACCGACGATCCCCAGCTCTACGCCGCCGCCCGCGCCCAGCTTGCCATTGCGCTGGAAGAGGATGGCCAGTCGGACAACGCCCTGGCCGAACTGCGTCGCGCCGCCGCCGCCAGCCCCGACGACCGTCGGATCGCCCTGGTCCTGGCGGGGCAGTTGATGCAGTTGAAACAGCATGACGAGGCGCTGACCCTGCTGGACGGCCCGGTGCTGAACACCGCCGATCAGGGCCCCAGCGTCCACTTCCTGCGCGGCGCCGCCTTTGAGGCCCTGGGCCGCACGCCCGAGGCCGAGGCCGAACTGTGGGCTGCGCTCCAGACCGCGCCCAACGACGCCGACATGCTGAATTACCTGGGCTATCTGTGGGTCGACAAGGGCCTGCGGGTCCAGGAGGGCGCCGAGATGATCGCCCGCGCCCATGCGCTGGAGCCCGAAAACGGCAACATCCAGGACTCGCTGGGCTGGGCCCAGTTCAAACAGGGCCAGTTCGAAACCGCCGTCGACACCCTGGAACAGGCCGTCGACAAGGAGCCGTCCAACGCCGAGATCAACGACCATCTCGGCGACGCATACTGGCGGGTGGGCCGCGAACGCGAGGCAGTCTGGCTGTGGAACCGCGTCCTGGTGCTGGAGCCCGAACCCGAGCGCCGCGCCGATGTCGAGCGCAAGATCGCCAATGGGCTGGACGGAACTCCATCGGCTCAAGGTGTTTCGAACTAACCTAAAATCCGCTCATCCCCGCGAAAGCGGGGACCCAGTGCTTTGGGCGAACAATGCGTAAGATCGTTGAGCGATGCTCGTCCAATGCACTGCCAAGCGACAGAACTGGGTCCCCGCTTTCGCGGGGATGAGCGGATGAAATCTGTCCTGCCTTGGGATAGTCAGACCCTATGATCCCACTGACAGCCCTGGCTCCGGCCAAGATCAATCTGTTCCTGCATGTCGGGGCGGTGGACGCCGACGGCTATCACCCCCTGTCCAGCCTGGTCGCCTTCGCCGATGTGGGGGACGAAGTGTCGGTCGAGCCGGCCGACAGTCTGTCCCTCGATGTGACCGGCCCGTTCGGCGAGGCGCTGGGCGCTACGCCCGACAACCTAATCCTGCGCGCGCTTCTGCGCCTGGGCGAGGTCTCAGGCATCGCAGAGCCGAAGCTGAAGGTGACGCTGGACAAGCGCCTGCCTATCGCGGCCGGGCTGGGCGGCGGGTCGTCCGACGCGGGCGCGGCGCTGAAGCTGGCGCGGCAAGCCCTGTCGCTGGACATCGACGATGATGCGCTGGAGGCGGTCGCCGGCGTCGTGGGTGCGGACGGCCCGATGTGCCTACGCATGCGCACCGCCTGGGCCGAGGGCAGGGGAGACGTGCTGACCGACGAGCCGCGCCTGCCGCCGCTGCCGGCCGTCCTGTTCAACCCCGGCGTTCCGTCCCCGACCGGCGCCGTCTATCGGGCCTATGACGCCGGGCCGGTGCGCACAGCTGACCGGCCAGACTCCCCGCACGACTGGTCCGTCGCCGCCGTCATCGACTGGCTGTCGGTTCAGCGCAACGACCTCCAGCCCCCGGCGCTGGCCCTGACGCCCGCCATCGCGGACGCCCTCGCCGCCGTGGCCGCCACGCCGGATGTGGCCCTGACCCGCATGTCCGGTTCGGGCGCAACGGTGTTCGGCCTGTATCCCACCGAGGCGGCGGCCCAGGCGGCGGCGCGAACGCTGGCTGCCGCTCATCCCCACGCCTGGGTCACAGCAACGCGCTTGGCCGTTCAGTAGCGTTCGAGCTTTGTGGCCGAATACTGGCCATTCGACCTGTGGAACGCCGATATCGCCAAGGTCTCGCCTTGATCATCACAATCGTTACGGATTGTTTCGAAATCTCGGAACCAGATCACGGTGTTCTGATTTGAGTCCGCAGTTCCGATGACTGGAACGGGTCGCCGCTCCCCTCATGGTGATCCTCAAACAGAAAAAGGATACCGTCATGCTTCGTGCAAAACTGCTTGCCGCAACCGCCGTGGTCACCCTGATGGCCGCGCCCGCCTTCGCTCAGGACGTCACTCCGCCGACCTCGCCCGCCCCGGCCGAGGCCCCCGTGCCCCAGAGTGATCCGTCCATGCCTGCCGCGCCCGCGTCATCGGCGCCGGCCGCTGAAGCCGCAGCGCCGGCTGCAACGGATGTCGCCCAGGCCGCCACGCCGGCCGCCGGCGAAACCGTCGTCGACAAGCTGAAAGCGAGCGGCCAGTTCACCACCCTCCTGGCGGCCCTGGATGCGGCGCAACTGACCGACACCCTGGCGACGCGCCCGGCCATCTCGATCTTCGCCCCGACCGACGCGGCCTTCGCCGCCCTGCCTGAAGCGGACCGCACGCGTCTGATGGATCCGGCCAACGCCGCCGAACTGCGTCAGCTGCTGCTGTATCACGTCATCGTCGCCGACGTGACGCCCGACCAGATCATGGGCAAGAAGGGCGGCGTTCCGACCGCCGCCGAGAGCCAGGTCCTGCTGGACGGCACCGGCACGGCCATCAAGGCTGACGGCGCCACCGTGGTCAGCGCCGAACTGGACGCCTCGAACGGTGCCATCTTCCCGATCGACCAGGTCCTGAACCCGGCGAACTCCATGGCCGCCATGGGCGATGAAGAAGCCGCTGCTCCGGCCGAAGCCGCAGCCCCTGCGGAAGAGGCTGCTCCGGCCGCCCCCGCCGCGCCTGCGACGGCCCCGACGGGTGAACCGGCTGCGGCCACCACCACCACGGCCTCGCCCCCGGTCGCCAACCCGACCGACGGTCAGGTCGATCCCTCGGCCACGCCTCCGGTCGATGCGGCCGATCCCGCCGCTGACGGCGGCGACGAGGCCAACCCGACCCCTCAATAATACGGGTCACCCACGCGCTCGTTTGGTAGCGTGTTGAAGCGGAAGGCGGCGGGCCCTATGGTCCGCCGTCTTTTTTGCACCCCTCCCCACGAGCCCGATTTGACCCCCTCGACCGAGCCGCTCGCGTTTCAGGACCTGATCCTGACGCTCCACCGCTATTGGGGCGAGCAGGGCTGCGCCATTCTTCAGCCCTACGACATCGAGGTCGGGGCCGGCACCCTGCACCCCGCCACCGTCCTGCGCGCGCTCGGCCCCAAGCCGTGGAAGGCCGCCTATGTCCAGCCCAGCCGCCGCCCCGGCGACGGCCGCTATGGTGAAAACCCGAACCGCCTCCAACACTATTACCAATACCAGGTCATCCTGAAGCCGAACCCGGACAACCTTCAGGAGCTGTACCTGGGGTCGCTGGCGGCGATCGGCATCGATCCGAAACTGCACGACATCCGCTTCGTCGAGGACGACTGGGAGAACCCGACCGTGGGGGCCTGGGGCCTGGGCTGGGAGGTCTGGTGCGACGGGATGGAGGTGACGCAGTTCACCTATTTCCAGGGCGTCGGCGGCATCGAGGTGGACGTGGTCTCGGGCGAGCTGACCTACGGGCTGGAGCGCCTGGCCATGTATGTCCAGGGCGTGGACAACGTCTACGACCTGAAGTTCACCAAGGAGGGCCTGACCTATGGCGAGGTCTTCCTGGAGAACGAGCGGCAACAGTCGGAGGCCAATTTCCACGGCTATGACGTGGACGGGCTGAAACGCCGGTTCGAGGACATGGTGTCTGAAGTTCAGCGCCTGCTGGACATGCGCGGCCCGCAAAACCAGCCCCTGGTCCTGCCGGCCTATGACCAGGTGCTGAAGGCCAGCCACCTGTTCAACCTGATGGACGCCCGTGGCGCCATCGCCGTCGCCGAACGCCAGAGCTACATCGGCCGCATCCGCGACCTCTGCAAAGCCTGCGCCCTGGCCTATGTCGAAAATGAAAAGGCCGCGTCGTGAGCACTGTTTCCGGAATCCTCTCGTTCGATCTGGCCGACATCAATCTGGAGCAGCACCCCGGCGAGGCGATCTCGCTGTTCTCCAGCGGCCGTGTGGAAATCGAAGGCCAGGAGTCGTGGGCCGAGGTGCGCATCGTCCGTCCTGCCGGTGATCTGAGCGGCCATCTGACCGCACAGCCCGGCGGCTGGCGCGGCGTGGTCGTGGTCAGCGACGAGTGGTTCGGCATCCTGCAGAACGCCTTCTTGGCCCCGCGCCCCTTCCTGCTGAACATCGCCTTCGGCGCAGATCCCGGTGCGGCCGACGCGCCGCTGGCCCTGCGGGACGTCGCCCTTACCCTGATGCGGTCTGCCGCCACGACCGAAGAGTCCGCCGACTGATGCCCCAACTTCTTCTCGAAATCTTCTCCGAAGAAATCCCCGCCCGCATGCAGCAGGGCGCCGCGCGCGACCTGGACCGCATGGTCTCCGACCGGCTCAAGGCCGCCGGCCTGACCTGGGATGCGCTGACCACTTATGCCGGCCCGCGCCGGCTGACCCTGGTCATCGACGGCCTGCCCGTCGCCACGCCCGACCGCGAGGAAGAGCTGAAAGGCCCGCGCGCCTCGGCCCCGGAACAGGCGCTGGAGGGCTTCCTGCGCAAGACCGGCCTGACCCGCGATCAACTGACCGAACGCGACGGCGTCCTGTTCGCCGTTCTGTCGTCCAAGGGCCGCGCCACGACCGATCTGGTCGCCGAGACGGTGGACCATGTCATCCGCACCTTCCCCTGGCCCAAGTCGATGCGCTGGGGTTCCGGCACGCTGCGCTGGGTCCGGCCGATCAAGCGCATCCTGTGCATCTTCGACGGCAAGGTGGTGCCGTTCGAGATCGACGGCATCCCATCGGATGCGATCACCGAGGGCCACCGCTTCATGGGCTCGGGCCAACCGCTGAAGGTCAGCGACTTCGTCGACTACCGCGCCCAACTGGAGAAAAACTTCGTCCTGATCGACGTGGCGGACCGACGCTTGCGCATCCTGGAACAGGCCAAGGCCGCCTGCGCCGCGCGCGGCCTGGCCTTGGTCGATGACGACGGCCTGCTGGACGAGGTGGCGGGTCTCGCCGAATGGCCGACCCCGATCCTGGGCGACATGGACCCGCAGTTCCTGGCCCTGCCGCCCGAGGTCGTGCGCCTGTCGATGAAGGTGCACCAGAAGTATTTCGCCGTTCGTGACCCGTCGAAGGACGGCTTGGCTCCCAACTTCCTGGTCGTCGCCAATGTCGAGGCCACCGACGGCGGCAAGGCCCTGGCCGCCGGCAACAGCCGCGTCCTGTCCGCCCGCCTGAACGACGCCCGCTTCTTCTGGGACGAGGACCAGAAGGTCGGCTTCGACGCCTGGAACTCCAAACTGTCCGGCGTCACCTTCCACGCCAAACTGGGCACATTGGCCGAGCGTGTCGAGCGCATCGCCGCCCTGGCCCGCGAGATCGCTCCCCTGGTCGGCGCTAATGCCGACGAAGCCGAGATGGCGGCGCGCCTGTCCAAGGCCGACCTGCTGTCGGGCATGGTCAGCGAGTTCCCGGAACTGCAGGGGGTCATGGGCGGCTATTACGCCCGCACCGCCGAGAACTTCCCCACCCGGGCTTCGCTGCGCTCCGCCGTCCCTCTCCATGAAGAGAAGGGAGAATCCGCGCCCGATCCTCTCCCTCCCCTTTATGGGGAGAGACCGGGAGGCGAAGCCGACCGCGGGTGGGGCCGTGACCAGCGCGACCGCATCGCCGACGCCATCCGCGACCATTACAAGCCGCAAGGCCCCGCCGACACGGTCCCGACCGCGCCCGTCACGGTCGCCGTCGCCCTGGCCGACAAGCTGGACACCCTGGTCGGCTTCTTCGCCATCGACGAAAAGCCCACGGGGTCGAAGGATCCGTTTGCGCTGCGGAGAGCGGCGCTGGGCGTGATCCGGCTGGTGCTGGAGAATGGTGTGCGAATTTCGTTGAGCGCCGCTGTCCAGCGCCAAGAACTTCGCGCGCAGACTAGCGCTGTTGATGTTTTGATCAATCAGCCAGTGTCAGAGACCTATGACGATCTCGCGACCCTGAAGGCCGAAACTCTCGCCAGGTTCCAAGACGCTGTGGCTAAGCGAAAGCAAGTCATGGCTAGGTTTGAAGAACGAGATGTAGACCTCAGAACGAAGACTGGGAGTTTTGAAGACGAGTTTTCCATCCTACCCTTCTTCGCCGACCGCCTGACCGTCCTCCTCCGCGACCGGGGCCAGCGCCACGACCTCGTCGCCGCCGTCTTCGCTCTGGGCGACGACGACCTCGTCCGCATCGTGCGTCGGGTGGAGGCGCTGGCCGCCTTCCTCGCCACCGACGACGGGGCCAATCTGCTGGCCGGCTACAAGCGCGCCTCCAACATCCTGCGCGCCGAAGAGAAGAAACCAACCCCGCTGCCGACCGGCATGGTCCAGACCGGCCTGCCGAACCAGCCCGAGCCCGAGACCGTCCTGGCCTTCGCCGTCGGCGCCGCCCGCACTGCCGTCGAGGCCGCGCTGGAGACCGAGGACTTCGCCGCCGCCATGACGGCCCTGGCCCGCCTGCGCGCCCCGGTGGACCGGTTCTTCGAGGACGTGCTGGTCAACTCCGACGTCCCCGCCGAACGCGACAACCGCCTGAAGCTGCTGGGCCAGGTGCGCGACGTTATGGGCCAGGTCGCGGACTTCGGCCAGATCGCGGGGTAGGGGAGAGCCTTCGCGCCGGTGGTCGTCGCCGATCCCGACCGGGCCGAGTGCGACCCGATGATGCGCTCGGTCCCCGCCCCCTCTCGCGCCGCGCGGTAAGCGGCTATGGTGGGGCGATGAGTCGGGCCGCGTCATGATCAAATACATCGGCTCCAAGCGCGCCTTGCTGGGCCATGTGACGGGCGCCGTCGCCGGCGTCCTGCCGCAGGGCGGGCGGGTCTGCGATCTGTTCTCGGGCACGGCGCGGGTCGGGCATGCGTTGAAGAAGCAGGGGTTTCAGGTGTGGTCGAACGACTACAACGCCTATGCCCACGCCCTGGCGACCGCCTATGTCCAGGCGGATCGGGAGCGGTGGATCGACCGGGTCGAGACCGTGCTGGCCGAGTTGCGGACGGTGACGCGGCAGGCGGGATGGTTCACCCAGGCCTTTTGCCAGGATGCGCGCTACTTCCACCCCGACAACGGCGCGCGCATCGACGCCATGCGCGACCGGATCGAGGCCATGGGGCTGGAGCCGGAGCTGAAGGCCATCGTCCTGGTCAGCCTGATGGAGGCGGCGGATCGAGTGGATTCCACCGCCGGGGTTCAGATGGCCTATATGAAACAGTGGGCCCCGCGAGCCTTGAAGACGCTGGAGCTGCGCACGCCGGACATGGTTGCGGCGGTGGACGGCGGCCCGTGCCGGGCGACGCACTGCGATGCCATCGAGATCGCCGAACAGGTCGAGGCGGACCTAGTCTATCTGGACCCGCCCTATAACCAGCATTCCTATCTGGCCAACTACCACTGTTGGGAGAGCCTGGTGCTGTGGGACCGGCCCGAGACCTATGGGATCGCCAACAAGCGGGTGGACGTCAGGACGCGCAAGAGCGCCTTCAACAGTCGGCCCGGCATCGGCCCGGCGCTGAAGACCGTGATCGAACGGGTCAAGGCGCCCAATCTGATCGTCAGCTTCAACGACGAAGGCTATCTGAGCCGGGCCGAACTGGTCGAGATGCTGTCGGCGCGGGGCCATGTTCAGGTGCTGGAGGTGGCGCACCCGCGATACGTCGGCGCCCGGATCGGCATCCATAATCCCAAGGGCGAGAAGGTCGGGACGGTCGGGAGGCTGAGGAACGTCGAACATCTGTTCGTGGTCACGGATCGGCCGGTCGAACTGCCTGTGGCCGCATAAGCGCAGCGAAAACAACAGTCGCAAGTTGCGGAACGCGAATCGCGGCGTGTCGTTGTGGATGTATGCAACCGCACACGCACCGCTCTCCGAACACCGACCGCGCCGACGACTACCGCGTCCGGCCGGCCGCGGAGCCGCATTCGTGGGCGCCGCGTGTCGCCAAGGCCGATTGGGGCTGGGATGCGCCGGCCGCCGATGCACGGCCGACATTCACGCACAACGCCGCCCGCTATAGTCGCCCGAACGAGGCGACGCCGTCGGTCGAGCATGTCGATCTCGAACCCGAGCTGAGCCCGCCGCCGCGCTGGATGATGGCGCTGGCCGGCGCCGCCGTGGCCGCCCTGATGGGCGCGCTGATGGGCGGCTTTATGCACATCTGAGGCGGTTTCAGGCGTCCTGAAGCAGGGCCTTGATCGGGGACCAGCTGCGCCGGTGGGCGGGGCAGGGGCCCAATGTTTTCAAGGCGTTCTGGTGGATCGGCGCGTTGTAGCCCTTGTGGCTGGCGAATCCGTAGCCGGGATATTGCGCGTCCAGATCGATCATCAGCCGATCCCGCGCCGTCTTGGCCAGGATCGACGCCGCCGCGATGGATAGCGACAGGCCGTCGCCGCCGACCACGGTCTGGATTTCGCACGGCAGTTTGAAGCGGTAGTTGCCGTCTACCAGAGCCGCGACCGGCTGGACCTGCAGAGCCTCGATGGCGCGGCACATGGCCAGGCCGGTGGCGTGCAGGATGTTCAGATCCTCGATCTCCTCCACCGAGGCGAAGCCGACGCCCCAGGCGACGGCGCGGGCCTTGATCTCGGGCTCCAGCGCGGCGCGGCGCTTTTCCGTCAGGGCCTTGGAATCGTCTATGCCAAGGGGCAGGTCGTCGGGGTTCAGAATGACCGCTCCGGCCGACACCGGGCCGGCCCACGGTCCGCGCCCCGCCTCGTCCACGCCGCAGACGTGACCGTTGACGCGCTGGATCAGCACCGTCTCCAGCGCGAGGGTCGGGAAGGCCTTGGGGTTTGAGGGGGCTTTAGCCATGGCCCGCCATCGCACGAACCTGGGCGTGACGGAAGCAGGTCGTCTGGTGATCGTTGACCATGCCCACGGCCTGCATGAAGGCATAGACGATCACCGGGCCGCAGAAGTTGAAGCCGCGCTTCTTGAGGGCCTTGGCCATGGTGACCGACTGTTCGGTCTGGGTCGGGGCCTGGCGGAAGTCGGCGTGGGTCGTCTGGATCGGTTCGCCGTCGACGAAGGACCAGAGCCAGGCGGAGAAGTCCTCATCGTTGTCGCGCATCTCCAGCCAGATCTGAGCGCCCTGGATGGCGGCGTTGATCTTGGCGCGCGAGCGGATGATGCGGGGGTCGTTCAGCAGGCGCTGGATGTCGTCCTCGCCATAGCGGGCGACGATCTCGGGGTCGAAGCCGTCGAAGGCGTCGCGGATGCCCTCGCGCTTTCTCAAGATGGTGATCCAGGCGAGGCCGGCCTGGAAGCCGTCGAGGACCAGCTTCTCCCACAGGGCGCGCGGGTCGCGTTCCGGCACGCCCCATTCGGTGTCGTGATAGGCGATGTAGAGCGGGTCGGTGGTCCCGCACCAGCCGCAGCGGCCCGAGGCGTGTGAGTCGGTCATTGCGAGAGGTCGCCGGTTTGTTCGATTGTGTCCAGTTCCCTCTCCCGCTGGGAGAGGGCTTGAGCGCCCGGGAGCGTCAGCGATCGGTCTTGCGCGAAAGGGTGAGGGTCGGGACTGTGCGAACTTGCCCACCGGCCGACCCTCATCCGGCCCTTCGGGCCACCTTCTCCCACTGGGAGAAGGGAAGATCACGTTGGCCTCAGTCCCTGACCAATCCCCCGTCCACCACCAGGTTCTGACCCGTCACTGCGCGGCTCCACGGCGAGGCGAAGAAGAGGACGGCGTCGGCGAATTCTTCGGGGGTGGTCACCGACCGCAGGGGCGTCATGCCGGCGATGAGGTCGAAGACGGCCTCGGGCGTGGCGGCGCTGGCGTCGGTGGTGCGCAGAAGGCCGCCCGAGACCATGTTGACGGTGATGCCATCGGGGCCGAGGTCGCCGGCGGCGGTGCGGGTCAGCGACAGCAGGGCGGCCTTGGCGGCGGTGTAGTCGTGATAGGGCACGACCGGATTCTGGAACAGGTTGGTGCCGATGTTGACGACGCGGCCGAACCGGGCCGCCGCCATGCCGGGGGCGGTCGCCTGGATGGTGTTCAGCGCGCCGCGCACGACGGTCGAGAACTGGGCCGCCAGTTCGTCCCAGCCGATGTCGGTCATCTGCGACCGGGCGTCGCCGTTGAAGCTGTAGTCCAGGGCGTTGTTGACCACGGTGGTGACGGGGGCGCCGAAATGGGCCCGGGCGGCGGCGACCATGGCGTCGACGGCGGCGCGGTCGGTCACGTCAGCCTGGAGCGCGATAGCGCGGTCGCCGATCTCGGCGGCGAGGGCGGTCGCGGCGTCCTCGCTGGCGCGCCAGTTGATGATCACGCGGGCGCCTTCGTTGGCGAAGGCGCGGACGGCGGCGGCCCCGACGCCGCGTGCGCCGCCGGTGACGAGGACGATCTGGTCGGCGATCTTCATGGGAGACTCAAGTGTTTGAGGAGGGGAGGACGTCCTCGCCCATCCAGGCGGGTTTGCGCAAGCGCACAGGGCGGCCGTCCACGGCCAGGTCGCCGTCGAGCCGGTCGATCCGCAGCAGGGCCATGGCCGAGCCGTCACGACCCGACAGCACCTCGCCCGCACGCAGTTCGCCCTTCAGCACCTCGGCGCCGAAGGCTGGGGCGGGGCCGTCGAAGTCGAGCGGCAGCATCCGGTTCTTGATCGTTCCCCGGCGTTTCATGCGCGAGGTGGTCTCCTGTCCGACGAAACAGCCCTTCTGGAAGTCAATGCCGTTCAGCAGGTCGAAGTCGGCCTCGATCGGATAGGTCTTGTCCTGAGGGGCGTCGGCGGTCGGATCGGGCAGGCCGATGGACAGGCGGTGGGCGTCGTAGTCGGCCTGAGCGGCATCGGGCGTGGCCTCGCCATAGAGGCGGCCGCCCATCAGCGGGGTGCGCGGGTCGGGGATGAAGCCCTCGGGCGCGTCCGGCCAAGCGGCGAAGACGGCGCGGTCGTCGGCGGCGACCTGGACCTTGGCGCGGAGTTTGTACATCGAAAGGCGCTGGAGTAGGGCGTCGCGGCGCTCAGTCGCGACATCCAGCAGGACGCCGTCCGCCTGGCCCAGGACGAACAGGTCGAACAGCAGCCGGCCGGGCGGGGACAAAAGGGCGCCGAAGCGCAGCTCGCCCTCTGCCAGCGTCTCCACGTCCTGGGTCAGCAAATTGTGCAGGAAGGGCTTCGCGTCTTCGCCCGTAACGGAGATCAGGGCGCGGCTGTCGAGACGGGCGATGGGCATGGGCGCAAGATAGGGCGCAGGCGGCGGCTCCAGAAGACGCCGCGCCGAATTTAGGCGACGGCGGCGGCCTCGGGATCGAACAGGGGGTCGAAGTTGCGCCAGTCGCTGGCGCCCCAGGCCGTGACGCGGGTGACCAGATCGACGATGTTCATCGGCTTGGCGATGCAGTCGTCCATGCCGGCCTCTTCGTACTGGATCAGCTGTTCCGGCAGGGTGTTGGCGGTCAGGGCCAGGATCGGCGTGCGGCCGACCAGACCCGGCAGGGCGCGGATGGCGCGGGTCGCATCGACGCCGTCCATCACCGGCATCTGGATGTCCATCAGGATCACGTCCCAGTCACCGTCGCGGGCCGCCTCGACCCCTTGCGCGCCGTCGTTGGCGGTGGCGCAGACGATGCCCTGGGCGGACATGACGGCCATGACCAGGGCGCGGTTGCTGTCGTGATCGTCGACATAGAGGACGCGCAGGGCGGCGGCGTCTTCATTGGCGGCTGCGGGTTCCTCGATGACGGCGTCGAGCGTCGGCAGAGGAACGACCTTGTCGGACGACAGGTCGATCATGTCGTTGACGACGGACAACAGGCGCTGGCCCGCGCCATTGATCCGGTCGGCGTGGTCGCCGTGTTCCTGTGCCAGGCCGGCCTTGGACAACAGGTCCGAGAAGCCGATGACCGAATTCAGCGGCGTGCGCAGTTCGTGCGACATGTCGGTCAGGAACCGCTGACGGGCCTCGGCCATGGCGGTTTTCTGTTCAGCGGCGACGCGGGCCTGCTCGGCCTGGACCCGTTCGGTCACGTCGATCTCGGTCAGGATGAGGCCCAGGTGGCCGGTGACGGGATCGATGGCCGGGCGGATGTCCAGATGATGCCAGCGTGGCCCCTCGCGCGTGACGATCTCGCACACGTCGGCCGCCAGGTCGCCGGACAGGGCCGCCGCCAGCATGGGCTGGGCGCGCTCGGGCTGGGCGAACCGGGCCTCGAAGGGATGGGTGGTCGAGCCATAGGCCGCGAACGCCGCCGGATTGGAGAACAGCGGACGGCCTTCGCTGTCGAACAGGGAGATCAGGGTGGAGGTGTGGCGCAGGGCCTCGACCGCGCGACGTTCCTCGCTTTCGACCTCGATCGGGGCGGCCTCGAACAGCAGGACCGGCGTGCCGTCGTCCAGCCAGTAGGTCGAGATGACCGCCGTCACCGTCAGCGGCCGTCCGTTGGGATAGAAGGTCCAGTGTTCGGATAGGGTCTCGCCGTTCGCCGTCTCGCGCGCCAGCCGCTCGGTACGGGCCAGCACAGCCGGCGACATCTGGCTGAAGTCGCGGGCCAGGAGGGCGTCGAGGCTGTCGGAGCCCCAGAGATCCAGGGCGGCGGCGTTCGCATAGACGCCGCGCAGGGCGGACGGATCGAACATCCAGATCGGGCGTCGCAGCGCGTCCCAGGCCTGCATTTCCGGCGTATCTCTCAAAGCGGCGGCTTTACAGATTTCAGAATAGCGGCAAGGACTTAAGCTTCGGCTAAGCGGATGGGTCATCCTGGGTTGTCACGGCGTATCGTCGGGCGACGCCGTCGGGCTGGAAGTCATGCTCGGCCAGGGTGTCCAGCGAGCGCAGGACGCGGGCCAGGAAGGCGGCGGGGTCGCCGTCCTCGATCGCCGGGCGCAGCCAGTCGGTGACAACGGCGCGGGCCGGATAGGTCCCGACCGGGCCGGGGATGCTGAGCGCGACCTCGATCCCCTCGGCGATCCAGCCGACGACGGTCATGAAGACGTCTGGCGAGGCGAGGAAGTCCGAACGGCGCAGGACATACAGGGTGATGATCCCGTCCTCGACCCCGTCGGGGCGGACGATGACGCCGCTGTGGTCCGGCCGCCAGTCGTCGGACAGCTCGACCACGCGCCACAGGCAGAACCAGATGCGACAAGTGCTGGGCCGGATGGCGTGGACCGAACAGCCGGCGCCGTCGACGCAATAGGCGCACAGCTCGCCGGTCGGCTTGGCCAGTTCCGGCAGGTCCAGCGGAATGACCCGGCAGCATTCGACGCAGCCGCCGCAGGTCCGGCCGGGGAGGAGGGGAAGACTCACCCGGCTGCGCGTTCCAACTGGGCGATGCGGCGGTCCATGTCGGCGACGACGGCTTCCAGCCGGGCCTTTTCGGACACCATGTCGATGGGCGTGCCGTCCTCGTAGGAAATGGTGGCGCCCTTGGCGATCAGGTCCAGCCGATAGATGGCCGTGACGCGCTGGGCTTTGAAGCGTTCGAGGGCGGCGGCGGCTGCTGGATCGGGCGTCTGGATCATGGGCGCGGGTTCTAACCCATGGCGCCTGCCTGTGGAAACCTGCGTTTGACGCTGAACCCCCGATAGAATCCCTGTATCCGTCAACGGATGATCGGGCGGTTTCCCATCCTGTATATCGCCGAGGCGGACGCCGAGGACGCCGTGCTGTCTTCGGGCGTACTGGCGCATCTGGTCGAGAGCCTGCCGGATGCGACCTTCACGATCGTCGGATCGGCCGCCAGCGCGCCGCTGTTCGCCGACACGCCGCGCCTGACGAAGCTGATCGTGCTGGAGCGCGAGGGCCATTTCGAATGGATCGCCCTGTGGAACCAGGTGCGCGGGACCAAATGGGGTTTGGTCGTGGACATGCGCGGCTCGGACCTGTCGGGCAAGCTGAGGCGGCACAAGCGGGCGGTGCGGGGCAAGGATGCGCCGGGCCTTCATGCGGTCGAGGCGGCGGCGGCGGTGCTGAAGCTGGAGCCGGAGGAGATTCCGGCGCCGAAGCTGTTCGTGTCCGACGAGACGATGGCTCAGGTTCAGGCCTTGATCCCCACGACGGGCGGCGAGGGGCCGATTTTGGCGGTCGGGCCGGGCGTGGAATGGATGGGCAAGCGTTGGCCCGCCGAACGCTATGCCAAGGTGGCGGCCAAGCTGCTGGCGGACGACGGACCGCTGGCGGGCGGGCGGTTGATGATCGTGGGCGAGGAGATCGACCGCGAGGCGGCCCACACCATCCGCTACGCCGTGCCCCGCGCGCGGGTGATCGAGCTGCAGGGCAGGCTGACCCGGCTGCAGACTGTGGCGGCCCTGTCGAAATCGGCGCTGTATGTCGGGGCGGACTCGATCTGGACCCATCTGGCGACGGCCTCGGGCGCGCCGGTGGTGGCGGTGTTCGGCCCGTCGGACGAGACGACGCGCGGGCCGTGGAAGGGCGAGGCTGTGCGGGGGCCGCGCAGCTATGACGAGTTCAAGACGTTGGATCCGCGCCTGAACCAGGCGATCCAGCATATGATGGACCTGCCGTGGGAGCGGGTGCTGAAGACGGCGACGCGGATGTTGAAGGCGCGGAATTAACACCCCTCCATCCCGCTCATCCCCGCGAAAGCGGGGACCCAGTGCTTTGAGCGATCATTGTGTGAACGGGTTTCGATCAAGCAATCCCAGTGATCGTGTCCTGGCGAAAGAACTGGGTCCCCGCTTTCGCGGGGATGAGCGGAAATGTAGAAGCACGGCATCGAATAGAAGGATGCCCGCCCCATGACCCAGACCTATGACCTGATCGTCCGTGGCGGCGAGGTGGCGAACCATGCGGGGCGCGGCCCCGCCGACGTCGGGGTGATCGACGGCAAGATCGCCTTCATCGGCGACCTGTCCCAGGCCTCGGCCGGCGAGACCTTCGATGCGACCGGCCTGACGGTCCTGCCCGGCGTCATCGACACCCAGGTCCATTTCCGCGAACCGGGCCTGGAGTGGAAGGAAGACCTGGAGACCGGGTCGCGCGCCGCCGCCCTGGGCGGGGTCGTCGCCGTGTTCGAGATGCCGAACACCAATCCCAACACCACCGACCCGGACACCATGGCCGACAAGCTGTCGCGGGCGAAAGACCGGATGTGGACCGACCACGCCTTCTACGTCGGCGGCACGCACGAAAACGCCGATTATCTGGGCGAATTGGAGCGGCTGCCGGGCTGTTGCGGGGTCAAGGTCTTCATGGGCGCCTCGACCGGCGACCTGCTGATCGCCGACGACGAGGGGGTGCGCAAGGTTCTGTCGAACGTGCGCCGCCGCGCCACCTTCCACTCCGAGGACGAATACCGGCTGATCGAACGTCGCGGCCTGGCCCGCACCGGCGACTGGACAAGCCACCCCGAGGTCCGCGACGCCGAGAGCGCCATCCGCTCGACGCGGCGCCTGGTCGGCCTGGCCCAGGAGACCGGCGCGCGCATCCATGTGCTGCACGTCACGACCAGGGACGAGATGGAATATCTGCGCTTCCACAAGGACGTCGCCACCGTCGAGATCACGCCCCAGCACCTGACCCTGGTCGCGCCCGAGGCCTATGAGCGGCTGGGCAGCTACGCCCAGATGAACCCGCCGATCCGGTCGCAGGAGCATGTGGACGCCCTGTGGCTGTGGGGGATGCAGCAGGGCGTGGCGGACGTGCTGGGCTCCGACCACGCGCCGCATACCAAGGAAGAAAAGGCCAAGCCCTATCCGGCCTCGCCGTCGGGGATGCCGGGGGTGCAGACCCTGGTGCCGCTGATGCTGACGCACGTGGCCAATGGGCGGTTGAGCCTGGAGCGGTTCATCGACTTGACCTCGGCCGGCGCGCAACGGGTGTTCGGCACGGCCAACAAGGGGCGGATGGCCGTCAGTTACGACGCCGACCTGACCATCGTCGATCTGAAGGCGAAGCGGACGATCACCCACGACCAGCAGGCGACGCGCTGCGGCTGGACCCCATTCGACGGGGTGGAGGCGACCGGCTGGCCGATGGCGACCATCGTGCGCGGCCGGGTGGTGATGCAGGACGGCGAACTGATCGGATCGGCGCACGGCCGGCCGGTGCGGTTCATGGAGACGCTGTGAGGTCGCTTCGCCCCGCGATCTACTACCACTCCGTCATCCTCGGGCTTGACCCGAGGACCGGAGGGTCCGCTGCATTGCGTCGGCGGCGAGCGCACAGCCCGATCCGCACCCGGTCCTCGGGTCAAGCCCGAGGATGACAGAGGTTGGTGGGAAGGCGCCGGGTGTTACGGTGGCGAAGGAAAAGCTCGGCCTGATCGGCTTCGGCGCCTTCGGGCGGCTGACGGCGCGGCATCTGTCGCCCTGGTTCGACATCCTCGCCCATGATCCGGCGGCGACGCCTGGAGTCGGGGGCGGCGAGGGCGTCGCGACCCTGACCGACCTGACGACCGCCGCCGCCTGTCCGACGGTGGTGCTGGCCGTGCCGGTCGAGGCGCTGGAGGCGACGCTGATCGCCATCCGCCCGCACCTGGCGCCGGGCGCCCTGGTCATCGACGTGGGCTCGGTGAAGGTGAAGCCGGCGCAGGCCATGGACGCCCTGCTGCCGCCCGGCGTGCGCATCGTCGGCACTCACCCCCTCGGCCCGCAGAGCGGCAAGGACGGCATCGCCGGCCTGCGCATCGCCATCTGCGAGGTGCGAGGCGGAAAGGACGCCCGCCGCGTCGCCGCCTTCTGCCGCCGGGCGCTGGGGCTGAAGGTCTTCCAGGTCAGTCCCGAGGATCACGACCGCGAGGCCGCCACCGTCCAGGGCCTGACCCACCTGATCGCCCGCGTCCTGATGGCCATGGAGCCCCTGCCGACGCGCATGACCACCGCCAGCTTCGACCGGCTGATGCAGGCCGTCGACATGGTCCGCCACGATAGCCCCGCCGTCTTCCGCGCCATCGAACGCGACAACCCTTTTGCGGCGGAGGTCAGGGAGCGGTTCTTCGCTCTGGCGGAGGGGGCGCGGGGAGAGTTGAGGGAGCGGTAGGCGGCGGACTGGTCGATGGCTGATTTCGGTCCTTAGCCCGCTCTCAGAAAACATGATTAGATTGGGCATGAATCTCAGATTGTTCAGCGTGGTCGCAATGGGCTTGGCCCTCACGTCGTGCGTGGGCGGCGGCTTTAGCGGCGGCACACGGCAGTTTTCCGGTGTCTGGCTCTACGAGTTCGAAGGATCGACTTTCGTCGAGGGAGCGACCGAAGTGCCGACGGTACGTCCCGATTACAGCGAGACAGACTGGTTGGAGTGGACCAAGTGGTCGGATCTGGAACGGCTTATGGAGAAGAGCCTCGGAGATGGGGACTGCTACACAGTGCAGCCGTTCTTAGTCTCTTTCGTCGGACGCAGAACTCACCGTCCATTTGGTGGCGCAGGCCATCTGGGTCTATGGCGTTCAGAGGTAACGGTGAATAGACCGATCTCCGTTAAGCGACTTTCCCCTTCATTCTGCTACGACCGCTAACAATCTTAGCCGAACTTCGCTGCCTTTGCTCGCTAGGCGACGCTGGGGAGGTCCGGTTCGGGAGGCAACTTCGCAAGACGACCCAAAGTGGACGCTCATCGGCAAGGATCGGCTTGCTAGTTTGATGATACGAACGTCGGAGTGATCATGGAAGCGGATATGTTGGCGGCTACTCAGCATGCGGCTGCCGCAGCTGTTTCCTCGGCTAACGCGGCTTGGTGGGCCCTTGCGTTAAACGGCGTCGCCGCGTTCGCGGCAGTTGGCGCTCTTTGGTACGCAGTCTTACAGGGCGCGAAGGCGGCTGTGTTCGAGCGCCGCAAGATCGGCAGCGTCTGCTACAATATAGGGTCAGAGCTTGAGGTCGTTTCGGGCAGTTACAGCGGCGAAATAGGTGACAAGGAGGCCGAAGCCGCCAACGCCAAGCATCTTACGGAAAGTGGTGCGCTTCGGCGTGCGCGAGCACATCTGCTGGCAGCGAATAACGTAGTCATCCCTGATCCAAAAGCTCAAGAAGAAATCGGATATATGATTATGATATTGGACTTCATAGAAGCCGACATTGCCGCTGGAAATGATGGCCAAGATTATCTGTCCGACGTCGACGCCGCGACGACTATTTTCGCCCGCTTAGGATACAAATATCTCGGTCAGCTTCACCCTTATCCGAACCTTCGCCATAAGTATTTTGTGAATGCCGAATCTGTGAATGATGAGGTTCCTACGCCTGCGGCAGCGCTCCAGACTGAGCAAACTGGCGGGAAGTGATCTCCTGACTTTGAAAGGAGCCGAAGTCAGCGCTTCGCATTCCCCCGAATGAACGCCCCCACGTCCTCCGCCACGCCCGGCGCGAGCGGTAGCGCCGGATCGGCATAGGTCGCCATGTTCGCCGCACGGTCGGCGGGGGCGGTCTTGAGGAGGTGGTTGACGCCGTCCCAGAGTTTCAGCGCCGCCTTGGGGTCCGCGGCGGCCAGGGCTTGGGCGTCCGTGACGGTGATCTGGAGGTCGGTGGTTCCCTGACCGATCAAGACCGGGCCGTCGTAGGCGGCGAGCAGGGCGGCGGGGTCCAGCGGCAGCCACGAGATCAGATAGGGCTGGACCGAGGGACGGAACAGGGCCGCCAGCGCAGGCGGCGTGTCAGCGACGGTGCGGCCGGCCTCAAGCTGGGTCAGGGCGGCGAAGGCCTGGGTCTTCATCGGCTCGGGCAGGGTCGCCAACTGTTCGCGCAGCACCGTGCCCGCCTGGCGGCCGGCGCCGGACAGCAGGATCAGGCCGCAAATCTTGTCGTCGTTTTCGACCGCCTTCAGCGCCACCAGGGCGCCCTCGCTGTGGCCGATCAGCCAGGCGCAGGGCAGGCCCGCGCGCGCGGCGGCCTGCGTCGCCCAGGCACGAGCGTCGGCGGCATAGGCGTCGAACCGCAGATCGGCCTCGGCCGGACCCGCCGCCGCGCTGGCCCCGATGCCGCGCTTGTCGATGCGGACGGTGGCGATGCCCTGTTGCGCCAGACCCTCGGCCAGCAGGCGGTAGGTCGAGGCCGAGACCCCCAGCGGGCTGTTCCCATCCCGATCCGTCGGGCCCGAGCCAGGGAGGATGACGGCGACGGCCGTGGGGGCGTCGGGCGTCAGCAGGGTTCCGTGCAGCGGCGCGGGCTGTGACGGCAGGGTGATCTCGGTCGACACCGGGCCGGCGAGCAGGCTGGCGGCGAGAAGGGCGGGGATCAGCATCGGCATGGCGGGCGCCTTCAGAAGGGTTGGCGGTCGGGATCGGCGCGCCAGACGCGCCAGCTTTCGAAGACAGAGACGGCGGCGACGATCAGGACGGCGGCAGTCAGGGCCGTGACGCCATAAGGCTGAGGCGCGAGGGGCGCGGCGATCAGGCCGACCAGACCGATCAGGCAGAATAGCCGGCCCGCCAGACGGTTGGATCGGTCCCAGGCCAGGCGGCTCTTGTAGCTCCAAGGCGTGCGGACGCCGATCAGGGGATTAGGCGCGACCCGGCCTAGGAAGGCGCCGGTGACCAGCAGGATCAGCGACAGGCCGCCGGTCATGACGACCGGGCCGCTGTCCGCCGTCGCATGTCCCAGGCTGGCCCAGGCGATGGTCAGGCCGATGGCGGTGAAGAGGAACAGGGTGAGGCCCTGGCCGATCCGCATCGAGCGGCGCCGCGAAGCCTCCCCATGGCTTTCGGCGCGCATGGCGGCCAAGCCCATGCCGGCGGCGGCGATGAAGCCGATCAGGGTCAGACCGCCGAAGAAGACGGCGAACTCGACGCGGTCGCCCCAGCGATCGACCTGCCAACTCGCGTTCCAGTGCATCGGCATCGGCGTGGTCGGCCCCTTGAAGCCGATATAGAGGGCGAAGGCCGCCTGGACGCCGAAGACGGCGACGGTCAGATAGTCCAGCAGCGACAGGCGGTCCTTCATCGGCGGGGTTCCTTTTGCGCGTCGGGCAGGGTTTCGGCCGCTTCGCCGGTTCCGACGATGTCCATCAGAAAGGCCATGGCCTCTTCGACCGCCGAGATTTCCAGCCGGTAGCGGATGGTCTGGCCCTCACGCTCGGGACTGACCAGACCGGCCTCCTTCAGGGCGTTGAGATGGCCGGTGATGGTGGGCCAGCTCATGTCGAAGGCGGCGGCGATGTCGCCGGACGCCAGCGGACCGGCGCGGAGCATGGCGATGATGCGACGACGCACCGGATGCGACAGGGCCTTGAACAGGGTATTCATAGCCGAATTCCTAATTAGGAATGTCGCTAATTGCAAGCCCGATACGACCGCAAAATGTCGCAACCCAGGCCTCTGCCATTGCAAGCCAGTCGCAACGAGGCGTATGGGAGCGCCTTCCTCCCTGCGTTGATAATGCGTTGCAATCCATGATCCGTTTTTCCCGTCTCGCCTGCGCCGTCAGCAGCCTGGCCCTGGCCGCCGCCACGCCCGCCCTGGCGCAGCAGGACCAGCCGAGCGTGGCGGAACTGGGCGAGATCGTCGTCACCGGCGGGTCGCAGGTCGGCTTGCCCGGCGCCTATGCCGGTGGACAGGTAGCGAAGGGCGGTCGTGTCGGCCTGTTCGGCGCTCTGGATACGATGGACACACCGTTCAACGTGACCAGCTATACCGAGACCCTGATCCGCGACCAGCAGGCGCGCAGCGTCGGCGACGTGCTGCAGAACGATCCGGCTGTGCGGGTGACCAAGGGGTTCGGCAATTTCCAGGAAGTCTATCTGATCCGGGGCTTCCCGGTTTACTCGGACGACATGACCTACAACGGCCTGTACGGCGTGCTGCCGCGCCAATATGTGGCGCCGGAACTGCTTGAGCGGGTCGAGGTCTTCCACGGGGCTACGGCCTTCCTGAACGGCGCGGCGCCGGGCGGCAGCGGGGTGGGCGGCGCCTTCAACCTGGTTCCAAAGCGCGCGACGGGCGCGGACCTGAACCGTCTGACGGCCGGATGGGAAGGCGGCGACGAGATTTACGCCGCCGCCGATCTGGCGCGCCGCTTCGGCGCCGACGACGCCTGGGGCGCGCGCCTGAACCTGGTCAGCCGGGCGGGCGAGGGCGCGGTCGAGGATCAGCACAGCGAGCTGCGCGTGCTTGGCCTGGGCGTGGATCGTCGCGGCGAGCGGGCCCGCTTCTCGGCCGATCTGGGCTGGCAGGATCACCGCATCGACGCGCCGCGTCCGCAGGTGACGCCGAACGGCGCGGTTCCCGAGGCGCCCTCGGCCGACGCCAACTTCGCCCAGCCCTGGACCTATACCGACGACGAACAGCTGTTCGGCGCCGCGCGCGGCGAGTTCGATCTGACCGACCGCGTCACCGCCTGGGCGGCCGTCGGCGGGCGTCGGGGCGAGGAGGACAACGTCCTGGCCAATCCGAACGCCAATGCGGACGGGGCGCTGAGCGCCTATCGCTTCGACAATGTGCGCGAGGACACGGTGTGGGCGGGCGACGTCGGCCTGCGCGCGGACGTGACGACCGGACCGGTCGGACACCGGCTGGTGGCCTCGGCGTCGCAGGTGCGATCCAAGTCCAAGAACGCCTACGCCTTTTCGGACTTCGCCGGTTTCGCCAGCGATCTGTACGACCCGATCGACGTGACGGCGCCGACGCCCGACTTCTTCGTCGGCGGCGATCTGTCCGATCCACTGGTGACCGAGCGGGTGAACAACCGCTCGATCGCCTTTGCGGACATGATGTCCTTCTTGGACGGTCGCCTGCTGGCCACGGTCGGCGTGCGCTATCAGGAGATCGAGACGCGGTCGTTCGACTACAACACCGGCGCGGAAATCTCGGCCTATGACGGCGACGCCTGGACGCCGGCCTTTGCGGTCGTGTTCAAGCCCAGCGAACGCCTCTCGCTCTACGCCAACTACGCCGAGGCGCTGCAGCCGGGCGCGACGGCGCCCGCCCAGGTCGGCGGCGCGCCGGTCGGCAATGTCGGCGAAGTGCTGGCCCCGTTCCAGTCCGAGCAATACGAGGTCGGCGTGAAATATGATGCCGGAACGTTCGGCGGCACGCTGAGCGTCTTCCAGGCGAACCGCCCGCAGGCCTATTTCGACGGCCAGAACTACACCGCCGACGGCGAGCAGCAGAACACCGGCGTCGAAGTGGGCGTTTATGGCGAACCTATCGCGGGCGTGCGTCTGATCGGCGGCGCGACTTGGCTGGACGCGGAAGTCACCCGTTCGCTGGACGCCGCCCTGGTCGGAAAACGCCCCACCGGCTCGCCCGAGTTCCAGGCCAATCTGAATGCGGAGTGGGACGTGCCGATGGTCGCCGGCCTGACGCTGGAGGGCCGGGTCGTCTATACGGGCGAACAGCCGGTCAGCACCGACAATACGGTGGAGCTGGACGCCTGGACCCGGTTCGATGCAGGCGTGCGCTACGCCTTCGAGGCGGGCGGCAAGCCGCTGACGGTTCGCGCGCGGGTCGAGAACCTCGCCGACGAGGATCAGTGGGTGGCCGTGGGCGGCTATGCCCCGACGTCCGGCTATCAGACGCTGGGCGCGCCGCGCACGTTCCGCCTGTCGGTCTCGGCCGAGTTCTGAACCGGATGAAGACGCGGACCATCCGCGCCTGGACCTGGGTGCACAAGTGGTCGAGCCTGGTCTCGACCCTGTTCCTGCTGATGCTGTGCGTGACCGGCCTGCCGCTGGTGTTCACGCATGAGATCGAGGAAGTGCTGCTGCCGCAGGCCTGGACCCCGGCGAACCCGGAGGGGCCGCCGCTCAGCCTGGACCAGGTGCTGGCGGCGGGTCTGGCGCTGCATCCCGGTGAGGTCCCGGCCTTCATGAGCTTCGACGAGGACCGGCCGGTGGTGAACGTCACCAGCGTCGATCCAAACGGGCCGGCGGGGAAATACAGTTTCGAGCCCATCGACCGCACCAGCGGCGAGGTGGCGCCGCCGGTCGCCGGCCATCCGGTGATGGAGTTCCTGCTTCAGCTCCACACCGACATGTTCCTGGGCCTGCCGGGCATGCTGTTCCTGGGTCTGATGGGCCTGATGCTGATCGTGGCGGTGGTGTCGGGCGTGGTGCTGTATGCGCCCTTCATGCGCCGGCTGCCGTTCGGCACGGTGCGGGCCAAGAAGGCCGCGCGGACCCGCTGGCTCGACTATCACAACCTGCTGGGGGTGGTGACGGCCGGGTGGGTGCTGGTGGTCGGGGCGACGGGTGTGATCAACACTCTGGCCACGCCGATCCTGGCCTATTGGAAGAACACGGCGCTGAAGGACCTGACCGTGGCCTATGACACCCCGGCGCCTGCGGGCGAGCGGGCCTCTCTGGATGCGGCGGTGGGGCGGGCGAAACAGGCGCTGCCGGGCATGAAGCTGCAGTTCGTGGCGTTTCCGGGGACCGACTATTCGACCGATCACCACTATGCCGTCTTCTTCCACGGCGACACGCCGCTGACGACCCATCTGACGACGCCGGCCCTGATCGATGCGCGGACCGGGGAACTGGCGGCCGTTGCCCCGACGCCCTGGTATGTGAAGGCGCTGTCGCTGTCGCAGCCGCTGCACTTCGGCGACTATGGCGGGCTGGCGCTGAAGATCCTGTGGGCGCTGCTGGACATCGCTACCATCGTCATCCTGATCTCGGGCCTGTATCTGTGGCTGGGCAAGGGACGGCGGAAGCCGGCATGAGCCGCAAGGACCTGAATATCTGGGCCATCTTCGGTGCGCCCGTCGTGGTGTTCGTACTTAGCCTGACGGGCCTGATCGGCGCTCTGCTGGGAGACGGCGTCTGGGATGCGGTCTTTTCGACCCTGCTGGCCTCGACCGTGGTCGTCACCGTCTGGGCCCTGATCCGGCGTCGACGGTGATCGGCGTCAGATCGAGAAGCTGACGCCGCAGCCGCAGCTGGACGCGGCGTTGGGGTTGCGGACGACGAACTGGGCGCCGGCCAGTTCATCGACATAGGCGATCTCGGAGTTTTTCAGGAAGGGGACCGAGACGGGGTCGATCACCGCCGCCTGGTCGTCGGCCTGGACGCGCAGGTCGTCGTCCTCGGCCGTCTCGATCAGTTCGAACCGGTACTGAAAGCCGGAACATCCGCCGCCGTCCACCGCCACGCGCAGCATCAGGGTCTTGCCCTCGGCTGCGCCCAGCTTGGCCAGGCGCTTGGCGGCGCTGGCGGCCAGGACGATGCCCTCCGACGCGCGCGTGGCGACGCTGAAGGCGGGTGTGGACGGTTCTGTGGATTGGACGGTGCTCACGGCTGTCTATATGAGGCCCGCAAGGGCGTTCGCAAAGGGCCTCCGGATCAAAGCAGCTTCAAAGTTGATGACTTGAGCCAGACAGACTTCAGCCAGATGGGCCTCGCGACCTACGCCGAACGCGCCGACCTGACCCGGGGGCGCCGCGTTCCCGAGCCGGGTAGCCGGACCCGCACGGGCTTTGCGCGCGACCGCGACCGGATCATCCATGCGACGGCGTTTCGGCGACTGAAGGAGAAGACCCAGGTCTTCGTGGCGCACGAAGGCGATCATTATCGCACCCGCCTGACCCATTCGCTGGAGGTGGCGCAGATCGCGCGGTCCCTGGCCCATGCGCTGAGGCTAGATGACGATCTGGCCGAGACCATCGCCCTGGCGCACGACCTGGGCCACCCGCCCTTCGCCCACGCCGGCGAGGACGAGCTGGTGGTGCAGATGGCCGGTCACGGCGGCTTCGACCACAATGTCCAGAGCTTCCGCGTGGTGACCGAGCTGGAGAACCGCTATCCGCAGTTCGACGGGCTGAACCTGAGTTGGGAGACGGTCGAGGGGGTCATCAAGCACAACGGCCCGGTGGCGCATCGGCTGGACGAACCGGCCTGGTCGGTGGTGCGGCCCTACAGGACCCGCGGGGAGGCGGACTGGGACCTGCGTCTGGGCACGTTCGCGTCGCTGGAGGCCCAGTGCGCGGCCGTCGCCGACGACATCGCCTATAACAATCACGATGTGGACGACGGGGTGCAGGCGGGGCTGATCACCCTGCAGGACCTGGATCAGGTGCCGCTGATCGGGCCGATGTTGGCCCAGGTGCGTCACGACTATCCCGCCATCGACGACCGGATGTTGAGGATCGAGGCCGTGCGGCGGATGATCGGCGTCATGGTCGAGGACGTGTTGGCCGAGACGGCGCGGCGGCTGGAGGAAGACCGGATCGTCACGACCGAGGACGTGCGTCTGGCCAGGCGGACCATGGTCGATTTCTCGCACGCCATGCACGCCGACCTGGCGATCCTGAGGAAGTTCCTGTTCGAGCGGATGTATCGCCACTACCGCGTCAATCGCACGCGCAGCCAGGCGCGGAGGGTGCTGTCGCAACTGTTCGAGCTTTTCATGGCCGAGCCGGAGGTGATGCCGCCCGAGTGGAGCACGCCCGCCCTGACCAGCGACCGGACGCAGCGGGCGCGGGCAGTCTGCGACTATATCGCCGGAATGACCGACCGCTACGCCATAGAAGTGCACCAGAAACTGTTCAGCCTCGACCTCGCCCTCGATCTGTGATTCGAAAGATTTGCGCGGGGGCGTAGAGTGATCGTTCGGCGCGCCGATTCGCGCCTGACAGACGGCGGAGCGCGACCATGTCCTTTGATGACGACAACAAGCCGGGCCGGGGCGCCTATACGCCCCCGACCGATGACGACCTGCCGTTCCGTCGCAACAGCTATGACCCGCGCAGCGGTCGCAACGTCGGCTCGGGCGGAGGCAAGGCGCCGCCGGTGACGCTGATCGTCAGTGTCGTGGTCTTGATCTTGATCGCGGTCACCGTGGCCTGGCTCTATGGGCGATCTGGTCTTAGGGCCTCGACCGACGCGCCGCCCGCCGTGGGCCAGCCCGTCGGCGAGATGAAGACGGCCCCGCCCGTCGACGCCCAGCCTATCGATCCGGCCGAGGGGGTGCGCGTCTACCGCGACGAGACCGAGACCACCGACGCCCCCGTGACCTTCACCCCGCCGCCGGAAGCGCCCCAGCCGCGCCCCGCCGCGCCGCCGACCGCCGCCCCGACCGGCCAAGGCCTGCCGCCCGCCGCCACGAGGCCAGCAGCCCCCGCGCCGCGTCCGACGACGCCTGCTCCGGCCGCGCCGGCGACGACGGCCCCGGCCGCTGCGACGGGCTCGGCCGCGGTGCAGATCGGCGCGTTCTCCTCGACCGAGATCGCCGACCGCGAATACGCCGCCGTCGCCGGCCGCTTCGGTCAATATGCGTCGGGCGCCCAGAAGCGGGTGACCGAAGTGACCTCGTCCAGCGGTTCGACCCTGTACCGCACCACCTTCTCGGGCCTGTCGCGCGAGCGGGCGGTCGCCTTCTGCAACGCGCTGAAGGCCGCCGGGCGGGACTGCATCGTTCGGTGATGCGGTTTTACCTTCCGTCACCCTCGGGCTTGTCCCGAGGGCCCACCCGTCCGCATCGCGGTCGAAGGGGCGAGGGGAGGGGATGTGCGTCCCGTTCATGGATTCTGGGCGCTGAACCGTGGGCCCTCGGGACAAGCCCGAGGGTGACGGGCAGTATGGCGGTCAGGGGGGCGGCATGACCTCCGCCGCCATCTACGGCTGTTCGGGCCATCGGCTGACCGAGGACGAGCAGGCCTTCTTCGCCGATGCGCGGCCGTGGGGTTTCATCCTGTTCCGGCGCAATATCGATACGCCTGATCAGGTGCGGGCCCTGACCGACGAACTTCGGGCCGCCATCGGAGATCCTGACGCGCCGATCCTGATCGACCAGGAGGGCGGGCGGGTCCAACGGATGGGGCCGCCGCACTGGCCCAAATATCCGCCGGGAAACGCCTATGTGACGGCGTCGAACGACCCGATGGGCGCGCGCGAACGGGTGCGTCTGGGCGCGCGGCTGATGGCGCATGATCTGCGCGAGGTCGGGATCAACGTCGATCTGGCGCCGGTGCTGGACGTGCCGGTGCCCGGCGCCCACGACATCGTCGGCGACCGCGCCTATGGCCAGGATCCGGATACGGTCGCCCTGCTGGGTCGGGCGGCGGCGGAAGGGTTGCTGGCGGGCGGGGTGCTGCCCTGCATCAAACATATGCCGGGCCATGGCCGGGCCTTCGCCGACAGCCACAAGGACCTGCCGACGGTCCATGCCGATTTCGACACTCTGGATGGCTGGGACTTCGCGCCGTTCAAGGCGATGTCGGACATGCCGCTGGCCATGACGGCGCACATCGTCTTCACCGCCGTGGACAAGAAGCGCCCGGCGACCCAGTCCAAGAAGGCCGTAAAGATGATGCGCGAGCATCTGGGCTTCTCCGGCTTGATCATGACCGACGACCTGTCGATGCAGGCGCTGAGCGGATCGCTGGGCGAGCGGGCGCATCGGTCGCTGAAGGCCGGGTGCGACGTGGTTCTGCATTGCAACGGCGACATGGCCGAGATGCAGGCGGTGGCCGAGGCGACCGGCAGGCTGAAGGGCAAGGCCAAGGCGCGGGCCGAGGCGGCGATGGCGCGGATCGTGCGTGTGCCCGAACCGCTTGATCCGGTCGCGGGGCACGAACGCTTCTTCCAGGCCATGGGCGGTCGGCTGGATGTCGCCAAGGGACCGGACGTGGGGGAGGCGCAGGCATGAGCCGCCTAGACCGTCCCGGCATCAAGCAGCGTGAAGCGCGGTAGGCCAAGAAAGATGTCCGAAGCGTTTCAGCCCAATCTGGACTTCACCGCCGTCGCCGAGGTCGAGGAGCGCGAGGCGTTCGTGGTCGATCTGGACGGCTATGAGGGGCCGCTGCACGTGCTGTTGGCCCTGGCGCGGAACCAGAAGGTCGATCTGCTGAAGCTGTCGATCACCCAGTTGGCGGAACAGTATCTGGCCTTCGTGCACGAGGCGCGGCGGCGCAACTTCGCCCTGGCGGCGGACTATCTCGTGATGGCGTCGTGGCTGGCCTATCTGAAGTCGCGGCTGCTGCTGCCTCGCACCGAGAAAGACAAGGGCGAGGAGCCGCCGGCCGAGCAGATGGCCGCCGCCCTGGCCTTTCGCCTGCAGAAGCTGGAGGCCATGCGGCGCTCGGTCGAACAACTGATGGCGCGGCCCCAACTGAAGCGCGACGTCTTCACGCGCGGCGATCCGGAGGCGACGGTGATCGTGCCGTCCGATCGGATCGACGCCAGCCTGTACGAACTGATGAGCGCCTATGTGACCCAGCGTCGGCGCGAGGGCGCGCGGCAGTATTCGCCGGGCCAGCGGGTGGAGGCCTTTCCGCTGGAGGCGGCGCGCGACTGGCTGCGCGAGATCATGCCGAAACTGGCGGACTGGACCCCGCTGGATCAGGTGGCGCCGCATCGGGAGGGCGAGGAAGGCCCCAGCCAGGCCAGCTTTACGGCCTCGACCCTGTCGGCCAGTCTGGAGCTGGTGAAGGAGGGGGCGATGGACATTCGACAGACGCAGGCGTTCGCCGAGCTGTTCCTGAAACGACGCGGGCAGGGCCAGCCGCTGGAGCTGATGGGGTGATGGCTTCACTTTCCGCTCATCCCCGCGAAAGCGGGGACCCAGTGATTTGGGCGCAAAGGTCTGTCATGCCTTCGCCGATGGATGGCCAACGCATTGCCGAGCGACAGGACTGGGTCCCCGCTTTCGCGGGGATGAGCGGATATTTCTATGTCTGACCTCGCCTTCCAACCCGACGAAGCCGAGATCGAGCGGCGGGTCGAGGCCCTGTTGTTCGCCGCCGCCGGGCCGCTGACCGCCGCCGAGATCGCCGCGCGACTGCCCGAGAACTGCAATGTCGCGCGCGCCATATCGGGTCTGCGCGCCCGATATGAGGGGCGGGGGGTGGAGCTGGAGTGCGTCGCCGACCGCTGGCGCTTCCGCACCGCGCCGGACCTGGCCTTCATGATGACGCAGGAGCGCGAGGAGCCGCGCCGCCTGTCCAAGGCCGCGCTGGAGACCCTGGCCATCATCGCCTACCATCAGCCCGTCACTCGTGCCGAGATCGAAAGCGTGCGCGGCGTCAGCATCTCCAAGGGGACGCTGGACCTGCTGCTGGAGATGGGGTTCGTGCGATTGCGGGGGCGCAGGCGGACGCCGGGCCGCCCGGTGACCTATGCGACCACGGATCGGTTCCTGGAGCATTTTGGCCTGGCGACCCTGTACGACCTGCCGGGCGTGCAGGAGATGAAGGCGGCGGGCCTGCTGGACCTGTCGCTGCCGGTCGGGTTCGAGGTGCCGGACCCCAGCCGCGCCTCCGAGGCCGACGACGAGGACGGCAGCCTGCCTCTCGATGACGACGCGCCCGAGTTCGCCCAGGATTTCGTCGGCGAGCCCCGCTGACGCTGCGTCACGTTCACGCAGTTTTAGTCAGCGCCGTTTAAGCTGAACTTTATGAGTGGCGTGGTATCGAAAACGGGTTGGCGGGCGTGGAGCACGTTCAGGATCGCGGTGATCCTGATGCTGTCGTCCATCATCGGCATGGCCGGCGTCCTGGGCATGGTCAGCCAGGGCATCGATGCGCACCAGGCGCGCAAGGAAGAGGCGTTGGTGAAGTTGCGCCTGACGCGGGCGCTGGAAATCATCGGCGAGAACCTGACCACGGCCTCGGTCTGGGACGAGGCGGTCGATCACATGACAGCCGGCGACGTGGCCTGGTACGACCACAACTTCGGCGCCTTCTACGCCGCCCAGCACAAGCATCAGTTCACCTTGGGCTATGATGGCGCGGGACGGTTGTTCCGCCTCAGCACCGAGGGCCGGCCAGCCAGTGCGCAGATCGGCGACGCGGTCGGACGAACGGCCCAGCCTTTGGTTGATGAATTGCGTGCGCAAGCCGCTGGACGAGATCGCTCGGCGACAGCGGAGGTAGCCGTCCGCTTGAAGGCCGCCTTCGTACAGGTCGGCGGCGACATCTATGTGCTGGGCGCCTCGACCGTCGTGCGCCACACGGCGGCCGGGTCAACGCCGACGTCCGACCCGATCGTGGCCTCGCTCAAGCCGTTTGCGGCCGAGTTGGACCCGCTGCGCACGCGGTTGGCCTTGACCGAGGTGCATTTCCAGCCCGGCGACGCCGCGCCGCCCCAAGGCATGAGTGGGGTCGATGTGCGCGACGCTGGCGGCGCCCTGTTGGGCCGCGTCGTCTGGACGCCGGAACGGCCGGGCTATCAGATCCTGACGAAGGCCGGGCCGCTGCTGCTTTTGTTGGTCGTGGTTCTGATCGTCGGCACGGCGTTCCTGTTCTGGAATACGACCGCCGATGTGCGCCGTCTGCGGGCGTCCGAGGTCGCCTTATCGTCCGCGCTGGAGCGTGCCGAGGCCGCAAACCAGGCCAAGACCCGGTTCCTGTCGAACGTCAGCCACGAACTGCGCACGCCCCTGAACGGGGTGCTGGGCATGGCCGAGGTGATCGGGGCGGACCTGGTCACGCCGCAGCAGCGCGACAGACTGGAAATCCTGAAGGCGTCGGGTCGTCAGCAGCTGCGGCTGGTCGAGGAGTTGCTGGACGTGGTGCGGCTGCGCGACGGGGCGGTGACGCTGGAGACGCGACCGTTCCGGCCCAACAACCTGCTCGGCCGTGTCGCCAACGACCTTCGTGGCGCAGCTGAGGCCAAGGGCTTGAAGATAGACGTCGAGGCCGCCGAGGGCGAATGGCTGGGCGATCCGGTCCATGTCGAGAAACTGATGGCGGCGCTGAGCGACAACGCCGTGCGCTTCACCCGGACGGGCCAGATCACCCTGCGGGCCGTCGCCGGCGATCAGCTGGTGCTGGAGGTCGAGGACACCGGCCCCGGCATGGAGCCCGAGGCTGCGACCCGCCTGTTCGACGCCTTCACCCAAGGCGACGAGAGCAGCACGCGCACAGCCGACGGCCTGGGGCTGGGCCTGACGGCGGCGCATGGTCTGGCGGCGCTGATGGGGGGCAAGATCGAGGTCGTTACCGCGCCCGGCGTCGGCAGCACCTTCCGCGTCGCCCTGCCCTTGCAGGCCGTCGAGTAGGTTCTGCACAAACCACTTCCGTCACCCTCGGGCTCGTCCCGAGGGCCTACGGTGAATGCGAACGAGGTTGCGGACGGGTTCAGGCGACGGCTTGCAACGTCTGCGGTCGAGCGCGACCAACAGTGGGCCCTCGGGACAAGCCCGAGGGTGACGGGATCTAAAACGAGATGGACGTCATCGCGCCCAGCGGGTTAGCGACTTAGGCCGTCAGCAGACGCGGCAGTTTGAAGGTGACGGTCTCGCGGGCGCCGTCGTCCTCGGTCACTGTGGCGTCGAACCGGGCGCGGATGGCGTCCACCAAGCCCTCGATCAGCGGCTCGGGCGCAGAGGCCCCGGCGGTGACGCCGACGGTCTGGACCCCGTCGAACCAGGTCCAGTCCACCTGGGACGCATCGTCCACCAGATAGGCGGCTCCGGCGCCCGCGCGCATCGCCACCTCGACCAGCCGCACCGAGTTGGACGAGTTCTTGGACCCCACCACCAGCACCAGCTCGCAGCCCTCGCCCAACGCCTTGACCGCATCCTGGCGGTTGGTGGTGGCGTAGCAGATGTCTTCCTTGTGCGGATCGGGCAGTTCGGGGAAGCGGCGCTTCAGCACCTTCAGGATGCCCGCCGTGTCGTCGACCGACAGGGTGGTCTGGGTCGCATAGGCCAGAGGGGCGTCGCCGGGGCGTTCGAACGATTCGGCGTCGGCCTCGGTCTCGACCAGGCTGATGGCGCCCTGCGGCAGCTGGCCCAGGGTGCCGACGACTTCGGGGTGGCCCGCATGGCCGATCAGGATGATGTGCTTGCCGGCGGCATGGTGACGCTCGGCCTCGACATGGACCTTGGACACCAGGGGGCAGGTGGCGTCCAGGAACACCAGCTCGCGCGCCCGGGCGGTGGCGGGCACCGACTTGGGCACGCCGTGGGCCGAGAAGACGACGGGCCGGTCGTCGGGGCATTCGTCCAGTTCCTTGACGAAGACCGCGCCCATGGCCTTCAGCCGCTCGACGACGTGGCGGTTGTGAACGATCTCGTGGCGCACATAGACGGGGGCGCCGAACTTCTCGATGGCGCGTTCGACGATCTGGATCGCCCGGTCCACCCCGGCGCAGAAGCCGCGCGGCGTCGCCAGCCGAACCGAAATCGGGCGAAGCGGAGCGGCGGGGGGAGGAACATGCGCATTCATGGCCGTGAACCTAGTCGTTTGCGGCGCTGATCGCCATCGGACCCGTGTCGCGACGGGCGGGATTCTGTCGCCGTGAACAGCGGCGCATCGTCACGGCTTGTCCACAGGCGGCGAAAGTCGAAATTCTACAACGGTTTAGAGCGTGATCACGACGCCTTGACCTATGGGCCGCTCACGATTAGTTTCCGCGCCGAATTCAGACCCGTTCGGACGCACCGTCCGGACGCTGAACGCACAGGTCCTATCCCCCATGCCGGAATCGCGCGAAGAGGCGATCAAACGCCTCCAAGACAGCGCATCCGCATTGGAGGCGCGGACGACGGCGGAGAAATCCGCCGAGCTGACCGGCCATCAGGTGTCGGGTCAGGCCTACAAGATCATCGCCGAGCTTCTCGGCGGCGTCCTGGTGGGTCTGGCGTTCGGAGCGATCGCGGATTGGGTCCTTGGGATCCGTCCGTGGGGTTTGATCGGCGGGGTCCTTCTGGGCTTCGCCTTGTCGATTTACATGGCGCGTCGCACAGCCAACCGGCTGATGGCGCAGGCAAAGGCGTTGGGAACGTCGGCTCCGGCCGAACCCTACGTCGAGGCCGACGAAGACGGGGAACGATAGGGCTTCATGGCCGATCCGATTCATCAGTTTCAGATTCAGAAGGTCATCGACCTTCCTGACGTGACCCTGCCTGTTCTGGGCGTGGTCGATCTGGCGATCACCAATTCGCACATCGCCATGACGGCCGCCTTCGTGGTGATCGTCGGCTTCCTGGCCGCCGTGACGTCGAACGCCAAGATCGTGCCGGGCCGCCTGCAGTCGGCGGGCGAGGGTATGTTCGGCCTGATCGACAACCTGGCCGATTCCATCATCGGTCACGAAGGCCGCAAATATTTCCCGTTCGTCTTCACCCTGTTCACCCTGATCCTGGGCATGAACATCCTGGGTCTGTTCCTGACCTTCACGGCGACCTCGCAACTGGCCATCACGATCACCTTCGCCCTGATCACCTTCGGTCTGGTGCTGGTGGTCGGCTTCGCCAAGAACGGCCTGGGCTTCTTCAAGCTGTTCTGGCCCATGGGCGCGCCGCTGGCGTTGCGCCCCGTCGTCGGCCTGATCGAGTTCGTCTCCTTCCTGCTGCGTCCGGTAACCCTGGCGCTTCGTCTGTTCGGCAACATGCTGGGCGGCCACGTCGCGCTTAAGATCTTCGCTGGCTTCGTCGTGTCGCTGGGCATGCTGGGCCTGAGCGGCGGCATCGGTCTGCTGGCCTTCCCGGTCGCGGCCCTGTCGCTGGGCATGGTCGTCGCCCTGACCGCGCTGGAGTTCCTCGTGGCCTTCCTCCAGGCCTTCGTCTTCGCCGTTCTGGCCTGCATCTATCTGAATGATGTGGTCAACCTGGACCACGCCCACTAAAGGGCCGGACCAGTCTCTTCACCCCAACCACCAACGACTTTAATCTAGGAATACAATCATGGACGCTGAAGCCGCCAAGTACATCGGTGCCGGTCTCGCAACCCTGGGCATGATCGGTTCGGCCCTGGGCGTGGGCAACATCTTCGGTCAGTTCCTGGCCGGCGCCCTGCGCAACCCGTCGGCCGCCGCCGGCCAAGTCGGCAACCTGTTCGTGGGCGCCGCCCTTGCCGAAGCCCTGGGCATCCTGGCCTTCGTGCTCGGCATCCTGATGATCTTCGGCTGATATCAGCCGATTACGGCGCGCGGGGTTCGCCCGCGCGCCGCTTCATCTGATCCTGCAGTAGACGGTTCATGGCCAGCACCCAATCCAACCATGCAGTCCTGGCTTCGGTCGAAGCGGACCTGCACGCCGAGACGGCGACCGCCGCCGAGCACGGCTCGGGCGGCCTGCCGCAATTCCAGTTCGAGCACTGGGCGGGCCAGATCGGCTATCTGCTGATCCTGTTCGTCGTCCTGTACCTGCTGGTCTCCAAGGTCTTCGCGCCGCGCCTTCGCAAGGTGATGGACGAACGGGCCGACACCATTTCCACCGCCGTCGCCACCGCGCGTCAGGTCCAGGCCGAGGCCGCCGAACAGGCCGCTCTCGCTCAGGCCGAAGTCGCCAAGGCCCGCGCCGACGCCCGTTCGATGGCCGCCGCCGCCAAGGCGCGCGTGACCGAGGACGCCAACGCCCGCCAGGCTGCGGAAGAAGCGATCGTCAACGTTCGCATCGCCGAGGCCGAGGCCTCCATCGGCAAGACGCGCGACGCCGCCATGGCCAATGTCTCCACCATCGCCTCCGACACGACCGCCGCCATGGTCGAGCGTCTGACCGGCAAGGCCGCGACCGCAGCCGAGCTGGCCGCCGTCAAGGGAGCCGCCTGATGAACCTGATCTTCGAACACGGCATCTGGAGCTTCGCCAATGCGGAGATCTGGGTCGGCATCGGCCTGATCCTGTTCTTCGGCATCCTGGTCGCCGCCGGCGTGCCCAAGATCGCCGCCAAGGCCCTAGACGCCAAGGCCGCCAAGATCCAGGCGGACCTGGATGAGGCCGCTCGCCTGCGCGCCGAGGCCGAGGCCCTGCTGGTCCAGATCCGCAAGGAAAAGGCCGAGGCCGAGGCCCAGGCCGCCGAGATGATGGCCCAGGCGGAAGCCGACGCCCGTCGTCTGGAAGTCGAGACCAAGGCCAAGCTGGAAGAGACCCTGGCCCGTCGCCAGAAGATGGCCGAGACCCGCATCGCCCAGGCCGAGGCCCAGGCCTCCGCCGAGGTCAAGGCCGCCGCCGCCGACCTGGCCGCCAAGACCGCCGAACAGATCCTGACCGCCCGCATCGCCAGCGGCGCCAAGGATCCGCTGCTGGACAGCGCCATCGCCCAGATCGGCGATCGCCTGAACTGATCCGCACTCACGCTGAATGAAACAAGGCCCCCGACGTCGCCGTCGGGGGCCTTTTTCTTGGGCGGTCAAGCCGCGATCAGTGAGCGTGTGCGCCGCCGATGATCGTGGCGCCCAAACGTTTGTCGCGCGCCACCAGCCGGGCATAGACATTGCCCAGCACAATGCCGAACACGGCGTGGGTGATCAGCAGCCAGGCGAAGGTGCCGAAGCCGGAGCCGGCCGTGAAGGTCCGGTAGTTTCCGAACATGACGATCACCGCCATCATCAGCACCCAGGCGCCGACGGCGAAGACGATGCCCTTGGTCTCGGGCGTGTCGGTCGGCAGTCGGGGACACAGGATGGCGAACAGCGGCCCCAGGATGAGCACGCCGCTGATGACGTGAACCACCCACCCGACGGCGAGGTTTCCCGGCATGCCCAACATGCTTGCGATGACCCCCTGGAAGGGATCGAACCAGTTGAGGAACAGATTGGGTATTTCGAGCAAGGATACGGCCATGGTCGCCGCAAACCCGGCGATCAGACCCTTTTGTACGCGTGACATCATGACCTTAGCGCCTCCCAACGCATGAGTGGTTCTCTGATAACGCGCAGACAGGATACGCCTGACGGGGGGAGGACTGCGTTCACGTTGCCGTGGTTAGCGGTTGCAGCAACGCAACCGCAATAATATCGGCTAACTAGCGGAACAGCTTGCGGAAATAGCGCCGCACCTGTTTGCGGCCGCGCGACAGGCGACGACCGGATCGCTTGGTCACGACCTTTTCGGCACGCAACGCCTGTTGCCAGAAGACCGGAGCGAACTCCGGCTTCTTCCGCATCAAGCGACGGAAGGGATAGACCCATTTGGGGCGGGCGTACTGGGCGCGAATGAACTGACGCTTGGCCCAGAACGAGCTCTTCAGGATCAGCATCAGGCCGACAGCAATGACCGGAATCCCGCCGGGACCCGGCAGGGGCGCGATCAGAATCCCCAGCAGCACCACGAACAGGCCGCCGATCATCAGCGCCCAGCGTTTCACCAGACGCAGCGTGCGGCTGCGCGGTTTTGAAGGCTGTGCGAGGAGAACGGAGAGGGAGGTCACGAATACGCCAGATGGGGAGGGGAGGTCGTCATGACAACGGTCGTCACGGGCGCACGATCCCTCGTCGGGAAAGGAAAAGGCGACCGTGACGACCTTGCCACAAACCTCTTAAGGCTCTGCGTCGATGGCGGATCGGTGTCCGCTGAATGACGCTTTGGTCATGAACCGCAGTCGTTCGCCGGCTGTTGCCGATGCGACACGGATCAGCCGTAGCGGACGCCGGTCAGACGCTCGGATTCCGCCCAGAGCAGTTGTGCGACCTCGGCGTCCTGGGCCTGGGGCTTGATCTCGGCGGAGCCCGGCGGTCCCTTCATCTCCATGACGCGTTGCGGTCCATAGTAGTCGCCCCCCTTCACGGTGGGCCCCGTGGCGGCCAGCAGCGTCGGCAGGGCGCCGTCTGCGGCGGAATGGCTGATGAAGGGCTGAAGCAGTCGCCCCGCCGCCATCATCAATCCGCCCGCGCCCGACTGGGCCGGACCATTGGCGATCAGGTCGGTTCGTGCGAAGCCGGGGTGGGCCGCCGCGCTGGTCAGCTTCCAGCCCTGCGCCTGGCTGCGCCGGTCCAGCTCGATGGCGAACATCAGCATGGCCAGCTTGGACTGCTGATAGACCGGCCATGGCTTGTAGGCCGTCTTTTCGTAATTCAGATCGTCGAGGCGGATGCGCCCGCCTCTGTGGGCGATGCTGGACAGTTGCACCACGCGCGCCCCCTCTGACCTGGAATCGGTTGCGCTGAGCAGGGGCAGCAGCCGTCCCGTAAGGGCGAAATGCGACAGGTAGTTTGTGCCGAACTGCATCTCGAAGCCATCGGTCGTGACCTGCCGCGTCGGCAGGGCCATGACGCCGGCGTTGTTGATCAGGATGTCGATGGGCCGTCCCGCCGTCAGATGACGGTCTGCGAAGGCGGAGATGGACGACAGGTCGCCCAGGTCCAGCAGGTCGAACCTCACGTCGGCGCCGGGATGTCGTGCGCGGATCAGCCGCTCGGCCTCGGCCCCCTTGGTTGGATTGCGGGCGGCCAGCACCACTTCGGCGCCTTTTGCGGCCAGTACGAGGGCGGTTTCCAGGCCCAGACCGCCGGTCGCGCCTGTAATCATGACAAGCTTGCCGCTCTGGTCGGGAATATCGTCTGTGGTCCAGGTCGTCATTTCGCTATCCTGTCGCTGAAACATGTTGTCTCCAAGGGTTCCGGCTTGCATATCTGCATCCGGTGCAAATATGCAAGAAGTGCAAGAAAAGATTTCCGTCAACGATCAAGGCCTGCGTGAGCGCAAACGGCTGGAGACGCACGCCCGTATCCAGGCCGAGGGCATGCGTCTGTTCCTCGACAGGGGGTTCGAGGCGACGACCTTGGACGATGTGGCGCAGGCGGCGGACGTATCGCGACGAACCCTGCTGAACTATTTCGGATCCAAGGAGGAGATCGTCTTTTCGGCCAAGGCTGGGTTTCCGCAAATGGTCGCGGACGCCATCGCCGCACGACCGGCGGACGAACCCCTGCTGGACATGGTGGAGAACGCCCTGATCGATCTGGCCCAGCAACCTCAGTCAGAAGAGACCAAGGCGGTGGCCGTCCTGATCCACGGCACACCCTCGCTCAGGGCGGGTGACCAGGCGAAATACGAACAGGTCGAGCGGCTGCTGGCTGGGGCGCTAGCGGCGCGCAAAGGCCTGGCGTCCGACGACATCGCCTGCCGCGTCGTCGCCGGGACGGCGGTCAGCATCATGAAGCTGTCCCTGGACGCCTGGCTGGCCCACCCCGATGCGCCGCCCGAGACGTTTGGCCGCGCAGCCTTCGCGGCGCTGAGACGGGCGGCGGGCTAGGGATTTCGGGGCTACGAAAGCCCCATCATTCTTCCTATGGCCGTCATCCTAGGGACAAGCCCTAGAATGACGGGACTTAGGGGTGTCGGCTTTACGCCGCCTGGTTCGAGCCTGCCGGGGCCGACCAGCGCAGAACCGGCGAGCGGGCGGCGCGGGTTTCGTCCAGGCGCTTCAGCGGGGCGTGGAAGGGGGCGCCCTTGAAGCGGTCAACGTCGCCGGCCTTCGCGGCTTGCGCCAACAGACGCATGGCGTGGATGAAGCGATCCAGTTCGGCCTTGGACTCGGTTTCCGTCGGCTCGATCAGCATGGCGCCGTGGACGACCAGGGGGAAATACATGGTCATCGGGTGGAAGCCCTCGTCGATCATCGCCTTGGCGAAGTCCAGCGTGGTGATGTCCGTGCCCTTCAGCCATTCGTCGTCGAACAGGGCCTCGTGCATGCAGGGGCCGTCGGGGAAGGCCGCCGACATCAGGTCCGACAGGCGGGCCTTGATGTAGTTGGCGTTCAGGACCGCATCCTCGGCCACCTGACGCAGGCCGTCTGCGCCGTGGCTCATCATGTAGGACAGGGCGCGCACATACATGCCCATCTGGCCCTGGAAGGCGCACAGGCGACCGAAGGCCTGGACGGCCTCGTCTTCCTCGCGCTCGATCAGGCGATAGCCGTTGTCGTCATGCACGACCCACGGAGCCGGCGCGAAGGGCGCCAGGGCCTCCGACAGCACCACCGGACCCGCGCCCGGCCCGCCGCCGCCGTGCGGCGTCGAGAAGGTCTTGTGCAGGTTGATGTGCATGGCGTCGACGCCCAGATCGCCCGGACGCACCCGGCCGACGATGGCGTTGAAGTTGGCGCCGTCGCAGTAGAAATAGGCGCCGGCTTCATGCGTCAGGCGGCTGATCTCCAGGATGTCGTGCTCGAACAGGCCGCAGGTGTTGGGATTGGTCACCATGATGGCGGCGACGTCGTCGCCCAGCTTGGACGCCAGGTCCGCCACGTCCACGCGGCCGTCTTCGGTCTGGGCGACCTCGACGACAGTGTAGCCGACGAAGGCGGCCGTGGCCGGGTTGGTGCCGTGGGCGCTGGTGGGCACCAGCACCTTGCGGCGCTTCTCATGCTGGCCCGAGGCCTCGTGCGCGGCGCGGATGGTCATCAGGCCGCACAGTTCGCCGTGGGCGCCGGCTTTCGGAGACAGGGCGACGGCGGGCATGCCGGTCAGGGTCTTCAGCCAGTGGGCCAGCGTATCCATCAGCTCCAGCGCGCCCTGTACCGTCGAGATCGGTTGCAGCGGGTGGATGTCCGAGAAGCCGGCCAGGCGCGCCATCTTCTCGTTCAGGCGCGGGTTGTGCTTCATCGTGCACGAGCCCAGCGGATAGATGGCCAGGTCGATGGCGTGGTTCTTTTGCGATAGGCGCACATAGTGGCGCATGGCCTCGGGCTCGGACAAGCCGGGCAGGCCGATCGGATCCTTGCGGACCAGGTCGCCCAGGTCGGATCCATCGGTCTTGGGTTCCGGCAGATCGACGCCGGTCTTGCCCCAGCCGTCGCCCTCGAAGATCAGGGCTTCATTTTGCAGGAGACCGCGGCCGCCGGTCAGGGTGGCGGGCTTGGTCTGGATTTGGTTCGGGGCGGTCGGGCGGCCGACAGTGTTCATGGTGCTCATGGTCAGTATCCCTTAGGCGCCGAGGACTTGGGTAAGCGCTTTGGCCAGGATCCGGATGTCTGCATCCAGGGTGGTTTCGGTCGCGGCGACCAGCAGGACGTCGTCCATGCCGGCGGCGGGCGCCAGGCGGCTGTAGGGCACGCCTGCCAGCAGATGATGCCCGGCGAGCGTATCGACGACCTCGGCCGCGTTCTTGGGCAGGCGCACCGCGAACTCGTTGAAGAAGCGCGAGGTCAGGATTTCGACGCCCGGAATGGCCGCCAGGGCGTCGCGCGTGGCGACGGCCTTTTCGTGGTTCAGCAGGGCCAGTTTGCGCAGGCCCGTCTCGCCCAGCAGGCTCATGTGAATGGTGAAGGCCAGGGTGCAGAGGCCGGAATTGGTGCAGATATTCGACGTCGCCTTGTCGCGCCGGATATGCTGTTCCCGCGTCGACAGGGTCAGGACGAAGCCGCGCTCGCCGTCGGCGTCCACCGTCTCGCCGGTCAATCGGCCGGGCATCTGGCGGATCAGCTTCTCGCGGGTGGCGAACAGTCCGACATAGGGACCGCCGAAGTTCAGCGCGTTGCCGATCGACTGGCCCTCGGCCGCGACGATGTCCGCGCCCATCTCGCCGGGCGACTTCAGCAGGCCCATCGACACCGCCTCCGTGACCACGACGATCAGCAGGGCGCCGGCGGCGTGGGCGGCCTCGGCGATCTTGGTGACATCCGTCGCCGTGCCGAAGACGTTCGGAGTTTGAACTACGACGCAGGCTGTATCCGGACCGATCTGATCGATTACGGCGGCCTCGGCGTCCACAGCGGGCGCCAGAACCTGCGTCTCGACGCCGACGGCGTGGACCACGGTCTCGGTCGCCTTGACGTAGTGGGGGTGGACGCCGCCGCTGATCACCGCCTTGTTGCGGCGGGTCACGCGGGTCGCCATCAGCACACCCTCGGCCATGGCGGTCGAACCGTCATAGAGGGACGCGTTGGCCACCGGCATGCCAGTCAGGTTCGCGACCTGGGTCTGGAACTCGTACAGATATTGCAGCGTGCCCTGGGCGATTTCCGGCTGATAGGGGGTGTAACTGGTCAGGAACTCGGACCGTTGGATCACGTGATCCACCGTCGCCGGGACGTGGTGCTTGTAGGCCCCTGCGCCGCAGAAGAAGGGCACGGCGCCGGCCGTGGCGTTCTTGGCCGCCATGGCGGACAGGGCGCGTTCGACCTCCATCTCGCCGGCCACGCGGGGCAGGTCCACCGGCCCGTCCAGCCGCGCCGCCTCGGGCACGTCCACGAACAGGTCGTCGATCGATTTCGCGCCGATGGCGGCGAGCATCGCCGTGCGGTCGTCGGGCGTCAGGGGGAGATAACGCATGGTCTTGTCCTGGGCCGTGAAAGGCCGAAGACCCTCTGACTTTTAATCAGAGGGTCCGATGGGTCTTAGAGAGTGGCGAGGAAGGCGTCGTAGGCGGCCTGGTCCATCAGGGCGTCCAGTTCGGCAGCGTCCGACACCTTGATCTTGGCGAACCAGCCGTCCGCTTCCGGGGCCGAGTTGACGGTTTCCGGCGCGGTCGACAGAGCGTCGTTGGCCTCGACCACTTCGCCCGAGACGGGGGCGTAGACGTCCGAGGCGGCCTTGACGCTTTCGACCACGGCGAAGCTGGCGCCCTTGGCGACGGTCTTGCCGATTTCAGGCACTTCCACGAACACCACGTCGCCCAGGGCGTCGGCTGCGTGTTTGGAAATACCCACGGTGGCGATGTCGCCGTCCAGGCTGACCCACTCGTGATCCTTGGTGAACTTCATGATCTGATCCTCAGACGGTCTTCGGTTTGCGGTAATAGCGTTGCGCCACGAAGGGCATGGCGACGACTTCGGCGGCGGCAGTCTTGCCGCGCACGACGACCTTCAGGTCCGTGCCCAGCGCGGCATAGGCCGGCGGCACGAAGCCCATGGCGATGTTCTTGCCCAGGGTGGGGGAGGGGCCGCCCGAGGTGACCTTGCCGATGACGTTACCGTCCATGTCGGCGATCTCGGCGCCTTCGCGGGCCGGGGCGCCTTCCTTGACGATCAGGCCGACGCGGACGCGCGTGGGCGTATCGGCCAATTCCTTCAGGATGCGGTCGGCGCCGTTGAAGTCGGCGCGCTCCTTGCGCGACTTGGACAGGGCGAAGGTCAGCGCGCCTTCCACCGGCGAGGTCGTCGGGTCGATGTCATGGCCGTGAAGCGGCAGGCCGGCTTCCAGGCGCAGGCTGTCGCGCGCGCCCAGGCCGATCGGCTTGACGCGGGCGTCTTCCAGGATGGTGTTCCAGACGCGCTCGGCCTGATCCGCCGGCACCGAAATCTCATAGCCGTCCTCGCCGGTATAGCCCGAACGCGAGACGTAGCAGTCGACGCCGAACAGCATCAGCCGGGCGCATTCCATGAAGCCCATCTCGGCCAGGATCGGCTCATGCGCGGCCATGACTTCGGCGGCTTCCGGCCCCTGGATGGCGATCAGGGCGCGGTCCAGCACGGTCAGCTTGGCGTCGCCTTCAAGGTTCGCCTGCCAGAAGGCGAAGTCCTCGTCCTTGTTGCCGGCGTTGACGACGACGAACAGGCCGTCGTGGTCGGGGCGGCCCGCCATCAGGTCGTCGATGATCCCGCCGTCCTTGTTCAGCAGCAGCGAATATTTCTGTTTGCCGGCCTTCAGGATCGCATAGTCGCCGGGCACGAACCGCTCGAACTGGGCGGTCGCGTCGGCGCCGGTGATCTTGCACTGGCCCATGTGGGACACGTCGAACAGGCCGGCGTGTTCGCGGGTCCAGCGATGTTCGGCCAGGACGCCCTCATACTGGACCGGCATGTCATAGCCGCCGAAACCCACCATGCGGGCCCCCAGCGCGCGGTGCGCGGCGTTCAGGGGCGTGGTCTTCAGGGCTTGGTCGGTCATGGTTCAGGCTTTCACGGTCGCGTTTGGTGGCGGAGCTCCGCCGTCTTCGCGCCCCCGCTGTCCTGAAGCCTGAGAGATTCCGGCGACCAAATCATGTCGCCTTGCTCCGTCGGCGCGCCCGAATGGGCGACTTTCCAGCGTCCGTATGCTTCGCGGTCCGTTTGCCTGAGCGTTTCCGGGGCGGTTGCGCCTTCGGCGTCGAGGCCTGTTTCCAGACTCCGAACTCTCCCGCGAGAGCGCTCGACCTAAGGCATCGACTCCGGCCCCAAGTCAAGCGGTCGGGGAACAAGGATGCGTGGGGCGGGTTGTCGTCAAGAGCCCCCGTTCGAAACCCAGGAATCCCAAAATGTCGATTATAGACAAGCTGTTCGGCGACAACGACAAGCCGCGTGACACCCCCGCCAAGGCCGACGGCCCGATGCAGAAGGTGCTGGACGAACTGGCGTCGCTCGGCGGCAAGCCGATCGAGACCCTGTCGCCGGAAGAGGCCCGCCAGCAACCGACCCCGACCGACGCCGTGAAATCCCTGTTGCGCAATGACGGCAAGGACCCCAGCGACGACATGGGCGTCAAGACCAGCGACATCACCATTCCCGGCGCCGCCGGCCCGATCCAGGCGCGCATCTACAAACCGCACGACCATTCCGAGGACAAGCTGCATCCGGTCGTGGTCTATTTCCACGGCGGCGGCTTCGTGATCGCCGATCTTGACGTCTATGACGGCGGCCCGCGCGGCGTATCCAAGATGGCCGATGTGATCGTGGTCTCGGTCCACTATCGCCAAGCCCCTGAACACCACTTCCCCGCCGCCCACGACGATGCCCTGGCCGCCTATCGCTGGGTGCTGGAAAACGCCCAGACCTTCAATGGCGACCCGCAGAAGGTGGCGGTTATGGGCGAAAGCGCCGGCGGCAACCTGGCCATCGGCGTTTCCATGATGGCGCGCGACGCCGGCCTGCCGGCGCCGAAACATCAGGTGCTGGTCTATCCGGTCGCCGGGGTGGACATGGACAATGAGTCCTACGTCGAGAACGCCGACGCCAAGCCGCTGAACAAGCCGATGATGAAGTGGTTCGTGAAGCACATCTTCGCCAGCGAGGCCGACGCCCAGGATCCGCGCATCAACATCGTCGAAAAAGCGAACCTGACCGGCCTGCCGTCCTCGACGGTCATCTGCGCCGATATCGACCCCCTGCGTTCGGAGGGCGAATTGCTGGCCGAAAAGCTGGAACAGGCTGGCGTGGATGTGCGCCACAAGACCTTCCACGGTTCGACGCACGAGTTCTTCGGCATGGCGACGGTCGTGCCGGACGCGGCTGCGGCCCAGACCTTCGCCGCACATGAGTTGAAGCGCGCGTTCGGCACGGCGATCCTGCCGATTTAACATCCCTTCTCCCTTTGGGAGAAGGTGGCCCGAAGGGCCGGATGAGGGCCGGATGAGGGCCGGGTGGCGGGCCAATTCGCACCATCCGACCCTCATCCTTTCGCCTTGCGTATCGCCTGCGGCTCTCCGAGGCTCAAGCCCTCTCCCAATGGGAGAGGGTTTCTGTCTTGCGGTGGCGCGTCTCGCCCGCCAAGAACGGCGCAACGCCCAGAACCGGATCGACCGCATGACCCGCACCCGCCTCGACGCCCATATCGCCGCCCTGGACGCGCCCGAGGGTCTGAAGACGGTCTTGACCGTCGTCGCCGCCACCTGTGCGGACATCAGCAAGGTCGTGGCCGGCGGCGCCCTGGCCGGCGCCCTGGGCGCTTCGGGCCAGATCAACGTCCAGGACGAGGAGCAGAAGAAGCTCGACGTAATGACCAACGACATGCTGACCGACGCCCTTCTGGCCAGCCCCGCCGTCGCCGGCGTCGCCTCGGAAGAGATGGACGAGGTCCAGCCGGCGTCCCATTCGACCGGTGAATACCTCGCGCTGTTCGACCCGCTGGACGGCTCGTCCAACATCGACATCAACGCCATGGTCGGCACCATTATCTCGGTGCTGAAGTCCGCCACGCCTTCGCCGACCGAGGCCGATTTCATGCAGCCGGGCCGCAATCAGGTCGCGGCCCTCTATGCCCTCTACGGTCCCCAGACCATGCTGGTCCTGACCACCGGCGCCGGGGTGAAGGGCTTCACCCTGTCGAACGACGGCGACTGGATCTTGACCCACGACGCCATCGCCATATCGCCGGACACCAAGGAGTTCGCCATCAACATGTCGAACCTGCGCCACTGGTCCGAGCCGGTGCAGACCTATGTCGGCAACCTGTTGAAGGGCGAGGACGGTCCGCGCGGCAAGAACTTCAATATGCGCTGGGTCGCGGCCATGGTCGCCGACGTCCACCGCATCCTGATGCGCGGCGGGGTCTTCCTCTATCCGTGGGACAAGCGCGAGCCGAACAAGCCCGGAAAGCTGCGTCTGATGTACGAGGGCAATCCGATGGCCTTCCTGGTCGAACAGGCCGGGGGTAAGGCGACGACGGACGGGGTGCAGCCCATCCTGGACATCCAGCCCGAGCACCTGCACCAGCGCATCCCCGTGGCCCTGGGCTCGGCCAACGAGATCGACGCCTACGCGGGCGTTTGATGGACATCCGGCCCACTGACGCCCTGCTGGTCATCGACCCGCAGAACGACTTCTGCGAGGGCGGCGCTTTAGCGGTCGCAGGAGGGGCGGGGATCATGCCGCTGATCAACCGGCTGGCCGAACGGTTCACCCGCGTGATCCTGACCCAGGACTGGCACACGCCGGATCAGATCAGCTTCGCCTCCAACCACCCCGGCGCGGCCCCCTTCACCGAGATCGAGGTCGCCTACGGCCGCCAGATGCTGTGGCCGGATCATTGTATTCAGGGCTCAGCCGGCGCCGACTTCCATCCCGACGTCGCGCCGACGGTCGAGAATGCCCTGGCCGTGGTCCGCAAGGGCTACAACCCGGCGGTCGATTCCTATTCCGGCTTCTTTGAAAACGACCATCGCACGGCGACCGGCCTGGCCGGCCTGCTGCGCGAGATCGGCGTGACCCGCGTCTTCCTGGCGGGCCTAGCCTTCGACTACTGCGTCCGCTTCACCGCGGAGGACGCGGTGCGGCAAGGGTTCGAGGCCGTGGTCATCTCTGACGCCAGCCGGGCCATCGCGGCACAGACCGAGGCGACGGCGCGCGAAAGTTTCCGGGCGCTGGGCGTGGTGGAGATCATGGCCGGGGCCCTGCTGGGATAGAGCGGCTCACTCCCAGAAATCCTCCGCCTCCGGGATGCGGGTGAAGGCGATCTTGGCGCCGATGAATTCGGGCAGGCCCGCCTTGGGGCCGATGCTGACGGTGTCCTTGCCATAGCGGCGATTGAGCGCATCCAGCGCCTGGGACAGGCGCAGGGACGGGGCCTCGCCGCCCTGGTCCGGCCCGGTGTCGAACAGGTCCGTTTCGAAGGCGTCGCGGGATTTCAGCCCGTGAACCCCGACCCCGACATAACTCAGCCGTCCGGCTTCCAGCTCAGGCTCCACCTTGCGCCACAGGCCGTCCAGCGCGATCAGCAGCGCGAAGGTGTCCTGCGTCGGCGCGACGGGGCAACTCATAGCCGCCGTCTCCCAGCCACGCCGGCCGCTTCTGGGCGTCGCCTTCGGTCCCATGTCCAGATGCAGGGTCAGGCTCGCCCCCGTTAGTCCCATACGCCGCAACCGCGCCCCGCATTTGACCACCAGCCGCCGCGCCACGGCGCGCGCCTTGTCCGGCGTTCGCATCGCCTGGGCCAGGACGTGGCTGTGGCTGATCGAGGCGGGCGGCTTCTCCGGCGTCGGCTCGCTGTCCAGGCCATGCAGGCCGCGCCAGATGCGTTCGCCCTCGATGCTGTTCCAGACCGCGCGCGCCTGCCGGGCGCTCATGGCCCACAGGCCGGCGGTGTCCGTGACGCCCGCCGCCTCCAGCCGAAGTCGCATACGCGATCCTATGCCCGGATATTTCGACAGCGGCAGATCCAGCAGCGGGCGGGGCAGTTCGTTCGCCCTCAGGATCGTCAGCCCGGCGGGCTTTTTCATGCCGCAGGCGGTCTTGGCCAGAAACCGCGACGGCGCCAGCCCGACGGACGACCGCAGACAGTCGCCGACATTCTCCAGGATGCCTGCCTGAATTCGCCGGGCCAGGGCGACGGCGTTCGCTTCCTGACGCTCCGGGCCGAGCAGCTCGCACGAACATTCGTCGATGGAGCCGACCTTCCACACCGGCACATGGCGGTCGATCTCGGCCATGATCTTCTTGTGGACCGCGACATAGAGGTCCGGCCGCGCCTCGGCGACGATCAGGCCGGGGCACAGCTTGCGCGCCTCCGACACCCGCATCCCGGTATGGACGCCCCAGGCCTTGCTTTCATAGCTGGCGGCGATGGCGCCGGTGTATTCGCTGATCGCCGGCCGGACGATGACGGGCTTGCCCTGCCAGTCCGGGTTCATCTGCTGCTCTACGCTGGCGAAGAAGGCGTTCAGATCGACGAACAGCCAGCGTAGGCCCGCGCTGTCTTCGTTAGCCTGCTCCATGATAGGAACATAGCAGGAACATTGGCGTGTTGGAAGTGAGCTTCAGTGTAAGAAGGCGCTTATTACAAGCGCGACAGCAAAGATTGGAACCAGCACAAACCCCGTCCTCGCCGCATAGATGCAGCGCGTTATGAAGCGGCTTTCATAGCGACGATGCACATCCGAAAAAATGGCATGAAACGACGGCCCAATGCCGAAGTAGAAGACGTCCTTGGAGAAGTCGAAAAAGTCCGACGTACGTTTTGAGACGATCCCGTTTCGTTTGCTGTGATCGGCGGCCAAATGGGCCCCAAGCGCAGCCAACAGACCGGTCGCCATGCTCAACCATAGACCAATGGACAGCGTGACTTGGATGATTGTCATTGGCGCTGCGCGTAGGCCTCCACCTCTGCGATCCGCTCCGCCTTCTCCGCCTCGCCCAGGAACGACCCTTCGAAACTGTTCCGCGCCAGCAGCGTCACCTGATCCTTCGTCAGGCCGACCGCCGCCGCCAACCGGCTGTAGTTGTCGTTCACGTATCCGCCGAAATAGGACGGATCGTCCGAGTTCAGGGTGACGTGCAGGCCCCGGCGCAGCATCTCGGGCACGGGATGATCCTTCAGGTCGTCGACGACACACAGTTTCAGGTTCGACAGGGGGCAGACTGTCAGGGTCATCTGCTCGCGCGCCAGCCGCTCGATCAGGGCCTCGTCCTCCATGGAGCGATTGCCGTGGTCCATCCGGTCGATGTGCAGCAGGTCCAGCGCTTCATGCACATAGGCGGGCGGGCCTTCCTCGCCGGCATGGGCGCACAGTTTCAGGCCCAGCTCACGCGCGGCGGCGAAGACGCGCTGGAACTTGGACGGCGGATGGCCGACCTCCGATGAATCCAGCCCCACCCCGATGAAATGATGCAGATAGGGCTTGGCCGCCTCCAGGGTCGCGAACGCCTCGTCCTCGGTCAGATGGCGCAGGAAGCTGAGGATCAGGCCGCTGCTGACGCCCAGTTCCGCCTTGGCCCGGTCCATCCCCGCGATCAGCCCCTCGACCACCACGCCGAAGGGCACGCCCCGGTCCGTATGGGTCTGGGGATCGAAGAATATCTCGGCGTGGCGCACGTTGTCGGCGCCCGCCCGCTGGAAATAGGCGAAGGCGAGATCCTCGAAATCCTTGCGCGTCAGCAGCACGGCCGCCCCGGCGTAATAGATGTCCAGAAAGTCCTGCAGATTCGAGAAATCATAGGCCGCCCGCACCGCCTCGACGCTGTCATAGGGAATGGCGACGCCATTGCGCTGCGCCAGTTCGAACATCAGCTCCGGCTCCAGCGAGCCTTCGATGTGCAGGTGCAGTTCAGCCTTGGGCAGGCCGGCGATATAGGCGTCGAGCGACATGGGCGATCTCCGGGAGGACATCGCCCAGTCTAACCTACATCCGCTCCGGCGTGTCGATTCCCAGCAGGTTCAGCGCGATTTCCAGCTGGTTGAGCGCTGCGGCCGACAGGGCCAAACGCGAACGCTTCGTCGCCTCGTCCGGCGCGATCAGCACCGGGCAGGCGGCGTAGAATTTCGAGAAGGACTGCGCCACGCGATAGGCATGTTCGGCCACGAGGTGCGGCATCCGCTTGTCGTAGGCGTCGGACACGGCGGTCGAGAAGGCGTCCAGCGTCAAGGCCAGATCGCGTTCGGCCGGTTCGGCGATGACGATGGCGCCCGGCGTCAGTCCCTGTTCGGCGCCCTTGCGCAGCAGGGATTTGATGCGGACCGACTGGTACAGAAGATACGGCCCGGTCTTGCCCTCGAAGCTCATGAACCGGTCCAGGTCGAAGACGTAGCTGGTGGTGCGTGCGTTCGACAGGTCGGCGAACTTGAGGGCGGCGATGGCCACCTTGTGGGCGATGGCCTCGAACTCGGCCGGCAACAGGTCGTCGCCCAGCTTGGCCTCGTGCAGACGCTCGCGCGCCTTGTCCGTCGCCTGGTCGATCAGGTCGCGCAGCTTCAGCACCCCGCCCGCGCGGGTCTTGAACGGCTTGCCGTCCTGGCCGTTCATGGTGCCGAAGCCCAGATGCTCCAGCGATCCCTCGGCGGCGTAACCCGCCAGATAGGCGGCGCGGAACACCTGCTCGAAATGCTCGGCCTGACGTTCGTCCACGACATACAGGGCCAGGTCCGGCGACAGGGCCTTCTTGCGGTCCAGGATCGTCGCCAGGTCGGTCGTGCCGTACATGGCCGAGCCTTCCGAGCTGATCACCAACAGGGGCTGGGGCGACGGGGCCTCGATCACCGAACCGTCGGCCAGCTTCTTCTTGCGGGTCTCGCCCGGCTTGGCGACATGCACCACCTGGGCGCCGTCGTCCTCGACCAGCAGGCCAGTCTCTTTCAGGTGCGCCAGCATTTCGGGCATCTGCGGATCGGCGTCGCTTTCGCCGTTCCACAGGTCGAAATCGACCGACAGATCGCCGTATTCACGCTTCAGCGCCTCGCGGCTGACGGCCACGAAATGGGCCCACAGGGCGCGATAGCCGGGCCGGCCGTTCTGCAGTTCCGCCGTCGCCTTGCGGGCGCGGTCGCGGAAGGCGGGGTCTTCCTTGGCCTTGCCGGCGGCCAACGGATACAGCCGGTCCAGGTCGGCCAGCGTTACCGGACTGTCGGCCGGGAAGGGGCCGTCGCCCTCCGCCATGAAGGCGTCCGCGACACCCTCGTCGCCGCAGGCCGTGATCAGCAGCCCCATCTGGAAGCCCCAGTCGCCGAAGTGGGCGTCGCCAGTGACGTGATCGCCTCGGAAGCGGAACAGCCGCTTCAGGCTCTCGCCGATGATGGCGCTGCGCAGGTGGCCGACGTGCATCGGCTTGGCGACATTGGGTCCGCCGAAGTCGATCACCACCTTGCGTGGATCGGCCACGACGGCGGCGCCGGCGTGGTCGGCGTCGGCCGCGACCTCTTCGGCCCGTTCGGCCAGAAGCGCGTCGGCGAGCTTCAGATTGATGAAGCCCGGCCCGGCTATCTCGACGGAGGAAAAGCGCGGATCGGCGGTCAGGCGGTCGGCGATCTTGCCCGCCAGTTCGCGCGGATTGGCCTTCAGCGCCTTGGCGGCGGCCAGGGCGCCGTTCGACTGGAAGTCGGCCAGGTCGGGGCGGTCCGACGGGGTGACGCGGGCCAGGGCCGCATCCACGCCTTCGGCGGCGAAGGCGGCGGCGACCGCTTCGCTGAGGACGGTCTTCAGATCAGCCATTTATTCGCTCGGTGCGGCGGCAGGGGCGGGCGCGGCCGGCGTCGCGCCGGCGTTGACGCGGAAGCGGCTGCCCGAGCGGTTGAACTCGGCCATTTCAGGCGTGACGTCGAAACCGACCAGGATTTCGAAATTGCCGCCGCTGGTGTCCACGCCGGCGCGCGGGATGACGATGGTGCGTTCCTCGGTGACCGAGGCCGTGCGCTGGCCTTCGAAGTTCACCGGCAGGTCGAAATATTCCTTGGACAGGATGGCGCTGTTCCGTTCGGTCACGGCGATCCAGTAGCGATAGGTGCGCTGGTCGCTGGCCGCCTGAGGCCCGCGGCCCAGCTGGAACAGCATGCCGATGTCCACGCGAATCGGATCGGCCTCGCGATACTCGCAGTCCGAGGTGATGCCTTCGATCTCGCCGGTGTAGCCGACGTTGGAAATCGCGGCGCGACCACCCTCCAGTTCGACGTAGCGGGCCGCGTCGTAGAGGATCTTCACATAGGGGCAGGGGCCGGCGTTGGCGCGGCGACGCAAGGGGGCGATGCGCGGCGCGCGGCTGGGAGCGGCCTCTTCGCCCGAGGCCTGCTGGCCTTGCCCCCCACGGTCGCGGGGCGAGGTTTGGGCCTGTGCGGCGGCGGGCAGGACGGAGGCCGCAATCGAGAGGGCGGCCAGGGCGGTGAACACGCGACGCATCAGCTTATTTTTCCGACAGCGAGAGAGGGCGCACGATGATCGGCGGCCGATCATCAACGCTCGCCGCTGATAGCGGCTAAAGCGAGGCGCGGCAAACCTTCGCTGCCTCTCAGCGCTCCATGATCAGGCATGTGGATGTCGCGGTCGCATAAAGCTTGCCGTCCAGTCCGCGCAGATCGGCCTCGGAGAAGGCGGCGCGGCGGCCGGTCTGGACGATCCGTCCCTCGGCCCGAACCGGAGTGCCCGCGCTCAGCGCCTTGTGAAAAACGGTCTTCAACTCCAGCGTCGTATAGGTCTGGCCGGGCCGCAGCGTCGAATGGACGACGCAGCCGCAGGCCGAATCCAGCACGGTGGCGATCCAGCCGCCATGGACGCTGCCCAGCGGATTATAGACGGCGGTGGTGGGGATGGCCTCGAAGACGACGCGGCCTTCCTCGACCTCGGTCAGTTCGAAGCCGACGGTGCGCGCGATCGGGGCGATCATCCCGCCGGTCAGGCCGAGGCGCAGCTGCTCCACCCCGGACAGGGCGGCGATGTCTGGGGTGTCGGTCATGCAAACGGCTCCGGTCAGGTCCGTTTACAATAAGGACGGACGCCGCCGTGGCAAGCGTCCGTCGTTCTGCTTGTCTTACAGGCCGGGCAGTTTGAAGCCGCCGCTGCGGCGCGGCTGGATCGTGATGGCCTGCTGGCCGCCGGTCAGGGCTTGCAGACGCGCAGCCTCGGTCGTGGCGTCGATGGTCTGTTGGCCTTCGGCGGTCTGACGCGTGGTGGGCGCCTGAGTCGAGGTGTCGTCCTTGCGCCAGAACATCAGGCGGTTGGCGAAGCTTTCGTCCTTGTGCGCCAGGTCGCCGAACTCGTCGTCGATGACGTAGCGGGCCAGAGGGTCGGCCTGTTCGCCGCCGGCCTGGGCCACCAGGACCTGCTCGCCCGGCGTACGGGTGACGGCCTGGCGCTGACCCAGAAGGATCTGACGCGCGGCGCTTTCGGGGGCCAGCTCCTGCGGGCGCGGCTGGCCCGGTGCGGGCGGACGCAGGCCGTATTCGGGCGGAATGCTGAGCGGGGCGGTGGAGACGGTGACGAACTCGTCCGGCACGACCTTGGTCAGGCCGATGCCCTGCTTCAGGCTGCCGCAGGCCGAAACGGCAAGCGCGGAGGAGGCGACGAGGGTCAGGACGGCGACACTGCGGATACGCATGGTTTCAGGCTCTGGTCGGCTGATGCACGAGGCGCTGCGAGAGCGCCGTTGGCATAGTGAAGACGGGTTGATTACGACTTTTCGGGGGCTACGCCAACCTTAGCGGGTTTGTCCGACACCAAGCTGTCCAGAATCAGCAGGACCACGCCGATGGTGATGGCGCTGTCGGCGACGTTGAACACCCAGGGAAAGACGCCCGTGCCCGAGAAGTCGATGAAGTCGACGACATAGCCGAAGCGGATCCGGTCGATCACATTGCCCAGCGCCCCGCCCATCACGAAACCGATGGCGGTGATCAGCAGGCGACGGTTCGACTGGGTCGCCCACCAGGCCAGGCCCGCCGAGACGACGATGGAGAAGATGGCCAGGCCCCAACGGGCCTCGCCGCCGCCGAACAGGCCGAAGCTGACGCCGGTGTTCTCGACCCAGCTGAAGTTCAGGATGGGCGGCAGGACCGGGACGCGCCCGACCTCCTGCAGCATCAGGCCGCTGATTATCCAGGCCTTGGTCAACTGATCCAGGACGATGATCAGAAGGGCGAACACATAGGCGGTGACGGCGAGGCGCGTGATCTTCATGCGGCGCGGTTAGCAGGAAGCGGCGCCGGGGCGAAGCGGAAAACGGCTCGCGTCAGAACAGACTGCCCTGACCGGCCGCAGGCGGCTTCGGTTTGGCGACCGGACGCGGCGAGGCCGGGCGGGGTTCGCCGCCGTCGATGGTTGCGGGTTGAGACCCGTCGCCGAACACCAGCCTGACCGCCTGACCGGCCTCCAGCGCCTTGGCCGAAGTGATCCAGCCGCCGTCCGAATCCTCCACGCGGGCGAAGCCGGGCTTGGGCCGGCCGGGATCCAGCGTGGTCAGCGCCCGCGACAGGGCCGCCAGACGGTCGGCGTCCCGCTCCAGCCGACGCGGCATGACGCCGTCCAGCCGCGCGCCGACGGCGTGAAGCCGGGCCTCACGCTGATCCAGCCGTCGGTGCAGGGGGGCGGGCGACAGGCGGGCCGAGACTTGCAACAGCCGCCGCTCGCCCCGCGCCACGCTGGCCTGAAGGGCCGCGCCCAGCCTGTCGCCCGCGCCGCGCAGCCGGTCCTGGCCCCGCTCGATCCGCGTGCGCAGCAGGGCCGGGCTCAGCTTGCCGCCCGTCACCGCCAGATGCCGTTCGTGCAGGGCGACATTGCGTTGCAGCCCCGACCCTAGGCGACTCGCTGCGTGATCCAGCCGCTGTTGCGCCAGGGCCAGCAGATCCTCCGGCCGTGCCGGCAGGCCGCGCGCCACGGCCCGCAGGCGCGTGCGCCGATCCTCGATCAGCCGCCCGCCCGCCTGAACCACGCGCCGGTCCATGTCGGCGACCGCGTATCTCAGGTCCGCCAGCACCGGCGTCGCCATTTCCGCCGCGCCGGTCGGGGTCGGGGCCCGTCGATCCGACACAAAGTCGATCAGGGTCGTGTCCGTCTCGTGCCCCACGGCCGAGATGATCGGGATGCGCGCCGCCGCCACGGTGCGGGCCAGGCCTTCGTCGTTGAAACACCACAGGTCCTCGACCGACCCGCCGCCGCGCGCGACGATCAGCAAGTCGGGGCGCCGGATCGGCCCGTCCGCCGTCATGGCGTCGAACCCGCGGATGGCGTTCGACACCTGGCCGCACGCCGCCTCGCCCTGAACCACCACGGGCCAGACGATCACCCGGCAGGGCCAGCGTTCGGCGATCCTGTGCAGCACATCGCGGATCACCGCCCCGGTCGGGCTGGTGATCACGCCGATGACGGCGGGGAAGGCGGGCAGGGCCTTCTTGCGGCCCGGCTCGAACAGGCCCTCCTCGCGCAGTCGAACCTTCAGCCGCTCCAACTGGGCCAGCAGGGCGCCGGCCCCCGCCGCCTCCATGCTCTCGATCACGATCTGATAGGAGGAACGCGCCGGATAGGATGTGATCTTGCCGGTGACGATGACTTCCAGCCCGGCCTCGGGGTGCACGCCAAGGCCGCGCGCCGATCCCTTCCACACCACGCCGTCGATGGCCGACTTGTCGTCCTTCAGCGTCAGATAGATGTGGCCCGAGGCGTGGCGATTGACCTTGGAGATTTCGCCCCGCAACCGCACATGGCCGAACCGATCCTCCAGCGTGCGCTTCAGCGCAAAGGACAGCTCCGAAATCGACAGTGGCGGATTGTTGTCGCGCGGGGCAGGGGCCTCGGCCGGGCCTTCGAACACATAGGAGTCGTCGCTCATCGGCCCATCCTAGCCTGCGTCGATCCGCGCGGGAACGCCGCGTGCGCCTCGCCGTTCGACTTTCATGGCAGCCGACCCACCTGGAACCGATCCGTCCGACCAGAACCCGCGTGAGCGTGACCTCGAACGTCGCGCTGGAGGCGGCGGCGCCATGAGCCCGTGGCTGATCATCGGCTGCATCATTCTGCTGGGGGTGGGCGTCTATGTCGCCTCTGCCCTGCTCTAGATCGTCAGGAAACCCATGAACCGTCTTGTCTCCCTTGCCGCTGTCCTCTGCCTGACCGGTGTCGCCGCCTGTTCGGATCGCGACGACGATGTCGTCCAGGCGCCAGCGCCGGGCGCCGCGCCCGTCGCCCTGCCGGACCAACAGGCTGACACGGCGGCGACGAACGCCGCCCTGGCCTTCAACATGACCCGCGACCAGCTGGAGGATGCGGACCTGTATTCCCGCACCGACGTCGATCTGGGCGATGTCGAAACCCTGGTGCTGGATGCCTCCGGCGCCCTGACCCATCTGGTGATCGAGCTGGAAGGGCCGGGCGACATGAAGGTGCGGGTGCCGGTCGCCGACGTGGCGCCGATCGACCGCAACGGCGACAGGGATCTGGTCACCGACCTGACGGCCGGCCAGCTTCAGGCCCTGCCGGCCTGGACGCCGCCCGCACGCTGATTGGGCGCTGAATGCGGCGTTAAGTCTGACGGGTGCTTGACCGGCCGGCGACGGCCGGTCATTGCCCGGTCTCATGAACATTCTTCTCGTCGGATCGGGCGGCCGCGAACACGCCCTGGCCTGGAAGATCGCCCAGTCGCCGCTGGTCACGCGTCTGGTCGCCGCGCCCGGCAACCCCGGCATCGAGAAGCTGTGCGAGCTTCGCGCGATCAAGGCCGACGACGCCGACGGGCTCGCGGCTCTAGCTCGCGAGATCAAGGCCGACATGGTCGTGGTCGGACCCGAAGTGGCTCTGGCCGCCGGTCTAGCCGACCGTCTGGCCTCGGCGGGCATCCCCTGTTTCGGCCCCACGGCCAAGGCGGCGCAGCTGGAGGTTTCCAAGGCCTTCTCCAAGGCCTTCCTCGAACGCCACGAAATCCCCACCGCCGGCTACGGCGTCTATGACACGGTCAAAGACGCCAAGGCGGCTCTGGACGTGTTCAAACCGCCCTATGTCATCAAGGCCGACGGCCTGGCCGCCGGCAAGGGCGTGGCCATCAGCCCCGACCGCCCCGACGCCGAGGCCGAGATCGAGCGGATGCTGGGCGGTCGCTTCGGCGCGGCCGGCGCCCGCGTCGTGATCGAGGAGTTCATGGACGGCGAGGAGGGCTCGCTGTTCGCCCTGTGCGACGGTCAGCGCGCCCTGCTGTTCGGCGGCGCCCAGGACCACAAGCGCGCCTTCGACGGCGACCTGGGGCCCAACACCGGCGGCATGGGCGCCTATTCGCCCGCCCCCGTCTTTACGCCCGACCTGGTCCAGCAGGCTGACGAACTGATCGTTCAGCCGACCATCCGCAAGATGGCCGAGGAGGGCGCGCCCTATCGCGGCGTCCTCTACGCCGGTCTGATGGCGACCGACGAAGGCCCCAAGGTGGTCGAGTTCAACGCCCGATTCGGCGATCCGGAATGTCAGGTGCTGATGATGCGGATGGCGGGCGACATCGTTCCGTATCTGCTGGGCTGTGCGCGCGGCGACGTGTCGGGCCTGGCTTCGCCCGCCTTCAAGCCCCAGACGGTGATCTGCGTGGTCATGGCCGCCAAGGGCTATCCCGACAGTCCGCTGGAAGGCTCGATCATCCGCGGCGCCGATCAGGACTTCGGTCCTCACGTCCAGGTCTTCCACGCCGGGACGAAGCGCCGCGACGACGGGTTGCTGGCCGCCTCTGGCGGTCGCGTCCTGAACGTCTGCGCCGAGGGCGACGACATCGCCCAGGCCCGTGAACGCGCCTATGACGCCATCAAGAAGATCAACTGGCCCGGCGGCTTCAACCGCTCCGACATCGGCTGGCGGGCGCTGGACCGGGGCTGACCGTATCGGCGGGGTGTGGTAGGGTCTGACCCATGGCTGATCCTGCAATCGATCACGACGACGAAGACCTGTTCTCGACGCCTGACGACGCGGCGGACGAGGCCGCAACCTTGCGGGGGCTGGCGGACGCAGCGGCGGGACGGGTCGTCGACAACGAAACCGTCATGCGTTGGGTCGAGTCGTGGTCGACGGCCAATCCGCTGCCCCGGCCGAAATGCGGCTAGTCGTCTGGACGGATCAGGCGCTGAGCGATCTTGAGGACATCAGCCTCTATATCGCAGACTTCAACCCAGCCGCCGCAGCGCGTTTCTTCATTCGATTGAAGGCCGCTGCCGAAAGCCTGGCGCATTTTGCAGACAGAGGGCGGCCCGCCATTCATGGAACGCGCGAGCTGACCCTCGTGAAGCCTTACCTGATCCGCTACGCAATCCTGCCGGATCGGGTGGAGGTCGTAACCATCCGGCACTCCGCCCGACGGCCCGAACGCTAAGCCCTACGCCGCTGCGAACAGCAGCCGGCCTTCGCCCATGCGTTCGCGCAAGCCTGGCAGGTCGGTGTGGGCGACCGAGAAGCATCCGTAGCTGCGGCCCAGCTTGCCTTCGCGCGCCAGGAAGTCCGGGTCGGCATAGTCGGCGCCGTGGATGATGATGGCCCGCTCGCGCGCCTTGTCGTTGGAGTATTCCAGTCCGTCCAGCAGGACGTTCGGTCCCTGCTGTGCGCCCCAGTTGGCGCCGGCGGTGGCGTAGGCGCCGACCGAGGACATGTTGGAATCCGGCGTGTTCGAGAACCGCTGGGCGAAGCCGGTGTGGGCCGGATCGGACCCGCGACCGTGGCAGGTGCGCAGGACCTTGACCTCGCCGGCGACCAGATCGACTTCGTACAGGCGTTCCTCGCCCGAGAACTTCTGGAAATCGACCAGATACATCCGGTCGCGCAGCGGCAGGTGGCGGTGATGGGTGTCCAGCGCGGTCATGGCGCGCTCCATAAGCTCCTTGCGCACGTGACCGCGGGGATCCAGCGGCGGAGGCGTCAGGGCGGCGGTCTGTACCGTCGGCAGTCCGACCTGCGGCATCGCGATCGGGGCTCCGGTCTGAGCCGTGGTCAGCGGCGCCTTGGCGCTTGCGCTGGCGCATCCCGCCAGCATGGCCGATCCACCCAGAATTAGCCCTCGTCTCGATAGCCGCATGCGACGCCCTCGTTGCGGTTGGTCTTGAGGCGTGTTTGTTTCAGTTGGTTACGGCCGAGGCAACCTGAGCCTTGTGGGGCCATTTTGCGGCCAACGTGTCGCGGGGAGAGATCGATGAAGCGTTTCGGAATTGCGCTGGCCGCACTGATGGCGTCTGCCGCAGGCGCTGAGGCCCAGCAAAGCCCCACGGGTGTTGGGGTTTCATCGCAATCCACGACAACGTTCGTCGAGGCCGGAAGGTTGCTGGCGGACCCGTCGAACGGCGTTGTGCAGCGCGGTAAAACTCTCGTGATCAGAGGGAACCAGGTCGTCGAAGTGCGCGACGGCTTCGTCGGCGACCCTTCTCAAGGCAAGGTGGTGGACCTTAGGGAGGCCTTCGTCCTGCCCGGACTGATCGACAGCCACGTCCATCTGACGGGCCAGCAGAACCCGAATTCGCGGCTGGAAGAGGTCACCCTGTCCGACGCGGACCAGGCCATGGTCGGCGCCCGCTACGCCCGCCGCACCCTGATGGCCGGCTTCACGACGGTGGCAGACCTGGGCGCCTCCAACGAAGCGATCTTCGCGCTGAGGAATGCGGTCAAGACCGGCGACGTGCCGGGGCCGCGCATCATCGCGTCGGGCTCGTCGGTTTCGATCCACGGCGGTCATGGCGACATCAACGGCTATCGCGACGACGTCATGCACCTGCTGTCGTCCGAGAGCATCTGCTCGGGGCCCGAGGACTGCATGCGCGCCGTCCGCACTCAGGTTCGCGCCGGCGCCGACATCATCAAGATCACGGCCACGGGCGGGGTCCTGTCCAACACCGCCGCCGGTCTGGGCCAGCAGTTCAGCGATCCCGAACTGACCGCCATCGTCGACAGCGCCCACCGCATGGGCCGCCAGGTCACAGCCCACGCTCACGGGGTGGACGGGATCAACGCCTTCCTGCGCGCGGGCGGCGATTCCATCGAACACGGCACCTATCTGGACGACCAGTCGATCCGTCTGTTCAAGTCGAACGGCGCCTGGCTGGTGCCGACCCTGCTGGCCGGCGATTTCGTGGCCCGAATCGCGTCCGGCCCGGACAACTTCTTTACACCCGCCCAGACGGCCAAGGCGCTGGAGGCCGGGCCAAAGATGCTGGACATGGCGCGGCGCGCGCATGAGGGCGGGGTCAAGATCGCCTTCGGCACCGACAGCGGCGTCTCGGCCCACGGCGACAATGCGCAAGAGTTCGCGCTTCTGGTCCGCGCCGGCCTGACCCCGCTGGAGGCCATCCAGGCCGCCACCGTCGGCGCCGCCGAACATCTGCGGATTTCCAGCGAGGCCGGAAAGATCGCGCCGGGCATGCCCGCCGATATCGTCGCCGTGTCGGGCGATCCTCTGTCCGACGTGACCGAGCTGGAGCGGATGAGGTTCGTGATGAAGTCCGGCGTGGTCTATCGCGCCGACTGAATCCGCGTCATCAGGAAGGCGGCGAAGGCCGCCTCGTCCTCGAACCGGGCAACGACCGGCCAGGCCGTGACATGCGCGCGCTGGTCGGGCCTCAGCCGGACCCAGTCCTTTTCGGTAGTGACCAGCCCAGCGTCGAACACCGCCGCCCGACCCGTCAGGAACACCATGGTCTCGGCGCTATAGGCCGCATGATCGGGGAAGGGGACGAAGTCCGCCAGGTCGCAGCCCGCCGCCTTCAGCGACCGCTCGACCTTCCACGGCTTGGCGATGCCGGCGAACCCGACCTGTGGCCCCGACGGCGGCGGCCCCTCTGGCGTCAGGCGCGCGACGAAGACGGGCAGGGCGCCGAACACCGCCAGCAGTTCGGGATCGGCCTCGTCCACATCGGTCGGCAGCATGACCACCACGGCGTCGGCGCGCGCCAGCCCGGCCTTCAGCGGCTCGCGCATCGGGCCGGAGGGAAAAACCGATCCGTCCCCGAACGGCCATTCGTCTCCGCGCGTCTCGCCGTCCACGACGATCAGACTGACGGTCTTCTGCAGCGCCGGGTTCTGATGGCCGTCGTCCAGCACCAGGGCTTGCGCCCCGCCCGCGACCGCAGACCTGGCGCCCGCGACACGGTCCCGCGCGATCCAGGTCGGCGACCCCTGCGCCAGCATCAGCGGCTCGTCCCCGACATCCTCGGCCGTATGGACGTCAGGATCGACCCGCACGGGGCCTTCCAGCCGCCCGCCATAGCCGCGCGACAGGCCTTGCGCCTCGACCCCCGCCGCCCGCAGCAGCCGCAGGGCCTCGCGCGCCACCGGCGTCTTGCCCGATCCGCCCACCGTCAGATTGCCGACAGAGATCACCGCACAGCCGGGATCGACCGGCTCGGCTCGCGCGATCCGACGCGCGGTCACGGCGGCCCAGATCCAGCCCAAGGGCTTCAGCACGGTGCGCGTCACCCGCGCATGGTTGCTGTCGCGGATGTACCACCAGCGTGGCGTGTTCAGCTTCATCGCCTGGACCGCCTTTGCGGCGTCAGCGGGGCCAGCAGCGCCCACAGCCGCTCCAGCCCGCCACCCGCTTCGACCGACGCGCGGCGTCCGCGCTCGCCCATGGCCTTGGCCGCGTCCAGATCCGCCAGCAGCGGCTCGATCACGCCCGGCAGGTCCCACGGCGCCTGAACCAGCACCAGCCCGCCCGCCTCTGCGAGCGCGGAGGTCACCGGCGCCCAGTTGGAGGCATCCGGTCCCGTGATCGTCGGCTTGCCCAGTCGCGCCGGCTCCAGCGGATTGTGCCCCCCGACCGGCGGCAGGCCCAGGGCCGGGGCGAACGAGCCGCCCATCACCACCACGTCCGCCAGCCGCAGGAACAGGCCCATCTCGTTCAGCGTATCGGCCAGATAGATGTCGGTGTCCGGCCCGATCACCTCGCCGCGCGATCGCATGGCGAAGGCGTATCCCTCGCGCTGCAGGGCCTGGGCGATGTGCGGTCCGCGCTCGGGGTGGCGCGGCGCCAGGATCAGGCAGACGCGGTCGCCCAGCCTGTCCAGCGCCCGCACGATGGCGACTTCCTCGCCCTCATGGGTGCTGGCGGCGACGATCACAGGCCGGTCGCCGATGGCGGCGGACAGACGGCTGAAGGCCGCCGGGTCATGCGGCAACGGCTCGCCCGACAGTTTCAGGTTCACCAGGCCGTCGATCCGCGCCCCCATGCCCTCAAGCCGCTGGGCCGAGACCGCATCCTGGGGCAGGACCAGGTCGAAGGCGCCGGTCAGCGCCCGCGCCGAGGCCGGAAACCGCGCCCAGCCCTCGACGGTCTTTTCGGTGATGCGCGCGCTGACCAGGGCCAGTTTCATGCCGCGCCGCTTCGCCTCCAGCAACAGATTGGGCCAGATTTCGCTTTCGACGAAGACCGCCAGACCCGGCCGCCAGTGATCCAGGAACCGCTCGATCACGCCCGGCGCATCGACCGGCGCATACTGATGGATCACGCCTTCGGGCAGTCGCTGAGCCAGGATTTGAGCCGAAGTCACGGTGCTGGACGTCACCAGCACCGTCAGGTCCGGCCGCGCCTTCACGAACCGCTCGACCACGGGCAGCAGCGACAGGCTCTCGCCCACGCTGACGCCGTGCAGCCAGACCAGATCGCCCGCCGGCCGTTCCGCGCGGGTGAAGCCCATCCGCTCATCCACCCGCACGGGGTCTTCCTTGCCCCGCCGCGCGCGCGCATCCAGCAGGCGCGGCGCCAGCGGCTCCAGCGCGCGGGTCGCCAGCCGATAGGCGATCAACGGCAGGGGCGTCACGGTTGCATCCTCACGGTTTCAGGCCCGTGATCTCATCGGCCCGCGCCTCGACGGCGTTCAGCCGTGCGGTCCAGTCGGCGATCACCTCGGCCATGTCGGCGCCTTGCGGATAGTCCGCGCGGTCCCAGACGATGGCGCCCTTGCCGAACGGCATAGGCACGACGCCGCGATCCCAGCTGTTCACCCGGATCGCCGGGCTGCAGGAGATGCCGATGAACAGGGCCGGCGCCTTGGACATCTTCGCCATCAGCGGCAGGCCCTCGGCCATGACCTTGGCAGGACCACGCGGTCCGTCGGGCGTGATGGCCAGGGCTCCGACCTTCAACTGTTTCAAACCGTCGCGCAGCGCTTGCGATCCGCCCTTGGCCGCCGCCGCCTTGTCCTTGTTGGCTGACGATCCGCGCACGGCGGGGATCCCCAGGCGCGCGACGGCCTTGGCGAAGAATTCGCCGTCCGCCGACAGCGAGATCAAGCCCTTGGCGGGTTGGGCCTCGCCCTGCGGCCATGAGGCGGGGGCTAGCCCGATACGGGAGTGCCAGAAGACGCACAGCACCCCGCCGCCCGCGCGCCAGATCTCTTCGGCGACCGAACGGTTCTCGTGCGTCCAGCGGATGGTGGCGAAGCAGAACCGCATCCATTGCGCCAGGGTCCAGGCCAGGGCGGACTGGATGACGGGATTGCGCAGCGGCCTCACGCGACGGTCTCGACACTGACCGGCACACCGTCCAGCGACTGCTGGCGGGCCAGGCGGGAATAGAGGCCGCCCCTGGCGACAAGGGCGTCGTGCGACCCTTCCTCGACCACCCGGCCGGCCTCGATCACATAGATGCGGTCGGCGTTGCGAACGGTCGACAGTCGGTGGGCGATCATCAGGGTGGCGCGGCCTTCCATCAGCCGCTCCAGCGCCGCCTGGACCAGGGCCTCGCTCTCGGTGTCCAGTGCGCTGGTCGCTTCGTCCAGCAGCAGGATCGGCGCGTCCTTGACGAAGGCGCGGGCGATGGCGATCCGCTGGCGCTGGCCGCCTGACAGACGCAGGCCCGCCTCGCCCGCGCGGGTGTCATACCCCTCAGGCAAGGCGGTGATGAAGTCGTGGGCGGCGGCCGACCGCGCGGCCTCTTCGATCTGGGCCTGGGTGGCGCCCGGTCGGCCATAGGCGATGTTGGCGGCGATGGTGTCGTCGAACAGGAAGGGCTCCTGCGTCACCAGGGCGATATGGTCGCGCAGGTCGTGGATGCGTAAGGCCCGCACGTCGGCGCCGTTGATCGTCACCGCCCCGCCCGTCACGTCATAGAAACGCGGCAACAGGCTCAGGATCGTGCTCTTTCCCCCACCCGACGGCCCGACCAGGGCCACCGTCTCGCCCGGCGCGACCCGCAGCGATACGGCGTTCAGTGTCGGCGCCCCGCCGGGGGCATAGGCGAACGACACCTGGTCCAGCACCACCTCGACCGGCCCGGGCGCCAGAGGCGCGGCATCCGGGGCCTCGCGAATCTCGGCCTCGATGTCCAGGGCGCCGAACAGGCGACGCGCGGCGGTGAAGCCCTCGCTCATCACTGTCGCCAGATTGGTCACCTGACGCAGGGCTTGCCCTGCGGCCAGCAACATGCCGATGAAGGCGGCGAACCCGCCCACCGTCATCTCGCCCGACTGCGCCCGCCATCCGGCATAAGCCATCACGGCGGCGACGACGATATAGGCCACCAGATCGCTGGACGGACCGGCGAAGGCGCGGGCGTTGGCGCCCTTGATCACGTGACGCTGGCGCCGGGCCACCACCTCGGCGACACGGCCCTGTTCGGCCGCTTCGCGGTTCTCGATCTTGATCAGTCGAACCCCGTCCAGGTTTTCCATCAGGGCGGTGGACAGGTTCTCGGTCTCGGCCATGGCGCCCTGGGCCGCCTTGCGCGTCTTGCGTCCGAACCGGCGCAGCACCAGCGCCACCAGCGGCACGCCCAGCAGCACCACCATGGTCAGCTGCCAGTCGATGAAGCCCATGTAGATCAGCACCGCGATCAGGGTCAGCAGGTTCTGGGTGTAGTTGACAACGCCCGAGGTGAAGGCCTCGCGCACCATGTTGGCGTCGAACAGGACCGAAGAGACGAAGCCGCCCGAATGCTGGCTGCGCAACCGAGCCAGGTCGGCGCGGATCATGGCCCCGAACAGGCGAATCTGGATGTCGCCGACGATGGTGTGGCCCAGCCGGTTGACCAGGGCCGCCTGGCCCAGCGCCGCCAGGGTGCGCGCCACAGCCACCGCCAGAATGGCGACCGGGATCCAGATCACCGCCTTGTCGGCCGGGAAGCTGAAGACGCCGAATAGGCTGATGGGCTCCGTCCCGCCCAGGAACAGCCCGTTGATTGCGGGCTCCAGCAGCTTCAACAAGGCCGCCGTCAGCAGGCCCGTCATCGCCGCGCACAGGACCGATAGGATCAGCGATCCCTTGTGCCGGGACAGATAGTCGCGCCAGATCCGCGCCAGCAGGGCGCGCAGGGGCATGGTGTCTGAGGCGGCGACGGTCATCGCCTCTCGGTCGTCCGAGCCGCCGTTCAAGTCAAGGCTTGTCCGGCGACGGTTCCAGCGTGCGGCCCTGTTCGTCGGCGCGGATCAGGGTTTCGCCCGGTGCATCCTCGATCCTGACGGCAGGGGCGACGGTCGGGTTGGGGGCATAGCGACGCCCATCGAACGGCACGGCGGCCTCATACCCCTGGGTGATGCCGCCCCCGGCGACATAGACGCCCAGATCGTGACGGCCGTGGGTCTGCTGTTCCAGCAGCCGGATGGGCGCACGGGCGACGCTGATCTCACCGACCAAGCGATAGGTCTCGCCCGTTCGGTCCAGCACCAGCAGTCGGCACCCGCCCGACCCGCACCAGTTCGGACCTGTCAGATAGACCAAGGTGGTGCCGCCGTCGGGTGTGATCGAGGCCGTATATCGGGTGGTGTCCAGCGCCTCTTTGGCCCTTTCGCGCAGATAGGCGATCAGGGCCTGATCCTCGGGCGGCGTCTGGGCGACGGCCACGCCCGCGCAAAGGCTGGCCACGACGGCGGCGGTTGCGGCGAGGATTTTCATGTGGACCTCCTGTTCTTGACGAACATTCCAACGCATCAGGATCGAGATCGGATGACGCGGCGGCGTCGGATCGCTATCTGGCGGGCATGGCGCGCTTCGACCTCTCGACCGCGATGGGCCGTTTCCGGGCGCATTGGCATTATTTCTGGGCCGACCACGCGTTTCTGCGCGTGGCGTTTTCCAACGCCCACTGGCTGGGGCCGGACCTGGTGCGCACCAACCAGCCATCGCCGCGCCAGCTGGCCTATTGGAAGAAGAAGGGCGTCAAGACCGTCATCAACCTGCGCGGCGAACGCGACGAGGGCTATTACTGGCTGGAGAAGGAGGCCTGCGAACGGCTGGGTCTGACCCTGATCGACGCTCCGCTCGATTCGCGCGATCCGCCTCAGACGGACCGCATCCACCGCGCCCGCGAGCTGTTCAAGACCATCCAGTATCCGGTGCTGATCCACTGCAAGTCGGGCGCGGATCGGGCCGGGATGATGGCGGTCTTCTATCGCCACTTTCACCTGGGCGAACCGATCTCGGTGGCCATGAAACAGCTGTCCAAGAAATACCTGCACTCGCGCGAGGGGCTGACCGGCGTGCTTGACTACACGCTGGAGAAATACGTCGCCGAGATCGAGCCTCGGGGGATCAGCTTCATCGACTGGGTCGACAGCCCAGACTACGATCCCAAGGCCATCCGCGCCGAGTTCAAGGCCGGCTGGTGGGGCACGCTGCTGACCGACAAGCTGCTGCGGCGGGAGTAGGGGCGAACCAACCCACCCGTCACCATCGGGCTTGTCCCGAGGGCCCACGGCGGCCGCGCATTCGAACATCAGAGCCGTCGCGCAGCTTCTTTGGTCGCGTCAGCCCAACGGTGGGCCCTCGGGACAAGCCCGAGGGTGACGGATTTGAGGTTGGGCCTCAGCCCCAGGGACCAGTCTTCGGTTCCTCGCCGCCTTCGCCGTTCGCCCGCGCCTCGGCCGCCAGTTCGGCGTCGCGCCGCGCCTTGCGGTCGGCTTCCCACCTCTTGAACCAGCGAGCGTAGTTGATGTGCCCGCGCAGCGAGAAGCTGAACAGCGCCAGCACCGCCAGCAGGCTGACCAGTTGAAAGATCTGTTGCGGTTCCAGGTTCATGATCGTCCTCGCATACAGACTAAACGTCGGATCGGGGCGCCGGTTCGGCTCCCCGATGTCGCAGGATCAGGCCGCGTCGCCGCGCGGGTCGATCAGCTTGTGGGCGTGCAGGATGAAATAGCGCATGTGGGCGTTGTCCACGGTCGCCTGGGCGCGGGCCTTCCAGGCCTTCTTGGCCTCGTCATAGCTGCCGAAGGCGCCGACGAATTCGACCTGCGACAGGTCGCGGAAGGTCGGCTCGCCCAGGTGACGAAGCTCGCCGCCGATGACGATGTGCAGAAGTTGCGGCGGGACGGCGTTCTGATCGGTCATCGAAAATCCTGAAGGCTGGGCCCGAAGGCAGGGGAGGGGCTTTGCGCGCGGCATAGGCCGAGAACGCCCAAGGATCAATGTGGGGCGGGGTTTTTCCACCCCCGGCTTAGGTCGATACAGGCACGTTTTTACAGCGCCGCACGATCATCGGCTGGATGATCGGGGCCGCGCAGACCAGGCTGGCCTGGCGCGGGTCGGGTCGGTTGAAGGCCCACGGCCGCCCGTGGTGATCGCTGACCTTGGCGCCCGCCTCCTGGGCGATCAGCCAGCCGGCGGCGACGTCCCAGTCCCACTTCGGCGTCAGGGCCAGGGCGGCGTCGAAGGCGCCGGCGGCGACCAGAGCCATCCGATAGGCCAGGGCGTTGCGCTTCTCGAACCGCATCGGCGGCCAGGGCTCGTCGTCGAAATAGGGCGCTTCGATCAGTCGCGCATCGCCCAGGATCGAGGCGTCCTCCAGCGTATCCACGTCCGAGGCCCTGATCGCCCGGCCGTTGCGCCGCGCCCCGCCGCCGCGCACAGCCACATAGGTCTCCTCGACTTCGGGCGCGTGGATGACGGCGGCGACGACCTCGCCGTCCTCGACCACGGCGATGGGCACGCACCACCACGGCGTCCGCTTCATATAGGCGACGGTCCCGTCGATGGGATCGACGATGAAGATGCGCCGCTTCGACAGCCGCTCGGGCGAGTCCGCCGTCTCCTCCGACAGCCAGCCATAGTCGGGCCGCGCCGACAGCAGCCGGTCCTTCAGCATGGCGTCCACCTTCAGGTCGCCGCTGGTGACGGGCGAGCCGCCGACCTTGGACTCGATCTTCAGCCCGGCCTCGCGTTCGGCGATCGCCAGCGCCCCGGCGTCGATGGCCGCCTGGCGGATCAGGTCGAGATCGGATTCAAGATCGGTCATTTGCCCGCGATGGCCACCGCGTCGAACATCAGGCTGGGCACGTTGAACCCGCCCCGGAACTCCAGGTCCGATCCGCGCTGGAGGCGTAGATACAGGTCGGTCAGCTTGCCGGCCACTGTCACCTCGTTGACCGGATAGGCGATCACGCCGTTCTCGAACCAGAGGCCCGACACCCCGGCGGACCAGTCGCCGGTGTTTCCGTTCAGCGACGGCCCGAACATCGAGGTCACCAGCAGGCCGGTCCCCGCATCGGCCATCAGGCCCGCCAGATCCTGCTCGCCGGGCTCCATGTGCAGGTTGTGGGTCGAGACGCCCGACGGTCCCGCCAGGCCCCGCGACGCATGGCCGGTGGATTGCAGACCCAACTGCCGTGCCGATGCGCTGTTCAACAGCCAGGTCGTTAGGACGCCGTTGTCGAACAGGGCGCGCTTCTCGACCGCCACGCCTTCGTCGTCGAACGGGGTGGAGCCCATGCCGCGCGGACGGAACGGATCGTCGATCAGGGTGACGCCCTCGGCGAACACCCGCTGACCCAGCCGCTCCTTCAGGAAGGAGGTGCCGCGCGCGATGGAGGGGCCGGAAATGGCGCCGATGGCTGGAGACACGATCTGGCCCGACATGCGGTTGTCGAAGATGACGGGGGCGGTGGTCGAGGCGATCTTGCGCGCGCCGGTGCGGGCGACCGCGCGCTCGCCGGCCGTGCGTCCGATCAATTCGGCGCCGGGCAGGTCGGACAGGTGGCGCATCGAACGGCTCTCGCCGCCGCGCTCCATCGCCCCGTCCTTTTCCGCGATGACGCCAACGCCCAGCGAGAAGGCCGAACCCTCATAGGCGCCGTCGAACCCGTGCGAGGTCACCAACCGCCAGCGACTGGACGACCATGAGGCATGGCCGCCTTCCGACCGCGCCACGCCTGTCACGGCCAGGGCCGCCGCTTCCGCCTCGGCCGAGGCCTGTTCCAGGATTTCGGCGCTACGTTCGGTGGGATCGAACAGGTCCAGGTCGACGAACGGCCCGCGCGCCAGACGATCTTGCGGGGCGAAACCGGCGTTGGGATCTTCCTGCGCCAGGCGGGCCATGGCCACGGCCCGCTCGACCAGCCGCGCCTGTGTCGCGGGCGACAGGTCCGATGCCGAGACCGACGCCTGGCGCTGGCCCACGAAGACCCTCAGGCCCAGGTCGCGCGACTCCTCGCGTTCGACGTCTTCCAGCTTTCCGTTGCGCACCCCTACCGACAGGGAGCGGCGATCGGCGCTGACCGCCTCGGCGGCGTCGGCGCCGGCCCTCAGGGCCGCCTTGACGATGTCGTTGAGAAGATCGGTGGAAACGGGCGCAGCCAGGGTTTCAGTCATGCCCCGATATGGCGGACGGCTTGCTGCACCGCAACCGCGTCAGACAACGGCGAAGGCGATCAGGCCGACGGCGGCGCTCAGCAGCGCCACCCAGGTCAGCAACATGCCGATCACACGTCCCAGCGACGGCCCGGTCTGGAACAACAGGCCCAGGGCATGGACCACCCGTCCGACCAGCAGGGTCGCACCCACCCCGTGCACCATCCAGGCCGGCGCGCCCACGGCGGCCAGCAGCAGCATGGCGATCATGCCAGGCGTCGCATATTCCACCAGATTGCCGAAGGCCCGGCTGGCGGCCATCAGGTCGGGGTTCCCGCCGTCCCCGAACGAGACCATATGCTTGCGTCGTCCGCTGACCACGACGCCCGACAGCACCAGCATCATCAGGATCAGCAGGCCGCTCCACAGGGCGGCGGCCTGGACGGCGTACATCAGGGGTGTGGTCATCGATCAGTCCTCGCGCCCCACGGGATAGAGCAGATAGTGGTCGTCATAGAATGGCGTGCGTTCGTAGAACCAGGCCAGACGCGCCTGCGGATCGGCCGCGAACGCCGCGTCGGCCGCCAGCTTCGCCTCGAACTCGGCCTTCAGCGCAGGGTCCGCCGCCATCATCTTGTCCGCCAGCGGCGCGATGGCATAGGCCTCGATATATTCGACCCGGCTCATGACCTCGGGGAACATGCCCCACGCGAAGAAGCTTTCGCTCGACTGCGGCTCCAGCAACAGGACGACAATGTCGCCCAGCGGCTGATCGGTCGGCACACGCACCGAACCCGTGGGGAAGGTCCAGTCGCGGCGCTCGACCTCGACCGTCTTCACCGAGGCCTGGACGTGGCCCTCGTTGGTCCGCGTCGCCAGCTTCGGCTCGACCAGACGCAGCATCGACAGGTTCACGGTGCGCGCAGCCTCGACCGTCTCCATCGCGATCCCGTGCATCTTCAGTCGCTCGATGATGTCGGTGCGATAACCCGGCACCCAATAGGCGGTCGGTCGCGTCAGGGTCAGGGTCGGTTTGGAGCCATAGAAGGGCATCTGCCACAGCTCGGGATCGGGCCGGCCCAGCCAGCGGATCTCCTTACGGCCCGACGCGGCGCTGTCGTACATCTCGTACAGTATGCCCTTGAACGGCCGGGTGGACGACGGCGTCTCGTCGGCCTCGAAGTTGGCGGGGATCTGCGCCGGGCGCAGGGCCTTGTCCTGCTCGGTCGCGGCCCTCAGACCCGCGCCCTGATCGGCCAGCAGCCGCATCGCCTCCTCGATGAAGACATAGGTGCCCAGCACCCGCTGCTCGTGCGGTTTCAGGCTGTGGTTCTCGATCAGGATCGTGGGAACGTGCGCCGCCGAGCCCCAGCCGTTGGAGAACCGCTCGCCCAGGCCGCCGTCCGACAGGCCCTTCCTGGGTTCGTCGTCATCCATGCCGAACACCAGTTCGCCGGGGATGTGACCCTCCCGTTCCAGCGCCGCATTCATCGCGGGCTTGAAGATCGAATCCAGCCAGGCCGAGCCGTTGGGCGAGCGGCTGAACGCCCCGTCCTCGCCGTTGAAGCCATAGGTGACGTCGTACTGGTAATCCATGCCGTCGGTGACGTGGACGTCCACATACAGATCCGGCCGGTATTTCAGGATCAGGCCGCGAACCGCCCGCATCTCGGGCTGGTCCAGTTTCAGATAGTCGCGGTTCAGGTTTTGGTTGGTCGCCGTATTGCGCCAGCCCTGGATGCGTGGCCCGCGCTGGTTTGGCCGGGAATAGGCCGACGCTCGCTCATGGCCGTCCACGCTCAGGATCGGGATCAGGATCAGATTGACCCGGTCCAGCAGGGCGTCCTTGCCGTAGAATGCGATGTCGCGCAGCACCATCATGCCCGCGTCCTTGCCGTCGATCTCGCCGGGGTGGATGCCGGCCTGGATCATCAGCACGGGCTTGGCCGGATCGAACGCAGCCCCATCCTTGGACGCGATCACCGCATAGATCGGCCGTCCCTCGGGCGAGACGCCGAACTGTTCGATGCGGATCAGGTCGCTGGCCTGATCCAGCCGGTCGAACCAGGCGCGGGTGTCGGCATAGTCGGGCGAGAAATCATGGCCCCGATCGGCCTCGAACGGCGTCACCCAGGGATCGGAGGCGGGGCGCAACAGGCTCTTTGACGCCCCGTCCCATGCCGGCGCAGGCGGCAGGAAGGGTTGGTCCCAGGGCGCGATATTGGACAGGACGGGCGGCCGGGACGGCGACTGAGACATGGCTGGACTCACGCTACAGGCTAGGACGGCAAGAAGGGCCGACATCAGGGAAATCGATCGCATGGCCTTTCGTGAGCCGATTGGCTCAGCCTGACAAGCGGTCACCCGCCGCCGCCCAGCGCAGGCGCCCACCCGCCGGCCTTCAGCAGCAGCGCCGCCGAGTTCCCCATCTGCCAAAGACTGTAGAGCAGCACGACGACCAGTGCTCCGACCGCAACCCTGCGCCATGGCGCGAAGGCCGCCGTCGCCGTGCCGATCACGAAGATGGCGACGCCGGTCCACAGGCGCACCGAACTGGCGACTTGGGCAAAGCCGGGATTGAGCTGGGCCAGGATGATCACGATCACGGCGACGATCAGATTGGCCGCCAGAATACAGCTGAACACCAGCCGTCGGTGGGCCCAGAAATGGTCGTCCAGGTCGATCCGCTCTTCGCCGCCCTCGGCCGAAACGCGCGGGAAGGTCACGCTGGCCGCCACGTAGAAGGTCGCGGCGATGGCCAGCGAGACGATCAGCACGAAGGTGTTGAACGGCGCGCCCCTGAAGATTACCCAGGCCTGGTTCCAGAAGGTGGCGATGTCGATAGCGACGAACAGGGCCAGCAGCGGCGTCAGCCAGCCGAACCGGATCCGCCGCTTCTCATGCAGCACCCGCGCAAACCCGCCCACCAGTTCGGCGACCGAAAGGCCCAGCAGCAGGCCATAAAAGCTGAAGAAGAATTCGAACGCGCTCACATCGCCCCCCGGCGTGACCAAGAGCCAAGCTTACTTCCAGATCGGTGTTCCGTCGCCGGGCAGGCCCAGCCGGTCCCACATGTCGGAAACCCGTTCGATCACAGCCTCGTCCATGCGGATTTCCTCGCCCCATTCGCGCTTGGTCTCGGGCGGCCATTTGTCGGTGGCGTCCAGGCCGATCTTTGAACCCAGGCCGCTCTCGGGGCTGGCGAAGTCCAGATAGTCGATGGGCGTCGACTCGATCACGGTGATGTCGCGCGCCGGGTCCATCTTGGTCGAGATGGCCCACATGACGTCCTTCCAGTCGCGGGCGTCGATGTCGTGGTCCACGACGATGACCCATTTGGTGTACATGAACTGGCGCAGATAGCTCCAGACGCCCAGCATCACCCGCTTGGCGTGGCCCGGATAGGCCTTCTTCATCGACACCACCGCGATCCGGTAGCTGCACCCCTCGGGCGGCAGCCAGAAGTCGACGATCTCGGGGAACTGCTGGCGCAGCAGGGGAATGAACACCTCGTTCAGCGCCTCGCCCAGCACCGATGGTTCGTCCGGCGGGCGGCCCGTGAAGGTGGTCAGATAGATCGGGTTCTTGCGCATGGTGATCGCGCTGACCTGAAACACCGGGAACTTCTCGATCGAGTTGTAATAGCCGGTGTGGTCGCCGTACGGACCCTCGTCCTCGAACTCGTCCAGCAGGACGTGGCCTTCCAGCACGATCTCGGCCTGGGCCGGCACCATCAGCGGCACGGTCTTGCACGCAACCAGCTCGGCCTTCGCGCCCCGCATCAGGCCGGCGAACTGATATTCCGATAGGGTGTCCGGCACCGGCGTCACCGCCGCCAGGATCGTCCCCGGATCGGCGCCCAGCACGATGGCGCAGGGCAGGGGCTCCGTGGGCCGGGCCTTCTTGTGCCGCGCATAGTGTTGCGCCCCGCCCCGATGCGCCAGCCAGCGCATGATCGCCCTGTCCTTGCCCAGGACCTGCATCCGATAGATGCCCAGGTTGAAATCGTCCTCGCGGTCCTCGCTCGGCCCCTTGGTCACCACTAGGCCCCAGGTGATCAGGGGCGCCGGCTCGCCCGGCCAGCACGACTGGACGGGCAGGGCGGTCAGGTCGATCTGGTCGCCCTTCAGCACCACCTCTTGCACGGGCGCCTTCTTCACCACCTTGGGCCGCATCGACATGACGGTCTGCATCAGCGGCAGCATTTCCATCGCGTCGCCCAGGCCGCGAGGCGGCGTCGGATTGCGCAGGAAGGCCAGCAGTTCGCCGACCTCGCGCAGTTCGCCCGCCGTGGTGCGGTCCTTGCCCTCCAGCGTCACCCCCATGGCGACCCGTTTCACCGTACCGAACAGATTGGCCAGGCAGGGGATGGGGCTGATCGTTCCGTCCGGCATCACCGGTTTTTCGAACAGCACCGCCGGCCCGCCGTTCCTCAGCAGCCGGGTCTGGATTTCGGTCATCTCCAGCACGGTGGAGACGGGTTCGGACACCCGCACCAGCTCGCCCTGAGCTTCCAGCTGGTCGATGAAGTCACGCAGGGATTTGTAGGCCATATCGGAGGCTTAAGCGGGACGCGGCCCGCTGTCACGCGTCGCGCGGCCGAACACGCGATCCAGCGCGACCAGCGCTAGCCCCACCAGCAGGAAGAAGACCAGCAGCGCCCCGAAGATCATCACGACCCGCCCCAGTCCCAGCTGATCCACATTGACGAACCCATAGGGCCACCAGTGCGTCGCCAGGCCGTGGATCAGCGTCCACCCGCCATAGATCAACGGAAAGGCCAGCCATTTCGCCGGGTCGATCCAGCGCAGCCGGCCCTTTGGCGTGAACCACAGCCAGTCCAGCACGAAGGCGGCCGGCATGACGTAGTGCAGCACCACATTGACCAGCAGCGACCAGCCGGTGGGGTTCCAGTAGGGATGCAGCAGGAAATGATAAACCAACCCGACCACCACGATATACATGGCGACGGCCGCCCGAACGCCCTCGCTGGCGCTCCATCGGCCCAGTCTGGAGCCCTCGCCCAGAAGCGGGCCGGTGAAGGCCAGGGCGACCAGGATGTTGGTCAGGATGGTGAAGAAGCTGAAGTAGTTGATCGTCCGCTCCAGCACCGTCCATCCCTGAACCGGCGCCACCATCAGCAGATATTGAAGCGCGAGCGCGGTCCAGCCCACGACGGCGAATGTCGCGCGCCACAGCCTGGGCTGGTCCCGTTTGCGAAACACCGGCGCCTCCGTCGATCAGGCGGCAGTCTTGTCCCATTCGAACGCGGGGTCCAGCCAGTCGCCCAGTCGCTCGCCGCGATCCAGCGCATCCATCCGCTGCATCTCCTCGTCCGTCAGGGCGAAGTCGAAGATGTCGAAGTTCTCGCGCGCCCGGCTTTCCTTGGTGGTGCGGGGAATGGCGATGATCCCGTGCTGGATCAGCCAGCGCAGGGTGATCTGACCATTGGTCTTGCCGTGAGCCTTGGCCAGTTCGCTGATGGTGGCGTCGTCGGCGATCTTGCCCTGGGCCAGCGGCGACCAGGCGGTGATCGACGAGCCCAGCTCGGCCGCCGTGGCGACCAACTGATCGATGCCGAGATAGGGATGGTGCTCGACCTGATCGGTGATCAACCGCGCCTTGGACAGGCCCTGCGCCTGACGGAACTCCTTGGACGGGAAGTTGGACAGGCCGATCGACTTGGTCAGGCCTTGGTCCTTTGCGGCGTTCAGCGCGCCCAGCGTCTCCTCGAACGACGGCGTCGTCTTGGGCCAGTGCAACAGCAACAGGTCCGGCGTCGTGCCCAGGCTGTCGGCCGATTCCTTGGCCTGTTTCAGCAGGGCGTCATGGGTGAAATGCTCGACCCAGATCTTGGTCGTCAGGAACAGGTCCTCGCGCGCCACGCCGGAATCGCGGATGCCTTCGCCCACCGCCTGCTCGTTCTTGTAGATCCAGGCCGTATCGATGTGGCGATATCCGATCCGCAGCGCCTCGGCGACCATGCGCCGCGCATCCGCCGGCTCAAGCTGCCAGGTGCCGAAGCCGAGCAGGGGGATTTCGATTCCATCGACGGTGATCGTGGGTTGGTCGCCATAGGCCATGGGGCGCGCCTTCGCTGCATTCAGGGAGCGTGTAATTAGGCGCCCGATCCCGTTCCGGTAAGACGCGGATGCTGTTTCGACAGACTTTTCGGCGCGACCTTGCGCCATCGCCTGTCCAGCGCCGCCTTCAACCAGACCGGATCGACCGTCGCGATCCGCGCCAGGACGATGGGATAGTCGCGATAGTGGTCGGTGAAATGAAACGTCGCCGGGTCCATCTCGATCAGCAAGTCACGCTCATCGCGGTTGTCCAGATGCACCACGATGCTGTCGTCCAGCGTGGGCCTCAGCCAAGTGAAGAACTTCCCCGCCACCTTGAACGACGGCTCCCCATAGGACACGCCGTCCTCCACGCCGGGAAACGAAAACAGCAAGGCCCGAACCTCGTCGTGGGTCATGTCGGTAAGTCAATCTCAATAGGCCAATCTCAATAGGCCAACGCGATCCCGTCCTTGCGCATCTCAGTCGCCGCGCCATAGGTCCAGCGCCCGCCGGGGTTCATCTGTTTCATGACGTTCTGATAGCCGCCGAACCCGCCGTCCGGTTCGCCCAGGGTCCAGCCCATGGCGCGCAACTGGGCCTTGGTCGCCTCGGGCACGCCGCTCTCCAGGTGCAGGACGCCGGTCCCTTCCTGCGGCTGGCCCGTCGGTTCTGACGAGCCATAGTGCTGCCAGCGCGGGGCGTCGCCGGCCGCCTGGGGCTCCAGCCCATAGTCCACCATATTGATGATGATCTGGGCCTGGCCCTGGGGCTGCATGGCGCCGCCCATGACGCCGAACGCCATCCAGGGCTCGCCGTCCTTGACCGCGAAACCGGGGATGATGGTCTGGAACGGCCGTTTGCCGGGCGCATAGACATTGGGATGACCGTCGGTCAGGGCGAACAGCTCGCCCCGGTCCTGGAACATGAAGCCCAGCGGCTCCGATCCATTGTCCGGCGCCAGGCCCGATCCCATGCCGCGATAGTTGGACTGGATCCAGCTGACCATCATGCCGTCGCTATCGGCGACGCTGAAATAGGTGGTGTCGCCGTGGTGCGGCGCGTCGCCCGGCATGACGCGGTCCATGACCCGGTCCGGCCGGATCAGCTTGGCGCGTTCGGCGGCATAGGCCTTGGAGTTCAGCCATTCGACGGGGGTCTTGGAGAAGCGGTCGTCGGCGAACCAGCGCGCCCGATCCTCGAACGCCAGCCGCTTGGCCTCAGCCTGGACGTGCAGCGAGGCGGCGGACTGGAAGCCCATGGATTTCAGGTCGAACTGTTCACAGATGTTCAGAATCTGGTTGGTCGACAGGCCCTGGGTGTTCGGCCCCAGGCCGAAGACGTCCACGCCGCGATAGTTGGTCTGGATCGGTTCGACCCATTCGGTGTGGTGGGCCGCCAGGTCGGCGCGGGTCAACCAGCCGCCGATTCGCCTGGAATAGGCTTCCATCTGGTCGGCCAGGGGGCCGTCATAGAAGGCGTCGCGCCCGCCCTCGGCGATCATCCGTAGCGTCTTGCCCAGATAGGGATTGGCGAACATCTCGCCCACTTTCGGCGTCGCGCCGTTCGCGGCCCAGATGCGCTTGCGGTTGTCGTTCTCCTCGATCGGGATCACGCCCCGGTCGAAGGCGGCCATGTTGCGTTCCAGGTAGTAGGCGATGACCTGGGGCATGGGGACGCCCTGTTCGCACAGCTCGGCGACCGGCAGCAGCACATCCTTCCACGGCAGTTTGCCATAGCGCTGGTGCGCGCTCCACCAGGCGTCCACCGTGCCCGGCACGTTCACCGTCACCGCGCCATAGCGGGGCAGATAGCCGTCGATGGCCTTGGACCGCGCCGTCTCCAGGCTCAAGGCCAGCGGACTGGCGCCCGAGCCGTTCAGACCGACGACCTTCTTCTGTTTGGGGTCCCACAGCAGGCAATAGGCGTCGCCGCCGATGCCGTTGGCGACCGGTTCCAGAAAGCCTAGCGCCGCATTGATGGCGATGGCCGCGTCGATGGCCGATCCGCCGCGCCTCAGGGTGTCGATGCCGATCAGGCTGGCCGCCGGGTGCGCCGTCGCCGCCGCCCCGTTCGCGCCCCAGACGGTGGACCGTCCCATGAACTTCGGCCCTGTGATCCGGTCGCCGATGCCGACGCCGGCATGGGGATCAGCACGGGCGGGGGCAGGGGCCGCCTCGGTCGGTTTGGCGGTCGGGGAGGCTTGCCGGGCCTGAGCCGCCGTCGCCGCCATTGCTCCGGCCGTCAGGGCTCCAGCAGGCAGGGCGGACAGGAAGGTGCGACGATGCATGGGCGAACTCCTCGAACAACCAGTAAGGCATCAAGGCGGGGTCCGGCCCATCCGGCAAGCCCCAATCTCGCCGATCACGCAGCCAAAGAAAAAGGCCGCGTCCCTTTCGGAACGCGGCCCAAATCCCTGAAAGAACGAAAGTCCTATTCGATGTCTTCGTTCAGCAGGCCGACCTTGAAGAAGCCGTTCTCCTGCATCTTGTTCATGACTTCCATGAACTGCGAATATTTCACTTCCGGCTGAGCGCGGACGAAGACGCGCTCTTCCTGGCAGGAACCGCCGCCCAGGGCCGCGCAGACGTCAGCAGACAGGTTGTCGATCGAGGTTTGCTTCTCGGCGATGAACAGTTGGCCGGTGTCCTGGATGGTGATGTAAACCGGTTCCTTTTCCTCGGTCGGGTTTGAGGGCGGCTGCGCCGGCGGCAGGTCCAGACGGATCGACACGGTCGCCATAGGCGCGGCGACCATGAAGATGATCATGAGCACCAGCAGAATGTCGATGAACGGCGTGATGTTGATATCCGCCGTCTGTTCGATCGTGTGCTTGTCCCCACCGGAACCACCCAGCTTGGCAGCCATGCATCGTCTCCGTTACTCGCCGGCTGCAATCCGCGCCGACATTTCCCTATGGATCGCCCGAAGGCTTGATCGGTTCTTGGCGTCCCGATGCGGGCTTGTAAAGCGGTTCTAAACGATCTGCCGTTCCCGAACGTCAATTATACGCGACAGTCGTCCCCAAGAACGGGCTTCAGGCCTTGGCCAGCTTCAGAAAACGGTCCGCCAGGGCAGGATCGTCCTTGAAGGCGCCGGTGAAGCGGGTCGTGATGGTCGAAACGTGCCGATGATGCACCCCGCGCGTGGTCATGCATTGATGCTCGGCGTCCACCAGCACCGCCACGCCGCGCGGCTGCAGGTGCGATTCGATGGCGTCGATGATGTCGTTGGTCAGGGTTTCCTGGTTTTGCAGGCGCCGCGCATAGATCTCGACGACACGCGCCAGCTTGGAGATGCCGACCACCTTCTCGCCGGGCAGATAGGCGACATAGGCCTTGCCCAGGAAGGGAGCCATGTGGTGCTCGCAGTGGCTCTCCACCTCGATGTCGCGCAGGATGACCATGTCGTCGTACCCGGTCACGTCCTCGAAGGTGCGGCTCAGCTCCTTGCCCGCATCGGCGTCATAGCCGTCGAACCATTCGCCGTAAGCGTCCACCACCCGTTTCGGCGTGTCGATCAGGCCCGGACGGTTCGGATTGTCGCCGGCCCAGGCGATCAGGGTCCGCACGGCCTCCAGCGCCTGTTCGCGCGAAGGACGTTGCACGGTTTCGTCGCTGACGAGGACGGGCTTGGCGGGGATGACGCTCATGAACTCGATCCGTTGAGGCAGGCGCCTCTATAAACGATAGACTATATGTCAGGCCGCTATATGGGACGGACCCTCCGTCCTGCAAGAAAACGAAGTCCACCTCTCCTATGCCGCTGCACATCCACGACACCCTGCGCCGTGAAAAGCGCCTGTTCGAACCGCGCGATCCGAACCGGGTGACCCTCTATGTCTGCGGCCCGACGGTCTATGACTACGCCCATATCGGCAATGCGCGCCCGCCGGTGGTGTTCGACGTCCTGGTGCGGCTGCTGCGCCGGACCTATGGCGCGGACAAGGTGATCTACGCCCGCAACGTCACCGACGTGGACGACAAGATCAATCAGAAGGCCGCCCGCGAAGGCGTGCCCATCGGCGAGGTTACCGCCCGCTACGAGGCCGCCTATCTGGCCGACATGGGCCTGCTGAACGTGTCCCCGCCCGACCTCGCCCCCCACGTCACCGACTATATTCCGGCCATCGTCGATCAGATCCAGGCCATCGTCGACGCCGGCTGCGCCTATGCGGCCGAGGGGCACGTCCTGTTCGACGTCTCGTCCTACAAGTCATACGGCGCCCTGTCGGGTCGGAACCTGGACGACATGATCGCCGGCGCCCGCGTCGAGGTCGCGCCCTACAAGAAGAACCCCCACGACTTCGTCCTGTGGAAACCGTCCAAGACCGACGAGCCGTCCTGGCCGTCGCCCTGGGGCGAGGGGCGCCCTGGATGGCACATCGAATGCTCGGCCATGATCGAACAGACCCTGGGCCTGCCCATCGACATCCACGGCGGCGGCATCGACCTGGTCTTCCCCCACCACGAGAACGAGATCGCCCAGGGCGTCTGCGCCCACGGCCACGCCCATGACGACCAGGCCCACGACGAATACGCTCGCTACTGGATGCACAACGGCTTCCTGACCGTGGACGCCGAGAAGATGTCCAAGTCGGTCGGCAACGTCCTGCTGCTGCACGACCTGGTCCAGGCCATGCCGGGCGAGGTCGTCCGCTGGGCGCTGCTGAGCGCCCACTATCGCCAGCCGCTTGATTGGAATCAGGGCCTGCTAGAGCAAAGCCGCAAGAACCTGGATCGGCTCTATGGCGTCCTGCGCGACGCTGACGCGGCCCTCGCCGATTTCGACTTCGCCACGTTGGACGAGGCCGAGATGGAGCTGGCCGAGAACGACCTGGATCCGGTGCTGGACGCGCTGGAGGATGATCTCAACACGCCCGGCGCCATCGCCCAGCTGTTCGGGCTGGGAAACGCCCTTCGCGATCTGCTGAACGACGCCGAGGCGGACATCAACGACGTCGCCATGGCGCGCTGGAGCCTGGCCGAAGCCGCCAGCCTGCTCGGCGTGCTGTCGCTGACGCCGGACGCCTGGTTTGAGGGCGGCGATCCCGCCCTGAAGGCCGAGGTCGAGGCTTTGCTGGACCAACGCGCCGGCGCCCGCGCCGCAAAGAACTGGCCCGAGGCCGACCGCATCCGCGACCGCCTCAACGCCCTGAACGTCGTCGTCATGGACGGCCCCGAAGGCGCGACCTGGCGGATGAAGGGCTGAAGCCCCGCAAACGCCTCTCCCTCCCCTTCATGGGGAGGGACGATCGCGCAGCGATCCGGGTGGGGCCGTTAGGGCAGCGGAGACGCTTCATCCTGCCCCACCCCGGCTGCGCTCCGCTTCGCCGCCCCTCCCCATGAAGGGGAGGGAGAAACGCTCGCCAACCATCACAATGACGCTGGTTCATTCGCTGCGATTTCAATCGCTTGCCGATTTATGTCCCCCTTCTCCCATCCCCCCTCCCGAAACCGCCGCATAATACACTCGTCCCGTCGCCCGGAGGGCTCGCTTGGCCTGCGACCTTGCGGCGGCGGGAGCGGATGGAACGGGAGCGGGTCTGAGACGACCCGCGCTGACATCGACTCATGGAGCGGTGTCGGAGGGTCGAGGGGGATACTCGGCCGCACTCGGGACAGCCCTCGCAGGGGCTGCCGACCCGTCGCAGGCTTATGGGGTTAGGCGATAAGACCGCCACCGCTCGACGCCCCGAGCTTGCAGGCCAACCACCCGCGCGGAGCGTCATACCCTTCGTCGAAACGGTAACAACACAAACCCACTCCGGGCGAAGGCCCGGCGCTCCGCCCAGCCCTCCATCATCTCCGCCCGTGAAAGGCAGGAGCGCCGAACCATGCCCGGATTTACAGCCTCAGTTCGCCCGGCGGATCAGCTCGTCCGCCAGCGTCGGCGTCAGATAGCCGTCGGCGATCCGACCCGTCGCCACCTGCCAGCGGCGCAAGGCCGCGCGGGTATTGGACCCGATCACTCCGTCGACGCCCTGGGTGTCGTAACCCAGCTGCGTCAGCGCCCGCTGCGCTCCGATCCGCTGCTCGCGCGACATCGACGGATCGTTGGGCCAGGCCTTGCTCAGGGCCGGCTTGCCCATGATCCCATCCGCCGTCAGGCCGATGGCCAGGGCGTAGCTGACCGAGTTGTTGTAGCGGCGGATCACATAGTGGTTCGGCAGGGCCAGGAAGGCCGGGCCGTTTGCCCCCTGCGGCAGCAGGATGGTCGCCTCTTCCAGCGCCTCGGCCCCGTTCGGCGTGCCGCCCTGCGCCAGACGCACGCCCTTGGCCGCCCAATAGGCCCAGTTGTGTTTCGGGCCTTCCGCCTCGGCATAGTCGAAGCCGGAGGGCAGGGTGATCTCATAGCCCCAGTTCTGGCCGCGCTTCCAGCCGGCCTGGGCCAGCAGGTTGGCGGCGGACGCCAGAGCGTCGGCTTCGTCCGCCCAGATATCCACCTTGCCGTCGCCGTCCTGGTCCACGCCCAGGCGCAGATAGTTGTCGGGCATGAACTGGGTCTGGCCCATGGCCCCGGCCCAGCTGCCCTTCAGGCCCGCGCGCTCGCGCCGGCCGTCCACGACGATGTCCAGCGCATCCTTCAACTGGCCCTCGGCCCAATCTCGCCTGCGACCGTCATAGGCCAGCGTCGCCAGCGAGCGGATGACGTCATAGTCGCCCTGGACCTGACCAAAGGCGCTCTCCTGCGCCCAGACGCCGACCAGGATTTCGCTGGGCACGCCGAACCGCTGGACCACCGACCACGGCACCCGGTCGATTCGCTGCTTGGCCTGGGCGATCCGCACCGGCGTCACGGCGTTCTGGATATAGGCGCCGGCGGGCTTGGAGAATTCCGGCTGGTTGCGGTCCAGACGGATCACCGTCGGATCGGGCGCGAGGCCGTCCAGTTCACGGGCGTAATCAGCGCGGCGTGCGCCGCCCTTGCGCGCCAGGAACCCCTGTTTCCAGCCCTCGAACCCTTGCTGGTCATAGGCGGCCAGCGGCGGCGTCTGCGGCGCGGGGGCAGGGGCCGTGACGGGCGCGCCCGCTTGCGGCTGGGGCTGCGGCGTCGGCAGGCCGACCTGCGGCTCGGGCAACATAGGCGCACAGGCCGAAACACAGCCGATGAGAAGAAGGCGATAGGAAAAGCGCATGAGATTCAAACTAAAGCCCCCGAGGTCAGACGCGAAATGACATCCGCGAGAACGTCCATTTCAGGGCCATAAAGCGCCAATGAGGCGAAAGCGTTGCCCTATCGCTCCCTCGTTGGCGTCATTAACCTCGATTTTGATCGACGCCTTAAAGGCATGCGGCGTATTAGCGCAGTCCCTCTGACGGCCTGATGGCGGAGTGGCGACGCGACGGGCGTGCAACCCCGTAAACCCTCCGTTCGACTCGGAGGTCAGGCCTCCATAGTTTTTGAACGTGCTATCGCCCTTCGGGCTACTTCAGCACGTGAGAGGAAATACGTCGCCAGGCAGGCTGTGCCTGGGTTCTATGCGGTTTTGGCCTTTGGCGGGTTGACCTTCCGAACCCCTCTCTCTATACGACCGCCTCCGCCGCGATCCGACCGGGTCAGCGGCTTTCTTATTGGTTTCTCTCAGGACGTCCGACGATGAAGGTCCGTAGCTCGCTCAAGTCCCTCAAGACCCGCCACCGCGACTGCAAGGTCGTGCGTCGCAAGGGCGTCGTCTTCGTCATCAACAAGACCGACCCGCGCTTCAAGGCGAAGCAGGGCTAAGCAGCGTTTGCTGCACGCCGCCTCGGCGGCGTGCGCACGCTGGGTCGCGCTCAAGCAGCCCGAAGGGCGATAGCGCGCTTGAGAGACGATGATCCACAGGCTGCGGATTTCTGTCCGCGGCCTTTTTCGTGTTCGCGGTTGAGTCGCGCCAGTCTCATGGTTAGCGTCCGCGCCTGATTTCTGGAGTATCCCTCATGGCTGACGACGCGTCCTTCGACGGTGGTCCCGACATTCTCAACGCGACGGCCCAAGGCCGCCTGCGCACCATCATCGAACGCCTTGAGCGTCTCGAAGAGGACAAGCAGGCCGTCATGACCGACATGAAGGAGGTCTTCGCCGAGGCCAAGGGCGAGGGCTACGACGTCAAAATCCTGCGCAAGGTCATCCGCATCAGAAAGCAGGACAAGGCTAAGCGCCAGGAAGAGGACGCCATCCTGGACCTCTACCTGTCGGCCCTCGGCGAGATCTGAGGCTGATCCGGCTTGAAGCGCACCCCCTTCAAGCCAGGAGGCGGGCTGTCGCGCTCAGGCGGCATCAAGGGCGATGGCGCATCCAAGCTGCGCTCAAGCAGCCCGAAGGGCGGTAACGCTTCAAAAAAGTCCGCGCCCAGCCCCTTCGAGATGCAGCGCGAGGCGGCTAAACGCACCGCGCTGAATGCTTTGAAACGCGCCCGCCGCTCGGCAGAGAAGGCGGGCGTTTCGCTGTCCGAATGGGAGGGCGAGTTCATCGACTCGGTCAGCGAGCGGGTGAAGACCCACGGCCGCGCCTTCGCCGACCCGGAAAAGGGCGCGCCGGGTCAGGCTCTGTCCGCGATGCAGGGCCGCAAGCTCAAGGAAATCACCGCCAAGGCCAACGGTGAAGACCCCCGGCGGCGGTGGGGGCGAAAGAAGCGTGGCGGCTCTGAAGCGACGTCAAGCGAAAACTGATCGAAGCCGCCGTCGAGCAACGGCGGCGGCTTTCCGCAAGACGAGGAGAGGTCCGAAAGGTCTAGCTGAACCGCCGGCGCTGTTCGGCGCTGCGCAGGGTGGAGCGGAGGAACTCGGCCGGGGGGTCGGTCTCGGCCAAGACCTCGTCCTTGATGGCGCGGGGTTCGCCGAACAGGTGGCCCTGGCCCATCGCAACATCGAGCTCCAGGATGTCGACGACCTGGCGTTCGTTCTCGACTTTTTCGGCGATCACCTCGACGCCGTAGCGACGGGTCAGGGCGGCGAAGTCGGCGGCCTGGATGTCGGGCATGGAGCGCAGGGGCGCGCCGCCGTCGAGGTCAAGCAGTTGTTCGATCATCAGGTCGGCCGAGACCTTGATGAACTTGACGTCCGAACGCTGCAGGTCGGCGAAATCGAGATCCAGCGTCTGCACCTTGTCCAGCGAGAAGCGGAAGCCGAGGTCGGCCAGCTTGGCCATGTTGCGGGCCTCGACGGCGCCGCGGGCGTCGAAGGTGGCCTGACCCAGTTCGAAGATCAGGGCCTGGTTCAGGTCACGGTTCTCGCTGAGGAAATCCAGGAACTGCGGGAAGAAGGTCTCGTCGCCCAAAGAGGTCAGGGCCACGTTGCAGAAGACGCCGACCTTGCGATCCTGGCGCGCCAGGCGGCGCACGATCTGGGCGCAGCGGAACAGCAGCAGATTGTCGATGGCCGGCACCAGGCCTTCGCCTTCGGCCAGGGACAGATATTCGGCCGGCATCATGACGCGATCGGTCGAATCACGCAGGCGGGTGAAGCTTTCGTAGAAGATGGTCCGGCGCTGGGGCAGGGAGACAACCGGCTGGAGATACAGGTCGACGCGGCCCTCGCTGAGCGCCTCGTGGATGGTGCGCAGCAGGACGTTGGACTGGGCCACGCGACGGCCCTCGAAGGTCTCGACGCCGATGTGGGGCGCGGCCGACAGGCGCTCGTCGATGCTCTCGCTCATCTGCTGGACCAGGGATTCCAGCATGCGGACCTCGCCGGTCAGGGCGTCGGTGTCGGACAGGACGCCGCTTTCGATGGCGTGGGCCAGTTCGGTCAGGGCGCCTTGGGTCGACTCCATCGCATCGGCCAGCAGGCGGTGAGCCTCGCGCACCTGGCCGATTTCCTTTTTCAGGACGCGACGCTCGGCGATGCCGGTGACGATGCCGTGGAAGGCGCCCAGCAGACCCAGCGCGCCGAGCGTTCCGGCCACGCCTGCGCCGATCCCGAGGCCGGCGCGCCACAGGAAGGCGCCCACGGTCATGCCGAGGAACAGATAGGCGAAATACAGAAAGCCCGTTGTTACGTTGCGCATCGGCTGGCGGTCGGCCACTCCCGGATGGAATCGCCCGAGTATCAGGCTATCAATGTCATTCGGCTAGAGCGGGAAAACAAATATCCCCGCCAAACCTACGGGAAACGCAATGGAACTGTTCGATCTGACCGGCAAGGTCGCAATCATCACCGGATCGTCGCGCGGAATCGGCAAGGCGATCGCCGAACGGCTGGCCGAGCACGGCGCCAAGGTCGTCATCTCGTCACGCAAGGCCGGGCCCTGCGACGAGGTCGCCGCCGAGATCAACGGCAAGTACGGCGTCAAATCCGATGAACCGCGCGCCATCGCGGTGCCGGCCAATATCGCGTCGAAGGAAGACCTGCAGCGTCTGGTGGACGAAACCAACGCCGCCTTCGGTCAGATCGACATCCTGGTCTGCAACGCCGCGACCAATCCTTATGCCGGGCCGATGGCGGGCATCGCCGACGATCAGTTCGAGAAGATCCTGCAGAATAACGTCATCTCGAACCACTGGCTGATCCAGATGGTCGCGCCGCAGATGGTGGAGCGCAAGGACGGGGCCATCCTGGTGATCTCGTCCATCGGGGGCCTGCGCGGCAACGCCCTGATCGGCGCCTACAATATCTCCAAGGCGGCGGACATGCAGTTGGTGCGGAACCTGGCGGTGGAATGGGGGCCGTCGAACGTGCGGGTCAACTGCATTGCGCCGGGCCTGGTGCAGACCGACTTCGCCAAATATTTGTGGGAAAATCCGGAGCTGCTGAAGACGGTCACCGAGCCCGCGCCGCTTAAAAGGATCGGCCAGCCCGATGAAATCGCGGGCACGGCGGTCTATCTGTGCAGCCCCGCGTCGGCCTATGTGACCGGGCAGACCCTTGTGGTGGACGGTGGATTGACGATTGCCTGGTGAAGAAACGCGCTCAAGCCCGACGGGCGGTCGCGCCGCGAGTGTAAAGCAGGATCTGATCTGGCGTCTGGAGGCCTTGGGCTTTCAGGCGCTGTTCGGTTTCCTGCGCCTGCTGGGCGTCGAGGGCGCGTCGGGGCTGGGCGGCTGGCTGCTGCGCACCCTGGGGCCGCTGACCGGCACGCAGAAGACGGTGATGCGGAACCTGCGGATCGCCTTTCCCGACATGGACGCCGCCGAGCGTCAGGCGCTGGCGCTGGCCCAGTGGGATCAAACGGGGCGGACCTTCGCCGAACTGGCGGTCATGGACCGGCTGACGCCAGAGGGGGGCCGGGTCGAGGTGGTCGGGATGGAGCGGCTGCACGCCCTGCGCGACAGCGGCCGGCCAGCGGTGCTGATCTCGGGCCATCTGGCCAATTTCGAGGTGATGGCGGCGGTGATCATGGCGTCGGGCGTGCCGTGCCAGGTGACCTATCGCGCCGCCAACAATCCGTATGTGGACGCGCTGATCCGCCAGAGCCGCGAACGGTACGGCATCCGCCTGTTCGCGCCCAAGGGCGACGGAACGCGCGAGCTGATGGCGGGGATGAAGCGCGGCGATTCCATCGCCCTGCTAGTCGATCAGAAATACAATCAAGGGCCGGAGGTCGAGTTCTTCGGCCAGCCGGTCAACGCCTCGCCGGGGGCGGCGCGGCTGGCGTTGAAGTTCGACACCGTCATGCTGCCGCTGTCGGTGGTGCGGCTGCCTGGCGTGCGGTTCCGGGTGACGGCGCATGAACCGATCGTGGTCAGCCAGAGCGAGGACAAGGCGGCCGATACCCTGGCGGGAATCCAGGCAGCCAACCGTTTCGTCGAGGACCGGGTCAGAGAGCGTCCCGTGGACTGGTTCTGGGTCCACAAGCGCTGGCCCGACAAGGTCTATGCGGCGTTGGAGCGCGAGGTGTCGGACGCGCGGCGGAACGGCCCGGCGTAGTCCGAGGTCTCGCGGCGTCGGCGGCAGGGGCCCACATAGTCGTCGGTCTTGATGAAGGCGCGGGGCCGCATGATGACGGCGTTGATCCGGTCCAGCACGGCCTTGGCGGTGAGGGGCTTGACAATGAACTCGGTAACCCCGGCGTCGCGAGCCTCATAGACGCGGGTGCGTTCGGAATGGCCGGTCATCATGATGATCGGCAGGAAGGTGTTGGGGCTGTCGGGGCTGGTGCGGACCAGGCGGGTGAACTCGACCCCGTCCAGCGGGAACATGTTGAAGTCGACGATCGCCAGGTCGATGGGGTGGCGTCGCAGCAGGTCGAAGGCGGTCGCGCCCTCGGCCGCCTCATGGACGTTGCGGATATCGGCCGAGTGCAGCACGGCGGCGGCGATGGCGCGCATGTTCTGATTATCGTCCACCAGCAGGACGTTCAACGATCTGAGAGAAAACATCGGTCCCCGACAAATGGCGACCGGACGCTAAGGGGGTATACCTAGTCCCGCAAGCGTAGCCATTGATCAGGCCAGCGTCTGCGGCGCGAAGGCGCCGACCATCAGCGACGGATCCAGATTGCGGTCGCGCCATTTCATGCGCCAGCACAGGTGCGAGCCGGTGGCGCTTCCGGTCATGCCGACGCGGCCCAGCGGATCGCCGCGCCGCACGCGCTGGCCCTGCTGCACGTCCAGGCGGGACTGGTGCAGATAGCAGGTGATCAGGCCCTGGCCGTGGTCGATCAGGGTCAGGCCACCCTCGAAATGCATGTCGGGTCGCACGAAGGCGATGCGGCCGTCGGCGGGGGCGCGGATCACGCTGCCCTGTGGCGCGGCGAGATCGATGCCATAGTGGGGCCGGGCCGGCGTGCCGTTCAGGATGCGCTGGGCGCCCCAGGCGCTGGAGACGCGGTAGGTCTCCAGCGGCCAGATGAAGCCGTTCTTGAAATCGTCGGCGTCGATGCGGCTTGCGAAGCCCTCGGTCTTGAGGGCGATCTCCTGCTGGATGCGGGCCAGCAGGGCGGGGTCGCTGGGCTCGACGGTCGACGGCGGCAGACCGTTCACGGTGGCCGAGGGGAAGGCGTAGGGGGCGATGTCGAGGGTGCGTCGGGCCGAGCGGCCATCCGCGCGGGCCTCGATCTGAACGCTGGCGGCGGTGTCGCGGTCGAAGCCGATGACGAAGAGGCCGGCGGCCGAGGCGGTGGTCAGGGCCTCGCCATCGACGAAGATCAGGGCGCGCGGCGTGGTGCGACCGAAGGCGTAGCCGCCCTGACGCCAGGCCCCGTTCAAGGCCAGCGGAAGAGAGCTTCGATCTTGGGCCGCCAGCGGCGCGGCGATCAGGCTGGCGCCCGCGCCGATCAGCAGGGCGCGGCGCGACGAGATCATGTCGCGGCTTGCAGGGCCGCGATGAATTCGGCCGGTCCGAAATAGGGCTGTTGTCGCGTCGGGCTCCAGTAGCGGAGGATTTCCAGCGGGATGGGCTTGTCCGTCACGGCGCAGCGCACGAAGCGGCCGGGCTTCAGCACCGCGAACTCGCCGTCGCCATAGTGAAGAACGGCCTGGTCTGCAGCGGTCATGTCCATGATCGGACGATAGCGGGCGGCGCGCGGTGCGAAAAGGGGTTCAGGTCGTGGCGACCGCATCCGTTATGGGGCCGTCCGCGGCGGCGGGGCGGATCGCGCCGGGCGGGGGCGGCTTGGGCTTGCCGCCCATCCGGTCGGTGAACAGGAAGACGAACGGATTCAGAGAGATCGACAGCAGGGCGGCGGCCAGGATCAGGTCGTGGGTCTCGCGGCTCATGGCGCCCAGGGACACGCCCAGCGCGGCCAGTATGAAGGAGAACTCGCCGATCTGGGCCAGCGAGGCCGCGACGGTGAAGCCGGTCGGGCGGTCCAGCTTGAAGGTCTTGGTGATGACCAGGGCCGCGACCGACTTGCCGATGATGATGATGCCCAGCACGCCCAGGACCGCCCAGGGCTGGCGCACCACGATCATCGGATCGAACAGCATGCCGACGGAGACGAAGAACAGGACGGCGAAGGCGTCGCGCAGCGGCAGGGACCGCTCGGCCGCATTGTGACCCAGGGGCGAGGCGTTCATGACCAGACCGGCCAGGAAGGCACCCAGGGCGAACGAGTGGAACAGGAAATAGGCCAGCCAGGCGATGCCCAGGGCGATGGCCAGAACGCCCAGGGTGAAGAGCTCGCGCGACTTGGTGTGGGCGATGCGGATCAAGAGCCAGGGAATGACTTTGCCGCCGACGACCAGCATGCCGACGACGAACAGGATGACCTTCAGCAGGGTCCAGCCGACGTTCAGGCCGAGGCCGCCCAGATCGGTCTGGGTTCCGGCGGGGATGACCAACATCGGCAGCATGACCAGGGCGATGACAATGACCAGATCCTCGACGATCAGCCAGCCGACGGCGATGCGGCCGATCTCGCCCTTGACCTGTTTGCGCTCCTCCAGCGCCCGCAGCAGGACCACGGTGGAGGCGACGGACAGCGCAAAGCCCATCAGCAGGGCCTCGACGTCGCCCTGGCCCAGGACGAACCGGCCCAGACCCCAGCCCAGCACGGTGGCGACGCTGATCTGGACCAGGGCGCCGGGAATGGCGACCTTGCGGACCTGCATCAGGTCCTTGGGCGAGAAGTGCAGGCCGACGCCGAACATCAGCAGGATGACGCCGATCTCGGCCAACTGCGGCGCCAGTTCGGTGTCGGCGACGAAGCCGCCCGTATAGGGGCCGACGATGACCCCGGCGACCAGATAGCCGACCAGGGGCGACAGTTTCAGCCGATGCGCCAGCATGCCGAACACGAAGGCGAGGACGAAGCCCCCGACCAGGGTGAGGATCAGGCTGTCGGCATGCGGCATCAGGGCTCCTGTGGCGAGCGAAGGTGTGATTTTGGCTAGGCTTTGCAGTTGGGGCGCGAGGTCGGGTTTGACAAGATGACGCAGTGTCGCGCGAGGCGGAAAACGGCTTCGTCTTCGCGCTTGCGCTGCGAAGGTGTTGGAGGGCTGGGCGGAGCGCCGGGCCTTCGCCCGGAGTGTGAATTTGTAAGTACCGTTTCGACGAAGGGTATGACGCTCCGCGCGGCTGGTTGGCCTGCAAGCTCGGGGCGTCGAGCGGTGGCGGTCTTATCGCCTAACCCCATAAGCCTGCGACGGGTCGGCGG